>JADKCH010000001.1 GCA_016714685.1 Candidatus Geothrix odensensis
TGGCACGGCGCTCAGAAAGAGGCGGTGTGTCTGCCGCCTTCGGCCCAGGACTCGCCACCATCCACGCCATGGTAGAAGCTGCTCCCAGCAGGAAGAGTTCGGCCACGCCGTGGTCTCGCTCACCAGGGCCCCCCTCCAGGCCGATCCAGGCGTTGACCGGGGCGCTGAGGGTGACGGCCAGGTTGCGGCGGCCATCCCGATCCCTGATGGGACCGGAGAAGTGACCGGTTCCGGACCTCGGCGGTGGACGGGGCGCTGGGCGGGTTGGGCCCTTGCGCAGGGGAATGCCACTTTTGCGCACGGCCTCGGCGGCTTCCTGGCGGAGGCCCGGAGCCAGGTCAGAGGACCAGGCGCTTCCGGAACAGCTCCACGTTGCGGTGCGTGGCGGACTCAACGCAGGACGAGGATCAGCAGCAGGCCGAGGGCCCCACGATCCACAACGCGGACTTGGCGAGCGCCGCCTTGTGGGGATTGGGCTGAAGGAGGCGATGCCTACGGGGAGCCGACGGCGAGTCCTTGAGCTTGAAGGCGGTCCAGACTGCCTCTGGGTCCAGATATGTGGAGAGGCTCCAGTTCACCTCCTCGCCGACGCCCTTGTGCTTCTGGCGTTCGCGGGTGAGGCTGCGCGGCGGGGCGACGAACTCCGCCACCTGCACGCGCTCGCCCTGCTCCACCATCCAGTAGAACTCGCCCCAGACACCTTCGACCACGGCCTCGACATCCTGGAAGCGCCGCCGGGGGGTTTCCGCGTACCGCCCTGAATGCGCAGGTCGGCCAGAGGGATCTCGCGGCCCAGGAAGAAGAGCGGGGGCTCCTCGCTGTAGTCCAGCGTGGCGAAGGCGCCATTGCGGCCGGAGAGGTCCGCGAAGCGGTAGGTGGCGCCTGGCTCCACGGCCCAGGGGATCTCCCCCTCGGCGCTGTGGAGGGTGGCTTCGCTGATTTCGCCCACGGTCCAGAGCCCAGCCGGGCCCAGGTCGGCAAGCCCCCCGGCCTGCAGGCTGCCGGCCGAGGGCAGGGTGCCATGCGGATCCTGGGTGAAAGTGAGGTAGAAACGGCCCTGGGCCTCGGCGAGCCAGCCCCAGCGGCCGTCGTCCAGGGCCAGGTACCACTCGTCCCAGACGCCGCCGAGCGGGTGCTTCAGCTGGACGCGCCCGGCCAGGGTGAAGGACCGCCCCGTGTAGGTTCCCGAGGCGCCGAGCCCCAGCGGGGAGCCGGTGTCCACCAGGTCGGCCACCTTGCCGAGCAGCGCCGTATCGCGGTCCTTCCGGGCGGCCAGGGCCTTGCAGTAGGCGCAGACCGCCACCATGGTTCCGGGGCGGAAGCTCAGGGCGGCACCGCAGCTGGGGCAGGAGGCGAGGATGCTCATGGGGTGGGGTGATTATGCAGGGGCGTCACAGCCAGGGGAAGATGCGACACAGCCCTTCACGGAATTGGGACTCCCGTGTCAGGAGGCTGAGGACCAGGTGACCGTCACCGGGCAGGTCGAAGAAGGAGCCCGGATGGACCAGCACCGAGGCCTCCTCCAGCAGGCGCAGGGCGCAGGCCTCATCCGCATCCACGGCGGGGCGCCGCAGCAGGACCGACCAGCCACCCTCCACCGGCAGCCTCGACAGCTGCGGCTGGTGGGCCAGGGCGGCGTCGAGGGTGGCGAGGTTGGTCCACAGCCGCCCCAGGATCCGGGTCCGAATGGGGGCGGCCAGCTCGAGGAGGCGTGGGGCCGCGGCCTGCACGGGCGCGGAGACGGAGAGGTACTGGTCGGCGAGGAAGGCCAGGGCCTCCAGGGCGTCCTCCGCTCCGGGGCCACGCACCGCGATCCAGCCGAGCTTCAGCTGGGGCAGGCCGGCCACCTTGCTGAGGCCCGAGAGGAGGAAGACGGGGCAGGATGGAGTCAGATCCAGGAGGGCCGTTGCCAGTTGGTCATCGGCCACCTCCAGGGCATAGTCCGCGAAGACCTCGTCGACGAGCAGGGCGAGGCCGCGCTGGGCGCATAGGTTGGTCAGTTCGGCCCACTCCACCGTTGTCAGGAAGTGTCCGGTGGGGTTGTTGGGGTTCACCACCACCACGGCCCGGGTCCGCGGCGAGACGGCGGCCTCCAGGGCGCCCAGGTCCAGGTGCCAGCGGTCGTGGAAGTAGGAGGGAACCGGTCGCGCCGTCAGGCCCTCCAGCCGCGCCAGCCACTCGAAGAGGGGGTAGCTTGGGCTGGGCACGAGCACCTCGTCCCCCGGGTCGCCCAGCAGCTTGAAGAGCAGCCCGTAGCCCTCGCTGGTGGAGGCCGTGAGCAGCAGATCCTCGGCCCGCAGGCCATGGCCGTGGTGGGCGGCGATGGCCTCCCGTGCGCTCCTGGATCCCTGGGCATCAGGATCGTAGGCCAGCACGGAGGGCAGGGAGAGCGCCTGGCGGATCTCCAACTCGGGATAGGTGAAGCCGCAGCGCGTGGGGTTGGAGACCGTGAGATCCAGGACCTCCTGGCCCTGGGCCCGGAGCCGGGCCAGCGAGGCCGCGAGGGCGTTCGGCTCGAAACCCTGCGGCAGGCGGGAGGAGAGGCGCATTCGACCAGACTAGACGAGATGCTTGGTCTCGTGGCGACTGGTCGCGGAAGGCGCGGAGGCCTCGCGAAAGCCGCGGAAGAATGAGGATGAGGACGCTGCAATGGTTTCTCCTCCTCCTGCGCCTTCTGTGAATTTCTGTGTCTTCCGCGATCAGCCAGTGGGATTGACGCGATAATCACTGGAAGGCTCAGGAGGCTCCCATGGCTAGGACGCTCAAGGTCGCGGTGCTGCTGGCGGGGTGCGGTCACCTGGACGGTGCCGAAGCGCGCGAGGCGGTGTTGACGCTGCTGGCCCTCGACCAGCACGGGGCCGCCTTCCAGTGCATCGCGCCCAATGCCGACCAGCACCACGTCATCAACCACGCCACCGGCCAGCCCGTGCCCGGCGCCGTGCGCAACATCCTGGAGGAGGCCAGCCGCATCGCCCGCGTGGGGCAGTGCCTGGACCTGGCCCAGGCCCGCGTCGAGGACTACGACGCGCTGCTCATGCCCGGGGGCTACGGCGTGGCCAAGAACCTCTGCACCTTCGCGTTCAAGGGGCCAGAAGGCGAGGTCCGGCCCGATGTAGCCGCCTTCCTGCGCGCCTTCTTCGCGGCGAAGAAGCCCGTGGGCGCCATCTGCATCGCCCCGGCCCTGGTGGCCCTGGCACTTTCGGGACAGAGTGCCGCCCGCCTCACCCTGGGCGGCGACCCGGGCTGCGCGGACGCCATGCGGCGCCTGGGGCACCTTCACCAGGACACGCCCAGCGCCCGCGAGATCGTCATCGACGACGCGCTCAACCTCGTCACCACGCCCGCCTACATGTTCGACGATGCCCGGCTGAGCGATGTCTTCGTGGGTATCGAGCGCTGCGTGGCGGAAGTGCTCAAGGCCAGGGTCTGTTTTGGGGGGTGGCGGGGGGGGGGGGGCGGCGGGGGGGAGGGAAAGGGGAAGGGGGGGGGGGGGGGGGGGCGCGGCCCGGCCCACGGGGCCCGGCCGCGCGCATCCACTTGAAAACAGACCCAGCCTCCCTCGCCCCGCCGCGGATGCACCATCCTCCGGAGCGCCGGCGTCAGGATGCGGCTGGCGACGAGGATGCGGGCCTCTTCGTCCAGCACCTTGATCCACGGTGCGGCGTGACCCAGGGCCAGGCCCGAATCGGGCAGGGGGAGGCTGCGGTCCAGCGCCTGCAGCACCTGTTCAGCTACGGGCCCGGCCTCGCGCCAGCGCGAGAGGGCCAGGGCTTCGGCCTGAGGCGGACGCAGGGGCGGCTGGATGAGGGCGACCAGGGCTTCCAGTCCCAGCTTGGGATGGTGGAGGAAGGCCGCCAGCACCAGAGGCGCGGGACCCTTCCACACCATGGGCCAGAGCTGTCTCGGGGCATGGATGGCCAGGCTGCGCCGCTCGCCGGTGGTCATGACCGGCCACAGCTGCAGCAGCTTCTCCGTCGCCTGCTGGGCGGCCTGGGGGTGGGCCGCCGCGTCCGTCGCCACCGCGGCCAGGGCCCGCCAGGGCAGGCGGCCCAGCAGGCGGGCGCGGAGGTGCGCCGGGGCCTTCGGGTGCTGGGCGATCCAGCGCAGCAGGAGGGGCCGCTTCTTCAGCTCGGGCAGCTCCGCCGCGGCTTCCAGCCAGCCCCTGGGCGGATCCGTGTGCCGCAGGAGCCGCAGGAAGCGCGGCCAGGGGACATCGGGCGGAAGCGCCCAGGGAGTGGTGGGGGGATGGGGCATGGACAGAAGTCTAGAGTCTGGAGTCCGGAGTCTGGAGGTACTGCTTTCTGTGGCGGCGCTCTGCGCCGCGCCGGTGATCCAGTCTGGCGCCGACCCACCTGGACGGCCCAAAGGCGAATCAAAGGCGCCGCCGCAGGCGGCCACAGGCAACCGTATCTCCAGACTCCAGCCTCGCGGCCATAGGCCGCACCTCCAGCCTCCAGCCCGAGGTACGCCACACTATCCCCATGACCACCGAATTCACCATCCTGGGCCGGGGCCGAGCGGGGCGCGCCCTGGCGGAGGCCTGGGGCCCGCGGGTGGCGCTGCGGGAGCACGCGGCCCGGCCCGAGGGGCTGGTACTGCTGGCGGTGCCGGACCGGGTCGTTCCTGGACTGGCGGCGCTGTTCCCGGGTCGCTGCGCGCACCTGGCGGGCAGCCTGCACCTGGAGGGCGTGCCCTGCGCCCACCCCCTCACGAGCTTCGACGGCCGGGCCCACGACTGGACGGGCACACCCCTCGCAGTCACCGGGTCCCTGCCGGATGAGCTGCGCCGCGCCTTTGGCGACCTGGGCTTCCTGGCCTTCGACCTGCCGGCGGAGCTGAAGCCGCTCTACCACGCGGCTGCCGTGCTCACATCGGGCCATGCGGCCACCCTGTGGCTGGGGGCCGAGGCCCTCCTCCGCGCCCAGGGCGTGGCGCTGCCGGGCCGCGGTCTGCTGCCCCTGGCGGAAGCCACCCTTCGCAACGTGGGGGCCGCCGGCGCCGCGGGTCGCACCGGGCCCTTCATGCGTGGTGACGAGGCCACCATCGCCCGCGATGCCGAGGCCCTGCCGGGGCCCTGGCGCGAGATCTTCCTGCAGCTCGGCCGCGCGCTCGACTGACCTTGCACCTCCTGGAGTGCCATGTTCCTGCTGCTCGTCGTCTCGGTCCTGTGGGCCCTGTCCTTCGGCCTCACGGCCCAGGTGAGCGGCCTGGGCGCACCCTTCGTGACGGCGGTCCGCACCCTGCTCGCGGCGCTGGTCTTCCTGCCCTTCCTGAACCTGAAGGGGCTGGCACCCAAGCGGGTGGCCGCCTTCGCGGCCATCGGCGCGCTGCAGTTCGGGCTCATGTACCTGCTCTACATCGCGTCGTTCCAGTGGCTGCGCCCTTCGGAAGTGGCCCTTTTCACCATCTTCACGCCCCTCTTCGTGACGCTGGTGGGCGACCTGCTGGAAGGGCGCAGCACCGGCCGGGTCTGGCTCGCGGTGGTGGTGGCGGTGCTGGGGACGGGCATCTGCGTCTGGTCCGGACTGGGGCGGGCAGGACTGCTCTGGGGTTTCCTCCTCATGCAGGGGGCGAACCTCTGCTTCGCCCTGGGCCAGGTGCTCTATCGCCGCGAGGCGCCCGCGGCCGGGAGGCGCGACCACCAGCTCATGGGGTTGCTCTACCTCGGTGCCGCCGCGGTGGCCGTGGCCTTCGCCGCACCCTCGATCTCCTGGGACAAGGTCCTCGCCATGACCTTCCGGCAGGGGATGGTGCTCGTCTACCTGGGCGCGGTGGCCTCAGGGCTGGGCTTCTTCCTCTTCAACGCGGGTGCCCGGAGGACGGATCTCGGGACGCTCGCCATCTTCAACAACGTGAAGATCCCTCTGGCGATCCTGGCCTCGGGGCTCGTGTTCCGAGAGACCATCGACTGGCCCAGGCTCGTCCTGGGCGGGTCGGTCATCGTTCTCGCCCTCGCGCTCAATGGTTTTTCTGGAGGACGCCCATGAGTGGATTCCGACCGCCCCTGGCCCTCCGCACCAGCACCCCCGCCGCCTGGGCGGAGGCGGCCACCGCCGACCCCGCGGCCCTGCTGTCCGACCATGCCCACTGCGAGAAGAAGGCCGCCCTGAACGCCCTCAACCTGAGCCAGTCCTTCGCGGACACGCCGCGGTCCGCGGTCCTGCTGGCGCGCCTCGCCGAGGAGGAGCTCAACCACTACCGGCGCGTGCTGGAGGCCCTCCAGGGCTTCGGCTGGGTGTTGCGACCGGACCTGGGCAACCCCTACGCCCAGGCCCTGCACAAGCTGGCCTCCAAGGGCCTGCTGGACCGCCTGCTCATCGCCGCGCTCATCGAGGCCCGCAGCTGCGAGCGGCTCTGGCTGCTGGAGCAGGCGGGCCCGGCCCAGGCCGAGCTGGGTTCCGCGGGCTGGCTGGCCTTCCTCCTGGAACTGGAGCGCTGCGAGGCGGGCCATGCGGTGGCCTACCGGAGCCTGGCTGAGGAGCGCTTCGGCGCCCAGGCCGAAGCCCGGCTGGAGTGGTGGCTGGACCGCGAGGCCGAGGTGATCCAGACCCTGCCGTGGCGGTCTGCGGTCCACTAGGTGGTTTAACCCCCAGTAAGGCCTTTCGTGGCATTCTGAGGCGTCTTCCGAGGCAGCCTATGTCCACTGTTCCAGACCATGGTCTCAAAGAGATGGTGCCGGTCTTCGGGCCCGAGGCCCTGGGCGTCGGCGCCCACGGCAGCTTCCATGCCGCCCTCGAGCGGCTCAGCGGCGAGGGCGACCTCAAGGCCCGGCTCCTGCTCTCGGCCCTGTCCCATTTCGCGGCCAAGGGCTATGACGGCGTGCAGGTGAAGGAGGTGGCCGAGGAGGCCGGTGTCTCCAAACCCACCCTCTACTATCACTTCGGCAGCAAGGAGGGGCTCTTCCGCCAGCTCTGCCTGGTCTCCCTGGCCAGCATGGCCGTGCGCATCCAGGCCATGGTGGATCCCTACCTGGCCGCCCCGCTCAAGGGCAGGCCTGCCCTTGAGGCCGCCTGCCTGGACCTCTGCCGCGCCTACCTGGGCCTGCTGCTCGAGAGCCAGGAGTTCACGGGCTTCATCCTGCGCTCCATCGCCGTGCCCTCGCCGGATTCCAGCTTCCGTGACCTGATGCCCCTGGTGGAGAAGGGCCTGAGCCCCCTCGGCATGTTCATGCACCACGCCTTCGGCACGGGCCTGGAGCAGGCCCGCAAGGAGGTGCTGCTCTTCACGTCGCTGGTGGGCTCGCTCATCGAGGAGAAGCTGCGCGACCCCCACTACCAGATCACTGACGAGGAGATCCGGTGGGTGTCGCAGCGCTGGCTGCACGGCGTCCTGGGCTGAGGCCGCCCATGTCCAAGCCTGCCCCGATCCGGGCCACCCTGCGTCCCCTGGACCTCGCCCAGCACCTGTTCGAAGTGGAGCTGGTCTTCCCGGCGGAGGCCCTGGCCAGGGGCGCGGTCGCCGCCATGCCGGCGTGGACGCCGGGCTCCTACCTGGTGCGTGATTATGCGCGGTTCGTGGATCGCGTCCGCTGGGTGGATGGTCCGCAGGAACGCACCCTCGAGAAGCTCGACAAGCAACGCTGGGCCCTTCCCGCCTCCGGGAGGGACCTCACGGTCCGCTACCGCGTCTACGGCAATGACCTGACCGTCCGCACCAACCACGTGGACGCCACTCACGCCCAGATCATCCCCGCCGCGACCTTCCTCTACCTGGAAGGTCAGCTGGACCGGCCCGTCACTGTGCGCTTCGAGGGGTTCCCTCCCGCCTGGAGCGTGGCCTCAGCCCTCCCCCTCAAGCAGGGCGCCTACCAGGCCCGGGACTTCGACACGCTGGTGGACTCCCCCTTCGAGCTGGGCGCGTTCCGCACGCGCAGCTTCAAGGCCGGGGGAACGGCCTTCGAGCTGGCCTTCACGGGCGACCACAACGGGGACGAAGCCCGCATCACCGAGGCCACCCGCAAGATCGTCGAGGCTGCGGGCGCGCTCTTCGGTGGCTTCCCCTTCCGGCGCTACCTGTTCCTCTTCACCTTCGCGCCGGGCCTCCGGGGGGGCCTCGAGCATCGGGACTGCACCAGCCTCATCTCCGACAGCCACGCCTTCGACCGCCAGGAGGGCTACCACGCCCTGCATCAGCTGGTGGCCCACGAGTTCTTCCACGCCTGGAACGTGAAGCGGCTGCACGACCCTGCCCTGGGGCCCTTCGACTACAGCCGCGAGAACCCCACGAAGCTGCTGTGGTTCCATGAGGGGCTCACCTCCTACATGGAGCACGTGATCGTCCTGCGGGCAGGCGTGGTGCCCTGGAGCCATGCCGCGAAGGAGCTGGCCCGCTGCTGGAGCGAGCAGGCGCAGCGCCCGGGCCGCCTGGAGCAGAGCCTGGAGGAATCCAGCTGGGACACCTGGATCCGCCTCTACAAACCCCACGAGTTCAGCCCCAACAGCACCGTCAGCTACTACGACAAGGGCGAGCTGGTGGGCTGGCTCATGGATGCCGCCCTGCGGGAGGGGAGCCGCGGCAAGGCCGGGCTGCCGGAGCTCTTCGCCCTGCTGTGGGCGCGGCACGGCGAGCGGGGACTCACCGACGCCGACGTGCGGGCGGCCTTCCGGGAGCTCTCGGGACGGGATCCCGGGCCCTTCTGGGAAGCCTATGTCTCCGGCCGGGCCGAGCTCGACGCCGCCCTCCTGCGGCGGGCCCTGGGGCTGTCGCTGGAGGCGCAGGCCCCCTGGCAGGCCCTCTCCCAGGAGGAACAGCGGGATCCAGTGTCCCTCCAGCGGGCCCGGTCCTGGACCGGACTCCAGCTGACCGCCAATGGACCGGTCGTGCAGAACGTGATCCCCGGCAGCCCCGCCGCGGCGGCGGGCCTCAGCTTCGGCATGGAGATCCTGGCGGTGGACGGCTGGCGCACGAAGACGCCGGCCGAGGTCCAGCGTGGCCTGGCCCAGCCCGGACCCGGCGGCAGCGCCCGCATCCTCGCGGCGGATCGCGGCCGGGTGTTCGAGGTCGAGGTGCCGGTCATCGAGAACCCCGAGCGCGGGTTCCGGCTGGTCCCCGATCCGGCCGCCAGCGTGACCCAACGGTCGGCCTTCGAGGCTGCATACGGCCAGCCCTGGCCTGTTCCCGCCCCGAAACGCGGGAAGCGTCCTTGAAGATCGCCGCCATCATCGCCGCCCACAACGAGGCGGACCACATCGCACCGGTGCTAGAAGGACTCAAGGTCTTCGGCCTCCACCGGATCCTGGTGGTGGATGACGGCTCCACCGATGGCACCGGGGCCGTGGCCGTGGAAGGTGGCGCCGAGGTCCTGCGCCTGGAGCCTGGAACTGGCGGGGGCAAGGGCCAGGCCATGCGGGCCGGCATCAGGCGCCTCCAGTCCGACGACTTCGACTTCTACCTGTTCCTGGATGCGGATGGCCAGCACGATCCAGCCGACCTCCAGCGCTTCCTGGACCACCTGGCGGCCCATCCCGGTGCGGACTTCCTCATCGGCTCGCGCTTCCAGGACCGGGCCAAGATCCCCGCCAAGCGGTGGCGGACGAATGCTCTGGGCACCTGGACCCTGGGCCGCATCGCCGGCGTGACCTGGGAGGACAGCCAGAGCGGCTTCCGCATGATCCGGAAGAAGGTGCTGGACCGCCTCCAGCTCCGCGCCTCGGGGTTCGCCATCGAGATGGAGATCGCCATGAAGGCCGCGGACTGGAAGCTGCGCTGGGCGCACATCCCCATCCAGGCCATCTACCGGCCGGGCCCGCACCGGAGCCATTTCCGGGGGGTGATGGATACCTGGCTGATCGCGTGGGAGTCGCTGAAGTGCTGAAGGGGGCCAAGCTCAACCCCCTCGACTGGGACCTCGGCAATGTGCCGCCGGGCGTGGCCTGGGGCGGGGTGGACGAGGCGGGGCGTGGCGCCTGGGCCGGACCCGTGGTGGCGGCCTGCGCGGTGCTGGACGCGGAGACGGTGCATAAGTGGGGCCACGTGCTGCGGGGCGTGCGGGACAGCAAGAAGCTGAAGCCGGAGCGGCGGGAGGTGCTCGCCGCCGAGCTGAAGGCCCTGCTGCCGGCCTACGGGATCGCAGAGGTGGATCCCATGTCCATCGACCGGGAGAACATCCTCGAGGCCACCCTGATGGCCATGCGGCAGGCCGTGATGGGGCTCGTCCTGCGGCCCCGGCTGCTGTTCATCGACGGGGACAAGGCCCCGAGGACCGGCCTGCCCGAGCGCCTCGTGGTGGATGGCGACGCCCTCAGCTGCGCCATCGGCGCGGCGAGCATCCTCGCCAAGGCCCACCGTGACGCCCTGATGGTCCGGCTGGAGGCAGCCCACCCGGGCTACGGCTTCGACCGGCACAAGGGCTACGGCACCGCCCACCATCAGGAGCGGCTCCGGGAGCTGGGGGCGAGCCCCTTCCACCGCATCAGCTACGCGCCGGTGGCCGGGCTGCAGCGGGTGGATGAAGCGCTGCGCGAGGCCTTGCACCAAAGCCTGGCCCGCTGCGCCTCCGTGGACGAACTGCGGACCTGGGTCGAGCTCGAGCTGAGGCCCGCCTACGGCCGGCTGAAGCTGGTGTGGGTGGAGACCCTGCGCCGGCGCTATGCGGATCGCCTGGCCGTGCTGGCGAGCGGGGACGGACCAGCTGGGGTGGAGGCGTGACCGACGTCGCCCTGGCGCTGCTGCGGCGCGGGGACCGCTGGTTCCTCCAGCGGCGTGATCCCGCCAACGCCGTGCTGCCGGGGCTCTGGGAGTTCCCAGGCGGCAAGGTCGAGGCGGGCGAGACGCCGGAGGTGACCCTGCGCCGGGAACTGCTTGAGGAAGTGGGACTGAACCTCTGCGAGGCGTGGCCCTGGCCGGTGCTGGAAGGCCCGATCCGCCTGCATCCCTTCCTCGCGGAAACCCAGGGCGAGCCCCGCACGCCGCTGGCCTGGGCCTGGTTCACGGTCCCGGAGATGCTCCGCCTGCCCATGCCGCCCAGGAACGCGGATCTGGTGGCCCGGCTGGCGGCCGCTGATCTGATAGGCTGAAGGTTCCCCAGGCCCGGAGATGCCATGACGCGATTCTTCATTCGGACCTTCCTCTGCATCCTCGCGGCCACCGGCCTCTGGGCCCAGCAGACGGAAGTGGTGCTGACCGCCACCAGCAGCGCGAAGCTCGTCCTGGGCATGACCCAGCCCAAGGCCAGCGGCCTGGACGACGCCACCATCGCCACGGAGTTCACGGCCGTCCTCAAGCGGGATCTCGACGAGACGGGCCTCATCGCCGTGCTCCAGGAGCGGCTCCCGGGCGATGCCGCCGCCGTGAAGGCGTGGAAGGAAGCTGGCGCCCAGTGGCTGCTGAATGTCCGGATGACCAAGGCCGCCACTGGTGACCTCCAGATGGAGGCCTCGGCCCTCGACACCGCCGCCGAGAAGGGCGTGTTCACCCGCACCTACAACGCCAACAGGATCGTGCCGCTGCGCTACCTCGCCCACTACCTGGCTGATGATCTGATCGGCCGCCTGACCGGCGAGAAGGGCGTGGCGTCCAGCCGCATCGTGTTCGTGCGGCAGACTTCACCGGGCGTGAAGGAGATCTTCCAGGTGGACCGCGATGGCGCGGGGTTGGTGCAGCTGACCCGCCACGGCAGCCTGACCCTCTCCCCCTCGATCGCGGCGGATGGGCGGCTGGCCTACATCACCTACAAGGGCGGAGCCCCCGAGATCTGGGGCCAGCGCCGCAAGGACGGGCCGCACGAGCGCTTCTATCCGACCAGCGGCGCCGGCGGGATGCTCTCCACCCCGGTGTGGTCACCCGATGGCAAGCGGCTGGCCTTCGTGCAGGGCGACCGCCGGGGCAACAGCGACATCATGACGCTGGATCTCGCCTCGGGCCGCGCCCGGCGGCTGACCGACGGCAACGGCATCAACACCGAGCCGACCTGGAATCCGAACGGGAACCAGCTCGCCTTCACCTCCGACCGCGAGGGCGGCCCCCAGGTCTACCTAATGCAGGATGACGGCTCGAACCTCCGCCGCCTCACCGGGGAAGGGCAGTACAACGCCAGCCCGGCCTGGAGTCCCAACGGCGCCATGGTGGCCTACGTATCCCGCTTCGAGGGCAAGTTCGACTTGTTCGTCTACAAGCTGGGCGAGGGCAAGGCCTATCAGATCACCACCGGGGTGAGTACCTCCGAGTCCCCGGCCTGGTCTCCCGACGAGCGCCGGCTGGTGTTCACCAGCAACCGGTTCGGCGCTTCCCAGCTCTTCACCACGGACCTCTCGGGCCGCCAGATCATTCGCCTGGCTGAGTTCTCGGGCTGCCAGAGCCCCCGCTGGATCCGGGGGCGCTGAAAATTTCTGGCAAATCCTTGATCCACAACCTTCTATACTCACTTCATCCTGGAGGAACAATCCCATGCGCTACGGTACCTACCTCGTCCCTGCGGCCATCGTGCTCACCCTCGGCAGCCTGGCTTGCAAGCCGCCCAAGACCGCTGAGCAGATCAAGGCCGAGACCCAGGCCGCCTTCAACGAAGGCGTGCAGGCGTTCAAGGATGGCAAGGCCCGCGCGACCAATCCCTACCTGACCGACAAGGAAAACCCCCACAAGATGCAGGGCTGGTACGACGGCTGGGACAAGGCCGCGGCCGACAAGGCTGCCGCCGACAAGGCCGCCGCTGATGCCAAGGCCGCTGCTGATGCCAAGGCCGCCGCCGACAAGCTCGCGGCCGACAAGGCTGCCGCTGCGGAAGCTGCCCGCAAGGCCGCCGAGGCCGAAAAGGCCGCCGCCTTCAAGAAGGCCGCCGAGGCCGCCCTCAAGACCATCCACTTCGACTACGACAAGTCCGAGATCAAGGAGAAGGACCGCGCGATCCTCCAGGGCATCGCCGACTTCATGAAGGCCTTCCCCACCGCCAAGCTCGAGATCGAAGGCCACTGCGACGAGCGCGGCACCAACGAGTACAACCTCGCCCTTGGCAACAAGCGCGCCGCCGCCGCCCTGGCTTACCTGAAGACCCTGGGCGTGGATGAGGCCCGCTTCACCACCATCAGCTTCGGCAAGGAAAAGCCCCTATGCACCGAGGCGAAGGAGGCCTGCTGGAGCCAGAACCGCCGCGGCGAGTTCAAGCTCAAGTAGATCGTGCCGCAGGACGCGAAGCGGGGGCTCGGGCCCCCGCTTTTCGTTTAGGATGGAAGCACCTCCGGAGTTCCCATGAGCGCCCGCATGATGTTGCTTCCCGCCTTGGCCGCGCTGCTGGCAATCGGCTGCGGATCCGAGGACCAGCTCCGCCGCGTGGAGCAGGAGGTGGGCGACCTCAAGCTGGAGGTCTTCAAGCTCCGCCAGTCGGTGGAGGAGGGCAACAAGAAGGCCCAGGCCGATCAGCAGGCCGCCGCCGAGGCCCGGACCCAGGATCGTCGCTTCCAGGCGGATCTGCAGGAGAGCCTGCGCCAGGTGCAGGACACCACCAGGGTGCTGAACAACCGCCTGAACAGCCAGCCGAAGGGCCCGAGCCGGCCGGCCGCCGAGCCCCAGGCTGCGGCCGCCGCAGCCGAGGACGAGCGGGCCTACAACGCAGCCGTGCTGGACTACAACCGGGGCAACTATCCTCTGGCCGCCGAAGGGCTCGAGCTGTTCCTGAAGACCTACCCCCAGAGCGTGAAGCGTCCGGATGCCCTGTTCTTCCTGGGCCTCTGCCACTACAACCAGCGCGCCTTCGACAAGGCCCAGGCGGCCTTCGACCGGATCATCAAGGAGCACGCGGCCTCGCCTCAGTTCCTCCCTGCCCGGCTCAAGCGGGCCCAGTGCCTGCTCAAGCAGGGGCTGAAGCCCGCCGCCCTGAAGGCCTTCCGGGAGCTGGTGGACGGCTTCCCGGGCAGCGCGGAGGCCCGCACGGCCCAGCAGGAACTGAGCGACCTCGGGCTCTGACACATGCCCCGGGAAACCTGGCGCGTCCCCGTCCGCGTGGATTTCGCGGGCGGCACCCTGGACCTGTGGCCCATCTACGCCATGATGGGCGGCTGCGTCACGGTGAACGCCGCCGTGGACCTGTGGATCGAGATCGGCCTCACCCGGAGTGGGCAGGGGCATCGGCTCACGAGCCGCGACCTCGGCCTCGACCTGGGTTTCGAGGCCTGGCCCACCGAGTCGCCGGCGACCCTCTCCTGGGTGTGGCGGGTTCTGGACGCCTCCGGGGCGCCCCCGGCGATGCTCACCCTCCACAGCCCTGTGCCCCAGGGTTCGGGCCTCGGGGTCTCCTCCTGTCTGGGGGTGGGGCTGCTCGGTGTGGCCCTGGAGCTGGAGGCCGGTGAAGCTCTTGCCGCCAAAGTTCCAATTTTGCGGGACTTGGAGAGTATGGAGCTTCAAACCCCGACCGGCTGGCAGGACTACTACCCGGCGGCCCTGGGAGGCGCCCTGGCCCTGCACTGGGATGGCCCCGCCCCGCGCTGGGAGCGGCTGGATCCGCATCCCGCCCTGCTGTCGAACCTGGTGGTGTTCTACACCGGCAAGCCCCACCACTCCGGCCTGACGAACTGGGAGGCCTACAAGCGCTTCATCGAGGGGGACGGCCAGACCCGCCAGGCCCTGGCCGAGATCCGGGACATCGCCCGGGACATGGCCCTGGCCCTGTCATCCGATCCGGTGGCCGTGGCCGCACTCCTGGAGCGCGAGGGCCGGGCCCGGATGCAGCTGTCTCCCGCGGTGGAGACCGACGCCATGCGCGCCGTCCGTGACCGGGGCCGCCGCGAGGGCTGGTACGCGGGGATGAAGCCCTGCGGCGCCGGAGGCGGCGGGTGCTGCCTGCTGGTCGTGCGGGACGGGCACCGCGAAGCTGCTGAGGCCGCCTTGCTGGAGATGGGCCTGCCGGCCATGGACCTGCGGATCACGCCGAAGGGGCTGCACAGGCTCTGACCAGGCTGGCCAGGTCCGGGGCCTCCAGCAGGGGCTGGCCCGGCGTGTCCAGCAGGTCGCGGAGGCGCTGGTCCCGCTTGCCCAGGGGCAGGCCCTGAAGCTCGGTGCGGGGCACCCAGCGGAGCCCCTCCGCCGGGGCGAAGGGGGCCGCCAGGCCGATGTGGAGGGGCGTCACGGCTTCCCGGCGGTGGGTGTAGACCTGAGTCCACCCTGGCCAGGCTGTGATGGACCCTGGGCTGGGGACGGATCCATGGTCCGCCGCATCGAAGGTGGGCCAGCGCCACAGCCCGGCCAGCAGTCCCTTGGCGGCGGGGGCCTCCAGGAGGAACTGTCCCTTCGCCTCCAAGGCCACGAGCCAGAGCGTCGACGCCTTCGGTTTGGCCCGCTTTGCCACCGGTGGGATATCTCCAGTGCGGCCGGCGCGCCGCGCGGCGCAGTGATCGCCCAGCGGACAGGCCCCACAGGCTGGTACGGGCGTGCAGACCGTGGCACCCAGCTCCATGAGGGCCTGAGTCAGGCGAGAGGGCCCCAGGGCCTCGAGGGCGGGTACGAGCCAGGTTCGCAGCTCGGCTGCGCGTGCCTTCGGATCGCCTTCGATCAGCAGCAGCCGGGCCAGGACCCGGAAGGCATTGCCGTCCAGGGCGGGGGTGGGCCACTGGAAGGCGATGGCGCCCACGGCCGCCGCCGTGTAGGGCCCGAGGCCGGGCAACCCGGCAAGACCGTCCAGGTCGTCAGGCCAGCCCTCGGCGACGATGGAGACTGCGGCAGCCTTGAGGAAGCGGGCGCGGCGGTAGTAGCCGAGCCCCTCCCAGGCTTTGTGGACCGCATCCTCGTCGGCTTCCGCCAGCGTCGCCGCATCGGGAAACTGCTCCAGCCAGCGCTGGAAATAGGGGACCACCGTGGCGACCTGGGTCTGCTGGAGCATCAGCTCCGAGACCAGCACCGCATAGGGATCGGGATGGGGCGCCTCGAGATCCCGGGCTCGCCAGGCCAGATCGCGGCGCACCCGCCCGAACCAGGGGGCGAGGGGGGCGAGGAGGTCGGGTGACGCGGGCCAGGACATGGAATGAGGCTATCAGTCCGGAGGCTGGAGGCTGGAGTCTGGAGGCTGGAGATGGAAACTGGAGGTACGGATGCCTGCGGCGACCTTCGGCCGCGTCTGCTTTCCAGTTCGGGCGAGGCCGACACGTTGGGTCGGCGCCAAACCCGATGGTCAACGCGACGCGAAGCGTCGCATCAGAGAGCAGTACCTCCAGACTCCAGCCTCGCGGCCAGAGGCCGTGCCTCCAGCCAAAAAAAAGAGCGCCCGAAGGCGCTCTCTCTTCTGTTGGTGCCCGCGAGCAGACTCGAACTGCTACGGCTTGTGGCCACCACCCCCTCAAGATGGCGTGTCTACCAATTTCACCACGCGGGCAACGAGGAAATTCAAGTGTCTCCCAAAGCGCGGATGCGGTCAATGACCGGTTTCGCGGGGACTACTTCTTCGCTGGGGCCGGAACGGGAACCGGAGCCGGTGCGGCGGGGCTGGGCAGCGCCGGGGCAGGGGCCGTGGGCACGACAACCGTATTGTCCGTGGTCTTCTCCAGCACGGAGCGGTTCTGCCGGATGATGAGGACTTCGATGAACAGCGTCGTGCCGAGGAAGCCAGCTGCCAGCCAGTAGGTGGCCTTGGACAGGAAGGGCGTGGCGCCCTGGGCGCCGAAGGCGGAGTTGGCCCCGCCGCCGCCGAAGGAGGCCCCCAGTCCGCCCTTGGTGCCGGGCTGCAGGAGGATCGTCCCGATGAGGAGGAAGCCGAAGATGATGAGAAGCGTGAGCGCGAGGCCGTTCATGGAAACTCCGAACCTCCTAGTCTCGCACAGGACCGGCCCTACATCCATAGCCCAGTGAGGCCAGGGGCCTGCAGCACGCGGTGGATGGCCTGGGCCTGCTCCACCAGTCGGATGAAATCCGAGGGCAGCAGGGCCTGGGGGCCGTCGCTGAGGGCCTTTTCCGGATGGCAGTGGGTCTCCACCAGCAGGCCGTCGGCGCCCGCGGCCACGCCCGCCAGACCGCATGGGATCACCAGGTCCCGGCGGCCCGTGGCATGGCTCGGATCCACCATGATGGGCAGGTGCGTGAGGGCCTTCGCCGCGGGAACCACGCTGACGTCGAGGGTGTTCCGGGCGTGATCCGACCAGGTGCGGATGCCCCGCTCGCAGAGCACCACGCTTCGGTTGCCCTCGCCCAGCACGTATTCCGCGGCGTAGAGCCATTCTTCCAAGGTGGCGGAGGGGCCGCGCTTGAGGAGTACCGGCTTTTCGCAGCGGCCGGCGCGGCGCAGCAGGGCGAAGTTCTGCATGTTCCGGGCGCCGATCTGCACCATGTCGGCGCTGCGCTCCACCGCGTCGAAGGTCTCCACTTCCGTCGCCTCGGTGACGATGCCCAGGTCGAACTCCCTCCGCGCCTCCTCCAGCAGGCGCAGCCCCTCCAGGCCCAGGCCCTGGAAGGCGTAGGGGCTGGTGCGGGGCTTGTAGGCGCCGGCCCGCAGCAGCTTCACGCCGGCCTCGGCCACGTAGCGGGCCACGGTGAAGAGCTGCTCGCGGCTCTCGACGCCGCAGGGACCACCCACCAGGGCCAGGTCCTCCCCGCCGATCTTGACGCCGCGCACCTCCACCACCGTGCGGCCCATGGCGGCATCCGCGCTGGCCAGCTTGTAGGGGCTGGTGATGGGCACGACCCGGCGCACGCCGGCCATGGGCTCGATGCGGTCGGGCTTCAGCGCCTTCGAGGCATGGGGCGCCACGATGCTAAGGGATTCCGGCGTCTCGTTCACCTGGCAGCGGATGCCCGAAGCCTCCAGCAGGGACAGGACCTCCTTCACCTGCTCTGGCGTGGCGTTGGATTCCATGAGAATGAGCATGAGCGGCCTTCCGGGAACCGCCATTCTACCGGGAGCGGGCCGGACGCTTCTGGACACCTTCACCGGCCCGGACGCACACTTTAGAGTGCCTAACAATACCCCGACGAGGCCGCGATGAAGCCAGGCAGGATGCACCGCAAGGAAGGGCCCGCAGGGCAACGTGGTTCGTTGTTCAAGGGACCTGACGCCGCGGGGCGCCTGCCTGGCTTCATCCCTCCGGGCGAGGGCCGGCGGGCGTCGCGATGCCGCGTCACGCTCGTCGCGCGTAGTACCCGCTACGCTTTGACTCGCGTTCCTCGCCTCGCTCGCCCGGCGACCCTCGCGCGACCCCGTGGGGGTTTTGTTAGGCACTCTAATGGAGGTCTCCCATGCGGCGCGCTCCCTGGCTGTTCATCCCTTCCATCCTGCTGGTCCTCGGCTGCACCCGGCCGGAGGTCGAGGCCTTCCGCCGGCAGCCGGCGCCCGTCAGCGTCAGCGTGAGCCTGCCCTCGGGCCTGGCCGATCGTGAGGCCTTCCAGAAAGAGTACGCCTCCGCCCTGCGGGCCCGGCTGGCCACCCGGGTGGTGGTGGTGCCCGAGGGCGTGAAGCCCCCGGTGGGGGCGGCGCAGCTGCAGGTCGTCATCCGCGACCTCTCGCCGGCCCCAGGCCAGCCCAGCCCAGCGGCCATCGGAGTCGCCACGGGAGTCACCGTGGGCGCCATCAGCGCAATTTCGGGAAACCGCGGCTGGGGCATCGTCGATGGCCTCTTCTGGGGCTTGTGGGCGGGCAGCCACGCCTCCATGCACCGCGAGCGCGTCCAGGACCGCCTGGGCTACCTGCCTACGGTGGTGCGGGCCCAGGTGAGCCTGGTCCAGCCGGGCAATCCTGAACCGCTCTGGGTGGAATCCATCGAGCCCGTCGAGGTGGTCGAAGCCATGGATCCGCTGCCCCGTGGCTACCGGGACGACGACGGCCGCATCCGCGAGGAGGAGGCCAAGGGCTTCGCGCGGGTGGTGGTGCAGAAGCTGACGGCCTACTTCCAGTGGACCCGCTTCACCGAGCAGCGCTTCTACGAAGACCCCGCCTCGAAGCCGGCGGACGACACGCCCGCGCCGAAGGTGGCCGAGCCCCCGCCGGCCGCCAAGCTGGAGGCTCCGGCCGAGTCGAAGCAGAACTGATGGAGGCCCGCGTCCTGCGCTGTTCGGGCTGCGGCGCCTCGGTGCCGCCAGATGCGACCCAGTGTCCCTACTGCAAGGCGCAGCTGGCGACCGTGGCCTGCCCTGCCTGCTTCGCGCTGGTTCCGCTTTCCGCCGGCCACTGCCCCGGCTGCGGCGCGGGGATGGCGCCCCGGGCTCAATCCCCGGCTACGGGTGCGCCCTGTCCCGCGTGTGCGCAGGCTCTGGCCACCGCAAAGGTCGGCGAAGTGGAAGTGGGCGAGTGCCTGGCCTGCGGCGGGCTCTGGCTGGACCGCGCCGTGTTCGAACAGCTGGGCACCAGCCGCGAGCGCCAAGGAGCCGTCCTGGGTGCGCTGCCTGCCCCGGAGAAGCCGCGGGTGGTCAAGCTGGAGCCAGTCCAGTACCGCCCCTGTCCGGCCTGCCGCCAGCGCATGAACCGTGTGAACTACGCCAAGCGTTCCGGCGTGGTGCTGGACGTGTGCAAGGCCCATGGACTCTGGTTCGACAAGGACGAGCTGCGCCGCGTTCTGGCCTTCATCGCCGGGGGCGGCCTGGACCGGGCCCGGGAACTGGAGATCGAGGCGCTGAAGGAGGCCAGGCGCGCGGCCGTGCCGATGCCACAGCACCCGGCTTCGTCCCATGAATTCACCCAGCAGATGAACGCCTCGGGCCATTGGCTCACCGCGGCGGGCCTCGTGGGGCTGGCCATCGATGTGGCGGAGCTGTTCCTCGAAGGGAACTGATCAGCCCGCCTGCTTCACCAGCTCCGCGAACTTGCGGGGATCCAGGCTGGCGCCACCCACCAGGCCACCGGCCACTTCGGGGATGCCCAGCAGTTCCGGGAAGCTCTCGGGGGTCACGCTGCCGCCGTAGAGGATGGGCACCCGGTACTCGGTGCCGACGAGGTGGCGGTTCAGCTCGGCCCGGATGAAGGCGTGGGCCTCGCGCACCTGGGCGGCCTCGGCGCGGCGGCCGGTGCCGATGGCCCAGACGGGCTCGTAGGCCACCCAGAGTGGGCCGGGGCCGGTCTCGGCGAGGATGGCCAGCTGCTGGCCGAGCACTTCCAGGGTCTGGCCGGCATCGCGCTGCTCCAGCGTCTCGCCGATGCAGAGCAGGGGCAGCAGGTCCCACTGCCAGGCGGCCTTGACCTTCTTCGCCAGGGCGGTGTCGGTCTCGCCGAAGAACTGGCGGCGCTCGCTGTGGCCGAGCAGCACTCCTGAGCAGCCCGCGTCGCGGAGCTGGGGCATGGAGACCTCGCCGGTGTAGGCGCCCTTGGCTTCGGCATGGCCGTTCTGGCCGAAGACCTGGAGGCCCCGGGGCCGGACCAGATCACTCACCTGATGCAGCAGGGTGAAGGGCGGGGCGATGCCCACTTCGGCTGCAAAGTCCGGCGCCAGGCGCCCGAGCAGGTCTTCGCAGAAGGCCTGGGCCTCGTCCTTGGTCAGGTTCATCTTCCAGTTGGCGACGACGCAGCGCATGGGAATCCTTACTTGGAGAGGGCGACGACGCCCGGAAGGTCGAGACCGCTGAGGAACTCCAGGCTGGCGCCACCGCCGGTGGAGACATGGCTCATGCGGGGGCCGACTCCGGCCTTGTTCACGGCGGCCACGCTGTCACCGCCGCCCACCAGCACGAAGGCGCCCCTGTCGGCGGCCTCCGCCAGCTCCTCGGCCATGGTCAAGGTGCCGCTGGCATAGGGGGCCATCTCGAAGACGCCCATGGGGCCGTTCCAGAGGAGGGTCTTCGCGGCACGGATCTCGGCGGCGTAGACGGCGACGGTCTCGGGGCCGATGTCCAGGGCCATGCGGTTGGCGGGGATGTTCTGGTCCAGGGTGATAGCGCAGTCGGCGTCCTCCTTGAACTCGGCCGCCGCCACATGATCGAGGGGCAGCAGCAGGCGCGTACCCTTGGCCTCGGCCTGTTTCAGCAGGTCCAGGGACATCTCCAGCTTGTCCTCCTCGCAGAGGCTCTTCCCGATCTCGAAGCCCTGGGCCTTGAGGAAGGTGTAGCTCATGGCGCCGCCGATGAGGATGGCGTCGGCCTTCCCCAGGAAATTCTGGATGAGCTCGATCTTGTCGCTTACCTTGGCGCCCCCGAAGATCACCACCAGCGGCTTGTCCGGGTCGTGGACGACCTTGCCGAGGGCCTTCAGCTCCTTCTCCATGAGGAAGCCCGCGGCCACGCGATCTTTCGGGAAGTGGGCCACCATGCCGCTGACCGAGGCGTGGGCGCGGTGGGCCGAGCCGAAGGCGTCGTTCACGTAGGTGTCGGCCAGCTTCGCCAGGTCCGCGGCGAAGTCCTCCTTGTTCTTGGTCTCGCCCTTCTCGAAGCGCAGGTTCTCCAGCAGGAGCACCTGGCCCGGTAACAGGGCGGCGGCCTCGGCCTCCACCGCGGCGCCGTTCACATAGGAGGCCAAGCGGCAGTCGAAGCCCTGCTCCTTCAGCCAGGTGGCCACGGGGCCGGCGCTGTAGGCGGCCTCGAAGCCCTTGCCCTCGGGCCGCCCCAGGTGCGAGGCCAGCACCACCGAGGCGCCGCCATCCAGCAGGCACTTCAGGGTGGGCAGCGTCTCCTTGATGCGCGTGGCGTCGGTGATCTTGCCTTCCTTCAAGGGCACGTTCAGGTCCGCCCGGAGGAAGACACGGTGGCCCTTCACATCGAGATCGCGCACCGATTGGAAGCCCATGGCTGCTCCTGCATTGTGTAAGTGACCATTCTGACGGAAGTGGTGGTGGACCGCCATCCGAGGGGCCGGGGTTGGAGGTGGGAGGTACGGCCTTCGGCCGCGAGCCTGGAGACTGGAGGTACGGATTCCTGATGCGCCGCTGCGCGGCGCGCCGAATGGTTCAATACGGCGCCGACCCATCTGAGCGGCCGGAGCGCAGTACCTCCGGACTCCGGCCTGGCGGCCGCAGGCCGTACCTGCAGCCTGCCTTTACCACGCCTTCTCGAAAACCCCGATCCAGCGGGGGCTGTCATCGGTGAACGCTTCTCCGGCATAGGTACCCATGACGCGGCGGAGCCGCAGGCCCGCGCGCACGGCCATCTCCTGGAGGTCGGTGGGGTGGTAGAGCCGCACGCTCTCCAGCACGTCGCGCACCTCGCCTGTGTCCCTGCGCGTGAGCACCATGCGCTTCACGAGGCGGTCCCCCTCGAGCGAGCGGCGGCTCTGGGCCCGGATGATCCCGCGCTCTACGGTCTCCTCCGGCACCAGGGTCCGGGCCACCAGGTCGGCGTTGAGGTAGTCCATGACGAGGACTCCTTGAGGCCGGAGCAGGGCCCCCAGGCGCATCATCAGCGCCCGGTTCTGGTCGTCCGAGAAGTAGCCGAAGGGCGTGAACCAGAGGCAGATGCCATGCAGGGTGCCATCCTTCACCGGGATCTGGCGCATGTCGCCCCGCAGCAGCCAGGGGCGGAGGCCGCCGGGGGCCATCTGCAACAGGGTGCGGGATAGGTCCATGCCGAAGGCGAGCGGGTTCGCCCGGCGGAGGATTTCCAGGTGCCGGCCCGCCCCGCAGGCCAGGTCCAGGACCGGGCCCCGGGTCAGCTCCGGGGCCACCCGCATGGCGCGGCCCAGGGCCACGCGCGCCTCCTCCGCGTCCCGGTGGGCGTAGAGACGGGCGTAGTCCTCGTCAAACCAGGTTTCGAACCACTCGGTCAAGGCCGCTGCCTTTGAAAGGCCCAGAGTACTCCTTGATGGGTAAAGCCTCCATGACCAAGGCGAAAAAGCCGGGTCGGGTAGAATGAAAGCTGCAAAGGATCCTCATGCAACGCCCCGAACGCCTCGAAGACCAAGTCCACTTCCTGCTTTCCACGCTCGTGCAGCGGGAGCTGCGCGATCCGGAGCTCGGTTTCCTGACCCTCACGGCGGTCCGCCTTTCGCCGGATCGCAGCGTGGCCCGCGTCTATTTCACGGTGCTGCCGGCCAACGGCGGCGACCAGGAGGCGCAGGATGCCCTCACCCGCAAGGCCTTGGGCCGGGCGGCGGGCTTCCTCCGCAGCCAGCTGGCCGCGCGCCTCAAGATGAAGCGGGTGCCCGAGCTCCGCTTCTTCCCGGATGGCACCCTGGAGGAGGGCAACCATCTGGAGACGCTCCTGACCGAGATCGAGAAGGAGCGGGCGGCCCGGCCCGTGGAACCAGAGCCGGCCGCAGACCCGACGGAATCCTGAATGATCGAAGCGGGCATCCACCTCGTCCACAAGACCGTGGGCCAGAGCAGCTTTGACGTGATCCGCGGCTTCAAGCGCCGCGCCTTCGAGGCCGGGCAGAAGAAGCTGGCCCTGGGCCACGGCGGCACCCTGGATCCCTTCGCCGACGGCCTGCTGCTGGTCCTGGCGGGCCAAGCCACCCGGCTCATGGAGCTGATGCATCCGCTCCCCAAGACCTATGTGGCTGAGGTGGCCTGGGGCGTGGAGACCGACACCTGCGACCTGCAGGGACTTTCCCTGTCGGAGGGAGATGCTTCACGCCTGACCCCGGCTGCCCTGAACACGGCCCTGACGCCCTTCCTGGGCTGGACAGAGCAGGTGCCCCCCGCCACCAGCGCCAAGAAGATCGATGGCGAAGCCGCCTACAAGAAGGCGCACCGGGGCGAGGTGGTGCTGATGAAGCCGAGCCGGGTCTTCCTGCTCTCCGCCCGCTGGATCAGTCATGAGCTGCCCCGACGCAGCATGCTGGAGCTCACCTGCCGGGGCGGCTTCTACGTGCGCAGCCTGGGCCGGGATCTGGGCCGTGCCCTGGGCTGCGGCGCCCACCTGGCGGCCCTCCGCCGCACCGCCATCGGTCCCTGGGCCGATCCCGGCCTGGACCGTGAGCAGCTGCTGAAGGGCGCGGACCTGCTGCCCTGGTGCCCCTCGCGGCTGCTGTCCGATGAAGATGCCGACCACCTCAGCCATGGCCGCCCCGTCCCAGTGGGCGAGTCCCAGCCCGCCACCTGGGCCCCGCCCGAAGGCTTCCCGGATCCCGGCGCGCCTCTGCGGGCCCTGCACGAGGGCCGGCTCGTGGCCCTGCTCAAGCCCGCCGAGGAGGGCCTGAGGACCTTCGCCAACCTGCGGGGCGGACTTTAGGGAATTCGGATCCCCAGGGTTGTGAGGCCTGCTCCTCGGCCGCTAGAATCAATCCCATCCCCAGGAGCCCGCATGCTAAAAACCTACCGACCGTTCGTTATGATCGCCTGTGTCCTGGCCTCCGCCCCTTGCCTCCTGGCCGATGATGCCGCCACCGCCACGGGGCTAGTAGGCACCTGGGAAGGGAAGTGGGAGTTCGCGGACCTGAGCGGCAAGCTGGTGGTCAAGATCGCCTCGGCCTCGGGTGACACCCTGAAGGGCGAGTCCACCTGGTACGGCACCGCCGTGGGGGACTTCCAGGACACGTTCACCAAGGCCAAGGTGAAGGGGCGCGAGGTGAAGTTCCCCGAGCCCACCATGGACTTCGAAGTCACGCTCTCGGAGGATGGCTCGACCATGGTGGGCACCTGGACCTCGCCCGTGGCCACCGGCAAGGTCACCCTGGCCAGGAAGAAATAGTGCGCACGGACCAAGGCCCCTCAGGCGCGAACGGCTGAGGGGCCTTGGTCATGCGACGGTTCAGTTCTGGGCGGGCACCCGGGCGGCCAGGTCGTCGAGCACCTGCAGCATGTGCTGGCACTCCTCGCAGCTGGTGTGGGGGGTGCCGCAGGGGAAGCCGTCGCTCTGCATGCCGAGGCAGCGGGGCTGCTGGATGAAGCGCACCAACTCCGCCAGTAGTCCGGAGACCTTGGCGCGGAGCGGGCTGTCCGGGATCTCCCGGAGGGCCATGACGACCTTCCATTCCTCGGCGCTGAGGGTGGTCTGGATGGCGGTGTCCGTCATGGCTGCCTCCTGGCGTTCCGGGACTACTGGTCGAGCGCTTCCACCGACTTGATGCCCCAGGCGAAGGCTTCTTCGTTGAGGGGGATCAGGGCGCACTTGTCCTTCAGGGCCACTCGGATGGCGCCGAGGAAGGTCTCCTTGGGGAAGATGCCCGTGGCGGCCTGCAAGGCGCCCAGGGCCACGATGTTCTTCACCACGGCCTTGCCCAGGTCCGTGGCGATGCCAGTGAAGGGCACCGGGAACACCTTGATGCTGGGATCCAGCACGGGGGCCTCGGTGACCACGGAACTGTCGTAGATCACATAGCCGCCCTTGCGCACCGTGGGACCGAACTTGGCCAGGCTGGGGGCGTTGAAGGCCAGCAGGATCTGGGGATCGGGCGAGCCGGGGTTGAGCACTTCCGTCTCGGCCACATGCACGTCGGCGTAGGAGGTGCCGCCGCGGCTTTCGGGGCCGTAGCTGGGGATGTGGGTGGCGTCGAAGCCCTCGCTGATGGCGGCCCGGGCGATGAGCATGGCCGCGGTCTGGGCGCCGTCGCCGCCGGAACCGGCCAGCTTCAGGGAGACATCATTCAGATCCAGGGCGGTGGGGAAGCCCTTGCAGAAGCGCTCGGGGTGCTCGGTGCTGGCGCCGGTCAGGGCCAGGATCTTCTCTCCCTTGAAGCAGGGGGCGTTGCGGTGGAACCAGGGCTCGACGGTGAGATCCTTCTTCACGCCCAGGGGATACACCGGCTCCATGCACTCCTTGACCCACTTCTCGGTTTCCTCGGGGCTCATCTTCAGATGGGTGGGGCACTCGGCCAGCACCTCGATGAAGGAGTAGCCGCGGCCTTCCACCTGGAGCTTGAGGGCCTTCTGGATGGCCTTCTTGGCCTTGATGCGCTGCTTGGCATCGAAGAGGGCCACGCGCTCCACGTAGACGGGGCCGTCGAGGCCCGCGATGAGCTCGGCCATCTTCATGGGCTGGCCGTTGTACTGGTCGCGGCCCGAAGGACTGGTGGAGCTGGACTGGCCCATCAGGGTGGTCGGGGCCATCTGGCCGCCGGTCATGCCGTAGATGGCGTTGTTGATGAAGATGACGGTGATGGGGGCGCCGAGCTGGGCCGTGGCCACCGTTTCCGCGAGGCCGATGGAGGCCAGGTCGCCGTCGCCCTGGTAGCTGATGACCACGCTCTCGGGGTTGGCGAACTTGTGGCCGAGGGCCACCACGGGGGCGCGGCCATGGGCGGCCTGGGTGTTGCCCACGTCGAAGTAGTAGTAGAGGAACACGGAGCAGCCCACGGGGCTCACGGCCACCGTGCGGTCCTGGATGCCGAGGGCGTCGATGGCCTCCGCCAGGAACTTGTGGGCGAGGCCGTGGCCGCAGCCGGGGCAGTAGTGGGTGGCGTGGCCCTTGAGGCCCTGGCCGTGGGAATGGCGCTCGAACTTGTCGTAGATGACGCTGGTCTTGCTCATGCGAGCACCTCCTTCCGGCCCAGGACCCGGGTCATGATCTCGCTCTGCTGGGGCAGGACGCCGCCCATGCGGCGGACGTTCTCGAGTTCGGGGAATTCACGGACACCGGCCTTGCTGAGGGCGAGGCGGACCTCATCCTCCAGCTGCCCGGCGCTGGCTTCCACCACCACGATGCGCTCGGCGCCCTGGATGGCCTTCTTCAGCGCTTCCACCGGGAAGGGCCAGAGGGTGATGGGGCGGAACAGACCGGCCTTGATGCCCTGGTTGCGCAGGTCCTGCACGGCGCCCTTGGCGGTGCGGGCCGGCGTGTTGCAGGCGATGAGCACCACCTCGGCGTCGTCGCAGAGGAAGGATTCGGCGCGCGCCTCCACCTGCATGGCCGCGTACTTGGCGTTGAGGTGGTGGTTGTGCGCTTCGAGGTCGGACTCGGTGAGGAAGATCGAGGAGATGAGGTTCTTGCGGTGCATGGCATCGCCGTAGACCGCCCACTTGGGGATGCCGGGCTTGATCATGGTTTCGGGCAGCTGCACCTTGCCGGTCATCTGGCCCAGGTAGCCGTCGCCCAGCAGGATCACGGGGTTGCGGTACTTGAAGCTCAGCTCGAAGGCCAGGATCGTGAGGTCGAGCATCTCCTGGGGCGTGGAGGGCGCCAGGGTGATGGCCTGGGTGTTGCCGTGGCCGAGGCCGTGGCAGGCCAGCTTGATGTCGGACTGCTCGGGGGCGATGTTGCCCAGGCCGGGCCCGCCGCGCATGACGTCCACGAAGACGCCCGGCAGCTCCGCGCCGATCATGTAGGAGACGCCTTCCAGCATCAGGCTGAAGCCGGGCGACGAGGTGAAGGTCATGGTGGGCAGGCCAGCGCCGGCGGTGCCATACATCATGTTCACGGCGGCCACTTCGCTGACCGCCTGGATGAAGGTGCCATCGAGCTTGGGCAGGAACTTCGCCATGAGCTCGGCGCCTTCGGTGGAGGGCGTGATGGGGTAGCCGTAGACGTGGCGGCAGCCGGCGAGGATGGCGCCCACGGCCGAGGCATAGGTGCCCTTGATGACCAGGGGTTCCGTGCGGGGCAGGGGCAGGGTCTCGTTGGGGAGATCCACGGGCTCGGGAGCCTCGCTGGGCTTCACGCCGAAGAGCTTGGCGGGATCCTCCAGCTCGAAGTCCTGGATCTCGCCCTCATGGGCGGGACGCAGGCCGTAGGGCTCGGGGCAGGCATCCATGCACATGCCGCAGGCGTTGCAGTCCGTCAGGTCCAGCTCCACCGGCACCAGTCCGGTCATGGGGTTGATCTGGTCGCTGAGTGTGATGCAGTCCTTGGCGCAGGCATCCAGGCAACGGCCGCAGCCCTTGCAATAGTCCGGCAGAAGGAAGGGTTTCGGTCGTTCTTTGAGGGCCATGGGGCCTCCATGCAGGGACACAGGTCCTACCTGGAGGAAGTTTCGACCTGGGTCCATGTGTCTGTGGTCACAAGCATGGAACGGCGCAGACCACTACCGACCGGTGGGTTGAGAAATGCCCCGAGACGGAGCGGTCTGTGGGGGTAGGTGGGAGTGCACTGGCGCTGGGAGCCTCTTTGATGCAGCGCGCGCTGCGCGGTGACCCACCTGAGTGCGCCGCCAACAAGGTTGCCGCCGTTGGCGGCCACAGGAATCAGTGTCTCCAGCCTTGCGGGCCGCAGGCCGTACCTTCAGCCTCCAGACTCTACCTGTCCCCCCAGTGCAGCTTCTGCTGGAGGAGGGCGAAGAAGTCGAGTCCTGGCCGCTGCAGGAGGGTGATCCGGGTCTTCGCCTGATGCAGCCTGACCTCGTCGCCCGGCTGCACCCGGTGGCCCACCTGGCCATCCAGCGTGAGGTGGGCGTCCTCGGCGTCCTGCAGGGTGATGGAGATGGGCAGCGAGGCCGGCACCACGGAGGGCCGCAGGGTGAGGGTGTGCGGGCAGATGGGCGCGATCACGAAGGCTTCCAGACTGGGGTGCAGGATCGGCCCCCCGGCAGACAGCGAATAGGCGGTGGAGCCCGTGGGCGTGGCCACGATGAGGCCATCTGCCTTCATGGGACCGGCGTCCTGGTCGCCGATCCGCAAGTGCATGTCCATGATGCGGGCCAGGGCGCCCTTGGCGAGGACGGCATCGTTCAGCACGGTCTGGCGGGCCAGCAGGGTTCCCTGGCGCCAGAGCTCGGTTTCCAGCATGGGCCGCACGTCAGGCAGGAGCGCTCCGGCCAGGAAGGCCTCCACGGCCTCCCGCGCACCAGACACGGGATGGGCCGTGAGGAAGCCCAGGGAGCCCAGGTTGATGCCGAGGATCGGCGTGCCCCGCAGGCCCACCCGACGGGCCGCATAGAGCAGCGTCCCGTCACCTCCAAGTACCAGGCAGAGGTCCGCTGGCGCATCACCAGCGCCCAGGTCCAGCTCGATGTGCAACCGGGCCGGGTCCAATCCGGCCTGGGCCCAGGCCTCTTCCAGCCCCGGCTCGCCGAGGACCTCCCAGCCGCGCTCCAGGAAAACCGGCAGCGCCGCCCGCAGGGTGGAACCCAGGTGCGGGGATTTGACCTTGGCCACGAGGACGAGTCGCTGGGGCATGGCATCACTCTACCGCTATCCTTGAGCCATGGCTTCCAACCCGGCTTCCCCCACCTCGCCAGCCCGCCGTTGGATCCGGAGGCTGCTGCTCGCCTTCGTGGCGCTCGCGACCCTCGGGGCAGTCACCCTTGCCGTGTCCTGGTCCGTGCTCTCCCGGGATGCCGACAGCTTCCTCACGCTCTTCGCCCTGCGCGTGCCGAAGACCATCACCAAGGTGCTGGACCAGAGCGGCAACGTGATCGGCATCTTCGCGGAGGAGCACCGGGTGGTGATCCCCTACGGCGACATCCCCAAGGCCTTCATCAATGCTCTGGTGGCCACAGAGGACACCGACTTCTGGCAGCACGGTGGCGTCTCGACCCGAGGCGTCCTGCGCTCCGGTGTGAACTTCATCACCAGCTTCGGTCGCCGTCGCGAAGGTGCCTCCACGCTCACCATGCAGCTGATCCGCACCGTGACGGCCAAGCGGCAGAAGCGCCTGGATCGCAAGCTGAAGGAGATCATCCTCGCCCGCAAGCTGGAGAAGGCCTACTCCAAGAAGCAGATCATGGAGATGTACGCCAACGAGGTGTACTTCGGCGGCGGGCGCTACGGCATCGAGGCTGCGGCTGAGTTCTATTTCGGCAAGAGCGCCCCCCAGCTGCTGCCTGAGGAGTGCGCCCTGCTGGCGGGGCTCGTCCAGAATCCGAACTGGTACAACCCCTACAATCCCGATCCCAAGGCCCGCGCCGCGGCCAAGTCGCGCCGCAACCACGTGTTCGTCCGCATGGTCAAGGAGGGCTACCTCAAGGCCGCCGAGGCCAGCCTGCTCATCGAGAAACCCATCCGTCTGGCGCGGGAGAATGCCCGCGAAGAGGCCGTGGCGCCCTACGTGGTCGAGGAGGTCCGCAAATACCTCTATGAGAAGTACGGGCGGGAACAGGTGCTGAATGGCGGGCTGGAGGTCACCACCACCGTGGACAGCTTCTGGCAGGAGGCCGCCAACGAGGCGGTGCGCAACGGCGTCAAGGCCGTGGACCGGCGCCGGGGCTTCCGCAAGGACGCGGTGCAGTTCGTGACCGATCCCGAGACGACGCAGCTGAACGGCTGGCGGCGCTACTTCGAGAAGGGCGATAGCGTGCGGGGCGTGATCCTCGGCTGGAAGGGCGGCAAGGCCCTGGTGCGCATCGGAAAGACGCAGCTGGATGTTCCCGAGGCTGCCTTCGCCTGGGCCGGGAAGGACATCCAGAAGCTGCTCCCCCGGGGCGCGGCCCCGCTCTTCACCGTGAAGGCCTCTGATGAAGGCACGCCCAGGTCCCTCGAACTGGACCAGGATCCTTCCGTGGAGGGCGCGCTGATGGCCGTGGATCCCCGGACGGGCGAGATCCGGGCCATGGTGGGCGGCTACGACTTCAACCGCTCGAAGTTCAACCGCACGACGCAGGCCCTGCGCCAGGTGGGGTCCACCATGAAGGCCTTCGTCTACGGTGCGGCCTTCACCGCCGGGAAGACACCGGCCTCCATGGTCAATGATGTGCCGACGCGCTTCCTCGACACCGTGGACTACGCCCTGATCACGCACCCGGATGGCAGCTCGGACTTCAAGCCCCTGCGACCGGGGGTGAAACCCTACGAGCCCAAGAACTACGAACGCGATTTCTGGGGGCCCATCCCCATCTGGGAGGCCCTGCGCGATTCCCGGAACGTCCCGGCCGTGCGCACCCTCGAGGAGACAGGCGTCATGAACGTCATCGACTTCGCCCGCAAGTGCGGCGTCACGGGCCACATCCCGCCCTATCCCAGCATGGCGCTGGGCTCCGGCGACTTCACCCTCCGGGAGATGGTGCGGGGCTACGCCACCATCGCCAACGGCGGCCTCCAGGCGCCACCGCCCTTCTTCATCAAGAAGGTCGCGGACCGCAATGGCCGCGTGCTGGAGAGCCATGGCGGCGGCGCCACAGAACAGGTGCTGGATCCCATGAGCACCTACCAGCTCATCCAGTGCCTCCAGGGCGTGGCCACCAGCGGCACCGGCGCCAAGAGCAACGAGCTGGAGTGGCCCGTGGCGGGCAAGACCGGCACCACGGACGACCACACGGACGGCTGGTTCATCGGCTTCTCCACCAAGGTGGTCTGTGGCGTGTGGGTGGGGCTGGACGAGAAGAAGACGATCTTCAGGGGCGCGGATGGCGCCAAGGTGGCGCTACCCATCTGGATCGACTTCATGAGGGCCGCGCTGCCCACCACCGAGCGGGAGGAGTTCAAAGCGCCCGACGGCATGGAGTGGGCGGACATCGATCGCTACACCGGTCTGCTGGCCACCTCCGCCACGGCCGACCGCGTGCTCCACCTGGCCTTCAAGCCCGGCACCGTGCCCAAGTCCGGCAGCGATGCCGAGGCCATCCAGCTGGTGAAAGAGGCGCGTGACAAGGCCAACGCCCAGCCCGTGGAGAACCGCGTCTGGGGCCGCCCCAAGCCAGTTGAGGAGGCCACGCCACTGGACCTGAACGCCACCGACCCGAACGCCTGATCAGGGCCGCCGCGGGTGCTTGGCGAAGGTGGCGTCCTCCTCCAGGGTGTGTTTGCGGAACCAGTTGAACAGGAAGGCTGAGAGGTCCAGGGAGGCCCCCTGATCGCCCACCGCGAGGTGTTCGCGCAGCTGGTGCGCCTCGGTCCTGAAGCGGTCGTGCTCTTCCTTGTGGTGCGCCAGGCCTGGGAACTTGATGTGTTCCAGGTAGGATTCCTCGTACTGGAAGTGGTCATTCATTTTCTGGAGCAGCGCATCCAGCGACGCCACCAGGTCCTCGGCGGCCAGGCCCCGGCCAAGGTCCTTCTGGAAACCCAGGATGGCCTCGCGGATGTGGTGGTGCTGCTCATCGAGCTTGGCGACCCCCGTGGTGAAGCCCACGCCCGCTTTGGCCTGGGTCGGGGGAGGGGCCACCGGTGCCGCGGCCTTTGGCCTGGCGGCAGCACCCGGAACGTTCTTCCTTCTGAGGATGATGCGGTACCAGAAGGATCGGAAATCCATGTACAGGATCCTGAAAGCACCATTCTTCCTACGGTCGAGCGCAGGGTCGTACATGGGGTTGCCTCGGTGTCGTGCGGCCAGTCTACCGCCGCAGAGCTCCCAAATGACCCCTCACCTCGGGTGGGGCGTCATTCCCCCCATGACCTGCGGGGTGTTTATCCACCGTGGAGCCCATCTGCCCGCCGCGCCGGCGTCGCCAAGGGCGGGCCGGCGCAGAGCGGAACCCCGGAGAAAATCAGCCCTTCTTCTTCCAGCTTTTGGCGGGGCCCTCGCCGTATTTGGCAGCGGGCTTGGGGCCCGACTTGGCCGCAGGCTTCCAAGGACGCGGGGTGTCCTTCACCTCAGGTTTGGCGGAACGATCCTCCCAGGTCTTGCGGGGCCGATCGGCGCCTTCAGGCTTGGGCTTGGCGTAGGGCCGGGGTCGATCCTCGAAGTCACTGCGGGGCTTGAAGCTGCCATCGGGCCGGGTCTTGGAGAAGGCGGACTCAGGTCGGGCGGCCTGACGCTCGGCATAGGTGCGCTGGGGGCGGGGGCCGCCCTCCTTGCGCTCACGCGGCGAGTCGAAGCGCGACTTCGGCTTCTTCTCGGGTTCGTTGGGCAGGTCGAAACCCGAGGCCTGATCGGCCTGGACGAGCCCCAGCAGGCCCGCCACGAGGCGCACGGGGTCCGTATCCTTCAACAGCTGGGTGGCCTGGTGCAGCAGGGCCGGGCTCACGGAGCCCTGGATGCCGTCGAGGAGCTTGGTGGCCTGGGCCTCGCGGATCTCCGCGGGCGTGGGCACGGCGCGCCAGTCTAGCTTGAGGCCGCCGCGGCGGCTCCAGGCCAGCAGGATGCGGCTTTCCTTCCAGCCCACCAGGGCCATGCTGCTGCCCTTCGCACCGGCGCGGCCGGTGCGGCCGCTGCGGTGGATGTAGCTCTCCAGCTGGGTGGGGATGCCCATGTGGACCACCAGGGGCAGGCCTTCGATGTCCAGGCCGCGCGCGGCCACGTCCGTGGCCACCAGGTAGCGCAGCTTGCCCTCCTTGAACTGGCCCAGGATGCGGGTGCGCGTGGCCTGGGCGAGGTCGCCGTGGAGGAAGGCCGCGGGCAGGCCGGAGACGGTCAGCTCCTCGGCGACCTCCTCGGTCTGGGCCTTGGTCTTGGTGAAGATCAGGGCGGAGCTGGGCTGGTCCTTCAGCAGCAGGTTCACGAGGGCGCGCACGTGCTGGTGATCGGGCGCCAGCACGGGGGTGTGGGCGATGTCGGCGTGGACGGCATGCTCACCGGCCTCGGCCAGGGTGATCTGGACCGGATCCTTCAGGAACCGCTTCGCCAGCTTGGCGATGGGGGCGGGCAGGGTGGCCGAGAACAGGTAGGTCTGGGGGCCTGCGGGGACCTTGGCGAGGATGGTTTCCACATCCTCGAGGAAGCCCATGTTCAGCATCTCGTCGCACTCGTCGAGGACGATCATGCTCACCTTGCTCAGATCCAGGGTGCCGCGCTCCAGGTGGTCCATGACGCGGCCCGGCGTTCCCACGATGACCTGGGCGCCCTGCTGCAGGGCCTTGAGTTGGGGCGGGTAGGCCACGCCACCCACCAGGGAGGCGATGGGGAGCTTGGGCACGAGAGTGTGCAGCTCGGCGCCCACCTGCTGGGCCAGCTCCCGCGTCGGAGCCAGGATCAGGGCTTGCGCATGGCGTTCACCAGTCAGGCGCTGCAGCAGCGGCAGGCCGAAGGCCAGGGTCTTGCCCGAGCCAGTGCGGCTCTGCACCAGCAGGTCGCGGCCTTCGAGACCGGGCTGGATGGTCTGGGCCTGGACGGGCATGGGGGTCTCGAAGCCGCGCTTGGCCAGGGCGGCCAACAGGGCTTCGCTGCAGCCGAGGGCTGCGAAGGTCATCTCATTCACTGGAATCTCCCGGGGCTATCCCTGCGCGAGTGTGCCGAGTGGCGGTCACTTCAATTGGCGAACAGCGCCAGCCGGGAGGGGCCCAAACGGCTATCATCTCTCGAAATGCCTTGAAAAACAAGGGGAAAAGGTGGACGCGATGCTTGGCGTTAAGATCCCCATATGACGACGCTCCTGCTCATCCGCCACGGCATCGCCGAAGATCCTCACCCCGGCCAGCGGGACGCGGACCGCGCCCTCACGGAAGAGGGCTGGGGCAGGACCCGGGCGGCGATGAAGGGCCTCGTGGCCCGGGGATGCCGGCCCACGCGCGGCTTCCACAGTCCCTACCGGCGCGCGGCGGAGACGATGACCTGCCTCCAGGAGGCGGCTGGAGCCTTTCCCATGGAGTCACGGGTGGACCTGATGCCGGACGGGCAGCCGCCCCAGGTGGACCTCTGGCTGCGGGGACTCATGGCGGAGGCGGGACCCGGTGAGGTTCTGGTCCTCATCAGCCACCAGCCCTTCCTCAGCGACCTGGTCTTCCATCTGACGGGTCGCGAGGTCAACGTCAAGAAGGCCAGCTGCACCGTGATCAGGTGGGAGAATGCCGGCTGGCGCTTCGAGCGGCAGTACCAGCCCGCGGAGCTGAGGTCCTGATGCGCGCCCAGGCGACCTTCGCGACCCTCGCCACGGGCCTGAAGCTGCACTACCGTGTGCAGGGGAATCCGGCCGGCCCCTGGCTGGTGCTGCTCAACGGTCTGCTGTCGGACACCACCATGTGGGCCGGCGTGCTGCCAGGCCTGGCAGAGAGGCACCGCATTCTCACCTTCGACAGCCGGGGCCAAGGCAAGTCGGATGCGCCCCTGGAAGGACCCTATGCCACCGCCCAGCTGGCCGCGGACGCCTGGGAGCTCTTCCAGGTCCTGGGTGTCGAGAAACCTTGGCTGGTGGGCCTTTCCAACGGCAGCGCCATGAGTCTGGAGCTGCTGAGCGCACACCCCGCTGCCTTCAGCGGCGCGGTGCTCACCAGCGCCATGCCCCATTTCGATTTCGCCCTGAGCCTGAAGGCCGAGCACTGGGCCCGCTGCCTGGAGGTGGGCGGCCCGCTCATGCAGTTCGATGCCGTGGCGCCCTTCCTGTGGGGCGATGCGTTCCTGGAGGCCCGGCATGGCGTCCTTCGCGCCTACCACCAGGTGGTGACGGGTGGCGCCGACCGTCCCCAGCATGGGAATCTGCACCAGATCCGCGGCACCCTGGGCTGGGACGTCCGGGAGCGCCTGGACCAGATCCTGGCGCCGGTGCTGCTGCTGAGCGGGGCCGAAGACCTGCTGACCCCGCCCTGGAAGTGCCTGGAGACCGCGCGGCGGATTCCCCGCAGCCGCTTCGAGGTGATACCGGGGATTGGCCACGCATTTCCAGTGGAGGATCCCAAGAGATTCGTAGCCAGGGTGCGGGCCTTTGTTGACGAAGTGCAGGGGGATTTGGCCGATCACGGATTCTGACCTATCCTGTCTGCATTCCCGAGCCACTCCTGACTCGCCCTGCCCCTGAGGTGACCTATGGCCACCCCTTCTCAGTTGCCGACCATCTTGAGCTTGAAAGAGCTCAAGGACCTCTCCATCGGCAAGCTCGCCGAGCTGGCGAAGGAGCTGCAGGTCGAGAACCCGCTGGCCATGCGGAAGCAGGAGCTGGTGTTCCGGGTGCTGCAGGCGCAGGCCGAACGCGAGGGCCAGTTCTTCTCCGAGGGCGTGCTGGAGGTGCTGCCCGAGGGCTTCGGCTTCCTGCGGAGCCCCGATCAGAATTACCTGGCCGGCCCCGAGGACATCTACATCTCCCCCAGTCAGATCCGCAAGTTCAACCTGCGCACCGGCGACACGCTGTCCGGCATGATCCGCGCGCCCAAGGAGGGCGAGAAATTCTTCGCCATGCTGCGCGTGGATGCGGTCAACTTCGACCCGCCCGAGCAGGCCAAGGAGCGGCTGCACTTCGACGACCTGGTGCCCCTCTACCCCAAGCACCACCTGCGCATGGAGCGGGACGCCCAGGAGCTGAGCACCCGGGTCATGGACCTGATGACACCGCTGGGCAAGGGCCAGCGCGCCCTCATCGTGGCCCCGCCCCGCACAGGCAAGACCGTGCTGCTGCAGAACATCGCCAACTCCATCACCGCGAACCATCCGGAGGTCTTCCTCATCGTGCTGCTCATCGACGAGCGCCCCGAGGAAGTGACGGACATGGAGCGCAGCGTGAAGGGAGAGGTGGTCTCCAGCACCTTCGACGAACCTGCCACTCGCCACGTCCAGGTGGCGGAGATGGTCATCGAGAAGGCCAAGCGCCTGGTGGAGCACAAGAAGGACGTGGTGATCCTGCTGGATTCCATCACCCGTCTGGGTCGCGCCTACAACACCGTGGTGCCCCCCAGCGGCAAGGTGCTGTCCGGCGGGGTGGATTCCAACGCGCTGCAGCGACCCAAGCGCTTCTTCGGCGCGGCCCGCAACATCGAGGGGGGAGGCAGCCTCACCATCATCGCCACCGCGCTCATCGAGACCGGCAGCCGCATGGACGACGTGATCTTCGAGGAGTTCAAAGGCACTGGCAACAGCGAGATCGTGCTGGATCGCAAGCTCAGCGACAAGCGCATCTTCCCCGCCATGGACATCCAGAAGTCCGGCACCCGGAAGGAGGACCTGCTCATCGAACCCGCCAAGCTCGCCAAGATCTGGGTCCTCCGCAAGATCCTCAGCGCCAGCGGACCCAGCGAGAGCATGGAACTGCTCGTGGACCGGTTGGGGAAGGCCAAGACGAACGACGAGTTTTTGGCCAATCTCCAAGAGCCGCCGCCACGGAGATAGTGGCTTTGCTCTGAATTAGGCTGCGCCGAATTCTGGGTTAGAAACGCTGTGCGTTCCAAGAGAGCAATCCGTGATGCAGGAGGCGCCAGCCTCCCAACCTCGGAATTTGAGCGAAGGGCAAATTCAAGGCCCAGGCTAAGCTGGAAGGTCGTATGAAAGCCAAACCGTGACCTTCCCCCACACCCCCTTCCACATCCGCGACATCGAGGTGCCCAACCGCCTCGTGATGGCGCCCCTGCACGAGATCACCGACCAGCCCTTCCGGAAGTTCATCCGGGAGATCGGCGGGGTCGGACTGGTGGTGTCGGAGATGATCAGCAGCGAGGCGCTGATCCGGCATGCGGTCAAGGCGGAGAAGATGATGGCGGCCACAGGCGAGCGGCCGCTTTCCATGCAGATCTCCGGGGGCCGTCCCGAGGCCCTCGCCGAAGGCGCGGCCCTCTGCGAGGCCGCCGGCGCAGACATGGTTGATCTCAACATGGGCTGCCCGGCAAGCAATGTCACCAAGGGGGGCGCGGGCTCGGCCCTCCTGCGGGACATCCGGCTCGCCGAGCGCTGCGTGACGGCCATGGTGAAGGCCGTGAAGGTGCCGGTGACGGTCAAGATGCGCGCGGGTTGGGACGCCTCCCAGAAGGACCGCGGCGAGTTCCTGGATTTTCTGCACATGTTCGAGGCGGCGGGCGTGCAGGCCCTGGCCATCCACCCCCGCACGCGCGCGCAGCAGTATGAGGGCCACGCCGACTGGACCATCATCGCCCGGGCCGTGGAGGCGGGCACCTCGTACCCGATCATCGGCAACGGCGATGTGAACGGGCGCGAGGATGCCTACCGCATGGTCGAGGAGACCGGCTGTGCCGCGGTGATGATCGGCCGCGGCGCCCTCTACAACCCCTTCCTGTTCCGCCAGATCCTGGATCCTGATTTCGCCGTGACTACCGAGATGCGCATCGACGCCACGCTGCGGCTCTTCCAGATCCTGCTGGACCTGCTGGAGCCCCGCGAGGCCCTGCACAAGATCAAGAAGATCGGCGCCTGGTTCACCAAGGGGGTGCCCGGCGGGCACGGCTTCCGCCAGAACCTCCATGCCGCCAGCGATGCCCAGGCCCTCATGGCCGCCATTGACGCGCTGAGGCACCAGGGCGCGGCTTGATTGCGAAAGCATGCTGGCCGCGGAAAACGCGGAAGATGCGCGGAAGACACTTCAGGAATGCAGGTTTCCCTTCCACGACCAGCCTTGCCTTGGTTTATCGGCGCTTGCCGCCGCCTCCGAAAATGGACCCCATGACGCCACGGATGATCTGCCGGCCGATGGCGCTGCCGGCGGCCCGGGCCACGCTCTTGCCGAAGGATTCGATCAGGCTGTCCGACCGGCGGGCCGGTTCCTTCGCGGCCTTGGCCTCCTCCTTGGCCTGAGTTTCGGCAGCCTCCTGCTGCATGGCCTCCGCGGCCCTGGCCTTCAGCTTCTCGAAGGCGCTCTCCCGATCCACCGCCCGTTCGTAATGTCCGGCCAGCAGGGAGTTCTTGATGACCTGCTGCCGCTCCTCCGGGGTGATGGGCGAGAGCTGGCTGCCGGGGGGGCAGACGAAGGCGCGCTCCACGATGCCGGGGCGGCCCTTCTCATCCAGGAACGATACGAGCGCCTCGCCCACGCCCAGCTCCGTGATGGCTGAAGCCACGTCGAGGCCGGGGTTGGCGCGGAAGGTCTCGGCGGCCGCCTTCACGGCCTTCTGGTCCCGGGGCGTGAAGGCGCGCAGGGCGTGCTGGACGCGGTTGCCGAGCTGACCCAGGACCTTCTCTGGAATGTCGAGCGGATTCTGGCTCACAAAGTAGACGCCCACCCCCTTGGAGCGCACCAGGCGCACCACCTGCTCGATCTTGTCCAGCAGGGCATCTGGCGCATCGCCGAAGAGCAGGTGCGCCTCGTCGAAGAAGAAGGCCAGCTTGGGTTTCTCCGGATCGCCCACCTCCGGCAGCCGCTCGAAGAGTTCCGCGAGCAGCCAGAGCAGGAACGTGGCGTAGAGCTTCGGCGCGTTGATGAGCTTGTCCGCCGCCAGGATGTTGATGATGCCCCGGCCCGTGGCGTCCGTCTGGATGAGGTCCTCCAGATCCAGGGCCGGCTCGCCGAAGAAGGACTCCGCCCCCTGGGTCTCGAGTTCCAGCAGGCCGCGCTGGATGGCGCCGATGCTGGCGGCGGAGACATTGCCGTACTGGGTCTTGAACTCGGCGGCATGGTCGCCCACGAACTGCAGCATGCTGCGCAGGTCCTTGAGGTCTAGCAGCAGCAGGCCATTGTCATCCGCGATCTTGAACACGAGGTTCAGCACGCCGCCCTGGGTGTCGTTCAGGTTCAGCAGCCGCGAGAAGAGCAGGGGCCCCATGTCGCTGACGGTGGTTCGCACCGGGTGGCCCTGCTGGCCGTAGAGGTCCCAGAAGGTCACGGGGAAGCCGTTGTATTCGAAGCCCTCGAGGTTCAGCTGCGCGACCCGCTCGGTGACCTTGGGGTTGTCGCCGCCCGCCTTGCAGAGGCCGGGGAGATCGCCCTTCACGTCCGCAAGGAAGACGGGCACGCCAATGGCGGAGAAGCGCTCGGCCATGGTGCGCAGGGTCACGGTCTTGCCCGTGCCCGTGGCGCCGGCCACGAGCCCGTGCCGGTTGGCCATGCGGGGCAGCAGCACGAGGTCGGATGCACCTTTGGCGATCAGCAGGGGCTCGGACATGGTGGCCTCATCGATGACGGAACTGGGTGGAACGGGACTCAGGCCGGCCCAGCGGCGATGGCCTCGTCGAGGGTGAAGGCGGTGCCTGCGGTCTGCTGGGTCAGCCGGATGGGGCAGGACGGGGCGGGGCAGCGGTCGCAGTACAGCCGGCCGCAGGGGTCCACGTGGGTGTGCACCTCGCCTTCAATGGTTCCCTCCTCGAGGGCGGCCATTCCGAAGGCCTCGCACAGGTCATGGGCCTGCCGGACCGGATAGAACTCCGGCACCACGATGTGGACGTCCACGTGGGTGAAGCGCCCGGAGCGAAAGGTGCGCAGCTCGTGGATGGCGATGATGTCCCAGCTGCGGACCTGGTTCATGGCCCGCAGCACCTTGCCCAGCACGTCCGGATCCTCCATGTCCAGCAGGGCCTGGGAGGATTCCTTCACCAGGCGGAAGCCGGTGCGGGCCAGGAGCAGGCCGACGGCCATCGCCATGACCGGATCGAACCACCTGATGCCCGTGAGCTTCACGGCCAGCAGCCCGGCCGCGATCCCGAGGGTGGTCCAGAAGTCCGAAAGGATGTGGTGGCCATCGGCCTCCAGGGCCTTCGAGCGGGTCTTGCGGCCCTGGGTGAGGAGGAACCAGCCCAGCAGGCCGTTGATGCCACCCGCCAGCAGGTTCACCAGCAGGCCCCGGCCCAGGTCCTTCAGCTCGACGCCGTAGATCATGCCCTTGGCGGCCTCGAGCATGATGAACACCGCGGCGAGGGAGATGAGACCGCCCTCGAAAGCGGCACTGAAGTGTTCGATCTTGCCGTGGCCGTAGGGATGCTCCCGGTCCGCGGGCTTTCCCGCGAAGATGACCGCCCCCAGCGCGAACACGGCCGCCACGACGTTCACGATGCTCTCGATGGCATCAGACTTCAGGGCCACCGAGCCAGAGATGACGAAAGCCAGGTACTTGAGACCCAGGACGCAGATCCCGGCGATGATGGACAGGAGCGCGATGCGAATCCGGTGGTTCTGTTCGGCGTGTTCGGCGGACATGGCGGCTCCGGGCATCAGGTTATCAGCCGAGGTCCTCGAAGAGCCCCCGCTGGACGCCGTTGCCGGGGTCGGCCGGGAAGGGGTAGGCGGCGGCGGGGGCCCAGGGCCGGTCCGGATCAAAGCGCCCGGGTGGCGGCAGCTCAGGGGGCAGCCAACGCAGGGCTGGAGCGGGCTGGATCTGGCCGAGGAGGGTCTGGGCTCCGGCCTCGGGGGGAATGGCGGGCACTCGCAGCAGGGCGATGGGCGGGTGGTCCAGGGTGTCGGGCCAGGCCGCAGGCTGCATGGCCCGCGCCTCCAGGGGCACGGGGTCCCTGGGGTCGGCGGCGAGTCCCGGGCTGAAGGCTCCAGGCGCCGGTGGCAGGGCCAGGCTGGCCCGCCAGGGGTGGCCCTCCCGCAAGGCCTGGCGGCCCAAGAGCGTGGCGACCTGGAGGTCCGAGCAGGCGCCCAGGTGGATGGGGTGCGGAGGCGCTCCTGCAATAGCGCCTTGAGGGCCCGCAGCTGGCCCAGGGCAGCCGGCCAAGTGCCGCCGGCCCGCTGGAATTCCGTGCCCCCCGCGAGGGAGAGCCGCCAGCCCACGGCCCGGCGGGAGAAGGGCAGCTCCACCCAGGCGCCGGAGGCCAGCCGCTGGGCGAGGCCCCGCTCTGCGGTGCCCTGGGCCTCGGACATGGCCGCGACCAGGGCCTCGCCCGAGGCGAGGGAGGGCAGGGCGCCCAGGACGAGGGTCACTTCGCCCCACAGCCAGCCGGGGGGCACCTCGTCACCGGGAGCGGTCACACCGAGCTCGGGCAGCCGCCAGGGGGCACTTTCCCGGGGGACCCACCCGATCCCGCCCTGGCGCCAGCGCTCCCCCAGGGAGCCTTCCGGCATTTCCGGGGTGTGCAGCCAGCCGCGAAAGGCACCGCCGGGCAGCTGCAGGGCCGCGTCGGGCCCGAGGTGGAGGCTGAGCTGCGGAATGGCCGTGATGGCCTCCCACCAGCCCTGCCGCGATTCGGGGGGAAGCGCCTGCATCCAAGCGGGCGGGTGGTCCCAGATCAGGCCGAAGCCGCCCGGGAGCAGCGAGACCAGGTTCATCAGGCGGGCCAGGGCCCGCCCCGGGGCCGCATGGACCGAGGCCAGACCCTCCTCCAGGAAGCGGGAGCCGGCCCAGCCGGCCCAGGGGCCATCGGGCGCCGAGCGCAGGAGGAAGCCGCGCCCCTCGGTCCCGGTCACGGGGCCTCCTGGGGAAGCGCCAGGGGCGTGAACATGGGCCGGCCAATGCCGCCGGGCATGAAGGCGCGGTCCCACCGGTTCCGGAGCCGCCGGGCGGATTCCAGGGCGGCGCTCAGGTCGTCGTGGCCCTGCAGGCGCAGGCCCAGCCAGGTGGCCGACAGGAGGCAGCCGGTGCCCCGGCGATCACCCGGGAGCCGCGGAGCGGCCTCCAGCAGCTGGATGCCATCTGTGGTCACCCAGGCATCCTGAACCTGGTCGCCTGGGGCATGGCCGCCCTTGAGCCAGACGGCCACGGCACCGGCCTCCAGCCAGGGAGTCGCCAGCACCTCGATGCTGGCGGAGCGGATCGCCTCGGGAGGGAGGCCCGCGAAGGCGGCGGCCTCGCCCCGGTTGGGACTGACCACCCACCCGCCCATGGGCAGGAGATCGGCGGCCATGCGGCGGAGGTCCCCGCCGTCGTGCAGGCCCACGCCCGCGCTGGGGGCGAGGATGGGATCCCAGATGCGCAGGGGCGGGGCCAGGTGCCGCAGCGTGGCGCAGAGGCGCCGGAACCCCGTCGCCTCGAGGGCGCAGAGGCCCAGCTTCACGCCCCAGCGGCCAGTCAGGTGGGGCGCGAGGGTCTCGAGGCGGGCCACGGGATCCATGGCCGGGGGATCGATGCGGGTGCAGCCCAGTCCGTTCTGGAGGGTTTCCGCCAAGCACACGGCCATGGGCTGGCAGCCCAGCTCGGCCAGAGTCACGGCGTCCCGGAGCAGCCCGCCCCCCCGGATGGATCCATCCCGCCCAGACAGAGGGCGAGCGGGGCGGTGCTGGGGCGGGTGACATCCATGGGAACTCCCAGGATGCCATAGGTTGCGGCTCAGCGAAGGCCGGCTACGCCGGGCTGAGCGCGGGGGCCCGGGAGAGCATCAGACCTTGCGATCAGAGTCCACGATCTCGGTGACCCGCAGGCCGAGGCTATCCTCCAGGACCGTGACCTCGCCCCGGATGAGAACACGGTCCTTGCAGAGCACATCCATGGGTTCGCCGGCGCTCTTCTTGAGCTCCACCAGGGAACCGGGCTCCAGGTCCAGCAGGTCACGGATGGTCATGCGAGCCTGGCCCAGCTGGATCTCCAGCCGGAGGGGCGTGTCGATGAAGGGCATGACCTCGGCCACCACCTGCTCGAAACTGAGCACGCGATCACCCTCGATCCGCTCTCCCCGCTTGGCCATGTGCCTCCTCGAAGTCCTGTCAAAGCATGGACCCAGGCCGCGGTCACCGCAACGGCCGTGCCAGGCGGCCGGTCATTGCTGGATGGCCCAGTCCACGATGAGCACGCTCTTGATGGGCCGCTTGGGCTTCTTGTGCTTCGGATCCTCTTTCTCGCCGGGTTTGGGGGGATGGGGTTTGAACTGCTCGTTCAGCTTGTCCTTCATCTCCTTGGCGAGTGCCTCCCGCGATTCGGCATCGGACGCCTCCTCCACGCTCTTGCCCGACAGGGTTCCGAGCACGATGGACTGGATGAGGCTCTTCTCCGGCGACGGCTTCTCCCCGGACACCAGCTTGCCCAGCTCCATGTCGCAGAAGAGGATGTTCAACTCGCAGCGGAGAAAGGCGTTCCTCCGGGGACCCATCAGGTTCACGGTGCGCGTCAGGACCATGACGGGGGAGGCTTCTCCCGCCGCGTGCCCGCCACCCTCCTTCTTCTCGCCCGTGTCCTCACAGTCGTCTTCTTCGGCGCCGTGCGCGGGCTCGGCTCCCGGAGCGGTCTCGGCTGCCGCGGCTTCAGCCTTGGCCTTTTCCGCCGCCGCAGCCTTGGCGGCGGCGCGCTTCTTTAGGAACCACCTGGCGCCGAAGCCACCTCCGCCCAGGATGGCCAGGGCGACCACGATGATGATGATGAGCTTCAATGGGCTCTTTTTGGGCTCGGCAGCGTCGTCGGACATGGAAACCTCGTCGGATGCCCCTTCATCGGATGCTCCCCTGTGGAGCCTGAGAAGCGTGACGCCTGTGGCTGGGTGGCGTGACCGTCAATGGAGCAGGGGTTTTCCGGAGCGGAAGGCGAGGAGAGCTACTGGCAGCGGGTTCTTCCGTTTTTAGGATCATTATGATGATTAAGGCATGAAAAATGAAGGTTGACGCCAAACGGGGCCTGTCGAAACAGGCCCCGTCGATACTTGGATCCGGGATCAATCTGGACAGCTAAATCCTACTTACGCTTCTTGCCGCCCTTGCCGTTGACTTCGTCTGCCAGCTTCTTGCCGGGCTTGAACTTGGCAACCTTCTTGGCGGCGATCTTGATGGGCTTGTTATCGCGGGGATTGCGGCCGGTGCGGGCACCGCGGCTGGCCACCGAGAAGGTGCCGAAGCCCACGAGGGTGACCTTGTCGCCCGTGCGCAGGGCGTTGGCGATCCCGCCGACGATCTGATCCAGGGCGGCAGCGGCCTGGGCCTTGGTGATGCCGGCCTTGTCGGCGACGGCGCTGACCAGTTCAGCCTTGTTCATGAGAACCTCCGAAATTGGGGAACTACATCCCCTGGTTGAGAGAAACGGAATCGTTCCAGAAGTAGAACGACCGTATTTACTGGGTTTCTGAATATCGATGACCCCAAGAGGCCCATGGATGCTGTGTTTACTAAACTGCACAGAAGTTACGCCGCAGATGTAGTGTGGTCAAGGCTTTTATTCAAAAAAAAAACGGAGAGTGCCACCGTTAGGGGATCTGCATGTTCATGGAACCGCTGAATAGCCGGAAATGCTCGACTGTAAGTGCCATGAATCAGGGAGATCCCCGTAGAACAGGGCACTCCGCCCTCCTGGGCGCGTCCAGCCCCAGCCCGTCCTATGATGGAGCGATGTCCCACCCCTTCTTCCTCACCGTTGCCTATGCCGGTGCTGCCTTCCATGGCTGGCAGGTCCAGTCCACGCTCCGCAGCGGCCAGGGGGATCTCTGGAAGGCCCTCCGCGCCTTCGATCCGGAGGCGCCCATGCCCCAGGGCACCGGGCGGACCGATGCCGGCGTGCACGCCCGGGGGCAGGGCGTCCTGGTGCGCACGTCCCGGACCTGGGACCCCTATCGCCTGCTCATGGCCCTGAATGCCCATCTCGCGCCCGACATCCGGGTCATGGCGGTCCACCCCGCGCCGGAAGGCTTCTTCCCCCGGCAGCATGCGGTGGCCAAGCGCTACGTGTACCGGCTCGACCTGGGGCCAGCCTCGGATCCGCTCCAGGCGGCCTTCCGGTGGCATGTCCACCAGTCGGTTCCGCTGGCTCTGGAGGCCATGGCGGAGGCTCTTCGGCCCCTGATCGGCACCCACGATTTCACGAGCTTCCGCTGCGTGGACTGCGTCGCCAAGACGCCGGTCCGCACCATCCATGACATCCGCATCCAGCCGGTGGAGGGCGGGGTGGACCTGGTCTTCGAAGGCACCAGCTTCCTCATGCACCAGGTGCGGATCATGGCCGGGACGCTGGTGGAGGTGGGGCGGGGCCGCCGGGCCGCCGACTCCCTGGCCGGGGTCCTGGCGGCGAAGGACCGCACCCGCGCGGGGCTCACCGCCCCGCCGGAAGGGCTGTGCCTGGAGAAGGTCTGGTACGGGGGGCAGTGGGGCATCGGTGAGCCCAGCCCATTCGGGGAGCGGCTGGATCAGTCCAGGTAGAAGCCCACGCCCTGCCAGACCTTGAACTTCGTCTTGCCATCCTTGGACGCGGCCGGGTCGAAGACCAGGTGCTTGGCGGCCTCGACACAGGCTTCGCCGGCCTCTCGGGCCTCGGCGGAATCACCGGGAAGCCCCTGGATGAGCCGGGCTGCGAGCACGTCGCCCTTCTCGCTGATGAGCACGTGGACGACCACCACCCCTTTCGGGCGGCCCGCGAAGAGGCTCGCAGCCTTCAGCCGGGGCGTCGCCCGGTTGAGGTTGATGGCCCGGGCGGGCCGGATGTCCTCGGCGAGCTGCACCAGGTCGCCCTCGCCGGGGACGGCGGCGGTCTTGAGCTGGAGCGCCTCGTTCTCGGTCTTCAGGCGGCCCGCCTCGGCCCTGGCCTCGGTGGCGGCCTGCTTCGCATCCTGGAGGTCTTTGAGGAGGGCATCGCTGCCGCCCTGGTTCTCCCGCAGGGTGGCGCGGAGTTGCTCGATCTCCCTGCGGGCGGTGTCCGCTTCGGATTTCGCCTGATCCCGGGCTTTCCGGGCGCTGGTGATGTCCTTCTGCAGGTCTTCGGTGGCGGCCAGGCGCTGCTTGAGGTCGTCCCGCTCTTCGGTGAGCCGCTTCACCTGGGCCTGCAGCTGGGGCGGCCGTGGGCTTCTTGGCGGCCGCGAGGGGCAGGGCGATCAGCAGCAGGGACAGGGCGATGCGCATCGTTCCTCCGGATCGGGAGGCCCTAGCGCTGGAAGCCCAGCTGGTCGCCTCCCTGGGCGGGTTTCGTGGTCTTGAGAATCCCACGCTTCAGGAGCTTGGAGAAGATGCCGAGGCACTCGTTCGGTTCGAAGGGCGCGATGGAGAGGATGTCCCGGATGGTCCAGAGGCCGTTCACCCGGCTGGCGAGGAAGGCCTCGTTGGGACCCAGGTTGGTGGTCATCAGCTCGTCCAGGCTGACGGCCAATTCGGGAACCAGGTCCTGATCCAGCTTCTTCTCCTCGAGGAGGTCCTGGACCACGGCCATCATCTTGTTCGCGTCGAGGTGGCGGGGCTGGTCCTTGAGGATCCGCCGAAGTTCCTCCTGGGCCTCCTGGAGCTTCTGCTTCTCCACCAGGGCGCGGGCCCGCTGGAGCTGCAGGCTCGGGTTCTCGCCAAGGTTGCCGCCGGCGTTCACGATGTGGACCAGGCCCTTTTCATGCAGGTCGAAGAGCAGCTTGTTGATCTTGTACTCGGGCATCCGCATGTCGATCACCAGCTGATCCACACGCTTGTTCCCATCCAGCCGCGCCAGGATGTCGGCGTCTTCCGGGGCCAGGGGCAGCCGCTCGGCGATGGCCTCGGAGATGGCGGAAAGCACGGCGTCGCCGCCCTTGATGACCCGCCGGATGCGCTTCCAGTCGTCCAGGCGGCGCGCGCCCTCCAGCACGATGCCCGTGACGTCCAGGCTGAGCAGCATGGACTTCTGGTGCGAAGCGGCCCCATCGTGGAACTCGAAGCTGCCCACGTTCCACAGGAAGGTGTCGAAGATGCTCTCCTCCACCTTCAGCTGCACGATGCGGCGGATCTCCGCCTCCGTGACCAGCTGGCGGTTGATGAGGATCCTGCCCAGCAGCTGCTGCTCGTCCTCCTGGGTGGCCAGGGCATCGCGGAGCTGCTCCTCGGTGATGCGGTTGAAGGCGAGCAGATACTGGCCCAGGTACTCCCGGGGATCGGAGGACCAGATGCTGGTGATGCGGCCTTCATGGAAGGCCACGCGCTTGGTGTGCAGGGGGCCCTTCAGCTCCAGGACGCCGGTCTTCTTGCCCACGGCCAGCCACTGGAAGATGTCCTCCAGGCCCATGGTCGCCAGATCACCGCTCAGCGCCACTTGCCGCCTCCCACGAAGACAAGCCTACTCCAAATAGTTGTCAGAAAAACAATCTTCATCAAAATTTACAAGGCCCCGCCGGGGCGCACAGACTCCGTATCGGCATGCCTCCGGCTTTCAATAGGAGCTCAGAGTCGGGAAAGCACTTCCCGGATGGCCTGGTTCAGCAGGTCGGGATGGTGCCGGGCCATGGGAGCCTCGGGATCCAGGAGGGGGAACCGGTAGACGGGGATGCCCAGGATCGTGTCCGATTCGGTCATAAGTGGCTCACCGCCCTCGATCTGGTACCTGGCCAGCATGTCGGGGTGAAGGGGGGCCGCATTGGCGATGATGGCCGAGATCCGGGTCCGTCCGAAGGCCGAGATGGCAGCCACGTGAGTCTCGAGATTCAGACCGGCGGTCTCGCCGGGTTCGGTCATGAGGTTGGCCACGTAGATGACCGGCGATCGGGACGACTCCACCGCCTCCTGCAACTCCTGGAGGAGGAGGTTGGAGATGGTCGAAGTGTAGAGGCTGCCGGGCGAAAGGAAGATCAGGTCCGAGCGGAGCAGGGCCAGCACAGTCTCGGGAAGGGGTTCCGCATCCCGGGGTTCCAGCCAGAGCCTGGCGAGGGGGGGCTGGCAGGAGCCCACGGCCGTCTCCCCCACGTAGGAGCGCCCCGCCATGTCCTCGGCGCAGAGGGTGACCGGCACCACCGTGGAGGGGAACAAGCGACCCAGAGTCACCAGCACACCCGAGAGCTGGCGGATGGCCCGCACCCAGTCGCCCGTGAGGTCGGCCAGGGCCCACAGCATCAGATTGCCGAGGGAGTGGCCGGCGAGGCTGCCTTCGCCGCGGAAGCGGTAGTTCAGGAGGTCCGAGAGAGCCGAATCCTCCAGGGTCAGGGCCGCCAGGCAGTTGCGGAGGTCGCCGGGAGGGATGCCGCCGAGCTCGTCCCGCAGGCGGCCCGAGGAGCCCCCGTTGTCGGAGACGGTGACGATGCCCGTCAGCTTCCAGGGATCGCGGCTCCGCCCCGCCTCCCGCTTCAGGGCGCGGAGCAGGGCGGCCAGGCCTGTGCCACCGCCGAGGGCCACCACCCGCAGGGGCCGGTCGGCATCGAGGCTCGGTGGGCCGGCCATGGCGAGGGGATCCTGGCTCAGCGGCCTTCTGTGAAGGCGAAGAGCGGGGATTTCCGGATGGGGTTGAAATCAGGCTCCATGTGCCACTGGAAGACGAAATCCGCCTCCAGCTCCACGGCCTTCTTCAGGCTTTCGGCGGCGGCCTCGGTGTTCTCGTCCTGGGCGAAGGCGACGGCGCGCAGGTAGTGGAGCGCCCCCTTGGTGGGGTGGCTCTTGATGGCCTTCTCGCTGAGCTTGAGGGCCTCCTCCGTCTCGTGCCGGTTGAGACAGGCCTGGATCTCGGTGACGGCGTCGGCGGCAACGGCCTTGGGAGGATGGATCTTGGCCTCGGCCAGGGACAGGTAGACCTGGGCGCGGCGCTTCATGGACCACTCGCCCGCCGCCTGGGCCTCATCCCGGAGATGCTCCAGGGCCTTCGCGGCCTCGGGGAACTTGCCTGACTCCACGAGCTTCACGGCCTTGGTGAAGGCCACCGCCAGCGGCGAGGGGGCCGGATGGGATGGGGCGGATGCGGACTTGGATGCGGGTTCAGTCTTGGCCTTGGTCGCCATGCGGGATCCTCGGGATGCGTTGGAGAAACTATAGAGTGACAGGGTTTCTCCGGCAAATCCGGGTCCGCATGGCGATCGGGGCAGGGATCACATCTTGAACAGGGCCTTTTCCTGGTTCAGGACCCGGGTCGAGACCAGGGTCATGAGCCCCGCCAGCCCCACGGTCATGGTGAAGGCGATGCCGTATTCCAGCCAGTTCGGCTGCTGGCTGAACATCTTGCGGAGGGCGATGCAGACGTTGACCACGGGCACGTAGGACAGGAAGGCCATCTTGTCCACGCCCGGGGCCATGGTGAAGACCCCCAGGAACACCACCAGGAAGATGCCGGGGGTGATGGCGCTGCCCGCCTCGATGGTGTTCTTGGCCTGGATGCCCATGAGCAGGATGAAGTTCGAGAAGAAGAGGCCCAGGGGCACCATGATCAGGAAGGTGAGGCCCAGGGTCACGGGATTGGCGATGGCCGACATGGCCTGCATGGAACTGGCCGAGCCGCCGCCCATGAATCCGATGGAGACGCCCATGCTCAGCAGGTTCAACAGGGCGGCGATGACGCCCATGCAGAAGATGTAGAGGAGCTTCCCGAGGATGATCTGGTTGCGGGGCAGGCGGGTGGCCATGAGGCTGAGCAGGGTCTGGCGTTCCTTCTCTCCGGCCGTGGCGTAGATGCCGTGCTGCATGGCGCCGGTGTACATCATGATCATCAGCAGGTAGGGCAGGAATTTGCCCATGGCCTTGCCCACCTCCAGCGCGATGTCGGCTGCGTTCTTGACCTGCAGCTTCACCGGCTCGGCCAGCTGGGACGAGGCGCCGAGCACCTGGAGCCGGCCCTGCACCCAGGCCTTCTCCTGGCCCTTGAGGGCTTCCTTCAGCCGCTTGAGGGCCACTTCCGAGGCCCGCTCGCTCTCATCCATGGTGACCGCGAGGGTGAAGGTCTGGTGCTTCTGGAGGGCCTCGGCGGCATTGGCATCCGCCTCCAGGGCCATTTCCAGCTTCTGGTCGCGAATGGCCTGCTTGAGGTCACCCTCGGGCCTTGCCACGCGCTCGAACAATTTTGGATCCGCCAGCACGCCGTTCAGCACACCGGAGGCATCCGCCACGTACACCCGGCTGGCCTTGTTACGGTTCTGGGCCTCGTCCCGCTTGCCCATCTTGGCCATCATGCCGAAGATGGCCGGATAGAGCAGGAAGGGCAGGACGAAGGCGAAGAACATCGTCTTGCGGTCCTTGGACAGCTCGAGGAATTCCTTCTTGGCGATGAGCAGGGCGCCGCGCATCAGTTGCCTCCTTCGGATTCAGCCGCGAGCTGGAAGAAGACTTCATCCAGGGTCTTGGCGCGTCTGGCCTGCAGGATGTCCCGGGGCGGGGCGTCGCCATGCAGCTTGCCGTCGAAGATGATGCCCACCCGGTCGCAGATGTCTTCGACCATGGGCATGACATGGGTGGACACGATGACCGTCCGGCCCTCCTCCCGCATGATCCGGAGCAGGTCGAGCACGGTCTTCGCCGTGAGCACATCCAGGCCGGTGGTGGGCTCGTCGAAGATCACCACCTTCGGGTCATGCAGGAGGGCCCGGGCGATGCTCACCTTCTGCTTCTGGCCCGAGGAGAAGCCCTCCATCTTCACGTCGGCGAAATCCGCCAGCTGCAGCTTCTCCAGCAGGTGGAGGCCCCGCCGCTCCGCGGTGCCCGGGTCCACGTCCTGGAACTCCCCGAAGAGGCGCAGGAGCTCGCGGGGCGTGAACCGGGTGTAGACCCCCATGTCCGTGCTCAGGTAGCCCAGGCAGCCCCGCACGGACTCCGGCTTCTGCCGGGTGTCGAACCCGCAGACGTCGATGGTCCCGATGTCCGGATCCATGAGCCCGGCGATCATCCTCAGCGTCGTGGACTTGCCGGCCCCGTTGGGACCGAGCAGTCCGTAGATCTCGCCGGGCTTCACCGTGAGGGAGATGCCGCGCACGGCGTCGATGCGCTTGGTCGTCCGGGTCTTGCGGTCCTTCACGGTGAAGGATTTGTGGACCTCGTTCAGTTGGATCACCAGGACCTCCGGGTGGAAGGCCCCAGTCTAGGGGGCGCGCCTGGAGGCGATTCCGGGCATCGGTGAACGGGGCCAGGCGACCGGCGAACGGGACCCACCGGGCCTTCAGCGGTCGGCCTGACATCCAGTGTGGCGCCGGTGCCGTCGCGGCCGCTCAGTGGTGGCCGAGAACCCCCGTGGCTCCCAGGACGAGCATCACCAGGCCCATGGCGGCGCAGTAGACGGCGAAGCCGTTGAGCTTCGGCTTGCGGGTGAAGCGGTCGAGCAGGCCGATGGCCAGGTACCCTGAGACTCCCGCGGCCACCACCCCCGCCGCGCAGAGCAGCACGGGGGACAGCGAGCCGGCGGGAAAGGCCAGCTCCGCGGGGAGGGGCTGGTGCTTCACCAGGGGCATCAGCAGCCCCCGCAGCTCCACCACGGCCGCGGCGGCGATGGTGGGCATCCCGAGGAGGAAGCTGAACCGGGTCGAGGCCGGCAGCTTCAGGCCCCGGAACACGCCCACGGAGATGGTGGAGCCCGAGCGGGACAGCCCGAAGCCGCCGCCGAGGCCCTGGATGGCGCCGACAGCCAGCGCGTCCATGGCCCGCAGATCCTGGAGGTCCCGTCCGGCCAAGTCCTGGTCCTGCTGGTTCACCCGCTCGCGGCTGAGGCGGTTGGCCAGGAACAGCAGCACGGCCGTCATGAGCAGGCCGATGCCGTAGACCCACAGGTGATCCTTGGCCGCCCCCTTCATGCCCCTGGTGGCCAGGCCGAAGACGGAGGTGGGAATCATCGCCAGGAACAGCCAGAGGGCCAGCCTCCGCCCTTCCTTGTCCATGCCGAAGCAGCCCATGACCACCTGGACCAGCTCCCGTCGGAAATAGACCATCAGGGCCACCAGGGTGCCCACGTGCAGCAGCACGTCGAAGGCCAGGGGCATGGGACGGCCCCCGAACATCAGGTGCTCCGCCAGGGTGAGGTGCGCCGTGGAGGAGACCGGCAGGAATTCCGTCAAGCCCTGGACCAGGCCCAGGAGGATGGCGTGCAGCAGGTTCATTCAATCTCCCATGAGGCACCAGTGTGCCATGCGTGATTGAATCTCCCCATGCGCCCCATCGACCTCCGCTCCGACACCGTCACCCAACCCTCGCCCGAGATGCGCGCGGCCATGGCCTCCGCCGAGGTGGGCGACGATGTGCTGGAGCGCGACCCCACCCTGGCCCGGCTCGAAGGCCGCGTGGCGGAGCTGCTGGGCATGGAGGCGGCCCTGTGGGTGCCCTCCGGGTGCATGGGCAACCTCATCGCGCTGATGCTGCACCTGCGGCGGGGGGACCGCTTCCTGGCCCCCGCCCAGGCCCACGTGCTGGGCTCGGAGCTGGGCACGGGCGCCTGGCTGGCCGGGGGCATGCCCGAGGCGCTGGCCTGGGAGGGCGGTCCCGGGCGCCCCACCCCTGCCCAGGTGACGAAAGCGGCCGGCTCGCCCGGACCCTACTACACGCTGCGCACCACGCTGCTCTGCCTGGAAAACACCCACAACTTCGCCGGCGGCACGGTGACGCCCATGGCTGAGCACCGCGCCCTGGTGGCCGCCGCCAAGGCCGCCAAGCTGGCCGTGCACCTGGATGGCGCGCGGCTCTGGCACGCCGCCGCGGCCCTCGACCTTCCGCCCGCGGCCCTGACGGGGGGCGTGGACACCGTGCAGGTGTGCCTCAGCAAGGGCCTGGGCGCGCCCATGGGCTCGCTGCTCGCAGGCTCGAAGGCGCTCGTCGGCGAAGGCCGGAGGGTGCGGAAGATGCTGGGCGGCGGCGTGCGCCAGGGCGGCGTGGCAGGAGCCGCGGGCCTGGTGGCCCTGGACTACCTGCCCAGGATCACCGAGGACCATGCCAAGACCCAACGCCTGGCGGAGGGGCTGCGCGGCTTCGGCATCGCTGCCCCTATGCCCGAGACCAACATCCTGCTGGTGCCCGTGCCCGATGCGATGGCGGCCCTGGCGGCGCTGGAAGCCGCGGGCGTCCGCGCCCTTCCGGTGGGCCCCGCCGTCCGGTTCATCCCGCACCGCGACTTGGCCATGGCCGACATCGAGGAGGCCCTGCGCCGCATCGAACCCCTGGCGCCGGTCCTCCGGGGAGCCTGACCATGAAGAAGACCCTCATTGCCCTTGCCGTTTTTCTGACTGCAGCCCTTGGCATCGGCGGCTACTTCATCTACCAGGATGGGCTGGTGCCGGTGCCTCTGACGGAGCGACTCCTGCTCTTCGTGCCAGGCAATCCCGAGTTTGGAGAAGACCAGGCGCGGGTCGAAGCCCTGATGCTTCCAGGGCCGAAGACCGAGGCCTTCCTCACCCGCCAGGCGGCCCTGACCGTTCTCGAAGAGCAGCCGGGAGGCGCCTTCGCCGGCCAGCTCGCCACGGCTCTGGAGGTTTCCCGGCACGGCCGGCGCTGGCGCCTCACCCTGGTCCAGGGCTGGCGCCTCCAGGATGGATCGCAGCTGGATGCCGCCAACCTCGCCGCGGCCCTGGCTCCAAGGATGCTGCCCCTCGGGGGTGGATGTCTGGTGGTGGACGCCAAGACCCTGGACCTCCGGTTCAAGGTGCGCCCACCGGGCATGCCAGGCCTGCTGGCCCAGTGGCCCGTGGCGGGCAGCGGCCCCTTCGTTCGTCAAGGGAATGTGCTGACGCGCTTCGAAGGCTTCACTCCGGGCAAGGCGGGCTTCGCGACCGTGGAAGTGCGGACCGATCCAGCGCTTCTAGAAGGGCGTGCCTGGGCCGACGGCCTCGCCTCCGCCCGCTGGGCCTGGGCGGTGTTCCCGGGCCAGGTGGCGCCGGAGGACATGGCCCGGGTGCGCCTGGCGCCCTACGACGAGCTGCGCATGAAGGATGGCAGCGTGTGGTTCCTGTCCCGGCGCCTGCGCCGCCTGCGGCCTGACCAGGAGGACTGGACCCGCACCCGGCTCTTCGGGGCCTGGAAGGGGGCCATGGACCTGCCCTACGACCCGCTGGGGATGTAGGCGCTACTCGAGATTGGCGGACTGCTCCCGGATCTGGTCCAGCACGCCCTTGGCCTCCATGACCGCGCGGGTCATGTCGATGCGCTTGCACTTGCTGCCGGTGGTGTTGAGCTCCCGCAGCACCTCCTGGCACCAGACGTCGATGGCCTTGCCCTCCAGCCGGCCCTGGCTCAGGCGCTCGGCGAAGTCGTCGAGGTGGGCCGCCAGGCGGATGAGCTCCTCCCGCACATCCTGACGCTCGGCCAGGACGCCGGCTTCCGCCAGCAGCCGCTCGGCCGGGAGCTGCCCGGCCAGGCGGGCATCCTCCAGGATCTGCTCGATGCGCTGGCGGTAGAGGCCGGGCAGCTCCGCCGCCTGCGTCTCGGCCTCGGCCTTGAGCTTTTCCCGCAGCGCCTTCAGGCGCCCCAAGCCGTCTTCGAAGAAGGGGCGGAGGCGCTCCGCTTCCTTGGTTCGCCCCGCGTTCCAGGCCTCCAGGAGCGCCGTCACGGCATCGCGGACGGGGCCTTCCAGGCGCTCGCCCAGGTCCGAGGCCGGCGCCTGGAAGGCGCCCGGCAGGCGGAAGAAGGCCTCGGCCGTGAGGGGCGGGAGGTGCAGCCATTCGGCGTCCTCCTGCCAGCCCTTGGCCACGGCCCGGAGCAGGGCGCGGTTCATGCGGGGCTCCAGGGAGGGCTCGTCCTGCACCTCGATGGTGAGGTCGAGCTTGCCGCGCTGGGCCACGCCCCGCACCTGGGTCCGGATGGCAGCCTCCAGGGGGAAGAGCGCCGGGGGCAGGCGGAGGCTGAGGTCCAGGGCCTTCGAGTTGACGCTCCGCAGCGTGAGGCGCAGCTGGCCGGCCTCCAGGGGGCGGACGATCTCGGCGAAGGCGGTCATGGATTTCATGCGGCGATCCTGGGTCTGGAACCCCAGGTTAGCGCGGGGCCACCGGTCAGGAGGTCCGGATCTCCAGCCAGGGCGCCACCGACCGGCGGCGGGCCTCGTACCTGGCGATGTCGGCCAGGTTCGCCTCGGTCCGCTTGATCTCGTCGAGGCCCTCCAGCAGCACGGCCTTGCGGGCGGGCTCGAGGTCGAAGGAGAAGCTGAGGCCCCCGCCGCGCACCTGCTGGGTGGGGAGGTCCACGGTGAGCGGCTCCGCCACCGCCGCGAGGGCCTCGATGGCCTCCGTGGGCAATTGGACTGGCAACAGGCCGTTGGCGAAGCAGTTGGTGTAGAAGATGTCGGCGAAGCTGGGCGCGAGGATGGCCCGGATGCCGAAGTCCCTCAGGGCCCAGGGCGCGTGCTCGCGGCTGGACCCGCAGCCGAAGTTCGGCCCGGCGAGCAGGATCGTGGCCTGGCGGAAGCGGCCCTGGTTGAGGATGAACTCCGCCCGCTCCCGGCCTTCCGAGTCGTAGCGGAGCTCCTGGAAGAGGTAGCGCCCCAGCCCCGAGCGCACCAGCGTCTTCAGGAACTGCTTGGGGATGATGAGGTCGGTGTCGATGTTGGCGCGGAGCAGGGGCGCGGCGGTGCCGGTCAAGGTGACGAACGGTTCCATCTCAGGCTCCCATCAGGCGGCGGACATCGGTGAAATGGCCCGTCACCGCGGCGGCGGCGGCCATGCCCGGGCTCACCAGGTGGGTGCGGCTGCCGCGGCCCTGGCGGCCTTCGAAGTTGCGGTTGCTGGTGCTGGCGCAGCGGACGCCCTCATCGAGGCGGTCGTCGTTCATGCCCAGGCACATGCTGCAGCCGGGTTGCCGCCACTCGAAGCCGGCCTCCAGGAAGATGCGGTCCAGGCCTTCCGCCTCGGCCTGCCGCTTCACCAGGCCGGAACCCGGCACCACCAGGGCGCGGATGCCGGCGGCGACCTTGCGGCCCCGGGCCACGGCGGCGGCCTCGCGCAGGTCCTCGATGCGGCCGTTGGTGCAGGAGCCGATGAACACCGCCTGCAGGGCGATGTCCGCGATGGGCGTACCGGGCTTCAGGTCCATGTAGTCGAGGGCCCGCAGCATGGCCTGGCGGTCGTCTTCCGAGGCGGCCTGGTCGGGATCAGGGACGCGCCCTGCGATGTCCGCCACCCACTGGGGGCTGGTGCCCCAGGTCACCTGCGGGGCCAGGACCGAGATGTCGAGGACCACCTCGGAGTCGAAGGCCGCGCCCTCATCGGACACCAGGGTGCGCCAGTGGGCGAGGGCCTGGTCCCAGAGGGCTCCCTTCGGGGCCAGGGCGCGGCCCTCGAGGTAGACGAAGGTGGTCTCGTCCGGCGCCACCAGGCCCGAGCGTGCGCCGCCTTCGATGCTCATGTTGCAGAGGGTCATGCGGCCCTCCATGGACAACGCTCGTACCGCAGGCCCGGTGAACTCCATGACATGACCGGTGCCGCCGGCGGTGCCGATCCTCCCGATGAGGGCGAGGGCCAGGTCCTTGGCGCCGAGGCCCGGGGGCAGGGCGCCTTCGAAGCGCACCCGCAGGTTCTTCGATTTGCGCTGGGGCAGCGTCTGGGTGGCCATGACGTGCTCCACCTCGCTGGTGCCGATGCCGAAGGCCAGGGCCCCGAAGGCGCCGTGGGTGCTGGTGTGGCTGTCGCCGCAGACGATGGTGGTGCCGGGCAGGGTGAAGCCCTGTTCGGGGCCCACCACGTGGACGATGCCCTGGCGGTCGTCGAGCAGGGGCAGGTAGGGCACGCCGTAGGCCTTCACGTTGGCTTCCAGGGCCTCCACCTGCAGGCGGCAGGTCTCGTCCGCGATGCCCTTCTCTCGGTCGAGGGTGGGCACATTGTGGTCCGCCACCGAAAGGATCGCGTTGGGCCGCCGCAGGGGGCGCCCGGCCTCCCGCAGGCCCTCGAAGGCCTGGGGGCTGGTGACCTCGTGGACCAGGTGGCGGTCGATGTAGAGGAGGCTGGTGCCATCCGTGCGCACGGCCACCAGGTGCTCATCCCAGATCTTGTCGTAGAGGGTGCGGGGACTCATGGCTGCTTCCTCCTGGGTTGAGGGTTCGTGCGGGTGAAGTCCGTGGCCCGGATCAGCTGCAGGAAGGCCTTGGCCGCGTGGGACAGGGCCTCCTCCCGGCGGGTGACGATGCGGATGAGCTTCTCGACCTGGAGTTCCTTGACGGCGACCTCCACCAGGCGGCCCTGGCGGATGCCCTCCAGCACCGTCATCTTCGGCAGGATCGCCAGCCCCGCCCCGAGGGCCACGAACTCCTGGATGGTGGTCAGCGAGCCCAGCTCCATGGTGATGCGCAGCGGCGTGCCGCAACGGGCGAAGAGATCGATGATGGCGTTGCGGGTGGGCGTGATGGCGTTGTGAGCCACGAAGGTCTCGCGGCCCAGGACCTCGAGGCTGATCTCCTTCTTGCGGGCCAGCTTGTGTCCCGGGGGCACCACGAGCACCATGTGATCCCGCAGGATGACCTCGCTCTGGAGCTCGGGATGCATGGGATCGTAGGAGACGAAGCCCACGTCCAGCCGGCGCTCGAGCACCTCGGCGGGGATGCGCTCGGAGCTCTGGCGGTAGGCCTGGATGCGGATGGCCGGATGGGCCTGCTGGTAGGCCAGCAGGACGCCCGGCAGCAGGAACTCCGACACGCTCTCGTTGGCGCCGATGTTCAGCCGTCCCTGCTGGAGCCCCTTGAGCGAGCCGAAGGTGTCGAGGATCTGCTTGCGCAGGTCGAGCATGCGCTGGGCGAGGGGCAGTAGCGTGGCGCCCGCGTCGGTGAGAGTGCCGCCCTTGGTGGTGCGGTCCAGCAGGGTCTCGCCCAGCTCCTCCTCCAGACGCTTGAGGGCCAGGCTCACGGCGGGCTGGGTGCGGTACAGGCGCTCCGCGGCCCGCGAGAAGCTCTTCTCCCGCGCCACCACCAGGAAGGTTTCCAGCTGCCCGAGGTCCATGACCGCTCCTGCGTGAAGTGTAGAATCCAAAGAATAACTTATGGAATCATAAAAAAAATTAAATTCATTTATGAGTTGGACGGCGCCATCGTTTGGTGATCCCTCCGGCTCCGGCCGGGTGAAGGAGCATCTCGACCCATGGGCACCGAGCGGATCACCATCTTCGACACCACCCTTCGCGACGGCGAGCAGTCTCCGGGCTGCAGCATGAACCTGGACGAGAAGCTGCAGATGGCCCGTCAGCTGGAGGCCCTGGGGGTGGATGTCATCGAGGCGGGGTTCCCCGTGGCCTCGGAGGGCGACTTCGCCGCCGTGCAGGCCATCGCCCGCGAGTGCCGGAAACCGGTCATCGCCGGCCTGTGCCGGGCCATCCCCAAAGACATCGAGCGCGCCTGGGAGGCCCTCCGCGAGGCGGCCCGCCCCCGCATCCACACCTTCCTGGCCACCTCGGACATCCACCTCGCCCACAAGCTGCAGAAGACCCGGGCCGAGGCCCTGGTCATGATCCGCGAGGGCGTGGGCCTGGCCAAGTCGCTCTGCCCGGACGTGGAGTTCTCCGCCGAGGACGCCACCCGCAGCGACTGGGACTACCTGGTGGAGGTGTTCACCGTGGCCATCGAGGCCGGTGCCACCGTGCTCAACGTGCCCGATACCGTGGGCTACACCGTGCCCGACGAGTACGGCCGCCTCATTGCCCACCTGAAGGCGAAGGTCCCCGGCATCGATGGCGTCACCATCAGCGTCCACTGCCACAACGACCTGGGGCTGGCGGTGGCCAACTCCCTCGCCGCCATCGCGGCCGGCGCCCGGCAGGTGGAGTGCACCGTGAACGGCATCGGCGAGCGGGCCGGCAACGCGGCCCTGGAGGAAGTGGTCATGGCCCTGTCCGTGCGGCGGGATGCCATGCCGTTCACCACCGGCGTGAACCAGGAGGCCATCTACCGCACCAGCCAGACCTTGGCCAACATCACGGGCATCGAAGTCCAGCCCAACAAGGCCATTGTGGGACGCAACGCCTTCGCCCACGAGAGCGGCATCCACCAGCACGGCATGCTGAGCCACCGTTCCACCTACGAGATCATGACGCCCGAATCCGTGGGCGTGCGCCAGACCCACCTGGTGCTGGGCAAGCACTCGGGCCGGCACGCGCTGGCCAAGCGCTTCGAGGAGCTGGGCTATCCGCTGGGCCGCACCGAGCTGGACAAGGCCTACAAGCTGTTCACGAAGCTCAGCGACCAGAAGAAGGAGATCTTCGACGAGGACCTGCTCGCCATCGTCCGCGACGGCCTCACCCACATTCCCGAGACCTTCAAGCTCCGGGCCCTCCAGGCCACGGCCGGCACCTCCATGTTCGCCACGGCCCTGGTCACCCTCGCCTCCGATGGGGGCGAGGCGACTGAGACCGCCATGGGTGATGGTCCCGTCAACGCGGTGTTCGCAGCGGTGGACAAGCTCACGGGGCTCAAGGGGCGGCTGCTGGATTTCCGCATCCACGCGATCACCGGCGGTGCCGATGCGGTGGGCGAGGTGTTCGTCCAGGTGGAATTCGATGGGGTGACCCAGGGCGGCAAGGGCGCCAGCACGGACATCGTCGAGGCCAGCGTCCGGGCCTACCTCAACGCCACGAACAAGGTGCTCTTCGCCCGCCGCGCCTCCGTGCCGGCGGCGGCTGAAACGAGGTGATGCATGACGGAACCCAGGCCCGCACCCCAGCCCGACAACCCGGAACGCGCCGCCGAGGCGGCACTGGCCGCGGCGGTCTCCGCACCGGACCCGCTCGAGGGGCCTGATTCCTACGGCTGGGGGGTGTGACCATGGAAGCCCGCATCACAGTCCTCCCCGGCGACGGCGTGGGGCCCGAGGTCACGGCGGAGGCCGTGGCCTGCCTCGCCAGCGTGGCCGAGCGCTTCGGCCACCAGTTCACCTTCCAGGAGGCGCTCATCGGCGGGGCCGCCGTGGACGCCACCGGCGATCCCCTGCCAGACGCGACCCTGGACCTCTGCCGCAGCGCCGATGCCGTGCTGCTCGGCGCGGTGGGCGGGCCTGCCTGGGATGGCCACGCCCGCGACCAGCGCCCGGAGTCCGGGCTGCTGCGGCTCCGGAAGGGGCTGGGCCTCTTCGCCAACCTCCGGCCCGTGACCGTCCATCCCGCCCTGGAGGACGCCTCCCCCCTGAAGCCCGAGGTCGTGCGCGGGACGGACCTGATGTTCGTGCGCGAGCTCAGCGGCGGGCTCTACTTCGGCGAGCCCCGCTCCTATTCCGACCAGGCCGCCGTCAACACGCTGCCCTACACCCGCGCCGAGATCGAGCGCGTGGCCAGGGTGGCCTTTGAGCTGGCCACCACCCGGCGTCGGAACCTGGTGTCCGTGGACAAGGCCAACGTGCTGGAGACCTCCCGCCTCTGGCGCCAGGTGGTCAACGACCTGGCTCCCAGCTATGCAACCGTCAAAGTCCAGCACCACTACGTGGACAGCTTCGCCATGGCCCTGATCACCCGGCCCCGCGATTTCGACGTGGTCCTCACCGAAAACCTGTTCGGCGACATCCTCAGCGACGAGGCGGCCGTGCTGGCCGGCTCCCTCGGCATGCTCCCCTCCGCGAGCCTGGGCGGCTCCGTGGGCCTCTACGAACCCATCCACGGCTCGGCGCCGGACATCGCCGGCCAGGACGTGGCCAATCCCATCGGCACCATCCTTTCGGCGGCCATGCTGCTCCGCCACGCCCTCGGCCTCAAGGACGAGGCCCTGGCCCTCGAACAGGCGGTGCATCGCGTGGTCAAGGCCGGGCACGGCACCGGCGACCTCCGGGGCGGGGCCAAGTACATCCACGGCACCCGCTTCATGGGGGCCCGCATCCGCGAGGCCATCCGGCCGCCGCGGGCCCATGCCCCCCGGCTGGTGGATTCCGCCTATTCCTTCTGTGGATCGCCGGAAGGCCACCATTCGAAGCCCTAACCCGCCATCAGGACCCGTCATGTCTCTCCGCCTTTCCATCGCCCCGATCCCTCCGTCCTTCCCGGCGGGGATCGTGGTGACGATTCGGCCCGTGGGCCCCGGCTTCCTGCTGCGGCTGACGGACTAGGGGCCACCCGATCGAGACCACTTCGACCACGGCCCCGCACCCACCAGCGGGGCCGCTGACTTTCTGAACCACGAGGACCACCATGACCGCCAATGACCAGCCTCTGAACCGCCGCAGCCGGGTCATCACCCAGGGCGCCCACCGCGCCCCCGCCCGGGCCATGCTGAAGGCCATCGGCTTCACCGACGAGGACCTGGCCAAGCCCATCATCGGCATCGCGAACACCTGGACCGAGATCGGCCCCTGCAACTACCACCTGCGCGAGCTGGCCGAGCGCGTGAAGGCGGGCGTCCGCGCCGCCGGCGGCACGCCCATGGAGTTCTGCACCGTCTCCATCAGCGACGGCATCACCATGGGCACCGAGGGCATGAAGGCCTCTCTGGTGAGCCGCGAGGTCATCGCGGACTCCATCGAGCTGGTGGCCCGCGGCAACGCCTTTGACGGCCTGGTCTGCCTTTCGGGTTGCGACAAGACCAACCCCGGCGTGGCCATGGCGCTGGCTAGGCTGGACATCCCCGGCCTGATCCTCTACGGGGGCTCCACTGCGCCCGGCGAGTGCGATGGCAGGGACCTCACCGTACAGGATGTCTTCGAAGCCGTGGGCGCCCACAGCTCGGGCAAGCTCGACGATGCAGGACTGAAGCAGGTGGAGGACGCCGCCTGTCCCGGCGCCGGCGCCTGCGGCGGCCAGTTCACGGCCAACACCATGGCCGCCAGCCTCGAGCTCATCGGCCTCAGCCCCATGGGCCTCAACGGCATTCCGGCGGAGGATCCCCGCAAGGGCGAGGCGGCCGAGAGCTGTGGTCGCATCATCATGGACCTGCTCCGCAGTGACCTGCGGCCCAGCGCCATCCTCACCCGCGAGGCCTTCGAGAATGCCATCGCCGCCGTGGCGGCCACGGGCGGCTCCACCAACGCGGTGCTCCACTACCTGGCCCTGGCCCGGGAGGCCGGCGTGCCCCTCACCATCGACGACTTCGACCAGGTCAGCGCACGCACACCGCTGCTGGCGGATCTCAAGCCCGGGGGGCGCTTCACCGCGCCTGACCTGCACGCCGCCGGCGGCATCCGCCTGGTGGCCCAGCGCCTGCTGGAGGGCGGCAAGCTCCATGGCGCCGCGCTCACCGTCACCGGGCACACCATCGCGGAAGAGCTCGCGTCGGCCGAGGAAACCCCGGGCCAGCAGGTGGTCCGGCCCTTCGCCAACCCCATCAAGGCCAGCGGCGGCCTCGTCATCCTCAAGGGCAGCCTGGCGCCGGAGGGCTGTGTCATCAAGGTGGCTGGCCATGAGCGCCTGCACCACACGGGCCCGGCGCGGGTCTTCGAAACCGAGGACGAGGCCTTCGCCGCCGTCCAGGCAGGCCGCATCGACCATGGCGACGTGCTGGTCATCCGCTACGAGGGGCCCCGCGGCGGGCCCGGCATGCGCGAGATGCTGGGCGTCACGGCGGCCCTCATGGGCGCGGGCCTGGGCGAGACTGTGGCGCTGTTGACGGATGGCCGCTTCTCCGGCGCCACCCGGGGCCTCATGGCGGGCCATGTGGCGCCCGAGGCCTTCGTGGGGGGCCCCATCGCCCTGGTGCGCGAGGGCGACACCGTGGTCTTCGATGTGCCCACGCGGCGTCTGGACCTGAAGGTCCCCGAGGACGAGCTGGCCCGGCGCCGGGCCCAGTGGAAGGCCCCGGCCCCGCGCTACCGCACCGGCGTCTTCGCCAAGTACGCCGCCACCGTGGCCAGCGCCTCCGAAGGCGCCATCACCACCGCCCAGTGAAGGAGGCGCCCATGTCCGAACCAGGATCCTTCACCGGCGCCCAGCTCATCTGGGAGAGCCTCCTCCGCGAGGGCGTGGACACGGTCTTCGGCTATCCCGGCGGGGCCATCCTGCCCACCTACGACGCCATGACCGGGTACACCATCCGCCACGTCCTGGTGCGCCACGAGCAGAGCGCCGTGCACATGGCGGACGGCTTCGCCCGGGCCAGCGGGCGCGTGGGCGTGGTGGTGGCCACCTCGGGCCCCGGCGCCACGAACCTCGTCACGGGCCTGGCCACGGCCATGCTGGACTCGACGCCCCTGGTGGCCATCACCGGGCAGGTGGGCTCGGCGCTGCTGGGCACGGATGCCTTCCAGGAAGTGGACATCACGGGGATCACCATCCCCGTCACCAAGCACAACTACCTGGTCACCCGGGCCGAGGACATCGTCCCCGCCATCCGCGAGGCCTTCGCCGTGGCCCGCAGCGGCCGCCCCGGCCCCGTGCTGGTGGACATCACGAAGGACGCCCAGCAGTCCCGCGCCGTCCTGGACTGGGAAGGGGCCGTGCCCCAGCGCCACCTGCGCCACATCCCGCCCACGCCGGAGCCGGCCGACCTGGCCCAGGCCCTGGACCTCATCCGCCAGGCCAAGCGCCCCATCATCCTCGCGGGCCACGGCATCCAGCTGTCCGGCGCCCGGGCCGAGGTCATCGCCCTCGCGGAGCGCGCCGACATCCCCTTCGCCCTGACCCTGCTGGGCCTGGGCGCCGTGCCCGCGACCCACCCGCTGAGCCTCGGCATGATGGGCATGCACGGCGAGGCCTGGGTGAACCGCGCCATCCAGGAAGCCGACCTGCTGCTGGCCTTCGGCATGCGCTTCGACGACCGCGTGACGGGCAAGCTCAAGGAGTACGCGCCCCACGCGAAGAAGATCCACATCGACATCGACGCCAGCGAGCTGAACAAGAACGTGCCGGTGGACGTGGCCATCGCGGCGGACCTGGGCGCCGTGCTGCGGGCCCTGCTGCCCGAGGTGCCCGTGGCGGACCGCTCCGCCTGGCTGGACACCATCCGCGAGTGGCGCGGGGATTCCGCCGTGCGCGACATCAAGAACCTGCCCGACGATGGCCACCTCTACGCCGCCCACGTGATGCACGACCTCTGGCGGCTCACCAAGGGCGAGGCCGTGGTGGTCACGGACGTGGGCCAGCACCAGATGTGGGAGGCCCAGTACTACAGGCACGACGGGGAGCGCAGCCTCATCACCAGCGGCGGCGCCGGCACCATGGGCTTCGCGCTGCCCGCGGCCATCGGCGCGAAGATCGCCCGGCCGGAGGCCGAGGTCTGGGTGGTGGCCGGCGATGGCGGCTTCCAGATGACCTTCGCCGAGCTGATGACCGCCGTGCAGGAGGGGGTGAAGGTGAACATCGCCGTCATCAACAACGGCTATCTGGGCATGGTCCGCCAGTGGCAGGCCCTGTTCTACGAGGGACGCTATGCCGCCACGCCCATCCTGTCGCCGGACTTCGTGAAGCTGGCGGAGGCCTTCGGTATCCCCGGCCAGCGGGTGGAGACCCGCGGCGAGGTGGCCGCGGCCGTGGCCCGGGCCCGGGAGGCCCAGGGCGCCGCGCTCATCGAGTTCAAGGTCGAGCAGGAGGACAGCGTCTATCCCATGGTGCCGGCCGGCGCGGCGCTCCACGAGATGATCCGCCGTCCCAGCGTCCTCGCTGAAACCGGTTCGGACCCCGTATGAAAGGAGGTCACATGCCCCACGTGCTCGTGGTCTACACCGACGACGAACCCGGCGTCCTCACCCGCGTGGCCTCGCTGATCCGGCGCCGCGGCTTCAACATCCACTCGCTCACGGTGGGCCCCACGGAACGGGCCGGCCTGTCCCGCATGACCATCGTGGTGGACGCGGAGGCGCCCACCGTGCGCCAGGCCGTGGAGCACCTGCGCAAGCTCGTGAACGTGCTGGAGGTCCAGCAGCTGGGCGACCGGCCCATGGTGGTCCGCGACCTGGTCCTGGTGCGGGTGGCGGCGACTCCCGAGGTGCGCTCGGAGGTGCTTCAGCTGGCCCAGGTCTTCCGCGCCAACGTGGTGGACATCGCCGACGACAGCCTCGTCATCGAGTGCACCGGCAGCCTGGCCAAGATCGACGCCCTGGTGGACTCCATGCGCCCCTTCGGGATCCTCGAGCTGGGCCGCACCGGCGCCGTGGCCATGGCCCGCGGCACGCGCACCCCCGCGCCCTCCCGTGCCCCCGTGCCTCTCCGCACGGGCACCGGCCCCGAAGCGATGTCCGTCTGATCCCTTCCTTCCCTGCGACCCCCAACCTCAAGGAGCCCACCATGGCCGTCATCCACTACGAAGCCGACCTCGACCTCATCCGCGCCCGCAAGGTGGCCATCATCGGCTATGGTTCCCAGGGCCACGCCCATGCCCTCAACCTGCGCGACAGCGGCGTCAATGTGCGCGTGGGCCTCCACGCCGGCTCGGCTTCGAAGGCCAAGGCGGAGGCCCAGGGACTGACGGTCTCCACGCCCGCCGAGGCGGCCGCCTGGGCCGACGTGATCATGATCCTCACGCCGGACACGGGGCAGGGGGAGCTCTACCAGCAGGCCATCGCGCCGAACCTAGCCCCGGGCAAGACGCTGATGTTCGCCCATGGCTTCAACATCCGCTACGGCTGCATCGAGCCCCCCAAGGGCGTGGACGTGAGCCTGGTGGCGCCCAAGAGCCCCGGCCACCGGGTGCGCGAGGTCTTCGTCGAGGGCGGCGGCACGCCCGGCCTGGTGGCGATCCACCAGGACGCCAGCGGGCAGGCCCTGGCCTTGGCCCTCTCCTATGCCCTGGCCCTGGGCCTCACCCGCGCCGGCGTGCTGGAGACCACCTTCACCGAGGAGACCGAGACGGACCTGTTCGGCGAGAAGGCCGTGCTCTGCGGTGGCGCCAGCGCCCTGGTGAAGGCGGGCTTCGAGACCCTGGTGGAAGCGGGCTACCAGCCTGAGATCGCCTACTTCGAGTGCCTCCACGAGCTGAAGCTCATCGTGGATCTGATGCAGCGGGGCGGGCTCAGCTACATGCGCTACAGCATCAGCGACACGGCCGAGTACGGCGACTACACCGGCGGCCCCCGCATCGTGACCGAGCAGACCAAGGCCGAGATGAAGGAGATCCTCAAGGAGATCCAGGATGGTCGCTACGCCAAGGCCTGGATCGAGGAGAACAGGACGGGCCGCAAGTGGTTCGAGGCTCAGCGGGCCGCGGACTATGAGCACCCCCTGGAGCAGGTGGGCAGAAAACTCCGCCGCATGATGCCCTTCCTTGATCCCGTGGAAACCGCTGCCCCGACAGTGAAGCCCTGAGGAATTTCCGTGACGGGTCTCGGGCACCTTGACCGAGGGTCAAATGCTTGAGCCCCGTCACCCCTTTTGGCCTCAGAATGGTGTCTATGCGCGGAAAGCCATCCGTGCCCAGGAGCCCTGCATGGCCGAGTCCTTCTTCAAGACCGCCACCTCCCCCACCCTCCAGGGCTGGCAGGCACCCGGTTCCTTGGACTTCCAGGCCGCCTTCCTGAGAGCTGGCGGGTGGGCGCTGCCCCGCACCGACGCCTTCCCGGATGCCGCCAAGCTCCGCGCGCGGCTGGAGGAGCTCAAGGCCTCCATGCGTGACGGCGCCAAGATCGGCCTGGACCTCCGGGGCCTGCGGGACAGCGCCGACAGCGTGATGACCGCCGCCCGCGAAGCCGGCGTGGCCTTCCTGCTGCACACGGCCGAGCTGCCGCCTTCCCTGGCCATGCTCCGGCACACCAACATGCCCCGCCTCGTGGCCGTGCAGAACCCCGAAGAGGGCGCCAGGGCCAAGGCCGGCGGCGCCGCCGCCCTGTTGGCCCGGGCCTGCGATGTGGCCTCCCTCCGCAGCCTCGGCCTGCCTGTGATGGCCGTGGCCGATACCGAGGCCGAAGCCCGACAGGCCATGGCCGACGGCGCCATCGGGCTGCAGCCCCGGACCCCCGGCCTGCTGGATGCCTCGCCCCTGGCGGCCTTCCGGACGCGGCTCATGGCCGGGCTGGATTCCATGGCCCAGGCCTTCGTGCGCCGCGGGGCCTGCACGCTGCCCCGCCTCAAGATCCGCAACCTAGACCTGGCCTATCCCATCCAGCAGGGCGGCATGGGCGTGGGTGTCTCCTGGGAGGGCCTCGCGGGCGCCGTCGCCAGCGCCGGCTGCGTGGGCCTGGTCTCCGCCATCGGCACGGGCTACCACGGCTCCGCCAACCCCAAGATGCGCCTGGGCCGTCCTGACGGCACCGATGCCCTGAACCCCCCCAAGGCCCTGGAATGGATCGTCCGCGCGGCCCGCGAGCGGTCTGGCGGCCGCGGCGCCGTGGGCGTGAACATCCTCTGCGCCATCGAGGGCTACGAAGAGGCCGTGAAGGCCTCCATCGCCGGGGGCGCCCAGATGATCGTCAGCGGGGCCGGCCTGCCCCTGGGCCTGCCGGGCATGGTGGGCGACGCGGATGTGGCCCTGGTGCCCATCGTGTCCTCCGGCCGCGCCCTCCAGGTGATCTGCAAGCAGTGGCAGCGGAAGTTCAACCGCCTGCCGGACGCGGTGGTGCTGGAGGGCCCCGAGAGCGGCGGCCACCAGGGCTTCAGCCACGATGGCTGCCTGGATCCGGCCCACACGCTGGAGAACATCCTCCCCGAGGTCATTGAGGAGCGGAACAAGTGGGGCGAGTTCCCCATCCTGGTGGCCGGCGGCGTCTGGGATCACGCGGACATCCAGCGCTTCCTGGCCCTGGGCGCGGATGGCGTGCAGATGGGCACCCGCTTCATCGGCACCTTCGAGTGCGACGCCTCGCCGATCTTCAAGGAGGTCATCCTCCGCGCCAAGGCCGAGGACATCGGGCTCATGAAGTCCCCCGTGGGGCTGCCCGCCCGGGGCGTCCGCACCAGCCTGCAGCGGAACATCGAGGCCGGCACCGCGCCCCAGGTGCGCTGCGTGAGCAACTGCCTGTCCCCCTGCGGCCACGGCAAGGGGGCCATGGCCGTGGGCTACTGCATCGCCGACCGCCTGGCCGACGCCATGCAGGGCAAGGAGGAGAGCGGCCTCTTCTTCACCGGCAGCAACGGCGCCAAGCTCCGCGAGCTGGTGAGCGTCCGCGACCTCATCGAGGAACTCACCCAGGACCCCGGGCTCCAGCGGCTCTACGCTTAGGGCCGCTCAGCTGGCGTTGGGGTGCCGCTCCAGCATCTGCCGCAGGACCGGGTTCCGCTTCACCAGATCCTGGCGGCGGAGGTGGGCGATGAGCTGGGGCGGGGCCGCGCTCCAGCGGGCGATGTTCTGGACCAGCAGGGTGGAGGTGTAGGTGCGCCGGCAGAGGATGGCCGTCGCATGGCTGTCGAGGGTGAGGCCCACGAGGCTGGCCAGGCACCTGCCTTCCGTCGTGAGGATCAGCTCCGCGCGCTCCTCGCCCGCCCGTTGGTTGAAGCTGGCGCGCAGCACGTCGCGGGCCATGGCGCGGACCTGCTCGGGCGCCTCGCGGGAGATGGCCACCAGGAACTGGTCCAGCAGGCGCCGCGTGGACCAGAGGCGGCGGTAGAGCCCCGGGGGCAGGAGGGGGTTCTGCAGGAGGGCGCGGCGCACGCCGCCATCCTGGGTGAAGGCCGGGCGCGCGCCGAGGGCCTCCAGCCCCGCCGCCGTGCGGTGGTGGGCGGCGATGAGGCGGGCGTGGATGCCGCCCACCCGGGGATTCTCCAGCACGGCCCGGATGACCTCCGCCGTGGGGTCGAAGCACCAGGCGCTGAGATCGGGCTCCACGGCCACCTTCGCCTGGGCCACCCGCTCATCCTGGGGCCGGGCATGCAGGTGCAGTTCGAAGAGCTGGCGGTGGGTCGTGGCCTTGGCCGCAGCAAGGGAGTCCTCTGCTTCCGGGTCGGTCGTTTCGGGATCAGGTTCAGGCTCGGGTGCCGGGCTGGGTTCCGGCTCGAGTTCCAGGGCCGGCAGCGCCACCACCGCCGGCTCCGGCCGCAGCGAGTCCAGGGCCCCGAGGCGCCGCAGCTCCTCGAGCATCCTGGTCACCGCGTCTTCGTCCAGGTTCATGAGGGCGGCGAGGGTCGGCACGTCGAGGGTGCCATCCAGCAGCGACAGCAGGTAGCCCTGGCGGGGATCGAGGGGCAGGGCGAGGTGATCCACCCCTGCCCGGGGACGGGGCTTCCAGGTCATCGGTCGAGCCTAGAACCAATCGGGTCCGGGGGCACCTGGAGAATTGACGGCGCTACGAAGCCTGCGCCGCCAGGCTTGATACGGCGTTGGCCAGGGGGACGATCCGGCCGCGGTCGGGTGCCCGGACGAGCCAAGGCATCCAGTCCTTGAACACGGGGGTCCAGTAGGCCCAGTCATGGCCACCCGGCCGCAGGTCCACCTGGACCGGCCGACCCCGGTCTGCGCAGAGCCGCGCGAAGTCACGGCAGGCCCCGGCCAGGTGGTAGCGGTCCTCCGTACCTGCACCGATCACCAGCTCCGCGTCACCTCCGAGGTGGCTCCAGGGATTCCATGGGGCGAAGAGGACGGGATCCAAAGGGAAGGTCCGGCGCAGGCTGCGCCGGATGAACCATTGGTAGCTGGTGAAGGGGGCGTCCACGAAGGCCGGAGACAGGGCGAGGCAGCGGGAGAAGGCCCCGGTGCGGGCCGCGAGGTTCAGGGCGCCGAACCCGCCCATGCTGAGGCCCGCGAGGGAGCGGGCCTCAGGCGTCCCGCCAAAGCCCGGGTGCCGGGCTTCCAGCAGGGGCAGCAGCTCGTCCATGAGGAAGCGCTCGTAGGGAAAGGAACCATCGGCGCGATCCGCGTACCAGCTCTGGAAGTGCGTGACCGCCACCCAGAGACTGGGCGGCAGCTCACCCTTCGCCTCCCGGTCTGCCAGGAAGGCTGCCAGGCCCTCCCGCAGGAAATCCTCGGGGCCGTCCCAGGCACCCGGGAGGAAGAGCACCAGCTGCATGGGCTGACCCGGGTGGGCGGCCGTCCAGCGTTGGATCACCGCCTCCTTTGGCACATGCAGGGCGACTGGAATCTCGCGTTTGAGCCGTGTCGACGGGATGCGCTCCAGGGCCGCGGCCCGGCCAGGGAACCACGTTGCAACCAGCGCTATTAAAAGCCAGAGGACCCTCAAGGCAGGCATGGCACTCCCATCCGTGTGCTCCCTTGGATGCGGGAAAGTCCAGGATCTTCCACCCCGGCGGCGTCTGTCCGGAATCTACTCCTCCACCACGCCCTTCAGCCAGGCCTTGCCACGCAGGCGCTCGACGCTCGTCTCGAGGAACAGCTCCAGGGGGCTCTTGCCCTCAAAGCCCAGGCGAGGCACGGCGGCGCAGGCGAAACCAAGGCGGGCGCCCTCCTGGAGGCGCAGGGGCAGCTGGGCCACGGGGCGCACTTCGCCCGTGAGGCCCACCTCGCCCATGAAGAGGCACTTCTCCGCCAGCAGCCGGCCGCCCGCGCTGCTGCAGAGCGCGGCGATGACGGCCAGGTCCGCAGCGGGATCCTCGATCTCCAGGCCGCCGGCCACGTTCACGTAGACGTCGCGGTCGTGCAGCTGCACGCCGCCCCGGCGCTCGGCCACGGCGCAGAGCATGGACAGCCGCTGCCCGTCGATGCCCAGGGCCGTGCGGCGGGGGATGCCCAGGCCCGCGGAGGCCACCAGGGCCTGGATCTCCACCACCATGGGCCGGGTGCCGCTGAGCACCACGGTGGCCGCGCAGCCGGGCCGGGGCTCGGCGTCCAGGAAGAAGGGATTGCCCTCGGCGGGCACCAGACCCTTTTCGGTCATGGCGAAGACGCCCAGTTCGAAGGCCGCGCCGAAGCGGTTCTTGAGGGCCCGCAGCAGGCGGTGGTGGTGGTGCCGGTCCCCCTCGAAGGCCAGCACGGTGTCCACCAGGTGCTCCAGCACCTTGGGCCCTGCGAGGCTGCCGTCCTTGGTGACGTGGCCCACGAGAACCAGGGGGGTGCCAGTCGTTTTCGCCCAGCGGGTGAGCAGGGCCGCGCAGCCCCGAACCTGGCTCACGCTGCCGGCGCTGCTCTCGAACTCGGGATCGAAGAGGGTCTGGATGCTGTCCACCAGCAGCAGGCCCGGCTTCATGCGCTCGGCCTCCTCGAGGATGCGACGCACATCCGTTTCCGCCAGCAGGTGGATGCCGGGGTTCTCCGCCCCCAGACGCTGGGCCCGCAGCTTGATCTGGCGCTCGCTCTCCTCGCCGCTGGCATAGAGCACCGTGCCCGAGGTCGTGGCGGCCCACTGCAGCAGCAGGGTCGACTTGCCGATGCCCGGCTCGCCGCCCAGCAGGGCCACCATGCCCGGCACCACGCCGCCACCCAGGACGCGGTCCAGCTCGCGCAGGCCCGTGGGTACGCGCTCGGTGTCGGTCACATCCACATCCGGCAGCGCCACGGGCCCTGAGTAGTGGCTCTGCGCGTAGGCGGAGCCGGCCCGCTGGAGGTCGCGCTTCAGGGCGCCCCGCACCTCCTGCACGGTGTCCCAGGTGCCGCAGGCCGTGCACTTCCCCATGGCTTTGGGGTGGCGGGCACCGCAGGCCGTGCACTCGAAATGGGGACTGGTCTTCGCCATCAGTCTTTGATCGCGCTGCGGATGAAGGCCACGATGTCATCGGTGTTGGTGCCGGGCTGGAAGATCTCGCGGATGCCCTGGGCCTTCAGCGCCGGGATGTCCTCGTCGGGGATGATGCCGCCGGCGAAGACCAGCACGTCGTCCGCGCCCTGCTCCTTCAGCAACCGCAGCACCTCGGGGAAGATCTGGTTGTGGGCGCCGCTGAGGATGCTCATGCCCAGCACGCGGGCATCCTCCTGCACCACGGCGGCGGCGATCTGCTGGGGCGTCTGCCGCAGGCCGGTGTAGATCACCTCCATGCCGGCGTCGCGCAGGGCCCGGGCCACGACCTTGGCGCCGCGGTCATGCCCATCCAGGCCGGGCTTGGCGATGACGACGCGGATCGGTGCTGGGCTCATGGGAACTCCAAAGGCCCCGGGCGGGGGGGGGGAAGGATCCCCCCGACGGCGAGGGGCCGACGAAGGAGGAGGAGGGGGGGGGGGGGGGGCGGGCCGGGGTGGGGGGGCGGCGCGGGGGGGGGGGGGGGGGAAAGCCCAGCTGCCATGGAACGGTGGGTTACCAATTCTCAGTCTGCCTCAGGGCCTCGTAAAGGCCAATGGCCGCGGCCTGGGCCTGGTTGAGGCTGCGGTGGTGGTCGCCCAGCATGGGGATGCGCACGAGGTGGTCCCGGTTGGCTTCCAGCAGGTCGGCCGGAAGGCCCACGGTCTCGCGGCCGAAGACCAGGCCATCGCCGTAGGCCCAGGGCACCTGGGTGTGGCGCCGGGCGCCCTTGGTGCTGAAGAACCACAGCCGCTTCGCCGGGTTTCGCGCCAGGAAGTCGTCCCAGCTCTCGTAGTGGGTGGGGTCCAGCTTCTCCCAGTAGTCCAGGCCGGCCCGGCGCACCTGGGCGTCCGTGGTCTCGAAGCCCAGCGGATGCACGAGGTGGAGCTTCGCCCCGTTGTTCACGCAGAGGCGGCCGATGCTTCCCGTGTTTTGCGGAATCTCGGGCTGGTGCAAGATGATGTGGAACATCGGAGGTCCTGATGAGCGCCCTTACGAGCGGCTGTCTGTTCTGCAAGATCGCAGCGAAGGAGATCCCCTCGGCCATCGTGTACGAAGACGATACTCTCATCGCCTTCAAGGACATCTTCCCGCAGGCGCCAGTCCACCTGTTGATCATTCCGAAGGTGCACTGCGAGGGCCTGGGGGATCTGACCCCGGAAGCCGAGGCCGCCACCGCCCGGATCCCCCGCCTGGCTGCCAAGCTGGCTGAAGAGCACGGGGTTCAGGCCAGCGGCTGGCGCCTCATCAGCAACAGCGGCGCCGACGGCGGCCAGACGGTCTTCCATCTGCACTTCCACCTGCTGGGCGGGAAGCCCCTGGGTGGGAAGCTCTGCCAGTAGGTCGGAGGCTCAGTCCTGCTCGCGGCGGATGCCGGCATGGGCTGCCGCCATGGCCTCGTCGGCGCAGGAGACGAGGTGGGCCACGATCTCCGGTTCCGCCAGTCCCCGGGCCGAGAGGTTCGTCATGAAGGCCAAGGCCTGGGTCTGGTCGAGCCCCTTCCGGTAGGGCCGGTCCTGCACCATGGCCTGGAAGATGTCCGCGATGCGGAGGATGCGGGCCTCCAGGGGCAGCAGGCGGGCATCCAGGTGGAAGGGGTAGCCGCCACCGCCCGGGGCCTCGTGGTGGTGGGCGGTCCATTGGGCGATCTCCTCGAACCCGTGGAGGTGGCGCAGGATCTGGTAGGTCTCGAAGCTGTGGGTGTTGATGACCTGCCGCTCCCGCCAGTCCAGCTGGCCCGGCTTGTCCAGGATCTCGTCCGGCACGCGGAGCTTCCCCACGTCGTGCAGCAGCCCCGCGATCTCGAGCTGGCGCTGGCTGCTCTCCCCCAGCTCCAGCTTCCGGGCCAGGAAGCGGGAGAGCTCAGCCACGCCCAGGGAGTGCTCGGCGGTGAAGGGGCTCTTGGCATCCACGATGCGCGAGAAGATCTCCGCCAGTTGCCGGAGGTCGCCCATGCTGGCCGTGTAGCCCAGCCGCTGGCTGTGCACCTCCTGGATGAAGTCGTTCATGGGCCGAGGTTCCAGCATCAGCCAGAAGGCCTCTGAGCTCGAGGTCTCCAGGAAGAGGTCCACCAGGTCCGGGTTGAAGTCGGCCCCCGCATGCTGCCGGATCCGCTCCCGGATCGCCGGGGAGTGGAGCAGGGTCGAGCCCTGGGCGTGATGGGTGGCGGCGAGGGCATCCACGCGATCCACCAGGAAGACCAGGTTGGCCTGCCAGGCGAGGGCGGGGTCGGTCCCCTCTTCGACCAGCCGGGTCCAGGGAGTGTGGTGGCGCTTCACCGCCGGGGCGAGGGAGGCCAGGGGCTGGAAGCTGGCCAGCAGCGAGGCGCCGGTATCGCAGTGGGCCTGGGCATCCGGCGCGGCGAAGGTGGTGAGGATGTGGTGGTGGATCTGGGTGGATGACACGCCGATGTCGTGGAGCATGCCGAGGTCGAAGAGGAAGGTGACCTCCTCCGGGTCCAGCCCGGCCAGCCTTCCGCACTCCGCGGCCATGACGCCCACCCGCTTGCCATGGCCCACATCATCCACGCCCACCAGGTCCAGGGCGTCGGAGAGTGTGCAGATCAGATGTCGGAGGTCGGCCTGGGGGGTCATGGCGGCTCGGTCACGCGGGGAGATGACCCCGACGATACCCCACACCCAGTCCTTTGTGTCCGGCTCAGGCCCCATGGGTGGCAGGAGGGCGATGACCCGGCTCGTGAACCATTCAGGTGGCGACCCCGCACAGAATTTGATCAGCCTGATCGACCTGTCGATCCTTAATGGATTGCCTACCTTGGATGTGCAGATGACGGGAGTGGAACACAGGAAGCCTGGGGCAGTCGCTTGGACGCTGGCTGCCGTGGCCGGTGCGGTCGTCGCGACCGGCTTGGCCTTCGCTGCCGTGTCGGCCTATGTCACGGGACGGGCGGAGGACAACATTCGGAATGTGCTTCTGACGCACCGCGGCCTTCATCGGTACATCCAGGAGGTCATGCATCCAACCTTTTTCAAGGCCCAAGGCGAGCAGAAAGTCGCCTTGGACTATTACGATCCCATCATTTTCTCGTCGTCCCATATCGTGCGGGTGATGCATGGTTTCTACAACGAGGAGCGGGTGAAGGAAGGGCGCCCCCCCATCTATTACAAAATCGCCTCGGACAATCCTCGCAATCCGCTGAACAAGGCCACCCCGATGGAGAGCGGCCTGTTGCGCATGTTCAATGAAGACAAAAGCAAACGCGAGTACCGTCAGGAGGTCCAGGTAGACGGGAAACCCTTCCTGCTGCATGCCATGCCGTTTCTGGAAACCGGCCAAGCCTGTCTTCGTTGTCATGGCAGGCGACAGGATGCGCCGCTTGGGCTGCAGGCCCTCTACTCTGGAGATGGCGGTTTCAATGAACAAGCAGGAGTGATCAGGGCCGTGGAGATCATCCGGGCGCCGCTCAGCGACGAGCGTCAGGCGGCATTCCTGGCGACGGGTGCCTTCTTGGGTGGCCTCCTTGGCCTGATGGCCCTGATTCTCTTCAATACTCGTCTTCGCAGCCTGGTCCGGGACAGGACCCTGGCTCTGGAGGGTGAGGTGCAGGAGCGCCTGAGGGCCGAGACCGAAGTCCGGGATCTGAATCGCAGCCTGGAACAACGGGTCGAGGAGCGGACCACCCAGCTCCAATCGGCCAACCGTGAACTCGATGCCTTCTCCTATTCGGTGTCCCATGACTTGCGTGCCCCGCTCCGGGCCATCGACGGCTTCAGCCGTGCCCTCGAGGAGGATTGCGGGGCGAAGCTCAATGAGCAGGAAATCGACTACCTGAAGCGGATCCGCCGGGGATGCGGACGCATGGGAGATCTCATCGAGGACCTGCTGAAACTGAGCCGGTCCGCGCGTCGAGAGATCGAGCCGCGGGACCTGGACCTCTCACAGCTGGTCGAAGAAATCGCCCATGAGCTTCGTGAGGGGGCCCCCGGCTCGAAGGCCGAGTTCACCATCCAGCCCGGTCTGCGGGGGCGGGGAGACGCCGCCCTGATTCGGTCGGTCCTGGAGAACCTGCTGGGCAATGCATTCAAATTTAGTTCCAAGGCGCCCGCGCCGAGGATTGAGTTCGGTTCGATGAGCCTAGATGGACGGCGCACCTTCTATGTCCGCGACAATGGGGTGGGTTTCGACATGGCCTATGCCGACAAGCTGTTCGGGGCCTTCCAGAGGCTGCATACCACGGAAGAGTTCCCAGGCACCGGCATCGGTCTGGCCACGGTGCAGCGGATTCTCCAGAGACACGGCGGGACCATTCGGGCTGAGTCCATGCCGGGCCAGGGCTCGACCTTCATCTTCACCCTGGGAGGAGACTGACATGGAGAAATACATCCTGCTGGTGGAAGACAACCTGGATGACGAGGCTCTCACCCTGCGGGCCCTGCGCAAGAACAACATTGCCAACAAGGTGGTGGTCACCCGAGATGGCGTGGAGGCCCTGGACTTCCTCTTCGCCATGGGTGCATTCGCCGAGCGGGACCCCACGGACCTGCCGGAGGTGGTCCTGCTCGATCTGAAGCTGCCGAAACTGCATGGTCTGGAAGTCCTCCAGCGGATCCGGGGGAATGCAGGCACGCGGATTCTGCCTGTCGTCATCCTCACCACCTCGAGTGAAGACCGCGACCTGGTCGAGAGCTACAGGCTGGGCGCGAACAGCTACATTCGGAAACCGGTGGATTTCGACCAGTTCATGGAGGCCATCCGGAACCTGGGGATGTACTGGCTCGTGCTGAACCAGTCCGCCAATGGCAGTGGAGGGGGCCGGTGAAGGACTGCCTGGACCTGCTGCTTCTGGAGGATCAGGAGGATGATGCCGCCCTGATCCTGCGGACCCTGGAGCGGGGTGGGCTCCGCGTTGAGCTGCGACGGGTCCAGACGCGGGAGGAGTTCCTTCAGGCCATTTCAGAGAGCACCTGGGATGTCATCCTCTCTGATTTCAATCTGCCCCGTTTCAACGGGGGCGAAGCGCTTGGGCTCCTCCGGGAGCGGAAGGACGAAACCCCGTTCATCCTGGTCACCGGGGAGATCGGCGAGGAACGGGCGACCGACCTCATGCGCCGGGGAGCCAACGACTTCGTGAAGAAGGACCGCCTGGAGCGGCTGGTGCCCGCCATTGAAAGGGAATTACGGGAGGCCAGGGTCCGCAAGGAACACCACGAAGCCATGGCTCGGCTGCTGCAACTGGGACAGGCCGTGGATCAGTCCGGGGATGAAATCGTGATGGCCGATCCGACGGGGTGCATCACCTATGTGAATGCCGCCTTCACCGCCAGCACGGGGTATTCCACCGAGGAGGCCCTGGGCCGTCATCCTCTGGAACTGTTGGGCAGCGGGATGAACGCCCCCCTCCACCAGGAACTGAAAACCAGTGTCCGAGACACCGGGCAGTGGCAGGGGCGCTTTCCCGGTCGCACCAAGGCCGGCGCCATCATCATCCTTGAAAGCCGCATCGCCGCCTTGCGGGACGGGCAGGGGAAACTCCTTGGCTTCATCGGGACGCATCGAGACATCACCCGGCAGGTGGAACTCGAACAGCGCATGGAGCAGTCCCACCGCATGGAGGCCATCGGCAATCTGGCGGGCGGGATCGCACACGACTTCAACAACATGCTCATGGCCATCCGGGGGTTCGCCGAGATCGCACAGGTCCAAGCCAAGGACACCAGGCTCAGCGCCTCCCTCGACGGGATTCTCCGCGCCACCGATCGGGCCAGGGACCTGGTGCAGCAGATCATGGCCTTCAGCCGATGCAAATCACAGGAACGCAGGTCCATCGAGGTCCGGGGCGTCCTGGGCGAGGCCCTCCGCTTCATCCGGGCCACCATCCCCGCCTCCATCACGATCAAGCAGGAGATCGGCTCGGAAGCTTCAGTCCTCGCCGATGCCACGGAGCTGCAACGGATCATCGTCAACCTCTGCACCAACGGCATGCAGGCCATGAGAGGTGGATCTGGCGTTCTTTCCGTAAGCCTTGATGAGCAGGAAATCGGATCCGGGTCCCAATGTTCTCGGCCTGATCTTTCACCAGGTCGGTATGTTCGGATACGCGTTTCAGACTCCGGCTGCGGGATGTCACCTGAGGTCGCGGCGAGGATATTCGAACCCTTTTTCACAACCCGGGCCTCCACTGGCGGAACCGGAATGGGGCTGGCCGTCGTTCACGGGTTGGTGGCCTCCATGAATGGCCTTGTCAGTGTGCAGTCCAGTCCGGGGATGGGTTCCACCTTCGAAATCCTCCTGCCCGTCCACCACGCCACTCACTTCGGCCCAGGGGGCGAGCAGGCTCGACGTGAGCATGGTTCCGGACGCATCCTGTTCATCGATGACGAAAGGATTCTCTGCGAATTGGCCGAAGAGATGCTGGAGGACCTTGGCTACACGCCCATCACCTTCACGAATCCGCTGGAGGCCATTCGCTGGTTTGAAGCCGACCCCCTAGGCGTCGACCTGGTCATGACAGATATGACCATGCCGGGCATGACAGGTGACCTGGTGGCCCAATCTCTCCTGGCAGTGCGACCAGATCTCCCCCTGATCCTGTGCACCGGCTACAGCGAACGGATTGAGCACGATAGCTTCCAGATGGTCCGGGTCACCCGATTGGTTCAGAAGCCATTCGACTGGAGCGCCATGAGCCAGACCATCAGGGAGTGCCTCCAGGGGGCCATCCGTCCCCAAGCGGAGTGACGCGAGACTCCGGGAGGACTGACGGCAATCGACCCGTGGTTTCGTCACAGGGGTGCCAATGACTGGGAGGGACCGGGACTGGCCGACCGGGGGCAACCCGGTTCGCCCCAGGTCGCCTCCAGCAGATCAATTCCCTGGACCACCTGTCACCGCGAGGCCGCCTCAACTCTCCTCAAAATAGGCATCGTCCTGCAGGTCTTCCCAGCCGGTGATCATCGCGAAGATGTTGGTCAGGGGTGTATGCCCCGTGGTCGTCAGATAGACGTGGCCAATGAGGAAGGCCACGAGGCCGAAGGCGCCAAGCACATGGATGACGGCAATGAACCAAAGCGAGCTGGGCGACCAACCCAGCGCATGCTGCAGGTTCGGATAGAAGTAGTACAGGGCACCCGTAGTGGCTTGAACGGGGAGGATCAAAACCTTGAAGCCCAGGTAGGCCAGCCGCTGCAAGGGATTCAGCTTGGCCATCCGATGCTTCTTCACCGGGTGGGGTGCACCCTTGAAGATGCCGGTGAGGTAGAAGGCGACCATCTCCCTCAGGAACTTCCGGGTGGGGATGTACTGGCGCCACTCGCCGGTGGTGATGTGCCAGAAGATGGCGAAGACGATGAGAACAATCAAGGCCACGGCGAGGATGTTGTGCAGGGAGACGGCCCTCTGGAAGCCGAAGAGGTGGAACCCGAAGCCTCGGATCTCGAAGCCCGTGAGCATCAGGAGGATGATCATCAGTGCCTGGGCCCAGTGCCAGAGACGTTCGAAGGTTTCATACAGGACGATGCGTCGCATGGAGGCTCCCGGGGCTACTTGTGGAGAAAGCGGATCAGGCCGTGGATACCCACGCCGAGGATGGTGAGGATGACCATGCCGAGCCCAATGGCATCGATGCCGGTCCCCCGGTCACGGCCCAGGAGGTAGAACCCCGGGACCGAAGCCAGGCGACCATTCCGGCTGTGGCACTCGGTGCAGGCGAGGGCCTGCTCCTTGGGCGCCACCATGTGGGTGATGGGCCAGAGCATGGTGGTCTTCACGAAGCCGTACTTCCCGCTGTAGGGCAGCCCGGCGGTTTCCATGCCCATCTTGATGGCGATGTCCCAGTTCCAGTCGCCCCAATAGGCGCCGGAGCCCTTGGGACCGGCGGTGTAGGGCGCTACGAACTTGTTCTGGAGCGTGTCGTAGGGCTGGCTGCCTTCATGGAACTTGAAGGGCCAGATCTTGGCGTTGGGATCGGCGTAGGAACCCTCGGCGGGGTTCAGCACGACTTTGCCGTCTGCCGGAATGGTGATGGTGTCCGTCAGGCGGGTGAACTTCAGATTGCCGTTGTACCAGACATAGGCTGGCTTGACGTCCCGCTGCCAGAGCATCTCGCCATGGATGCTGTTGTAAGACTCATAGCCATTGGCATCCTCTTCCTTGTAGCCGCGCCCATTCTTCAAGCGGCCGGCGGTGGCCCAGTCCCAGTAGGTGTTGGTGGGCAGCGTGCCCCGGGCGAAGGCGGGGATGTGGCAGGTCTGGCAGGCGACCTTCTGGTAGTGGCGATTCAGGACGTAGGATTTATGCGGCGAATCCGAATGGCAGGCCGCGCAGGACATCCGGGACACGCTCTCACCGGGGAACTTGGGCTGCTCGCGGCGATCCGCCGGAATGACATAGTTCGGGCCGCCCACCTGGTGGGCATCGGAAACATGGCAGTCCACGCAGTCCATGCCCGCGCCCTGTTTGGACATGTGCACGTCCTCGGCCCGGGGCGCCTTCAGGATGGTGTCATCCAGGTCCCCATGCTTGGTGGCGTCGCCGCCGCCGCCGAAGAAGTGGCACACGCCGCAGTTCCTGTTGGTGGGGGCGCCGACCTTCTGGGCCACGTCCGCCAGGGGCACGGCGGGATTGGGCCATCCCCCCTTCTCCTTTTCGTAGTCGCCAGTGGTGTCGTGGCAGACGAGGCAGTCCACGTTCTCCTGGCGGGTGAAATCGAAGGTCTTGTCCTTGTACCCGTAGCCGGCATGGCAGCGGGCGCAGGATTCGGTGTTTCCGCCGATGATGGAGATGCAGTAGTTGTTCACCAGATGGGTGGACTTCCCGTAGCCATCCTTGCCGTCCTTGGCCACATTCCAGGTCCAATGCGACGTCGCCATGACCTGCTCGGCGGCCTTGGTGTGGCAGGTCAGGCAGGCTCGCGTCACAGCAGGGCCGTCACCTTCCTTGAAGGGGCCTTGGAGGATCTTGAACTTGCTGTGATCCGCCGTGAGACGTCGCTTCTTGGTCAAGTGGAGCGCGGTGTAGGAACCATGGCCAGTGGGAACCGGTGGGTCAGGCTGCTGGGCCTGGACCGCCGTGGACGGGAGCACCGCAAGGCATATCAAGGTTCGAAATGTTCGCGGCAGCCAGATGAGCCACGGCTTTCTGGTTGGATGAGGCATGAATTCTCCTGAGTGCTGAGTCAAGAACGTGAGTGCACGGATCCCTGGGATCGGACGAGGGCAAGCCGCTGGCACAGGCGAAGGGTGCGCCGCCGGGGCTTCTGGAGAGGAATGGCGCGAGAGCGGTCAGAAGGGTCCGAGACCCATTCCGCCTGGGTCACTGTGGGGTAGGCTGCGCATGGCCACGGCATCCACAGGACCGGCCCGGGTCAGGGTCGAGCAGGCCGGACTCGAACTGAAGGACTGCTTCCTCGGGCGCACAGGGAGCGGAAAGGATCCGCACCGTGATTCCGGCGGACTCCAGGGCGATGCGTGCCCCGGATCCCATGCCGAGGCCGATCACGGCTCTGCAGTCCCCCAGCAGGCGGACGAACCGGCTGTGATCGTGCGCATGGGCATGCGGGTGCCCATCCTGGTGGGTGGGCGCGCCTTCGGGAGGGGCCTGGTCGTTGGCGCGGACTTCGCGCTGCTCGATCCGGCCATCCCGGACGGTGCAGACGAGGAAGGCAGGACTCCGCCCAAAGTGGGCTGAGATCTCGGAGCGGTGATCAATGGCGACGGCTACTTTCATCTGCGGGTCCTTTCATTCGCCGGGTCTTGTCAGGCGATGGTGGGGAGAGGTGGCCAGTCGGATGTCGAGAAGGGCTGCGCCCTCTTCCACATCCAGGCCCACGACCTGGAGCAGGCCCCGCTCTCGGTCGATGTCTACAAGCCTGGCTCGGAGGAATTCGATGGGATTGGGGCGTTCCACGGTGGTCGTCGCGAAGACGCCAGGAACGCCGTCCCCTCCCTGCCATGCGTCTGCGGGGACCTGGCCGGACGGGGCGTGACAGGTGACCACCCACAGCTCGACGCCTTCATACAATCCGGCCAGTCCTGGCAGGTAGGGTCGGAAGAGTTCGAGAGTGGCCCTCTGGATCGGCGCGAAATACTTTGGGGGACGCACGGGCTTCTTCGGGGCCTGATGAACGATGCCGATCGGGCGGAGGGTGAAGGCGACGCTCGGGGGCCGCGAAGGATCGGCCAGTGTCTCTGGGGTGTGGCCAGTCATCTTGTTCCCCCTGGCTCGGCTCCGCGTGGCGCGGACCCTTCCTGAAGCCTGCGCGAGGCGCAGGTCGGTCGATGATTCATGGGGTCCTTCCTTGATGGGCTTGGTCAGCCTTCAGGAGCAGGGATCAGTGCTTGGCCTGGCTCTGCAAGGTCCTGATGAAGTTGTCGAACAGGGCGCTGTAGGTCGTGGCTCCGCGAATGGTCTCGATGGAGGAGGAGACCTCGATCACCTTCAGGTTGGAGTACTCACGGAAGGCGTCGGCGTATTCGGCGGGTGTATTCGGATCCACCAGGATGAAGTCGGCCTTCATCTGCTTGATGTGGAGCAGAAGGGTCTGCGGACTCGGAAGCTCGCCGGGAGTCCCCTTGCAGACCAGGAACTGGGGCCCGCCCATGGATGAGAAATTCTGCCAGCCGCACTGCGCCGTGAAGACCTTCACTCCGTGGAGAGGCTTCAAGGCTGTCTTCCACCGCTGGATGTCCTTCGCCAGGGCCCTCTGGAAGGCCTCTGCATTGGCCATGAACATCGCCCGACTGGAGGGTCTCAACTCACCAAGACCCCTGGCGATGTTCCGGGCGATGAGGCCACCGTTCTCCGGGTTGAGCCAGAAGAAGGGGTCTCCGGAGGCGAACGCGGGATCGACGGACCCGAAGCAGGTGGAGGTGGGCTGGTTGGTTCGCACGGTCCCCTTGGACACATCGATCCACTTGGGCTCACCACCCTTGCGACCTGCGCTTCCCGCAGTGCGAAGCACGTCGGAGACCGCCGCGGATTCGTTCATGAACCCGGTCCACACGACCGCTTCCGCTGTCGCCAGGCGGGCCTTCGACGCGGGCTCCACCTGAAGGTCCTTGCGCAGGATGCAGCCCTTGAAGAGGTTCACGGTATCAACCTGTCCGCCACCCACCGCCCTGACGATGGGCTCGATGTCGACCACTGCCACCGCCACGGTGACCCGCCCCTCCTTCTGCTGCTGGCCGGCTCCGAAGGCGAAGCCGCCCATGGCCAGCAGGGCAAGGACCGTGCGCCACGCTGGATGCATCCTGTAGGGTTTCATATCGACCTCCTGTTGAGTGGGTGTGGGGTTCGTTCAGGCAGACGCATCCCGGCCGCGACTGCAGTGGCGAAAGTGCTGGAAGACTGGCGAGAGGCGCAGGATGCCCCGGCGGTTGGTGGACCGCCTTCCTGGCTGAGAGGATTCAGGCTGAATGGACGATTGGCTGACCGTGGTCCATGGACGACTGGAAAGTCACTTGAGAGCATCCAGCAGTAGGAGCAAAGCCAAAACCTTGCCAATAATCACAACAATAAATAAATCAGTATTAAAATATTCCAATCGAGTTAAGCGGGCATGGACTTACTGCAAAATGCATGGATTGAAAAACCGTCGATCATTGCATCTTGCAGGACGAATCACAGGCGTCGCAGCTTTCTCCAAAGGGTGGTGGTGTGGATGCCCAGTTCCCTAGCGGCAGCGGTCCGATTCCCCTTGTGGCGGTCCAGAGCGGCCTGGATCAGGGCGCTCTCCTGGCTCCGCAGGTCCTGGCTGGATGTCGATCTGCCCTTTGGTGATGGGTTCAAATCCGCTGCTTCGAAGGTCGAGGGGAGGTCGGAGACCTGGATCCGGTCCCGTCGGCAAAGCACGTAGGCATGCTCCACGGCATTCTCCAGCTCGCGGATGTTGCCAGGCCATGCGTGGCGCATGAATCGATCCATCACCTCGGGGACGAAACCCTCGACCTGCCGGCCGTGGAGGGCGATCTGGCGGGCCAGGAAGCGCCGTGCCAGGGCCGGAATGTCTTCCTTTCGCTCCCGGAGGGGCGGGATTGCAATCTGCATGACGTTCAGGCGGTAGAAGAGGTCCTCCCGGAACCGGCCTGCCTTGACCTCGGTGCGGAGGTCGCGGTGGGTGGCCGCGATGAAGCGGACATTCGCCTTCACTGAGTCATTTGACCCCAGGGGCTCGTAGGTCCGTTCCTGGATGACCCGGAGGAGCCGGACCTGGAGGGGGGCGGAGATGTCCCCGATCTCATCCAGGAACAGCGTTCCGCCCTCGGCGGCGGCAATGCGCCCCTTGCGGTCCCGCTTGGCGTCCGTGAAGGCGCCCGCCTTGTGTCCGAACAGCTCGGCCTCGAGCAGGGTGTCGGGCAGGGCCCCGCAATTCAGGGTGACCAGTGGTTTCCGGGCCCGGGCGCTCAGGTCGTGGATGGCCCGCGCCATGAGTTCCTTGCCGGTGCCGCTCTCACCCTGGATCAGCACGGTGCTGTCGCTCTGGGCGAGGAGCGGGAGGAGCTTGAAGATCTCCCACATCCGGTGGTTGGCGGACGTCATGTGGTGGAAGGTCGCCCGGCCCTCGACCGCCTTCCTGAGCTCTTCCACGAGGGTGAGGTCCCTGAAGGACTCCACGCCCCCGACCACATCCCCGCTCTGATTGCGCAGCAGGGCCGTGCTGACGTTGATGGAGACCTTCCGGTGGGCCGAGGTGTGGATGTTCACGTGCTTGTTGATCAGGGGCGTCCCAGTGGACATCGTCTCCTTCAGGGCACAGGCGCCTTCGCAGATGTCCGCGTTGAACACCTGCCAGCAGGGTTTCCCCAGGGCCTCTTCTGGCGTGATGCCGATGATCTCCGCCGCCGCCCGGTTGAACGAGGTGATGTGGAACTGGTCATCGACGGTGAACACGCCGTCATTGATGGAGTCGAGGATGGTGCGGAGGTCATGCGAGAGCTGGTCCGAGGCTGCTCCAGCCTGCCCCTTTTTCGCGAAGCGCTTCATGCTCGCCTCCACCATTGCATTATGCAGTGGTTGCTTGTGAAGTATTTCAAAATCAATGGATGAGTGCCGGGCTATTCGTGGGGTGGGGAAGGGGCCTGCTCAGGGCAGCCCTGCCAGTTGGGGATCCTCGACCAGCTGGACTTGCCCGATGCACCCGAGGGCCTGCTCCAGATCTGACAGGATGTCGCTGAGATCCTCGATGCCGACCGAGAGGCGGACGAGTCCATCCGTGATTCCAGCCGCCAGGCGGTTCTCGCGGGCCATGCTGGCATGGGTCATGGAAGCCGGATGGCTGATGAGGGTCTCCACCCCGCCCAGCGATACGGCCAGCCCTGCGAGATGCACGTTGTCCATGACCACGCGGCCCGCGTCCATGCCCCCCTTCAGCTCGAAGGCGATCATGGAGCCGAAGCCCGTCATCTGCCGCTTCGCGAGGTCGTGCTGGGGATGGCTGGGCAGGCCGATGTAGCGCACCCAGGCGACCTGCGGATGGGCCTCCAGCCAGGGAGCGACCTTGCGGGCGTTCTCCTCGGCCCGCTCAACGCGCAGGGCCAGGGTCTTCAAGCCGCGACTCACCATGTAGGACTGGTGGGGGTCCATGTTGGCGCCCAGGTTGATGAGCATGGCGCGGATCTGCTTGTGCAGCGCCTCCGTTTTCGCCACGACGATGCCGCCGACGATGTCGGCATGGCCATTGATGAACTTCGTCACCGAGTGCAGCACCAGATCCGCGCCGAGATCCAGGGGCTTCTGGAGGTGGGGGCTGGCGAAGGTGTTGTCCACCACCAGGAGGGCGCCGGCGGCATGGGCGATCTCCGCCGCCGCGGCGATGTCCGTGACGGACATGGCGGGGTTGGAAGGGGACTCGATGTAGACCAGCTTGGTGTTCACCTTCATGGCGTTGGACAGGTTCTCCAGGTCCGACGTGTCGACATAAGTGGATTCGACACCGAACCGGCTCATGTGCTTCTCCATGAGGCCCCGGCTGGGCCCATACACGGAGTCCGTGCTCACCATGTGGTCGCCGGCGCTGAGCAGGGCAAGATACACGGTGCTCACGGCACCCATGCCACTGGCCATGGCCGTGGCCCCGAAGCCGTTCTCGAGCTGGGCCACGTTCTCTTCCAGGGCCGCCGTCGTCGGGTTGCCGATGCGGGTGTAGATGTAGCCATCCTCGATTCCCGCGAAACGATCAGCTCCCTGCTGGGCATTGCGGAAGGCGAAGGTGGAGGTCTGGTAGATGGGCGTGACCACGCTCCCGTGGGCATCCTCGCGGATCCCCGCATGCACCAGCTTGGTGTTGAAGCCCTTGTTGCGTGTGTCCATGAGTGCTCCTGTCGAGTGCCGCAAGCGATCCAGCGGATCGATTATTCAAAAATAACCAATCAGTAATTATAGCAGAGGCGATAACCCGATCGTTTATGGAGTCATCGGTGCCTCTGGGCCCCCAGGTCGCGGGGTGGAGCGTTTCCCGCCGGCCTTTAGGAAGGATTGGGAGGAGGCCCACTGGGTTTTTCGCCTATTTCCAGGGGTCGAAGCGAATTTTCGCTTTTATTTCCTCTTGTTGACTTCTTTGGGGTTTATACACTTCGAAGTGGTTCTCAGTGGAGAAAAGTGGGCTGTAGTGGATCAAAGTGGTCTCACGCCAGTTTACGCCTCCCTCCTGGACTGATGGTTGAAAGGCGATACCGGTGCTGCGACTTCGCGGAAACTCACCGGCCACGGTGGATGAGAAAGGGCGCCTCAAGCTCCCCTCCTCCTTCAAGGCCGAGTTGGAATCCTTCGCCCAGGGCGAGGGGGGCCAGGCCCTGCGCGAAGGTGTTGGCACGCTGCGGCACTACCTGACCTCCCTGGATGGCCGGTCCGCCCGCCTCTACCCCATGCCGGTCTGGGAGGCCATCGAGGCACGCCTGGCCGCCCTGCCTTCCACCAGCCCCGCCAAGCGCAAGTTCCTGGAGACCACCGCCTACTTCGGCAGCGAGGTGGAACCCGATGCCCAGGGCCGTTTCGTCATTCCGCCCATCCTGCGCGAGGCCGCCCAGCTGACCGGGGAAGTCGCGGTGCTGGGTCAGATGGACCACCTGGCCCTGTGGAACAAGGCCGGCTTCCAGCGCCGTCTGGCGGCGGAGCCTCTGGGCTCCGAGGACCTGGCCCAGCTCGCGGATCTGGGGATCTGATGATGACGGTCCCCGTGCATGTTCCCGTGCTCCTCCAGGAGGTCCTGGACCATCTCGTCCTGCCCCCCGCGGCCCGCATCCTCGACCTCACGCTGGGCCTCGGCGGCCATGCCGAGGCCCTGCTGGGCCGGGCCGACGCTGATACGCGCTACCTCGGCGTGGACCGCGATCCCGAGGCCCGCGCTCTGGCCGCCCAGCGGCTGGGCTCGGACGGCCGCCTCAGCATCCTGGCCTCGGCCTACGAGGACCTCTGGGACGAGCCCCACTTCCTCGCCTGGCGAGCCGCCCAGGCCCCCGAAGGCTTCGATGCCATCCTGGCGGACCTCGGCGTCTCCACCCTGCAGCTCCGCACCCCGGACCGCGGCTTCAGCTTCCGGGACGAGGGGCCCCTCGACATGCGGATGGACCAGGAACACGGCCTCTCGGCCCGCGCCTGGATCGCCGAGCAGACCGACGAGAGCCTGGCCGACGCCATCTACCAGTACGGCGAGGAGCGGGCCAGCCGACCCATCGCCCGGGCCATCCTGCGGGCCCTGCACGAAGGCCGCCTGGACACCACCCACGACCTGGCCAAGGCCGTCTACACCGTGATCCCCCGCGAACCCGCCAAGCGCAAGGGCCACAGCGATCCGGCCACCCGCACCTTCCAGGCCATCCGCATCGCCGTGAACGGCGAGCTGGACCGCCTGGCCGCCTCGCTCGAGGCCGCCGTCTCCCACCTGCGCCCCGGCGGCCGGCTGGCGGTCATCAGCTTCCACAGCCTGGAGGACCGCATCGTCAAGCAGACCCTGCGCCGCCTCGCCGGCATCTACGACGGTCCAGGCCGCACCGCCCCGGCTGAACTCCCCAAGCTCCTCAAGCTCATCCATGCCGGTGGCATCGCGCCCAGCGAGGCCGAAGCCGCCACGAATCCCCCCTCCCGCTCCGCCCGCTTGCGGGTGGCTGAACGCCTTTCCTGAACGAGGTCCCCATGGTTGCCGGAACGCTTCCGAGCTCCAACGCCCCCACCCGCATGGTGGAGAGCGAGGGCATCCTGCGCATGCTGCTGCTGGTGCTGGCCCTGGCCATGCCCCTGGGCACCCTCGCCTACCTGAAGATCCAGAGCACCCGCCTGAGCTACGCCATGGGCGAGCTCAAGGAGCGCATCCACAAGGAAGAAGAGCTGCAGCGCAAGCTGATGCTCGAGCGCAGCCGCTTCCAGCGGGACGAGGAGGTGCAGGTGTACGCCCAGAAGGCCGGCCTCCAGCCCCGCAAGCAGGGTCATCTGATCCGGCGTGGCTTCACGCCCGAGGACCAGCGCATCGCCAAGCTGCGACCCGTGTCGTCCGAGGGGCTGTAGGCTAGAGGCTGGGCCCGTCCGGGCCCAGCGCCTCCCAGGTCATCCCCCGTGTCCCTCCGCTTCGCCACTGAACCTCACGCCTCCCGGCGCCTGCTGGGCCGGCAGGATCCCCAGGACCTGCTGAGCCACCGCATGCCCTGGGTCATGGGCGGCATGGCCTTCTGGGGCCTGCTCATCCTCCTCCGCCTGCTCTGGTTGCAGGGGGTGGAGCACAAGCGCTACCGGGCGAAGGCGGAGCAGCAGCACACGACCGTGGTGCCCGTGCCCCCCATCCGCGGCGAGCTGCGGGACCGCCGCGGCGAGCCCCTGGCCATCTCGATCAAGGTGGAGAGCCTCTTCGCCGATCCCCGCGTGTTCTACCCCGACTACAAGCCGGGGAAGGGCGAGGAGCGGCAGTGGGGGAGCCCCGACCGCAAGGCGGCCGCCGAGGTGGCCGCGAAGCTGGCCCCCATCCTCGAGCAGACCAAGGGACAGGTGCTGGACAAGCTCCTGCGGAAGAAGACCTTTGTCTACCTGGAGCGGCACCTGCCCCCCATGAAGGTGGCGGCGATCCGCGCCCTGGAGCTGGACGGCATCGAGTTCCAGCCCGAGAGCCGGCGCTTCTACCCGCGCGGCAGCCTGGCGGCCCAGATCATCGGCTTCACGAACATCGACGGGCTGGGCCAGCTGGGCATCGAGCAGAGCTATGACAACCAACTCAAGGGTGTGAAGGGTGAGCTCATCGCCCCCCGGGACGCCCACGGGAAGCTGCTGATCCTCCAGGAGAACTACAGCCAGATTCCCGTGAACGGTGCCTCGCTCCAGCTCAGCATCGACGCCTCCATCCAGCACATCGTCGAGGATGCCCTGGAGGAGGGCATGCGCCTGTCCCGCCCGAAGACGGCCTACGCGGTGGTGGTGGATCCCCAGACGGGCGAGATCCTGGCCATGGCCGGGACGCCCACCTTCGACCCCAACCACATCCTGCCCAGGAAGTTCCGGAACCGGGCCGAGTCGGAACTCTCCGCGGGAGAGCGCGAGGAGCTGAGGCGCGAGCTGGAGCGGCAGAAGGCGGCCCGCAAGGTGCACCCCGTCGAGGATGTGTACGAGCCGGGCTCCACCATGAAGATCTTCACGGCGGCCATCGCCCTGGAGGAGCGCAAGGTCCGCCTGGGCGAGCGCATCGACTGCCTGGGCGGCCGGTGGCTCTACAGCCCCAAGGTCCCACCGATCACGGACACCCACCGGCACGGCGTGCTCTCCTTCGAGGAGGTGCTCTGGCAAAGCTCCAACATCGGCGCCGCCAAGATGGGCATCCGCCTCGATCCCGCGGTCCACTACCAGTACCTCCGGAAGTTCGGCTTCGGCGATGCCACGGGTCTCAACTTCCCCGGGGAGAGCCCCGGGCGCATGATCGCGCCCGACCGCTGGAGCGTGCCCACCCAGTACACCTTCTCCTACGGCTACGGGCTCAGTACCACGCCCCTGCAGATCCTCATGGCCGGCTGCGCACTGGCCAATGGCGGCAAGCTCATGCAGCCCATCCTCGTGCAGCGCATCTTCAACGACAAGGGCCTGCTGATGAAGGAATTCAAGCCCACCGTACGGGGACAGGTGCTCAGTGAGGAGACCGCGAACCTCATGAAAGAGGCGCTGAAGGGCGTGCTGACCCAGGGCACGGGCAAGCGGGCCATGCTCGACAATGGCGTGGAGGCCTTCGGCAAGACCGGCACCAGCCGCAAGCTCATCGACGGCAAGTACGATCCCAGGCGCCACTTCGCCTCCTTCATGGGCTTCTTCCCGGTGGACCGGCCCCAGTTCGGCGTGCTGGTCATGCTCGACGACCCGGCGGGGGACACCACCGGCGGCGATGTGGCGGCGCCCCTCTTCAAGCGCATCGGCGATGGCATCATGCGCTTCCGGGAGACCTCGCCCGATCCCGACCGCGAAGCCGACCTGAAGCTGTCGCTCCGCGACTGGCCCGTGAGCGAGACCGACGAGGCCGCCGTGCATGTGGAGCGGGGCAGGGTGCCTGATCTGACAGGGCTCAGCCTGAAGGCGGCCATCCACCGCGTGGTGCTGGTGGGTGGCACCCCCCGGGTGGAGACCACACCCGGCTCCACGGCGACCCGAGTGCAGGGCCAGAGCCCCGAGCCGGGGACCGCCCTCGAGGCGGGTGCCGTGGTGAAGATCAAGGCGGGAGCCCCATGAACCTCGATGCCCTGATTGATGGGGTCGCCATCCGGCGCTCCGGACCCGATGTCGACGTGGTGGACCTCACCAGCGACAGCCGCGAGGTTCGCCCCGGATGGGCCTTCCTGGCCCTGCAGGGCGAGAAGGTCGATGGAGCCGCCTTCATTCCCCAGGCCCTGTCCCAAGGTGCCGTCGCAGTCATCTCCGGTTCTGGCGTGGACACGCCAGAACAAGTCGCCAGCTGCACCTTCCTCGCGGATCCCCGCCTGCGCATGGCTGAGATGGCCCGGCGCCTGCACGGCACCCCCGATGAGCACCTGGCCCTCATCGGCGTCACCGGCACCAACGGGAAGACCACCACCACCACGCTCATCCGGCAGCTGCTGCGGGGCGCGGGCATCGGCTGCGGGCTGGTCGGCACCGTGCTGAACGCCGCGGGGGCCCTGGAGGAGGAGGCCGTCCGCACGACTCCGGAAAGCCCGGCCTTCTACCGCTGGCTGCGGCGCAGCGTGGACGCGGGCGATGCCGCCTCGGCGGTGGAGGTCAGCAGCCACGCCCTCTGCCTGGGGCGGGTCCACGGCGCCCTGTTCAAGGTGGGACTCTTCACGAACCTGACCCAGGACCACCTGGACTACCACGGCACTCTGGAAGCCTACTTCGAGGCCAAGCTGCGGCTGCGGAACCAGAGCGGCCGCTTCCTGGTGAACGCGGACGATCCCTATGGCCGCCGCCTCCTCGAGGGCGGCCGCTGCTGGAGCTACGCCATCGATCAGGAGGCGGACTACCGGGCCACGGAGCTGGTCCTCGGGCCCACGGGCACGCGGTTCCGCCTGCGCGGCCTCCAGGGCGACTTCGTGGTGGACAGCCCGCTGCTGGGCCGCTTCAATGCCTACAACCTGCTGGCGGCCCTGGCCGCCTGCGCGGAGGCCGGCTTCGATCTCAACCGCCTGGTGCCCGCCGTGCCCAGGGTCACCGGCGCCCCGGGGCGCATCGAGCGCGTGGACTGTGGCCAGCCCTTCGGCGTCATGGTGGACTACGCCCACACGCCCGACGCCCTGGAGAAGCTGCTGGCCGAGGGCCGGCGCCTGCTCCCGCCCGGCGCCCGCCTGCACGTGCTCTTCGGCTGCGGCGGCGACCGCGACCGCACCAAGCGTCCCCTCATGGCCGCGGCGGTGGCCGCCGGTGCCGACGTGGTGTGGCACACCAGCGACAACCCCCGCACCGAGGACCCCGAGCGCATCCTCGATGACGCGGCGCCGGGCATTCCCGAAGGCGTAAGGGCCGATGCCGCCCGCTACCACCGCAACGCCGACCGCCGCGAATCCGTGCGCCAGGCCCTGGCCGACTGCCGCCCCGGCGACCTCCTGCTGCTGGCCGGCAAGGGCCACGAGCCCTACCAGGAGATCCACGGCGTCAAGCATCCCTACAGCGACCGCAGTGCCGTGGAAGCCGCGCTGTCACACGATAGGGGAACCCATGATTGACCGGGTCTCCCGATCAGCCGTGTCTCCGGGCAGTTCAGCATTTGATCGGTGTTCATCGATGTTCATCGGTGGTTCGAAACAATCTTTCCGCACCGGGTTGCCCCAGTTCGGCATTTGGCAGGATCTCGATCTGGAGAACAGTGCTGGTTCTCAAGATCTATTAGCCACCGATGAACACCGATGCACACCGATGAAAGAACATGAGCCGGTGGTCCCGACAGGTCGACCGACGACGGAATACGGCCCATGCGGGAAGCAAGTGTCCATCGGAGGCCTCCGATGACCCGCCTGCTATCCGTCCACTCGGTGGACGATCCGGCCCTCCGCGAAGCCGCGTCGATTCTCGCTGCAGGCGGCCTGGTGGCCTTTCCCACGGAGACGGTCTACGGGCTGGGGGCCGATGGCCTGAACCCCGAGGCCGTGGCCCGCATCTACGCCGCCAAGGGCCGACCCGCGACCAATCCCGTCATTCTGCATGTGGACTCCATCGCCTCGGCGAGAGCGCTGGTCAGCCAGTGGCCTGATACAGCCCAGCTCCTTACGGAGCGCTTCTGGCCCGGTCCCCTGACCCTGATCCTGCCCGCCTCGGAGCAGGTCCCGGCCATCGTGCGCGCCGGTGGCCCCACCGTGGCCCTGCGCTGCCCGGCCCATCGCGTCGCCCAGGCGTTGATCAAGGCGGTCGGCCGCCCCCTGGCCGCCCCCAGCGCCAACCGCAGCCAGCACCTGTCGCCCACCCTCGCGGAGCATGTGGCCTCCAGTCTGGGCGAGGCGGTGGACCTGATCCTCGACGGCGGGCCCACGGAGGCCGGCCTGGAGTCCACCATCCTCGACCTGAGCGTGGCCCGGCCGCGCATCCTCCGTCCCGGTCCCGTGGCTCCGGCGGAACTGGCCGCGCTCCTGGGGGCCTTGGATCTGTGGGAGGGTGCCGTGAGGCCCGGGGAGTCCCAGACCGCGCCCGGCATGGCCGAGCGCCACTACGCCCCCAGGGCACGGCTCGAGCTGGTGGCCCCTGGCAGCGGCCTGGCCCCGGGCTCCGGGCGGGTCGCCTATGTGGCCTTCGGTCACCTTCCCGTCCTGCCGGATTCCATCCGCGGCATCCTCCTGCCGCTCGACGCGGAGGCCGTGGGCACGCGGCTGTTCGCGCTGCTCCACGAGCTGGATGACGCCGGCTTCGAGCGCGTGGTCATGGAGCGGCCCCCCGCGGGCGAGGCCTGGATGGCCGTCCGGGACCGGCTGCGCCGCGCCTCGGCGAAGGAGCCGACATGAGCGTGAAGCGGAAACGAGCCTCGCGTGCGTTAGGCGGAGGTGCCGCGTGAGCACGAAGCAGGAGCAGAGGCCATGTCCACGAGCGTGAGGGAGTGGGAGGACAGCGCAGTGCGCTGTCCGATACATGGAGTGCCACTTTGGCGAAGTCGAAGCCCGAAGGGCGCGGCACAGGAGGTGCCGCGTGAGTCTCTGGTCCCTGTTCCAGGCGGCCTCCCAGGTGGGTGGGGAGATCCTCGGCGACGGCTCCGTGGTGCCGTCTTCGCTCTCCCTCGATACGCGCACCCTCCAACCCGGTGCCTGCTTCGTGGCGCTGCACGCGGAACGGGATGGCCACGACTTCGCCGCCCAGGCCGTGGAGAAGGGCGCCGCCGCGCTCCTGGTCGATCATCCCCTGTCCACTGGCTGTCCGCAGCTGGTGGTGCCAGACACGCTGGCGGCCCTCCAGAGGTGGGGCCAGGCGCGCCTGGCGGCGGTGCGTCCGCGGCAGGTGTGCGGCATCACGGGCAGCGTGGGCAAGACCAGCACGAAGGAGCTGCTCGCGGCGGCCATGGGGGCGTGGAAGACGCCGGGCAACCGCAACAACACGCTGGGCCTGCCCGAGGCCCTGGCCACGCTCCCGGAAGGCCTGGGATCGGTGGTGCTCGAGCTGGGCATGAGCACGCCCGGCGAGATCCGGCGGCTCACGGAGCTGGCGCCGCTGGACGCGGGCCTCATCACCCTGGTGGGCACCGCCCACATCGAGAACTTCACCAAGGGCCAGCAGGGCATCGCGGAAGCCAAGGGGGAGCTGGTGGCGGGCCTGAACCGCGGCGGGCTCTGGGTGCACCTGGCCTCGGACCCGTGGTGCCGCTGGATCGCCGCCCAGCCCTGGGCCCAGCATGCCGAGGCCCTGGCGGTGGGCGAGGGCGAGGCCTTCGGCTGGGAGGCCGTGGAATCCCTCGGCGCAGCGGGCGGGGCCTTCCGGCTGCGCACGCCGCAGGGGACCGTGCCCATCCGAGTCCAACTACCCGGTGAGCACCAGGTCCGGAATGCCGCCCTGGCCGCCACTTTGGCCATCCGGCTTGGCCATGACGCGGAACAGGTGGCGCAGGGCCTCGGCAGGGTCGTTCCCGAACACGGCCGCGGACGGCTCCACGCCCTGCCGGTGGGCGGCTGCCTGCTGGACGAGACCTACAACGCCAGCTCCGATTCCATCCTGGCCTGCGCCCGCGCCCTGCTGCAGCTTCCGGGCGGAGAGGCCGTGGCGGTGCTGGGTTCCATGCGGGAGCTGGGACCGGATGCCCCGCGGATCCACCAGGAGACCGGCCGGGCGCTCCGGGGCCTGGGCCTGGTGAGGCTCTGGGCCTACGGGGACCACGCCGGTGACTATGCCGGGGGGTTCGGCTCCGGGGCCCAGGCCTTCCCGGATTTCGAGGCCTTGCGCGACGCCCCGACGGGACTCTCCGCAATTCCGCCCGGAGCCCGTATCCTGGTGAAAGGCAGCCGGTTCTGGCGCGCGGAACGCGCCGTGGACTGGCTCCTCGCCCACTGACCCGCCGACTCCGGACCGTCCATGCTGCCTTGGCTCCTCTATCCCTTCCGCGACGTGGTGCCGGGCTTCTCGGTCTTCCGCTATGTCACCTTCCGCACGGCCATGGCCGCGGCCACGGCCATGGTGCTGAGCCTGCTGCTGGGCCCCTGGGTGATCCGCACGCTGACGGCCCTGAAGATGGGCCAGCACATCCGCGACGTGGGCCCAGAGAATCACCAGAAGAAGGCCGGGACGCCCACCATGGGCGGCATCCTCATCCTGGCGGTGATCATGGTCTCGACCCTGCTCTGGTGCGACCTCAAGAGCGGCGCCATCTGGGTCGTGCTGATCGCCCTGCTGGGCTTCGGCACCGTGGGCGCCTTCGACGATGCGCAGAAGCTCTTCAAGAAACAGAACCTGGGCCTCACCAGCTGGCAGAAGATGGCGCTCCTGACGGCCATCTCGCTGCTGGTGGCCTGGCTCATCCTGCACTTCGACCTGCGCGGCGCGGCCACCAGCAAGCTCTCGGTGCCCTTCTTCAAGAACTTCCGGCCCGATGTCGGGATGTTCCTCATCCCCTGGATCTGGCTGGTGATGGTGGGCACCAGCAACGCGGTGAACCTCACGGACGGCCTGGACGGCCTCGCCACGGGCGGCACCCTGATCGTGTCCCTCACCTACGCCATCCTGGCCTACGTGGTGGGCCACGCGAAGATCGCGGGCTACCTGGTGGTGCCCCATGTCCCGGGCGGGGCCGAGCTCTCGGTGTTCATGGGCGCCATGGCGGGGGCCTGCCTGGGCTTCCTCTGGTTCAATGCCCATCCCGCCGAGGTCTTCATGGGCGACACGGGCTCCCTGGGCCTGGGCGGGGCCTTGGGCACGGTGGCCGTGGTCATCAAGCAGGAGGTGCTGCTGGTCATCGCGGGCGGGCTCTTCGTGCTGGAGGCCGTCAGCGTGATCCTGCAGGTGGGCAGCTTCAAGCTGCGTGGCGGGAAGCGCATCTTCCGCATGGCCCCCTTCCACCACCACCTCGAGCTGGGAGGGCTGCAGGAGACGAAGGTCGTCATCCGCATGTGGATCACCGCCATCGTCTGCTCGATCCTGGCGCTCAGCTCTCTGAAGCTGCGATAGGGCGTTCCAATTACCCGGACAGGCTCCTATCCCCGATGATCGGCCGGGGCCGGGTGGGCCAGGGCTGGCCCAGGATGTAGCCCTGGCCCCAGGGCACGTCGGCGTCCATGACCGCCTGCAGCTCCTCCAGCGTCTCGATGCCCTCGGCGATGAAGCCGATGCGCATGCGCTGGGCGAAGTGGGAGAGCGCGTTCAGCAGGGCCGCCTGGTAGGGGCGGCGATGCACCTGCTCCACCAGGCTGCGATCCGCCTTGATGAAGTCCGGAGCCAGCCGCGCCATGTGGGTCAGGCTCGCGACGCCTGCGCCGAGGTCATCCACGGCCACCCGCAGGCCGAGGTCGCGCAGCCGGTTGGCATAGCCCTGGAGAACCTCGAGATCGTGCACGCCCTGGGACTCGGTGAACTCCATCACCACGCAGCCGGGGTCGAAGGGAAGGTCCTCCATCCAGCGCGGCAGGCAGTCCCAGAAGCCCGGCGCCTCGAGGCTGACGGGTTCCAGGTTCACGAAGTGCAGGTAGCTGTCGTCGCCGGTGCGGGCCAGGGTCTGGAAGGTGGACTCGAGGAACCGGAGGTCGAGGATGAGGCGGTCCTCCAGGCGCAACGAGGGATCCTGCAGGATGGGGCCCACGGGGTGGGCGACGCCCTCCGCATCCCGGTGCCAGGCGAGGTACTCCTTGGCCATGAGGCGGTTGTCGTTGAGCCGGTACATGGGCTGCACGTGGGGCTCCAGGACGCCTTCGCCCCTCAGCATGCTCTCCAGGATGCCCTTCGGCATGTTCACTCCGCCTCCGACCCAGCGTCCTGGCCCCAGTGTAGCGCGGGCATCCGGTGGTGTCGCGGCCGCTCGGGCATTCCAATCAGGTGGACAGGCTCCTAGTCTGGAAGGGGAGGCGGCATGCGCACCGTGGTCATGGGGGCAGGACGGTCGGGGCTGGCGGCGGCGCGCCATCTCACGGCGCAGGGCCACCCAGTGGTCTTGACGGACAGCCGACCGGATCCTGGCCCGGCCCTGGAACTGGACCTGGCCCAGGCTGGCATTCCCGGTGTCTGGGGCGACCATCCGCTGGCCCTGCTGGAGGGTTGCGGGGAGCTCGTCATCAGCCCGGGCATCCCCCGCACCGCGACTTTCGTGCGCGAGGCCCTGGACCGCGGCATCGCCGTGATCGGCGAGGTGGAGCTGGCCCACCGCCTGATCCGCGAACGCAAGGACGGCAGCCGGGTGCTGGCGGTGACGGGCACCAACGGCAAGAGCACCACCACGGACCTCACGGCCCACCTGCTGCGGGCCTCGGGCCTTCCCGCCATCGCCTGCGGCAACCTGGGCACCCCCGTGATCGAGGCCGCCGAGTCGGCGGGGCCGGGCTCGGTGTTCGTGATCGAGCTGAGCAGCTACCAGCTCGAGTCGACTCTGGCCTTTCACGCCGAGGGCGCGGCCTTCCTGAACCTCACCCCCGACCACCTGGCGCGGCATGGCGACATGGAGACCTACCGGCGCACCAAGCTGCGGATCTTCGAAGGTCAGACCGCCGACGATCTGCGCGTGGTGCCCGTGGCCCACCCGGAGTGGTGGCAGGATGCCCCGGGAACCGGACGGCCCGCGCGGTTCGGCTGGTCCCAGTGCGAGGCCTGGTGCGATGCCTCCGGCGCCATGACCCTGCTGGGCGAACCCCTGCTGCACCGCTCCGAGCTGCGGATCCCGGGCGAGCACAACGTGGAGAACGCCCTGGCCGCCTGCCTCCTGGCCGCCCATGGCGGAGCTGCCATCGCCGCCCTGCGCGACGGCCTGCGCACCTATCCCGGGCTCGCCCACCGCATCGCCCTCTGTGGGGAGCGGGGAGGCGTGAAGGCCTACAACGATTCCAAGGGCACCAACGTGGATGCCACGCTGACGGCCATCCGCGCGCTTCCGGGGCCCCTGGTGCTCCTGCTCGGGGGCACCGACAAGGGCGCGAGCTATGAGCCGCTGCGGGAGGCCCTCGCGGGCAAGCTGCGGCGGCTGGTCTTCCTGGGCGAAGCCATCCCCCAGCTCGTGCGGGACCTTGGCGATCTGCCGCACGAGGTGGTCCCTGCCTTCGATGACGCCGTGGCGACCGCGCTGTCCCTGGCCCAGGCAGGGGACCAGGTGCTGCTAAGCCCCGCCTGCGCGAGCTTCGACCAGTTCGACAACTTCGAGCAGCGGGGAGATCGCTTCGAGGCGCTGGTGCAGCGCTGGAGCCGGTCATGAGCGAAGTCCTGATCCATGACCTGCGGGCCATGCTGGGCGCGGACGCGGTGCTGACGGCAGCGGAAGACCTGGTCCGCTACGAGGAGGGCTGGCGCTACGGCAAGGGCAAGGCCCTGCTTGCCGTGCGTCCCAGCACCACGGCCCAGGTGGCGGAGGTGCTGAAGGCCTGCCATGCGGCCGGGGTCCGGGTCATCCCCCAGGGGGCCAACACCGGCCTGGTGGGCGCTTCCACGCCCGATGGCAGCGGCCGGATGGCCGTGCTGAGCCTGGAGCGCCTGAACCGGCGGCTGGAGGTCGACTCCATCAACCGCACCGCCCGGGTGGATGGCGGTGTGCTGCTGAGTGCCCTGAACGAGGCGCTCCTCCCGCACGGCCTGATGTTTCCCATCGACCTCGGTGCGGATCCCTCCATCGGGGGCATGATCGCCACCAACACCGGCGGCACCCGGCTGCTGCGCTACGGGGATGTGCGCCACAACCTGCTGGGGCTGGAGGTGGTGCTGGCCGATGGCACCGTGATCGACGCGATGAACCAGCTCCGGAAGAACAACACGGGCCTGGACGCGAAGCAGCTGTTCGTGGGCACCAGCGGCGTGTTCGGCGTCATCACGGGAGCGGTGCTCCAGGTGGTGCCGGTGCCCGGCCAGCAGGCCACGGCCCTGGTGGGCTGCGCATCCGGCGAGGCGGCCCTGCTCCTGTTGAGGGCGCTGGAGCGGGATCTGGCCGATGTCTTCACGGCCTTCGAGGTCATCAGCGCCGAGGCACTGGCGCCGGTCTTCATCCACCATCCCGCGGTGAGGAATCCCTACGGGACCGCCCAGCCGCCGGCCTACACGGCCCTGGTGGAACTGGCCTCCACCCTGCCTCCCGCCGCCCTGGACCTGGCGGATCTGCTGGAGGAACGGCTGGGCGCCTTCCTCGAGACCGAAGCGGGAGAGGGGATCACGGACATCTTCATGGGGCGCGCCGAGGACCTCTGGGCCATCCGGCACCACGTGAGCGAAAGCCTGCGCCAGGAGGGCAAGGTGCTGGCCTTCGACATCAGCGTCCCGCGCAGCCGCATGGCGGCCTTCACGGAGGCCGCCCGTGCCTTCCTGCTGGCCGGGTTTCCCTTCGTGCGCTGCTGCGATTTCGGGCACTGGGGAGACGGAGGGACCCATCTGAACCTGGTGTGGGATGAAGCCGCCGCGCCCCGGGCTGCCGCCGACCTGGTGCCCGAGCTGCAGACCCGCATCTACGACCTCGCCGTGAAGGACTTCGAGGGGAGCTACAGCGCAGAACATGGCGTTGGCCCTCACAATCAGCGCTTCTACGCGGCCTACACCCCCGGTGTCATCCGGGCCATCAGCGGGACGCTGAAGCGCCACCTGGATGCCGAAGGCATGCTGGGAACCACCCGGCTCGACTAGGCGACGGCAGGTCCGCCTACAGAACGGCCCCCGGGATCGGGGGCCGTTCTGCCGCTGAGCGGAGTCTACGAGCGGGAACGCGGCTTCTCCACCCAGAACCGGGCGGGCGCGTAGCAGATGGCCATGAACACCAGCTGGCTCACGCAGAAGGAGGTGAGGGCGACGAAGGCCTTGTCCATGAAGCCGTAGGAATGCAGCCCCACGCCAAGCATGTTCACGCCGAACCAGGAGAGGGCGGTGATGACGTTGCCGAAGATGGCCATCACCATGGTGCCACGCTCGCGCACGTAACCAGCCATGCGGGCGTGCAGGATGATGGCGTTCCACAGCACGATCAGCAGGGCGCCGTTCTCCTTGGGATCCCAGCCCCAGAACCGGCCCCAGGACTGGTCAGCCCAGATCCCGCCGAGCACCGTGCCCACGAAGCTGAAGAAGAGCGCGAAGCAGATGATGCCGTAGGCCATGTCGGCCAGGGCCTTGTCCGTCTCTGGGTCGGGCTTGGCGGAGATGTGCTTCTTCAGCGCGTAGGCGATGGCGATGGAACCAGCGAGGAAGGTGCCGGAGTAGCCGATGGTGATGGTGACCACGTGGGTGGCCAGCCAGAAGTTGGAATCCAGCACCGCGCGCATCATCTCCATGGTGTCACCCTCGGTGCCCAGGTTCTGGGCCACGATCAGCGAGGCGAAGCCAGCGGCGGCGGCCACGGCGGTGCCGAAGCCCTTGCGGTACATCCGTTCGACGATGAGGCCGAGGATCACCGCGCCCCAGCCAACGAATACCGCCGAGGAGTAGAGGTTGGTGACCGGGGGACGGCCCTGGAGGATGACGCGGGCGGCCAGGCCGATGGTGTGGACGATGGCCCCGGAGAGCAGCAGGGCATAGGCCGTGGGCCGCAGGAGCTCGGGCTTGTAGATCCAGGAGACGCAGAGGACGAGGAAGGCCACGAAGTAGATCGACAGGCCCACGAAGAAGGGCTGGGCGCGGTTGAAGACCAGCTCGTTGGAGGCGTGGCCGAGGGCGTCCGGCTTCAGGGTGGTGACCACGCCGTTCATCTCCGCGAGGGCGGTGTTGAAGGCGGCCGCGTCGTTGGCGATGTAGGCGGCGTTCAGTTTGGCTAGCGGCACCAGGCCGGGATGCACGCCGGCCCCGGACTGGACCGCGGTCAGGGCCTGGCCGACACTCAGCCAGGCATCCGGATTGGCCGCCGTGGTGGGTGGCAGCATGCGGAAGTGGGCCAGCTGGGTCAGGTCCTGGTGGCGCAGGGCGGCCTCGGGGGTGCCCAGGGACTGGAGCTCCCAACCCAGGCCGGGGGAACCGGCCAGCTGGAGGGTGTTCCGCAGCTTGTAGTAGAGGTAGACGCGGTCGAAGAGGTTGACGATGGCGCTCTGGAAGCGGGTGCGCTTCTGGGGCGCGATGGGCTGGGCCGAGGCCGCCTGTTTCTGGACCTCGTCGAGGTGCGTCGAGAGGTCCGCGAAGCTGAAGTAGTTGCGGTTCTTGGTCTGCTTGGCGCCGACGAGGCTGATCACTTCCGGGTCGTCGATGACGAAGATTGGCTGCTGGTCGGCCACCTGGGGACGGAACAGCACGTCGAGGATCCACTCATCGGGGCCCACCAGGCGGCCCTCGTGGCGGAAGCCCTGGCGGCTGTGGATCGCCAGCAGGGAGTTGCGGGCCAGGGAGTCCAGGGGCTTGACGCGCCCCCCTTCCAGGATCGGCAGCGTGCCGAAGCCGCTGACGTCGAAGCCGCGGGCCTTGCCGCTGGGCAAGGCGACAATGAGGGCGATCAGCAGGGCGAGGACGCCGGCGCCCCAGGCGAGGTATTTCTGCACGAAGGTCATGTTCAGCCCTCCTTCTTGTCCTGGCGGCGCTTCAGGGAGCGGCGCAGGACGATGGCGAAGTGCACGAGCAGGCCCAGGGAGACCAGCACGCACGACACATAGGGGAGAAGCCAGCCGGGATTTTCAACCACGGAAAGGATGGACAGCGTATCGTTCTTGCCGAAGCTCGCCTGGTAGAAGGTCTTGCCTTCGTACCGGAGCGGCTGGTTCATGTAGATCAGCACTTCGCGGGATTCGTTGCGGGAGGGGTTCACCACCTGGACCAGGCTGGAGAAGTTCTTCGGGATCTCCGTGCCCGGGTACACGTCATGCCGGAACTGCTTGAGCGTGAAGGCGTAGGGCAGGTACTGGCGGCGGAGGCGCATGGCCAGCGTGTAGGTGCGGCCTTCGTGCGTGAAGGACTGGGGGGCGCCCAGGGCCACGGAGACAAGCCAGGTGCCATAGCTGCGGCCCCCGGCAACGGGCTCGACGAAGGCCGAGGTCTGGTTGATCTCGTTGTCGGCGGAGACGACGGGGCGCTCTTCGACGGACACGCCTGCGCCGATGCCGGCGGTGGCCAGGGAGGGCGGAGCGCCGGGCCCCTGGTTGCTCAGCTCCGCGTTGGCGTAGAACTTCTTCACGTTCAGGGTGATCGGGGTGCCCGGGATGGCGACGGCGCCACCCTTGGCCAGCCGCGTGTCCGGAACCGAGTAGACCTCGTCCCAGGTGGGATCGGTGACATCGATGACGGCCAGCTCCATCTGCTTGTAGCTCTGGACGAAATTGACCGTCTGACCCACCTCGATGGAGAGGTTGGTGTCTACCTGCATCATGCCGGCCACGAACTCGCCGGCGAAGAGCACCACCAGGCCCGCGTGGACCAGCCACATGCCGGACTTCTGCCAGCTGAGCTTGATGTCGATGGTCTTGGCCAGGAGGTTGAGGGTGAGCAGCAGGCCCACGAGGGCCCCGCCAGGGAAGGGCAGCCTCAGCAGAAGCGGCTGGTTCCAGACGATGAAGCTGCGCATGTAGGCGTCCACGGCGCCCTGGGTGCCCATCTCCACCTGGGCCAGGGTGCAGAACAGCACCAGGCACATGAGCAGCGCGAGCAGGACGATGGTGAGCTGGAAGGATTTCAGGAACGACCAGGCGCGGGCGGCGATGATTTTAATCAAGGTGCAGGCTCCCCAGGATGGTCATGAAATCGGGCTTGGCCTTGGCCACGGGATCGGAGTCGCCGGTCAGCTTCAGGAACCAGGTGTTCCCGTCGGGAGTGGCGACGTAGCCGGCTACCATCCGGCTCTTGGTCTGGCCTTCACTGGTGAAGTCATAGACATTGACCGGGCCGACTTTGCTGGTGACGGTGGTGCGGGACTTGGCCAGGGCCGCCTCGTCGAGGGCGGGGAGGGCGATCTGGCCGCGCCAGCGGTTCACGTTGGCCAGCTCGCCACCGGCGGGACCGGGCAGCACCACGACCGTGGCCTCCAGCTTGCCGGCATAGGGCGTCTTGAAGGTGGCGAAACGCATGCCGCCGCCGGGCAGCTCGCTCCAGCCCTTGGGCAGGGACCACTTGAGGGAGCCCTTGGGTTTCGGGGGAGGCGGCACGTCAGAAGGCTCGCCCGTCCGCTCGCCCATGGGCTTCGGGGGCATGGCCGGCATCGGCGCCGGAGCCGAGGCGGATTCCTTCGGGACACGGTAGTGGGAAACCTGGTCGGAACTGCAGCCGAGGCCCATGAGCAGCAGCCCGGCGCCCAGCAGGGCGGCGGAATTCGCGGGCGTGAGGCTGGGACGGCGGAGGGGGATGGGCGGCTTCGGCAAGGGACTCCTCGATGGACGTTCCAGAATACCGGACCCGGCAGTGATTGAACAGGCCGGAATTCTACAAATGTTATAGATCAAACGGTTTAACGGCTGAGTCGATGGCTGAAGCCAGCCGGTGGTCCAGCTCTGTGATGCCGCCCGCGTCATGGGTGGTGAGGGTGATCCGCACGTAGCCCCAGCCGAAGGCAATATCGGGGTGGTGGTTGAGCCCTTCGGCCGGCCCCACGACCGCACTCACCAGGTTGAAGGCCGTCAGGAAATCCGGGGTCCTGAAGATGCGCACCAGAGTTCCGTTCTCCTCGCGCCAGCTCATCGCATCGCCTCCAGCTCGGCCAGCTCGGCCTGCAGCAGCCACTCGCCGGGGTGCTCCGCGGCCCGGCCGGCCAGGTCGCGGAGCCGGTGCGCCTCGACCCGTCCGCTCTCCCGCAGGGTTCGCGCCTCGACGTAGAGCGCGGCCAGGTCCGCCGGCAGGGACTGGGCCTTGCGGTCCCGGGCCTGGGCCTCGGCCTCGCCTTCAGCCAGGGCCGAGGGATCGCCGAACCAGGCATCCCAGGCGCCGGGATCCGCCGGTCCGCCGGCCACAGATGGCAACGCCCCGCTCAGGAAGAGCAGGGCCCAGCTGGGCAGATCCAGGGGGCGGCCGTCCTGGTGCCCCCGCAGGTTGATCACCTCGTGCTCGCCCACCCGGAAGCCCGTGAGGAAGAGCCCCGAGGGCAGGTCCAGGCTGAAGGCGCCGCGATGGGGCAGCAGCCCGCTGCCGAAAGCCACGAGCGCCTCGCCGGGCCAGGGCCGCTGCCCGGCCTGGCCGTGCCGGGAGAGCTGCACGGGACCCTCGATGCGGGCCAGGGCCGTGGAGAGACCCGGCGCCAGCTCGCCCCGGGCGGGAATTCGCGCCACCACCTTGCCCGTGAGTTCGAGGCCATCGTCCAGCACGAGATGATTCACGGTGCGTGCGCGCAGCGCCTCCTCCAGGCCATGGTCGCCGCCGCGCCGCCAGCCCAGCGTGGCCTCGAAGGCCTCCAGCACCTCGAAGAGGTGGTCGAAGTCCCGCGCCACGAAGAGCTGGGGCTGCATGCGCGTGATGTCGTATTCCGTGTCCGCGCAGACCAGGCTGAGGGGCACCTTCTTCACCGCCGGGGTGAGGCAGTGGGCGGCCTCGCCCAGGCTGCTGAGGAGGCCCGCGCCGTAGAGCTTGGGATCGTCCAGGCCCCCCACCAGGCCGTACTCCGCGGTCCACCAGTAGAGGCGGCTGGCCTTGGTGCTCTCGCTCACGTAGCGGCGGCTGGCGCCCGCGGCGTGGAGGCGCTCCTGGGCAAGGCGCACCTCCTCTTCGCTGGCGGCGGGATCCTCCTTCACCACGCTGAGATTGCGGATGGCCTCGTAGACGGCCTGGTCCTCCACGGAGGCGATGGCCCGGAAGCCTACCTCGCCGCAGCGCTTCAGGTATGAGGCGTAGCGCCGGTCTGCCAGGATGGGGGCGTGGCCTGCGCTCTCATGGACGATGTCGGGGGCGGGCGTGTATTCGATGTGCTCGTGGCTGCGGATGTCCGCGGCGATGGCCAGCACGCCCAGGGACTGCAGCTCCGTGAACACGGCGGGCGGGATGAAGCCCCGCACGCCTACGGCGGACCACCCCATGGCCTCGAGCTTCCCGTTCATCTCGTCCAGGCTGGGGATGCGCTCCAGGCCGATGCCCGTGGCCGCCAGCCCCGACAGGTAGCTGGCATGGGCCGTGTCCTTCAGACGCTCCGCCAGCCGATGGAGGATGTGCCGCCACACGGCGTGGTCCCTGGCCGTGTAGGCGCCGTGGTCCTGGTCCACCACGAAGCGCCGCAGGTGGGCGGGCAGCCTCTCGATGGCGCGCTGGGTCGGAGATGGAGCATGGAGCAGGGCTGGGTCGGACATCATTGAAGTCTAATTTGGAAACAATCTGTCCGGGGTTTTCAATTCCAGACGCTGCCCAAATCGGAGGCTACGCTGGTGCCATGCTGGCCTTCGACCCCTGGGATCCCTTCCGCGACCTGCGCTTCGCCGGTTCGCGGGAGCATCCGGAGCACGGGACCTGCTTCATCGCCGAGGGCCGCATCCTGGTGGAGGACCTGCTGGTGGCAGGCCGCGCCGGGCGCCTCAAGGTGATCTCGGTGGCCGCGACCACCACCGCGGCACTGGAGGTTCGGGATCGCCTGCCGGCGGGCACGGAGCTGCTCACGATGGAACCCGCCGCCCTGTCGGAGCTGGCGGGCTTCCCCTTTCACCGCGGGCTCATGGCCTGCGCCCAGGTGCCAGCGCCCCCGCCCGCCGAGGCCCTGAATCATGCCCGGCGCCTGCTGGTGCTGCCGCGCCTCTACGACAGCGAGAACCTGGGCCTGCTGCTGCGCAGCGCCGCCGCCCTGGGCATGGACGGTGTGCTGGCTGGGCCGGGGCCAGGCCAGTGGACGCGGCGCACCGTGCGCGTGTCCATGGGGGCCGTGTGGCGCATCCCCGTGTGGCGCGTGGAGGATCCCTGGGCGCGCCTGCTGGACTGGCGGGCTGCGGAACCGGGCTCGGAGGTGGTCGCGGCGGCCCTCACCAAGACGGCCGAAGACGTCCGCCGCTGGCGGCCCGCCGATCGCTGCGCCCTTGTCATGGGGCCCGAGGACACGGGGCTGGAGGCGGCACATCTGGCCCGCTGTGACCGCGCCGTGGCCATCGCCATGGCCTCGGGCATGGACAGCCTCAACGTGGCCGCGGCGGGCGCGATCCTGATGTATGCCATGGTGCAGGGGGGAGGCTGAAAGGCTTCGGGCCAGGATCTACTGGTAGGACACTGTGATGATGAAATGGCCGACATAGGTTCCTGGCGCCTGCGACCTGCCGACCAGGAGAGTGGCGCCGGCCCCGAAGGTGAGCTGCCCCGTGGCGGGAACCAGACCCTCCCTGGGCTGGTCGATGGTGAACTCCCGGACAGAGATCCGGGCTCCACCGGGCCCCTCCATGGAACAGGAGGTCGGGAGGTCGATGGAGTAGCAGGCTCCGGGGGCCCCTGAGAGGCTGAACAGGGCGGGACTCGGCTGGCCCCGGAAGAGGGTCGGTCCACTCGGTGACGGAGACTGGCACCCGCCGCCGGGCAGCACCAGGAAGCGTCCATCCGCGGCCCCGGGGACCAGGCCGCCGAAATCCAGGTCGCGGATCCGCTCCAGGCGGATGGAGGGGAGCAGGCAGCCCTGGATCTTGATGGACCGGCGGGCCACGCCCTCGAGGGTGCCGCTGAGCCCGGGGACGCCGAGGAGGTCCACCTGGAAGAACACGCCCTGATGCAGGTAGGTGTCCGGCAGGGCCCCAGAGGGCACGGACAGGAGGGCACCCACATGGAACTCCGCCGACCCGTCCTCCCCGATGGTCCCCATCCAGTTCGGCAGGGTGCTGGTCAGTTCCTCGATGACCAGAGCCCCGTTGCGACCGGGAAGCACTGGATGCCAGGCGTCGAACCGCACCTGGAAACGGGCGCGGGGGGGGCCGTACACCTTCACGACCCCGCGGGTGGGGAAACTCCGGGTTCCCTGCCAGATGGCACCCGACACGGGATTCAACACGCCCTCTTCGGTCAGCCGGACTGAGCCCCCGAAGGAGGAGGCCACGAGGTTCCCAAAACTCAGGGGTTGCACCACCTGGACCTGCAGTGGCGCTTGGCTCTGGAGTCCGAGGCAGAGGGTGAGCTGGCCGATCATGAGGGCCTTGGAGATCATCGGTTCCTCCCGTCGTCTGAGGCCGCGGGTGGCGGGGGTGGCGTGTCCACCACCAGGTCCAGCCCGTCCAGCACAGTGCGTGTCGCATCAATGGTGAAGGCACGCTCTACGGGCCCGGCCAGGCCCAGGCGCTTGGCCTCCTCCGGGGTCACCCGGAGGACATAGGCCCCGGGAACCAGGCGCAGGAACTCGAAGAACCCGTCGTAGGCAGTGCGGAGCCGCTGCACCAGGGTTCCATCCGCGCGCACGATCTCGACCTCGAGACCGCCCAGGTCCTTCACCTTCTGCCCCTGGGCCCGAAGCCGCGTGGTGCCGTAGACCTCCCCGAGCAGGAGCACCGGGACGTCCACCCGCTGGACGTGACCCGTCCGAGGGAGGATGCGATAGCCTGGCTGCCCGGCATGGAGGGAGGCATCGGGAAGGCTGGACTCGTCCAGCTGGACCCAGAGATCCTGGCTGCGTCCAAGTCCCGTGAAGAAGGTGACTTTGGGATCACGCGACTGGTTGGGCGGGCTGCCGCCGGCCACCTTGAACCGCGCGTCCTCGATCACGGGTTCGCCGGATTCCCGCTGGCCATTGCCGTTGACATCCCGGAAGACCTGGAGAGAAAGCGCCCCGGTTCCGGCCATCTGCTGGGCATTGGTGGACCAGGTGCCGGTCCTGGGTTCGCGACCGATGCTCAGGCCCACGTTCACCCCGAGGACGGTACCCGCCCCCTTGGAGTGCTGGGCCGTGAACCCGATCGCGACCCTTCCAAGCAGCTTGTTGACGCTGAGGACGGCCGCAGGCGACTGGCCATTGGCGAGGTTCCCGTTCACCCGAAGCCGATAGAGGAGGTCGCTCGCGTCGCGGTAGTCCAGCATCGCGCCGCATTCCTGGAACTGGGACCGGCCGCCGGTCTTGCCGTAGCTCACGTCGCCCTGGAGGGAGAAGCGCCTCCAGTAGGTTGAAAGCATCAGGGTGGCCTTCATGCCCTCCCCGGCCGGATCGCTCCCGGAGGTTCTCGTCAGGGCGACACTGGTGTTGAGCTCGCGGAAGCTGCGGGAGAGCATGAGCCCGTCCTGCACCACTCGTTTTCCGTCCTGGCCCACGTAACCCCGGCGGCTCAGGGAGGTGCTGAAGGGCATGAACAGGGTTCCGGCCGGCACCTGCAGGAGCACCTCGGACTGGGAGCGCATCGGCGCGCCGCCGAAGCCGGCGCCCTGGAGGGGCTGGAAACCCCGGCGGTATTCGCTCTGACGCACCGAGAGGGTCGCGTATTCAAACCCGGTCATCAGCTGCCCTTCCGCCGCCAGGCCCTTGTGCCCTGGAAGGGCGCGGTCATCTTCGGCGGCCGCGCTAAAGCGCGTGACCAGGTAGGGGACCATCGCCGTGAAACCCGCCACGCCGAAATCCTTCCGCCCGCCATCCGTGTCCATGGCCAGGTACCCGGCGCGCATGGCAAGCCAGCGCGTCAGGCCCACCTCCAGCTCGCCCATCAGGCTCAGGTTCCGAGCCGCCCCCTGGGCCTGGGGACCGCCCACCTGGGGATTCGCGCCGGAGACCGCCCCCGAACCCACAGAGCTGAGTTCGGTATTCTGCACACCGGCCACCCGGTAGAACACCTGGCCCGGCGATGGCAGCTCTTGGGCGATGTCATACCGGTAGACCTCCACTCGTCGCTCTCCGAGGGGACCCTGGAACACCAGCCGGAACTGGTTGAGGCCGAATCGGAGAGGGACCTCGTTGAACTCGAACGTCCCCGTGGCGTTGGCGCGCCGGAATTCGAGCAGGGCGCCGTTCTGGTAGAGCTCGACGCTCCATCCCTCCGGCAGGAGGCCGCGGAAGGCTCGATTGGCGAAGGTGGACCGGTAGGCGATGGGATAGTTGTCCAGCAGCACGCCTCGCCCGGTGGGGAGCCGGCCCACGATGTCCAGGGCGGGCGACACCAGCAGGTCGCCGAGGTGGATCCTGCGCAGGCCAAGGACTCCGCCCATGCCATCGGGATTCTCCCGGAAGAGGGACAGCCGTGAATGGCTGAACTTCCCGCTGCTGTCCCGGCTGACCATGCCCAGGGCGCTCATCCACAGGAGATCCCCGCCCGCCAGGGCCGCGCCGCTCCAGGAGCCCGACCCCTTTCCCATGGGCCGCAGGCCATTGAGGGAGAGGTCCACCATGGGCACCTCGAAGGCCCGGTAAGGATCGGGAAGGGGCGCACCCCGCATCGGGTCGTCCTTCCGGCTGAGGCCCATCCTGCGCCCGAGGGAGGCGTACTTCTGCTCCAATTCCCACTGGGCCTGGATGGGCAGCTGCTCCTTCGGCGTGAGCAGGAGTGCCGAGCCTTTGGGCTCCAGTTCCACCTCCATGGGGAACCACTGGGCGAGCAGCCCGATGGCCACGTAGAGTTCGCCGTTGAGGAACTCCACCTGATCCGCCCGGAAGGGAAGACGACGTTTCTCCACCATGGCCAGACCGGAGGCCGGGTCCAGGAAGAAGGTCCGCCGGGGGAGATGAGGAAACCCTCGGCCGTTCCCTTCAGGGGATGGACCCGGATGCCAAAGCCCAGTCGCTGGCAGAGGTCTCCCAGCGGCACGAAAAAGGTTCCCCGGGCCGGGAGCACGGTCATCAGGTCCTGGAAGGAGGTGCGCCCGATGTAGAGCGAGACCAGCAGGGCATCCTTGTCTTCGAGTGGTGCCGTTGCCTGGGCCTGTGGCGAGGCGACGAGGACCGACCCTTGGGCCAGTCCGAGGGCCAGGAGGGACCATCCCCGGGAGCGGACCACGGAGCTCCTCAGATGTCCACGGTGTGGAAGGCGACCACCGGCAGCTTCTTGAGGTCCCGATAGGTGAGGACGATCTTGAGCCGCGTGGCGTTCAGCTGGGTTCCTTTGGGGGCGCCCAGCAGGGGCATCCGAATGAGGCGGAAATCCAGACCGTTGTAGACGGCCACGCCCTTGGCTTCCTGCAGCAGGGTGCCAGGCTTGAGGGGGCCGCCGGAATCCACGGTCACCGTCACATCCGCCAGGAGGCTGCGGTTGCCCTTCCGGTCGAACTTGAACTCGAGGATGGTCGCCCCGGCCGCCAGCTTGGCGTCCTGGAAGCACCGGATCGCGGAGATCCCCCCCTCCGCCACGACCTCTCCGTGCCGGACGATCACCGGGATGCTGATGCCATAGATGGGAATGAGCTTGAAGTGGACTGCCTTGTCGTTCTCCAGGGGGGCCAGGGAAGGGGGCGCCACCTTGGGCACTGCCTGGAAATTCAGGTGGGATCGGTATTCCCCCGCAGGCAGTCCCTCGGGGATCCGAACCTGGATGCGGACCACCTGCGTTTCTCCGGGCGCCAGCTCGACCTGCCTCGGGCTGTAGCGGATCACATCGGCGGCTGTCTGCTCCTCCGGGGCCTTGTCCCGGTTCTCCAGGGTTCCCTCAGGAGTCATCCTCATCTCGCGGAAGAACACGCGGTACGTGGCCTTCTCGCTGCCGTAGTTCTTCAGGAACACTTCCGCGGAGCGCTCACGCCCTTCGAGCACGACGCGGGTGGGAAGCACCATCAAGTCGCCTTCCCCCTTGGGGGGTGCGGCTTCCGGGGCCGGAGGCGGTGGTGACTGGGCTCCGAGAGAGGCGACGGCCAGGAGGATGGCCAGGACGGCGCTGGTAGGCAAGGACATGGAAGGGTTCTCCCCACAAGGGCCGAAGCCGCTCCCTGGGGGGCGGCTTCGGCATAATGGTCACGGGCGTCGTGTCAGTAGTAGGCGACGCACACTTCAAAATCCGCGCTGTAGAGCCCCGGGGCCTGCTGGCCCGTGAGGGTCAGCTTGCCGCCGACCCAGATGGTGGCCTTGCCCTCCGAATCGAGGGCGGTTCCCCCGAGGTAGGTATTGAACCGTGTCGAGTCGAGGTAGAGGGTCGCGGTCTGGCCATTGATGTTGTGCAGGAACACCTTGGGTTGCGGGATGACGAAGGTGTAGGCCGTATCCGCGAGCCCGGTGACGTCGAATCGGGCGTTGTGCCATCGCTCGAACTTCTTGATCACGGTCAGGAAGGAGGGCTGGTCTGCACTGCGTGTGCCCCCGTTCTTGTCGGCTTCCTGTTCGATGAAGGTGTCCAAGACCATGCCGGCATCGTTGAGGATGAGCTCACCGAACCACAGGTCCTGGATCTTCATGATCTTGATCGGGGGGGCAATGAATGCGCTGGTCTTGGCCGCGGCCGAGTTGGTGTTGCCGCCGGCGAGGACCGGTCCAGCTGTCACCAGCAGCGCAAGGAACGCCATGATCGTGTTTCGCATCGGTCGTCTCCTGAAGCGGTGGGGGGCATCGCCCCCCACCGTGATCACGGAAGCCGTGAATCAGTTGTAGGCGACCGTCACTTCCAGGGTTCCCGTCTTCTCGCCGAAGGTGTTGGCAGGGATGGTGAGCTTCCCGCCGACGAGGAAGTGCTCCTTGTTGGTGCCGTCCTTGTCAGTGAAGTCCTTGCCATCATAGGTGCCGTTCAGCACGCAGGGGGTCAGGGGGGACATTTCGACGGGCGAGTAAGTGCAGCCATCCACCGTGGCCACGGTGGCGGACCGGGACCAGGCCAGGTCCTTGTCGAAGCGCACATGGAACACAGCCAGCTGCGGCTGCCTTGCCTTGCTGCCAGACAGCGCCGCGCAGTCGGTGTAGGTCGGGATGCCGGAGTTCTCGCTGATGTCGACACTGCCGCCTGTGAAGCCGTCCATGACGATTGCGCCGAAGTCGAGATCGGCGGTCTTCACGATGGTGATGGGGGCGTAGATGCTCACCCTGGTCTTGGCGGTGGCCTTGTCAGAGTTCCCGTTGGCGAAGAGGGTCGCGCATCCGGCGATGAGTGCGAGGGTGATGAACGTGCGCATGGATTCTCCATCTTGCGGAAGCCCATTGCCAGCCCAAGTTGGGCCTGGCCAGGACGTGATGTTGGGGGGGCTCTGAAAGTCCAGATGGACCCCAGAGGTGGGTCAGGCCGAGGGCAAGCGCATGCCCGGGACGATGCGCGTGCGTTGGCCGGGGGAGCGGCTTCGAGGGCCCGTGCCGGGCTGACTCTGGCTGCGGTTGACGAGGATCAGGATGGGGTCGGAAATGCCCAGATTCAAGCGGTCAAATGGTTAAAATTTGTTAAAAAATCGGCATTTAAAATTAATAAAGGTTTAACCAATACAGTATTTAATTAAGCGACGATCGGACTCTTGGAGTCGGCAACGCAGGCCTTGTGGGGTGCCGGATCTGCCGGCCCCCTTGGGCTAGCCCGTGACGAATCCCAGGCCCCACTCGGTCCGGAAGTGTGTCGGATGGGCAGGGTCATCCTCCAACTTCTCGCGGAGTTTGCAGACCAGCACATCCACGGCTTTGGCGCTCCCGTGGTGGTCCTTGCCCCAGACTGCATCCCTGAGCCAGTCCCGCGTCAGCACTCTGCCTGGGTTCCGCAGGAAGGCGGTCAGCAGGATGAACTCGTGGGGAGTCAAATCCACCTCTCGACCGCCTTTGTAGGCCTTCATGCCCAAAAGCTCCGCGCGCAGATCTCCTTGGGTGAGGACCAAGAGATTCTCAGACTGGCGGGTACAGCGCCGGAGGACGGCGTGGACCCTGGCCATCAGAACCGTCGGCTCGAAGGGCTTGACAAGGTAGTCGTCGGCACCAAGGTTGAGGCCCGACACCTTATCGGAGTCCTCCCCCCGTCCGGTCAGCATGAGTATGGCCAGATCCTCCCGGCAGGCGCGCATCTGCTTGCAGACCTCGAATCCATTCATTCCAGGCAGCCCGACATCCAACAGCGCCACTTGGAGCGGCTCGCGGTGGAAGTGATCCATGGCCTCCTCGCCGCTGCCCACGGCCGTGACCTTGAACCCCGATTTCTGCAGAACGAGGCGAATGTAGGTCCGGGCCTCGGGGTCGTCTTCCACCACCAGTGCGTGGCCCACCGTCCCCCCGGAAGCCAATGCCGGTGAGTCGAGGTCGCCCGACCGCAGTGAGGAGGTGGAGGGGGGAACTGGGGTACGAGCCTGAAGCAAGTCGAGGTTCATGGTCCACCAGGGGTTCGCCGTCATCTTGGACGTCCGCCGAGCAGGGGATGATCCTATCCCCTTTTTCCCGGGCTGTCAGGTCATGAATCATTTCTTTTTCATAAATTATCCAAAACAACAGTTTGCTTTCTTGCTGTTCAAGTCGATACGTGTAGGCGCTCCGGATCCCATCGACCGAATGCACGTCGGCATGACCTGAGGGCTGCCGGCTCAGCCAACGTTCGGACCAGCGAGGTCCAGGCGGTAGACCTCCACCTCGTCGCCCGGCGCGTAGGTCATGGTGCCGGTACGGCGGAAGGCCAGGGCCTCCAGCAGGCGGATGGACGCCGCGTTGCCCGGCGAGACGATGGCCAGCAGCCCGCGCAGGCCCAGATGGTCGCGCCCCCAGGCCACGCAGGCCTCGGCGGCCTCCCGGGCGTAGCCCAGGCCCCAGAACTCCGGGCACAGGGCGTAGCCCAGGTCCACCTCGTCGAGGGTGTCGCGCTTGATGAGGCCGCACATGCCCATGGGGTTGCCGGTGGTCCGATGCTGCACCATCCACAAGCCGTGCCCGTGGGTGGCGTAGCTGGCGAGGGGGCCCTGGGCCAGGTACTCCGCCGCCTGCTCCAGCGTGCGCACCCCCTTGTCCGTGATGTTCTCGATGAAGGAGGGCTCGTTCAGCAGCCGCAGGATGAAGGGCGCGTCGCCGAGCGCGAAGGGCCGGAGGATCAGTCGCTCGGTCAGGATGGGGTCCATCCCACCAGGATGTCCTGGGACCCTGGAACTGCCAACCGCCCACGCACCTGGAGGTGCCTTCTGGAATCCTGGTCTAGAGTGTTAGGTCCAGCACCAAGGAGCCTCCATGACCCTCGCCAAAGCCTACGCCGCCACCGCCGCGACCGCGCCCCTGGGGCCCTACCAGTTCGAGCGCCGGGCCGTGGGCCCGCACGATGTCCAGATCGAGATCGCCTACTGCGGCATTTGCCACTCGGACCTGCACCAGGTGCGCAATGAGTGGGGCAACAGCACCTACCCCATGGTGCCCGGCCACGAGATCGTGGGCCGTGTCACCGCCGTGGGGGCCCACGTGAAGGGCTTCAAGGTCGGCGACCTGGCGGGCGTGGGCTGCCTGGTGGACAGCTGCCGCACCTGCCCCAGCTGCCAGCGCCAGCTCGAGCAGTTCTGCGAGAAGGGCGCCGCCTTCAGCTACAACAGCACCGAGATGGACCGCAAGACCCCCACCCAGGGCGGCTACTCGTCCAGCATCGTGACCGACGAGGCCTTCGTCCTGAAGATCTCCCCCAAGCTCGACCTCGCCGCCGCCGCGCCCCTGCTCTGCGCCGGCATCACCACCTACTCGCCCCTGCGCCACTGGAAGACCAAGGCGGGCGACAAGGTGGGCGTGGTGGGCCTGGGCGGCCTGGGCCACATGGCCGTGAAGCTCGCCGCCGCCATGGGCGCCGAGGTCACCATGCTGAGCACCTCGAAGTCGAAGGAGGCCGATGCCCGCAAGCTGGGCGCCCACCACTTCGGGCTCACCTCGGACGACGCCACCTTCAAGAAGCTGGCAGGCCACTTCGACCTCATCATCGACACCATCTCGGCGCCTCACGACTACAACAAGTACCTGGGCCTGCTCCGCGTGGAGGGCTCCATGGTGCTCCTCGGCGTGCCGCCCGAGCCCACCCCTGTTTCAGCCTTCCCCCTGATCATGGGCCGCCGCAGCCTCAGCGGCTCGCTCATCGGCGGCATCGCCGAGACCCAGGAGATGCTCGATTTCTGCGCCGAGCACAACATCGTCTCGGACATCGAGCTGATCCCCGTCCAGCAGGTGAACGAGGCCTACGAGCGCATGCTGAAGAACGATGTGCGCTACCGCTTCGTGCTGGACATGAAGACGCTCTAGATCCCCGGCTGTGCCGGCCTATCCTGGATGGGGTCTCCTGGAGCCTGCCATGTCCTCCCGCCGGTCCGCCCGCATCCGGGCCTCCCTCCTCCTGGGGAGCCTGGTCCTGGGTGGAGCCTGGGCGGCATCGGCCCAGGATTCCGACGCCGCCATCTTCCAGCGCTACCGGTCCCTGGACGCCACCGTCGAACGCGCCGGGAGGTCGGTCGGCGCCGGCCGGTTCGAGGAGGCCCACAACCTGCTGCAGCCCTGCCTCCAGAAGCTGCCTGACCACTTCGAGGCCCACTTCCTGCTGGCCCGCATAGCCTACGAGGCCCGGGATTTCGAGGGCGTCCTGGCCCACCTGGAGGTGGCCGAGCGCAGCCTGGCCGTCCTGAGCCGCCGCTACCGCGACCTGATGGACTACCTCAGGGCCCGGATCGAGGTCGAGGAGCAGACCGCGCGGTCCAGCCTGGACGCGGTCTCCTCCCGCGTGACAGATCCCACCAGCTGTGTGGCCCCCTTCCTTGCGGCCCTCGAACGGGAGATCGAGGCGGTGCAGGCCCGCAAGGGGCCGCTCCACGATCATGAAAACCCCTATGGCGTTCCGGCCAGCCACCGGTTCCTGCGGGGCAACGCCCTTTATCGCCTGGGCCGCCGGGACGAGGCCCGGGCCCAGTTCCGGCAAGCCGTGGCCGCCGATCCTGCCCACGCCAACGCCTGGAACAACCTGCTGGCCCTGCACCTCGAAGCGAAGGATCCGGTCTCGGCCCGCGCCGATCTGCAGCGGGCCGAGGCGGCCCGCATCGCGATCCGCGCCGAGTTGCGACAGGCGATCCTCGCGGCCCCCTAGAGCCTTGGGCCGGAGGCCTGGGCCCGGCTACTCGGTGGGCAGGGGCAGCCCGTGCTGGCGGAGGAAGCTGAGCTTGTCCCAGTAGCCCCGCTGGAAGACGATCCGCCCCCCCACCACGTGGAAGAACCCGCAGCCCCGCAGGCCCAGGGGGTCCCGCCATTCGAGGATGGCCCACTCGCCATCCTCGAAGAGGTTCTCCACCAGGCACACCATCTCCGCCGCCGCGAAGCCCGCCGCGAACATGGCGCGGATGGCCTCGCGGCCCGCCACGGGCGCCTCCGCCACCTGGTGGTTCACGGCGTCCTCGGCGTACATCGCGGCCAGGCCGTCGGTGTCCCGCCGGTTGAAGGCGGCCACCCACTCGGTTACCAGGGCCGCGGGACGCTTGGTCATGCCGGAGTCCTCCTCAAGTCCAGGGTCGCGCTTCGATGCGCAGGGTGCCCTTCAGGCCGGGATTGGTCTTCTGGTCGATGACGATGTCGAAGGCGATGCCGCCATCCAGCTGCCGGGTGATGGCATCCTTGCCGGGCTTGCCGGGGTTGTCGCCCTGGAAGCCGTACTTGATGCGCCAGCCCCCCAGCGCCGCGGCATCGGGGAAGGCTTCCACCAGCACCAGCTCACGCAGCACGTAACCACCCTCGTAGTGGCGCTTCATGAACAGCAGGCCATCCACCTCGTAGTCCGGCACAAGCACCTTGAGATCGAAGGCGAAGCTCACGGATCCTGAAGCCTTCACGCTCTTGGAGGGGTCGAGGAACACCGAGAACAGGTGGGGGCTCTGGCTGCGGTCCGGCAGCCGCTGGGTGCCGGGATCGCCGGGGAACAGGTCCTCGTAGGTGCGGAAGATCGCGGAGTGCTCCCGCACTTCGCGGCGAGTCATCTGCCACTGGCAGCCCCGCAGGCTGGCCGCCACCTCGAACTGGTACGAGGCGTGGACCGGCTTCCCGGCCTTGAGTTCCTTCTGCACCTCGGCGGGGAGCGTAATGTCGTCGATGTCGAGGATGCCGTCCACCCGCAGAGCCCCGAAGAGGAAGCGCGTGAGGTTCTGGTAGCCCTCCTCGGAGTTCACCACGCCATAGGGACCCGAGTGGCTGCGGTGGACGAAGGCTCGCGGGGAGCTGACCTCGCGGCCATCGGCGCCCCGGCCGTGGGTGGTGGCGTTCTCGAGGCGCACCAGCCCATCGCTGGCTTCTCCGGCGGCCCAGGCTGAGAAACCTCCGGCGGCGGCGTAGTCGCGGGGGTTGGTGCCCACCAGGTTGAAGATCCGCTCCGGCGGGAAGTTCGTCACCACGGAGACGTCGTCCCCCTCGGGCACGGCCAGGTAGCCCGCCATGCGCTCGCGGTTGAAGTTGTTGATGTCGCCGAAGGACAGCCAGCCCGGCACGTTGCGCACGATGCGCATGTCGATGCCGTTGTGCGGCGTCGCGTAGGTGTACAGCTTGTCCACGGCGGCCCGGGCCTGGGCCGAGCCCAGCTGGGGGTTCTGCAGGAAGGCGCGGCAGATGAGGCCGCCCATGGAGTGGGCCACCAGGTACACGCGGAAGTCCTCCGGCGCGATGCCGAGCTTCGGATTGGCGCAGACCTTGTCGCGCAGCCGCAGGATCAGGGCGTCCAGGCCCTTGGCGAAGCGCTCGATGGGGGGCGTCTCGCCGGTGCCGAAGTCCTTGCTGGCCTCATCGTAGTAGCGGTAGATGATGACGCTGCGGTAGGGCACCACGCTGTCCGGGCGGTCCACGGCCACCAGGTCCTCGCCGTCCACGAACACGTCGTTGTAGCCGTGGTCGCTCATGAGTCGCACCAGGGGCGACTCGAAGTAGAAGCGCTTCACGTCCCCGGTCCAGGCCATGCGGGCCTTGGTGGAGCCGATGTTGAAGCCCATGTAGGGATCGGCGACGGTGTCCTCGATCTCGCCCTGGGTGGCGGCGAAGCCGCGCACGTAGATGATGGGGTGGTAGGGGTGCTGGGGATTGGTCGGCATGGCGCATCTCCCGCGGGTGGACCGGCTGGATCCATTCAACCCACTTTGTACACCAATTGTAAGATTCCGTTTGAAAGCGCCAGCTGGCTCGTAAGCTGCAAGGAGTGGCTGCGGCCCTCCGGGATCAGCCGGATGCCGCCCCCCAGCAGGATGGGGATGACCGCGACCTCCACCCGGTCCACCAGGCCCTGGTCCAGCAGGTCGCGGAAGAGGCTCGCGCCGCCGAACAGCCAGAGATCCTTGCCGGGGCCCGCCTTCAGGGCGCGGAGGCGCTCCGCCAGACCCGTCCCCACCACCTCGACGCCCGGGATGGCCGAGGGCGGCAGGGTGCGGGAGGCCACCAGGATGGACCGGCCCCGGGTGGGATCCTGCTCGCCCTGCGCCTGCACCACCTCGAAGGTCCTGCGACCCATGACGAAGTGGTCGAACTCGGCGAAGAGCGCTTCGAAGTCCACGCCCGGGTCGGCGGGGAGCCAGTCGTACGAGCCGTCGGCCCGGGCGATGAAGCCGTCCAGGCTCATGGCGACGTTGTATCGAAGCAAAGGCATCCAGGCTCCCTGGGTGGTCAAGGTGAGGCGTCCCGGCCCTCGGCTGTCGTCAGCCGAAGAGCAACAGGGCCGCCTCCTCCGTCGGGGCTACTGCATGGAGTGCAGGCCGATCATGTTCCCTTCTGTGTCGACCAGCAGGGAGATGAAGCCGAACTCGCCGATGGCCATTTTGGGCCGGTGCACCTGTCCGCCGGCTGGAACCACGCGGGCCTCCTCCACGGCGCAGTCCTCGCAGTGGAAGTAGACCAGGGTGCCCGAGCCGCCGGAGGGCGCGCCCGCCACCTTCACGAGGGCACCGGAGCTGCCGTAGCGCTCCATGTCGGAAGGGAAGGCCCACATCTCCAGCTCGTCCAGCGGGGCGCTCAGCTGCTGGAGGGGCACCTGGAACACGGCCCCGTAGAAGGCCCTGGCCCGGGCCATGTCCTGGACGTAGATCTCGAACCACGCGACGGGATTCCCATGCATGTCTACCTCCAGAGAAGGCTAGGGTCGGAAGGGCGCCGGCAGCAGGACCGGATTGACCGAGGTGCGCCTTGCCAGGCGGCGGTGCTTCAGGTCGTATTTGCAGAGCCAGGTGATCTCCTCGGCCCTGGTCCTGGCGGGAGTGAGGAGCCGGGCAAAGAGGTAGCGGCCGCCCGCATCGATCCGCAGGTCCTCCGGCCGCTCCTGGGCGGTCAGGAGGAGGCCCGAGGCGACGCCGTCGATGTCGAGGCCCGGGGGTCGCTGGCTGGCCGCCACGCGGACGAAGCCTCCCTGCGCCAGCGCCACCCGCTCGTCCCAGGTCAGGGTGGAGCCCTGAGGATCTGGGAAGACCTGCATCCGCAGGGGCGTGGCCTCCAAGTAGGCCTGGGTCAGCAGCTGATCGGCGATCTTGCCGTAGCCCACATAGGCCCCCAGCGCCGTGAAGGTCAGGACGAACAGCGTGAAGCTGACGAGGTAGGTCATGGGCTTGAAGGTGAAGCGCATCCTGGAAAGACCTTTCGAGCGGCCGTGGACGGGTGGCGTCGGCCGGATGGGGGCGGTGGGTTGGTGTCAGCGGATGGCGTACCAGGGCAGGGCGCTGGTGCCATCCGGATTGCCGGCGTCCGGGTACAGCCGGCCACCCTGGATCCGGAACCAGGGCGTGGTGCCGATTCCGTTCGGATGCCCCTCGTCGGGGTACACCTTGTCGCCACGGATCGAGAACCAGGGCGCAGTTCCCACGCCCTCGGGGTGGCCCACGTCGGGATACAGCTTGCCGTCTCGCAGGGAGAAGAAGGCGGAGGGACTCACCCCGTAGGGGTGCCCCGCGTCAGGGAACAACCGCTCCATGTCGAACCTCCAGAGGTGATTTCAGGAAGCAGTGTACGGGATCGGCCGCCCCAGGGGCGGAGGAAGGAGCGGGGCACCCGCTCAGCCTGGGATCTCGGCCTCGACCAGCTGCGCCAACAGGAGCAGGGACTCCTGCCAACCCAGGTAACAGGCCTCGGGGGGGATCACGGCGGGGATGCCCTCCTGCACGATGTCCACCTCCGTGCCGCAGGACACGGGCCGAAGCGAGATGGTGGTCCGCATCTCTCCGGGCAGGTTGGGATCGTCGAAGGTGTCTGTGTGGCGGATGCGCTCGTTCGGGACCAGCTCCAGGTATCTGCCGCCGAAGGCATGGCTCTGCCCGTTGGAAAAATTGGTGAACGACATCCGGTAGGTGCCGCCCACCCGGGCATCGACATGCTCGACCCTGCCCGTGAAGCCGTGGGGCGGCAGCCACTTGGCCATGGCATCGGCGTCGAGGAAGGCACGGTAGATCCGCTCGGGCGTGGCGCGGAGCACGCGATGCAGCCGGATGGTGTTCGTGGACATGGCAAGACCCCTCGTATTGGATCGGCCGGAGCGGAACTACCTTCCCGGGCGATCAGGTTCGGGCGCGGCGCCCGATGGCAAGAAGGTAGTCGCCGCGGGTCGGGACGCCAGGGGCAGAGGGGGCTCAGGGCAGGGGCGCAGCGGGTGGCTGCCACAGCTCGACGCGGTTCCCTTCGGGATCCATGACCCAGCCGAACGCGCCGAACTCGGAGGCCTCCACCTTCGGGTCCACGTCGCAGCCTTCCGCGCGGAGCGCCGCCAGCACCGCGTGCAGATCCTCCACCATGTAATTCACCATGAAGGCAGCCCGGCTCGGGGCGAAATACTCCGAGGTATCCGGAAAGATGCTCCAGACGGTCACCCCATCGGGTTTGTTCCACGGGAAAGCCGTTCCACCCCAGTCCTGCACGTCGATGCCCAGGTGCCGCTGGTACCAGGCCCGGAGGGCTTCCGGATCCCTGGCCTTGATGAAGACGCCGCCAATGCCGACGACTCGTTTCATGGCTGGCTCCTTGGTTGGAATGACGCCTGATGACGATACAACAGGTGCTGGCCAGAGGCGGGGAGGAAGCGAGAAGCGGAGGGCACAAGGACCTATCTGCAGGCGGCTTCCGGCTCCGCCATCAGCAGCCGGTTCTTCGGAGTGATGTCACCGGGAATCCGCTGGGTGAACACCTGGTACCCCTGGGCGCGCAACTTGGCCACGCGGGCCGCGTCCATGGCCAGGGGGCCATCCAGCCAACCCTCCAGGTCGCCGAGGTCGCCCTGCCCGAGGTCATGGCAGCAGGGCAGGACGGCCACCGAGGCCCCGGCTTCGACAGCGCGCCAGGATCAGGTCCGTCAGCCCACCACAGGCGTGGGCCGAGACGACCAGATCCCCCCGCTGGAGAGGCACCGTCCTGAGGTCCGCCTCGAGGTGGCCGACCCGCCCCCTCAGGCGGGGCCACTCGACGCAGAGCGAGGCCTGCAGAAGCGCGGCGCTTTTCGGAAGCTGCCGGTCCACGGCCAGGGCCTCGGGCGAGCTGTCGTCCAGCAGCAGGAGGATCTGCGCCAGCAGGCCGTGGCCGCAGGCCAGGTCGATGACCCGCCCACCGCGGAATCGGCGCCGCACCCTCCGGGCCACCTCCCACGCCTCGTAGAGCTCCTTGCGCGGCAGGCAGCCGGCCCGGCAGACGGCCCGGGCGATGGCGTCAAAGAGCGTGGTTCCCGCGAACTGTGGGAGGGCGTGTTCGGTGAGCCGATTGCGTGAGGAGCGGTCCATGGCGACAGCAGATCCTTGTGAGCGTGAGGCGTGGTGGACGCCTGGTCGCCAAGTGCCGAATCTTGACCAGGACTGCGGCTAGCCCCACACCCGCTTTCCGGCGACCCAGGTGCCGAGGATCTGACCGGGCAGGTTCCAGCCCTTGAAGGGGGTGTTGAAGGATTTGGACTGGATGAAGGCACGGTCGACCTGGACCTTCGCGGCCGGGTCGAAGAGGACGAAGTCGGCCGGAGCGCCGGGCTTCAGGCTGCCGAGTCCCTGCTTGTCCAGGTGGAAGACCTTGGCGGGCTCCCAGGCCAGCAGGCTGATGGCCTTGGCCAGGCTGATGACCTTGCGGTTCACCAGCAGCTCCAGGGTAAGGGGCAGGGCGGTCTCCAGGCCGATGACGCCGAAGGCGGCGATGGGCAGCTCCACTTCCTTGTCATCCCAGCCGTGGGGCGCGTGGTCCGTGGCGATGGCGTCCACGGTGCCATCGGCGATGGCTTCCAGCAGGGCCTGGATGTCGGCCTCGGTGCGCAGGGGGGGATTCATCTTGAAATCGCTGTCGAACTTCATCAGCTCCTTGTCCGACAGGGCGAAGTGGTGGGGCGTGACCTCGCAGGTGACGGCAAGACCTCGGGCCTTGGCCTCGCGCACCATGCGCATGGAGCCCGCGGTGCTGAGGTGGGCCAGGTGCAGGTGGCCGCCCGTGTGCTCCGCCAGGACGATGTCCCGGGCCACCATGGCTTCCTCCGCCGCGGCCGGGATGCCCAGGCACCCCAGCGACGCGCTCACGGCGCCCTCGTGCATGTAGCCCTTCCCGGCCAGGTCCTTGTCCTCCTCGTGGGCCACCACGGGGACCTCGAGCCACCGCGTGTACTCGAGCGCTCGCCGCATGAGGGACGCGTTGCCGATGGGCAGGCCATCATCCGAGAAGGCCACGCAGCCCGCGGCTTTCAGCGTGCCCATGTCCGCCAGCTCTTCGCCTTTCATCTCGCGGCTCACGGTGCCGATGGGGAAGTAGCGGCAGAGGTCGGCCTTGGCGGCCCGGGTGAGCATCAGCTCCGTGATGGCCACGCTGTCGTTCACCGGCTTGGTGTTGGCCATGGCGCAGACCGAGGTGAAGCCACCTGCCACCGCCGCCCGGCTGCCGGTCTCGATGCTCTCCTTGCGCGTCTGGCCCGGCTCGCGGAAGTGCACGTGCAGGTCCACGAAACCCGGGCACAGCACGGCGCCGCCACCATCTAGCACCTCCACGCCATCCCGGTTGGGGATAGCCGCGACATCCGTGGCGATGGCCTCCACCTTCCCGTCCACCACCAGCAACACGCCGGGACCGTCCAGGTTCTGAGCCGGATCGACCAGGTGGACATTCTTCACGAGGAGGGACATGAGGGCTCCGGGGATGACTTCAAGTCTAACGAAAGTCTGGAGTCTGGAGTCTGGAGGTACTGATTCCTGAAGCGTCGCTTTGCGCCGCGATTCCTTTTCTAACTCGCAGGCTGCAGGCCTGCGAGCCCCCCGGACTCCGAACTGATTACTCCATCCGGTAGTTCGGCGCTTCCTTGGTGATCATCACGTCGTGGGCGTGGCTTTCGCGCAGGCCGGAGCCGCTGATCTCCACGAAGGTGGCCTTCTCCTGGAAGTCGGCGATGCTCTTGCCGCCGCTGAGGCCCATCCCGGCGCGCAGGCCGCCCATGAGCTGGGTGACCAGATCGCCCATCTTGCCCTTGTAGGGCACCTGGCCCTCGATGCCCTCGGGCACCAGCTTGGTGTCGTCCTTGCCTTCCTGGAAGTAGCGGTCCTTGCTGCCCTGCTTCATGGCGCCCAGGGATCCCATGCCGCGGTAGGCCTTGAAGGTGCGGCCGCCGTAGAAGATGGTCTCGCCCGGCGCCTCGTCCGTGCCCGCGAAGAGGCTGCCGATCATGACGGCGCTGGCGCCCGCGGCGATGGCCTTGGCCACATCGCCGCTGAACTTGATGCCGCCATCGGCGATGCAGGGCACCCCCGCCTCGCGGCAGGCCCGGCTGGCCTCGGCCACGGCGGTGATCTGCGGCATGCCCGCGCCGGTGACGATGCGAGTGGTGCAGATGGAGCCGGGCCCGATGCCGATCTTCACGGCGTCAGCCCCCGCGTTGCAGAGGTCCTTGGCGCCCTGGTAGGTGGCCACGTTTCCCGCCATGAGAGAAACCGTGGGATAGGCCTTCTTCAGTGCCTTCACGGCGTCCAGCACGCCCTGGCTGTGGCCGTGGGAGCTGTCGAGGCAGAGCACGTCCACCTGGGCTTCCACCAGCGCGGCGGCGCGATCCAGCAGGTCCTTGCCCACGCCCAGGGCGGCGCCCACCCGCAGGCGGCCGAAGCCGTCCTTGCAGGCGTTGGGGTATTCGATGGACTTCTCGATGTCCTTGACGGTGATGAGGCCCTTCAGCTGGCCCTGCCCGTCCACCACCAGCAGCTTCTCGATGCGGTGCTTCTGCAGGATGGCGCGGGCCTCCTGCAGGGTGGTGCCCACAGGCACGGTGACGAGGTTGTCCTTGGTCATGGCCTCGCGCACGGGGATGTCCCAGCGGGTCTCGAAGCGCAGGTCGCGGTTGGTGAGGATGCCCACCAGCTTGTGCCCTTCCACCACGGGCACGCCGCTGATGCGGAACTTGGCCATGAGCGCCTCGGCGTCGCGGATGGGCGCGTCGGGCTCGATGGTGATGGGGTCGGTGATCATGCCCGATTCGGAGCGCTTCACCTTGTCCACCTCCTCGGCCTGACGCTCGGGGCTGAGGTTCTTGTGGACGATGCCGATGCCGCCCAGCTGGGCCAGGGCGATGGCCATGCGGCTCTCGGTCACCGTGTCCATGGCCGCCGAGAGCAGGGGGATGCGCAGGGTGATGTCGCGGGTGAGGCGGGTGCCCAGGTCCACCTGGTTGGGATGGAGCTCCGAGTAGCCCGGCACCAGCAGGACGTCATCAAAGGTCAGGGCGCGCGGCAGGGGCAAGGTCAGCATGGGGCTTCCAGGATCCGGACCCGCGGCCTGCGGGACCTTGCAGCCCATGGTCTCACGGCCTCGGGGCCGCTTCCACCCTCAGGGGATGCCCGCAGCGCAAACCATCCGCCTGGGGACCCTGCCAGGGCCCCCAGGCGGCGCAGTCGGTCTGCGCCCGCTCGCAGCGCGGCTGGAACGGACAGCCGGCCGGGCGATCCTGAGGCGAGGGCAGGAAGCCGGCTTCACTGGAGGGCAGGCGGCGGGCGGCCGCCAGCAGCCGGGCCGTGTAGGGATGCCGGGGCGCCGTCAGCAGCCGGACCATGGGGCCGGCCTCCATGGCCGCGCCGCCATACAGCACCAGGAGGCGTTCGCAGACCTGCGAGGCCACGGCCAGGTCGTGGGTGATCCACAGGAAACCCAAGCCCCGCTCCCGCTGGAGCTCCCGCACCAGCGCCAGGAAGTCGCGCTGCACCAGGGGATCCAGGGCCGTGGTGGGCTCGTCCAGCACCAGCAGTTCCGGGTCGCAGGAAAGGGCCATGGCCAGGCAGAGCCGTTGGCGCTGCCCGCCGCTGAGCTGGTGGGGGAATCGGCCCAGGAAGGAGGCCTCGCCCGGCAGCCGCAGGCGCTCCAGCAGCGGGCCCAGCCGCTGCAGGGCCCCGGCCTGGGTCTCCTTCCGGTGGATGCCCGGCAGCAGGGCCAGGTGCTCTCCCAGGGTGAGCAGCGGGTTCAGGGCCCCCAGGGGGTCCTGGGGCACCCAGGCCAGCCGGGCGCCACGAATGGCGTCCCGGGCCGGTCCCGGCTGGTCCAGGCGGCTCCCGAAGGCGCTCAGGGCTCCGCCGGCCTGGACCACGCCCGGCGGCAGCACGCCGAACAGGGCCCGGGCCAGCAGGCTCTTGCCGGAACCGCTCTCCCCGGCCAGGCCCAGGCGCTCCCCCGGGGCCAGGGAGAGGCTCAGGGGCCCCAGCAGGCGCACCCCATCCGCCCGCTGCAGGACCAGTTCCTCGACGACCAGGGACATGCCCAGAGGATTGCATGGAAGTGACGGTTGTCAAAGGAGTTCCAAAGTCTCCGCAGATAGGCCTTGACGCCTTCCGGGGCGGTCCTACCCTTGGTCCACCCGATCACCCCGCGGAACCCGAACCGGTCCCGCCATGGCATGGAGGAGTCATGGATTTCCTGCGCCCAGAACTTCAGGAGCGCCTGATGAAGGAACACTTTGAATTTCGCAAGCTCATGGAGGAACACAAGTCCGCGGACTCGCGGCTCGGTGATCTCCAGAAGAAGCCCAGCCTCTCCGCCAAGGAATCCCTGGAAGAGGTGGAGCTGAAGAAGATCAAGCTGCGGGCCAAGGAACGCATCTACCACATCGTGCAGGAGGCCTCCAAGCGAGCCGACCAGTAGGCCTTCGCACACGCAGGAGAAGCCCCGGGAATCGGCCCGGGGCTTCGTTTGTACCGCCAAGGAATGAAACCGCGAAAAACGCGAAAACCCTTCGGGCGCTCGAAAACCTAAAGGTGCCCTTTTCGCGTCATTTCGCGCTTTTCGCGGTGGCAGTGCCTTTTTTAGTGGAGGTACCTCGGCCTATAGGGTTCGCCGACCCAGTAGATCAGCTCCAGCAGCTCCCCCACGTCCCACAGCAGCACTTCGGCCCGGGCGCCGGGGTGCAGGTGGCCCAGGTCGGCGTGGCGCAGGCTGCGGGCAGCGTGGAGGGTCATGGCCGTGAAGGCCTCCTCGAAGGTCATGCGCAGCTGCAGGCAGCCCAGGCGCAGGATGGTGAGTGGATCCACACAGGGGCACGACCCGGGGTTGAAGTCCGTGGCCAGGGCCACGCGGCAGCCGGCCTCGATCATCCTCCGGGCCGGGGCCCAGTCCCGCATGCCCAGGAACAGCGTGGTCCCTGGCAGCAGCACGGGGGTGACATCGGCTTTGGCCATGGCCTGCATGCCTGCGTCGCTGCAGAACATCAGGTGGTCGGCGCTGGCGGCGCCCAGCTCCGCGGCGAGTTCAGCGCCGCCGGTCCAGGTGAGCTCGTCGGCGTGGACGCGGGGAATCAGGCCCAGGCGCTTTCCCGCCTCGAAGATGCGGCGGCCCTGCTCGGCGCTGAACACGCCGGTCTCCACGAACACATCGCAGAAGCGGGCCACGCCGGGATGGCGGCGCACCAGCTCCGGCAGCCAGTCCTCGGCCACGGCGCGGGCGTTGGCCTCGGCATCGCCGCTGAACTCAGGGGCGAGGTCGTGGGCTGGCAGGAGGGTCACGTCCAGGCTCCAGCCGCGCCGCTTCAGCTCGGCATAGGCGGCCGTGAGGCGGGACTCGGCCTCCAGCTCAAGGCCGTAGCCGGTCTTGCATTCGAGGTGCACCACGCCCCGCTGGCGGAAGGCCTGCAGGCGTGCCTCGCCCGAGGCCACCAGCTCCTCGACCGTGGCGCCGCGGGTGGCCCGCACGGTCTCGCGGATGCCGCCGCCCTCGGCGGCGATCTGCTGGTAGCTGACGCCCGCCAGGCGCCGGTTGAACTCGCCCGAGCGGTTGCCGCCGAAGAGCAGGTGCGTGTGGGGATCCACGAAGCCCGGCGTGGCCCAGGCGCCGCCGCCATCCACCCGGGGCGCGTCGGCCCAGGCCGCGGGCAGATCCGCGCGGCGGCCCAGCCAGGCCACCCGGCCGCCTTCCAGGGCCAGGGCCGCGTCCGGGATGCGGTCCACCGACCAGGCCCGGGCGGGATCGGGGGTCAGCAGACCCCGGAGGTTCACGAGCACGCGGCGATCCGACATGGGACCAGTCTGCCATCGATCCAGACTGTAAATAATCACGCATAGGTCCCTTGCGGCCGGGGCACGCCTTGGTAGCATCGCTCGACACCGGAGGTTCCAGTGCGGGGCAGGGGAATGGGAATGCGACACATCGCGCAGGGATCGTGCGCGCTCGCCCTGAGTCTGGCGGCCCTGCCGACGGCCGGACAGGTGCGTTCAGCGATTCCGCCCTGGGCCGCGGAGCGGGTCCGGGGATGGAGCGTCTCCCGCTACGACGCCGCTGGCAACCAGCAGTGGACCGGGAAGAGATGGGACCAGGCCACCTGGGGGGACCAGCTGGCCGAGGCCCGCAATCGGGTCCGGAATGCCCAGGATCGCCGGGCGGCCTTGTGGGCTCTGACGGCCTGGCCCGTGGATCAGTGGGATGCCACGGCCCTGAAGACCGGTGGCGCCGAGGCCGCGCACTTCCTCTACCAGCGCGGCTACCGCCAATCCGGCAAGGACCCCTACGCCTACCTGGGCTCCCCGGACCGAGTGGAACGCCCCTGGACCCACGGTCTGGGCCTGCACCTGGACAAGGGGGCCTGGCGCTTCCAGTGGATTCCCAGCCCGGCGCTGTTCACGCAGGCGGGCAGTACGACTCTGCCCAAGGGCATGGAGCAGGCGGCCCAGCCGGGCGTGCTCATCCATCTGAAGCAGCTGCGGCCCGGCCTCGGGAAGCTGGTGACCCTGGCGGGCGGCGCGGGCGCGGCGGCGAACGGCGCCTCCACCGGCCTGGTGCCCGCCCTGGCCCAGGGCAGCCGCCTGGGCTTCGCGGTGCGCCACCTGGAGCCCTGGCTGAAGCAGGCCTCTCCGGCGCTCGAACCGCTGGCGAACCGCGAGGCCTGGGTGCTGCACTACGGCACGGAGCGCGAGGGTGGCCGGAACCTGCAGGGCACCCTGGTGTTCATTCCCGGCGACCTGCCGACCCGCACCCAGCTGATGATGGCGCTGCTCAAGCTGAACCCCCTGAGCTCGGGCGCCCGCAGCCGCGTCGTGAAGTGGTCCGGCCCCGGCGCCGCCACGGAAGTCCAGCAGCTGCGAGGCTCCGGCGGAGTCTTCCACCTCATCCAGAAGGCCGAGGGCACCTGGATCAGCGACCGCGAGGCGCCCCTGCGCGCCCTGCTGTTCCCGGGGGCCGAGCCGACCCTGGGCGAGCGCCAGGAGTGGGCCCGGGTGGCCCTCGCGGCCATGGCGCCGGATACCGAGCTCTCCTTCTGGGTGGCGCCCCGCATCGGCGCGGATGCCGCCTTCGAGACCCAGGCCATCCGCCGCCGCCTCGCCAATGCCCAGCAGGGCACCTGGCCCAATCCCTTCGTGGCCAAGGCCGCGCCCCGGCACTGGGGCCCTGACCGTGGCCCTGGGCGCGGGTCCCACCGAGAAACTGGTGGAGGCGATCCTGCGCGTGGATGATGCCAGCGACTTCCGCCTGCCCCAGCTGCCCGAGTTCGCCAACGGCGGCCAGGCGCTCAGTCCCGCCCAGCTGAAGGCCTACCAGGAGGCCCTGGCTGGCGCCCAGGAGCGCCAGCGCCAGCGCGCCTCGCTGCGCCAGGACGCCGGGGCTCTGCAGGCCTGCCTGGATCTGCGCGGCGCGGCGCTGCTCTGGAACGGCTGGGTGGCCGCACCCGCGCTGAATCCCGCCGAGAAGGCCTCGCTGGCGGAGCTGGCGCGGCTGCGGCGGGAGGATCCCTGGCGGGCCATGCAGGCCCAGCGTGACGGCAAGATCGCGGCCTTCGGCGGCTTCGGGGAACCGGGCATGACGCCCAGCCTGGCCCTGGCCCTTCCGGTGCAGGGGGCGAAGAAAGTCCAGGTGGAGAACCTGCTGAAGAAGCTCACCCCCCGGCTCTTCAAGGGCCAGAACCAGAAGCAGGCCTTCGGCACCGCCGAGCTGCACCGCGTCATGACCGCCCAGGCCTTCCGCCCGGCCTGGACCCTGGTGGCCGACACCCTGGTGCTGGGCACGGACGAGGCCGCCGTGAAGGCCGTGGCCGCGGGCCTGCAGGGCCAGGCGCCCACCCTGGCCGACAGCGAGTCGAAGGCCTGGGCCCGCATGGAGCTCGACGGCGCGCGCACCGCCATGGAACTGGAGAACCTGCTGCTGGCCTTCCTCCGCAGCCGCACCGGCAGCGGCTGGTGGATCGGCGAGACCGCATCCGGCGATGAAGCCGCCGCGGAGCTGGCCTTCAGCCTCGGGCCCTTCCTGGGCGCGGTGAAGGCCCTGGGGCCCGTGAGGATCGAGTGGAACTGGACCCCCGGCGGCCTGGAGGGAAGGCCGCGATGAAGCGCTCCCCGGCCCTGGTCGCGGCTGGCTGCGGTCTGCTCCTGGCCGGTCTGGGCCTGGTGCCCGTCCGCCATCGCGTGACCGTCGAGGCGCATCCGGGCAACCCGGTGACCCGCGTCCGCGTGGAGAGCCGCAGCCTGCTGGCCATCCAGCGCCCGGGCTGGGGCCTGGCCGTGGTCGGCGTTCCCACCTGGTCCGATGGGGCTTCGGGCTTCTACCTGTGGAAGGCGGACCACCCTCTCATGCTTCAGGTCAGTGCCTGGCCGGGCTTCCGGCAGTCTTTGACGCTGGCCCGCACCACGGGCATGACCCCGGCCGAGCTGCGCGAGGAGGGCGACCGTGAGGCCTTCCGCACCTGGTTCGTGGCGATCCTGGAGCAGCAGCTGGAAGGCCCCAGCCCGGCCTGGGAGCCCGCCCAGCGGGACTGCGCGGGCCTGCTGCGCTTCGCCTTCCGCGAGGCGCTGGCCCCCCACACCCAGGCCTGGCGTGAGCGCGTGGCCTTCACCACGGGCGCGCCGGGACAGGATCCCTCGCCCACCTTTGCCCGGGGCTGGCGGGCCGGCTTCCCGACCCCCGAAGGCCCCCAGCCCTTCGCCCGGGGCCTGTACCTCCGCCGCCTGGCCTGCGTGCCCGCAGGCCGCGACCTGCAGCTGGCGCGGCCCGGCGACCTGATCTTTTTCGCCCGGGGCGGGGCCCACGCCCAGCCCGACCACGCCATGGCCTTCGTGCGGCCCGACGTGGACGGCGCGCCCATGCTGCTCTACCACACGGGCCCCGAGGGCAGTGGCACCACCCAGAAGCCCGGCGAGGTGCGTCGCGTGCGCCTCGACGACCTGTTGCACCACCCTGATCCCGACTTCCGTCCCCTGCCCGAGAACCCCGCCTTCCTGGGCCTCTACAGCTGGCAGCTGCTGGCCGATGATTCCCCCGACGCCTTCAAATTAAGGTTCTGACATGCGCTGGTTCCGCTCCGCCCTCACCCTGCTGCTCCCCGCGATCCTGCTGCTGCCCACCACCGGCACGGCCCAGAAGCGCGCGGCCGAAGGCCCCTGGCGAGAAGGGGGCTGGACCGGCGCCTTCGCCACCCTGCGGCCCACCCTGCCCGGCAAGCCGGGCCAGCTGGAGGCCGCGGGCCCCATCCCCGCCGAGGCCCGCATCCGCATCTACCGCGTGGAGGATCCGGACGCCTTCCTGAAGAAGATGCTGCTGGAGCGCGGCACGGCCGTGGCCGAAGGCGGGCGCGGCGTGCAGGATCCCCTCGACGTGCTGCGCGAGGCGGTGCTCTGGGGCGGCCGGCGCGCCTTCGTCACCGTCCACCGCACCGCCACCCAGGTGCTGCGGGACGCTGCCAAGCAGACGGACCGCCTCACCTCGGCCAAGACCAGCCCCGCGCGGGTGCGCGAAGGCTCGGCCCTGCCCCTGGAAGGCCAGCCCGGGATCACCTTCGTGACCGAGCTCGTGCCGAAGGTGAGCGAGGACATCACCGGCAAGAAGGCGCGGGAGGACGACGAGTCCGGCGACGAGGGCTTCCTCAGCCGCGTGGAGCTGCCAGCCCAGCCGGCGGGCCTGTACCTGGTCGAAGTGCTCCGCGGCACAGATGCGGCCTATGTCCCCTGGCTGGTCACGGACCTGGCCCTGCTCTCGGAGCAGGACGGCGCGAAGCTCCGCGTCCATGCGGTGGATGCCCGGGATGGCGCCGTGAAGCCGGGCGCGGTCGCTCAGCTCATCGAGGGAGCGAAGCTGCAGCCCCTCACCTTCGACGCCACCGGCCGGGCCGAAGCCACGGTCACGCCCGGCGTGCGCCGGGTGGTGCTGGCGCGCAGCGGCGCCAGCCTGGCCATCCTCGCCAGCGAAGGGCAGAGCGCGGCCTCAGTGCGCCAGCGCCTTTACGCCTTCACGGAGCGGCCCCTCTACCGGCCCGGCCAGGAGGTCTTCGCCAAGGCGATCCTTCGCCGTGTCGAAGATGGCGAGAATCGCATGGTGAGCGGTGCTCATACCCTGGCCTTCACCGTGCTGGATCCCGAGGACACCAAGGTCACCGAGGGCCAGGCCAAGCTGCTGAACGCCGAAACCGGCAGCTACGCGGCCCATTTCAACCTGCCGGGCGCGGGCCGCCTGGGCCTCTACCGCATCGTCTTCCAGGGTCCCCAGGGACCCGGCCAGGCGGAGTTCAAGGTGGAGCAGTTCGTGAAGCCCGCCTTCGAGGTGAAGGTGACCACCGAGAAGACCAAGGTGGGCCTGGGCGATGCCCTCAACTTCCGCGCCAATGCCCGCTACTTCTACGGCGCCGCCGTGCGGGGCGCCAAGGCGGACTGGTTCCTCTACAAGGTGGTGCCGCCCAAGTCGAAGTGGATCTGGGACGACGAGGACTCGGGCCCGGCGCCGGAGTTGATGGAGAGCGGCCAGCTCGAGCTCGATGCCGAGGGCCTAGCCGACCTCCCCAGCTTCAAGGCCGAGAGCGACGGCCTCTGGCGCATGGTGGTGAAGGTCGCGGACGCCGCGGGCCAGCGCAACAGCGGCCAGGCCCAGGTGCGCGCCGCCGCCGGCGACCTGGTGCTGATGATCGCCGCGGACCGCCAGGTGGCGCTGCCGGGCAAGCCCTTCCAGGTGACGGCGCGGGCGCTCGATCTGGACGGCAAGGAGGTGCCGGGCATCGCCATCGCCCTGCGGGCCGCCCGCATCGTGGCCCTGAAGGACAGCGCCTACTGGTGGTCGCGGCCCAACGCCCTCAAGCCCGGCGAGACCGTGGCCTCGGCCCAGGGACCCCAGGCCATGCTGAGCATTCCCGAAGGCGGCGCCTTCCTGCTGGTGGCCGAGGCGAAGGATTCCAAGGGCCGCCCCGTGGTGGCCCAGCGGCAGATCACCGTGGCCGCGGAAGGCACGCCGCTGCCCGCGGTGCCGGACCTCCGCGCCGCCGCCGACAAGCCCGAGTACCAGCCCGGCGACACCGCCCGCATCCTCGTGCAGCTGCCCCGACCGAAGCTCACCCTGCACTGGGCCATCGAGCACGAGGGCCTGGGCCAGAGTCAGAGCCGCGTGGTGCCGGGCACCACGGCGCTGGTGGACATCCCCATCACTGCCGCCATGCAGCCCAATGTCTGGGCCGTGTTCGAGATCGTGGCCGAGGGCCGCCGCCAGCTGGTGGAGGTGCCCCTCCGCGTGCCCAAGCGGGACCGCCGCCTGTCCGTGGCCGTCACCACGGACAAGGAGCGCTACCAGCCCGGCCAGCCCATGAAGGTCTCCGTGGCCGTCACGGATGCCGCGGGAAAACCCGCCGCCGCCGACCTCAGCGTGGGCGTGGTGGATGAGGCCATCTACGCCCTTAGCCAGGAGCTGCACCCCGATCCCGTGCGCTTCTTCCATCCCACGCGCCGCCACGGCGTGCTGCGCTCGGGCTCGACCGACTGGAGCTTCCACGACCTCCTGCGCCGGCAGCGCCCGGTGTGGAGCCTCAAGCAGACCAGGCGCGGCGACTTCAAGGCCGATGACGACGACAAGGTGCGCCAGAACTTCAAGGACACCGCCCACTGGACCCCCTTCGTGGCCGCGGGCCGCGACGGCCGGGCCAGCGTGGACCTGGTGCTGCCGGACAACCTCACGGCCTGGCGGGCCACGGCCACGGCCATCACGAGCGACACCAAGGTGGGTGTGGGCCGCAGCTCCAGGCCCTCGTCCAAGCCCCTGCAGGTGGCGCTCACGCTGCCGCGCACGCTGAGCGTGGGCGAGGAGGCCCGCGCCATCGCCCTGGTGCGCAACCTCTCCGGTCAGCCCATTCAAGGAAAGATCAAGCTGGAAGTGCAGAACGGCCGGTTCGCCGGCACGCCCGAGGGCACCTTCAACCTGCTGGACCAGGGTGAGTACCGCTTCGCCCTGCCGCTCTTCTCGGACAAGACAGGGCCGCTCTTGGTCACGGCCCGTGTGGAAGGCGGCGGCCTCAAGGATGCCGAGCGCCAGCGCGTCACCGTGCAGGATCAGCTGGTGCCCGCCTCCCTGTCGGGTTCGGTGGTGCTGGATGGGGGCACCCAGACCTTCACGCTGCCCGCGCCGCCCTCGGCCAAGGGGGACGCCATGCTGGTGCTCACCCCCGTGGGCAACCTGGAGCACCTGGCGGCGCCCTCGCTGCCCTACCTCATCGGTTACCCGTACGGCTGCGTGGAGCAGACCCTGTCCAGCTTCGTGCCCAACCTGCTGGTGGCGGACCTGGTGAAGCAGGGTGCCATGCCGAACCTCGACTGGAAGCAACTCACGGACCTGGACCGCAACATCCGTGACGGCGTGTTCAAGGTCTACGGCTACCAGCAGCCCAACGGCGGCTGGGGCTGGTACGCGCCCAATGACTTCGGCATGGAGGCCAACCCCCACACCACCGGCTACGCCATCCAGAGCTTGGCCACCATGCAGCGCCTGGGCTACGCCGTGGACGAGGGCGTCTACCGGCGGGGCCGCATGGCCGCGCTGAGCCTGTTCCAGAACGTGGCCCGGCAGGCGGATCAGGGCGGCCGGGTGGCCGGCTCCAAGAGCCCCGATCCCGAAGGCGATGCCGCCTTCCTGCTCATGGCCCTCGCCCAGACCGGGGAGCCCATCGCGGGACTCATCGACAGCTCCGCCGACAAGGTGCTGAGCGGGAAGTGGGCCGGCACCCACGTCCACGCCATGGTCGCGCTGGCCGCGGCGGTGGCGAAGCATCCCAAGGCCGCGGCCCTGGCCGAGCGCCTGGAGCAGAAGGCCGTGGTGAAGGGCGGGCTGGCCCGCTGGGAGGGCCGCCGGGAGACCTGGTGGAGCTACAACTCGGGTGACATCGTTCCAACCGTGATGGCGATCAAAGCGCTGTGCCTGGCGCGGCCGCAGTCGCCGCTGATCCGCCAGGGCGAGACCTTCCTGGCCTCGGAGTACCGCGGCTACGGCTGGTATTCCACCTGGAGCACGGGCCAGATCGTGGACCTGCTGCCCTACCTCATGAAGGTGCGCAAGCTGGACTGGGGACCGCTGTCCATCCAGGCGGCGGTGCAGGGCGGCCCCTCCTTCGACTTCAAGGAGCGGCCTGAGGCTCGGCGCTGGAATGCCCGGGAGCCCCGGGCCGGCAGTCACGCCATGGCCGAGCCGAAGCCGGTGACGGTCACCGCGAGTGGGAAGGGCCTGCTGGTCTGGACCTACGCCTACCAGGTGCCGGGCAGCGCCGCGGGCGTGCCGAAGGGGGAGGCCTCGTCCGCCCTGCGCCTGTCCGTGACGCGGAACCTCTGGCGGCTGAAGACGCCACAGCAGACGGGGAATGCCCGCCAGGGCTGGGTTCGCGAGCCCTGGACCGGATCCTTGAAAGCCGGCGAGGAGGCCTGGATGCAGGTGCAGTTCCGCACGGACCGCGATGCGGACTACGTGATGCTGGAGGTGCCCATTCCCGGCGGCCTCAACCCCACCGTGAAGCTGGAAGGCTTCGTGCTGGAGGGGAAGGCCTTCACGGAGGAGGGCTCGTCGGAGGTCTGGACGAAGCCGCGCATCGAGGTCCACCCGGACAAGGTGACCTTCCTCTTCCACCGGGCCTGGAGCTGGAACACGCACACGGTGCGCATCCACCTGCGGGCCGGCATGGCGGGCACCTACCGCCTGCGGCCGGCCAAGCTGAGCCTCATGTCGAACGAGGGGCAGTGGGCCACCTGCGATGGCCTCGACCTCAAGGTGCAGGACGGAGGTGCGCGATGAGACCGCTGCTGCTGCTGCTGGGCCTGCTTCTGGCCGCCCCCGGCCTGGTCGCCCAGAAGGCCGCCCAGCCCAGGCCAACCGTGATGGCGTCCTACGCGCCGGACCTCAAGCTCTGGCGCCTGGAGGTCGCGCCCGACCTGGGCGGCTGGTCCAGCGACCGCACCGTGAACCTGCGGATCAAGCTGGTGGATCCGAAGGATCCGAACCCACCGAAGGACGAGCCAGAACGCCGGTCTTACGACGACTATGAGGGCGAGGGCGGCTACGATCCCGGCGGGGAGGATACCCGCACCGCCGAGCAGCTGCGCCTGGCGCGGCTGGAGCGGGAGGCCGAGGTCGCCCGCCAAGCCTGGCGGACGCGCACCCTGAAGGTGTGGTTCAACGGCGCGACCCTCAGCTGGTCCGTCCGCGTGGGGCACACCCTGAACACCGAACTGACGGCCCAGAACGGCGAGAACCGCCTGGAGATCCTGGAGCCCGACTCGGGCCTGAAGGTGGTGCGGAGCTGGTGGGTGTCCACAGCGCGGACGCGGCTGCGGGTGGTGTCCATCCAGGCCAATGACGAGTACACGGGCGGCAGCCTCCAGGTGCTGGAGCCCGACGGCGCCGTGGCCGAGGGCGGCCGCCGCACGGCCTCCGGCGGCATGCTGCGCTGGTCGGGCGAATACACCCACGACACGCCGCCGCCCGGCACCTACACGCTGAAGTGGCTGGGCGGCTGGCGGGGCGGCAAGCCCGCCCGCATCAAGGTGGAGGCCGTGCTGGATGGCGGCACCGACCAGGAGCGCCGCTGGACCTGGGAAAGGCTCATCCTGCCCGGCGCCGGGCCCGTGACCATGGGGACCTTTGATGTGGAACCCTAGAACGCTGCTGGCGGTGCTCCTCGGCACCCTGCTGCTGAACGCGCAGCCGGGGCCCGCGCCGCTGAAGGAGCCCGCCCTGAAAGCGGGCGAAGGCTTTGCCATCACGCTTGGGGACGGCGAGGTCCGGGCCTACGGGGAGGCGAAGAAGGAGGCACCCATGGGCAGCCTGGCCAAGCTGGTGTGGCTGCGCATGGAGGGAGCCGACTGGGCCAGCCGGAACGTGCGGTTCAAGTGCACGGGCGCCGCCGGGAACTTCGTCTGCTGGAACCGCGAGGGGCACGGCCGGGTGGAACTGGGCAAGGCGCTGCAGGAGAGCTGCAACCTGGCCTTCCTCTTCTGGATCGAGGATGCGCAGAGGCAATGGAAGGCCGACTACGGCGAGGCGGCGGCGCGGGTGCGGATGGAGGAGGTCTTCGCGCCCTTCCTGGGGCGGCGCCTGCCTCCCGGCGATGCGCTGCCGCCCCTGACGGCGGCCTGGGTCGGGGACGGGGACCTGCTGCGCACCAGCCCCGAGGGCTTCCTGCGCTGGCTGATGGAACCGGAGCAGTCCGAGGTGGTGTCGTTCGGGAAACGCTTCCTGGCCGGCACCTGGGTCGAAGTGAAGGAACTATTCGGCACGGAGGGGTGGTGGTTCAAGACCGGCACCGCCCCCGTGCCGGGGGAACCCGCGGCCACCAGCGCCTGGGTGGCGGGTGGCCGCGGCTCGGCGCTGGTGGTCCTGCACCTGCCCCGGGGACGGGGGAAGGCGGAAGGTCTGGTCCGCATCCGCGAGATCCTGGGCCTCAAGTGATCCTCCTGGTCGCACCAGCGCCGCCCTTCATGCCGCCGACCTTCGAGGGGGATCCCGGAGCGCAGGTGCCCCTTGAGGAGGCTCTCCGGGCCGCCTTGGCGGCCACCGCCGACCAGGGGGCCTGGCCCGCCGGTCCCTGGCGTGTCCACCTGCATGCCGAGGTCGCCGCCTTCGAGCGGGCCACCGGCGCGCCGCCGGGGCGCAGCGGCCAGTGGATGGGGGAGGTCCTCCATCTGCGTCCCTGGGAGCAGCTGAAGCGGCGCGACCTCGGCGCCATCCTGCGCCACGAGCTGACCCACCGGCGGCTGACCGGTCTGGAGCTGCGCCGCTGGGAGGAGGAGGCCCGCTGCCTCTGGGCCGAGTCGCATCGGCGCCTGCCGAAGGCGTGGCCACCGGCGCCCGCGCCCGCCCTGCAGGCCCGCCTGGACCGCGCCCTGGCTGGCGGCACCACTCGGGAGCAGGCCTGGGCCTACCGCTGGCTCCGCGCCTGGCTGCGGAGCCAGCCTCTGCCGGCGGCGCCCGGGCTGGCGCAGGCGCCCGAGGCCTGGGTGAAGGAGGCCCTGACGGCGGCCGAGACCGTCACCGTGGTGTGGCCCGCCGAGCGGCTGCGGGGGCCGCTCATGGTGAACGGCCAGAGGCTGCCGCACCGCATCGGGAAGTCCTGGCGCTTCCAGGGACACGTGCGGTTCCCTGCGGATTTCCCCCTGCGCGACCTCCGGGGTCTCGTGCGGATCAGCGCTGAATCCCAGGGTTGGCGCCTGGTTTGGACGGCCCCGCGGGCCGCCTGGATCGCGGCCGCCACCGAGGGCGAGCTGGGCGCCGATGCCCCCTTCGAGGCCCGCCGTGCCCTGGCTGCCGTGCTGGGCCGCTGGCTGGAGGGCCATCCGCGGCAGCATGAGGGCGGCGCGCTCTGCCCGCTAACCCACTGCGCCGTGGTGCGGGGCGCGGCCTCGGCGGATACCGCGGGGGCCGTGGCGGTCTCGCCGGAGCTGAACCTGGACGCGCGCTGGGCCTTCTTCACCGGTTCGGCCGGGGGCCGCAGGCTCAGCCCCCGCGGGGTCTGGGGTGTTGGACCCAATGAGACCGGACTGGCGTCCGAAGTGCCGGGGGATCGCTGGGCCACCTGGGAGCGTACCCTCAGCGCCACGCAGGTCGCGGCGCTAAAGCGGGATGTGAAGCCCGGCCTGAAGCCGGGCCAACTGGGGCTCAGCCTCGGCGACTCGGGGCCCTATGCGGTGGAGGGCCTGCGCCTGGCTGCGGGCCGGCGTTTCGGCTGGACGACCTGGCCCAGTAACGCCTGTGATGGGGACATCCAGCCGGACGGCTCGCTGCGTCTGCACGGCCGTGGGTGGGGCCACAACGTGGGGCTCTGCCTGGCCACGGCCCGCTTCCGGGCCGGGCAGGGCGCCACCGCCGAGCAGATCCTGGCCGAGGCCTTTCCGGTCTCGTGGCGGCTGCCGTGACCTGGTCGGTGTACTTGCTTCAGTGCGGAGATGGCACCCTGTACTGCGGCATCGCCCTGGATGTGGCGGCGCGGCTGGTCCAGCACCAGACCGGGAAGGGGGCCAAATACACCCGGGGGCGGGGGCCTCTGGCGCTGGTCTACCGGGAGGCCTGCGGCACGAAGACGGAGGCCCTGCGCCGGGAACGGGTGATCAAGCGGATGCCGCGGGCGAAGAAGGCTGCGCTGGCTGGGCTCACCTGAGTTTCGGCGGGATCACCCCGTGGCAGAATGCGGCATGCGTACCGTGCTCGCCCCTCTGCTGCTGATCCTCTTCGCCTGGGGATGCACCGCGCCCATCCTGGTGCGTCCGCCCGCCGACCGCCAGGAGCGGGAGGCGCTGGCTCTGCGGGAAGTGACCCGTCTGGGCCAGCCCGGTGACTGGCTGGTGATGCGTGGGTACCACGCCACGGACAACCTGGTGAGCGCCGTCACCGCTGAGCCCTTCAGCCATGTGGCCGTGCTCGATGCCGAGCGGGGCCTGGTCATCGAGGCCGAGGGCAGGGGCCTGCACACGGCGCCCCTGGCGGACTTCCTGCACCGCGCCCACCGCGTGATCCTCATGCGCCCCCTGTGGGCCACCACGCCCGAGCGCCAGCAGGCCGCCGTGGAGAAGGCCCGGTCCCTGGTGGGCCGACCCTACGACTTCACCGGACTGGTGGGGCTGAACGTGGCTGACCGCTACTACTGCAGCGAGCTCGCCGTGGCCGCCTACGCGCCCCACGCCTCGCGGAAAGACCGGCTGCCCCTGGTCATCCCGCCAGGAGACATGCACCACTGGGCCACCATCCTCTGGGACAGCGGACCGGTACCGACCTCGCACTGACCTGGACGCGCTTCAGCGTCCCTTGGCCATCTCGCCCAGCAGGCCCGCGGCGGCGGCCTTCGGATCCTCGGCCTTGAAGAAGGCGTTGCCCGCCACCAGGCAATCCGCCCCGGCACGGATGAGGTCGCCGGCGTTCTTCAGGCCCACGCCGCCATCCACCTCGATGAAGAAGGGGATGCCGCGCTCGGTGCGCAGGGCGTCGAGCCGCTTCACCTTGTCGAGCACCCGGGGGATGAAGCTCTGGCCGCCGAAGCCGGGGTTCACGCTCATGAGCAGCACGAAGTCGAAGTCGCCGACGAGGTCCACGAGCGTGTCCACGGGGGTGCCGGGGTTCAGCACCACGCCCGCCTTGCCGCCGGCCTGGCGGATGGCGGCCAGCGTGCGGTGCAGGTGCGGATCGGCCTCCTGGTGGATGCTCACCCAGTCGGCCCCGGCCTTCACGAAGTCGGCGGCGTAGCGCAGGGGCTCCACGATCATCAAGTGGCAGTCCAGGGGCAGGGTGGTGGCCCTGCGCAGGCTCTCCACCACGGGCAGGCCGATGGTGATGTTGGGCACGAAGCGGCCGTCCATCACATCCACATGCACCACCTGGGCGCCCGAGGCCTCGATCATGCGCAGCTCTTCCCCCAGCCGGGTGAAGTCGGCGGAGAGCAGCGAAGGCGCGAGCAGGGGGGAGACGGGACGGAGGCTCATGGCTCTAGTGTGCCAGGGGCACTTCCACCCCGTTCACCCACAGCCGCCCTGGCCGGACTTTGCGCAGGGCCTCGGGCGTGATCTCGCCGAGGGGCGCCTGCACCCAGAGCAGGTCTGCGACGGCGCCCTTCTGGAGGGTGCCCAGCTCCTTGGCCCGGCCCAGGGCCGTGGCATTGCCGCCGGTGTAGGCCCGGACGGCCTCCAGGCGGGAGAGGCGCTGGCCGGGCAGGAAGCCGCCGGGTGGATCACCCTGGGGATCCTGCCGCGTCTCGGCGGCGGCGAGAGCGATGAACGGATTGGCCTCCTCCACCGGGGCATCGCTGCCGAAGGCCAGCAGGGCGCCGCCTGCGGCGAAGCTGCGCCAGGGAAAGGCCTCGTTCAGCCGTTCGGGGCCCAGGCGGGCGGGGGTCCAACTGTGATCCGACGTGCAGTGCACGGGCTGGACGCTGGCGACGATGCCGAGCCTTCCGAAGCGGGCCGCGTCCTCGGCGGTGACGATCTGGGCGTGCTCGATGCGCGGGGGCAGGGTGCCCTTGCCCTTCTTCATGGCCGTGGCCAGCAGGTCCAGGGCGGCGCGGTTGGCGGCATCCCCGATGGCGTGGATGGCGGGCTGATAGCCGGCCCGCAGCGTGATGGCGGCGTCCGTGGCGACCTTGGCGGGATCGGTGACCCAGAGGCCCTTCGTGGTGGGCTCGTCGGCGTAGGGCGCCAGCAGCCTGGCACCGCGGCTGCCCAGGGCGCCGTCCAGATAGAACTTCACGCCCTGCACCTGGAAGAAGCCCAGCGGCTTGCGTTTGCCGGGGCGCAGTTCCTTCAGCATCAGGTCGTGGTCATGGGCCAGGTAGGCGAAGACGCGGATGGGCAGGGAGCCGGCCTGAGCCAGCCGGCGGTAGGCGGCCAGCTCGCGGCCCTCCACGCCCATGTCCGCCACGGCGGTGAAGCCGTCGGCCCGCAGGGCCAGGAGGCCGGCCCGGAGCCGGGCTTCCACCTCGGCCTCTGTGGGGGCGGGGATGTGCTTGGTCACCAGCTCCGTGGCCGCATCCAGGAGGATGCCGTTGGGCCGTCCGTAGGCATCCTTGAGGATGCGTCCGCCCTCGGGATCCGGCGTGTCGGGCCCGATGCCCGCGATGGCGAGGGCGGCGGTGTTCACCCACACGGCATGCCCGTCCACCCGCTGGAGGCAGGCCGGACGGGTGCCGGTGAGCGCATCCAGGTCCTGGGCCCGGGGAAAGGCCTTGGCGGGCCAGCGGTTCTGATCCCAGCCGCGGCCCTGCAGCCAGCCTTCGGGATGGGCATCGGCCCACTGGCGGATCCGGCCGAGCGTTTCCGGCAGGCTGTCCAGGCCCGCGAGATCGACTTTCCCGGCCAGGGCCCCCAGTCCGCCCACGTGGGCATGGCCTTCGATCAGGCCCGGCAGGAGGGTGCCTCCGGGGAGATCCACGCGCAGGGCCTTCGGGTGCGATTTGAGGAGGGCCTCAACGGAACCCACAGCCAGGATCTTCCCTTTCAGAATGGCCACGGCCTGGCCCTTCTGCGGGCCCTGGGCGGTCCAGACGTCGGCGCCGGTGAGGAGCTGGACATGGGCGGGGGGCGGGGGCGGCAGGGGCATGGGATCTCTCGGAGGGGAAGGGCCAGTGTAGCGTCCGGGCGCCTTCGAGGGATAAGGTGGATCCATTCGGAGGTTTCATGTACCAGAAGGATTTCCTCGAGCAGGTGCGCACACAGCTGACGGTGCAGGAAGACCCGGCCAAGCTGCGCGAGCGGACCTTCGAGACCAGCTCGGGCATTCCCCTCAAGAACAGCTACACCCCGGCGGACCTGGCCGAGTTTGATCCATTGAAGGACCTGGGGGCGCCCGGGAAGTTCCCCTTCACGCGGCATGTGCAGCCCTCGGGCTACCGGGGCCGCCTCTGGACCATGCGCCAGTACGCGGGTTTCGCCACGGCCGAGGAGAGCAACGCCCGCTACCGTTACCTGCTGGAGCAGGGCACCACGGGCCTCTCCGTGGCCTTCGACCTGCCCACGCAGATCGGCATGGATCCCGACCATGCCATGGCCCTGGGCGAAGTGGGCAAGGTGGGCGTGAGCATCAGCTCCATCCATGACATGCGCCGCCTCTTCCAGGACATCCCCCTGGACAAGGTGAGCACCAGCATGACCATCAACGCGCCGGCGGCGGTGCTGCTGGCGCTGTATCTGGCCGTGGCCGAGGAACAGGGCGTGCGCCTCGACCAGGTGAGCGGCACCATCCAGAACGACATCCTCAAGGAATACATGGCCCGGGGCACCTACATCTTCCCGCCGCGCCAGAGCTTGCGCCTCATCACGGACATCTTCGCGTTCTGCGCGGACCAGGTGCCCAACTGGAACACCATCTCCATTTCCGGCTATCACATCCGCGAGGCCGGCTGCACGGCGGCCCAGGAGATCGCCTTCACCCTGGGCGACGGCATCGCCTATGTGCAGGCGGCCTTGGACGCGGGCCTGAAGCTGGAGGCCTTCGCGCCCCGACTCAGCTTCTTCTTCAACGCCCACAACCAGTTCTTCGAGGAGGTGGCCAAGTTCCGCGCCGCCCGGCGTCTCTGGGCCCGGATCATGAAGGAGCGTTTCAAGACGACCGATGCAAAAAGCCAGATGTTGCGTTTCCACACGCAGACCGCGGGCAGCACGCTCACGGCCCAGCAGCCGGACAACAACATCGTGCGCACCACGGTGCAGGCCATGGCGGCCGTCTGCGGCGGCACCCAGAGCCTGCACACCAACAGCCGGGACGAGGCCCTGGCCCTGCCCACCGAGGTGAGCGCCCGCATCGCCTTGAGAACGCAGCAGATCCTGGCCTTCGAATCCCGAGTGGCGGACGTGGTGGATCCCTTCGCTGGGAGCTATTTCGTCGAGTCCCTCACGGATGAGCTGGAGGCCCGCGCCATGGCTCTGCTGGCCAAGGTGGACGAGCTGGGCGGCATGGTCAGCGCCATCGAGAAGGGCTTTCCCCAGCGGGAGATCCAGAACGCGGCCTACGCCTACCAGAAGGCCGTGGAAAAGGGCGAGCAGGTGGTGGTGGGCGTGAACAGGTTCACCGTCACGGGTGAGCCGAAACCCGACCTGCTGCGGGTGGACGAAGCCCTCGGCGCCCAGCGCCGCACCCAGATCGCGGCCGTGCGGGCGGGCCGAGACCAGGCCGCGGTGGACACTCGTCTGGCTGCCTTGCGTGACGCCGCAGCCGGTACCGAGAACCTGATGCCCCACATCCTGGCGGCGGTCAAGACCGAGGCCACCGTGGGGGAGATCTGCGACACGCTGCGCGGTGTTTTCGGCGAGTACCAGGAACAGTTGGTGTTCTGAACCGGAAGAGATTCCCCTCAAATGCAGGGCGCCGGTGAAAGTGGGTACCCTAATTGCACTACCCCATCGAACCGATCCCGGTCACCGGGACCCCGCCCCAGGAGGCATCATGCGCACGTTCATCCTCATCACTGCCGCGGCACTGATTCTCGCGGTTCCTGCCCAGGCCAAGATGCCCTGGGTGAAGAAGGCCCAGGAACTCGGCCATGCCGAGATCAAGGACTGCAAGGCCTGTCATGTTGGCATGGCCAAGAAGGGCGGCGAACTGTCCGAGCGTGGGAAGTTCCTCGAGGACATGAAGGCCAAGAAGAAGGCCGCCGAAGTGGACCTGGCCTGGCTGAAGGACTACAAGGGCAAGTGATTCAGGCCCAAGCCCATTGAAGCGACGGGGTGCGCAAGCCTCCGTCGCTTCGCTACATCCCATGGGTTTTGGCGGCTCCCTCGTGGGGCTGTCATGCTGATGCGCAGCGAACCCCACCCATCCACAACTTCGGAGGCAACATGCGACGCGCCCTGTCGGTCACCCTGATCCTGGTTCTCGGAGGCCTGTCGGCTCAGGCCAAGCTGCCCTTCGTCAAGAAGGCCAAGGATCTCGGGTTCGCCGAGATCACCGGCTGCCAGTCCTGCCATGTGGACAAGATGCCCAAGAAGGGCGCTTCCGAAGCCAATGAGCGCGGCAAGTTCCTGCTCAAAGTGAAGGCTGAGAAAAAGGCCGCCGAGGTGGATCTGGCCTGGCTGAAGGACTACAAGGGCAAGTGAGCTGACGGCAGCTCCGATTTCAGGCGCCAGGGGGCTCACGCACCTGGCGCCTGTTCTTGTTTTTCGCAAAAGAGGCCTGGGTGCCGTCAAGGGTCGTGACCTAAATCACCAGCAGGTCCTATTTCGGTGGATTCTCAGGCTAAAGTTTAGAGGACTACTGAGGTGGCTATGCGTCTTCTGCTCGCTGGGTTGATGTCCGTGGTGATGTTCGCGGCCGCGCCGACGCCCAAGGACTGCACCTCCTGCCATGAGGTGGATCTTGTCGCCTTCGAGGCTTCCAAGCATGGCGGCATGGGATGCGTCGGGTGCCACAGCAGCATCACCAGCCTGCCGCACGCCGACAAGCCGAAACCGGTGAACTGCGCCAGCTGCCACGAGGACCAGGTCAAGGCCTACTCGAAGAGCGTCCATGGCCTTGCCAAGCTGAGCGGCATGGCCGATTCGGCCACCTGCCAGTCCTGCCATGGCTCGCCCCACAAGATCCAATCCGGCAGCCAGCCGACCTCCCCGGTGAACAGCAAGAACCTGGCGGATACCTGCGGAGCCTGCCACTCCAACCCCGAGTTCCTCGCCAAGCACAAGATCCCCTTCGCCAAGCCGGTGGAGGCCTATCGCCTGAGTGTGCATGGCCGCGAGGTGGCCAAGGGCAACACCTCGGCGCCTTCCTGTTCCGCCTGCCATGGCAGCCACGACATCCTGGCCTCGAAGGACCCCAAGGCGCGGGTGAATCGCGCCAACGTGGCTGAAACCTGTGGTGTCTGCCATAACGACGTCCAGGCGGTCTACGCGGACAGCGTGCATGGCCTGGCCGTGAAGCGAGGGTCCCACGACTCTCCCACCTGCACAGGCTGCCACGGCGAGCACAGCATCCTGGCGCCCAAGGAGGCCGGGTCCCTGGTGAACCCCGCCCGCGTCTCCACGGTGACCTGCGGCCGCTGCCACGGCGATGAGCGCATGAATTCCCGCTACGACTTCGGGGACAAGGTGCCGGCCTTCCAGGACAGCTTCCATGGCCTCGCCATCCGCGGCGGCCAGAAGACGGCCGCCAACTGCGCCTCCTGCCACGGTGTGCACAACATCCTGCCCTCGGCCGACAGCCGCTCCACCATCAACCCCGCGAACCTGCAGAAGACCTGCGGGCAGTGCCACCCGGGCCTCGGCGAGAAGATCAGCCAGGGCAAAGTCCACGTCCGCACGGCCGGCGGGGCCGAGCACATCTCGGTGCGTTGGATCCGCCTGGCCTACTACGCACTCATCCCCATGACCATCGGCTTCATGCTCTTCCACAACGGCATCGACTGGCTAGCCAAGCTGCGCCGGCACAAGCCGCACCACGGAACGGGCGAACAGCTGCCCCGCATGAACAAGTGGTTCCGCATCACCCACGGGATGGTCATGGTCAGCTTCATCGTCCTGGTCATCACCGGGTTCGCGCTCAAGTTCCCCGAGGCTGGCTGGGTCAAGGCCATGGGCCTGCACGGTGCTGGAGCGGCCCGGGCCATTCTCCACCGCATCGCGGCAGTGGTCATCTCGGCGGCCACCGTCCTCCACTTCATTCATCTGGCGCTGGTCAAGAAGGATCGGGTGATCCTGAAAGAGCTGCTGCCGGGCTGGCAGGACGCCAAGGACATCGTGAACACCCTCCGCTACAACCTGGGCTTCACCGACAAGCGACCCACCTTCGGCATGTTCGGCTATGCCGAGAAGATGGAGTACTGGGCCTTCATGTGGGGCACGGTGGTGATGGCCGTATCCGGCATCCTGCTCTGGGCCCAGAACTGGAGCCTGCGCCGCTTCCCCACCTGGGTGCTGGACGCTGCCACCGCGGCCCACTGGTACGAGGCCATTCTGGCCACGCTGTCCATCCTGGTCTGGCACTGGTACCTGGTGATCTTCGATCCCGATGTCTATCCCATGGACCTGGCCTGGCTGACGGGCAAGGCCTCCGCCGACCATTTGCGCGAAACCCGGCCGGAATACTACCGGCAACTTATGGAAAAGGGGAACCAGGACACGGGTTCCGACGCGGGAAACCAGTCGGGACACTGATCCAGGGAATTGTGATCTCTGTCTGACGAACTCAAATAACCTTTGAGTGGATAATAGGGTGGGCCTTCCTTTCCGGGCCCGCCCCTGTTCCACTGCCTCCACTCACGAGGTTCGATCATGCCGCTGGATCCTCTCCCGCTCGTCCGCCCCATTGCCGCCCCCTTCCTGCGAAGGCTCCGGTGGGCCCTGCCCATGGCTCTGCTGGCCTGCGGGTTCCTGCTCACCGCCCCGCTCCAGGCCGCCGGCCCCAAGGCCGCCAAGGAGAGCTGCCTGGACTGCCATGGAGACAAGGACGCGACCAAGGACGGGCCGGGCGGCACCACAGTCTCCCTCTTCGTGGATGCAGTCCCATTTGGCAAGGCCGTGCATGGTTCGCTGTCCTGCAAGGACTGCCACGCCCAGATCCACAAGGACCACCCCGGTGATGGCAACCCTCCGCCCAAGGTGGCCTGCGGGAGTTGCCACTCCGACCAGGAAAAGGATTACCAGGGCAGCATCCACGGCATGAGCAAGGCCATGGGGGCCTCGGCCGCCCCCGGCTGCGCCGACTGCCACGGGAATCACTACATCGTCCCGGTGAAGCAGCACGATTCACCGGTCTACAAGATGAACCTGCCCAAGACCTGCGCCAAGTGCCACGCCAACAAGGGCATCACGGACGAGTACAAGATGAAGTTCCCCAAGGTGGGGGACCAGTACCAGGAGAGCATCCACGGCATGGCCCTGCTCCAGAAGGGCCTCATCGTGGCCCCCAGCTGCAACGACTGCCACGGCGTGCATGACATCAAGCGCAGCGTGGACCGCAGCTCGCCCATCAACCATGCCAACGTGGCCAAGACCTGCGGCAAGTGCCACGTCACGGTCGAGGAGATCTACAACAAGAGCATCCACGGCCAGCTGCTGGCCAAGGGTGATCCCCGCGGCCCCGTCTGCATCCAGTGCCACTCCGCCCACCAGATCGAGACGCCCGCCAACGCCCACTTCAAGGCTGGCAGCGACCTGGTCTGCGGCAAGTGCCACGCGGACCGCCTCGAGCACTACCGGGATACCTACCACGGAAAGGCCATGGCCCTGGGCAAGGCCAATACCGCCAGCGCCGTCGCCGCGTGCTACGACTGCCACGGGCACCATGACGTGCGCCGGGCCGCCGATCCCGATTCCCGGTTGTCCCCCGCCAACATCGTCAACACCTGCAAGCAGTGCCATCCGAAGGCGACGACCAGCTTCACCAAGTACGCGCCCCATGCCAATCCCCTGGATCGCAAGAACTATCCGATCCTCAACTACGTGTTCATCGTCATGACCACCTTGCTGGTCTGCACCTTCGCCCTGTTCGGCGGGCATACGCTGCTCTGGCTGTTCCGCTCCATCTGGCTCTACCGCCACGACTCCAAGCAGTTCCGGGAGGCCAAGGCCAAGATCCACGCGGATGACGAGCAGTTCACCCGCTTCCAGCCCTTCGAGCGGTTCCTCCACATCCTCGTCGTCACGAGCTTCCTGCTGCTGACCATCACGGGCATGCCGCTGAAGTTCTACTACACCGACTGGGCCAAGGCGATCTTCAACTTCTTCGGCGGGGCCGAGGTGGCCCGGACGCTCCATCATTTCGGCGCGGTGGTCACCTTCGTCTACTTCGTGCTCCACGTGAGCACCATGGTTAGCCACCTCTGGAAGCGCCGCGGCTACCTGAAGGACCCCGAGACCGGCGCCTTCCAGTTCTCACGCCTCCTCAAGGCCATGGCCCATCCCGACTCCATGATTCCCACCAAGCAGGACCTGCAGGATTTCGTGGCCCACAACAAGTGGTTCTTCGGGAAGGGGCCCCGCCCCGAGTTCGACCGCTGGACCTACTTCGAGAAGTTCGACTACCTGGCCGTGTTCTGGGGCGTCTTTGCCATCGGCGTCTCCGGCCTGATCATGTGGTTCCCAGAGTTCTTCAGCAGGTTCATGCCGGGCTGGATGATCAACGTCTCACTCATCGTCCACTCTGACGAAGCCCTCCTGGCCTCCGGGTTCATCTTCACCGTCCACTTCTTCAACACGCATTTCCGCCTGGAGAAGTTCCCCATGGACACGGTCATCTTCTCCGGCCGCATCTCCAAGTCTGAGATGCTCCATGAACGCAAGCGCTGGTATGACCGCCTGGTGGCCGAGGGCCGCCTGGACGACTACCGCGTGAAGGACGAGTGGGAAGCCTGGAAGGGCATCGCCCGCAGTGCCGGCTACATCTTCTTTGGCATCGGCCTTATGCTGCTCGTCCTCATAATCTATGCCATGACCTCCCGCCTCTCCCACTGAGGGCATTAGACTTCGAAACAGGGGCCCGGCTCATCCCGGGCCCTTTTCTTGCCAAGCCCATCCCCAGAAGCCAAGCGCCTGTGATACGGGTCACTGAGCCGCATCCGTCCCTTCCGAGCACATCTGTGGCACAATCATGACGGTCCACACTCTGGCTCGATCTGGATGTCGAGTCCACCTCAGGAGTCAACATGCGCCGCATCACCCTGCTCACCGCCCTGCTCGCCCTGGCTGTCGCCCCCGTGGCCCAGGCCAAGATGACCACCGTCAAGGGAGCCAAGTGCACCGCCTGCCACGAGGGCGCACCCAAGGACAAGAAGTTCAACCCCGCCACCGTCAAGATGATGGCGAAGTACAAGGAAGCCCAGTGCAAGGAATGCCACGGCTTCGCCGATGGCAAGCTGACCACCACCAAGAAGTCCCTCTAGTTCTCAGCTGAACTGAAGTCGAAGAGCGCCGGCACGCGATGAGTTCGCATGTCGGCGCTCTTCTTGGTCTTTGACGATGGGCCTGCTCGCAGGCGGCCTATAGCCCGAGCAGGGTGCGCGCTTCTGACTCCATCCGGTCGAGCAGGGCTGTGTCAGTGCGGCTCTGGAGGTAGACCTTCAGCTTGGGCTCCGTGCCACTGGGCCGGAAGGCGGCGAAGGCGCCGCTCTCCAGGCGGAACTTCAGGGCGTTGCTCCGCGGGATGGGCAGGGCAACTTCACGGTTGTCGGGCCGGTCCAGGATCGTCTCACTGCGGCCCTCACCGTGCCAAAGGCCGGTCTGGAAGTCCTCCCAGCTGATGACCTTCTCGCCACCAAAGGCGGCCAGGCCGGCGGTCCGGATGCGGCCCATGGCCTCGGCGAAGCGCTTGGCGCCGCCAGGACGCGGATCTTCGAGGTTCACCAGGCGGTTGTGGAAGGTGCCCACCCGCGCCATGAGGGACTCCACGGCCTCGAACAGGGTCTGGCCCTTGGCCTTGAAGTGGCCGGCCATCTCCGCGACCACCAGGGCGGCCGTGACGCCGTCCTTGTCGCGCAGGCTGGGGGGCAGCAGCATGCCGTAGCTCTCTTCGGCACCGAAGGCGTAGGCCTCGCCCAGTTCGTCGAGGCGATCCATGCACACGGCGATGTTCTTGAAGCCGGTGAGGGTCCACACCACGGGCAGACCATGGTGGCGGGCCACCTCGGCCATGAAGTCCGAGGTGACCACGGTGCTCACCACCGCGCCCTCGCGGCCCTTCCCGGAGCAGAGGTAGTCCAGGGTGAGGGCGGCCAGGTCGTTGCCGCTCATGAGCTCCCAGGCCCCGTTGTGCTTGGCCACCACGCCGATGCGGTCCGCGTCGGGATCGTTGGCGAGGATCACCTCGGCCCCCATGGCCTCGGCCTCGGCCAGGGGAGCCGCGTAGGCCGCGAGCTCCTCGGGGTTGGGCCGGGGAGCGGTGGGGAAGGTGCCATCCTGGATGCCCTGACTGGGGCTGATGGACAGCGGAATGCCAGCGGCTTCGAAGAACGCGGGCACAAAAGCGATGCCCGTGCCGTGGAAGGGCGTGTAGAGGATCCGGGCGGGGGTGAAAGGCTTGGGATCCTGGAGCAGGTCCAGGCCCAGGGCCAGATAGGCGTTTTCCACTTCCTGGGGGATGGGGCCGATCATCCCCTCCGGGGCGACCGGCGGCACGGGCACGACCGGCAGAGTGGCCATGTGGGCCTCAATCTCCGCATCCCAGGGATCCACCACCTGCCCGCCGAGGTCGTTGTAGGCCTTGAAGCCGTTGTATTCCTTCGGATTGTGGCTGGCAGTGATGATCACCCCGCAGGCGGAGCCCAGGGCCTTCATGGCAAAGCAGAGGAAGGGCGTGGGGAGGGGGCGCGAGCCGAGGAACACCTGGTAGCCGGCGGCGGCCAGGACGGCGGCGCTCTCGGCGGCGAACACCTCGGAGTTGATGCGGGTGTCGTAGCCCACCACGGCCACCTGCTTGCCGGGCGCATGGCGCTGGGCCACGGTCGCCAGGGCCATGGTCGTCCGGCGCACGTTGGGCTGGTTCATGCGCCGCAACCCGGCGGCCATGAAGCCCCGAAGGCCGCCCGTGCCGAAGGCGAGGGGTTCGAAGAAGCGGTCCTCGAGTTCGGCGATGGCCTTGGCATCGCCACCCTCGGCGGCCTTCACCAGCGGTTCCAGATCCGCTCGCAGGCCGGGTTCGAGGTGGGGGAAGGCCAGGTACTGCTTCGCGGCGCTCAGGGACATGGGGACCTCGCAGGAACGATGCTAGTGGGTGGAAGAGAGGTGAAGGATCACGCGCCGCCCAGGGCGATGTCCTCCAAAAGAATGCTCAGACCGGCGCTGCTGCCGTACCAGCGGAGGTCGCTGCCGAGGGCCACGATGCGGGTGAGGAAGTCCCGGAGGTTGCCGGCGAAGGTGAGCTTGTCCACCGGCTCGGCCAGGAGGCCGTCGCGGATGCGGAGGCCGCTGGCGCCCACGCTGAGGTCCCCGCTGACGGGATCCACGGTGTGCAGGCCCATGATCTCCGTGATGAGCACGCCGTTCCCGGCCAGGCGGTAGAGCGCATCGGTCCCCGTGGCTCCGGGCAGGGGGAACAGGTTGAAGGTGGTGGCGCCGGGCTGGCTGCCGAAGCCCCGCCCCGCACTGGCCGTGGGTGCCACGCCCATTTCGGCGGCGGTCTTCAGGGTGTGCAGGTACGTGCGGAGCACACCCCCTTCCAGCAGCACGTTGCGCCGCGTGGGCAGGCCCTCGGCATCCCAAGGTTCGGTGCCCAGGGCGGGGCGGCCCGGCGCCTCGGCGAGGCGGCCGTCATCCACCAGGGTGAGCAGCGGCGACGCAATGGTCTCGCCCAGTTTCCCGGCGAAGAGGCTGCGCTGCTTGAGTACGGACTCCGCATCGAGCATGCCCGCAACGATGCCGAGCAGTTCCACGGCGACCTCAGGATGCAGCACCACGGAGTATTTCCCGGCGGGCAGCCGCTGGGGGTTCAGCTTCCGCTCCCCCTTGAGGGCGGCCTCCTGGCCGATGGCGGCGAGATTCAGGCCCGGCCGACGAGCGACATCCCAGTGATAGGCTGCTTGGCGCTCCTCGCCTTCGGCCACGGCGAGCTCGATGGAGGCCGAGCAGCTGGACCAGACATCAGGGGTACGAACGCCCTTTTGGGTCAGCAGCAGACTGGCGCCGGAGCCGTCGCTCCAGGTGGATTCCCGCACCGCGGCGACCTTGCTGGAGGCCTTCCGTGCCTCGGCCTCGAGTTCCATGGCCCAGCCGATGCGCTGTTCGGGTGTGATGGCCTCGATGGCCGCATCGAAGCGGCTGGGCAGGTCGTCCTCGCCGGAGGGTTCCGCCTGGCGCAACCAGGGGTCCTCATCGCCAAGGGCGCTGAGTTCCCAGGCCTGGGCGAAGAGGTTCCGGAAATCGGCGGCGGCGAGATCGGTGGTGGTGGCCAGGCCGGTGCGGAAGCCCTTGTGGCCCGCGCGGATCACGCGCACGCCGAGGCCGCCGCGCTTGCTGACAGTCAGATCCTCCAGCTGGCCGTTCTGCACCTTGGCCTTGCGGGAGCGGGACACGGACATGAAGGCCTCGGCCCCCTCCGCGCCCAGGCTCAGAGCATGCTGGATGCCGTCCTGGAGGCGGGCCTCGAGCGATTCGGGAATGAAGGTCGGAACATCGCTCATCTAGATCACGCTCGGCAGGGGGTCGGCGGTGCCGCCCACTACGAGGGCGGGGCAGAGGATGGTGGGGAGGGCGTCGCTGACGGGCACGCCCTGGCCGTCCTTGCCGCAAGTGCCGATGTCGAAATGGTGGAGGTCGTTCCCGATGCGGGTGAGGCCCTTGAGCACCTCGGGGCCGCAGCCGCTGAGGGTGGCGTTCTTCACGGGATACATGGCCACGCCGTTTTCCACCCAGTAGCCCTCGGTCACCTGGAAGACGAAGTTGCCGGTGACGGTATCCACCTGGCCGCCGCCCATGTGCTTCACCAGCAGGCCCCGGTCCAGGTCGCGCAGGATGGCCTCGGGCGCCTCGCTGCCGGCGGCCAGGAAGGTGTTCCGCATGCGGGGAATGGGCAGGTGGCGGTAGCTCTCGCGGCGGCCATTGCCAGTGGGCTGCACCTCCATCTTCCGTGAAGTCTTCCGCGACTGCAGGTAGGCCTTCAGGATGCCGTTCTCGATGAGCACCACGCGGCTGACCGGGTTGCCTTCGTCATCAATGGCCTGGCTGCCGCGCTTGTGGGGGAGGGTGCCGTCATCGATGATGGTCACGCCCTCGGCGGCCACCTTCTGGCCCAGCTTGCCCGCGAAGGAACTCACGCCCGCCAGGGCGAGATCGGCCTCCAGGCCATGGCCGCAGGCCTCGTGGATCATGGTGCCGCCGGCGGTGCTGCTGAGCACCACGGGGAAGGTGCCGGCCGGCGCGGGCTGGGCATCGAGGGCCTGCATGGCCAGCCGGACCGATTCCTGGACCATGCGGGTCACGGCTTCATCGGTGAACAGCTCGAAGCCGCGTGTTTCCCCCAGGGGCTGATAGCCCGTCTGGAGCTGGGTGTCGTCGCCGGCGGTGACATTGGCGCGCAGCACCACCTGAGTGCGGTGGTCTTCCGTGATGCGGCCGGACCAGGCGTCGCCCTCGCATTCGGCCGCGGCGATCCACACGTGCTGGGTGCTGTCGCCGTAGCCCACGGAGACCTGTCTGAGGGCGCCGGGACGGAGGGCCTCCGCATGTTCGCGGGCGATGGTTTCGGCTCGTCGCACCAGGGCCACCTTGTCGGCCAGCGGCACCTGCCCGGGATCCTGGACAACGGGGCTGGGGGTGGGGAAGGTTCGCGCGACCAGGGCGGGGATGGCCGCGGCGGGACCGCTGCCGGGCGCGGCCAGGGTTCGGGCGGATTCACAGAGCCCTTCGATGGTCGGGGCGATCAGGTCGGCGAAGCGCGTGGTCTCACCTTCGACCAGTCGCAGGCTGGCGCCGAAGGTCTCGGAGGCCAGCACGTCCTCCATGCGACCGTCATCCATGCCCAGTGCGTGGGCCCGGCGGCGCTCCACGAAGACTTCGCCATAGTCGCCCCCGCGGCTGAGCAGGTCGGTCAGTACCAGGCGCAGCTGTTCAGCGCTGAAGGGTGCAGGCATGTCGGGTCTCCAGGTCCGCGCGCGGCGGACCTTCCAGTCTGCCAGAAGGCCTGCCTCCGCCCCGGTGAGAAGCTCGCACAGGTCACTCCCGTCGTTCTCGATCACCAGGTCAGCATGCAGGGCCCGCTCGGAGGCGGTGGCCTGGGCTCGCAGGCGCGCCAGGGCAGCATCCCGGGACAGTCCGTCCCGCTTCATCAGGCGAGCCAGACGGAGATCTTCCGGCGCATCCACCACCCAGAACGCGTCGAAGTGGTGAGCACGGCCCCGCTCCACCCAGAGCGCCGCGTCGAGGACAGCTCCTCGGGTGTCCGGGGAAAGTCCCCCCAGGCGCGCTTCCAGCAGGGCCTCTATTCGTGGGTGCAGGAGCTCGTTGAGTCGGGTGCGGGCCGCATCATCCGCGAAGACATGGGCGGCCATCCAGGCGCGATCCAGGCTGCCATCAGGCTGGAGGGCGGAGGGGCCGAAGGCCTCGGCCACGGCCAGAAGGCCTTCGCTGCCTGGGGCGACCACCTCGCGGGCCAGGGCATCCGCATCGATGACGGCCCACCCGCGGTCCCGCATCCAGGAGGCGACGAAGGACTTGCCCGCAGCGATGCCGCCGCTGAGGCCCAAGAGGGGGAAGGGATGGAGGAACGGTCGGGGGAGGTACATGGCTGCGGGATATAAAGGAGTCTCAGGTGAATATTGGTGATGTGCGTCTCTTGTCCAGGATCGAGGTCGCCTGTCAGCATGCCGGAAATACCTAAGGGGCGGCTCGTGAAACTCCGCACAATCCTCATTGGAATCTGGATGACTGTCTGGCTGTCTGCCGGGGCGGACTGGGCCCCCATTCCTGCAGATGTCTGGGCGATCAAGGATGGCCCAAAAGGCGCGGTTGTACTGGAGGAACGCATCCGATTCAAGGTCCGGGAGATGGAATCGACCTACCGGGTGAGGATCTTCTCGGAGTCTGGCCGAAATGCCGCGGCCCTTCCTGACCTTCCTAAGGCGGCCTACGACATCAAAGGCCGGACCGTTTATCCCGACGGCAGGGAGATCACCTTCGATAGTCGGAAAGACTTCGCGGAAAGGAAAGTGGAGGCCGGGGGTCGGGAAAGCTCCCAGGTTCACATGGTGGCGCCAGGCGTGACTGCGGACTGCGTGGTCGAGGTGCGGTGGCGCGAACGGTGCGATGGGTACCGCGACGCCCTTCCGCGACGTTTCACGAACGGCCTGTACGGGCAATGGCGGCTTGGGAACGCCTACCCGACCCGTGTTTCCGCGGTAGAAATCTCAGAGAGGATGCCGCTTGCCACCTCGATCAATGGAAACAGCCAGTGGAAGGTCGAGGCCAAGACCATCGATGGCTTCCGGGTCTTCATCTACCGGGACCTACCGGCCGTGGAGGTCCCGCCCTATTCGCTCCAGGTGACCAACGGCTTGCCACGCCTCGAAATCTACTGGCAGCCGGACCCCCTCATCCAAGCCTTCTCTGAGGGGAGGGACGCATACTGGACCGAGGCCTTCAAACGGATCTACCTACCCGACTACGAGGACTCCGTCGACACAGGGCGTCCGTTCAAGCAAGTCGCAGCAGAACTGATCGAAGGGCTGCCGGAGCCTCCCCACGCCCGGGCCACGGAACTGCTCCGCCGCTTGGATGCCCGCATCAAGAACATGTCCCACCCGACCGCCGAGGAGCGCGCGGCGCTTCCCAAGAAATTCTGGGACGATTACGAATCCAAGCGGCTGGACAAGGTGGCGGCCTCCGGCCTAGCCAGTTCCCGCGGCATGCGCCTGATGTTCTACCACCTGCTGAAGACGGCTGGGATCCAGCCGAAGATTGCGAAGGTGGTGGACCGGGACCAGGACCTATTCAACTACGGCCGCCTGAACCCCTGGCAGTTCCACCACGATCTGCTCGGCGTGGAGGAGGCGGGCAAGGGCGTCATTTGGTTTGACGCCGGCAACCGCCATGCGACGCCGGGAGTGGTCCATCCCGACTACGAGGGGGTCGGCATGCTCGTCTTCCAGACAAAGGACTCGAAGTCATGGAAGCCCTCCCTCGAGTTGCTGGGCGCCAAGCCGTTCACTTCGAACCGACGTTCATACGCCTTCTCGCTCCATCTGGAAGACGACTCGGATCGTTTCGACCTGCAGGCACAGTTCGGGGGCTACCCCGAATACGCTGAGCGCTACAGGTACCTTCCCCTGGAGCCCAAGGAACAGTCCCGCGTACTGAAAGAACAGTTCGAAAAGAACCGCAAGAGCCTCACCATCTCCCGGGCTGAGGTCAAGGATGCAACGGTGCCCTTCAGGCCGGTTTCCTGGGTGATCTCAGGCAGTCTCGAGCGTGAATCAGGTCGGCGCCGGGAGGTGGAACCCTTCCCGGGAATGACCTGGCCCCTCTGGGTCCCAGATCAGTTGGATGCCACGCGGACGACCTCGATCGTGCTTCCTTATCTATTCACTCACGCCGCAGTCAGCAGCTTCGAGGTTCCCAAGGGGTACCGGTTCGATCCCCCTGCAGAACTGTTTCACCAGAATGAATTTGGGACCGTCCTCTGGGCCTCGGATTACGATCCCCAGACCCGGAAGGTGACGGTGCGCCTGGACGCACATGTCGTCTCCCTGAACCTTGGCGCATCCCACTGGTCTGCCTTCAGGGAATTCCTCGGGTGGATCCAGGAGGCCTGTCAACGTACGGTCGTGCTGGCCAAGGAAGGTTGAATGCCGAGAATCCTGATCCTCCTCTGCCTCTCACTCACCCTGCAAGCCAGCGACTTTCGCGCAAAGCTTCCGGCCTGGGCCAGCATCGTCGCCGTTGCTTCGGCGAACGAGGCTGCACCCTCAGACGCCGATGCCTGGGTGCTTCTCGACCGCACGGAGATCGCCTACACGGGCAATGGGGAAATTCGTCAGCGCCGTTTCCGCCTGGTCCAGATCCTCACCGATCGTGGGCGCAACCAGGCGACCTTCTCCCTGCGGGGGTTGGGGGGGAAGGCCAACAAGGTCAAGAACCTGAAGGGCTGGAACCTCCGGCCTGACGGAGAGATGGTGAAGGTCGACCGGGATGATGTGGTGACGATCCATGACGCCGGAAGCGCTGAGTTCAGCACGGAAACGCTGACAGGGGTCACTCTGGACCGGGTCCGGCCTGGGAGCCTCATCGCCTTTGAGTCCCTGGAATCCATCATGAGTCCGCTGGGGCCCGTGGCGCAGGAGGGCATTCTTGAATCTGTTCCCGTGCGACGCTGGGAGTTGGAGGTGGCCAAGAAGGAGGGCTGGTTCACTGACTTGAAATCTGTCCAGGTGGTCATGGAGAAACATCACTTCAGCCACTGGATCCCCCATGTCGAGGAACTCCCCGGGGCCCGCCTGGTCCTGTCCAACCTGCCGGCCCTCCCCCGGGATGAGGGGGGGCATCCTGATCTCCAGTCCATCCTCCCCTCCGTCCGGGTTCGCTTTCTCGACCCGGCGCTTGAGACGGCCCGCATGTGGGGGGACTGGGATGCGGTAGCCAAGTGGGCCGCCGGGAACTACCGCGAGAAGCTGGCATCCGCGCCCGTGCCGGAGTTGAAGGCCGAGCCCGGTCTGCAGGGCCTTCGTACCCTGCATAGCTGGATGGGGCGGGCCTTGACCTACAAGCAGATCTACCTGACACCAGAGCGGGGCTGGGTTCCGGAGGTGTCCAACGAAGTCGGTCGAAAACGCTATGGGGACTGCAAAGACCTGAGCTGTTTCCTCATCGCCCAGGCCGCCCTTTGTGGAGTCCAGGGACACCCAGTGCTGGCAGCCATCTCAGCCCCCAAGGCGGATCCTGCTTCCACGCCCTTTCCGGTCTTCAACCACGTGATCGCAGCTCTCCGCCTGCCGGAGACCCTGGGGCTGCCGGCCGAGGTGGAGACTCCCCGTGGCCGCTTCCTCCTGGTCGATCCCACCGACCCGCTTACGCCCCTCGGAATGCTCAATGAAGGACACAAAGGCCGCCATGTCCTGATCTGCCTAGACAGCGGGGCCCAGTGGGCCGCTGTTCCTGATGCGGCCATTCAGCCCAGCCGACTGGAACTGGAGTTGGTGGGAGAGACGGCGTTTGACGGTGCCTTGACCGCCACGCTGCAGATCGACGAGACGGGAAATGCCTGGAGCCTGCGATCCTACGCAAAGGCGATGGGCAGCAAGGGCGTCCAGGAACGCCTCAGCAGAGACCTCCTGGAGTTGCCTCCCACGGGGAACTTGGTGGTGCAGCACCTGGGGGATCCACTCGATCTCTCGAAGCCTTTCAGGGTGTCGGTCAAGATCGACCACCCCCAGGGGTTCCGCAGGAACGGCGGGGAGCATGAGCTTGTGGGCTGGGGAATCCCCGCGCCTAGGCGTCTCATCCAGAAGTCCGGGGTGCCGAGACGGTACCCCGTGCATTCGAACGCCTTTGGGGAACGAGTCCTGCGGGCCCGCCTAAGGGTTCCGGGCCAGGTGCGGCCCCTGGTCTCGGAGCGCTCTGGCGAAAGCCCCTTCGCGGCCTACGCCTGGCGCGCAGAGGCTGCTGCCGGGGCCGGGGAGACGGTGGTCTCCTTCCAATTCGACCATCGCTGGAAGGCCGCCGACTTCGGGTTCGAGCAGCGGGAAGCCGGAGTCCAGGCCTGGAAGAAGGACCGGACCCAGTTCAAGGACTTCCGGGAGGAGGCGCTCGCCTTCAAGGTGCTGCCCTAGCTGAGGCCGCAGGGCACCGGCGGGCGGGGCTGCAGCGGCGGGTGTTCGGCTACACTGGGGCCTCCTCCTTCCTGACCCGAGGTCACATGAAAGACGCGTCCCCCGAACAGACCATGGATCTGTCCCAGCTGGAAAAGCCGGTGCTGGAGCTGGAGGCCCAGATCCGGGCCATGGAGATGGATCCCTCCCAGGCCAAGGAACGGGAAAAGCTGGAAAAGAAGCTCGACAAGCTGAAAGCCGATCTGTTCACCAACCTGACGGACTGGCAGCGGGCCCAGCTGGCGCGGCACCCGAAACGCCCCTACACCCTCGACTACATCGAGCGGATCTGCGAGCGCTTCGATGAACTCCATGGCGACCGGCGCTTCGGAGATGACGCCGCGATCGTCTCGGGCTTCGGGTGGATCGAGGGCAATCCCGTCATGGTCATCGGCCAGCAGAAGGGCCGGGACACCAAGCAGAAGATCTTGCGCAACTTCGGCATGCCCAAGCCCGAGGGCTACCGCAAGGCTTTGCGCCTCATGAAGCTGGCGGAGAAGTTCCAGCGACCCGTCCTCTGCCTCATCGATACCCCCGGCGCCTATCCGGGCGTGGATGCCGAGGAGCGCGGCCAGGCGGAGGCCATCGCCCGGAACCTGCTGGAAATGGCAAAGCTAGAAGTGCCCGTGGTGGCCGTGGTCATCGGCGAGGGTGGCAGCGGCGGGGCCCTGGCCCTGGGCGTGGCCGACCGTGTGCTCATGATGGAGAACGCCATCTACTCCGTGATCTCTCCTGAGGGCTGTGCCTCCATCCTGTGGAAGGATGCCAGCCAGGCCCCCAAGGCCGCGGCGGCGCTCAAGCTCACCGCCCCGCACCTGCTGGAGCTGGGCGTCATCGACGGCATCGTGAAGGAGCCCCTGGGTGGCGCCCACGCGGACTTCGACGCCGCGGCCGCGGCCTTGAAAGACGCCATCATCGAGGCCTTCTCCGAGCTTTCCGACCTCTCCGCCGAGCAGCTGGTGGAAGAGCGGTACCAGAAGTTCGCCCGCATGGGCAGCGTGGGCTGATGCCGCCGGTCCGATGGCGCCTCCGCCGGGAGATCCCGGCAGGATTGGCGCCCTGGAAGGGCATGGCCGAGGCCTGGGGGCTGGAGTCGCGGCTGGCTCGGCTCGCCTGGCTGAGGGGCGTGGATCGCGGCGAGGACCTGGCCTGGCGGCTGGAGCCATCCTGGGCCCGCAGCACCGATCCGCACCTGCTGCCCGGCGTGGACGCCGCCGTGGCGCGCATCCGCAAGGCCATTGAGAGCCGCGAGCGCATCGTCATCTACGGGGACTACGACGTAGATGGCGTCACCGCCACCGCGCTGCTGATGCGCACCCTGGAGAGGCTCGGCGCCGAGGCCTCCTTCTTCATCCCCAACCGCTTCTCAGATGGCTATGGGCTGCACCTGGACTGCATCCAGGAACTGCAGGCCACCCGCGATCCGGGCCTGCTCATCTCCGTGGACTGCGGCGTGCGCAGCCTGGCGGAGGTGGCGGCCAGCAGGGAGCTGGGGCTCGACTGGGTGATCACGGACCACCACGCCCTGGGCGCCGAGTTGCCCTCCGCCTGCGCGGTGGTGCATCCCCACCTTGGGGAGTATGCCAATCCGTACCTCGCGGGGGTGGGCGTTGCCTTCAAGCTGGCCCAGGCGCTGCTGGGTGCCGTTCCCCATCCCACCGGCCCTGATGCGGCCTTCCTGGATGGCCTCATCAAGCTCGTGGCCATCGGCACCGTGGCGGATGTGATGCCGCTGATCGGGGAGAACGCCCTGCTCGTGCGGCGGGGGCTGGACTCCCTCAGCGGGAGGAACGGCCCCGGCCTGGCCGCGCTGCTGAAGGCGGCCAAGAAGGAGGGCGTCCTCGGCGCCCAGGACATCGCCTTCGGCCTGGCACCGCGGCTCAATGCCGTGGGCCGCATGGGCGGGGCCGAGGACGCCGTCCGCCTGCTGCTGACGAAGGACCCCGGCGAGGCCGAGGGGCTGATGGCCCGGGTGGAGTCGCTGAACCTTGAGCGCCGGGCCATTCAGCAGGAGCTGGCCGAGCGGCTGCCAGCGCCCTCGGAGGCTGCCTTCGACCTGGTGCTGGACCCGGTGGCCCACAAGGGCGTCATCGGCATCGTGGCGGGCCACCGCATGCGCGCCAGCGGCCGTCCCGCGGGGGTCTGCACGGTCGTCGACGGGGTGGCCCACTGCAGCCTGCGCGCGCCGGATGGCTACGACCTGGGCGAGCTGCTGGCCCTGTCCCAGCCCTTCATCCTGGGGGGAGGCGGACACCGGGTCGCCGCCGGGCTCAGCTTCGAGGCCGCCCGCTTTCCCTTCGTGCAGCAGGCCCTCCAGCGGGGGGCGGCCCTCCAGGCCGAGGGGAGGGAACGGCCGACCCTGCTGCTGGATGGCGGGCCCGATGACCTACCCGGGGACGGCGACCTGGCCCGGCTGGAGCCCTTTGGCCAGGGCTTCGCCCCGCCGCTGGGCCGCCTCGAGGGTACGGTCACCTCGTCGGCCGTTTTCAGCGCCGACCACTGGAAGCTCCGGCTGACCGGCCTCGCAGACCCTCTGACCTGGTTCGCCAATCACGAACGCCCCAGCCAGCCCCGCGTAGGCGAGCGCCTCTGTGTGGCGGCGGCCCCCCAGGGGAGTGCCCGCTGGGGCCGTTCCTGGCTGGTGGATTCGGTCCTGGCGGAGGCCCTGCCGTGAAGGTCTCGGCCCGCCTGCAGGACCTCCCGCCCGCCCGCCATCCCCTCTGGCGGCGCCTGGGTTGGGTCCTGGTGGCGGCCACCCTGGGCTTCACCCTCCGCTTCCTGACCAATGGGAGCGAGGGCATGCCAGGCCGCACGGTGGGTGGCGATGCGCTCTTCGGCGAAGGCACCCGGGGCACCAAGGGCACCGTCACGGAGCAACTGGGCCCGAACCGCATGGTGTTGGCCTACAAGACCATCTCGGGCTCGGAGCAGGACCTCCTCCTGGAGCAGGTGACGGGGCGCCTCGACGAGCAGGCCGGAGCCTGGCGGCTGCTCTCGCCCAAGGCTCGGCGGGAGGCTGGTGTGTGGACCCTCCATGGCCCCATGGACCTCGGCGTGGCCCAGCCGGGGACTGCCGTCCCCCTGGGCCGAGGCCGCATCGAGAGTGAAGGGCCGGCCATCCGCTGGAGCGGCGGGGAGTGGAACGGGCTGGCGCCCCTGCGCTGGGAGTCCCTGGAAGGCTCTTCCCGGGGCGTATGGAACCTGCCGGCCGGCTGGCGCCGGGAGACGGACGGCAAGCTGCGCGTGGAGCGTGGTCCCGTTCGGTGGCAGGCGCCCGCCGGCGGAGTCGTACCGACCCTCCAGGCCATGGATGCCGAGCGCCTCTGGACCACACCGGGCTTCCAGACGGGCCATCTGGAGGGCGTGAAGGCCCGGCTGAGCGAGGGCTCGCTGCAGGCCTCGGTGGCAGACCTCTCCCCGGAAACCATCACCTGGCCGGGCCCCCTGTCCTTCGTGCGGGCGGACGGCTGGCGCGGCGAGGCTTCGAGCGGCCGGGCCCCCAGGCCCCAGCCCGGGGCGAGCTTTCAGCAGGTGGAGTTCCGGTCCTTCCGGGCCCGGCGGGCCTTGGCGGCCGGTGAGGAGCAGCTCAGCACGGACGGGGCGAGGTGGACGCCCGCGGGGCTCAGGCTGGAGGGCAGCGTGGTCTGGGAGCAGCCGGTGGATGGGCAGCGCCTCACCCTCAAAGCGCCGCGAGTTCTCATGCGTGAAGCCGCCGGACAGGATCTTCCCGAAACCCTGCCCGTGGGCCATGCCGTGGCGGAGGGGCAGGCCCTGCTCACCTGGGGGCGGCGCACCCTCGCCTCGCCCCGCATCCAGGTGGAGCGCGCCACGCGCCGGTGGACGCTGCAGGGCCCGGTGCAGGGGCGGGGAGAGGACGGCACCTTCTCGGGTGGCGCCGGGCACGGCGACCCCAGGTCCTGGACCATTGAGGGGCCGGTGCAGGTGAACCTCTTTGCTGGCGGCACCCTGCGCGGGGCGAAGCTGGTCTGGGAGGATGCCTTGTGGACCCTGACGGGCCGGCCGGCGGCCTGGACCCGCCTCCGGGAGCGGCTCTCCGGCCCGCGGATCCTCCGCAAGGCCGACCTGGTGAGCTTCCCGGAGGGCCTGAGCGGTGCCCTCGCGGCGGCGGATGGCGATCTCTTCCTGCGGGCCGAGCGGGGCCAGAGCGAGGCCCAGCGGGTCACCCTCAGCGGCGGGGTGGAGTGTCAGGGACAGGGGTGGCGACTGGCCGCGGACACCGTGATCGTGACCCTGGGCGCCGACCGCACGGTGAAGCTGGTGCAGGCCAAGGGCTCTGTCTCGCTCAGGGGCCGGCTGGGAGAGGGGCAGGGCGAGGCCCTCGAGCTCGAGCCGGATTCCCAATCCGTCAAGTGGCAGGGGCGGGTGCGCGGGAAGGGCACTGGGACCGCCTGGTGACGACCGCGCGATTGTGGGGCATCATCGGGGGATAAACCTCGTATTAGGAGGCACCATGCCCCAGTTCCGTCCCCTAGCACCCCTGGTCTGCCTCCTCGCGGCTGGCCCGCTGGCCGCCGCAGCGCCCAAGGCCCGGCCGGAGGTGGCGGCCACCAGGGAATCGCCGCTGAGCTCGCTGCCCTTCCGGAACCTGGGGCCGGCCGTCACTTCGGGCAGGGTGGGGGACATCGCCATCGATCCGCGCCGGCCGGACACCTGGTACGTGGCCGTGGCCTCCGGCGGCCTGTGGAAGACCCTGAATGGCGGCACCACCTGGTCGCCCCTGTTCGACAAGGAGGCCTCGTTCTCCCTCGGCTGCGTCACCCTCGACCCGCGCAATGCCAACACGGTCTGGGTGGGAACGGGCGAGAACAACTCCCAGCGCTCCGTGGCCTATGGCGATGGCATCTACCGCAGCCTGGACGGCGGGAAGACCTGGGAGCACATGGGCCTCGGGGCCAGCGAGCACATCGGCAAGATCCTGGTGGATCCGCGGAACAGCCAGGTGGTCTTCGTGGCCGCCCAGGGACCCCTCTGGAAAGAGGGCGGGGACCGGGGCCTCTACAAGTCCGCGGACGGCGGCAGGACCTGGAAGCCGGTGCTCACCGTGGACGCCCATACCGGTGTCACGGATGTGGTGATGGATCCGCGCAACCCCGACGTGCTGTTCGCGGCCACCTACCAGCGCCGCCGCCATGTGTGGGGGATGGTGAACGGAGGCCCGGGGTGCGGCATCCACAAGAGCACCGACGGCGGGCAGACCTGGACCCGCCTGAAAGAGGGGCTGCCCAAGGAGGACCTGGGCCGCATCGGCCTGGCCATCCCCGAGGGCGAGCCGGACACGGTCTACGCGACCATCGAGGCGGCGAACAAGGCGGGCGGCTTCTTCTGCAGCACGGACGGGGGCCAGACCTGGGAACGGCGCCATGAGCAGGTCTCGGGCAGCGCCCAGTACTACCAGGAGCTGTTCTGTGATCCGAAGGATCCGAAGCGCGTCTACTCCATGGACACCTGGATGCAGGTGACTGAGGACGGCGGCCGGACCTGGCGCCGCGTGGGCGAGACCTACAAGCACGTGGACAACCACGCGCTGTGGATCGACCCCGCCAATACCGCCCACCTGATCTCCGGGTGCGACGGGGGCGTGTACGAAAGCCGCGACCGCGGGGCCACCTGGGAGTTCAAGGCCAACCTGCCGGTCATCCAGTTCTACCGGGTGGCGGTCGACAACGCACGGCCCTTCTACACCATCTATGGCGGCACGCAGGACAACTTCACCCTGGGCGGTCCCAGCCGCACGCGGAACCTGCACGGCTCCACGGCCTCGGACTGGTTCGTCACCCAGGGCGGGGACGGCTTCTACAGCCAGGTGGACCCGGATGATCCGGACACGGTGTACTCGGAGAGCCAGTACGGTGGCCTAGTGCGCTTCGACCGCCGCACTGGCGAGCGGGTGGACATCCAGCCCCAGCCGGCGCCGGGCGAGGAACCCTTCCGCTGGAACTGGGATGCGCCGATGATGCTCAGTCCCCACAACGGCAAGCGGCTCTACTTCGCCGCCCAGAAGCTCTTCCGCAGCGACGACCGCGGGAGCAGCTGGAGCGCCGTGAGCCCTGACTTGACGCGCAAGATCGACCGCAGCCGCCTGAAGATCATGGATCGGGTGTGGAGCGTGGACGCGGTGGCCCGGAACACCTCCACCAGCTTCTTCGGGAACATCGTGGCCCTCACGGAGAGCCCGAAGGCCGAGGGCCTGCTCTATGTCGGCACCGACGACGGCCTCCTCCAGGTCAGCGAGGATGGCGGCAAAACCTGGCGGAAGCAGGACCGGTTCCCCGGCGTTCCTGAACTCACCTATGTCTCCTGCCTGGCCGCGAGTCCGCACCAGGCCGGCACCGTGTACGCGGCCTTCGACAACCACAAGGCGGGCGACTTCAGGCCCTATCTGCTGCGCTCCCGGGACCGTGGCCGGACGTGGGAGTCCCTGGGCGCCGGACTCCCGGAGCGGGGCAGCGTCTACACCCTCCGCGAGGATCCCGCCCGGGAGGGCCTCCTCTACTGCGGCACGGAATTCGGCCTCTTCTTCAGCCTGGATGCCGGGCGGTCCTGGTCGCGGTTCACGCAACTGCCCACCATCACGGTGAAGGACCTGGCCATCCAGTCCCGGGAAGGCGACCTGGTGGTGGCGACTTTCGGCCGTGGCTTCTTCGTGCTGGATGACCTCACCCCGCTCCGGGAGGCGCGGGCCGACCTGCTGGAACAGGAGGCCCACCTCTTCGGCCTGCGGCCGGCTCTGGCCTACGTCCCCGCCGTGCCCCTCGGCGGACCCGGGAAGTCCTTCCAGGGAGACTCGCTCTACCTGTCGCCCAATCCACCCTTCGGCGCGGTCTTCACCTACCACGTCAAGGTGGCGCCAGAGACGCTGAAGAAGCGGCGCCAGGCCAAGGAGAAGGAGGCGGCGAAAGCCGCGCAGGATCCGACCATCCCCTCCTGGGAGGAACTCCGTGCCGAGACCCGGGAACTGGCGCCGGAAGTGGTTCTGACGGTCCGTTCAGCCGACGGGCAGGTCGTGCGGCGCCTCACCGGAAAGGCGGAAAAGGGCCTCCAGCAGATGGTCTGGGACCTCCGCCTCCAGGATCCGGCCCCCATCCAGCTGAAGGCCGGGCGTGAGCGGGATCCCTGGGACTACGGCGCCAAGGGGGCCCTGGCCGTTCCGGGGCGCTACCAGGCCAGCCTCGCCTTCCTCACGGACGGCATCCTGAAGCCCGTGGCAGGCCCGGTCGCCTTCGAGGTGAAGCCCCTGGACGCGGATCGCCTGAGCCCCGCCCAGTGGGGCGAGTTCAGCGCCTTCTGCGCGCGCATGGGCGAGCTCCAGCGGCGGGCCCTGGGCGCCTCCGAACGGCTGACCGAGGCGCAGCGGCGGCTCGAGCATGTCCGGAAGGCCCTGGTCGAGACGCCAGCCGCCCCGGACACCCAGCTGGCCGCGGCGCGGGTCCTGCATGGAGACCTCAAGGACCTGCGGGACCTCCTCGAGGGGGATGCCACCGTCGCCGCGCGGCAGGAGCCCACCGTCCCGGGCATCCTGGGCCGGATCGGTGATGTCACGGGCAGCGTCTGGGGCACGACCCAGCTGCCCACGCTCTCCCAGCGGCAGAACCTGGCCTGGGCCGAGGCGGGGCTGGAGGGTTTCCAGGGGCGGTTCGACCGGGTCCTGGTAGGGCTGAAGGCGCTGGAGGATGCCCTGGAGGCCGCCAAGGCGCCCCACACCCCCGGCCGGGCCACGCGCTGAGGGCCGCGATCCCCTTGGCCCGCGGGGTGGTTCAGCCCCCCGCAGGCCAAAGGGCGCCCTCGTGTGTTCTGATAGATCCATGACGGACTCCACCCCCTGCCTCGAGGCAGTGAACCTCCAGAAACGCTATGGCGACCGCACGGTGGTGCGCGATGTGAGCCTCTGTGTGGGCATGGGCGAGGTGGTCGGTCTGCTGGGACCCAACGGCGCCGGCAAGACCACCACCTTCTACATGGTGGTGGGGGTGGAGGCTCCCGACCAGGGGACCATCCGCTGGCTGGGTCAGGATGTGACCGCGCTGCCCATGCACCGCCGGGCCCGGCTGGGCATCGGCTACCTGGCCCAGGAGGCCAGCGTGTTCCGGGGTCTCACGGTCTGGGAGAACCTCCTGGCCCTGGGCGAGCTGCAGCCCATCCCCAAGGCCGAGCAGAAGGACCGCTGCGAGCGCCTGCTGGCGGAATTCCACCTGGAGAAGGTGCGCGACACCCTGGGCATGAGCCTCTCCGGAGGTGAGCGGCGGCGCTGCGAGCTGGCCCGGGCCCTGGTGACCGAGCCCCGCATCATGCTGCTGGACGAGCCCTTTGCGGGAGTCGACCCGAAATCCGTGCTGGAGATCCAGGGCCTCATCAGCGACCTCAAGGCGCGAGGCATTGGCGTGCTCATCACCGACCACAATGTCCGGGAGACCTTGCAGATCGCCGATCGGGCTTATATCTTGGCGGACGGGATGATCATGAAGAACGGCCTGCCCAGCGAAATCGCAGAGGACCCGGACATCCGCCGGGTCTATCTGGGCGACCGGTTCAGGTTGGACTGATGGCGGCCGGCCCCTTCCTCTCCCAACGCCTGGCCCAGAGCCAGACCCTGGCGTTGACGCCGGCCATGCAGCTGAAGCTCAAGCTATGGCAGATGAACCTGCAGGAGCTGTCTCAGACCATCGAGCGCGAGCTGGAGGAGAATCCGCTCCTGGAGCTGACCGATGACAGCGACGAAATCCCCACCCTGGAGGCCATCGAGGAGGGGCGTGACTCCGACGTGACGGAAGGCTCGGCTGAGCAGATGGCCGATCCCGTGGAACTCCCGGAGGGGGTGGACACGGTGGATCTCGGCCCTCTCCTGGATGCGGCGGGCGAGATGAATCCCGAAGGGGACCTGGAGCGCTTCACCGAGGAGGGCGTGGCCCAGGTGCAGGAGACCGAGCTGGGCGCCGAGAACAGCTGGGACCAGGACCTGCCGCGCACCAGCAACCTGCCGGAAGAGGACCGGCTCTCCTGGGAGGACCGTCTCAGCGCCTCCGAATCATTGCAGGACCACCTGCTGGGGCAGCTCTACGAAACGCTGGAGCACGAGGATCCCCGTGCCCCGCTGGTGGAGCGGCTCATTGACCGCATGGATCCCAAGGGCTTCCTGCGCATGGATCCGGACCAGCCCTCCATGGAGGCCACGCCCGCCAAGCTGGCGGCGGATCTGGGTGTGACCGAGGAGGCCCTCCATGCGGCCCTGGACGTCCTTCAGGAGTTCGACCCCTCCGGAGTGGGCTGTTTCACGGTGCAGGAGTGTCTGCTGCTGCAGTTGCGCCATGCCGGGGCCGAGCCCGACGATCTGGCGGTCCGCATCATCCAGGACTTCACGGAGCTCCTGTCCCAGCGGGACAGCGCCAAGCTCCGCCGCGCCCTGGGCTGCACCGACGAGGAGTTGGGGCTGGCCATGGAGCAGCTCAAGCACCTCAACCCCTCACCCGGCCGGGCCTTCGACCCCGACGGAGAGCGGGTGGTGAAGCCCGACGTGGTTGTGCTCAAGGGGGAGGATGGCAACTGGAAGGTCTACCTCAACGACGAGGGCCTTCCGCGCCTGCGCGTGAACGGCGAATACCCCCGGTTCATGGCCTCCAGCGAGGCCAAGTGCGACAAGGACTTCATCCGCGAGCGGTTTCGCAGCGCCCGGGACTTCATTCGCGGCGTGGAGGATCGCAACCGCACGGTGCTGCGCGTCTCGGCCCAGATCGTGGAACTCCAGAAGGAGTTCATCGAACACGGCATCGAGCGCCTGCGCCCCATGGTCCTGCGCGACGTGGCCGAGGCCACGGGCTTCCACGAGAGCACCATCAGCCGCGTGGTGAAGGCCAAGACCATCCACACGCCCCAGGGGCTCTTCGACCTGAACTATTTCTTCTCCGCCCGGCCCAAGGATTCAGACGTGTCCGCCACGGTGGTGAAGCACCGGATCAAGGCCTTCGTGCAGGCTGAAGACATTGCCAAGCCCCTGTCCGACGAGGCCATCGCGAGCCTGCTGGAGCGGGATGGCATCAAGGTCGCCCGCCGGACCGTGAACAAGTACCGGGAGGAACTGAAAATTCCTCCAGCTTCCCAGCGCCGACGCCGATAAGCAGCGCCGGAGTCCCCATCCATCCGGGCCGACCGGCCCCTTTCAGGAGTACCCCATGAAGGTCAACTACACCGGCCGCCACATGGAGCTCACCGAGCCCCTGAAGCAGTTCACGAAGGAGCGGCTGGACAAGCTGGCCACCTACCTGGATGACATCATCGACGTCCACGTGATCCTGAGCGTGGAGAAGCACCGCCACACGGCCGAGATCACCCTGAAGACCCGCGCCAACGCCTTCGTGGCCTCCGCCACCACCGACGACATGTACGCCAGCATCACCCAGGCCGTCGAAAAACTGGATGTGCAGGCCCACAAGCAGCAGGACAAGCGGAACACCCGCCCGCACGAGAGCGCCAAGGCCGGGGCCGTCGAGGAATAGCCCTCCCGACTTTTCCACCAAAGGCGGCCCTGTGCGGCCGCCTTTGGTATTCTTGGAGGTCCGGAGTCCGCCATGCCCGATCCCACACATCTCTACGCCCCCAAGACCTGCACCGATCCCACCCAGATCTGCGAGAAGTGCCGCTGCTCCTACACGCTGGAGCACTTCCAGCATGGCGTGGAGGGCCAGGACTGCGTCTGTCGGCGCTGCCTCCAGGTGATGGGGTACAAGGTCTAGAGATGCGCAACGCCCTCGCCACGCACGAGGACATCCTGAATGGCGTGATCCAGGGCCGGCGGATCTCCGCCCCCGAGGCGCTCGTGCTGCTGGACAGCGCGGAGCTGCCGGATCTGGCCATGGCGGCCACCGTCGCCCGGGACCGCCACAACGATCCGCGCCGCGTCAGCTACGTCATCGACCGCAACGTCAACTACACCGATGTCTGCAACGTCTACTGCACCTTCTGCGCCTTCTACCACAAGCCCGGCGACCCCCGCGGCTACGTGCTCACCAAGGAGCAGCTGAAGCAGAAGGCCGAGGAGACCAGGGCCCTCGGTGGCACGGGGTTCCTGCTGCAGGGTGGCGTGAATCCGGACCTGCCCTGGGACTACTACCTGGACCTGGTCCGCCATCTCCGCCATGACCTGGGCATCTGGGTCCACGGCTTCTCGCCCGTGGAGATCCAGATGATGGCGAAGCTCAGCGGCCAGACGCTGCGCCAGACCATCGCGGACCTGCGGGAGGCGGGCCTGGGCTCCATCCCCGGCGGCGGCGCGGAAATCCTGGTGGACCGCATCCGCAAGAAGATCGCGCCCCTCAAGGGCGGCCGCGAGAAGTGGCTCGAAGTGATGGAGGCCGCCCACGAGGAGGGCGTGAAGACCACGGGCACCATGATGTTCGGCATCACGGAGACCCTGGCCGAGCGCATCGAGCACCTGGAAGCCCTCCGCAGCCAGCAGGACCGCGCCCTGGCGCGCGGAAACGGCGGTGGCTACACGGCCTTCGCGGCCTGGCCCTTCCAGAGTGGCCACACGCCCTGGGAAGGCAAGGTGCCCAAGCCCACGGACGTGGAGTACCTCCGCACCATCGCCGTGGCGCGCATCTACCTGGACAACTTCGCGCACATCCAGAGCAGCTGGGTCACCATGGGCCGCAAGACCGGCCAGCTGGCCCTGCACTACGGCTGCGACGACATGGGCAGCCTGATGCTCGAAGAGAACGTCGTCAGCGCGGCGGGCACCTGCTACAGCGTGAACAGGGACGAGATGACCCGCATGATCACCGCCGCCGGCTACGAACCCTGGCAGCGGGACAACATCTACGGCGAGGTTCCGGCCTAGATCACCCGTTCACGGTGCAGGGTGGCCTTCTCGAGGAGGTCCTCCCGCACCGTGACGCCGATGCCGGGGCCCGGCGGCACGGCGATGCAGCCCCGCGCGTCAAGGGTGACCGGGGGCGCCACGATGTCCTCGTGGAAGTAGCGGGAGGTCTCGGAGGTGTCCCCGGGCAGGGTGAACCCGGGCGCCGTCTGCAGGTGGATGTTGAAGGCGCGGCCAATGCCCGTCTCGTCCATGCCGCCGGACCACGCGGGGATGCCCCGCTCCGCGCAGGCCGCAGCGATGCGGAGCGATTCCAGCAGGCCGCCCACGCGGCCCTGCTTGATGTTGATGATCCGGCAGGCGCCCAGCTCGATGGCCGAAAGGGCGTCATCAAGGTCGTGGATGGATTCGTCCAGGCAGAGGGGTGTGGCCATGCGCCGTTGCAGGTGGGCGTGCTGGGCGATGTCGGTGTACGAGAGTGGCTGCTCGATCATCATCAGATTGAAGGCGCCCAGCTTCAGCAGGTGGTCCGCGTCCTCCAGGCGGTAGTCCCCGTTGGCGTCGGCCATGAGGGCGAGGTCCGGGAAGCGCTCCCGCACCGCGGCCACCCAGGCAACGTCCTTGCCCTTCATGATCTTCATCTTCACGCGGTGGTAGCCCTTGGCCACGGCCTCCTCGACGCCCTCCAGCAGCGCCGGGATGGTGTCCTGGATGCCGAGGCTGATGCCGGAGGGGATGGCCCGGGCCGGGAAGCCCAGCAGCGCGTGGAGGGGGATCTCCTCCCGCTTGGCCAGGAGGTCCAGCAGGGCGTTCTCCAGGGTGGCCTTGGCCATCCGGTTGCCGCGCACGGGGCGGATCCGATGCAGGAGTTCCCCGAGGCTCTGGTCCGCCGCCAGGCAGGGCAGCAGGAATGCCCGCAGGATGTGGGCGGCCGAGGTGGTGGTCTCCGAGGCGTAGAAGGGATCAGGATCCGCCACGCACTCGCCCCAGCCCACCACGCCGCTGGCCTCGAGGCGGAGCAGCAGCGCCTCCTTCACGCTCCAGGTGTGGATGCTCGTGCCGAAGGGCGCCACGAAGGGCAGCCGCACGGTGATGAAGTCGGCCCGGTCGATGGGGCCGAGCCGGCGGCCCTCGGCTGGGTGGGGCGTCTCCGCGGTCATGCGTCTCTCCAGGATGGAAGGTGGCTAGGCGCCGCGCAGGGCCGTGATCAGGGCCTGGGCGAGGGGGCGCAGGCGGGCCGGCTCGCTGAGGTAGGCGCCCCGGGCGGCCACCAGGCGCGCCGAGGAGCGGCCCAGCACGGCGGTTTCCACCAGTCCGTGGGCCTTGAGGGTGCCGCCGGTCTGCACCAGGTCAACAATGGCGTCCGCGAGGCCCAGCAGCGGGGCCAGCTCCGCGCTGCTGCTGAGGGGGACCAGCTCGGCGGTGAGGCCCTCCCGGGTGAGCCAGGCTTCCGTGGCCTTCGGGAACTTGGTGGCGAGGCGCAGGTGCGGCTTGGCCCGGAGCGAGTCCAGCGTGACGCCTTCCTGGGCGCAGAGGGAGAGGCGGCAGGCGCCGAAGCCCAGGTCCGCCAGCTCGAGCAGGTCCATGTCCAGCTCGTCCAGGGTGTCCGAGCCCACGATGCCCAGGGAGGCCACGCCCGCAGCCACGTAGCGGGGCAGGTCCGCGCCCTTGAGCAGGAGGGCCGCCACGCCCGGCGTGGCCGTGGGAATGCGGAGCACCCGTGACTTCAGGGCTGCGGCATCGAGGGCCAGGGGCGTGCCGGCGAGCTTCGGGACCAACTCGTCGCCGAGGCGGCCCTTGGGAAAGGCGATGAGGAGCGTGGCGGCGGTCATGGCAGGGGCTCGAAGAGGTCGGGGCGGGTCTCGGCCAGGTCGAGCAGGCGCGACAGCCGCACGCAGAAGCCCGCCGCCTGCCAGGGCCGTCCGAGGTCGGGGAAGAGGCGGTCATAGCGGCCTCCCGCGGCCAGCTCCTGCTGGGCCCCCGGAGCCCAGAGCCGCAGCGTGGGGCCGGTGTAGAAGCCCAGCCCCGCCACGTCGGCCAGGTCCACGCGCAGCTCGAGGTTGGCGGGCAGGATGGGCAGCAGGGCCTTCAGGGCCCGGTCCATGTGCTCCCGCTCGCCCTCGAGGAGGTGGGCGTAGGGGCTGGCTCCCAGGGCATTCAGGGTCCCGGGGCCGTCCAGTTCGGACAGCAGGGCCTCCGCGTGGGCCGTCAGCCTTGCTGCCGATGGATGGCCCTTCAGCACCTCCCGGACACGGTGGGGGGCGCGGCGGGAGAGCGCGGCCACCACCTCGTCGGCCAGTCCTCCGAACAACCCCTCCGCTTCCAGGGGACGCCGCACGAGGGCGGCGTGGCCCAGATGGAGGATGGCGTTCTTCAGGCCGATGGCGCCGGGGATGGCCATGAGCAGGCAGGCCAGCTCGACGTCGGCCTCGTCGGAGGGTTCCCCTTCGGGCTGGATGCGCTCACAGCCCACCTCGAAGCGCTCGACCGCCTCCCAGGGCTGGATGGGCCGGCGGAACACGGCCCCCGCGTAGGCCACCCGGTCCGGTGGCGCCGCGAACCCGCGGGCCAGCAGGCCCGCCAGGGCCACCGTGAAATCCCAGCGCAGGGCCACGAGCTCATCGCCATCGAAGAAGCGCAGGGCGCCTTCCGGAATGGACTCGCGCAGCACGAGGGAGGGGTGCAGCTCGCGGTAGCCATGGGCCGCGAGCAGGCCCATGAGCGCCGCCTCCCAGCGGCGGAGCCTCGCGGCGGAGCCGAAGAGCAGGTCGGGGAAGTGGGGTGTGCGGACCGGCATCAGGCGGGCCCTCCCCCGCGTTCGGCGTGGCGGCCGTGCAGCACCTCCACCACCTCGAGGAGGCTGGCCCCCCGCTCCAGCAGCAGCAGGTCCAGGTGGAAGAGCAGGTCCGCGGCCTCGCCCAGGAAGGCCTCGCGGTCGTCGTTCTTGGCGGCCAGGATGACCTCGCCGGCCTCCTCCACCACTTTCTTGGCGATGCGGTCCACGCCCTGAGCGAAGAGCTTCTGGGTGTAGCTGCCGTCGAGGGAGGCGGCGGCCTTCCGGGACTTCAGCAGCGCCTCCAGGCGGCCGAGCCAGGGCAGGGACACAGGCCAGGGCTCTGCATCAAAGCAGCTCTCGGTACCCCGGTGACAGGAGGGGCCCTCGGGATCCGCCAGGATGAGCAGGGCGTCGGCATCGCAGTCCGGCCGGATCTGGATGAGCTTCAGCCGGTTCCCGCTGCTCTCGCCCTTGGTCCAAATGGCCTGCCGGGAGCGGCTCCAGAAAGTGACGAAGCCAGTCTCGAGGGTGAGCCGCAGGGCCTCGCGGTTGAGCCAGGCCACCATGCGCACGGTGCCCGCGCGGTCCTGCACGATGCCGGGAATGAGGCCATCGGAGTCGAATCGGAGGGTGTCTGGGTTCATGTCAGATCCGCACGGAGAGGTCGTTCTGGGCCAGGTAGGCCTTGAGGCGGGGGATGGGCAGGATGCCCTCGTGGAAGAGCGTGGCGGCCAGCACCGCGTCGGCACCATGCTCCAGTGCCTCCAGGAAGTGGATCTCCAGGCCGGCGCCGCCGGAGGCGATGAGCGGGATGGGCAGCCGGGAGGCCAGCTCGAGCAGCTGGAGGTCGAAGCCCTCGCCGGTACCGTCGCGATCCATGGAGGTGAGCAGGATCTCGCCCGCGCCGAGCTCGGTGAGCTCGTGGAGCCAATCGAGGGCGGAGCGTTCGGTCGGTTCAGAGCCGCCCTTCAGATACACACGCCAGCCGAGGGCAGGATCGCGTTTCACGTCCACTGCCGCCACCACGCACTGCCGGCCGAAGGCGCTGGCCAGTTCGGACACCAGGGCCGGGCGCAGCGCCGCCGCCGTGTTCACCGCCACCTTGTCCGCGCCGGCCCGCAGCAGGCTGCGGGCATCGGCCACGCTTGAAACGCCGCCGCCCACGGTGAAGGGGATGCTCAGCTCGTGGGCCACCTCACGCACCCAGGCTTCACGGGTGCCGCGGTTCTCAAGGGAGGCGGCGATGTCCAGGAAGACGAGCTCGTCGGCCCCTTCGGCGTCGTAGCGCCGGGCCAGGTCCACGGGATGGCCGAGGTCCCGGAGATCCTTGAACTGCACGCCCTTCACGACGCGGCCCGCCTTCACATCCAGGCAGGGGATGATGCGCTTGGCGGGCATCAGGCCCCCCCTTCCAGCGCGGCGCGGAGCCGGGGGTCGTCCAGGGGGATGAACCCCTCCATGAGGGCCTTGCCGCTGATGGCCCCCACCACGCCCGGAACCTTGGCGAGGGGCAGGAGGTCCCCGAGTTCCTTGACGCCACCGGAAGCCTGGACGAGGAAGCCCTCGCGGGCCACCCAGGCCGCCGCCTCGACGCCGGGCCCCTCCAGAGTCCCGTCACGACTCACGTCGGTCACCAGGGCGCGGTGGAAGCCGAGGGTGAGCAGGGCCTCGAAGACGTCGGTGGAGGCGCAGGCGCTGGGGGCCTGCCAGCCCCGGGTGACGATGCGGTCGCCCCTGAGATCGAGGGCGGCGATGACGCGCTGGCCTGAGAGGCCCTTGAGGGACGCGGGCTGCTCCACGGCCAGGGTGCCCACCACGGCGTCGAAGCCCAGGTCCAGCACGCTCTCGATGGCGCCCCGGTCCCGCAGACCGCCGCCCAGCTGGAAGTGGATCTCCGGAAAGCGCACCGGGAAGCCGGTGAAGCGCCCCTGGAGGGGCCGGCCGAAGGCGCCATCCAGGTCCACCAGGTGGATGCGCCGGGCCCCGGCCTCCGCCAGCTGGCCGACCCAGTCCTCGGGTTCCAGATCATAGAAGGTGGCCTGCTTCGGATCGCCGTGGCGCAGGCGCACGAGGCGGCCCTGCATCAGGTCGAGGCTCGGGATCAGTTGCATGGCACCTCCGGGAGCGGGGCCGTGGCGCCCATCCAGGCGAGGGCGGACTGCAGCAGCAGCAGGCCGGCGCGGCCGGATTTCTCGGGGTGGGGCTGGAAGCCCATGACCGTGCCCCGGGCCTCCACCGCGGCGAAGGGGCGGCCGTGCTCGGCGACGTAGATGGTTTCCACCGTGGGTGCCAGGGCGTAGCTGTGCACGAAGTAGAGCCAGCCGCCGTGGGGGTCCGGCAGGGCCGGGTGGGCATGATGCTGGCGGATCCGGCTCCAGCCCATGTGGGGGACCTTCACGCCGGGGCCGAGCCGGCGCACGATGCCCGGGAGGAGGCCGAGACCCGAGGCGCGGGGCGCCTCCTCGCTGCCTTCGGCGAGCAGCTGGAGCCCCAGGCAGATGCCGAGCAGGGGTCGGCCCTCCGCCACGAGGCTGGGGAGCACTCGCCACCAGCCGCGCTCGCGCAGCGATCGCTGGGCGGCCTCGAAGTGGCCCACGCCGGGCAGGATGACCGGCCCTTCCTGCGCGGCCTGGTCGGGAGTCGCCGCGCGCTGGTACGAGAGGCCCAGCCGGTCCAGGGCCCCTTCCAGGGAGGCCAGGTTGCCGGCGTCGTAGTCGATGAGGGTGATGGTCTGGCTCATGCGGAGAGGGTCCCCTTGGTGGAGGGGACGCCGCCGCCCTCGTTGCGGGTGGCCTGGCGCAGGGCCCGCGCCAGCGCCTTGAAGAGGGCCTCGACCTTGTGGTGCGTGTTCACGCCGCGCAGCAGGTCGGCGTGGATGGCCAGGCCGCCGCGCATGGCCAGGGCCACGAAGAACTCCCGGACCATCTCCACCTGGAAGCCGTCACCCAGGACGATGGGGGGCAGCTCCGCGTGGAACTCGCACCAGGGGCGGCCGGAGAGGTCCACCACCACGCGAGCCAGGGATTCGTCCAGCGGCACGTAGGCATGGGCGTACCGGGCCAGCCCCGCGCGGTCGCCCAGGGCCTCCTTCAGGGCATCGCCAAGGCACAGGCCCACATCCTCCACCAGGTGGTGGCTGTCCACGGGCAGATCGCCCTTGGCGTCGATGTCGAGGCCGAAGCCGCCATGCCGGGCCAGCTGCATCAGCATGTGGTCGAAGTAGCCCAGTCCGGTGTGGATGCGGGCCTCGCCCCCATCGAGCCGGAGGGTGAGTTTCACTTCCGTCTCGGTGGTGGCGCGTCGAACGGTGGCGGTCCTCATGATGGCTCCTGGTTCAGCATCGGCAGGAAGTCGAGCAGGGTGGTGGATTGGCCGTCACCAGCCTCGCAGAAGCGCCCGCGGTCGGGCCCCACGCCCACGAAGCGCCAGGCCAGCTCGGGCCGCCGGGCGGCGGCGGCCCGGAGGCAGCGCGCATCGTCCACCGTGTCCCCGACGAACACGATCTCCTCGGCGCGGAAGGCATCCGCCAGCTGCAGCAGGCCGGCGGGTTCCGGCTTGCGGAGGTGGGGCGCGGCATCGCAGATGGCGGGCAGCTGGAAGCCGAGCACGCGCCAGGCGAGCCCGAGCTCCTCGGGGGGGCGCCCGGTCAGGATCGCCAGATCCCAGCCGGTGGCCTGGAGTTCGGGCAGGGAGACGAGCGGACGCTCCATGCGGATGGTGTCGGCGTAGTGCTTCTGCACCACGGCCTGGGCCGTGGGCTCCAATGCCTGGAAGCGGGCTTCGAGCTCTGGGAAGCCCTGGCCCATGGCGTCCTGCACGCGCGGCTGCAGGTCCTCGTCGCCGAAGGTTTCGGCGAGCGCCAGTGCCCCAGCCGCGAGACGGAAGTCGTTGTTGAATCCCCCCAGCCGCTTGAAGGCCATGTAGGTCTCATCCGACCAGGGCAGGGCGGGGCGCAGCTCGGCCAGGGCCCGGGCCACGGCCTCCATGAAGCTGCGGTCGGCGTCGATGAGGACGCCGTCGATGTCGAGCACCAGGAGCCGGCGCCTTGGCCGCGGTGCGGGCGCGGGCAATTCGGCGCCGAGGACCGAGGCCACGCGGGCAGTGGCCTCCTCGGTGCCGAGGGTGATGCGGGTGGCGTTGGCGCCGGGCAGGCGGCGCACCTTCAGGCCCGCGGCTTCCAGGACGTCCGAAGGGTCCGGCGACAGGTGCAGGAAGTTGCCGGCGCTGGGGGCGGCGCGGTGGGAGGGGAGCGCCGCGGCCAGCCGGTCCCGCCGGTCCGGGATGACCCGCACGGCGGCCTCGAAGTCGGCGGCGAAATCGAGGGCCACGTCCAGGGCCTCGAGGCTGGCCGTGGGCAGGGAGTAGGGCAGCTGCAGCGTGGCCAGCCTGGCGATCAGGGCGGGATCGCCCACCAGGTAGCCGATGCGCCAGGCGGCGGAGGCCAGGGCCTTGCTGAAGGTGCGCAGCAGCACCAGGTTCGGGTAGCGGTCCACGGCGAGGCGGTGGGTGGCCGGGGCGAACTCCGCATAGGCCTCGTCCAGCACCACCAGTGGCGGCTCGGGGCGGGCCGCCGCCGCGGCCAATAGCGGCTCCACGGCTTCGGGTGGAAGCCAGGCGCCCGTGGGGTTGTTGGGCAGCGTAAGCCAGAGCTGGCGGCAGTCCAGGGCGCCGAACCAGGGCTCCAGCGGCAAGCCGGTGCCCTGGGGCACCAGCTTGACGCGGCCGCCGTGGCGCCGCACCAGCAGGGGATAGAGGCTGAAGCCCGGATCGGGAATGGCCACCCGCTCACCGGCGCTGAGCCCGGCCATGGCCACCAGGTCCAGCAGCGCGCCACTGGAGGGGCCCAGCAGCAGGCCACCCTCCGGCGCGCCCAGGCGCCTGCGCAGCCGCTCGGTGAGCTCGGCCTGGCGCTCGGGGTACTGGTGGAAGGGCATGGCGCGGAGCCTCGCCAGCAGGGCGTTCCGGGGCGCCTCGGGCCAGTCCTGGGCGGGCTCGTTCATGTGCAGGCGCACGCCCGTTGGCGGCTCGGGGGGCCGCTGGTAGGCGGGCAGGTCAGACAGATCGGGTCGCAGCAGGGACATGGGTGGCTCGAGTTGAGGGTAGGAGGAAACCAGGCTTCTTTGGGAGAGAAGCGGAGCGGAACGCCGATGGAGCGGGCGTTCCTAGGGGTGGTGATGGCCGCGAAGGGCGGCGCTGCGGCCGTGGTGGGTGAGCCCTTCCGCTTCGGCCAGCCGCTCGACCCAGGGCGCCATGGCGGCGGCATCGCCGAGGGCGAGGCGCAGCAGGCTCTGCCGCTTGAGGAAGGTGGCCACGCCCAGGGGGCTGGTGTAGCGGGCGCTGCGATCCGTGGGCAGCACGTGGTTTGGCCCCGCGCCGTAGTCGCCGAAGGCCTCGGCGCTGGCACTGCCGATGAAGACGGCGCCGGCCGTGGTGAGCAAGGGCAGCCAGGTTTCCGGATCGCCCACGCAGAGTTCGAGGTGCTCCGGGGCCCAGGCCTGGGCCAGGGCGATGGCCAGGTCGCGATCCGCGCAGACCAGCCGCCCATGAGCGCTGAGGCTCTGCTCGAGGATGGTGCGGCGCGGGGAGGTGGCCGTGCGGGCCTGCAGTTCCGCGGCCACGGCCTCCAGCAGTCCGCGATCTTCGCTTACCAGCACAGCGGCGGCATCGGGATCATGCTCCGCCTGGGCCAGCAGGTCCTCCGCGAGCCAGGCGGGGTCGGCGCTGCCGTCCGCAAGCACCAGCAGCTCGGTGGGGCCCGCCAGGGCGTCGATGCCGCAGGTGCCGATGAGCTGCCGCTTGGCTTCCGCCACGAAGCGGTTGCCGGGCCCGGCGATGAGATCCACGGCGGGCTCGCCGAAGGCCAGCCAACCCAGAGCCTGGGCGCCGCCGAAGGGATAGAGCTCCGAGAGCCCCAGCTCCGCGGCACAGGCCAGCACCAGCGGGTCCACGCCCCAGGCGCCGGGCAGGGTGGCGGCGGCCTTGGGCGGCGTCACGCCCACGATGCGATCCACGCCAGCGACCTGGGCGGGAATCACCGTCATGGCCAGGGTGGAAGGATAGAAGGCCCGGCCTCCGGGAATGTAGACGCCCGCAGTCTTCAGGGCGCACCAGCGCTCGCCCACGGTGCCGCCGCCGGGCAGGGGCAGCTCCAGGTCACGGAGGCAGCCGCGCTGGCCTTCAGCGAAGCGGCGGATGTTAGCGATCATCTCGCGGAGGGCGGCCATGAGCTCCGGCCGCTGGCGATCCAGGTCGGTCCGGGCGGCCTCCAGAGTGGACTCTGGTATGCGCAGGCTTGCTGGATCCAGGCGGACGCCATCCAGGCGCTCCGTCCAGTCCAGCACCGCCGCCAGTCCGTCCCGGCGTACATCCGCCAGGATGGCCACCACGGTCTTCCGCGTGTCCTCTTCGCTCTCCCCGCTCCTGGCCAGTGCGGCCACCCACCCGGGCAGGTCCGCCCGGTTCGTCAGGTCAGTGATGGGGATGAAGTAACACCTGTGCACCTCGGAGGTGAAGGATCCAGCCTGCCAGCTTCAGGGCGTCAGTCGCAACAGCAAATTCCCCGACAGCCATGAATCAGGCGGGCTGAGCGACCAGGGGATGGAAGAAGAAGCTGACGTTGGCGGGCTCGGCGTCCTCGGTCCACTCCCAGCAGCCGGGGTCGGCGAGGATGGCCTGGGCCAGGGCCACGTGCATGGCGTGACCGGCGGCGTGGGCTTCCACCAAGCCCATCAGGGGCGCGCCCAGCAGGGCCAGATCGCCCACCAAGTCGAGCATCTTGTGGCGGACCGCTTCGTCTTCGTAGCGCAGAGATTCGTTCAGGGGGCCATCCGCGCCGAAGACCACGGCGTTGTCCAGGCTGCCGCCGAGGGCCAGGCCCCGGGCGCGCATCATGTCGATCTCCTGGGCCAGGCAGAAGGTGCGGGCGGCACCCAGCTCCCGGCGGTACTTCTCGGGCGTCAGGCTCAGCTCGCGGCTCTGGCGGCCCAGGGCCGGGATGGGGAAGTCGATGACGTAGCGGAGGCGGAAGCCGTCGAAGGGGAGGGCGCGGATCCAGCGGTCGCCGTTCCGGATCTCCACGGGCCGGGTGATCTTCATGAAGCGGCGGCGGCCTTCGAGGCCCTTCACGCCCGCCTGCAGGATGGCGTCCACCCAGGGGGCGGCGCTGCCGTCGAGGATGGGAAGCTCCTCGGCGTCCACTTCAATGCGGAGGTGCTCAACTTCAAGGCCGGACAGGGCGGAGAGCAGGTGCTCGATGGTCTGGAGCCGAACGCCATCCTTCACCAGGGTGGTGGCCAGGACCAAGTCGCCGGCGAGATCGGCCCTGGCGGGGATCTCGGTGCCCGAGGGCGTGTGGACGAAGACCAGCCCGGAGGCCGAGGCCACGGGCACCAGGCGCACCGAGCAGGGGCGGTTGCCATGCAGACCATGACCCGAGATCGTGATCTCGCGGCTCAGGGTCTGGGGTGTGGTGCAACGGGGCATGGCTTGGCCTCGCAGGTGTATAAGCCATTTCCATGCCTTTTTTCTAGCTCTATTATTTCAATATTTAAAAAGAATCGAACCTAAACATTCTGTGGGCACCGCTACCACACGGTGTGGTCAGCGGCTCCGGGCGCGTTCCCAGTCTTCCGGGGTGGTCAGCTTCAAGTTGGAACTGGGGCTGGGGATGAGTTTGACCGCCAGCCCCAGTCGCTCCAGCAACGCCACGTCATCGGTGGCGGTGAACCCGGCCGCGAAGGCGGACTCGAAAGCCTGGAGCCAGGTGCCAAGCCGGGCGATCTGGGGGGTCTGGGCGCGGAAGAATTCCTCCCGGGGCTCGGTTCGCAGCACCCGGCCGAGGGGGTCCACCCGCTTGAGCGTGTCAGTTGAAGGTTCGCCGAGCAGGACGCCATCGAAGCGGTTGAGGGCTTCCAGGGCCTCCCAAGAGGGGGGCGGCCGGGGGGAAGGGCCGGACGGCATCATGGATCATCACCGGGGCCAGGGGCAGGTCAGGCAGGGTCTGGAGGGCGAGCCACACAGATTCCTGGCGGGTGTCGCCTCCGATTACCACAGTGCAGGGCGCCTGGAAGGGCCAGCTGCGGGCCTCCTCCAGGTGTGATTCGGGCACTGCCAGGGCGATGCCAGCCAGAGGGGGCATGCCTGGGGTTAGAAAGGCCTCCACCGTCGCCTGGAGGAGGGGGCGGCCGTCCCAGTCCCGGAACTGCTTGGGCAGGCCGCCCCCCATGCGAAGCCCCCGCCCCCCGGCCGGGATGACGAGGAAGGGGCGCTGGGGATCAGCGCTGGCGAGTGATGAAGGGTTCGACACCGCGATCCTTCAGGAGCTTGGCGATCTGTTCGGCGGCCTGCTCGGCGTCCTGCCGGCTCGAGTAGCTTCCCACCCGGACCCGCTTGACCGTCTGGCCCCCTCGCGTCACGGCACTCTGTAGGGTGACCACGCCGAAGGTATTTTCAAGTTCCTTTGTAAGAGCCTGAATATTCTTGGGATCCGAAAGGGATGCCACCTGTACGACGAAGGGGTCGGCGGGTACGCCAACTGGATCCAGTGGGACGGGCAGCCCCATGGCATCCACCGACCGCAGTCGGACCCTGGAGGTACCCTGTCCGAGGAAACCCAGTTCCTGGGCACCCCTGCGCGACAGGTCCAGGATCCTGCCCTTGATGAAAGGTCCCCGGTCATTGACCCGCAAGACGGTCCGCTTCCGGTTCTCCAGGTTCTCGACCTCCACGAAACTGCCGAGGGGTAGGGTCCGGTGGGCGCAGGTATATTGTTCAGGATCAAATATTTCCCCGCTGGCAGTCGGTCGACCGGAGAATCCGTCGTCATCGCCGCCGTACCAGCTGGCCACACCTTCTTCCATGTAGGCCTTGGCATCAATGGCGTTCGTGCCAAGCCTGTGGCTTGTTGAGGCCTGCGGAAGGGAGCCGGGGGGCCGCGTGCAGTGGAGGGTGAAGCTGAGGAGGACCAGGGTGGCCACACGGGGTGTGCTCCACCGCATGAGCCTCAGGAAGCCGCCCTTGCCTGGCTCCACCGGGACCGGAGGATCGAAGGCGATCTGGATCTCGTGGATCCACGAGACACACGCCTGACTCCAATTGGTGGGATGGAAAGGGGAAGGCATCGGGCTCCACAAAGATCATATTGGTCGTAACTTAATAGACCAGCTCGTATACATATAGAGTATGAGCGCGTTTAGATCGTTTGTAAAGGACCGGCATTCCGAATACACATATATCGTGCGTTTGTTTTGTTTAGCCCGAACTACTGGCGATCAGGAATCTGCGCGACCCGGAAGGGCTTGGGCCGGTTTCCCTCCACGAGGAAGGGCGACGGGAGCTTCCTCGCGGCATCCTTGGCCGCTGCCTCGGACCCGAAGGCTCCGAGGAACACCTGATAGCAGGTCCGGCCGTCCCGCATGGCCATGGGCACGAGGAACAGATCGGGATCCTGGCCCTTCAGCAGATCGGCGGCGTGCTGGACGGTGCTGCCCTGGCAGGCGATCTCCAGCCGGAGGGTCCACTTCCCTTGCAGCGTCTTCCTCTGGGCGGTCCCCTGGAGCATGGCCCGTTTCCAGTCGCCCTGGAGGATGGCCTGGAGCCGGTCGGCCTTGGAGGTGGCCACGTCGGCCCCCTGCGTCGGAGGAGGCGGGGTGGCAGGTGGCTTGGTTGGCTCGGGTTCGGGCACCTTTTCGGCTGCCAGCTCGGGGGCCGGCTTGGGGGACTCGGGAACAGGCGGTAGGGGCTCGGCCGGTTTGGCCGCTGTGGTCCCGGGTGTGGCGGCAGTGGCCGGCTCGGCCACCTTCGGCGGGGTGGAACCCAGGGCCGCGGGGCGCCGAAGCATGCGGATGCCAAACCAGGCGAGCCCGGTCAGCACAAGGACGGCCACCAGCACCAGGGGGCGCCGGGATGGTGTTGGAGCCTCGGAAGGGAGGGTCGGCGTGGGCTCGGGGCGTTCCGTGCTGCCTTCGGCTTCATGATGGATGGGCAAGGCGGGCTCCGGTTCAGGGGGTGGCAGTTCGGCCGGAAAGGGGTCCTCTAGTTCATCTTCGGGCCCGAGCTGGTCCAGGGCCTCGGAGAGGTGTTCGAGGTTGGTGGTCGGCCGCTGGCTGGCATGGATTTCGGCGAACAGGGAGGGCGGGGTAGGCAAGGACTCGGGCAGGGGCGGCGTGATGGCGGCCTCCGCTGGATCCAGGGCCAACTCCAGGGCGCGGCGGTCGAGCGGCGGGAGCTCATGGAGCCGGGCCCAGCCCATCTCCCGGAGGAAGAGCATGAACGCCCCCAGGCGGAAGGGCTCGACGCCAGCCTCCCGGCTCAGCTCCATCAGGGTGCGGCTGCCATCCAGCAGGCCGGGCAGCTTGACCAGATCCGGGGGCAGGGTGAGTTCCTGGTGGCGTCGGCCTTCCAGCACCACCACCTGGTTCAGGGGGCCCAGTTCTTCGAGCACCCGCTCCCGATCGGGCAGCTTCAGGACACCGGCCAGCAGCATGGCGGCGGTATCGAAGGGCAGGCGGACGGTGGTGGCATCCAGGTCCTTGGCCTCGAAGCCCGGCACCTGGTCCGTGGCGGCGAGACTGGCCCACACCACCCGCTCCACCTGGGCCCGGGCCACATCGAGCAGATCCCGCTGGGTGATGAAACCCATCTCGATGAGGTTCTTGCCGATGGACATGGCCGGGTTGAGGTTGGCCATGGCGTAGTCGAGCTGGGCCTGGGTGATCTTGCCGCGTTCCACCAGCAGGTGGGTCAGGCGGTCCAGCGGGTGGGTGCTGGTGGCGAAGACGATGTCCCCCGCCTCCAGGAAGACCGTCCGGTAGGGCTCCTGCCCCAGCTTCCAGAGGCCAGTCACACGTTCCCGGTGCCTGGCGAACAGATCTTTGAGGGCCGGAAGGCTCATGTGATCACCCATCGCTCAAGCTTGAGTTTGCCCACCTTCACCAGGAGGGAAGTCCCGGCTTGCAGACGCAGGCGGAGGGCCGGGTCGGCGGCCTTCTGGCCATCCAGGCTCACCGCGCCCTGGCTGATCAGGCGCTCGGCCTCCTTGCGGCTGGCCGCCAGGCCCCGATCCACCAGGAGGCGGGACAGCTGGACCTCGGCCTCGGTGGCCGCCATGGCGATGTCCGGGGCCTGCTCCTGGCTGCGTTCCGAAAAGCGCCGGACCCAGCGTTCCTCGGCCTCAAGGCCGGCGGCCGAGCCGTGGAAGTCCGCCACGATCTGGCGGGCCAGGCCCTTCTTGGCGTCCATGGGATGGCCCTGCTTGAGGGCTTCGATCTCCGGGGGGAGCTTGTCGGTCAGCAGGAGGTACCAGTTCCACATGAGGGTGTCGCTGATGCTCATGGCCTTGCCGAACTGCGTGTCTGGATCTTCCATGAAGCCGATGTAGTTGCCCAGGGACTTGGACATCTTCTCCACGCCATCCAGGCCCAGCAGCAGCGGCACGGTGAGCACCACCTGGGGCTTCTGGCCCGAGGCCTCCTGGAGAATGCGGCCCTGCATGAGGTTGAAGAGCTGGTCATTGCCGCCCAGTTCCACGTCCGCTTCCAGCGCCACGGAATCATAGGCCTGGGTGAGCGGGTAGAGCAGCTCGTGGAGCGCGATGGGCTCACGGGCCTCCATGCGCTTGGCGAAGTCGTTGCGCTCGAGCATCTGGGCCACGGTGAAGCGCGACGCCAGGCGGATCCAGCCCTCGCCCACCATGCTGCCCAGCCACTCGCTGTTGAAGCGAACCTTCGTTTTTTCCGGATCGAGAATCTTGAAGACCTGGGCCTTGTAGGTTTCCGCGTTGGCCAGCACTTCCTCCCGGGTGAGTGGGGGCCGCGTGGCCTTCTTGCCCGTGGGATCGCCGATGAGGCCTGTGAAATCCCCGATCAGGAAGGTGACTTCGTGGCCCAGCTTCTGGAACTGGGCCATCTTGCGGATGAGCACGCCATGGCCCAGGTGCAGGTCCGGGGCCGTGGGATCGAAGCCTGCCTTGATGCGCAGGGGGCGGCCTTCCTTGAGCTTCGCCTCCAGCTGCTCGACCTTGTGACAGGTGACGGTGCCCTTCGTGAGCAGGGCGAGGGCATCAGATATGGATCCGGAAGCTGCGGTCATGACTGCATCTTGGCGGAAAAAGCCTGCAGGCTCAATGCGGAAGGGCTAGCGGACATCCAGCCCGACGACGCGCCTGGGCCCGGTGTCACCCGCCTTCCGGGCCTTCTCGAAGGTGACATACACGGCCCGCCCACCCTTGGGGCTCCAGCCCACCGTGACCTGGCTGCCAAAGGTGTGGTTGATCTGCAGACCGCCATGCTCCATGACGTCGAAGGTCAGCTCGGCGGGAGCCGGGAGGATCTCCTTGTGCCATCGGGATGAGGCGTCCAGGAAGGCGGGCTCGGTGGGCCAGGTCTTCGCGAGTTCTGGATTGGCGCGATACAAGGCCTGGCAGCCTTCAGGCGTCCGGAGCTGCTCTATCACGAAACGAAAGTCCTCCCAATCGGGACGGAGCCTGTCGGCCACCGCGCTCATGGCCCTCTGCTTGAAGCCCTCAGGATCCTTCTTGATCTTGTTGACGAAGAAAGCGCCAGCGCCCACGCAGGTCACCAGCACCACCAGGAAGGCGATGCCGCATCCCAGCGCGATCTTGCCCCAGAGGGGCATGCCCGCCTTGGCCGGAACGCCATGGCCGCCGTTGTCCCAGGTTCCGTCCGCCATCGCAGGCTCCTACAGGAGGTTGCTTGCCAGCTCCGCCAGCTTGCTGCGCTCACCCTTTTGCAGGGTGACGTGGCCGGAGATGTCGAGGTGCTTGAAGTGCTCGGCCAGGAAGCTGAGCCCGTTGGTGCTGGCGTCCACGTACGGGTTGTCGATCTGGTGGGGATCGCCCGTGAAGATCACCTTCGTGCCTTCACCGGCCCGGGTGAGGATCGTCTTCACCTCGTGCGGGGTCAGGTTCTGGGCCTCATCCACCACCAGGTACTGCTTGGGGATGCTGCGGCCGCGGATGTAGGTGAGCGGTTCCACGCTGAGATACCCCGCCTCCTCCAACTGGCCGGCGGTCATGGTGGTGCGGCGTCGGGCCTCGGTGTTGGCACCCACGATGAACTCGAGGTTGTCGTAGATGGGCTGCATGTAGGGCCGCAGCTTCTCGCCGATGTCGCCGGGCAGGTATCCCAGGTCACGGCCCATGGGCATGACCGGTCGGCTCACCAGGATCTTGTCGTAGGACTCGTCGTCCACCACCTGCTGCAGGCCCGCGGCTATGGCCAGCAGGGTCTTGCCCGTGCCCGCCTTGCCCAACAGGGTGACCACTTGCACCGCCGGATCCAGCAGCAGCTCCATGGCGAACTGCTGCTCGCGGTTGCGGGGCTTGATGCCCCAGGGCCAGGCCTCCATGCGCCGCAGGGGCCGCAGAAGCCCCTCGCCGGCCATGTGCCGCGCCAGGGCGGTATGGCTGGGGTTGGTCTGATCCACCAGGGTGAGGAACTGGTTGGGGTTGAGGTTCAGGTCAGCATCCGGAGCGAGGCCGCCGTCGTAGAGCTGGTCCACCTTGGCGGGATCCACCTCCCAGGTCTTGTGGCCGGTGTAGAGCTCGTCCATCTCCACCCGGTCCGTGGTGTAGTCCTCGGCCTGCACGCCAATGGCGTCGGCCTTGATGCGCAAGTTCGTGTCCTTGGTGACGAGGACAACCCGGTCCTTGCAGGTGTGCAGCAGCTCCCGGGCGCAGGCCAGGATCTGGTTGTCGGCCTTGTGCTTGTCGGCAGAGAGGATGCCGATGTCCAGGTTGTGCGCCGCCACATCGACCTTGAGGGTGCCGCCGCCATCCAGGGGCACGCCCCGGCTGAGGCTGCCCGTGGCCCGCAGCCGGTCCAGCAGGCGCGAGACGCTGCGGGCGTTGCGCCCGATCTCGGTCTGGTCCTTCTTGAAGTGATCCACCTCCTCGATCACCACGATGGGCAGCACCACGTCGTGTTCCTGAAAATGGAGGATGGAGTTTGGATCGTGCAGGAGGACGTTCGTGTCGAGGACGAAGACCTTCTTGCCGGATGGCGGGACCAATAGAAACCTCCAGGGCTGCACGCACCCTACCACCAAGCAGGCCCCCTTGCACGGCTGGGATTCGGCCACGGAATGGTGGGAAACTGACCCTCCGTTTGGAGGCACCCCGCATGAGGATCCTTGCCATGGCCCTCGCCCTGACCACTGCCCTTTCCGCCCAGGCCCCCCTGGCCTACCCGCCGACACGCAAGGCGGACGTGGTGGACGACTTCTTCGGCACCAAGGTGGCCGATCCCTACCGCTGGCTGGAGGATGACAACAGCCCCGAGACCAAGGCCTGGGTGGAGGCCCAGAACAAGGTCACCTTCGGCTACCTGGAGCAGATCCCCCAGCGGGTGAAGATCCAGGCGCGCATCACGAAGCTCTGGGACTTCGAGAAGTACAGCGCCCCCTTCAAGCGCGGCAAGCGCTACTTCTACTCCTACAACACCGGGCTGCAGAACCAGGCCGTCCTGTACGTCACGGAGGATCCCAAGGCCAAGGGCCGGGTGCTGCTCGATCCCAACACCCTGAGCAAGGATGGCACCGTGGCGCTCAGTGGCATCAGCCTCACCGAAGACGGCCGCCTCATGGCCTACTCGGTGTCGGTGGCCGGTTCTGACTGGCAGACCTGGAAGGTGCGCGATGTGGCCACGGGCCAGGATCTGGCTGATGAGATCCAGTGGTCCAAGGCCAGCGGCGCCTCCTGGCGCAAGGACGGCAGCGGCTTCTATTACAGCCGTTACGAGGCCCCCAAGGAGGGCGGGGCGCTCACGGGCGTGAACAACAACCACATGCTCTGCTTCCACAAGCTGGGCACGCCGCAGAGCGAGGATCGGCTCGTCTACCAGCGTCCCGACCAGCCCGAGTGGTACCTGGGCGGCTCGGTCACGGACGATGGCCGCTGGCTGGTGATCTCCGCGGGCAAGGGCACCAACCCCGAGAGCAGCCTGTTCCTCCAGGACCTGGCCAAGCCGGGCAGCCCCGTGGAACCCTTCCTCGACAAGATGGACGCCACCTACGGCATCGTGGACAACGAGGGGGACCGCTTCTTCGTCAGCACCAACCACGGGGCCCCCCGCAACCGCCTGGTGGCCATCCGGAGGGGCCAGACCGACCCGGCCCAGTGGACGGAGATCATCCCCCAGGCCAAGGGCAAGGACGTGCTGGAGTCGGTGTCGCTGGTGGGTGGGCGCTTCGTGGCGACCTGGATGCGGGACGCCCACTCCGCCATCGAGTTCTACGATCTTAAGGGCAAAAAGACCGGTGCCCTCGCCCTGCCGGCCCTGGGCACGGCCGGTGGCTTCGGCGGTCGCCGCGAGGACACGGAGACCTTCTACACCTTCGGCAGCTTCACCTATCCTGGCACCATCTACCGCCTGGACCTGAAGACCGGCAAGAGCAGCGTCTTCCGCACCCCGAAAGTGGCCTTCAAGCCCGCCGACTACGAAGTGAAGCAGGTCTTCTACCCCAGCAAGGACGGGACGAAGGTTCCCATGTTCCTGGTGCACAAAAAGGGTCTCAAGCTCGATGGCCAGAACCCGACCCTGCTCTACGGCTACGGCGGCTTCAACGTCCCGCTCACCCCGGGCTTCTCGGTATCGCGCATGGTCTGGCTCGAGATGGGCGGCGTCTACGCCATGGCCAACCTCAGGGGTGGCGGCGAGTACGGCCTCGATTGGTACGACGCCGGCCGGAAGGGCAAGAAGCAGAATGTCTTCGACGACTTCATCGCCGCCGCCGAGTGGCTCATCGCCCACAAGGTGACCTCCACCCCCAAACTCGCCATCAACGGCGGCAGCAATGGCGGCCTGCTGGTGGGCGCCTGCCTCACCCAGCGGCCCGACCTCTTCGGCGCCGCGGTGCCCGAGGTGGGCGTCATGGACATGCTGCGCTTCCACAAGTTCACCCTGGGCTGGGGCTGGAAGAGCGACTACGGCAGCAGTGAGACGAAGGAGGGCTTCGACACCCTCATGAAGTACTCGCCCCTCCACACCATCAAGCCCGGCGTGAAGTATCCCCCCACCCTGGTCACCACCGGCGATCACGACGACCGCGTGGTGCCCGCCCACAGCCACAAGTTCACGGCCACGCTGCAGGCCGCCCAGGCTGGTGCGGCCCCCATCCTCACCCGCATCGAGGTGAGCGCGGGCCACGGGGCGGGCAAGCCCACGGCCAAGGCCATTGCCGAGCGGGCCGATGTTTTCGCCTTCCTGGTGAAGAACCTCGGCATGAAGCCCTGAGGGCTGGTCCAGCCTTGTGTTACGAGGTATCCTGAAGGGCACCCCCCATGCCCTTCAGGAGGCCCCTCATGCCGCTGTTCCGAACCTGCCTGCTGGCCCTGGCCGCCTCGGCCCTGGTGGCCCAGTCGCCCCTTGTCTATCCCGTCACCCGCAAGGCCGAAGTGGTGGATGACTACCACGGCACCAAGGTGGCCGACCCCTACCGCTGGCTGGAGGATGACCGCTCCGCCGAGACCGCCGCCTGGGTGGAGGCCCAGAACAAGGTGACCCAGGCCTACCTGGGGCAGATCCCCGAGCGGAGTGCCATCGAGGCCCGGATGACCCGCCTCTGGAACTACGAGAAATACGGCGCACCCAGCAAGCACGGAAAGTACTACACCTATTCCTACAACTCGGGGCTCCAGAACCAGGCCGTCATCTACCTCACGGAACGCCTGGACGAAAAGGGCCGGGTATTCTTCGATCCCAATGCCCTCAGCAAGGACGGCACGGTGTCCCTTGGAGGCATGCGGTTCAGCGAGGACGGCGCCTTCGTGGCCTACAGCCTGTCCAAGGGAGGGTCTGATGTGAGCACTTGGAAGGTCCGCAACGTGGCCACCGGCATGGACCTGCCCGACGCCTTCCCGGCCGGTCGCCTGGGCGTGAACGCCTGGGCGAAGGATGGCAGCGGCTTCTACTACACCGACTATCCCAAGGTGGAGGCGGGCAAGGCCCTCACCGCGGTGTACAAGAACCAGAAGCTGTTCTTCCACAAGCTGGGCGATCCCGTGGAGAAGGATGCGGTGGTCTACGAGCGGCCCGACCAGCCGGACTGGGGCTTCGGCGCCGGTGTGACCGATGATGGCCATTGGCTGGTCATCTCCCAGCGCCAGGGCACCGAGCGGAAGAACCGGGTCTACCTGAAGGACCTCAGGAAGGCCGGCAGCCCCGTGGTTCCGCTGTTCGACCAGTACGATGGCTCCTACGCCATCCTCGGCAACGACGGCGACACCTTCTACGTCCACACCGATGCCGGCGCCCCGCGCCACCGCATCGTGGCCGTGGACCTCAAGGACCCGAAGCCCTCCGCCTGGAAGGACCTCATCCCGGAAGGGAAGGGGCGCGACGTCCTCTCGGCCGCCGATCTCTTCGGCAACACCTTCGTCGTCACCTGGAAGACCGATGCCCTCAACCTCGTGAAGCTCTACGACCTGAAGGGCCGCTTCCTCAAGGACATCAAGGTCGAGGGTCTGGGCAACCTGAGCGGCTTCAACGGCCGACGCCAGGACACGGAGACCTTCTATACCTTCACCTCCTACAACCAGCCGCCCACCCTCTACCGCTATGACCTGAAGACCGGCACCAGCACCGTGTTCCGCCAGCCCAAGGTGGACATCAAGCCCGCCGAGTTCGAGGTCAAGGAAGTCTTCTACCCCAGCAAGGACGGCACGAAGGTGCCCATGTTCCTCGCCTACCGCAAGGGCCTGAAGCTGGATGGCACCAACCCCACGCTGCTCTACGCCTACGGCGGCTTCAACATCGCCATGTCCCCCGGCTACTCGCCCGTGGCCCAGGTCTGGATGGAGATGGGGGGCGTCTACGCCGTCGCCTGCCTGCGGGGTGGCAGCGAATACGGGAAGACCTGGTGGGAGGCGGGCAAGCGGGAGACCAAGCAGAACGTCTTCGACGACTTCATCGCCGCGGGTGAGTGGCTCATCAAGAGAGAAGTACACCAGCACCCCCAAGCTCGCCATCCACGGTGGCTCCAATGGCGGCCTGCTCGTGGGCGCCTGCATGACCCAGCGGCCCGACCTCTTCGGCGCCTGCCTCCCCGCCGTGGGGGTGATGGACATGCTCCGCTACCACACCTTCACCATCGGCTGGATGTGGAAGAGCGACTACATGTCCAGCGACACCCCCGAGGGCTTCGCGAACCTCATCAAGTACTCCCCGCTGCACAACCTGAAGCCCGGCGTGAAGTATCCGGCGACCCTGGTGACCACTGGCGATCACGACGACCGCGTGGTGCCCGCCCACAGCCACAAGTTCATCGCCGCCCTGCAGGCCGCCCAGGCCGGCCCCGCCCCCGTGCTCACCCGCATCGAGACCAACGCGGGCCACGGCGCCGGCAAGCCCACCGCCAAGCAGATCGCCGAGCGCGCCGACCAGTGGGCCTTCCTGGTCAAGAACCTCGGCATGAAGCTGCCCGCCGGCTTCGGCCTCTAGTTGATTCCAAGGGCCTCCCAGGGCAAACTGAGAGGCCAGCGCCAACTTAGCTCAGCTGGTAGAGCAGCTGATTCGTAATCAGCAGGTCGCAGGTTCGAATCCTGTAGTTGGCTCCAGTGAAAAGGCCCCCGCGTGCGGGGGCCTTTTCACTGGAGTGAATCCCTTCGGGATTTGAACCTGCGAGGCGGGACCGGCGACCGGCGAAGCCGGGCGCAGTTCCAAGGCGCCGATGGGTGGGTCGACCGCCTGCCCGTTCGAACCTGCCCTCGCGACGCATGCGTCGCAAGGGCCTTGGGTCGAGTGGGACCATCCGAGCCGTGCCACGAGGCCACGCAGAAGCTGGGTGCGTTCGATCCCAGGCCGAGGGCCTCCGCACGCTCCTGGCATCCAGGATGAAGGTGCAAGGCCGCACCAGCTCTCGACCATGGGCCATCAGACGGTCCGTGGGCCCTGCCGGGCAGCATGGTGCCCGCGAGCACGGATCGGATGGCCAATAGGGTGGGGCACGAGTGCGCGGCCTCGTCGGGTCAAAATCAAGCCACATCTCCCAATACCGATGGAAAACCGAACCCTGCATCCGTTCCCCGAACGGTGGGGGGCGAGTGCTTCCGGTCACGGATCGAGACCCGGGGTCGTGACAGAATCCTTGGTCCTTCCGAGTCCCCGCATGAGTATCCGACGCACATTCCCCTTCGCGCTCCTGCTCTTCGCGGCAGTACTCGGATTGAGTTTGGCCCTGGCCTTCCTTGGGGGCCGGAGCATCCAGGCAAGCCGGGCCCACGCCGTGCAGCTCGCCGAACAGCAGACCCGCAACCTCGCGGAGGCCATGGACCTGGGCATTTCCGGAACCGTCCGGCGCATCGACCATGCGCTGCAGACGGTGGAGGCGGAGCTGGAGCGGGAGCTGGCCAGGGGCACCTTGAACCGGCCGGACCTGCAGCACCTGATCGGAAGCCAGGAGAAGCTGCTGCCCGAAGCCGTGGCCATCCGGGTCACCGATGCCGAAGGCCGGGTGATCATCAACAATCCGAGCCGGGATCCATCGGCCCATTTCCGAGACCGCCCCTTCTGGATCCCCCTCAGGGACCAGGCCGAGCCCCGACTGTTCATCACCAAACCCGTCATGGGAATCTTCACGGGCAAGTGGGTGGTCATCGCGGGCCGGCGCTACAACCGACCGAATGGCCAGTTTGCGGGCGTGGTGGTCGCCCCGGTGTTCCTGGAGCACCTGCATCAGGCCATCGCCGGCTTCGATCTGGGCTCTGGCGGCACCCTGACCTTGAGAGACCGGGATGGCGGCTTCATGGTCCGCCATCCCGAGCAGGTGAAAGGGCAGCGGCTGGCCGTGGGGAGCCTGGACATCTCCACGGAACTCCAATCGATCCTCCAATCGGGGGTGTCTCAGCAGACCTATGTGGCGGTGGCACCCTTTGACAGGACCAGGCGGACTCTGACCTTCCGCCGAATCCAAGATGCCCCCATGATCGTGGTAGCGGGGCTCGCCGAGGATGACTACCTGGCCCAGTGGCGGCAGGAACGCTGGAAAACCCTGGGCTGGCTGGGATTCTCCCTCCTCGTCCTCTGGGGCGGGGGGCTCGTCCTGTGGCGCCTCTGGCGGGGGCGCGAGCGCAGCGCCCATGCCCTGGCCACCAGCGAGGCGGCCTTCCGTTCCCTGGCGGAAAACAGCGCGGACTACATCATGCGGTACGACCGGCAGCACCGGCATACCTACATGAATCCTGCCGGACTGAAGGTCTCGGGCCTGGCTGCAGGGGAGCTGATCGGCAAAACGCACCACGAAGCCGGCTTCCCGGAGGACCTCTGCCTGCTGTGGGAGCAGGGGATCGAGCAGGTCTTCCAGACCGGGAAACCGACTCAGCTCGACTTCGAATGGACTGGCGTAGAGGGTCCAGTCAGCTTGAACCTGCTCCTGGCCCCCGAACTCGACGACGAGGGCCAGGTGCTGTCCGTCCTCGGCGTCTCCCGCGATGTCTCGGCGCTGAGACGAACCGAAGCGCTCCTGAAGCAGGTCACCGCCATGGTTCCCGGCGTGGTCTACCAGTACCGGCTCTATCCGGACGGACGCTCCTGCTTCCCTTATGCCAGCGCGGGGATCGCAGAGATCTATGAGGTCACGCCCGAAGAGGTGCGCGAGGATGCGACCCCGGTCTTCGGCCGCATCCACCCGGAGGATCTGGCAGACACGGCGCAGGCGATCTACCACTCCGCCCGCACCTTGGACCTGTTTCACTGGGAATTCAGGGTCGTGCTGCCCGCGCAGGGCCTGCGCTGGCGTGCCTGCGACGCCCGCCCCGAGCGCCTGCCGGATGGCGGTACCCTCTGGCACGGGATCATCACGGACATCACGGAACGGAAGGCCACCCAGGAGGCGTTGAAGCTCTCCGAGGAGCGGTTCGCCTTGGCCTTCCACGCGAGTCCCGATGCCATCGCCATCTCCCGGCTCTCCGATGGGACCTACCTCCTGGTGAACGAGGGGCTCCTCCGATTGCTCGGCCGGGCGCAGGTCGAGGTGATCGGCAGGAGCTCCGTGGATCTGGGCATCTGGGTCGACCCTCAGGACCGGGAGCGCTGGGCCGAAGCCCTCCGCCGCCATGGCAAGGTCGACAACCTGGAGGCCACCTTCCGGCGGGCGGATGGCGAGGAGGTCTCATGCCTGGTCTCGTCCCGCTCCATCACCTGGGACGGGGAGCTGATGCAGCTGTCCATAGCCCGGGACATCTCGGACCTCAAGCGCATGGAGGCGCAGCTGCAGGTGAGCGAGCTGGAGTACCGCCTGCTCTTCGAACGGAGCCTGGACGCCATCATCTTCACGGATCCCGAGGGCCCCATCCTCGATGCCAACCCGGCCGCGTGCCAGATGTTCGGCCGCACCGTGGAGGAGATCAAGGCGGTCGGCCGGAATGGGATCATCGATGCCAACGATCCCCGTCTTCCGGCGGCCATGGATGAGCGGGCCAGGACTGGGAAGTGGGTTGGAGAGCTGAACTTCCTCCGCCGGGATGGGACCCCCTTCCCCTGCGAGATCTCCTCGGTCCTCTTCAAGGACAAACAGGGGTGCCCGAAGGCCGGGGTCATCATCCGCGACATCAGCCTGCGCAAGCAGGCGGAGGACCTTCAGCAGAAGCTCAATGCGGAGCTCCAGCAGTCCCAGAAGCTCGACAGCCTGGGCAGCCTGGCCGGCGGCGTGGCCCACGACATGAACAACATCCTGGGGGCCATCCAGGCGGTCATCGAGACGCTCAAGCTCAAGCACGCGGGGGATCCAGCGCTGACGGCCTCCCTCCAGGTCATCGACAAGGCTTCCATTCGGGGGAAATCCCTGGTCGGTGGCCTGACCAAATTCGCCAGGAAGGACCTGCAGGAGCCGGAAGTCCTGGACCTCAATGCCCTGGTGCGGGATGAGGTCGAGCTCCTCAGGCGCACCACCTTGCAGAAATTCGCATTGGAGATGGACCTCGAAGAACCCCTGGGCCTGGTGTCCGGCGAGCGGGGGGCCCTGGCCAGCACCCTCATGAACTTCTGCGTCAATGCCATGGACGCCATGCCCACGGGTGGAACCCTGACGATCCGGACACGCAACCTGCCAGATGCCCGCGTCGAGCTGGCCGTGGAAGACACCGGAACGGGGATGCCCCCTGAGGTTCTCGCCCGGGCCATGGATCCCTTCTTCACCACCAAGGGCATTGGCAAGGGCACGGGGCTGGGCCTGTCCATGGCCTATGCCACGGCAAAGACCCACCGCGGCACCCTGAGCCTGGACAGCGTGGAAGGACGGGGGACCACCGTCCGCTTATGCCTCCCAGTGGTGGCCGGGCGTTCCAGACTGGCAGCGCCTGTGCAAAAAGGGGCCCTGGCCGGAGGCTCCATGCGGGTCCTGCTGGTCGATGACGATGACCTCATCCGGGCCGCTGTGCCCAGCATGATCGAAGCCCTCGGGCACGAGGTCGTCACCGCCGAGGGTGGTGCCGAGGCGCTGGCCTTGCTGCACGGCGGCGAGCAGGTCGACCTCATCATCCTGGACCTGAACATGCCGGGCATGAACGGCATGGAGACCCACGGCCACCTGCGCCAGGGTTGGCCGCGTCTTCCCATCCTGCTTGCCACGGGCCACCTCGATGCCGCGACCAGCGAGCTGCTGCAGGCGGATCCCTGGGCAGCCTCCATCTCCAAGCCGTACTCGCTGGATGAGCTCAGCCAGAAACTCCTCGCGCTGAAGGGCCAGGTGTGAAGGATTGCTGGGCCCATCAGGGCAGGTGGGCCGTCCTCTCCTGGATGAACTGGACATAACCCATGTCGACTTCATTGATGTGGTGCGCCAGCCAGTCCGCCACGAACGTGGCCACATCCGCGGTGATCAGGAAACCCTCGTCCATCTTCACGATGAGGTTCTGGACCTTGGTCAGCAGCTCGGTGTGCTCAATCTGGTGGGCTTCGAGCTTCGGGTAGCCGAGCACCCGCATGAACTCCTCTTCCGCGTAGAAGTGTTCCTTCGTGTACTCATTCAGGAAGTCCAGGCTTTCACGGGCCCCGGTTTCGGCACGGCCGGCCTTGAAGCACGCCGCCAGGCGGTTGATGACCTCGAACAGGTGCTTATGCTGGGCATCGATCTCCTCGATTCCGGTCTCGAACGATTCGTTCCAGTCGGCGATCGACATGGCATGCTCCAGGTGATGGGATGGGTGACCCATTCTAGGTGGCGGATACATGCCCCGCCAGTCCTCAACCTGAAATTACAGGGTTTACCCCATTCCCCGCCTGGGTGAGCACCAGGCTTCGGAAGCACCCGGACCGGGGCCCTTCAAGGTTGTCCTGACGGGCGCTCCCTGGCGAACTGGACATAGCCCATGTCCGCCTCGTCGATGTGGTGCGCAAGCCAGTCGGCGGCGAAGTTGGCCATGTGCGCCGCGAAGTCGGCCCCATCCAGGGGGACCAGGAAACCCCCGTCGAGTTTGGCTTTCATGGCGAGGATCTGGGCCATCAGCTCCGCGTGCTCATTCTGGTGGAACTCGAGCATCGGGTAGCCGATCGCCCGCATGAGCGCTTCCTCCGTCTCGAAGTGCTCCAGTGTGTACCTTGCGAGGAATGCCAGGCTCTCCTGCGCTTCGCGCTCTTCCGTGCCCGCCCGGTAGGCCGCCTCCATGCGGTTGATGGCCTGGAACAGGCGCTGGTGCTGCGCGTCGATCTCCCTGATCCCGGTCTCGTACCGGTCACTCCACACGGCAAGGGTCATGCAGACCTCCTCGGTTTTGAATTGGCTTCCCAATCTTAGGATGCGGACGCGCACGGCGACTGCGCTGTAGTCGATTCCAATATTTGCCCCCTCCCGGCAGCGCAGTGATCCTGTGGGAATGAGCCGGATGCTAGTCTGCGGTTGATCGACCAGCCAGAGCGGTGCTCCCATCCTGGATATCGGTTGAGTCAAGGAGAATCCCGCATGGCCTTCCTGTCCTGGCACGAGCGCTTCAGCGTGGGCCACGCAGAGCTCGATCAGCAGCACAGGAGGCTCTTCGAACTCGTCAATCATTTCGACGACGTGATCCAGATGGGGATGCCCGAAGAGCTCCCGCACATCGTGGACGACCTCATCAGGCTCAGTGAGGCCCACTTCCGCTTCGAGATGGGGCTGATCCTGGACACCGGATTCCCGCGGGTGGTTGAGCACGGGAAGATGCACGAGGAACTGCTCGACCAGGTCCGGGTGATGCGCAGAAGCATGATGGTCGGCGGCCACGTCAGCCCCAAGGCCGTGGTCAGGTTCCTGGCGGACTGGCTCACGAGCCATATTCTGCGCGAGGACATGGAATACAAGCCCTTCCTGACCGCCTGACCCCCCCGACGGAGTGGCCTGGGTCCGCGGGGGATGGCGAGTCGCGCTTCCACGGGTCAAGGGATGCGCTGGCGGGGCTGTTCCCATGTTCGGTGTACCATTCCTCCCCATTGATGCATCCAAGGGATACAAAGGAGGCGAGCCTTGCGCACACGCATGTTCTGGGGCGGCATCGCGCTCACCGTGGCCCTGGCGGGTTTCGGGTTCGCCCTCTCCACCCCCCACGGGCGCGCGGGCGCCCCGACCCCCCACGAGGACCAGGTGACCGACCCGAAGAAGCCCAGCTCCACCGAACTGAAGCAGAAGCTCACCCCCATGCAGTACCACGTGACCCAGGAGGCCGGCACCGAGCCGCCCTTCCGCAACGAGTACTGGAACGAGCATCGGGACGGCGTCTATGTGGATGTCGTGAGCGGCAAACCGCTTTTTACCTCCAAGGACAAGTTCGACTCCGGGTGCGGGTGGCCCAGCTTCACGAAGCCCATCGCAGCCGGGGATGTGGTGGAGAAGCGCGACGGCAGCCTCGGCATGGTGAGGACCGAGGTTCGCTCGAAGGATGCGGATTCCCACCTGGGGCACGTCTTCGACGATGGCCCCCGGGACAAGGGCGGCCTGCGCTACTGCATCAACAGCGCCGCCCTGCGCTTCGTGCCGGTGGAGGACCTGGAGAAGGAGGGCCTGGGGGCCTTCCTGCCCCTGTTCGGCAAGGCCCCGTCAGCGCCGACAGAGCAGGTCGCCACCCTCGCCGGCGGCTGCTTCTGGGGCATGGAGGACCTCATCCGCAAGCAGCCCGGCGTGCTCAAGACCGAGGTGGGCTACACGGGCGGCAGCGTGGCGAATGCCACCTACCAGAACCACGAAGGCCACGCCGAGGCCGTGCTGATCCGCTTTGATCCCTCCAAGACCACCTACGAAGCCCTGCTGCGCTTCTTCTTCCGAATGCATGACCCCACCACGCTGAACCGCCAGGGCAACGACCTGGGCTCGTCCTACCGCAGCGCGATCTTCTATCATTCCGATGCCCAGCGGCAGACCGCTGCGCGGGTGAAGGCCGAAGTCGATGCCAGCGGTAAGTGGAAGCGGCCCATCGTCACCGAGATCACGCCGGCGGGGCCCTGGTGGAAGGCCGAGGATTACCACCAGGACTACCTGGTCAAGAACCCGGGTGGGTATACCTGCCACTTCGTGCGGGACTGATCGAACCCCGAAGCCGATTCACCACGAAGACCACGAAGAGATGATGCCTCGTCCGGCTTCGTGGGCTTCCTGCCTTCATGGTGGTTCGGTTGATCATTTCTTGGAGGTCTTCAGACCCTGAACGTGTCCGGCCGCCAGGTCTGGATGCGCTTCTTGATGGCCTCGCCGTCGAGGTGCTCATCCAGGGCTTCGCGGACCCGGTCCGCCAGCTCGGCATCCGCGGCGAAGCGCAGGCCGACGAGCTGCTTGGGGGACAGCTCGGCAATGCGTTCCGTCAGCTCCGTGGGCAGGAGGCGCTGCATCCGCAGGGTCTCCTCCAGGCGGATGAGCCGGTCCTGCACCTTCAGGGCATACATTCGGGTCTGCAGGGCGGCCAGCAGCAGGATGAACGCGGCTACCGCCACCCAGGTGCTGTGCAGGCTCGGGTACTTCCAGGCATGCCAGATGGTGGCGATCCAGGTGATCAGCAGGACCGGGGTCACGACGAAGTGCTGGATGGGTTCGAGGCGCCGGTGGTTGGCGAAGGTCTGGGGCTTGGACACGGCGGCTCCGGAATGGGGCCTCCAGGTTACTCGAAGCCCCCCCGGCGCTGCTGCTTGGTCTGAGAGGTGCGCTTCTTCGTATCCAGCCGCCGTTCCTTTGAGCCCTTGGTGGGCCTGGTGGCGCGCCGGGGGATGGGCCGCACCAGGGCCGTGCGGATGGCCTCCGCCACCTTCTCGCGGGCATCCGCGAGGTTCTTGAGCTGATCCCGGGTCTTGTCGCTGATGACGATCCAGAGGCCTTCGGCATCCAGGCGGTTGCGCTGGGCCACGCGCAGGCGGAGCAGCGCGTCCTCGGGCAGGCCTTCGATGGCCGCCAGGTCGATGCGCAGCTCCACCTTGGAAGACACCTTGTTCACGTTCTGGCCGCCCGCGCCGCCGGCCCGCACCGCCTTGAAGCGGATGGCGTCGCCCGGTATGCGGACGGAGGCGGTGACTTGGAGGGGATCGGCCATCCAAGCAGGTTACCGCATGGCCTCCATGGGGCTCAGGCGCATGGCGCGGAAGGCGGGGTAGAGGCCGAAGACCACGGCCAGGGTGAGGGCCACGATCCAGGCGGTGATCAGGCCGATGGGATTCACCACCAGGCCGTAGGGGAAGCTGGCGGAGAGGGCCTGGCAGAGCAGGGCGCCCGACACCGTGCCGAGCAGGGCGCCGATGGCGGCCAGCACCACGGCCTCCAGCAGGAACTGGATGAAGATCTCCTGGTCCGAGGCGCCCAGGGCCTTCCTGAGGCCGATCTCGAAGCGCCGGTCGCTGAAGCTGATGAGCATCACTGAGAGCACGCCCACGCCGCCCACCAGGAGCACCGTGCCCGCCAGGCTCAGCAGCACGATCTTCCAGCCCCGCATCTGCTCCAGGAAGTTCTGGTAGCCCTTGGCGGCCTCGGCGTCCAGGTCCACCACCTCGGCGTCCTCGATGCCATGGTGGGCCTGCCGCACGCGGCCCAGCAGCATGGCGGAGACCTCGCCCATGTCCTCGGGGTGCCGCAGCTTCACGGTGATCTGGGCCAGCTTGTGGGCCGGATCCATGCGATCCATGTAGGTTTCCAGGGGGATCAAGATGCCGTTGGCATCGAAATAGTTTTCGTCGTTGAAGATCTGCCCAGGTGCCTGCACGCCGACGATGCGGAAGGGCACGCCATCCACCACCAGGTCGCGGCCCACCGGATCGGCCCCGCCGAAGAGCTTGGTGGCGAGGGTCGCCCCCACCACAGCGACGGTGGAGCGGCGGCGCTGGTCGTCTTCCGTGAGCCCGCGGCCGATGGCGATGGGGCGGTTCATCCACTGCGCGTAGTCCGGCGACACGCCGTTCACGAAGATGCGCTCCGTATCGCCCAGGATCCGCACGGGAACGGTCTTCTGGGCCCTGGGCAGGAAGGCCAGCACCTTGGGGTTGGGGGCGTTCAGGCGGCTGAGGTCCTCGTAGCGGAGCCCGGGGCTCATGTTGAAGCGCTTGCGCTCCTCGCCGGTCTCGGGAGTCTTGGGCGCGATGCGGACGGTGCCATCCCAGCTCATGCCGGCGAAGCCCGTGCTGATCTTGTCCATGACGCCGTCCAGCACTGACGTCATCACCACCAGGGCGAAGACGCCCAGCATGAGCAGGGTGAGGGTGAGCAGGCTGCGCACCTTGTGCGCCCATAGTTCCACCAGGCCCGTGCGGACGACCTCCCAGAGCATGCCGAAGGAGAACCCGCGGGCGGGGGCGGCCGGGGCGGGGGCCTCGCCGTTGAGCAGCGAGGGGCCGGGGGCGCGGAGAACGAGCGTCTGATCACTCATAGCGGAGCGCTTCCATGGGGGACAGTCTCGATGCCTTCCACGCCGGGTAGAGCGCGAAGAGGAACCCGAAGGCGGCGGCCAGGCCATAGGCCCAGACAAAGCTGGCGGGTGTCATGTAGAGCGGGATGCCGATGCTGGCGGTGATGATCCATGAAAAGCCGATGCCCAGCACCAGCCCGGCAAAGCCTCCAAGAGCCGTCAGCAGCAGGGCCTCGGTCATGAAGCCCTTGAAGATCTCCCGGCCCGAGGCGCCGATGGCCATCTTCACGCCGACCTCGCGGACGCGCTCCTTGAGGCTGGCCATCTGGATGTTCACGTTCACGATGCCGCCGCCCACCAGGGCCAGTACGCCCGAGAGCATGAAGATGATGTCGTAGACGCTGCCCTGGCTCTGCCGTCGGCGGACGCGCGCGGCCACGTCATCAAGACGGAAGTCCTCCTGGAGGCGGTGGTTGGACTTCACGAGGTTCTTGAGCTGCTGGGCGAAGCCGCTCATGGCGTTCAGGTCGGGGATGCGGAAGGTGACCCGATCCACGCGACGGTAGGCGTCGCCGTTCATGCGGCGCTGCACCAGGTTCGCGGGCACGGCGATGATGCGGTTGCGCCACCAGAACTGGTTGCCCTGGTTCTCCCGGAAGCGGAAGACCCGCTCCTGGAAGGTGCCGATGACGGTGACGGGGATGTCGCCGATGCGCATGGACTGTCCGAGGGCATCGCCCTTGGGGAAAAAGGTGTTGGCCGCCTCGGTGCCCAGGACCACGACGGGAGCGCCGATTTCCATCTCCATGTTCGAAAAGCCCCGGCCCTGGGCGATGCCATAGCCGTTGGCAGGGATGAAGTCGCCACCGATGCCGCTCACCTGGCGGTCCTGGTCCGCATAGGCGGACACGACCCGGGAGCGGGTGTTCTTCTGCCGGCTCACACCCTGGATGGCGTCGGACTGGAGGGCTTCGCCGCCCACTGCATCCGCGTCCCGGAGGCCGAGGTTGGCCTGCTGGAGGGCCGTGGGGCGACCATCCTTGATGGCGGCCCGGGGCTGCACGTTCAGCTTGTCGAGGCCGCCCATCTTCACGAACATCTCATCGGCCCGCTTGCGCTGGCTGTCCGAGATCGAGAACCCGCCCAGCACCGAAGCCACGCCCAGCAGCACCCCAAGGGCCTGCAGCACCGAGCGGCCCAGGTTCTCCCGGATCTCCACCCAGGCCCCGAACAGCCGCTCGCGGAAGGCGCCGGAAGCTTTCATCTAGGCCACTCCCTCTGTCACCGCGATCAGTCCATCCCTGATCTCGACGCGCCGCTCTGCCAGGGCGGCGATGGAGGGATCGTGGGTGACCAGGAGCAGGGTGTTGCCCTGACTGTGCAGTTCGCGGAAGAGGTCCAGCACCTCGGCCCCGGTCTTCGAATCGAGGGCGCCCGTGGGTTCATCCGCCAGCAGGAGGGCGGGTTCGTTGGCCAGGGCACGGGCCACGGCCACACGCTGTTTCTGGCCGCCGGAGAGGGTGGCCGGCAGCTTGTCCGCCTTGTCGGCGATGCCCACCTTCTCCAGCAGGGCCAAGGCCCGCTCGCGGCGTTCCTTGCGACCCACGCCCGCGTAGAGCATGGGCAGCTCCACATTGCGCACGATGCTGGCCTTGGGCAGCAGGTTGTAGCTCTGGAAGACGAAGCCGACCTTCTCGTTGCGGATGCGGGCCAGCTCGCCGCCGGCCAGGCCCTGAACCTGACGCCCGTCCAGGGTGTAGGTGCCCTCGGTGGGCAGGTCCAGGCAGCCCAGGATGGCCATGAGGGTGGACTTGCCCGAACCCGAGGGGCCGATGAGGGCCACGAACTCGCCCTTCTCGACGGTGAGGTCGATGCCGCGCAGGGCATGCACCGCCGCGCCGTTGGCGCCGTAGACCTTGGTGAGCCCGACGGTCTGGATGATGGGGTTCATCGGAAATCCCTTGAGTGAACACTTGGGAGAGAGCAGGCACTGAGGGAGGCAGAGGCCGACCGAAGGGCGGGGGTGTGGGGGGACATCGCGAGCAGAGCGAGCAGGCGGTCCCCCCACGGAGCATTAATTGTTCTCATCGTCCTTCTCGACCTTCTTCTTGCTGGGATCTTCCAGGCTGACCTGGTCGTTGGCCTTGAGGCCCGAGAGGATCTCCACACGCTCCAGGGTGGCGATGCCCGCCTTCACGGGGACCACATCGAAGTAGTCCTTCCAGTGGTCGGCCAGCCAGATGAACTTGCCGCGACCCGTGAGCCCGTCCTTGGCCTTGGCGATGTCCTGGGGCGACAGGTTCTCCTTCAGCCGGTAGACGACAGTCTGCCCCTCGCGGCGCTGCAGGGCCTCCAGAGGCACGCTCACGGCCTTGTCGCGCTTCTCGCCCAGGATCTCCACATTGGCGCTCATGCCGGTCTTGAAGTCGTCGGTGAGCTCATCCAGGGCCACCTCCACCTTGAAGACCTTGATCTTCTCCACCAAGTCGGCGGCGGGCGCCACGAAGCGCACCTTGCCCGTGAAGGCCCGCTGGGGATAGGCATCCAGAGTGATGCGGACCGGCTGCCCCACCTTGACCTTGGCGATGTCCACTTCGTTGAGGTTGACCTTCACGATCAGCGACTTCAGGTCCGCCACCGTGAAGACCACCGTGCCGGCGTTGAAGGAGCTGACGCCGGAGGTGATGGTGTCACCCAGCTCCACGCCCTTCTTGATGACCACGCCGTTCATGGGGGCGGTGATGCGGGCCTTCTGGGTGGAGGCGTTGCCGCTGATGGGGATGCCCCGGTCCTCGACGATCTGGTAGCGGGTCTGGGCGCTCTTGTAGGCCTCTTCCGTGAGGTCACGGGTGGTCTTCGCCCCCCGGAAGGCCTGGTCGGAGATGAGTCCGGCCTTGAACAGCTCGGCCTGCTGGTTGAAGTCCCGCTCGGCATTCTTGAAGCTCACCCGGGCCTGGGACACGCTGCCCTGGACATCCGAGAGGGTCTGGGCCTGGTTCACGTCCGGTTCAACTTCAGCGAGCATCTCCCCGGCCCTCACCAGCGCTCCTTCCCGGACTTTCAGCCCGACGACGCGCCCGGACACGGTGGACTTGACGTCCACCTTGGTGAGCGGGTCCACCACGCCCACTTCGCGGACGCTCACCTGCAGATCCTCGGCCTGGACCTTGCCCAGGCGGAAGGGGGTGTTGGCCTCGGGCTTCTTGGCCTTGCCGTCGCTGCCCCTCAACGTGAAGAACATGCCGGTCGCCAAGGCCACTCCGGCCACGGACAGGATGACCCATCGCTTCTGCATGGAACCCCCAGATGGGAAAGACGCCGGACTCGCCGGGTTGATGGAACGACTACGGACCAGAGTCTGGTGCCGTTTAGAGTCCCTCCGACCCGGGATTCGGCCAGGCGCCCCTGCCAGTCGGCCAGCCCCCCTCCGGAACCGGGGAATCCCTGGCTCCGGGCCAACGAAACGGCCCCCGACTGGGGGCCGTTTCCATTGCGCGGGAAAATCCTACCGCACGGTTTCGCGGGCGATCATCAGTTCCTCATTGGTGGGGACGACGGTGACGACCACGCGGGAATCCGGGGTGCTGATGATGCGCTCGCCGGTGCCGTGCTCGTTGGCCTCGGGATCGAGCTTCACGCCCAGGAAGCTGAGCTTGCTGCAGACCTTGGCCCGGACGAAGGTGCTGTGGGTGCCGATGCCGGCGGTGAAGCAGATGGCGTCCACGCCATCCAGCACCGTGGCGTAGGCACCGATGTACTGGCGCACGTTGTAGGTCAGGAGGTCGCGGGCGAGGCGGGCCCGGTCATTGCCGGCATCGGCGGCCAGCTCGATCTCCCGGAAGTCGGAGGAGACGCCGGAGATGCCAAGCAGGCCCGACTTCTTGTTGAGCAAGTCGGTGATGCCGTTGTAGTCGAGGTGCTCGTACTCCATGAGCATCTCCACCACGCTGGGGTCGATGGTGCCGCAGCGGGTGCCCATGATGACGCCCTGGAGGGGGGTCATGCCCATGCTCGTGTCCACGCTGCGGCCATTGTGCACGGCGCAGATGCTGGTGCCGTTGCCGATGTGGCAGGTGACGATCTTCAAGGCGCGGAGGGGACGGCAGAGCAGGATGGCGGTGCGGGCCGCCACGTAGGAGTGGCTGGAGCCGTGGAAGCCGTAGCGGCGAATGCCGTATTTCTGGCTCAGCTCGTACGGGATGCCGTAGGTGCGGGCGTGATCGGGGATGTTGTGGTGGAAGGCCGTATCGAAGACCGCCACGTGGGGCACATCCGGGAATTCCTCCCGGGCCACGCGGATGCCCATGGCATTGGCCGGGTTGTGGAGGGGGGCATACATCGCGAAGGTGTCGATGTCGGCGAGCACCTCGTCGGTCACGATCAAGGAGTCACCATATTTCGGTCCCCCATGGACCACCCGGTGGCCCACCGCGTGGATCGGCGTGTCGTGGAGGACCACCGCCTTGAGCCGCTCGATGATCGCGTGGAGGGCCTCGCGGTGAGTGGGAAGGGGCAGGACCTCCTTGTGCTTGTCGCTCTCGAAGACGAAGGTCAGGCTGCCATCGGCCAGGCCGATGCGCTCCGCCATGCCCTCGGCGATGGAAGTCTCCTTCGCCATGTCGAATAGATTGAACTTGAGGCTCGACGAGCCGGCATTCAGAACGAGAACGAACACGATTTCCCCATGACAGGCATAGTCTACCGGTCTGACCACGTGACCAGTGTCGCATTGTCGATGCTGTGGTCGTCATGAAAGCTTGAATCGGCGCGTAAGTGTCTGCAGCTGCTGGGCCAGGCTGGCCAGTTCCTCCGTCGTACGGGCCGTCTCCTGGACCGTGGCGGACAGCTGGGTGGCGGCCGAGGCGTTGCGTTCCACCATCTGGGTGGCCGATTCCATGGCCTGCACGACCTCTTCGCTGGCCCGCCCCTGCTCGTCCATGGCGTTGGCGATCTCCTTCAGCTGGCCGGCGTTCTCCCTCACATGCCCCTCGATGCGCTCCAGGCTCCGGGAGGCTTCCTTGACCGATTCCGTGCCGAAGCCCACCCGTTCGGTGCTCTCCTGGATGAGCGCCGTGATCTCCTTGGCAGCCGTGCCACTGCGCTCGGCCAGTTTCCGGACCTCCTCGGCCACCACCGCGAAGCCCTTGCCCATGGCCCCGGCCTTGGCCGCCTCGATGGCGGCGTTCAGGGACAGCAGGTTGGTCTGGCGGGCGATGTCCGTGATCACCGTGATGATCCGGTTCACCTTGGAGGAGCTCTCCTCGATGGCCTCCATGGCGCGGCCTGTGTCCTTGACGGCCATCAGGCCCTGCTGACCCGCCTCCTGGGACCGGGCGGCCAGTTCCTCGGCGCGCAGGGTGCTCTGCTTCACCTGCTGGATGTTGGCGTTCATCTCCTCCAGGGCGGCGGAGGACCGCTCCATGGCCAGCCGCTCCTGCTCGGTGCTGCGGCGGAGCTCCTCGGTGGTGCGGTTGACCTGTTCCGTCGTGGCCGAGAGCTCCGTGGCGCTGGAGGCCGTGCCCTCGGCGGACTGGCTGATGGCCTGGATGTCGCTCCGCAGGCCCAGGATGACCTGGTTGAGCCCGGCGGCCACTTGGGCGAGTTCATCCTTGCCGTGGACCTTGGGGGTCTGGGTCAGGTCCCCCTTGGCCAGGGCTGACATGACCCGCTCGATGTCCTGGGCCTTGTGGCCCACCCGTGATCCGATGGTCCGGCTCAGGATGACGCCGAGCAGGATGGCGGACAGTCCGACGCCACCGATCCAGACCTTGGCGAGGGCGGAATGTTTGAGGTCTTCCTTGATGGAACCTTCGGCGGCTGCTTCAGCCGCCTTCTGGAGCTTGAGGACCCGGTCGCGGGCGGTGCGCATGATCTCCACATTGCCCTCCATCAGCCGGGAGATGGCCTGGGGGGACCGGTCAGCCTGGGCCTGGGCGAGCAGGGCGGGGAAGCCGGCATCGTATTTCCGGAAGGCCTCCACGGCCTCGTCCAGGAGGACCTTGTCCTCGGGCGACCAGGTCAGCGCCTTGGCGTCGGCCAGGTCCTTCTCGAGGGTCTCCCCGTATTTCTTCATGACCCCTTGCCGCATGGTGATGTAGGCGGAGTCAGCGGCGCCGCCGATCATGCTGACGTGCACGGTGCGGAAGACGTTCATGCCGTTCAGCACCCGGGAAAGGGTGGCGGTCTTGGCCAGTTCCTTGGCCACCTCCCGTTGCCCGCCCTGGAGTTCATTGACGGACAGCCAGCCCAGCCCGCCCACCAGGATCAGGGCCAGGGTCTGGATGGCGAGGAGCAGGTTGAACTTCCCCCTCATGCGCAGGTCGTCAAGGAATTTACCGATGCTCATGGACCACCCCGTAATCAATGCTTATCGGGGAGGCGGAGAGGGCGCCTTAATCCTGGCTACGGCCTCGAAAACACCCCATCCGCCTTGCCGGCCGGATCGGGCCAGGGGGCCTCCAGGGCGGTCTCGGCGGTGGCCATGAGCTTGGCCTCGAGCCGGCCGGCGAGGCTGGGATCCACGGTCCAGCCCCGCAGGGCCATCCAGGCCTCGAGGCGGGGCAGGGGATCCTTGGCGGCCCATTCGGCCAGGAGCGCCGGGTCCACGTAGCGCTGGTCGTCGTGTTCGGCGTGGCCCGAGCGGCGGAAGGTCTCGCAGACCAGGAAGGCCGGGCCCTTGCCTTCCAGGCAGCGCTGCCGGGCTTGGGCCGTGGCTTCGTAGACCGCGGCGGCGTCATTGCCATCCACTGTCAGCGTGAAGGCCCCCTGGGAGCGCTGGGACATGCGACCGGCCATCTGGCGCTCCGGTGGCGTGGAGAAGGCGTAGCCGTTGGATTCACCCACCACGATGAGGGGCAGCTTCTGCACGACCGCGAAATTGAGCCCCTCGTAGAAGGCGCCGGTCGAACTGCCGCCGTCGCCGATCCAGGTCATGGCCACGCGCCGCTCGCCCTTCTGCCGGAAGGAGAGGGCCACTCCGGCCATCACGGGGATGAGGGCGCCAAGCATGGAGGTGGGGGCGATGATGCCCCGCTCCACCGAGCCGAAGTGGTTGTTGTGCTCACGCCCCCCGGTGGGTCCCGGAGCCCGGCCCAGGTATTGGAGGAAGACTTCTCTTGGCGTGACGCCCCGGACGAACATGGAGCCCAGGTTGCGGATCAGGGGGGCGATCACGTCGTCGGGACCCAGGGCCATGGCCGTGGCGCAGGCGGTGGCCTCCTGGCCCAGGCTGCGGTACACGCTGCCCAGGGTGTGCCCCTGGCGGAAGAGCTTGACGAGGCGCTCTTCGGTCAGGCGGGTGAGCAGCATGGCCTCGTACAGGCGCAGGGCGGTGTCTTGGTCCATCGGGTTAGCATAGACCCATGCTGATCCTCCGTCCCGCCGTCCCCGCCGATGCCACCCTGATCCTGCAATACATCCGCGAGCTGGCGGAATATGAGCGGGATCCGGAGGCCGCCATCGCCACCGAGGCCGATATCCTGCGGCATGCCTTCTCGGACCACCCCCTGGTCAAGGTGACCATGGCCGAGTGGGAGGGGCAGCCCGCCGGCTTCTGCCTCTGGTTCCTGAACTTCAGCACCTGGGAGGGCAAGCCCGGCATCTACCTGGAGGACCTCTTCGTGCGGCCGGCCTTCCGGGGCCACGGCATCGGCAAGGCCCTGCTGAAGCACCTGGCGGCCCTCGCGGTGAAGGAGGGCTGGACCCGCTTCGTCTGGCAGGTGCTGGACTGGAACACCCCGGCCATCGAGTTCTACGAGGCCCACGGCGCGAAGCTCATGCGGCCCTGGCTCACCTGCCGGGTGGAGGGCGAGGCCCTGGCGCGCCTGGCCGAGGGTGCGGATTGACCTGGCCGCCGCTCCTGCGCCTCCAGGCGGCCCTGGGCCCCGAGGCGGAGCTGGTGATCGTGGGTGGTGCCGTCCGGGATGAGCTGCTGGGCCGACCTCACGCGGACTGGGATCTGGCCTCGCGTCTGCTCCCCCAGGCCGTGATGGCGAGGGCCGGGGCGGCGGGCCTGAAGGTGATCCCCACGGGCCTCCAGCACGGCACAGTGACCGTGATCCTGGAGGATCGCCCGGTGGAGGTGACCACCTTCCGCAGTGACGGCGACTACCTGGATGGCCGGCGGCCCGAGACCGTGCGCCTGGGGGTGGATTTGGCGGAGGATCTGTCGCGCCGTGATTTCACGATCAACGCCATGGCCCTGCCGGTGGGCGGAGGCGACCTCGTGGATCCCTTCGGTGGCCGGGCGGATCTAGCTGCTGGACTGATCCGGGCCGTGGGCGACCCACTGCAGCGGTTCGCCGAGGATGGCCTCCGCCCCCTGCGGGCCTGCCGCTTCGCCTCCCAGCTGGGTTTCGACATGGAAGCAGCCACGCAGGCCGCCATTCCCGAGCGGCTGGATGTGGCCCGCAAGGTGGCCATGGAACGCGTCTTCAAGGAGCTCGACAAGCTGCTGCGGGGCCAGGAGCCCCAGCGGGGCCTGGCGCTCCTGGCGAAGAGCGGCCTCCTGGATCTCTGGCTGCCGGAGCTGCGCCCCATGGTGGGCTGCGGCCAGAACCAGCACCACGCCCACGATGTCTGGCGCCACACCCTGGAGGTGGTCCGCTTCGCCCCGGCGGAGCCGGCCCTGCGCTGGGCCGCCCTCCTGCACGACGCAGGCAAGCCTGGAACCCGCAGCGTCGGGCCGGATGGGGAGGTCCATTTCTACGGCCACGAGGCCCGGTCTCTGGAACTCACCGAGGGGATCTTCGAGCGGCTGAAGGCCAGCCACGCCCTGCGCAAGTCCACGCTGGCCCTCATCCGCCACCACGGCACTCATCCCACGGAGTCCTGGAGCGATGCCGCCTGCCGGCGCCTTCTGGGTCGGCTCGAGGCCGATGGGCTCGCCCTGGACGCCTGGGCCGCCTTCCGCCTGGCTGATCAGCGCGCCAAGGGCCAGGCCTGGGAACTCCACCTGGCCGAACACACCAAGCTCATGACCCGACTGGAATCCCTGCGGGCCGCCAGGCCCGCCCTATCCATTCGGGACCTGGCCCTGGATGGGGCTGCGCTCATGCGGCTGGCCGGCCGGTCCGGCGGTCCCTGGCTGGGAAGTCTGCAGAAGCGGCTGCTGGAAGCCGTGCTGGACGACCCGGCGGTCAACACGCCCGAGCGGCTGGCGGAATTGGCGGCGCGGGAACTCCCATGACGTGAAAACGCCCGGCGGGCGCCGGGCGTTTTCCTCGCACAGGGGGGCGCTCAGCCCGCGCCACCGCCGCCGCTGGTGGCGGGACGGTAGGTGAGGCTGGCCTTGAGGTAGTCGCGGTTCATGCGGGCGATGTTCTCCATCTTGATGCCCTTGGGGCAGGCGATCTCGCATTCCCCGTGGTTGGTGCAGGTGCCGAACTCCTCGGCGTCCATCTGGGCGACCATGTCGCGGACGCGGATGTAGCGCTCGGGCTGGCCCTGGGGCAGCAGCGCCAGCTGGCTGATCTTCGCCGAGACGAAGAGCATGGCGCTGGCATTGGGGCAGGCGGCCACGCAGGCGGCGCAGCCGATGCAGGCGGCCGCATCCATGGCCAGGTCGGCGTTCTCCTTGGGGACGGGAAGGGCGTTGGCATCCTGCGGGCTGCCCGTGGGGGCGCTGATGAAGCCACCGGCCGCGATGATGCGGTCGAAGGCGCCGCGGTCCACCATCAGGTCCTTGAGCACCGGGAAGGCTTCGGCGCGCCAGGGCTCGAGGGTGATGTTGTCGCCATCCTTGAAGCTCCGCATGTGCAGCTGACAAGTGGTGGTGCGCTCCTTGGGTCCGTGGGGGCGGCCATTCACGACCATGCCGCAGGTGCCGCAGATGCCTTCGCGGCAGTCGTGGTCGAAGGTGATGGGTTCCTCGCCCTTGCGGATGAGGCCCTCGTTCACCACATCCAGCATCTCCAGGAAGGACATGTCGGGGCTGATGTTCTCGGCGGGATACTCGACGAACTTGCCGTCGCACTTGGCGTTCTTCTGCCGCCACACGTGAAGGGTGAGATTGATGTGCTTGGCCATGGCTCAGTTCCTCACTTGTAGCTGCGGGTCGCGAGGTGGACGTTCTCGAAGGACAGCGGCTCGGTGTGGCGCACCGGCGCCTGGCCCTCGCCTTTGTGTTCCCAGGCGGCGACGTGGCAGAAGTTCTCGTCGTCGCGCAGGGCCTCGCCCTCCTCGGTCTGCCATTCCTCGCGGAAGTGCCCTCCGCAGGATTCGCGGCGCTCCAGGGCGTCCAGGCACATCAGCTCGCCGATCTCCAGGAAGTCGGCCACGCGGCCAGCCAGTTCCAGCGACTGGTTGACCTCGCTGCCGCTGCCGGGGATGCGGAGGTTCTTCCAGAACTCCTCGCGGATCTGGGGGATCATCTGCAGCGCTTTCTTCAGGCCGGCTTCGTTGCGGCCCATGCCGCAGAACTCCCACATGACCTTGCCCAGCTCGCGGTGGAAGTGGGTGGGCGTCTCCTTGCCGTCGATGGCGAAGAGCCGGGAGACGCGGTCCGAGACGGACTGCTCGGCGGCCTTGACGGCGGGATCATCGGCCTTGATGCGGGTGCCGGGCTTGATGCCCGCCAGGTAGCCACCGATGGTGTAGGGGATCACGAAGTAGCCGTCGGCCAGGCCCTGCATGAGGGCCGAGGCGCCGAGGCGGTTGGCGCCGTGGTCGGAGAAATTGGCCTCGCCCAGCACGAAGAGACCGGGGATGGTGCTCATGAGGTTGTAGTCCACCCACAGGCCGCCCATGGTGTAGTGCGTGGCCGGGAAGATGCGCATGGGGGTCTTGTAGGGATTGTCGTCCGTGATGCGCTCATACATCTCGAAGAGGTTGCCGTACTTCTCCTCGATCTTGTTCTGGCCGAGGCGGTTGATGGCCGCCTCGAAATCGAGGTAGACGCCGAGGCCCGTCTCGCCGATGCCGCGACCGTCGTCGCAGACCTGCTTGGCGGCGCGGCTCGCGATGTCGCGGGGGGCAAGGTTGCCGAAGGAGGGGTACTTCCGCTCCAGGTAGTAGTCGCGGTCCTCCTCGGGGATCTGGCTGGCGGGCTTCCCGCAGTCTTCCTTCTTCTTGGGCACCCAGATGCGGCCATCGTTGCGCAGTGACTCGGACATGAGCGTGAGCTTGCTCTGGTGGTCGCCGGTGACGGGGATGCAGGTGGGGTGGATCTGAGTGAAGCAGGGGTTGGCGAAGGCGGCGCCCTTCTTGTGGGCGCGCCAGATGGCGGTGCCGTTGCAGCCCTTGGCGTAGGTGGCCAGATACATGGTGTTGCCGTAGCCGCCGGTGGCGAGGCAGACCGCATCGGCCAGGTGGGACTTGATCTCGCCGGTGACCATGTCGCGGGTGACGATGCCCTTGGCCACGCCATCCACCACGATCAGCTCCTGCATCTCGTGGCGGGAGAACATCTTCACGGTGCCGAGGCCGACCTGCCGCTGCAGGGCCTGGTAGGCGCCGAGGAGCAGCTGCTGACCCGTCTGCCCGCGCGCATAGAAGGTCCGGCTCACCTGGGCGCCGCCGAAGGAGCGGTTGTCCAGAAGGCCGCCGTATTCACGGGCGAAGGGCACGCCCTGGCCCACGCACTGGTCGATGATGTTGTTGCTCACCTCGGCCAGGCGGTGCACGTTGGCCTCGCGGGCGCGGAAGTCACCACCCTTGACGGTGTCGTAGAAGAGGCGCCGGACGCTGTCGCCGTCATTGTGATAGTTCTTGGCGGCGTTGATGCCGCCCTGGGCGGCGATGGAGTGGGCGCGGCGGGGGCTGTCCTGGTAGCAGAAGCACTCGACTTCGTAGCCGAGCTCGGCGAGCGAAGCCGCGGCAGCGCCGCCGGCCAGGCCGGAGCCCACCACGAGCACCTTGTACTTGCGCTTGTTGGCCGGGTTCACGAGCTTGAGGTCAAACTTGTGCTTCTCCCACTTCTTCTCGATGGGGCCGTCTGGGATTCGGGAATTGAGTTCCATGGATGGGGCTCCTTCGGATCAGTGGATGAAGCCGGTGAGGACGGCGATGGGGTAGGAGATGTTCACGCCCACCACGAGGAAGGTCAGCCCGGTCGCGAAGCTGCGCCGCAGGCTGTCGTAGCGGGGGTGGGAGAGGCCCAGGGTCTGGGTGAAGCTCCAGACGCCATGCCACATGTGGAGGCCAAGGCAGAGCTGGGCCACGATGTAGAAGCCGGCCGCGGCGGGGACCTTGAATGCACTCACGAAATTCGCGTAGGGATTCGCCGGGTCGAAGTTGGGATGGGCCTGGCCGGTGGTCAGGTGCAGCAGGTGGTAGACGATGAAGGCCGCGAGGATGAAGCCGCTCCAGCGCATGGTGCGCGAGGCCCAGGTGGAGGCGACGTTCTGCTGGGCCCGGTAGCCCACGGGGCGGGCTGCCTGGTTGTCCAGGGTCAGCGAGACGGCGGCCCAGACGTGGAGGCCGGTGGCGGCCAACAGGACGGCCCGGAAGATCCAGATGCCGCCGCCATGCAGCATGCCGTGCAGGAACTTCGCGTAGCTGTTGAAGGTCTCGGCACCCATGTAGGCCTGGGTGTTCCCGACCATGTGGACCGTGACGAACCCGAAGAGGACGATGCCGGTGGCGGCCATGACGATCTTTCGGCCGACCGAAGACGCCAGGAAGCCGTGGCCGCGTGCTTCCGCGCCCGCGATGCTCTGTTCAGCTACGGACATAGGGGGACTCCTTGAAGAAAGCGTGGAGATGGAACAGGGATCCCGAGGTGGGCAGGGGACCGGCTTCGAGGAACGGGGTCATATGGGACCCGATTATCTTCCCTGGAGGCTGGAATCCCAAGCCCCTAGGCGTGGACCTAGGTCACACTGCGCCAGGGGCCCGCAGTGGGCTGGAATCCGCCCCGCGCAAGGCGCCGGTCTTGCGGCGGAGGGCCGATCCGCGCTAGAGTTGCCCACGATCCAAACATGATCTTTGGTGGTCTGCCCCCGGGTTGGGGGCTCGTGTTGTCTCAGCGCCGGCCACCTCGATGCTCCGGGACCGCCACCCCTCTGCACCCCCTAGCCCCCTTTCCCTGTATCCATCTGGAGGAAAACCATGGAGACGATGAAACGCCTGCTTGACGCCCTGGCGTCAACCCGAGTGTTCAGGATCGGCCTGACCGCCGCCCTTGCCCTGCTCTGCACCAGCCCCGCGCTGGCCGGGGAAGCCGACCTGAAGATTCCCGCTCTGCAGGGCAGCTTCCTGGGCATGAGCGGCCACAACCTGCTGCTCATCGGGCTCTTCATCTGCCTGCTCGGCATCGGCTTCGGCCTCGTGCAGTACGCCCAGATCCGGGACCTGCCGGTGCACAAGTCCATGCTGGAGATCTCCGAGCTGATCTACGAGACCTGCAAGACCTACCTGGTCACGCAGATCAAGTTCATCTCGGTCCTGTGGGCCTTCATCGCGGTCATCATGATCGCCTACTTCAAGTACCTCTCCCACACGCCCATGGGCTGGGGTCAGGTGATCGTGGTCTTGCTCTTCTCCATCGTCGGCATCCTCGGTTCCGTGGCGGTGGCCTGGTTCGGCATCCGCATCAACACCTTCGCCAACTCCCGCACGGCCTTCGCGTCCCTGGGCGGCAAGCCCTACCCGACCATGGAGATCCCCCTCAAGGCGGGCATGTCCATCGGCATGCTGCTCATCTCCGTCGAGCTGCTGCTCATGCTCGGCATCCTGCTCTTCATCCCTGGTGACGCTGCCGGTCCCTGCTTCATCGGCTTCGCCATCGGCGAGTCCCTGGGCGCGGCCGCCCTCCGCATCGCGGGCGGCATCTTCACCAAGATCGCCGACATCGGCTCCGACCTCATGAAGATCGTCTTCAAGATCAAGGAAGACGATGCCCGCAACCCCGGCGTCATCGCCGACTGCGTGGGTGACAACGCCGGCGACTCCGTGGGCCCCACGGCGGACGGCTTCGAGACCTACGGCGTGACGGGCGTGGCCCTGATCACCTTCATCCTGCTGGCCGTCAATCCCCAGACCGCCGGGCCCACCTATCAGACCATCCAGGTGGCGCTGCTGGTGTGGATCTTCGTCATGCGCGTGGGCATGGTCGTGACCTCCGCCGCCTCCTACTGGATCAACGGCCTCTGGTCCAAGGCCAAGTTCGGCGGCCTCGCCAAGTTCGACTTCGAGACCCCCCTGACCACCCTGGTCTGGCTGACCTCGATCCTGTCCATCGTGGTGACCTACGTCCTCTCCTACCTGCTCATCGGCAACCTGCCTGCAGGCCTGTGGTGGAAGCTCTCCACCATCATCACCTGCGGCACGCTCGCCGGGGCTCTGATCCCCGAGCTGGTGAAGGCGTTCACCTCCACCAACTCAGGCCACGTCCGCGAGGTGGTCACGGCCTCCAAGGAAGGCGGCGCCTCCCTCAACATCATCTCGGGCCTGGTGGCGGGCTACTTCTCCGCCTACTGGATGGGCCTCACCATCGTCGCCCTCATGGGCGTGGCCTACTACGTCTCGACCTTTGGCCTTGGCGCCTTCATGGCCGCTCCGGCCATCTTCTCCTTTGGCCTGGTGGCCTTCGGCTTCCTGGGCATGGGCCCCGTCACCATCGCCGTGGATTCTTACGGTCCCGTGACCGACAATGCCCAGTCCGTCTACGAGCTCTCCACCATCGAAGCCATCCCCGGCATTGAGGCGGAGATCCAGAAGGACTTCGGCTTCAAGCCCGACTTCGAAAACGGCAAGATGTACCTCGAGGAGAACGACGGCGCCGGCAACACCTTCAAGGCCACCGCCAAGCCCGTGCTCATCGGCACCGCCGTGGTGGGTGCCACCACCCTGATCTTCTCCATCATCCAGCTGCTCAACGGCAAGTTCGGCGTTCCGGCGGTGGTCGAGGGTCTCTCCATCATCAACCCCCTCTTCCTGCTCGGCATCATCACCGGCGGCGCCATCATCTTCTGGTTCTCCGGCGCGGCCTGCCAGGCCGTGGCCACGGGCGCCTACCGCGCGGTGGAGTTCATCAAGCAGAACATCAACCTGGACTCGGGGGCCACCAAGGCCTCGGTGGAAGACTCCAAGAAGGTCGTGGAGATCTGCACCCAGTACGCCCAGAAGGGCATGTTCAACATCTTCCTGGCCGTCTTCTTCTCCACGCTGGCCTTCGCCTGCCTGAACCACTTCTTCTTCATCGGCTACCTGATCTCCATCGCCGTCTTCGGCCTCTACCAGGCCATCTTCATGGCCAATGCCGGCGGTGCCTGGGACAACGCGAAGAAGCTGGTCGAGACCGAGCTGAAGGCCAAGGGCACGGCCCTCCACGACGCCTGCGTCGTGGGCGACACCGTGGGCGATCCCTTCAAGGACACCTCCTCGGTGGCCCTGAACCCGGTCATCAAGTTCACGACCCTCTTCGGCCTCCTGGCCGTGGAGCTGGCCATCGAACTGAACCCCGCCGTGGCCCATGCCTGGGCGCTGGTCTTCTTCGTGATCTCCACGGTCTTCGTGTGGCGCTCCTTCTATGGCATGCGCATCCCCACGCTCGAGGAGAAGTAGGCCGCCCAACCTGACAAACAATTAACCGACAGGCCCCTCAACCGAGGGGCCTGTTTCTTCGTGGTACGGTGGACACCATGTTCCACAGGAGCCTTCCATGCCTTTCCGCCCCCTTCGCCTCGCCGGCCTGGCAGCCCTCATGAGTGCCTCCTTGAGCCTTGCCGCCCAGGCGCCGGTCCCCCCGGTCGCCAGGCAGGTCGAGCACATCTCCCTCTGGCATGGTGAGAAGGTCAGTGACCCCTGGTTCTGGCTTCGGGAGAAGACCAACCCCGAGGTGGTGGCCTACCTGAATGCGGAGAACGCCTACACCGAGGCCATGACCGCGGACCTCAAGCCCTTCTCCGAGGCCCTCTACAAGGAGATGCTGGGCCGCATCAAGCAGACCGACCTGAGTGTGCCGGTGCGCCGCGGGGCCTTCTACTACTACTCCCGCACCGAGGAAGGCAAGCAGTACCCCATCCAATGCCGGCGGAAAGCGGCCAAGGAGGGGGCCTACGACGAGAAGGCCGCCGAAGAGGTCCTGCTGGACCAGAACGAGCTGGCCAAGGGCCTGAAGTTCCTGAGCCTCGGCGGGATGACCGTCAGTGACGACGACCGCACCCTGCTGTTCAGCACCGATGCCACCGGGTTCCGCCAGTACACCCTGTTCACGAAGGACCTCGCCACCGGGAAGGTCAGCGCACCCCTGGCCGAGCGGGTGACCTCCTTCACCTGGGCCGGGGACGCGCAGCATGTCTTCTACGTGACGGAGGATGCCGTCACCAAGCGCTCGGACCAGCTCTGGCGCCTGGATCTGAAGGCGGGCAGGCCAGAGCTCGTCCACGAGGAGAAGGACGAGCTCTACCGCATGGCCGTAGGGCGGACCAAGGACCGCAGGTTCCTGCTGGTGGAATGCCAGTCCACGGACACCTGGGAGGCCCGCTACCTCGCGACCACGACCCCGAAGGGCGCCTTCAAGGTGCTCCTGCCCCGGGAGAAGGGCCACAAGTACGACATGGAGCACCGGGAGGGCCTGTTCTACATCCGCACCAACAAGGGCGCCAAGAACTTCCGGCTGGTGACGGCTCCGGTGGCCACCCCCGATCCCAAGCATTGGAAGGAAGTGCTCCCCCATCGTGCTGATGTGCTGTTGGAAGGCCTGGAGCCCTTCAGGGATTTCCTCGTAGTCAGCGAGAAGAGCCAGGGGTTGAACCGGTTCCGCATCTTCGACGTGAAGCTCAAGACCTGGCGGGACGTGAGCTTCCCCGAGCGCGTCTACGCAGCTTTCCCGGGCGGGACGCCCGAGTACACCTCCCCCTCCTTCCGTTTCAGCTACCAGTCCATGGTCACCCCCGCCAGCATCTACGACTGCGACATGGCCACGGGCAAGCAGACCCTGCTCAAACAGGTGGAGGTCCTGGGCGGCTACGACAAGAGCCGGTACGCGACGGAACGGCTCTGGGCCAAGGCCCGGGATGGCGTCAAGGTGCCCCTCTCCGTGGTCTACAAGAAGGGCGTGAAGCGGGACGGCTCGGCCCCACTGTTTCTCTACGCCTACGGCTCCTACGGCTACGGCCAGTCCGCCACTTTCTCCATTCCCAGGCTCAGCCTGCTGGACCGTGGCATGGTCTACGTCATCGCCCACATCCGCGGCGGCAATGAGATGGGCGAGGCCTGGCATGACGACGGCATGCTCATGAAGAAGATGAACACCTTCACCGACTTCATCGATTCGGCCGACTACCTGGTGAAGGAGAAGTGGACGGCGAAGGATCGCCTGGTCATCGAGGGTGGCAGCGCCGGGGGCCTGCTCATGGGAGCCGTGACCAACCTCCGGCCCGACCTGTTCAAGGCCGTGCACAGCGCCGTGCCCTTCGTGGACGTGATGAACACCATGCTGGACGCCAGTCTGCCGTTGACGGTGGGCGAATATCTGGAGTGGGGCAACCCCAACGAGAAGGCCGCCTTCGACTACATGCGCAGCTACAGCCCGTACGACAATCTCAAGAAGGGAGCCTACCCGGCCATCCTGGTCACCAGCAGCTTCAACGACAGCCAGGTGATGTACTGGGAGCCGGCGAAATACGTGGCCAAGCTCCGCACCCTCAAGGCCGACGGCAACCCGCTCCTGCTGAAGATGAAGATGGAGCCCGCCGGCCACGGCGGTGCTTCGGGCCGTTACGACGCCCTGAAGGACAAGGCCTTCGAGACGGCCTGGATGCTGAGCCAGGTGGGCATCACCAAGTAACCATTTCCTCGAGGAGGCCGCATGGTCGCGCCCGTTCCCCCCGGATACCACACCGTCACACCCTACCTGGTCGTGCCCAACGGCCTGGCCTTCCTCGCCTTCATTGAAAAGGCGTTCGGGGCCGTGGAGAAGAGCCGGACCCTGCGTCCCGATGGGACCATCGCCAATGCGGAGGTCCAGATCGGGGATTCCAAGCTGATGCTGGCCCAGGCCAGGGAGCCCTGGAAACCCATGCCATCTGGCTTCTACCTCTATGTGCCCGACACCGATGCCGTCTACCAGGCCGCCTTGGCGGCCGGGGGGGAATCGCTGATGGAGCCCGCCGACCAGTTCTACGGCGACCGCAACGCCGGGGTGCAGGATCCCTGGGGCAACAACTGGTGGATCGCCACCCACATCGAGGATGTGGACGAGACCGAGATCCAGCGCCGGATGGCGGCCCGAGGTTGAGTCCAGGGGGCTAAACCGGGACAATGGAAAGGCGCGGCCCATGCCGCGCCTTTCTTGTGTATGGAAACCCATGTCCCTTGTTGAAGAGATCCAGCGTCGGCGCACTTTCGCCATCATCAGTCACCCCGATGCGGGCAAGACCACGCTCACGGAGAAGCTGCTGCTCTACGGCGGGGCCATTGACCGGGCGGGTTCCGTGAAGGCACGCGAGGGCGGCGCCGCGGCCCACTCGGACTGGATGAGCATCGAGCAGGAGCGCGGCATCAGCGTCACTTCGGCGGCCATGCAGTTCGAGTACCTGGGCAAGGCCATCAACCTGCTGGACACGCCGGGCCACCAGGACTTCAGCGAGGACACCTACCGGGCCCTCACGGCGGCGGACGCCGTGGTGATGCTGCTGGACTGCGCCAAGGGCGTGGAAGAGCAGACCAAGAAGCTCTTTCGCGTGGCCCGCGAGCGCCGACTGCCCATCTTCACCTTCGTGAACAAGCTGGACCGCCCCGGTCGCGAACCCGTGGAGCTCATCGACGAGGTGGAGGAGCTCTTCGGCCTCCATGCCGTCCCCATGACCTGGCCCATCGGCTCTGGCACGGACTTCAAGGGCGTCTATGTGCGCGCCACGGGTCAGATCCAGGTCTTCGAGCGGGCCAAGGCGGGACGCAAGGCCCGGGTGGCCGGGCAGGGCGGGCTGGACGACCCCGAGATCGCGGCCCTGCTGACACCGGCGGAGCTGCAGCAGCTCAGGGACGACGTGGACCTCATGGATCACGTGCTGCCGGCCTTCGACCGCGAGGCCTTCCTGCGGGGCGAGCAGTCCCCCATGTTCTTCGGCTCGGCCGTGAACAACTTCGGCGTGGCCGAGTTCCTGGAGGAGTTCCTGGAGCTGGCCCCGGCGCCGGGGGCGCGCCCGCTCATGAACGGTGGCGAGGTGGCGCCGGAACAGCCCTTCACGGCCTTCGTGTTCAAGGTGCAGGCCAACATGAACAAGGCCCACCGCGATCGCGTGGCCTTCGCCCGCATCGTCTCCGGGAAGTTCGAGCGCGGCATGGATGCCCTCCATGTGCGCGAGAAGAAGTCCATCAAGCTGAACTACCCCCACATGTTCTTCGGCCGGGAGCGGCAGATCGTGGACGAGGCCTACCCCGGCGACATCCTGGGCCTCATCAACCCCGGCCTCTTCCGCATCGGCGATGTGCTGAGCGCCGCCGGGGCCATCGAGTTCCACGCCGTGCCGCGCTTTTCCCCCGAGCAGTTCGCCTCCGTGCGGCTGGCCGATCCTGGCGCCCGCAAGGGGTTCCTGAAGGGCCTCAGCCAGATCGCGGAAGAGGGGGTGGTGCAGGTCTTCTGGCCCAAGGGCGGGGCGCCCCTGCCCATCCTGGGCGCCATCGGCCGCCTCCAGTTCGAGGTGCTCCAGCACCGCCTCAAGGAGGAATACGCCTGCCCGGTGCTGCTGGAGCCCCGGGGCTTCCAGATGGCGCGCTGGATAGAGGGGGGCTGGCCCGAGCCCAGCAAGTTCTGGGGCGAGCTGGTGGAGGATGTGGAAGGCAACCCCGCCATCCTCTTCGAGAACGACTGGCAGCGGCGGACCACGGCGGAGAAGTGCCCGGGGCTGGTCTTCCTGGAGCACCCGCCGAGGTAGAAAAGAACTGAAACCGCGAAAATCGCGAAAGACGCGAAACGAAAAACCGCCACCTCTGACAGGGTGGCGGTTCCTTTTTCGGCCTTGTTCGCGTGTTTCGCGGTTCCTTCTTTCACGCGTTCTTGAACGTGTCCATCACATCGTGCAGCAGCTTGATGGCTTCCGGCTTTGGGCGCTGGAAGGCGTTGCGGCCCATGATGCTGCCGAAGGCTCCGCCGGCCGCCAGCTCGGCCACTTCCTTCAGCACTTCGTCGGTGCCCTTGGCTTCGCCGCCGCTGAAGATCACGATGCGGCGGCCGTTGAAGGCGCTGCGGACCACTTCCCGCACGCGGTCCGAGAGCGTGTCGATGGGGATGCCGGTCTTCTCGAAGGTCGCGGCGGCCTCCTTCACCTCCAGGTGCTTCTTGGGGGGCTTCACCTTGATGATGTGGGCGCCCAGCTGGGCGGCGATCTGGGCGGCGTAGCCCGCCACGTCCACGGCGGTCTCGCCATCCTTGGAGAGTCCGGCGCCACGGGGGTAGGACCAGACGACACTGGGTAGACCCACGGCCTTGGCTTCGAGAATGAGCTCGCGCAGGTTCTCGTACTGCTCATTGCGGGCGCCGCTGCCGGGGTAGATGGTGTAGCCGATGGCCGCGCAGCCCAGGCGCAGGGCGTCCTCCACGCTGCCGGTGATGGCGCTGCAGGGCTCGTGGCCCTTGCTCAGGCAGTCGCTGTTGTTGAGCTTGAGGATGAGCGGGATGTCCCCGGCGTAGTCGGAGGCCACGTGCTCGATGAAGCCCAGGGGGGCGGCGTAGGCGTTGCAGCCGGCCTCGATGGCCAGCTCCACGTGGTAGCGGGGATCGTAGCCCGCCGGATTGGGGGCGAAGCTGCGGGCGGGGCCGTGCTCGAAGCCCTGGTCCACGGGCAGGATCACGAACTTGCCGGTGCCGGACAACCTGCCGGTGTTCATGAGGCGGGCCAGGTTGGCCTTCACGCCCGGGGTTTCAGAGGCGTACCAGGACAGGATCTCGCGGACGCGTGCGGTGGCCATTCAGAACCTCCTGAAGGTGAAAGGTTGTGGGGATCGGGCTGGGTTCAAGCCTTCGCGCTGTAGTCGTAGAAGCCGCGGCCCGACTTCTTTCCCAGCCAGCCCGCATCCACGTACTTGATCAGCAGTGGGCAGGGGCGGTACTTGGGATCGCCCAGGCCTTCATGTAGCACGTTGAGGATGAAGAGGCAGGTGTCCAGGCCGATGAAATCCGCCAGGGTGAGAGGGCCCATGGGGTGGTTCATGCCGAGCTTCATGATCCCGTCGATGCTCTCCACGCTGGCCACGCCCTCGTACAGGGCGTAGATGGCCTCGTTGATCATGGGCAGCAGCACGCGGTTGCTGACGAAGCCGGGGAAGTCGTTGCAGTGGATGGGGGTCTTGCCGAGTTGCTTCGACAGCTCCATGACCGCCTCGAAGGTGGCGTCCTCCGTGGCCAGGCCGCGGATCACTTCGATGAGCTGCATCACGGGGACCGGGTTCATGAAGTGCATGCCGATGAAGGCCCCGGGCCGCTTGGTGATGGCCGCCAGCTTGGTGATGGAGATGCTGCTGGTGTTCGACGCCAGGATGGCGCCGGGCTTGCACACGGCGTCCAGGGTCTCGAAGATCTGCTTCTTGACCTCCCACTTCTCGGTGGCGGCCTCGATGACGATGTCGCAGGCGGCCAGCTCTTCCAGCTTCGTGGTGGTGCGGATGCGGCCCAGCACGGCGGCCTTCTCCTCGGCGGTCAGCTTGCCCTTGTCCACGCCCCGCTGGAGGTTCTTGTCGATGGTGGCCACGCCCTTGGCGGCGAAGGCCTCGCTGATGTCCTGCATGAGGACTTGAAACCCGGCCTGGGCGAAGACGTGGGCGATGCCGTTGCCCATCTGGCCGGCGCCGATGACGCCGATGCTCTGGATGCTCATGGATTCTCTCCTTCGTGGGGTAGCGGGAACAGGCGAACGGGCAGGGGGCTGGGGCCGCTGCGGCGTGGAGGGCGGAATGGCGGGTGGTCCAGCCTCAATTCTAACCCTGGGGCGATGTGCCCGCCTTCACCAGCTGGCCAGGAGGGCCGGCAGATCGCGGATGGTCTCCAGCACTGGGAAGGGGGCATCCCCAGGCGCGGCGACCACCTCGTGGGCCCAGGTCAGGTGGTAGGGGATGTGGATGGCCCGGGCCCCCAGGGCCAGGACGGGCAGGATGTCGGACTTCACCGAATTGCCCACCATGATGAATCCCGCCGGCCGGATGCCATGCCGTTCAAGGATGGCGGCGTAGGCGCCTTCGTCCTTCTCGGAGACGATCTCCACCTTCGAGAAGTGGGTGCCCAACCCCGATCGCGCCAGTTTGGTCTCCTGGTCGAAGAGGTCGCCCTTGGTGATCAGCATGAGGTCGTAGGAATTCGACAGTTCCTGCAGCACCTCGGCCACACCCGGGAGGGGTTCCACGGGCTTGGCCAGCATGGCCTTGCCGAGTTCCACCACCTGCCGAATGCCGGCGCCGTCCAGGCGGTCCTCGGTGAGTTCCAGGGCGGTTTCGATCATGGAGAGCGTGAACCCCTTGATCCCGTAGCCGTAGTGGCCGAGGTTCCGCAGCTCGGTGTCGTGCAGGCGGGCGTCGATCCAGGCATCGTCGTGGTACGGCCGCAGCAGGGCGCGGAAGGCCTCCTGGGTCTCGGCATAGTGCGACTCGTTGTGCCAGAGGGTATCGTCGGCATCGAAGGCCAGGGGTCGGAGCATGGCGGTTCCTGGGGGCTGTCCCCAGCCTACAATGGACGATTCCCGGGGACACCATGGCTGCTTCTAAAACCCGAACCGACTGGGCCCTCCTGCTCTTGCGGCTGGCCGTGGGCGGGCTGGCCGTCGCGCAGGCCTTCCCGGTCCTGCGGAACGCGCACGGCGCCATCACCACCGCCCACGCGGCCCGCTGGAGCCTGGCCCTGGGAGAGCTGGCGTGCGGCACCCTGATCCTTTTCGGTGTCTGGGTTCCCCTCGCGGGCGGAGTCCTGGCGGCCGTGCTGGGCTGGCCCCTGGTCCATGGCTGGCTGCACGGCAGCGGCCCGCTCTCGAACCTGGGCGGGCTCTTCCGCCTGCTGGCGGGCCTGGCCTGCGCCGTCGGCGGCGGCGGCAAGTGGGCCCTGGAAAGGTAGGTCCGTCATGCTGCGCCCACCCCACCACCAGATCTTCGCCTTCGACGCCGAGTGGGTGCCCGATCCCGCCACCGGCCGCCGCGTGCTCGACCTGCCCGGAGATCTGCCGGATGAGGCCGTCATCGAGCGCATGTGGGCCTACGGCGGGGCCACGGAGGCCGAGCCCCGGCCCTACCTGAAGACCATCCTCTGCCGGGTGGTCTCCATTGCGGCCGTGATCCGCACCGTGAAGCATGGCGAGGTCACGCACCGGCTCTACGCCCTGCCGGAGGGGCCCGAGGCGCTGCCGGAGGATGACCTGCTGCGCCGCTTCCTGGTGGCCATGGGTGACAAGAAACCCCAGCTGGTGGGGTTCAACTCCCGGGACGCGGACCTGCCCATCCTGGTGCAGCGGGCCATGGTGCACCGCCTCTCGATCCCCGGCCTCGGCCGCAGCGCCGAGAAGTGGGCGGCCGGCGACTTCTTCGACCGCTACGGCAATCAGCACATCGATCTGCGGGAGATCACAGGCGCCTGGGGCAAGGCCTCCTCCACCCTGCACGAGCTGGCCACGGCCTGCGGCATCCCGGGCAAGCTGGGCACCGATGGCAAGAGCGTCATCGATCTCTGGCGGGCCGGGGATGTGGCCGGCATCGTCCGCTACAACCAGTTCGACGCGCTCACCACCTTCCTGGTGTGGCTGCGGGCCATGACCCTCTCGGGCCATCTGACGCCCGAGCAGATGGAGGCCGAGGAAGCCCAGATCAGGGCCCTGGTCCAGCAGAAGGCCGCCCTCGATCCTGGCTTCAATGTCTACCTCGAAGGCTGGGCCCGGCTCGCCTGAGCCGCTTTTTCTTGCAAGCCGAGGCGAGGCCGCTAGACTGGGCGCGATCCAACTCTATACGCGCTTTTTCTTCCCAGGAGGCACCTGTGAGCAAGCGGCTTGCGGCGGAATTTTTCGGAACCCTCTGGCTGGTGCTGGGCGGCTGCGGCAGCGCCGTGCTGGCGGCGGCCTTTCCCGGCGTGGGCATCGGTCTCCACGGGGTCAGCCTGGCCTTCGGCCTCACGGTGCTGACCATGGCCTTTGCCATAGGCCCCATCTCCGGCTGCCACCTGAATCCCGCGGTGACCCTGGGGCTGGCTGTGGGTGGCCGCTTCGCCTACAAGGACCTGGTGCCCTACTGGATCGCCCAGGTGCTGGGGGCGGTGGCGGCCTCGGCCATCCTCTACGTGATCGCCACGGGCAACGGCTCCGCCATCGGCGGCTTCGCCAGCAACGGCTATGGTGAGCACTCCCCGGGCAAGTACAGCCTGGGTGCCGCCTTCCTGACGGAGGTGGTGATGACCTTCTTCTTCCTCATGGTCATCCTGGGCAGCACCGCCAAGAAGGCGGCGCCGGGCTTCGCCCCCATCGCCATCGGCCTCTGCCTAACCCTCATCCACCTCATCAGCATCCCCGTCACCAACACCTCCGTGAACCCCGCCCGCAGCACGGGGCCGGCCCTGTTCGTGGGGAGCTGGGCGCTGTCCCAGCTCTGGCTCTTCTGGGTGGCCCCGCTCCTCGGCGCCGCCTTGGCTGGGGTTGTGTTTCCCAAGCTGGAGGAATAGTCCCCGGGATTGGCATGGCTTGAGCAATCCCGAGGAGGGGCCGATACACTTTTGACCCAGGGAGTCGCCATGAGCCAAGAGATCCGACCCGAGGACCTCATCGTCACCGAGCAGGACGGCACCCGTCGCATCAACCATGACGTCATCGAGAGCTATGGCCTCTTCAACCTGCCCCGCGCCACCATGCGCCAGGCCCTGATGGTTTATTACGACAACGCCAGCCGGCAGGGCCGGGGCGCCGCCCAGACGGTGCGCACCTTCATCACCCTGGCCAGCTCCATCACCCGCTTCCCCCGGCAGGTGGCCATCAACTTCACCCGGGGCGTGGCCTATCGGCGGAACATGCGCATGCTCAGGCGCTTCAGTCGCTGATTCAGAGCTTCCGCATGATCCGTTCAATGCCGATGGCCTTCTTGCCTTCGGTGGTGACCAGCACGGCGTGGAGCTGCAGGTCCCCCTCGGCGACCTCGTACTTCGGGCGGATCACCTTGAGGAAGCGGCCCAGGCTGGCCTCCTTCTTCATGCCGATGACGCCCTCGTAGGGGCCGGTCATGCCGATGTCGGTGACATAGGCGGTGCCGCCGTGCAGCACCTTGGCGTCGAGGGTGCCCACATGGGTGTGGGTCCCCAGCACGGCCGCCGCCCGGCCCTCCAGGTGGTAGCCCATGGCCTGGGCCTCGCTGGTGGCCTCGGCGTGCATGTCCACCAGCACGAGGTCGGCGCGCTCCTTCTGCAGGATGGCGTCCACGCAGCGGAAGGGGCAGTCGCAGGGGGGCATGTGCACCCGGCCCATGAGGTTGATGACCAGCACCTCGGCCCCCGAGGGCGTGTGCAGCTTCACCCAGCCGCTCCCGGCCGTCTCGGCGGGGTGGTTCGCGGGGCGGAGCAGGCGCGGCTCCTGGCGGAAATAGCCCTCGATGCCCTTCACGTCGAAGGCGTGGTTGCCCGTGGTGATGACATCCACGCCCAGCTTGTCAAACCACTCCCGGGCGATGGCCTCGGTGATGCCGTGGCCATGGGCGGCGTTCTCGCCGTTCACCACCACCAGATCGGCCCCGGTCTCCCGGCGCAGGTCGGGCACGAAGGCCTCCACCAGCCGCCGCCCCGGTTCCCCCACCACATCGCCCAACGCCAGAATCCGCATGGAACCAGCCTAGCGAAATTCCCCATGAAAAAGGCCCCCGGGGTGCGGGGGCCTTCTCTGGGGGCGGGTCCGCTCAGTACTTGAGGCGGATGCCGAGCTGCACTTCGCGGGACTTGGTGCGATCCACCTGGGACAGCTGGCCGTAGGACGCAGAGGGAGCGGTGGCCACATTCGTGCCCCACTTGTAGTTGGCGGCGGGGACAAAGAAGTCAGGCTTGTTCAGGATGTTGTAGATATCCAGGATGGCCTCCACCTGGAAGCGCTTGGTGAGCTTGAAGGCGCGGGTCACGCGCACATCGAACTGCTGGTAGCTGGGCTGCCGCTGATCATTGCGGCTCTGGCCGGCCAGGATGTGGTTGGCCATGTTGTCGCCGTTCAGATCGTTGGAATAGTAGGCGGTATAGGGCAGGCCCGATTGGTAGAGCCCGCGGATGGCCACGTCCAGGTTCTGGCCCAGGGGGAAGTAGAAGACGACATTGGCCACCAGGCGCCGGTCGCTGTCGCCGTAGCCGAAGTTGGAGGCGGGATCCTGGGGGTTCGGGGTCTGGGAGGCGCCCAGCTCGCTGGTGAAGTCGGTGCTGGCGGAGGTGTAGGTGCCACGCTCGAAGGAGCCCGTGTCCTGGCTGCGGGACCAGGTGGCGTTGGCGATCAGGCCGGTGCGGTCGTTCCAGGTCTTCTTGGCGGTCAGGCTGACGCCACGATAGAAGCCATAGCCATCGGTCTTGACCAAGTAGACATCACTAAAACCGCCCACGGGGTTCCCGGGAACGGTGGCGGCAGGACCGAAGTCAACACGGCGGCCGGCGACCACGGCATAGCCGGGGCGAGTGGCGGTGGTCCAGGCGTTGTTGCTGGAGGCGTAGCCATCGTTGTAGTGGCCGCCCGCGATCAGGGTTCCGGTGGAATCCAGCTGGCCCAGGTTGATGTTCTCGAAGCGCTGCAGGTGCTCGTACTTCACGTAGGTGCCGCTGATGCCCACCACGAGGTTGTTGCCCAGGTCGTGCTCGACGCCCAGGTTCAGCTTCTTGGACTGGGAGAGCTTGTTGTTGGGATCCCAGAGCGAGGTGGGGGAGGCGCCGGCGGTGAAGAGCCCGCTGGTGGCGATGGCGGCCAGCTCGGCATCCGTGGCCTTGCGCAGGCTGGTGCCGCTGAGGAGGTTGGTGGCGCTCAGCAGGCCGGAATTGAACAGGGCGAGGTTGGCGGCGTTCGTCTTGTTCAGGGCGAAGGAGTAGTTGGTGATGATCTGGCCGTTGCCGGTCATGGTGTTGGAGTGCAGCAGCAGCGGGGTGGGGCTGGTGAAGACGCCGTAGCCGCCGCGGATCACGGTCCTGCCCTTGCCGTCCAGGTCGAAGCTGAAGGCGAGGCGGGGGTCCGTGGTGCTGGCACCGTAGCCCTGGTCCAGCCCCTTGAAGTTCGGGTTCGGGTGGGGGTTGTCGGAGAAGGTCTGCTTGTTGTAGCGGAACCCCGCCGTGAGGGTCAGCCGCTTGTCGAACAGGCCGGAATACTGGGCCTGGGCGAAGAAGCCATCGGTGCCGGTCTTCATGGGGATGCGGCCGTTGTAGGGGCTCACGCCGCCGGCGTAGGTGATGCCGCCGGGGGTGCCCGCGGCCAGGGTGCCCGTGGCCCAGGCGGTGGCGCCGGCGTAGGTGTCGAAGCGCCAGGAACCCGCGTTGTTCTGGAAGAACTGGTTGTCCTCGTCGACCCGGAGGAAGTCCACGCCGCCCTTGATCTGCAGGTCCCCGTGGGCCCAGGTGGTGGCGCTGAAGAACTGGGTGGTGAGCTCGTTGCTCTCTCGCGGCGTGGAGGTCTTGGTGCCGAAGGACATGTTGGTGCCGGAGGTGGGGATGGCGATGGCGGGCGTGCCGGGGGCGGCATTTCCGGTCATGGGGCGGGCCTCACGGGCCAGCTGCAGACGGCTCTCCGTGTAGAGCTCGGGGGTCCAGATGTTGTTGGCCTCCAGCACCCAGCTGATGGACTGCACGCGGGTGGGGATGTTGTTGCTCTCGGCGTTGTTGGGGCTGGCGCTGGTGTTCTGCAGGGTGTCCGTCATGTCCTGGAAGTTGACGCGGAACACGAAGCGGTGGTTCTGGCTGGCCACCCAGTCCACGCGGCCGAAGTACACCGTGTTGGTGTTCGACATGGGGTAGGGGTGGGCCGGAATGCCCAGGCCGGGATCGCCGAATTCCTGCGCCAGGGTGAGGCCCGAGCGGCTGGTGATGACCCCGCCCAGAGGCGAGGCCAGGAAAGTCGTCCGGTCAGCCGCAGTCATGCCGGCGGCCGTGCTCGTGGTCGTCGCGATGGGGTTTGCCGTGATCTTCTTGGTGTAGCGCTCCACGCCCACGAAGTAGAAGAGCTTGTCCTTGATCAGCGGGCCGCCGATGTTGAAGTTGAGGTTCTCGGAATCGTTGGTGCGGGCGGCGGCGCCGGAACCGCCGTAGGGTGGCCGGTCAGAGGACTCGGTCCAGGCGGTCTTGCGCAGCTGGTAGAGGGCGCTGCCGGTCACCTCGTTGGTGCCGCCCTTGGTGATGGCGTTGATGGTGGCGCCGGCCTGGGCGTACTGGGCGTCGAAGCCGTTGGTGACGACCTGCAGCTCCTTGATGGTGTCGGCGCCGAAGATGAAGGGCGTGTAGACGCCGCCGCGCTGCTCATTGAAGAAGGCGGAGTTGTTGCTGGCACCGTCGATCTGGATGGCGTTGAAGATCTGCCGGCCGCCTTCCACCACCAGGCGGGCCGGGCTGCCGGAACCAGCCGTGACACCGGGGGCCAGCTTGGCCACATCCGTGAAGTTGCGGGTGACCAGGGGGATGGACTGCACGAGGTCCTGCTCGAGGGTGGTCACCGTGCTCACCTGCCGGGTGTCCACAGTGCCGGCCGCCGCCACCACTTCCACCACGGCCCCGACTTCGGAGGCTTCCAGGGCGGGGCTCAGGGTCACCGAGTTGCCGAGGGTGACGCGGATGGTCTCCTTCACGGGCTTGAAGCCCGGGGCCGAGACGAGCACCTCATAGATGCCGCTGGGCAGCAGGGGGAAGGTGTAATCACCGCTGGCGGTGCTCATGACCGTGCGACCCGCCCCGGTCTCAAGGTTCGTGGCGCGGATGCTGGCGCCGCTGATGACCTTGCCGCTGCGGTCCTTGACGGTGCCCCGGAGGGCGCCGGAGGTCTGGCTGGTCTGCGCGTGGGCCACGACCGCAAGGGCGAACGCCGTCAGCACGGCGATGGGTGGGCGGCGGAAGTGCATGTAGTCCTCCAAGAAGGGCCAAGGGGTTGGCCTGCAGGTTGAAAAGCGGTGGAACCATTCCGGGATGGACGAAATTATGGCTGAAGCAGGGTGAAATGGCACTCCCCGAGTGCTATTTCCGGGTAACACGGGTTTGGATTGAATTCAGAGGGGTTGGATCCTCATCTCGTCTGGCCATAGCCATTCGAATCGGGTGCCCGGGCCCATGAAAAAGGGCGGCGCTGATGCGCCGCCCTTTTTGGATAGTACGTGTTTTGGTCTAGAAGGCGAACCGGGCGCCGACCTGGATCTGGCGAGCCGAGCCGAGCCAGTTCTGCTGCTGCTGGAGGTTCAAGGCCGAATTGGCATCCACGGTCGCAGGCGTAACCGGGTTGGAATAGGAGACCCGGTTGGAGAGGTAGGTATCCTGGCGGTTGAGCAGGTTGAAGACATCCAGGGAAGCGGTGAGCTTGATCCGCTTGGTGAACGCGAAGTCGCGGCGGAGCCCAAGATCGAAAGTCATGTTGGAACCGGCGCGCTGCGTGTTGCGGCCCGAATCGGCTCCATTGAAGAAATACCGATCGTTTGTGGAGTTTCCGTCACCGTTCACGTCGGCCCCATAAGTGAGCGTATAGGGTGTGGCCGACTGATAGCGGACTGAGACTGACATGAGGACGCCGGAGAAGTCCTTGTCCAGGAAGCTGAAGTAGCCGGTGAGGACATGACGGCGATCCGTATCGGCGTAACCCCACTGCGATCCGAGCTGCCCCGCATCCTGGATGCCGATGCCGGAGTAGTTGCGCTCGTTGGAATCGCTGTCCTTGTTGATGGCGTAGGTGTAGTAGAGCTGGGCGTCGAAGGCGCTGTCGTCCTTGTGGTATTTCAGGCTGGCCGTGTAGGCGTGGTAGAGGCTCGTGGCATCGGAATAATACATGCCCATCGTGCCGTACTTGGTGTTCGGACGGACGGCCGTGTAGGAACCGCTGCCGCTGACGGTGCTGGGGTAGATCAGGCGGTTATAGGCGTTGGCGGTGGGGGTTCCCAGGTTGAGGTCAGCCGTGCGCTCAAGCTGGTTGCCCTTGGCGTAGGTGGCGGAGAGACCAAGCACCAGATCCTTGAAGAAGGGGCGCTCGATGCCAAGGTTCACACGGTCGGTGTAGGGGTTCTTGAAGTCCTGGCTGAAGGTCCAGATGTTGAACTTCGGCAGGGCCGCACCTGCGGGGAAGGCCGAGATCCAGTAGGGGTTGGCCGCATTGAAAGGACCGCCTCCAGTGTTGAGGGCTGCGTTGCCGCGGGGGATGTTGTAGGTGCCCGAATCGCCGGGCTGGAAGTCCACCTGGCCGGTGCGGATGCCGTTGGCGGCAAAGACCTGGTAGAAGAACACCGCCGGGGTGGTGCTCACATAGCGACCCACGCTACCTCGGATGACCGTCTTTCCCTGATCGAACTCGGGCGTCCAGGTGAAGGAAAAGCGGGGGGAGAACTGGCTGTCGCTGGGAATCTTCGCGGTCACCGGCATGGCGGTGACCGGATTGCCCGCACTGCCGGCCAGAGGATTGCTCATGTCCAGGATCGGATAATCAGGATTCTCCTGGCGATCCCACCTCACGCCGAGCCCCAGCTTCAAGGTGTCGCTCAGGCGCCAATCGGTCTGGATGAAGGCGGCCTGCTGCTTGTAGCTGGTGGCGAACTGCCCCGCATCCTTGACGTTGCTGCTGAGGCCGAAATTCTGCCGGTAGTAGGACCAGTTGCCGGCCCGGAAATTGGCCAGGTTGCTGAAACTGTAGACCCCCTGCCAGTTGCCGGCGAAGAACTCGGCCACATCGATGTTGTTCAGGTCGATGCCCGCCTTGATCTGGAGGGTAGGGGTGACGTAGCTGATGTTCTCCTGGATCTGGGTGCGCTTGGTGTTGTAGGTGCGATCAAAGGGATAGGCGCCGTAATAGCCGACATTGCTGATGGCAACTTCGGGAATGGTGGAGAAGGTGCTGCGGGGCATGTCGTCTTTGGTCTGGCTCATCCGGAACTCATTGATCCAGTTGGCGCCGATGACCCAGTTCCACTGCAGCACGTAGGCATCGGTCTTCACGAGGTCTGAAGCCAGGTTCTCGTAGGCTGCGGTGGTGCCGGCACCGGTGACGCCCTTGAAGTCCGAATGGTTCACCCGGAACTGGATGTTGTGGTCCACCGTGGGGTTCCAGTCCAGCCGAAGGAAGTAGGTGTCCGAGTCCTCGGGCACGGAGTAGCTGCCGCCCTTGGCCAGAAGCACTGCGTCATTCGGGTTGGCCACTGGGTCAAGAGTCACGGGGGAATTGCCACCCCAGACCTGGTTGATGGGGGACTTCCGGCGCTGGGCGTCATAGGCGACGAAGTAGAAGAGCTTGTCCTTGACGATGGGGCCGCCCAGGCTGAAGCCGAACTGCTCGTGCTGGAAGTCACCCACGGGATAGGTGGTGGTGGAGCCATTCGGCTGGCGCAGGGTGGGGCCGGCCTCCACGGCCTTCCGGGGGCGCATGTAGTAGAAGAGGCTGCCGCTGAGATCGTTGGTGCCGTTCTTGGTGATGGCGTTCACGTAGCCGCCGCCCATGCGCCCGAACTCGGCGCTGGCGCCGTCGGTGATCACCTGGTACTCGCGGATGGCCTCGATGGAGATGGTGAAGGGGGTCTTGCCCTCGGCCGCGCCGGTGGCGCCGCCGAAGAAGGGCTCGTTGTTGTCGCCACCATCGATGTTGATGGAGGTGTTCACGCCGCGCTGGCCGGCGATGGCCAGGTTGCCGCGGTTGCTGTCCACCACGACCTGGGGCGCCAGGGTGGCGAGGTTGGTGAAGTTGCGGTTGAAGACGGGCAGGTTGGTCAGGTTGTCGGGCGAGACGATGGCGGCAGCGCTGGCGCGCTCGGAATCCACCTGGGCTGTGGCGGCAACGACCTCGACCACGGCGCCGCTCTCGGGGGCGAGCTTGATGGTCAGGGGGGCGGCATCGCCCAGGTTCAGGTTCACCTTGATGTTCGAGGCGGTCTGGAAGCCGGCCTTGGTGACGGTCACCGTGTAGGGGCCGACCGGCAGCAGGGTGGCCATGTAGCGGCCCTCGTTGCTGGTCTGCAGGGTGCGGGTGAGGCCCGTCTCACCGTTGCGGATGACCACCGTGGCGCCGGCCACGGCGGAACCCTTGGTGTCCACCACGCGGCCGCCCAGCTGGACGGACACGCCCTGGGCCATAAGGGGGGCCGCTGCCACCAGCAGGGCGACGAGGGATGAGCTGCTCAAGTGCCTTGAACGCATGTGAAGTTCCTCCATGATTCGAGGGTAACGGGCCGGGGGGCTCCAAAGAAGGGGACCTTTGGGTGGTGGAACGAATGTGACGGCCAGGACACCTGATGGTCACAGGAGGGTCCGAGGGGGGCCGTCTGTTAGGCTTCTTTCTTTCCTTGAGATCCTCATGAATCTGGCTGGCCTTCTCGTTTTATTCCTGTCCTTCACGTCCCTTTTTGCCCAGGCGCCGGCCACCATGGGCGTGGGTGAGATCCGGGCCGGCATGAAGGGCCATGGCCGGACCGTGTTCCAGGGCGGGAAGATCGACCGCTTCGAGTTCGAAGTGCTGGGTGTGCAGAAGAACGCGGCCCCTGGCCGGAGCCGGATCATGGTGCGGGCCTCGGGTGGCCCCCTGGCCGACACCGGCATCCTGGCGGGCATGAGCGGCAGCCCCTGCTACATCGACGGCAAGCTCATCGGCGCCCTGAGCACGGGCATCGCCTTCGAGAAGGAGCCCATCGGCGGCATCACGCCCATCGCCGAGATGCTGGACCAGCTCCGCGACATTCCCGAGCTCTCGCCCAGCCGGACGCCCCTCATCCTGCCCAAGCTGGAACCCCCGAAGGTGCTCAAGGCCGCGCTGCTGGGCCAGATGCTGGACTTCAACACCCTGACCGGCCAGGGGGACCCCCAGGCCCTGCCCATGCCCCTGGCGGGCAGCGCCCTCGGGGCCGAGGCCCAGCGCCTCTGGTCCGGGTGGCCCGTGACCTTCACGGCCGTGCCCACGCTCTCCGGCGGCCGGGAGGACGCGAGTCCCATCGAGCCGGGAGGCATGGCGGCCATCACGCTGATGCAAGGGGACCTCGATCTGGCGGCCTCGGGCACCATCACCTACGTGTCGGGCAAGCGGATCCTGCTCTTCGGCCACCAGCTGTTCAACCTGGGCCCCGTGGACCTGCCCCTCTGGTCGGCCACGGTGTCCACGACCGTCGCGAGCTACCAGAACTCCTTCAAGCTGGCCATGCCCGTGGCGCCCATCGGCGCCCTGCGTCTGGACCGCAGCTCCGGCGTGGCCGGCATCCTGGGTGCCGAGGCCCGCATGGTGCCCATGCGCATCGGCCTGAACCTGGGTGGCAAGAAGACCCTGAACTTCCGGTTCGAGATCATGGATCATCCGGTGGCCACCGCCGCCCTGGCTGCCACCGCCGTGGCCCAGACCCTGGATGCCCACACCCGGGGCTTCGGCCTGCAGAGCCTCTCCATGCAGGGCAACATCAAGCTCGCGGGCCAGCCGGCCATCGTCATCGAGAACGTCATCGCGGACCTGAACCCCGGCCGCATGGCCCAGTACGTGGGCGCCATGCTCCAGGCCATCTGCCTGAACCCCTTCGAGAAGCCCCTCATCGAGGGCATCTCCCTCACCATCAAGGCCGAGGAGCGCCTGGATCTGACCGCCATCGCGGGGGTGCGGCTGCTCAAGGCCCGGGCCCGGCGGGGCGAAGTGCTGCCGGTGCTGGTGACGCTCCAGAGCATCCAGGGGGTGCGCGAGACCGCGACCTTCAACATCCAGGTGCCCTCATCCGCCACCAAGGGGAAGGCCATCCTCATGGTGGGCGATGGCTACAGCCTCACTGCCGCGGACCCGGATGAGCGGGTGATCGAGACCGCCTCCCTCGGCGACGTGGTCCGCATCCTGAACGGGGCCCTGCGGAACAACCACGCCTACGCCCTCCTGGTGCAGGCACAGCCTGGCGCGGGCCTGCGCGGCAGCCGCATCGAGGGCATTCCGCCTTCCGTGGCCAGCCTGGTGGGCGGCGATGGGGCCAGCAGTGACAACCGGCTGCAGCGCCGCATCATCGGGCGCGCCCTGCTGCCCCTGGAGCGGGAAGTGCGCGGCATCAGCCAGCTCGAAGTGGAGATCGAATAGATGCGTTCGCGAAAGGGTTCTATGCGCTGGATGACGCTCTTCCTGTCCGCCGTCCTGGGCGTGTCCGCCCTGGCGGATCAGCCCTCGGCCACCTTCTCGGGCTTCAACGACTGGCTCGGCTCCGAGACCCGCGGCGTCCGCATCGGCGCTGATGGCCGCCTGCGACTGGCCCCGAACCTCCGCCGGGTGGGCCAGCTGCCGGAGGGCGTGATCTGGGCCGCGGTGCCGGATGGTTCGGGTGGCGCCTACCTGTCCGCCGGCACCGACGGCAAGCTGTTCCACTACGCCGGCGGCCAGATGAAGCCCCTGGGCCAGGTGAAGGGCGGGATCGTCTTCGCCATGGCGCGGCTGGGCCAGGATCTGGTCGTGGCTCCCACCGGGGAGGGCAAGCTGATCCGGGTTTCGCCCGGCGGCGAGGTGAAGCCCTTCGCCGACATCGATGCCCGCATCGTGTGGGCCCTGGCCGTGGAAGGCGACGCGGTGATCGTGGCCGGCGGCTCCGAGAAGGGGGCCCTGCTGGTCCAGGCGCGGGAGGGCTCCAGCCGCCGCCTGGCAGAGCTGGCGGACGAGACCTCCTTCACGGCCCTCGCCTCCGATGGGCAGGGCGGCTGGTATCTCGGCAGCCACGGACGGGGCCTGGTCCTGCGCTACAGCCGGCAGGGCGACCGCCTGGAAACCCTGATGGACACGCCCTTCGATGAGGTCCGCGCCCTGGCCGTCGCCGATGGGCAACTCTACATCGGCGCCGACAACGGGCTCACGCCCAAGTTCAGCACGGGCCAGCTGGAGCGCAGGGAGGGCTACCTCCAGGCCGACGCCCTGGTCACCGCGCGTTCGGCCGTCCTCCGCATGGACCGGGATCGCGTGCCGGAGACCCTCTGGCAGAGCGCCCAGAGCCAGGTGTATGCCCTTGCGGTCTGGAAGGGCCAGCTGCTGGTGGGCACGGGCAACCGGTCCAGGCTCTTCTCCCTGCCCCTGGGCAAGGCCCGGGACACAGATCCCTTCGCCGTGGTGCAGGAGCTGGGCTCCGCCCAGGCCACGGCCTTCCTGCCCTCCGGCGGGGACTTGCTGGTGGTGGGGTCGAATCCGGCCGAGCTGCACCTGCTCTCCGAGGCCCAGGCCACGGAAGGCACCCTGGAATCGCGGATCCTCAGGGGAGCGCCCCTCGCGGACTGGGGGCGGGCCTACCTGGATGCCGAGGTTCCCACCGGCACCAATGTGGAGCTCCAGTTCCGTACCGGCAGCACCGAAACGCCCGACGCCACCTGGAGCGCGTGGACGCCGCCGCTCCGCAGCGGTGAGCGGCCGGCCCTGCCGCCGGCGCGCTTCGCCCAGTTCCGCCTCCGCCTCAGCAGCACCCGGGGCGGTGCCACCCCCACCGTCGAGACGGTGAACCTCTTCTGGGCCCACCGCAACTTGACCCCGGTCTGGGAGGGCGTGGACATCATGCCGCCCGGGCTGGTGATCACCCGCACCGCGCCGCCTGACGACATCGGCATCGAGCGGGTGCCGCTGGAGACGCAGAAGCTCATCCCCGCCCTGGGCTACATGGGCGCGGAGAAGCGCAGCTTCCGCCGGGGCGGGCAGAGCTTCCAGTTCCGGGTGAACGATCCCAATGGCGACACGCTCCAGTTCGCCATCCGCCTGATCCCCGACCGCGGCGCGCCCATGCTGCTCGAGAAGGCCTGGAAGGAGAAGTTCTTCAGCTTCGACACGCTGCCCGTGCCCGATGGCCGCTACCGCCTGGAAGTCACCGCCACGGACGCGCCTTCAGCCCCCTTCAACGCGGCCCTCGCCAGCACCTGGCGAACGGCGCCCTTCACCGTGGACCATACGCCCCCCGCCATCGCCGAACTGATCGCCGTGGCGGAAGGCGAGGGTGTCCGGGTGCGGTTCCGGGCCCGGGACGAGACCTCGACCCTCAAGGAGGCCGCGGTCAGTGCCGATGGCGAACGCTGGCTCCAGCTCGTGCCCGAGGACCGGGTCTTCGATCAGATGGAGGAGCGCTTCGATGTCCTGGTGCCCCGCGACGCCGTCCGGGGCGACCGCATCCTGGTGAAGGTGGTGGACCGGCACAACAACGAGCAGTCCGCCGCTGTCACGCTCGGCGCCACGGGCGCCAAGCGGTAGGAAGTTCCTCGTGCCAAAAAACAGCGGGCCGCATGGCCCGCTGTTTTTGAAGATGCCAATGACTACAAGCCCTTGAACTGGGCCTGGCGCTTCTCCAGGAAAGCGCCCATGCCCTCCTGCATGTCCTGGGTGGCGGCGAGGAGGCCGAAGAGGGAGGCCTCATACTGCAGCCCCTTGTCCTGGGGCATCTCGAGGCCTTCATGGACGGCGGCCAGGGCGCTGCGCAGGGCCAGGGGGCCGCGCGAGAGGATGGTCTTCGCCAGCTTCTCGGCGGTGGTCCTGAGGTCGGCCTGGGGCACCACGCGGCTCACCAGGCCCATGCGCAGGGCATCGGCGGCGGGGGCCATCTCGCCGCTGAGGATCAGGTCCAGGGCCACGCCCTTGCCCACGAGGCGGGGCAGGCGCTGGGTGCCGCCATAGCCGGGGATGACGCCCAGGCTCACCTCGGGCAGGCCGAAGCGGGCGTTCTCGCTGGCGATGCGGATGTGGCAGGCCAGGGCCAGCTCGCAGCCGCCGCCCAGGGCGAAACCGTTCACGGCGGCGATGACGGGCTTGGGCAGGGCCTCGATGCGCTGGAAGACCGCCTGGCCGCTGAGGGCCTGGACCCGGGCCGCGGCGGTATCGAGGCTCTTCAGCTCGGCGATGTCGGCGCCGGCCACGAAGGCCTTCTCGCCGGCCCCGGTCAGCACCACCACGCCCACTTCGGCGTCGTGCTCCAGGTCGGCGAAGATCTGTTCGAGTTCCTTCAGCACCTCGTTGTTCAGGGCGTTGAGCTTCTCGGGGCGGTTGAGGGTGACCCAGGCGATGCGGTCGGCTTTCTCGACGAGGACGAAGGACATGGGGGCTCCTGGTGTGCGGTCATTGTACGCTGGGGACGGAGTCGCCGATGTTCCATCCCCCGCATCCTGAAACCTACCGCGAGCAGCTGGGCGCCTTCCTCCGCGAGGACTGGGGCACCCAGGACTGGACCACGGCCGCCGTGCCGGACCGGCCGATGACGGCCCGCGTCGTCGCCAAGGGCGATCTGGTGTTGGCGGGACTGCCGGTGGCGCGGGAGGTCTTCCGCCTCACCGAGCCCGCCCTGGCCGTGTCCTTGAAGTGCGAGGATGGCCAGCGGGTGGTCAAGGGGACGGAGGTGCTGCGCATCGAGGGCTCCAGCCACGGGATCCTGCTGGCCGAGCGGGTGATGCTGAACCTGCTGCAGCGGCTCTCGGGCACGGCGACGCTCACGCGCAGGTTCGTGGACGCCATCGAGGGCACCGGCGCCCGCATCCTCGACACCCGCAAGACCACGCCGGGCCTGAAGCTGCTGGAGAAGTACGCCGTGCGCTGCGGGGGCGGCGTGAACCACCGGCTCACCCTGGGCGATGGCGTGCTGCTCAAGGAGAACCACCTGGCGGCGGCAGGCGGTGTCCGCGCCGCGGTGGAGGCCGCGCGCCGGGCCGCGCCGAACCTCGTGAAGATCGAGGTGGAGGCCGAGACCCTGGGCCAGCTCAAGGCCTGCCTGGAGCTTCCGGAGGTGGATGGCGTGCTCCTGGACAACATGAGCCTGGAGCAGATGCGGGAGGCCGTGGCCCTGCGGGACCGCAGCGGACGGCGCCTCTTCCTGGAGGCCAGCGGCAACCTCAGCCTGGACCGGGCCCGGGCCGTGGCCGAGACCGGCGTGGACTTCCTCAGCGTGGGGGCCCTCACTCACAGCGCCCCCGCGGTGGACCTCAGCCTGCGGATGGACTGAGCGGCGACCTCAGGACATGATGAAGGCCTCAAGTCACGAGGCAGGAGGTCCTATGCGTTCCATGCGATGGGGTGGCGTTCTGGCGGCCCTGGTTCTGATAGGCTCACTGTGGGCGCAGGAAACCCGGCCCATGACCTTCATGGATGTCATGGAGATGCGGAGCGTGGGTGGCGGCTCCCTGTCGCCGGATGGCGCACGGGTGGTCTACACCGTGAGCCTCCCTCACTGGAAATCCGGGAAGAACTACACGGATGTCTTCGTGGCGGATGCGGCCAGCGGCGTCGCGCGGCAGATGACCTTCACCCGCGAAAAGAACGAGACCGGCCCCCAGTGGGCGCGGGATGGCCGGCGCTTCGCCTTCCTCAGCGACCGCGAGGGCAGCCAGCAGGTGTACCTCATGGCCGTGGAGGGCGGCGAGGCCCGCAAGCTCACGGAGGCCAAGGATGGCGTCCACGCCTTCGCCTTCAGCCGGGATGGGAAGTGGCTGGCCTTCAGCGCCGGCAAGGCCGAGGACCGGCAGCTGTCGCTGGTGGACCTGGCTTCCGAGGACTTGACCGTCACCGCGTTGCCCAAGCACGCCACGCCCATCCGCGACTTCGCCTTTGCCGAGGATGGCGGTCGCCTCTTCTTCACCAGCCCCGACCGGCTGGACAAGGACGATGTGAAGCGCAAGGAGAAGAAGTTCGACGTGCGCCTCGCGGACCCGGAGCAGGCGCCGGTCCACCTCTGGTCCCTCGATCTGAAGGACAAGGCGGAGAAGCGCTGGACCGAGGGCGCGGGCTTCACGGTCGCGGCCTTCCAGCTGTCCAAGGATGGCCGCTGGGCCTCGTACCGGGCCCTGCCCACGGTCCGCCGCCTCGGAGACATCACGCAGGAGGAGGCCAGCCTGCACCTGTTGGACCTGGGCACGGGCAAGGCCCGCATGGTGCTGGAGAAGTACGCCCGGTTCTCCGCCTTCTCTCCGGACGGGCAGTGGCTGGTCTATGCCGCGCCCGAGCGCTTCGAGCGCCTGCGCAACGGGAAGCTGTGGGTGGCGCCCACGGCCGGCGGCCCGGCGAAGAACCTGCTGGCCGGGAGGGACCTGAGCGTGTCCGCCGCCAGCTGGAGCGAGGACTCCCGGACCCTCTACTTCACCGAAGCCGTGGGCGTGGACCAGCACCTCTTCGCGGTGTCGGTGGCGGACGGGGCGCTGACCCAGCTGACGAAGCAGACCGGCGTCCTGGCGGGCGGCTACCACCCTGAAGCGAAGGCCTTCCTGCTGACCTACAGCCATCCCAGAAAGCCCATGGATCTGTATGTGGCGAAGCCAGAGACCGTGGGCTCCGCGGCGGCCTGGGTGAAAGTGTCCGACTCGAATCCCCAGGTGGCGAAGCTGGCACTCGGCAGCACGGAGACCGTGCGCTGGAAGGCCAGGGATGGCGTTGAGGTGGAGGGTCTGCTCATCAAGCCTCTGGGCTATGAGAAGGGCCGGCGCTATCCCCTCATCGTGCAGCTGCACGGAGGGCCCGCCGGGGCGGACATGAACACGTTCCAGGGCCGCTACGTGACCTATCCCCACGTCTACGCCGCCGCAGGCTATGCGGTGCTCCAGCCCAACTACCGGGGCTCGACGAACTACGGGGAGGCCTTCACCCGCCAGATCGGCGGCAACTTCATGCGTCTGTCCTACGGCGACATCATCAGTGGTGTGGACCACCTGATCCGGGAGGGCATCGCCGACCCGGACCGGCTCGGCATGATGGGCTGGAGCGCCGGCGGGCACCTGTCCAGCTGGACGCTCACCCAGACCGACCGCTTCAAGGCCATCAGCACCGGAGCGGGCGCCGTGAACTGGATCTCGATGTATGCCGAGAGCGACGTGCAGAGCGTCCGCGAGTTCTACCTGGGCGGGCAGCCCTACGATGCCTGGGACGCCTTCGTGAACGAATCGGCCCTGAAGTACGTCAAGAACGCGAAGACACCGACCCTCATCCACGTGGGGGAGGCCGACCAGCGCGTGCCCAAGCCCCAGAGCGACGAGCTCTACATGGCCCTCAAGAAGCTGGGCGTCCCCGTGGAGTACATCGTGTATCCCGGCATGCCCCACGGCCTGACCGAGCCGCGCTACCAGCTGGTGAAGATGGTCAGCGAGTTCCACTGGTTCGAGAAGTGGATCAAGGGCAGGCCGGACTGGTTCGACTGGAAGGCGCTCTTGGATACGCTGCCAGCCGATGCTGAGGCCAAGCCTGAAACGCCCGCAGGCTCCGCCGCTTCGCGGCGGAGATAACCCACCTCGATGGATTCGAAAAGAAGAAGCCCGGCTTTGCCGGGCTTCTTCGCGGGGGTCCGGGGGTATGCGCGCAGCGCGGGACCCCCGGATGATTATTTGACTTCCAGCTTCCGGGCTTCCAGCAGGTGGCCCAGCGCCTTCTCCAGGGCGGTGACGGCCTTGGCGTAGGTGATCTGGGACTGGAGCTCGTTGCTCTTGGCGGTGTCGAGGTCGTTCTGCTTGGTGAGCACCAGGAAGTTGGTGCTCATGCCGTTCTCGAATTTCTTCTGCTCGGCCTCGAGATCCTTCTCGCGGAAGAACCGCGTCTTCTCCGCGGCGGCCACGCCCTTGGCGGAGGCTTCGACATTGCGGAAGGCCTGGCGCGTCTCCAGCGTGATGCCCAGCTCCAGGTCGCGCAGGCTCAGCTCGCTCTGGCGGCGGTTGGCCCGGGCCTGGGCCTGGCTGCCGCGGGCGGCCCGGTTCTGGAGGGGAAGGGCGAACTGGAGACCCACGGTGTAGCCGGGGTAGTTCGCCTTAGTGAGGTCCTTGTTCACCGCGGTGAGGCCCTCCGAGGGGATCTGGGAGGCCGCGTTGCCGTTGTAGGTGGCGAAGGCGTCCAGCTGCGGCAAGGTGCGGTTGCCCGAGGCGGTCTCGAGGATCTGCTTGGATTCCAGATCCAGGCGGGCGCTCTTGAGTTCAAGGCGACTGGCCAGAGCCTGCTTCTCGGCGGCGCCCTCGTCCATGGCCAGGGGCTTCACGCTGGGGGCATCCACCATTTCCAGGCCCGAGGGGCGTTCAGTGGAGGGATAGAGTGCACGGATGAGGGCGTCCTTCGCGTTCAGCAGCTGGGCCTCGGCGGCGATGATGTCCTGCTCGCGCTGCGCCACGGAGGCCTCGGAGGAGGTGACCTCGATGGGGGCCAGGGTGCCCACCTCCACGCGGATCTGGTTCTCCTTGAGCTGCTTCTGGGCCAGGGAGAGGGCCTGCTGCTTGTTCCCGAGGTTGCGCTGGGCGAAGACCACGTCCCAGTAGAGGGTCTCGGTGCTGGCCACCAGGTCGATGATGGCCTTCTGGAAACTGAAATCAGCGGCCTGGGCGTTCTTCCGGGCCACGATGAGGCGGCTCTCCGTGGCATCGCGGCCGAAGCCCTTCAGCAGGCTCTGGGTGTAGGTGGCGGAGAAGCTGCCGTCGTAGGGGTTCGTGGTGAAGGGCTGTTCCACCCCGCCGTTCACGGTGCCCTTGCGGAAAGAGTAGGTGGGGTTGTAGTTCAGGCTCAGGTTGCCGCCCCAGCCGAAGGCCTTGGTGGAACCGACCGAGAGGCTCCGGTAGAAGGTGGTCGACTCGGAGGAGACGAAGGGGCCGCCGGGGGTGGTCTGGCTGCGGCTGGCGTCCTGGGTCTTGCTCAGGTTGATGCTGCTCGACAGATTCCAGTCGAAGGTGCCCTGTTCGATGAGCACCCCGGCGCGGGTGAAGTCGCGGGTCTCGCTGGCGATCTGCACCTGGAGGTTGTTCTTCAGGGAGGTCTCGATGGCCCCCTGGAGCGTCAGCTTCGTGGGTGCGCCCGCGGGGGACTGGACCTTGGGAGCCTCCTGGGCCACCAGGGAGAAGGCCACCAGCAGGGCCGGGAAGATCGGGAGACGCGTCATCACCACTCCTTGAAGATCGAAAAGAGCCGCCACAGGGACAGGCTGCCTACGGACAAGTCCAGCCCCCGGTTTAGATTAACTCCAGCCAGCAGGATCTCTCCCTCGCAACTTGAGGGCAAGGGCTATTTCACCGACTGTTGAAAATCTTCACTTCAACAACTCCCGGGCGATGACCATGCGCTGGATCTCGCTGGTGCCCTCATAGATGGTGGTGACGCGCACATCGCGATACAGGCGCTCGACCAGGTACTCCTGCGAGTAGCCGTAGCCGCCGTGGATCTGCACGGCCCGGTCGCAGAGCCAGACGGCGCTCTCCGTGGTGAACAGCTTGGCGGTGGCGGCCTCGACGGTGCAGGACTTCCCCGCCTCCTTGAGTGACGCGGCGCGATAGACCAGCAGGCGGGAGGCCTGGAGGCGGGCCTCCATCTCGGCGAGGTAGGTCTGGATCATCTGGTGCTCGCCGATGGGCTTGCCGAAGGAGATGCGGGCCTTGGCGTAGGCCACGCTCTCGTCCATGGCCCGCTGGGCGATGCCGAGGGCCTGGGCCGCGATGCCGATGCGGCCGCCATCCAAACCCCCGAAGGCCACCTTGAGGCCATCCCCGGGCTTGCCCAGCAGGGCATCCTCGGGGACGAATGCGTCCTCCAGGGCCACCATCACGGTCTTGCTGGAGCGCAGGCCCATCTTGGCCTCGGGGCGGCCCATGACCACGCCGGGCTGGTCGGCATCCAGGATGAAGGCGCTGATGCCCTTCTTGCCCTTGTCGGGGTCGGTGCGGGCCATGGTGACGAAATAGCGCCCCACGCCCCCATTGGTGATCCAGGCCTTGGCGCCGTTCAGCCGCCAGCCGCCATCCACCCTGGTGGCCCGGGTCTTGAGCGCCGCCGCGTCAGAGCCGGCGTCGGGCTCCGTGAGCATGAAGCCGCCCAGCACCTCGCCGCTGGCCAGGGGCTTCAGGTATCGCTGCTTCTGGGCCTCGGTCCCGAAGGACAGGATGGGGGCGCAGGCCACGGAGTTGTTCACGCTCATGGTCACGGCCACGGAGGCGTCCGAGTAGGCGATCTGCTCCAGGGCCAGGATGTAGCTGAGGAAGTCCACGCCGGCGCCGCCGAAGGACTCCGGCACGGTCATCCCCAGGAAGCCCATCTCGCCGAGCTGCTGCACGATCGCCTTCGGAAACTCGCCGCTGGCATCCCGCCCGGCGGCCCCTGGCTCGATCTCGGCCATGGCGAAGTCCTTCGCGGCTTCGCGGATGGCGGACTGGTCCTCAGTGAACTGGGGGAACATGGACACTCCGGGGTTTGCCCAAGGTTACCAAGCGCGCGGCCCGTGCCGACCGGGGCTGGAGGGCCCCTGCCCACGAACCGCAGACCGCGGGTCCGGAGGGCCCGGGAACGCGCGCGGAGACCCCGTGCGGTCAGCCTTCCACCAGCGGCAACCGCAGGACGAAGGTGGTGCCGATGCCCGGCTGGGAAGCCACCGCCAGGGTGCCGCCGAGGTCGTGCATGAGCTGGCGCACGGAGGCGAGGCCCAGGCCCGTGCCGCGGCCCGGCCCCTTGGTGGTGAAGAAGGGGCTGAAGATCTTCTCCTGCACCTCGGGTGTCATCCCTTCCCCGCTGTCCTCGACCTCCACCCGGGCGATGGGTTTCCCGGCGGACGAGGATCTCGAGAGGCGGATGAGGATGGTGCCCCCGCGGGGCATGGCATCCCGGGCATTGCCCACCAGGTTCACGAGGATCTGCTCGATCTGGGCGCGGGAGCCCAGGACCGGGACCCGGGCCTCGCCCAGCTCAAAGCGGAGGCTGATCTGCCGTCCCAGCAGCATGCGCAGGATGGTCTCCAGGTGGGACAGCTCCTCCCGCAGGCAGATGACCGTGGGGGGCGCCTCCTCCATGTGCCCGAAGCTCATGAGGCGGCGGGTGAGGGCCGCGGACTGGTCCGCCGCCACCAGGATGTGGTCCAGGTCCCTGATCTCGGGACTCTGGCCATCCTCCAGCTTCATGCGGGCCAGCTCAGCGCAGGCGCGGACCGTGGCCAGGGTGTTGTTGAGGTCGTGGGCCATGCCCGCCCCCAGCACGGCCATGGCGTTCATCCGCTCGGTTCTCAGCATGGCGTCCTGCATGTCCTCCAGGTCCTGCGTGCGTTCCAGGACGCGGGTCTCCAGCGCCACGGACAGGTGCTGCAGGTCCCGCAGGGCGAGGGCGCCCCGGAGCAGTCCGAGGCCAGCCATCACCGAGGCCAGCGCCAGGACGGCGGGATCCAGGCGGCCTGGGGCCCAGGCCAGGGAGACCAGGACGAGGGCCAGGGACGTGGCGGCGGGCAGCATGGGCAGGACCAGGGCCGCCGGGGAGTGGTCCCGGATCTCCGAGCTGGGGGGGAGGCCCGGCTCCAGGGAGCGCGGGGCCAGGGGGGCCGCCAGGATGAAGAGGGCCGCGAGGAGGACCAGCAGGTCGACAGGGTCGCCGAGGTGGTAATCCCCGGTCAGGGCCAGGGGCACCTGAAGGACGACCTGGAGGACGGAGACCCCGAAGCCCAGCGTGATCCAGCCGAGCGGGCCGCGGAAGCGGGAGGTCTGCCGGGCTCCGAGGTAGGCGCAGATCCCCAGGATCGTGGCATTGCCCAGGAAGAAGATCATCAGAGCCGCGCGCTCGAGGGTCGTCGCCTGGGACTGATGGAACAGGGGACCCAGGGCGAAGTACCAGCCGAGGAAGAAGGCCGAGGAGGCCGCGCCGAGCCCGTCCAGGCCCTTGCGCCAGCGCTCCGAGCCCGAGGTGGCGGCCAGGGGCCAGGCCAGGAGCGAGGCGATGATCAGGCCCAGTGAGAGGATGGAGAGCAGGTCCCCCCTGCCGGGGAAGGGCGGCGGGGCCCCGTGCCGGAACATGTGCAGAGTGGCCCAGCCCTGGTTGATGGCCTGGGCGAAGAGCCCCAGGGAGAACAGCCACCAGCCCCGCCGGGCATCCGGCTCGCGCCTGGAGCGGGCGAGGGTGAGCAGGCCGGCATGGGCGAAGACCAGGGTGTTCAGGGCGTTCAGGCCCAGGCCCCGGGTGGCGGGGGCGAGGAGGAGGGTGCCCAGGCCCAGGGAGCCGTAGCCCAGGAGCAGCCATGCCGTGGACCTCGGCCAAGTGCCGAGCTGACCAGGCGGGGGGGCGGTGTCGGGGATGGGCATGGCGTTCTGGGAGCTTCATCGGTCCCGGCGCGCGCGACCATGAGTCCCCGGCGGGGAGGATTCAGGAGGCCAGGGCCTTCCGGAGCAAGGCCACGGCGGCCTTGGATCCTTCCCAGTGCATGCGCTCCTGGGCCGCCTCCAGGTCGCACCAGAGGTATTGGCTGTGCTCCAGGGGCTCGAGCCGGACCTGGGCGTCCGGGGCCACCTCCATGGAGAAGCAGACCTCGGTGTTGAAGCGTGGCTCCGCATCGGGGAAGCGCACGATGGCGGGGTCCACCCAGAAGCTGTGGGATAGCCCGAGGGGGCGCAGCATCCCCGTGAGCCCGGTCTCCTCCAGCAGCTCCCGATGCGCGGTCTGCTCGGGCGTCTCGCCCGGCTCCATCATGCCGGTGACGCTCTGCCACCAGAGGCCGTGCTCGGGCACGCGGAGCATCATGAGGACCTCCGGGCCGGCCGCGGTCCGCCGCCAGGTCAGGGCGGAGACGCTGCGGCTGGGTTCCCGCGCGGGCTGGAGGTCCAGGGCCAGCAGCTCGACGAGGTGGGCCTGGAGGCGGTCAGCGGCCGTCTCCCAGGTGGGGCAGGCCTCGCCCAGGAGGGAAGCCAGGCTGCACACGCCCTTGTCCGTGAAGCCGCAGGGGGTGATCCAGCGGAAGTGGTCCAGGTTCGGCCGCACGTTGAAGGCGATCCCGTGGGTGCTGATCCAACGGCTCAGGTGCAGGCCGATGGCGCCGAGCTTTTCAGGCCCCCGCGGCGTGTCCACCCAGATCCCCGGGGCGCCCTGCAGCCGGTCGGCCACCACGCCGAAATCCCGCGCCGTGCGGATCATGGCCTCCTCCAGGCCCCGGACGAGGCGGCCCACGTCCTCGCGGCCGCCCCGCAGGTTGCAGATGGGGTAGGCGACGATCTGGCCAGGGCCATGGTAGGTCACCTCGCCGCCGCGATCCGTGCGGTGGACGCTGACGCCCTGGGCGCGGAGGAAGTCGTCACTCATGTGGATGTCGGCGGGCGTGGCGTTGCGGCCCAGGGTGAAGACCGGATCGTGCTCCAGGAGCACCAGCTGGTCCGGCCGGTCTTCGCCGCTCACATGCTCGGCCAGGGCCTTCTGCATCCGCAGTCCCGCGGGATAGAACACCCGCCCGAAGCGGCGGAGCTGGGCAGGGCGGGGGACGGAGAAACCGAAGGCGACCATGGATCGAGTGTACCCGGTCGGTCCGGCCCTCAGCTCTGCCTGCTCCTGACCGCCTGCCCTGGGCCATGATGGAGCCATGGCAAAGGTCATCGTGGTGGGCGGCGGGGCGGCGGGGTTGGTGGCCGCCTGGCGGGCCGCCTCCCTGGGCCACGACGTGCAGCTGCTGGAGGCCAACAACCGTCTGGGCGTGAAGCTCCGCATCAGCGGTGGGGGCAAGTGCAACATCACCCACGGCGGTTCGCCCCGGGCGCTGCTGGAGGCCTTTTCCAGGCCCCAGGCCCGGTTCCTGCGCCCCTCTTTGCTGGCCTTCGACAACCAGGCGGTGCTGGACCTGCTGCACCGCGAAGGCGTCGAGACCTACACCCGCGACAATGGCCGGGTCTTCCCGCTGGATCGTCAGGGCAGCGCGGGTGCCGTGGTGGCGGCTTTCGAGACGCTGGTCCGCCGGGCGGGTGTGGATGTGCGCACCGGCGCCCGGGTGACCGCGCTCCGGGGACAGGCACCCCGCGTCGACGGCCTGGCGCTGGATGGGGTGCCGATCACCGGAGAGGTGTTCATCTTCGCCACGGGGGGCGCCAGCTATCCGGAGACGGGGACCCGCGGCGAGGTGCTGGGCTGGCTGAAGGGGCTGGGGGTGCCCGTGCGGCCCTGGTTCCCGGCCCTGGCTCCGATCCCGCTGCAGTGCCCCCGCCCGGCCTGGGAGGGCGTCTCCCTGCGGGAGGGCGAGCTTCGCCTGGCCGCGGGCGTGACGGGTCGGCGGCTCTCGGCGTACAAGGGGGACCTGGTCTTCACGAAGGCTGGCGTCAGCGGCCCGGCGGCCCTGGAGCTGAGCCAGGCGGCCGAGCAGGCGCGGCGCGACGGCGCCGCCTGGCTGACCTACGCCGCGCAACTGGAACCGGCCGAGACCGTGGAGGCCGCCCTGCTGGAAGAGCAGCGGACGAACCCCAGGCTGCTGGCCGCCACCTGGCTCCAGCGGCACCTGCCCGAGCGGCTGGTGGCACCTCTGCTGCAGGAGGCTGGCCTCGAGCGGGACCTCATGCTCAAGGAGCTGCCGAAGGCCGGTCGGAAGGCCCTGGTGGCCCTGGTCACGGCGCTGCCCCTGGGCGAGCCCCAGCCGGTGCCCCTGGCCCGGGGCGAGGTGGCCGCCGGCGGAGTGGAACTTGGCGCCGTGGATCCCCGCACCATGGCCCTGAATGGCTGGGACAATCTGAGGGTCTGCGGGGAGCTGCTGGACGTGGACGGGCCCGTGGGCGGCTACAACCTGCAGGCGGCCTTCAGCACGGGCTATGCGGCGGGGTCCATCCTGAAAAACTGATTCACCACGAAGACAGGAAGACCACGAAGCAATTCTGCTTCCCGATTATCGGTTCTTGATTCGTAGGGAGGCCGATTCCCAGCTTCTGTTTCTTCGTGGTCTTCCCGTCTTCGTGGTCGAACCTTGCAACTCTTAGACCCGTTGCGCTAGGTCCTCGACCAGTTCGCACAGGCGCGCGGCGTAGGCGGTCTCGTTGTCGTGCCAGCCGAATACCTTCACGAAGCGCGGCCCCAGGGCCATGGTCAGGTCCAGGTCCATGACCACGCTCTCGGGGCGCCCGGTGATGTCGCCACTGACGGTGTGGGGCTCGGCGAGGGCGACGATCCCGCGCCAGGGGCCCGCGGCGGCGTCGGCGAAGGCGGCGCGCAGGCCCGGGACATCCGCATCCCGCCGCAGGGTGGCCACGAGATCCACGAGGTTGACGCTGAGGGTGGGCACGCGCAGGGCCACGCCATCAAAGCCCGGGGGCAGGCCGGGCATGGCCCGGTGCAGGGCTCCGAAGGCGCTGGAGGTGGTGGGGATGATGCTCTGGAAGGCGGCCCGCCCACGCCGCCGGTCCTTGTGGGGCAGGTCCAGCAGGCGCTGGTCGTTGGTGACGACATGGACGGTGCTCATGCCCGCGTGCTCCAGCCCGAAGGCCTCCTCCAGGATGCGCAGCATGGGCGCCGTGGCGTGCGCCGTGCAGCTGGCATTGGAGATGACCCGGTGCCGGGCGGGATCCAACTCGGCGCCGTTCACCGGGGCGATGACGGTGAAGTCTGCGTCGGGGCTGGGGGCGCTGATGACCACGTGGGAGACGCCGGCCTTCAGATGCCGCGCGGCATCCGCCCGCTTCGTGAAGCGGCCGCTGGCCTCCACCACCAGCCGCGTCTCCGGGGGGAAGGGGATCAGCTCCGGATCGCGGGCATGGAAGAGGGGCACACGGCACTCGCCCAGCAGGAGGAAGTCCTGGCCCTGGTCTGTGCAGCCATCGATGGCGAGGGCGCTGGGCCCGTGGACGGAATCGACGCGAAGCAGCTGGACCACCTGGTCGAGGGGCGCGGGGTCGTTCACCGCGCCCAGCAGCTCGGGCCGGGAGGCGCCGAAGTGGCGCACCGCGAGCCGGCCGATGCGGCCCAGGCCGTTGAGCGCGATGCGCCTCATCGGCCCCTCCTTTCCAGCACGAAGAGACAGAGGTCCTTCAGCCGGGCCGCATAGCTCCACTCGTTGTCGTACCACCCGAAGACCTTGACGAGCCGCGGCCCCAGCACCTTGGTGAGGAAGGGGTCGTAGAGGCAGCTGGCGGTGCTCCCCACCAGGTCCGCGCTGACGAGTTCGGCATCCAGCACCTCGAGGTAGGGCGCCAGGGGACCCAACTCCGTGGCCGCGCGGAACGCGGCGTCGATGGCAGCGGGGGTGGCGTCGGCGCGGAGGGTGGCCGTGAGGTCCACGATGCTCACGTCGGGCGTGGGCACCTTCACGGCGAGGCCCTCGAGGCGCCCATCGAGGTGGGGCATCACCAACCCGAGGCTCGCCGCGGCGCGGGTTCCGGTGGGGATCATGTTCAGGGCGGCGGCCCGGGTGCGGCGCAGGTCCCCGTGGGGCAGGTCGAGGATGCGCTGGTCATTGGTGTAGCTGTGGACGGCGGTCACGAAGCCCTGGTCGAGGCCGAAGGCCTCATCCAGGACCTTGACCAGAGGTGCGAGACAGATCGCGGTGCCGCTGGCGGCGGAGATGATCCGGTCCCGGTCAAGGTCCAGAGTGCCTTCGTTCACGCCCATGATGACGGTCCGGTCCGCATCCGGCGAGGCGTCGCTGATGAGCACATGGCCGACCCCATCCCGCAGATGACTGGCGGCCTCAGAACGCCGGGTGAATGTCCCGGTGCATTCGAGGACCAGCTCAGCGCCGAGCGCTCCGAAAGGCACCGCGTCGGGATCCGGTTCGGCGCACACGCGGATGCGCTGCCCGTCCAGCAGGAGGAAGTCCCCCTCGGAGCCGACCGGGAAGTCGGCCCGACCATGCACCGTGTCGTACTTCAGCAGGTGGGCCAGGGTGGCGGCGTCCGTGAGGTCGTTCACGGCCACCACGCGCAGGTGGGGGACCTTCACCAGCTGGCGCAGGGTGAGACGCCCGATGCGTCCCATTCCATTGATGGCCACCTGCTTCACGATTCCCCCGGAATCCTTTGTTGTAGCGGCCCCGGTCCACCCTGTCGAAAGAAAAGCCCGGCGCGGGGCCGGGCCTTTACACAAGGACAAGGCGAAATCAGCTGGCCAGGCTCACGCGGCGCAGCCGGCTGGGCGGTGCCTCGAGCTTCTTGGCCAGGGTGTTCCGGTGGATGCCCAGCTCGCGGGCCGCGGCGCTGTGGTTGCCCTCGTGGGCGGCCAGCACCTCCTCCAGGTAGACCCGCTCGAACTCGCGCCGGGCCAGCTCCAGTGGAATGCCGCCACGCACCATTTCGGCTACGAGCATTCGCAGCTTGTCTCGCATTCCGTCTTCTCCAACAACCGTATCGGGAGAACGAAGGTATCACCGCGATGACGCAAGGGAAAGAGCCTGTGCTAACTTTGTAACGCGGGCCCAGCATGTGGAAAAGTGTGTGGAATGCCTGTGCAAGCAACGGGGGATGATGTGCGCAAGACCAAACTCGTGATGACCTTGGGGCCTGCCCTCATGCAGGGCGATCGGCTGCGGGAAGCTCTGAAAGAGGCGGATGCGGTCCGCCTGAATGCCAGCCATGGCGACCCGGAATCCCGCTCCGAGGCGCTGGAGAAGGTGCGCTCCATCGCCCTGGAGCTTGGGCGCTCGATCCCGGTGTTCCTCGACCTGCAGGGGCCCAAGTGGCGCATCGGCCTGCTGGAGGCGCCGGTGGACCTCGCCGAGGGCAGCGAAGGCGTCTTCTACGCGCCGGGCACGCCGGTTCCCGCAGGCTTCGCCTGGGCGGCGCCCCTGCCGCACCCCGAACTCTTCGAAGGCGCGGAACCCGGCCAGCACTGGCTGCTGGATGACGGGGCCATCACCGTGAAGATCCTTGCCAAGGGCACCGACCTGCTGAAGGCCGAGGTGGTCATCGGCGGGCCGCTGAAGGCCCGGAAGGGCGTGCACCCCATCGGCATGGACATCGCGATGGATCCCCTCACCGAGAAGGACCACGTCGACATCAGGTGGGGCGTGGAGCACCAGGTGGACCTCTTCGCCCAGAGCTTCGTGCGCCGGGCCTCCGACGTGCAGCAGCTGCAGGCCATCATCCACCACCTGGGCGGCACCCAGCCCATCATCGCCAAGATCGAGCACCCGACGGCCCTGGCCCACCTGGGCGAGATCCTCGACGTCAGCTGGGGTGTCATGGTGGCCCGGGGCGACCTGGGCGTGGAACTGGGCGTCGAGCGCGTTCCCGGCCTGCAGAAGCAGATCATCAAGGCCGCCCGCAAGGCCCTGAAGCCGGTCATCACCGCCACCCAGATGCTGGAGAGCATGATCGAGCACGCCCAGCCCACCCGGGCCGAGGCCAGCGACGTGGCCAACGCCATCTGGGACGGCACCGATGCCGTGATGCTGAGCGCCGAGAGCGCCTCGGGCGCCCATCCCGTGGAGGCCGTCCAGTGGCTGGCCCGCATCGCCGCCGAGGCCGACGCCAATGTGAAGCAGCGCGCCACCACCCTGCCGGAGGATCTGGCCGAGAAGGTGCTGGCCCGCACGGACATTTCCGTGGCCTTCGCCGCCTGCCGCACCGCGGAGGAGATCAATGCCCGCTGGATCGTGGCCTTCACCGAGGGCGGCGGCACGGCCCGCATGGTGAGCCGCCTGGCGGGCCGCACGCCCGTCCTGGGCGCCACCGTGGACGAGCTGACGGCCCGCCGCATGGGCATCCTGCGCGGCGTGACCGCGCTCATCATCCCCCGCGTGGCCAGCACGGACGAGATGGTGGAGGCGGTCCGCGAACTCCTCATCGCCAAGCACGACGTGGGCAGCTTCGATCGCGTGGTGATGACCATGGGCCTGCCCCTGTGGAAATCCGGCACCACCAACACCATGAAAGTGATGACCTTTTAGGAGGCGCCCATGGGGCTCCATCGACCTCAGCCCAGCGAGTACGGTGAAGCCTACGCCCACTACCTGGGTGCGACACCGGAGGGTGACCTCCTGGCCGTGCTCCAGGCCCAGGCCGCAGAGGTGGCGGCGCTGTTCGGCGCCCTGGCCGAGGCCCAGGGCGCCTATCGCTACGCGCCCGGCAAGTGGAGCCTCAAGGACCTCCTCCAGCACCTCAGCGACGCGGAGCGCATCTTCGCGTACCGCATCCTGCGCCTGGGCCGGGGGGATGCCACGCCCCTGCCGGGCTTCGAGGAGGACGACTACGCCGCATCGGCCAAGGCCGATGCCCACGACCTGGCCGCCCTGCTGGCGGACTTCCTCGCCGCCCGGGAGGCCACCCTCGCCCTCTGCCGGAGCCTGCCGGAGGCGGCCTGGGACTTCAAGGGCACCACCAGCGCCAAGCAGATCACGACACGCTGCATCCCCTACATCATCCATGGCCACGCGGCGCACCACCTGGCCGTGATCCGGGAGCGCTACCTGCCGGGATTGAAATAATCCTTCCAGTCCTCGAAGGCCGCCATCAGCTTGTCCAGCTGGGCCGTTTCCGTGGTGCGGAAGCGGCTCACCAGCTTCCAGCCCTGGGCCACCTTCTGGTAGCGGTGCAGCCAGAGGAAGGGGCCCTCCCAGTCGCCCTCGGGATCGGTCTTCGTCTTCACCAGGAAGGCCACCGTGGTCCAGGGCCCCCGGGCCAGGAAGCGCCGCCCTAGCTCCTGGATGCCCGACTCTTCGTCGGAATCCAGCACCAGATCATCGAGGTCGGGCACGATCATGGGAACACCTCGGGCAGTCCCCTCATCCTAAGCTCCGGAGGCAGGTCATGGAAAAGCTGATGGGCCTCGTCGGCGCCACCGTGGGCAGTTTGGCGGGCTGGTACCTCGGCGCCCTGGTGGGCTTCACCACCGGGGTGGTGCTGAGCATGGTGGGAACGGGCTTCGGGCTCTGGGCCGGGCGCTGGATGACTCGTCGGTGGCTGGAGGGATGATCCGGTTGGTGCTTCCGCCAAGTCCATGGTTCCATTCCATCCATGCGCATCGAATGCATCGCCATCGGCACGGAGCTGCTCACCACGCGGCGCCTGGACACCAACTCGGTCTGGCTGGGCGAGCGGCTGGCGGATCTGGGCCTGGCCTTCCACCGCAAGACCGCCGTGGGGGACAGCCGCGAGGACCTGGCCGGGCTGTTCCGCGAGGCGCTGACGCGCTCGGACCTCATCCTCACCACGGGTGGCCTCGGTCCCACCTTCGATGACTTCACCAAGGAACTGTTCGCGGAGATCCTTGGGGCGGACCTGGTGGAAGACGCCGCCAGCCGGGCGGACATGCTTGCCTTCTACGCCGCCCGCAACCGGGTGCCGCCCCAGGTGAACTTCAAGCAGGCCCTCATCCCCATCGGCGCGGAGCCGCTGCGGAATCAGGTGGGCACGGCCCCCGGCGTGTGGTGGCAGGACCCTCCGGGCCACCCCGGCGTGCGGATCGTCATGCTGCCGGGCGTGCCCCGCGAAATGAAGGCGATGTGGGAGGAGCGGGTCGAGCCGCGGCTGCGGCCCCTGGCGGGCCAGCCAGTGCATACGCTGCGCATGGTCGTGTGCGGCGTGCCCGAGAGCAACCTGGACGAGCGCACGCGGGAGGCCCGCGAGCGGCACGGCCACCTCGACTGGACCATCCTCGCCAACCTGACCCAGGTGGAGCTGCTGGCCCGGGGGCCCGAGCCCCTGGCGCTGGAGGCGGCCCGCCTCGCTTTCGAGCCGGTGCTCGGCGAAGACTTGGCCTGCGTGGGAAACGGGAACCTGGAGGACGCCATCCTGGACCAGCTCAGGGCCCGAGGCGAGACCCTGGCGGTGGCCGAGAGCATGAGCGGGGGCCTGCTGGCCTCGCGCCTGACGGCCATCCCCGGGGCCAGCGCGGCCTTCCTGGGGGGCGCGACGGCCTACACCGTGGCGGCCAAGGCCGCCCTCCTGGGCCTGGATCCGGCCTGGCTCGCTCAGGTGGGCACGGTCTCCGAGGCCTGCGCCGTGGCCATGGCCGAGGCGGCCCGGCAGCGTCTGGGCGCCACCTGGGCCCTGGCCATCGCTGGCAATGCGGGGCCGGGCGCCGAGGGCGGGGCTCCCGTCGGGACGGTCTTCATCGCCCTGGCCGGCCCGGCCGGAACGCAGGTGCGCGCGCCGAAGATGGCGGGGGACCGGGCGGAGATCCAGCTGCGCAGCACCGCCCAGGCGCTGGATCTGCTGCGGCGGTCCCTGCGGAACGGCTGATACACTGGCTCCATGCCTTCGATGTCCCTGCCTTCCCTGGTCCTGTGGTGCCTTGGCGCCTTTCTGTGCGGCAGCATCCCCTTCGGTCTCCTGCTGGTGAAGCTGGCGGGGAAGGGCGATGTGCGGGAGCACGGCAGCGGCAACATCGGCGCCACCAACGTCAGCCGCGTGGGCGGCAAGGCCCTGGGCATCGTCACGCTGCTGCTGGACATCCTGAAGGGCTTCCTGCCGGTATTCGTCGCGAAGCAGCTGGGAATGGGGGAATCCGTCCTGTCGCTGCTGGCCCTCTGCGCGGTGCTGGGGCATGTCTTCACCCCCTGGCTGAAGTTCCAGGGCGGCAAGGGCGTGGCCACGGCCCTGGGGGTGGCGCTGGCCTTTCGCGCGGCCATGATCCTGCCCGCCCTGGGCGTGTTCATCGTGCTCCTGCTGGTCTTCCGCTTCGTGAGCCTGGGCAGTGTCATGGCCGCCCTGACGCTGCTGGTGGTCCTGGTCTGGAAGGGGGCCACGCCCGTGGTCCTGCTGCTCTGGGCGGACATCGTGCTGATCGTCGTCGCCAAGCACCACGAGAACATCCGGCGCCTCCTGAAGGGCACCGAGTCGCCGCTCTGGGGCGCGAAGAAGGAGCAGGCCCATGGCTAAGGCTGACATCGGCGTCTTCGGCTCCGGCGCCTGGGGCACGGCCCTGGCCATGACCTGGGCCCGGAAGGGCGCGCAGGTGGCGCTCTGGGGACCCTTCGAGGAGGAGATGGCCCAGATGGCCGCCACGCGGCGGCACCTGCGGCTCAAGGACGTCGAGTTCCCTGCAGGCCTGCAGACCTCGGACGACCCCACTGACGCTTTCGAGGCTCCCCTCTGGATCTCGGCCATGCCCACCCAGGTGACGCCCGAGGCCTGGCGGGGCCTGCTTCCCCGCACCTCGCAACGCCCCGAGCTGGTGGTCCACGTGAGCAAGGGCATCCTGCAGAGCACCCACCAGACCCTGTCCCAGGCCCTTGCGGGTGTCTTCGACGTGCCGGTCGGCGCCCTCTCCGGGCCCTCCTTCGCGGATGAAGTGTCCCTGGGCGTGCCCACGGCCATCGTGCTGGCCCTGCCGCCCACGGTCTCGGAGGAGCGCGCCAAGGCTCTGCAGGCTCAGCTGGCCTCGGAGAAGCTGCGCATCTACCTCAGCCGGGATGTGCTCGGCACCGAGCTCTGCGGCGCCCTGAAGAATGTCCTCGCCATCGCCGCGGGTCTGGTGGATGGCCTTGGTCTGGGCTACAACGCCCGGGCCGCGCTCATCACCCGGGGCCTGGCCGAGATGTCCCGCCTGGTGGAGGTGCTGGGCGGCCAGCCCGCCACCGTGATGGGCCTCGCGGGCATGGGCGACCTGCTGCTCACGGCCACGGGGCCCCAGAGCCGCAACCGCACCTTCGGCGAAAAGGTGGGGAAGGGCCAGAGCGTCGAGGCGGCCCGGAACGCCCTGGGCGGTCAGGTCATCGAGGGCATGTTCACCTGCGAAGCGGCCCTGGACCTGGGCCGGGAGCACGGCCTCGACCTGCCCATCGCTGCCGAGGTGTTGCGGCTCCTGAACGGCGAACGGCCCGAAGAGGCCGTGCGGCGGCTGATGACGCGATCCCTGAAGTCGGAATAACCCGGAGGCTGCCATGGCCGAAGCGTTCCGTTTCCGAATCCGTGAGCACGGCCCGGCAGGCTCCCCGGTGCGTGAGCCCTTCATGCCCGCCGCTCCCCGGCCCGGCTGGGTTCGGATCGAGTTGAAGGCCATGGCCCTCAACCGCCTGGACCTCTGGACCACCGAAGGCATTCCCGGCTTCCCGCTGCCCCTGCCGCTCACGCCGGGCTGCGACGGCGCTGGGGTAGTGGAGGCCATCGGCGAAGGCACCACCCTCCCTCCGGGCCTGGAACTGGGCGGCAGCGCCATGATCGCGCCGGGCCTCAGCTGTGGCGTGTGCCCGGCCTGTCTGCGTGGCGACGACATGCTTTGCGGAAGCTACGGCATCCTGGGCCATGCCTGCGATGGCACGGCGGCCACCCACGTGCTGGTGCCCGCCGCGAACCTGCTGCCCATCCCCGGCAACTGGAGCTTCGAGCAGGCCGCGGCCTTCCCGCTGGTCTTCCTCACGGCCTGGGAGATGCTCGTCCACAAGGGCCACCTGCGCCCCGGCGAGACCGTGCTGGTCTGGGGCGGCGGGAGCGGCGTGGGCAGCGCTGCCATCCAACTGGTGAGGGCCCTGGGCGGCAGCGCCATTGCCGTGGTGGGCAGCGAGGCCAAGGCCATGCAGTGCTGGGATCTCGGCGCCGAGCACGTGATCGTGCGCGGCGACCTGAAGGCCCTGGCGGGCAAAGTGCGGGAGCTCACGGGCAAGCGGGGCGTGGATGTGGTCTTCGAGCACACGGGGGCCGCCACCTGGACCACCAGCCTTGCGGTCTGCGCCCGCGGGGGCCGCATCGTCACCTGCGGCGCCACCACGGGCCGGGAGGCGCCCTTCGACCTCCGGGCCCTCTTCGCCAAGCAGATCCAGATCCGGGGCTCGTACATGGGCCGCCGGGAGCACCTCTGGACCCTGCTGGCGCTGCTCCAGAAGCACACCACGAACCCCCCCTTCCGCCCTGTCGTCGACCGCGTCTTCGACCTCGCCGAGTACCCGGAGGCCCAGCGCCACCTGGAGGCGGGGACCGGCTTCGGCAAGGTCGTCTGCCGGATCGCCTGATGCTGAGAAACCTCCCGCTTCCCGAGGGCTCCTCCTTCACCTGGCTGGACCTGGTGGATCCCGACGAGGCGGAGATGGCCGAGGTGGCCGGCCGCTACGGTCTGCATCCGGCGGTGGTGCGGGACTTCCTCAACCAGCCCCACCTGCCCAAGTTCGAGCGGCTGCCGGGCCAGCGGCTGCTGATCCTCAGGGCCTATGACGAGGTGGCCAAGCGGGGCGACACCATCCAGGCCATGACCCGGCGCCTCGTCCTGCTGACGATGGAGGGTGTGCTCATCACCGTCCATCGCCGGGAGCAGCCCTTCTTCACGGAGGTCGCCCAGGCGATGACGCCAGGGCCGGCCCTCCGCTCCGAGCAGGTGGTGCTGGCCCTCTGCGCCGGGGCCGTGAAGTCCTTCGACGAGCCCCTGAAGGAATGCGAGGAGCGCCTCGACCGGATCGAGACCGCCCTGTTCAGCCGCCAGACTCCCCACATGGGGATCAAGCAGGTCTACGGCCTCAAGCGCCGCTGCGCGGTCATCAAGCGGACCCTCTGGCGCTCCATGGCGGCGCTGGGCGCCCTGAAGGAGCAGGTGCCCGACGACCAGGGCCTCCTGGCCGATGTGGTGGAAGAGGCGGACCGGCTCCACACCTGGGCCGACGAGCTGCTGGAGAGCGCCACCCACCTGATGAACATGGAGATCAACGTGGCCAGCCAGCGCACCAACGAGGTCATGCGGGTGCTCACGGTGTTCAGCGCCTTCTTCCTGCCCCTGACCTTCATCGCCGGGGTGTACGGCATGAACTTCAAGCGGATGCCCGAGCTGGAGCACCGGTTCGGCTACCCGCTGGTGATCGCCGGCATGGCCCTGACGGCCCTGGGCATCTGGGTCTGGTTCCGGCGGAAGGGCTGGCTGCGCTAATCTCCAGGGGACCTACTTGTTGAATGCAGCTAAACTGGTTCGTTTGCGCAAGGAGTCCCCAGTGAAGGTTCTCATCCTCGGTGTCAATGGCTTCATCGGTTCCCACCTGGTGGACCGCATCATGCAGGACACGGACTGGGAGGTCTACGGCCTCGATCTGGGCGCCCACAAGGTGGCGGACCACCTGGCCAACCCCCGCTTCCACTTCGTGGAGGGCGACGTGACCATCTCCAAGGAGTGGATCGAGTACCACATCAAGAAGTGCGACGTGGTACTGCCCCTGGTGGCCATCGCCACGCCGAAGATCTACGTGACCGACCCCCTCCGCGTGTTCGAGCTGGACTTCGAGGAGAACCTCCGAGTGGTCCGCCAGTGCGTGAAGTACAAGAAGCGCGTCATCTTCCCCAGCACCTCCGAAGTCTACGGCATGTGCCCCGACGCCGAGTTCGACGAGCACGAATCCCCCCTGGTCACCGGCCCCATCCCCATGAACCGCTGGATCTACAGCACCAGCAAGCAGCTGCTCGACCGCGTGATCTGGGCCTACGGCTTCCAGCAGGGCCTGAAGTTCACGCTGTTCCGCCCCTTCAACTGGATGGGCCCCAAGCTCGACAGCCTCAACACCGCCAAGGAGGGCAGCAGCCGCCTGGTGACGCAGTTCAGCTGGAACCTGTTCAACGGCGAGCCGCTGCAGCTGGTGGACGGCGGCACGGCCCGCCGCTGCTTCATCGACGTGGCCGACGCCATGGACGGCCTCATGGCCGTCCTCCGCAACGAGGGCGGCAAGGCCGACGGCCAGATCTTCAACATTGGCAACCCCGTCAACGACTACAGCGTGCGGGAGATCGCCGAGATGATGATCGCCATCTGGAAGGACCACCCCTTCCGCATCGAGCGCGGCATTCCCGAGGGCCGCATGGTCGAGACCGGCAGCGGCGAGTTCTATGGCAAGGGCTACCAGGATGTGGCGCGCCGCACGCCGAGCATCAAGCGCATGCAGAGCACCTTCGGCTTCGCGCCCAAGGTCTCGATGATGGATTCGCTGAAGAAGACCATCGACTTCTTCGTGGAAGAGCACAAGGCGCAGGAGAAGGTCATCGAGACCGAGAACTGACCTCAAGAGATAGTGCTTAACCACGAAGACAGGAAGACCACGAAGATAGACCTGGCCCCCTTCGTGGTCTTCCCGTCTTCGTGGTGCGTTTTTTTCCTTTGGATGATCCTCGACTCATGACGCGCCGCGAACGCAACACACTCCTGCTCCTCTGGGTCTTCCTGGGCCTGTTGCCTCTGCTGGTGCGTCCCCTGTGGGAACCCGACGAGGGCCGCTACGCCGAGATCCCGCGGGAGATGCTGGCGACCGGGGACTGGCTGACGCCGCATCTGAACGGCGTCCTCTACTTCGAGAAGCCGCCCCTGCAGTACTGGCTCTCCGCCATCAGCATGAAGCTCTTCGGCCTGAACGGCGCCGCGGCCCGGCTGCCCCTGGCCCTGGCCTCGGGCCTCATGATCTGGGCGGCCTGGCGGCTGGCGAAACGCCTGGGCGCACGGAACCCCCTCTGGGCGCCCATCATGGCCGCCACGGGCCTCCTGGCCTTCCTGGTGGGCCAGATCCTCACCCTCGACGCCCTCTTCAGCGCCTTCCTGGTGGCCGCCATCGCGGCCTTCGTGGAGGCCGTGGCCCGGCGCCGGGAAGGGCGCCCCGCCCTCGGCTGGACCCTGCTCACCTTCGTCCTGCTGGCCGGCGCCATGCTCACCAAGGGGCTGGCGGAAGTCATCCTCACCGGCGGCATCCTGGTCTTCTCCCTGGCCTTCGCCTGGAAGGATGCAGAACTCCGTCGCGCCGTGCTGCGCACCGCCCTGGATCCCCTGGGCTGGCTGCTCTACCTGGGCCTGGTGGTGCCCTGGTTCTGGGCCGTGAACAAGGCCAACCCCGGCCACGCGGACTTCTTCTTCATCCACGAGCACTTCCGGCGCTTCCTCACCCATGAGCACGCACGGCAGGGCTCCGACAACTGGCTGCTGGACAAGCTCTACTTCCTGGGAATCCTCGCCGTGGGCCTGCTGCCCTGGGTGTCGGCAACGGTCGTGGGCCTGAAGCGGAGCTGGACCTTCCTGGCAGGGCGGGGCCCCCAGGGCCAGGACCATCTGGCCCGTTGGATCGTCGGCACCACGGTCCTGGCCTTTCTCTGGCCCCTGGTCTTCTTCAGCGTGTCGGGCTCCAAGCTGCCCCCCTACATCCTGCCGGCGGTCGTGCCGCTGGCGGCCCTGGCCTGCACTTTTGAACGCGATGGCGAGGAGCGGCTGGCCCTGCGGCGCATGGGCTGGGAACTGATCCTGCTCGGGGGCATCTTCCTGCTGGCAGCGATCCTCTTCCGCAAGGACCTGAGCGGCCTCGGCTGGATGCTGGCCCTGGCCGCCGGTTTCGCTGGGCTGGGGGGCTGGGCGCTGCGACCCCGGGGGCTGACCGGGGCCCGTCTCATGGCGGCCCTCACGGCGGCCCTCTGGCTGCTGGTGCTGGCCGCCCAGGCGGCGGCGGGACCGGGCAAGTCCGTCGTGGATCTCGTGCGCGGCGTTCCCGGCGAGGCCAGCTGGATCAGCTACGGGACCTACTTCCAGGGCCTCCCCTTCTATGCCCGCACGCGGGTGGTGGTGGTGGCGGGCACGGGCGAGCTGGCCTATGGCCGGAATCGGCTCTCCGACCCGGGCCGCTGGTTCAATGAAGATCCCGCCTCTCTGGGTGCCATGGCCGACCGCCTGAAGGCGGAGGATCCCTCGAAGCCGGTGCTCGTGATGGCCAAGGCCGCCAACTGGAAGCGGCTCAGCGCCGATGAGAAGGCACGGTGGGAGGAACTGGCCCGGAACCCGGCGGCGGTGGTGGCGCGGAGGCGGTAGGCGGGCTCCAGCCCCGATCTATTTCTTCACCGCTTCCTTGACCCCTTGCGCGGCTTCCTTCGCGCCCTTGGCCACGCCCTTGGCGGCGGTCTTCGCTCCCTTGCCCACGGCCTTGCCGCCTTCCTTCGCGGCGTGGCCCACGGCCTTGCCGCCCTTCTTGAAGCCGCGGCCAACCTCCTTGCCCGCCTGCTTGATGTCCTCCTTCACCCCGTCCGCGGTGAGGGGCAGGGTCAGGAGCAGGGCGGCGAGGAGCGTGGGTGTCATGGCCCCATTCTACTCCCTGGGCGAGAGGGAGCCTTCCAGGGGAAGATGGAGGGATGGACGCACCCCCGCCCCAGCTGTCTTCGCCCCCCCGCCTCGCCCTGTGGCTGCGGGCCCATGCGCCGGAGCTGCTCTTCGCGCTGTTGCTCCTGGCGGTGCTGCCCATGCGGGATCTCTGGGCCCCGGACGAGCCGGACTTCGCCCAGTGCGTGAAGGAGATGCGCCTGCGCGGCGACTGGATCCTGCCCTACCTGAACGGGGTGCCCTACAGCGAGAAGCCGATCCTCTACTACTGGGTGATGAAGGCCTCCTCGGTGCTGCTGGATGCGCTTACCAATGGCCTCGGCTTCACCCAGGGCGTGGCGGCCTGGGCCCTGCGCCTGCCTTCGGTGCTCGCCGCCGTGGCCTTCCTGTCGGCCTTCCGCCGCTGGGCCGCGCGGTTCCTGGAACCGGGCCTCGCGGAGCCCGCGGCGCTGATCCTGGCCACGACGCCCCTCTGGTTCTGGCAGAGCCAGTTCATCCAGATCGACCTGCTGTTCTCGGCCCTGCTGGCCTGGAGCTGGTTCTGCTGGCTTGGCGGGTATCTCCTGCAGCGGCGCCCGGAGGAGTCGGGTCAGCCCGGCGAGTCGCGCCGCTGGTTCCTCAAGGCCTACTTCTGGCTCGCGCTGGCCTTCCTGGCGAAGGGGCCCCTGGCGCCCGTGCTGTCCGTGCTCGTGCTGGCCGCTTTCTTGGCCTGGCAGCGGGATCTCGCGGTCCTGCGCCGGGCGGGCATCGTGGCCGGCCTGGCCATCACGCTGCTGCTGGTCTCGCCCTGGTACATCGCGGCGGGTGTCAAGGGCGGGGCGCACTACGCCTATGAATTGATCATCTTCCAGAACTTCGAGCGGGCCACCAAGGCCTGGGATCACATCCATCCCTGGTGGAGTACGGCGAGTACATCCTGGGCGACTTCTTCCCCTGGGTGCTGTGGCTGCCCCCGCTGGCCCTGCACCTGCGCCGGGAGCGCAGCCTCGCGGATCCCGCGAAGCGCTTCCTTCTGCTGGCCTTCGTCGTCCCCTTCCTCTTCCTCAGCCTGGTGCAGAGCAAGCAGGGCAAGTACCTGCTCATGAGCTACCCCTTCCTGGCCCTGCTGCTGGCGGACCTGGTCCGCAGGGCGGAGCCCGCCCGGGCCCGGCGCCTGGGAAGTCTGCTCGCGGCGGGGTTGGCCCTGCCCGCCGCGGTCCTGAGCGCTCTGGCTTTGGGCCTGGGCGGCGCCAAGGTGCAGGCGCAGCTCGCGCCCTTTCTCGGCCCCCTGCGCCTCATGGCCCTGGGCATGGTGGCCGGCACGGGCTTCGTGGTGGTGCAGGCGGTCCGCGGCCGCGCGGTTCGGCTTGTGCCGGGCGCAGCTCTGTCCCTGGGCCTGCTCTACCTGGTGGGGGGCACCTGGGGCTTCCGGCTGCTGGATCCCCCCAAGTCCTACCGGCGCTGGACCGCCGCGGTTCAGCCCCTGATCGCCGGCCGCCCCGTCTTCTACTGGCAGACCATCCGGAGCGGGGTCATGGTCTACACCGATCACCTGATGCCCGAGCTGCGCTCGGCCCGGGCCCTGGAAGCCATGGATCCCGAGGCCCGCCTGGTGGCCCAGCGCGGCGAGTGGGAGCAGGACGCCTGGGGCATGACACCGGCCCTGCGGGCGCGCTTCGAGGTGCTGCTCGCCGTGCCCACGGGCGGGGGTGAGATCCTCCTGCTCCGGAAGCGTCCGAACCCCATCCCCGAGGAGGCCCCATGAGCCCCAACCTGAAGGCCATCCCCCTCATCGTGCTGGGCGTGCTGCTCAATGCCGCCGCGCAGATCTGCCTGAAGAAGGGCCTGCAGGCGGCGGGGGGCATGCAGCTGGCCGCGGGACCCCTGTTCCGCCTGATGCTCGAGCCGTGGGTCATCGCGGGCCTGGCCTGCTATGCCGTAAGCGTGGTCGTCTGGCTGGGCGCCCTATCCATGGTGCAGGTGAACTACGCCTACCCCTTCCTGGCCCTGGGCTTCATCGCCAACGCCCTCATGGCCCGCGCCTTCCTGGGCGAAGCCATGACGCCCATGCGCTGGGTGGCCCTGGCTGTCATCGTGGTGGGCGTGGGCTTGCAGGCGCTGAGCGGTCGGGGGCACTGAGAAATCCATCGCTGATCGCCCAATCATCTTTTCCCTTCCCGGGCGCACCCTCGGATCTATCCTGAGGGCGTTCCAGCCCAAAGGAGGCCCATCATGCTGCGACCCACCCAGATTCTCCTGCTCGCGACGACCTGCCTGGTCGGCCTTCCCGCCCTGGCCCAGGCCAGGCTCACGGGCAGGGTGACCCATCAGATCGGCGGCTCAGTGGGCCGCCTTCCCGAGACCCGCCCTCTCGCCGGGGCCACCGTGCTGATCGGGACCAATCTGCACTTGGAGGTCGGCTCCGGCGGCACGGACACCGTGAAGGGTCGGGTGCTCGCCAAGGACCTCACTGAGGGCAACGGCTCCTACACCCTGAGCGTTCCCGCCGGGACCTACACCGTGATCTGCTGGAAGCAGGGCTACGTGCCCCAGGTGGAGCGGAACGTGGTCGTCGCCGGATCCCTGGACCTGGACATCGGGAAGGACACGGCCGGCCGGGGCCTGCACCAGCAGATCGCCCACGGGAAGTGACCCGCCCGGACCAGCCGACACCCAGGCGACTCTCCGGCAGCCTGGATCGAGGCCTCTCCCTGGCCCTGCTGATCCTCGCCTGTGGCTTCCTGTCCGTGGCTGCTTCCAAGCCGCTGATCCTGGCCCTGGGCGCCCGGGCCACGGGGGTGATCGAGCACCAGGAGGGTGGCGTCTCCACCCGGGGGGCCTATGGTGTCCGCTATCGCTTCACGGCGGGCGATGGCCGGGTCCATGGGGGCACTGCATACACAGCGAGCAAGGACGCCCGTTTCGCGCGCGTGTCGATTGCCTACCTGCGCGCCCTCCCACAGGTCAACATGCCTGCCTCGGGGGCCTATGCCCTTGTCACCGGGTGCGGCTGGGCCCTCCTGGGCTTCCTGTCCTTGGTGGCTTCCGTGGCCCTTAGGTCGCCTAAGAGTGCCTAACAAAACCCCCACGGGGCCGCGCGAGGGCCGCCGGGCGAGCGAGGCGAGGAACGCGAGTCAAAGCGTAGCGGGTACTACGCGCGACGAGCGTGACGCGGCATCGCGACGCCCGCCGGCCCTCGCCCGTAGGGAGAAAGCCGGGTGGGCGCCCCGCGGCGTCAGGTCCCTTGAACAACGAACCACGTTGCCCTGCGGGCCCTTCCTTGCGGTGCATCCCACCTGGCTTTCTCGCGGCCCAGTCGGGGTTTTGTTAGGCACTCTAAGCCGCGTCCTGCAGCCTAGCTTCGTGGGACAAGGAAACGAGGTTCCATCAGACCGAGCCATTGGCTCCCGCCAAGCCTGTGACCGGTATCCGGCGGAGGCGTGTGGCTTCACCGCCGCCCTTGCTATCCTGAACCTCACGCCCAGTCCGGAGGCAACTTCAGGGGGATGGGGGCGGCTCGGGGAGGTCCAGCTTGTGCGGCATTGCGGGTGTATTTGAAGCTGAAGGCGCCGCCGGAATCGTCGCGTCGATCCTCTTTGCCATCCAGCACCGGGGCCAGGAGAGCTGCGGCGCCGCCGCCCGGGACGCCGGCGGCCGCATCCTGGGCCACAAGGGCATGGGCCTGGTGAAGCAGGTGCTGGACGAGGAAGTCCAGGCGCGCCTCTCGGGCACCACGGCCATCGGCCATGTCCGCTACCCCACCGCTGGCTGCAGCGACGTGGTCAATGCCCAGCCCCACCTCATCGAGCTGGCCGAGGGGCCGGTCATGGCCATCTCCTCCAACGGCGACCTCATCAACTACGGGGAGCTCCGGGCCCGCCTGGAGGCCGAGGGCGTGGTCTTCAAGAGCGACAACGACGCCGAGCTCATCGGCCGCCTCATCGCCATGTACCACGTCCGTGGGCTGGCCATCGAGGCAGCCATCGCCCGGGTGCAGGCCGAGCTGAAGGGCGCCTTCTCCACGGTGCTGATGTACCGCGACCGCCTCTACGCCTTCCGGGATCCCCACGGCTTCCGGCCCATGGTCCTGGGCCACCTGACCCACGAGGGCGAGGGCGAACCCCCCAGCGAAGGGACCGTGTTCTCCTCCGAGTCCTGCGGCTTCGGCATCGTGGGCGCACGGCTCCTGCGGGAGGTCCTGCCCGGGGAGATCCTCCGCCTGGAGCGGGGCCAACCCCTTCAGTCCGTGGGGCACGCGCCCCTCCAGCCCCGGCACTGCGTCTTCGAGCTCATCTACTTCTCACGGCCGGACAGCAGCCACTTCGGCGAGAGCGTCTACCAGACCCGGCAGCGCATCGGGGCCTGCATGGCCGCCAAGGACGGGGCCCTGGCCAACGGGGAGGACCTGGTGGTGATGCCCGTGCCGGACTCCTCCAACTTCATCGCCCTGGGCTACGCCAAGGCCAAGCAGGCGGAGTTCGGCATGGGGCTCCTGCGCAACCACTACGTGGGTCGCACCTTCATCAAGCCCACCCAGGCCAGCCGGGATGAGGGCGTGAAGCAGAAGTTCAACCCGCTGCCGGACTTCTTCCCGGGCAAGCGGGTGGTGCTCATCGACGACTCCATCGTGCGGGGCACGAGCCTGCGGAAGCTCGTGCGGATGGTGCGCCAGGCCGGCGCGAAGGAGATCCACGTCCGCATCGGCTCTCCCAAGGTCATCGGCCCCTGCTTCTATGGCATCGACACGCCCACCCGTGAGGAACTCATCGCCAACCGCATGGCGGAGGCGGAAATCACGGACTACCTGGGCGCCGACAGCCTGCGCTGGCTGGAAGTGGCCGATTTCGAGGACATCCTGCCCGGGCGCCGCCAGGACTTCTGCACCGCCTGCTTCGACCTGGACTACATCTACCCGCCCGAAGGCTTCGCCGCGAAGACCAATGCACCCTCCCTAAGGGCGTTCCAGGCCGTGCTTTAAAAGCCACGGTTCCATAAGTGGACTCGCCGGGGTCTGGCACCGATGAGGATGTCTGGACAGGGGGGGGGCGATGGTAGATCTGGCTGCGAAGCACGAGGCGATCACCATCGGCGTGATCGGCGGTGGGCGGGGCGGCATGCAGCTGTTCGGCTTCTTCGACTCGAGCAGGCTCGCCCGCATCCGCTTCGTGGTGGACCGGAGCGTCACGGCCCCGGCCATGGTGGCCGCCAAGGCGAAACAGATCCCCATCTACACGGACTTCGAGCAGGCCCTGAAGCGCGAGAAGGTCGACTTCGTGATCGAGACCACCGGCATCGAGGGATTCGATGAGCTGCTGACCGAGCGCCTGGCCGGCACCCACACCGGGATCCTCACCCACGGCATGGCCCGGCTGATGATCCAGGTCATGGCCGAGCACCGCCAGCACACCCAGGACGAGGTGTCCGATGTCGTCCACCCGATCAAGGACCGGCTGGCCACGGGCCTCCAGGGCAGCCAGGCCATCGTCAAGGAGATCAACCAGGTGATGTCCAGCATGCAGATGCTGGCCCTCAACGCCAGCATCGAGGCCGCCAAGGCGGGCACCCACGGGCGCGGCTTCGCGGTGGTGGCCGATCAGATGGGCAAGTCCGTGGACACGGTCCGGGCCCTGACCCAGGAGATCGAGAGCGTGAACGCCAACATCATCCAGGTGTCCACCCAGATCGACTCCATCCTGGAGATGCTCAAGTAGGTTCGGATCAGCCGCAGACCCGGGCCAGCGCGCCTGCGCGCAGCTCGTCGTCGCCGTACACGCCGCGGTCCAGCACCAGGCTGGTGACGAGGTCCACGGGCGTGACATCGAAGCTGGGATTCCAGGTGGGCATGGCCTCGGGGGCCCAGCGCAGGGCGCCGAAGCCGCGGACCTCGGCCTCGCCGCGCAACTCGATGGGAATGGCCGCGCCATCAGGACAGGCCAGGTCCACCGTGGAGAAGGGGGCCACGGGATGGAAGGGCACGCCGTGGTATCTGGCCTGCACGGCGAGGCCGTAGGTGCCCACCTTGTTGGCGAAGTCGCCGTTGGCGGCCACGCGGTCCGAGCCCACCAGCACCCGCTGCACCTTGCCGTCGCGCAGCAGCAGGGCCGCCATGCTGTCGGTGATGAGCGTTGAGGAGATGCCCAGCTTCCGCAGCTCCCAGGCCGTGAGGCGGCCCCCCTGCAGCAGGGGCCGGGTCTCGTCCGCGTACACGTGGATGTGCTTGCCCTGTTCGTGGGCGCGGCGGATGACGCCAAGGGCGGTGCCGATGCCCGCGGTGGCCAGGCCGCCCGTGTTGCAGTGGGTGAGCAGCCCTTCGCCATCCTGGATCAGCTCGGAGCCATGCCGCGCCATGCCTTCGCACAGCCGCACGTCCTCCTCGAAGATGGTCTGGGCCTCACGGACGGGATCGGCGGCATCCCTCATGCGATCCATGGCCCACATCAGGTTCACGGCCGTGGGACGCGCAGATCGCAGTGCTGCGCAGGCGGCGGCATACTCGGTGGCCGAAGCGCCCCGGTGCGCGAAGGTGGCCAGACAGGTCGCCGCCGCCACGCCGATGAGCGGCGCGCCGCGCACCGCCAGCCGCTGGATGAGGGCGATCATGGCCTCCGGCTGGCTGCCGTCCAGCCAGGTTTCCGCGTCCGGCAACTGCGTCTGGTCCAGCACCCAGAGCGTGCGGCCATCGTGTTTCAATCCGAGCGATTCAAAAGAATTCATAAGAACTTTCTATCCACAGATTTCACAGATTACACAGATTGAAAGTCAAAAAATCCCATTCAGAAATCTGTGTGAATCTGTGGAATCTGTGGACCCGATTCTTTTAGATGATTTTCGGTCCGAGCTTGGTCCGAAGCGCGCGCAATTCCTGAAGTTCTTCTGTGGACAGCGGCTTGGCGCCGCCCAGGGTCTCGGCCTTCCAGAGGATGGTGGCCACCTGCTCCAGTCGCTCCATGCCGCCGGCGGCCTCGTTCATGTGTTCGCCCCAGCAGAGGCCGCCGTGGCGGGCCAGGATCAGGAGGCGATGCTCGGGCAGAAAGGGCAGGAGGTTGGTGCCCATCGCTTCGGTGCCGGGCAGGGCCAAGGGCACGATGGGGATCCGGCCCGCGGCGAGGATTACCTCGGGCAGGCCATCGGAGGGCAGTTCCTTCAGTTCGGGTCGCGCCAGTGACCAGGCGATGGCCGTGGGCGGGTGGGCGTGGACGATGGCCTTGGCTTCCGGAACCGCCCGGTAGATGGCCAGGTGCATGGCCCGCTCGCTGCTGGGGCGACCCGCTTGAATGGTGCCGTCCAGCTGCAGGTGGGCCAGGTCCTCGAGCTTCACCTGCGCCTTGGGCACGCCGCTGGGCGTCATGGCGATGAGGCCGTTGTGCAGGCGCACGGAGAGGTTGCCGTCCGAGGCCGCCAGCAAGCCTCCGGCATGGAGGCGGCGGCAGGCGTCGAGGAGGTCGTGGAGCAGGGCGTCGGACATGGATCCAGTGTATGAGATACGCCTACCGTTTCCTGGGTGCCGGCGCGGGCTTCGGCACCGGCAGAGCCGCGTAGCGCTCGGCCTGCCGCAGGTTTTCCGCCAGCAGGAGGTTGTCCGGCTGGAGCGCGAGGGCTGCCCGGAAGTCGTCCCGGCTCTCCCTGTAGCGCTTCAATTCGAACAGGCAGCGGCCGCGGTTGAACAGGGCTTCCAGCTGGTGGGGCTCCAGAGCCAGGGCCCGGTCCAGCGCTTCGCAGGCCTCGACCCAGGCCTTCTTCTCGTTGAGGCAGCGCCCCAGGTTGTTCCAGGCGAAGGCGATCTTCGGATCCTTGGCCAGCGCGGCCCGCAGCATCGGTTCAGCCTCGTCCAGGCGATTGAGGCGGGCCAGGGCCTCGCCTTTCCAGGCCAGGCCGTCCGCGTTTTCGCCCTGCATGGTCAGCAGTTCCTCCGAGCAGACCAACAGGGTGGGCCACTCCTGCGCCAGCCTGGCCTCGGTGCAGGCCTGGGCGAATCCGGGGGCGTACCCGAGCCGGGCGTTCTCTGCATGCACGAGAGCCGCTGCTCCATGGCGCCCCAGCTGGCCCAGGGCGTGGGCCCGGTACAGGCGATAGGAGCCGAGGCGGGGGCCGGACTTTGCCTCAAGCTGGGGCTGCAGTGCCTCGCAGACCGTGAGGAGACGATCCCAGCGCTGGCCCCGGTTGAGGCTCTGGAGCCAGGTCTCGTAGTGCCGGCCACGCAGGGCCGGTGTCTGCGTCTCGAACCAGTCCGCCAGCCCCGCCCAGTCTTTGGCTTTGAGGAGGGTCTCCATCTGGGGCGGGCTTGCGTCGTTCAGGGCGACCTGAGCGACCGGGTAGGGTGTCGGGGGAGGTGCCTGGACCGGCCAGAAGAGCATGTGGTTTCTCGCAAGGGGGGTGGGGGGCTGGAAGGGACCACATTAGCTTAACTGAACAATATATGTAGATGGGAGGATTGCCTCCCCAGGGGAGCGCCTGTTGATGGGTTGTGACTTGTAATTCGGAAAATTTGGTATGAAATTGGGTCATGGAGGTCCCATGTCCTTCGCCCGCATCCTGCCCGCCCAGTTCTGCCTCCTCCTGGTGGCCGTGCTGGCCATGCGCCTGGGCTTCCCGCTGATCATGATCGTGCCCCTCACGGGCATGCTGATGGTCGCGCTGTGCATCCCCTGGGCGGAGGTGCGCTTCCTCATGACGGGGGTCCTGGGTCTCTGCACCCTGGTCTGGGCCGTCATGACGGTCATGCGGGTGGAACTGCGCATGGCCTACGAGCAGCCCTTCATCCGCCTGGCGGCCATCCTGGGCGGCGTGACGCTGTTCAATGCCTGGGCCGCCTGGCTGCTGTGGAGCAGCCGCATGGCCTGCGCCGAGGAGCAGGCTGAAACCCGGTCAGCCACGCCGCTCGCGCAGTAGGGCCAGGATCAGGAACAGCCCCCGGGGCAGGGGATCCTGCAACCCGGGGGCCGCGCGTACGGACCTACTTCGTCAGGTTCTGCCGCAGCGTCGCCTTCAGAGCCTCGGCCTCGGCGTTGGGCGCCGTGCCTGGCACCACACCCGCGAGCTGGCCGGCCTTTTCGCTGAGAAGGAGACCCAGCAGGCTCTCGATGAGGCTGCCGCCGCCCTTGTCGCCGCCGCCCATGTGGATCTTGGGCACGACATCCACCTGGGACTTCTCGATGGCCTCGGCGAAGCGGTTCATGACCTGCTGCACCAGCTGGAACTGCGGGCCTCCGTAGGCGCGGACCTGCTCCTCGATGGCCATGGCCTGGGCGATGCCCACGCGGGCGGCCTGCTCGGCCTGGGCTTCGGCCATGACCTTGATGCGCTTGGCCTCGCCCTCGCCCATGAGGCGCACCTTCTCCGCCTCGGCGCCGGCGAGCGTCTGGATCTGCGCGGCCTGCTGCTGGGCCTTGGCGTAGTCGGCCTTGCCCTGGTTGCTCTGCACCTCGATGCTGATGGCCGATTCCGTCAGCGCCGTCTGCTGCTTGGCCTTGGCCTCGGCTTCGCGCAGCTCGCGCTCCTTGGCCGCGGCGTTCTGCTGGCGACCATAGGTCTCCACCTGCTCGTCGGCGATCTGGCGGCTGCGGAGCTGAATGAGGATCTGCTCGATCTGGCCGCCCTGGGCCCCACTGCTGGGGGTGCCGATGAGGACTTCCTGCAGTTCCAGGTTGTACTGGCCGAACTTCTCCTTCATCTGGACGCCGCTCTGCTCCTGGATGGCGCTGCGGTCCTGGATGAGCTGGATGAGGGTGCGGGTCTGGCCGATGTTCTTGAAGTAGGCGCTGACCATGGGATCGAGGGTCTGCTCCACCAGCTTCTTGATGTCGCCGAAGCGCTGGATGACCAGGGGCGCCTTGCGGTAGTCGATGTGCACCACCACCGAGAGTGGCAGGCTGGGCTCGAAGGCGTCCTTGGTGATGAGGCTCACCTCGCTGAGGTTCTCGTCGAACTTGTGGCTGCCCACCTCGCCCTTGGTCCATTTGAGGATGAAGTTGGTGGTGGGCACGATGGCCACCTTGCCCGCATAGGTGTTGAAGGCGTACTTGCCGGGCATCAGGGGTTCGGACCATACGCCCCGGTTGCCCTTGGCCACCAGCTCGCCATGGCGGTATTCCTTGCCGCTGATGTCGGTGCCGGTCTGGCCGGTGTAGCTGACCACCACGCCCACGGTGCCCACCTCCACGACAGTCTTGGGGATGAGCTCGACCGTGGCGAAGAGGCGGTTGATGTAGTAGGTGCCTTCCACCAGCACCTGGTACTGGCGGCCCCGCTGCCCGCCCGCGGCCAGGAACTTGTCGGCGTCCTGGAAGTTGTTGTGGTAGGTGGCCGGATGCTGGGAGTCCTCGCCGACCGAGGGCGCGATGATCTCGCCGCTGGCCAGCGAGGGGCCGTCATGCACCGTGACGATGCCCACGGCGTCATCGGTGCCCTTGATGATGACGGGGCGCCAGCCGCCACGCTCGGCGATGATGGCGCTCATCTTCTGGAAGGTCTCCAGCTCACTCGCGTCCAGGGGCAGATAGAAGAGCCGGTCCTCCGTCAGGACCACGAACTGTGCCAGGTTGATGGCGTAGATGCCTTCCCGCAGGATCTGCCGTTGCGGGCCCTTCTGGCCGCCGTTCTGCAGGAAGGCCACCACGTCCTGGAAGTCCGCGCCCCGGGCGTTGCTGGCCAGGGTCTGCGTGGGCGGCAGGTCCTTGCCGTCCCGGGCGAAGATGTAGCCGATCTTGCCCTGGGGGATGGTCACCAGGGGCATCTTGTGGATGCGGTACTGGAAGGGCGTGAGCAGGTGCCAGCCGCCGCGGAGAAGCTGGGGCTGGAAGCCCGCCTCGCCGTTGAGCGCGATGAGTCCGGTCTTGACCGAGCCCTTGCCGCTGATGAGCTTCTCGACGATGCCCACGCGGGTATTGGGAATGTAGCGGATCCACTTGCTGAGGAGGAGCAGCGCGAAGGCGGCCCCGAGCAGGGCGAGCAGGGTCAGGCCGGGGTTGGCGGAAAGCCAGGTGAGGTCCATGGGGACTCCGGGGGACGGGGTTGAGTAGGGGGACCGGTCCGAGGCGCCGTCCCGCCTTGGCTCCGGGGTTCTTCCGAGGTCCGGCGCCCCGGCTTCGGGGGAAGCGGGCGGCTGGGATCCACGGGGAAAAGAACCATACGAAGGCACGAAACATAGGCTGGCCTTTCGCCCGCGCCGTGACGGGCATCACCATTCTCTGGCAGGTATGCTGGCGGCATGGACGATTTCCGGGACTGGCTGGGTGAGCACTGGGGGCTGCTGGCGCTGGGCGTGACCGCCGCCGCCCTGGGGCTCTGGTGGTGGCAGGGGCGGCCCCTCGCCCAGCCCGCGGGCATGTTGGCGCCGGAGGAACCCCTGCAGGCCACTGCGGAACCAGCCGATCCGTGGACCTTCCGGAACCACCGCCTCACACCCCTCGCCCGCTTCGAGCTCCGGGCCCGGATCCTGGGCGTCGAGCGGTACCGCTTCGATCGCCCCGCCGAATTGTCGCCGGTGGACTTCGCCCTGGGCTGGGGACCCATGTCCGATTCCCGCCTCCTCCAGGAAATCCGCGTCACTCAGCGGGACCGCTGGTTCTTCTGGAGCGCCGCGCACCTGCCGGTCTCGCCCGAGGTGATCATGCAGCACGCGGCCAACATGCACCTGATCCCCGCCAATGCGTCGGTGGAACGGCGCCTGCTCGCCGCGCGGCCCGGGCAGCTTGTGATGCTCCGCGGGCAGCTGGTGCGGGCCGACGGGCAGGATGGCTGGCACTGGATCAGCAGCCTCACGCGAACGGATACCGGGGATGGTTCCTGCGAGGTGGTCTGGGTCGAAACCGTGGGCATCGCAGACCGCTGAGGTCACATATGACCCTCAGGTAGAAAAGCGGGCCGCTGCCCCCTGATAGACTCGGCGGGCCAAGGCCCTTGGAGTCCCATGTTTGACATCGAAGCCTCCCTCGACAGCCGCCTGCTGGCGGAGCCCCGGAACCGCCCCACGGTGGTGTTCCCCGAGGCCCTGGATCCCCGCACCCTGGAAGCGGCCTGCTTCCTGGCCCGCTTCATCCGCCCCGTCTTCCTGGCGCCGGAGGCCGAAGTGCGGGCCCTCGCTGCCGGCCAGCTCGCCCACCTGGGCGTGGACCGGGTGGCCTACACCCTGTCCGAGAGCGCCTTCGTCGATCCCGCCTCCCGGCCTGACCTCCTGGCCGCCTTCGCCGCGGCCGCCGTGGAATGGGGCCACAGCCATGGCCGCTACCAGAGCCTGGAGGAGACGCAGCGGGTCATGGCCGATCCCTGCATCTTCGGCATCTGGGCCGTGAAGCTGGGCCACGCCGACATGGTGGTGGGCGGGGCCATCCACGAGCCCAAGGCCTTCTTCCGGCCCATGGTGGAGCTGCTGGCCCAGCGCAGCGTCGCCTGCGAGGCGGGCGTGTTCGTGCTGCCGGATTCCCACCCGGATGATGTCTATCCCCACAACATCGTGGTGTTCGGCGATGTGGGCGTGAACGCCTCCATGAGCCCGCGCACTCTGGCCGAAGTGGCGGTCGGCACCTGCGCCGTGGCCCGGGATCTCATCCCCGAGGACGTGCTGCCTGAGATCCGGTGCGCCATGGTGTCCTACTCCAACCGCGGCAGCGACGAGGGACCCTCTCCCGAGCTGGTGCGCCAGGCCGCAGACCTGGTGCCCGGCATCCTGGCGGAGCGCGTCAAGCACGCGGCCCGGTACGGCACCATCCACATCCGCGGCGAGATCAAGGTCAGCGTGGCGCTGTCCCGTCGCTCGGCGGACCTCTACCACGCCGATGGCCTGCCCTGGGAGGGCGGCCCCAACGTCATCGTCTGCCCCAACCTGGACATGGGGAACCTGCTCTACCACCTGTATTCCACCCGCTTCCCGGACGCGAAGAAGTTCCCCGTGATGTTCGGCCTCTGGTTCCAGGGCGTGGACCTGCCCATGGACTGCACGCCCGAGGACATCCGCCTGGCCGTGAAGGCCTCGGTCATGCGCCTGCACCACTACGGCGAGTGGAAGCGCACGCCCAAGGACACCTTCTTCCGGCGCCACCGCGTGCTGGTGCTGAACCCCGGCTCCACCTCCACCAAGACCTCGGTCTTCGAGGGCGACGAGGAGCGTTGCACGGAGGAGATCCAGCACTCCGCGGAGGAGATGCAGCCCTTCGAGGGCCGCCCCATCACCGAGCAGTTCGCCTTCCGCAAGGAGGCCGTGCTGCGCTTCCTCGCCGGGAAGGGGCTCAGCCAGGGCGACCTGGACGCCGTGGCGGGCCGCGGCGGTCTGCTGCGCCCCATCCCGCACGGCACCTGGAATGTCGGCGCCCCCATGCTGGAGGACCTGAAGGCCGGCAAGCGCGGTGAGCACGCCTCCAACCTGGGTGCGCTCATCGCCGCCGAGCTGGTGGCGGGCACGGGCAAGCCTGCCTTCATCGTGGACCCGGTGGTGGTGGACGAGGCGGATCCCAAGGTGAAGGTCACCGGCCTGAAGGAACTGCCCCGCCGGGTGATCAGCCATGCCCTCAACCAGATCGCCACGGCCCGGCGCTATGCCGAGGAACACGAGACCTTCTACGAGCGGGTGAACGTCATCGTGGCCCACATGGGCGGTGGCATCACCGTGGGCGCGCACCGCAAGGGCCGCTACATCGACGTGAACAACGGGCTGGATGGCGAAGGTCCCTTCTCGCCCCAGCGCTCGGGCAGCCTGCCACCGGGCCAGCTCATCGACCTCTGCTTCTCCGGCAAGTACACCAAGGCCGAGCTGAAGCTCCTCAACAAGGGCCGCGGCGGCATGATCGACCTGCTGGGCACCGCCGACATGCGGGAGGTGGAGCGCCGCGTGGAGGCCGGGGATGCGGAGGCCCGGCTGGTCTACGAGGCCATGCTCTACCAGATCGCCAAGGCCATCACGGCCCTGGCGCCCGCCTTCGAAGGCGAGCCCATCGACGCCATCCTGCTGACCGGCGGCATGGCCCGTTCGGGGAGGCTTGTCGCCGAGCTGGACCGCCTCACCGCGGCCCTGGGCTGCGGCGTCAAGGTCTATCCCGGCGAAAACGAGATGGCGGCCCTCGCCAAGGGCGCCCTGCGCGTGCTCTCCGGCCGGGAGACCGCCAAGGACTATCCGCCGGCCTGAGGCCCCGCCTTCCCACACGGGGCCGCCAAAGGTTTGCGGCCCGGAACCGTCAAGAGTGAGCAGACCCATCCTGCGCCTGCGACACTGGAGGACCACCCCGATGCGATACCCCTTTGCTCCTGTGCTGATGGCCTGCCTGGCGGGGCTCGCCGCTCCCGCCCTGAAGGCGGCTCAACCGACGCCACCGGCCGCGGCGAAAGTCCAGCCCGAGGCCATCCTGAGCCAGGCCCGTGGGGCCTATGTCGGCCTGTCGGACCGGGGCTTCCGCGGCTACCGGTTCGCCGTCACGCCCGACTGGCCCCTGACGCTATCCGAACTGGCCAAGAGCAACCCGGCCGGCTACGAGGCCGCGCTGAAGCTCCTGAAGCAGATCCGCTACGAGGGGCGGGTGGGAGCCCACGGCCAGTCCCAGATCAGCCACAACTTCGTGGACACGCCCAATGAGGCCAGCACCAGCGGCCTGAACCAGGTCAACCAGGGCGTGGAGCAGGCCATCAACGGCTTCTTCCAGACCTGGGCGCCCTTCATGGTCCACGCCCCCATCCCGCCCGCGGGTTCGCCCTGCACGGCCGAAGACCAGGGCACCCACTTCCAGCTGAACTGGAAAGAGACGGGCGATGTCAGCGTGGACCTTCGCCTGGACCGCACCTTCGCGGTGACGGAGATGAAGGTCCTCGCGCCCGCCTTCCGCGCCGCCATCCGGCCCACCTTCGAACGCCAGTCGGGTGCCTTCGTGCTCACCGGCTACGATGCCGAATACACGCCCCGGAATGGCGGCGCCGAGATGGTCCTGAAGGTGCTCATCGTGAATCAGGCCCTCGACGGGATGCCCGTGCCGGCCAGCCTCGACGTCACGGTCTGGACCCAGGGCCGGAAGGAGCGCATGACCTTCGCCTTCACGGAGCTGAAGGCCGAGGCGAAATAATCAGGCCAGGAGGGCGGCCAGGGCGATGGAGCTGAGCTTGGTCTTGGCGCTGTCGCCACGGCTGCTGAGGACGCAGGGGACGCGGGCGCCGGCCACCACGGCGGCGATCTCGGCGCCGCCGAGTTTGGTGCCGGCCTTGTAGAACACGTTGCCCGCCTCCAGGTTCGGGAAGAGCAGGCAGTCCGCGTCCCCGGCCACGGGACCGCCCATGCCCTTGATGCGGGCGGATTCGGGGTCGATGGCGCCATCCAGGGCCATGGGGCCGTCCACGAAGGCGCCCCTGATCTGGCCGCGCTCGGCCATCTTCGACAGCAGGGCCGCTTCGGCGCTGGAGCGCAGCTTGGGCTGCACCTGCTCGGAGGCCGACAGCACCGCGACCTTCGGGGTTTCGATCCCCAGGGCCCTGGCGGCCTTCACCAGGTAGCCCAGGATCGCCACCTTCTCCTTCAACTCGGGCTCGGGGATGACGGCCACATCGCCCGCGATGAGGAGCTTCGAATGGTTCGGGTGCTCCATCACGGTCACGTGGCTGAGGATGGCACCGGAGTCGAGCAGGCCCAGTTCCTTGTTCAGGATGGCCTTCATGTAGAGCTCGGTGCTCAGCAGGCCCTTCATGAGCAGGTCGGCCTCGCCGGAGCGCACCATGGCCACGGCCTTGGCGGCGGCTTCGCGATCGGTGGCGGCGTGGGTCATGCAGAAGCGATCCCGCGGGATGCCCAGCTCCTGGCAGCCCTTGGCCATGATCGGCTCATCGCCCACCAGGAAGGCTTCCACCAGGCCCGCTTCCACGGCGGCGTTCACGGCCTCCAGGGTGTGAGTGTCGTTGGCCCAGGCCACCACCAGGCGCTTGCGGGGGCGATCCTTCACGGCAAGGAGCAGCTCGTCGAGGGTGTTGATCCGCATGGCAGTTCCTGTCAAAAGGCCGGTTGCACCGGCGGGCCCAGGGGAAGGTAGCATGGTCGCCATGGCCGTCTCAGTGAGCTTCCGCACATACCTCCTCGAGCAACTGGGGCAGATCCGTCCGATCACCACCCGCCCGATGTTCGGCGGTCTGACCTTCTTCGCCGAGGGCCGCGCCTTCGCCCTGGCCGACGACGGCGTGATCTATTTCAAGGTGGACGACAGCAACCGCCCGGACTTCGTGGCCGCGGGCAAGGGCCCCTTCCTGCCCTTCGGGGATCCGGACAAGCCCATGCAGTACTACGAGCTGCCGGAGGAAGTGCTGGAGGACCCGGAGGCGCTGGCCCAGTGGATGGCCAAGGCCATCGCCGTGGCCATGAAGGCCAAGCCCAGGTCCAAAGCCAAGCCCGCCAAGGAGAAATAGCCGATGGTCTCCGCCTTCACCATCCGACCCGCCACGCTGGACGATGCGCCGACCCTGGCGGCGCTGGGGGCCCAGACCTTCCGCGAGACCTTCGAGGCCATCTGCTCCTCCCAGGACCTGGCGGATTTCCTGGCGGAGGCCTATGGCGACGCGATCCAGCGCACCGAGCTGGCCGATCCCTCTCGTCCCGCCCTGGTGCTGGAAGCCGAGGGTCGGCCCTTGGGCTTCGCCCAGCTGCGCCTGGGCCACCGGGAGCCCTGTGTCACCGGCAGCCGCCCCGTGGAGCTGCAGCGCATCTATGTGCTGCGCGAGGCCCACGGCAGCGGCTTCGGCGCCGCGCTCATGGAGGCCTCGGTGGCCCAGGCTCGCGCCTGGGGCGCCGACGTGCTGTGGCTGGGGGTCTGGGAGCACAACGACCGGGCCCTGGCCTTCTACGCCCGCCAGGGCTTTCGCGAGGCCGGCGACCACGTGTTCCAGATCGGCCAGCAGATCGACCGCGACCTGATCCTGGTCAAGGATCTCTCCTGAACCTGGTGCTGCTGCTCCCCGAGGATCTGGTCGCGCCGGGCCTGGCGCGCCTGACCGGACGGCGCCTCGAGCATGTGCGCGAGGTGCACCGCGCCGAGGTCGGCGAAGACCTGGCTGTGGGTCTCCTGGGGGGTGCGATGGGGCGGGGCAGGGTGCTGCGGCTGGATGAAGGCGTCTTGGAATTGGATTTGACGCTGGACCAGGCCCCGCCCCCGAAGCTGCCGCTGACCCTGGTCCTCGCCGTGCCGCGCCCGAAGGTGCTCAACCGCGTCGTGGCCGCCGCCGCCAGCCTGGGCGTGGCCCGCCTCGTCCTGCTCAACGCCTGGAAGGTGGAGAAGGCCTACTGGGCCAGCCCGAAAATGAAGCCCGAGAACCTCCACGAGCAGCTGCTCCTGGGCCTGGAGCAGGCGAAGGACACGGTGCTGCCGGAGCTGCAGCTGGCGCGGCTCTTCCGGCCCTTCGTGGAAGATGACCTGCCGGCCCTGCTGGCGGACAGCACGGGCCTGCTGGCTCATCCCGGCATCGGCGGGGCCGCGCCAAGGGCGCTGGCCGCGCCCATCACCCTGGCCATCGGCCCCGAGGGTGGCTGGATCGACGCCGAGGTGCGAAGCCTGCTGGACGCGGGCCTGCAGCCCCTGGATCTGGGCCCGCGCATCCTGCGCACCGAGACCGCCCTGGCGGCGCTGGTGGGAAGGCTGTTCTAGCCCAGGAACAAGCGATACGCCGGGTTGTCGCCCTCGTCCACGAAGCGGTAGCCCAGGCCGTCGAGGTAGGCCTGGAAGGCTGCCTGATCCTCCGGCGGCACCTGGATGCCCGCCAGCACGCGGCCGTAGTCGGCGCCGTGGTTGCGGTAGTGGAAGAGCGAGATGTTCCAGCCGCGGCTCATGCGCTCCAGGAAGCGGAGCAGGGCGCCGGGGCGCTCCGGGAACTCGAAGCGGTAGATGCGCTCGTTGGTCGCCGTGGGCGCGTGGCCTCCCACCAGGTGGCGCACATGGAGCTTGGCCATCTCGTTGTCGCTGAGGTCCTGGGCCGCCAGGCCTTCGGCCCGCAGGCGGGCCAGCAGGGGCTCCAGCTCCGAGCGGTCAGTCATCTGCAGGCCCACGAAGATGTGCGCCTGCTGCGGATCCGCGAGACGGTAGTTGAACTCGGTGATGGCGCGGTGGCCGATGAGCTCGCAGAAGGCCCTGAAGCTGCCGGGCCGCTCGGGGATGGTGACGGCCAGGATGGCCTCGCGGCGCTCGCCCAGCTCCGCCCGCTCCGCCACGAAGCGCAGGCGGTCGAAGTTGGCGTTGGCCCCCGAGAGGATGGCCACCAGGTTGCCGGAGTCTGCGTTCGATCCCTGGCGCGCGGCCCAGGCCTTGAGCCCCGCCACGGCCAGGGCCCCGGCGGGTTCCAGCACGGAGCGGGTCTCCTCGAACACATCCTTGATGGCGGCGCAGATCTCGTCGGTGTTCACCAGCACGACCTCGTCCACGAACTGGCGGCAGAGATCGAAGGTCAGCTCGCCCACCTGGCTCACGGCCACGCCGTCGGCGAAGAGTCCCACCCGGTCCAGGCGCACGCGGTGGCCCGCCGCCAGGGACTGGCTCATGGCGTCGGCATCCACGGGCTCCACGCCGATGATGCGGATGCCCGGCTGCAGGCGCTTGAGGTAGGCGGCGATGCCCGCGATGAGGCCGCCACCCCCCACGGGCACGAAGACCGCCTGCATCCCCCGGGGCATCTGGCGCAGCAGCTCCAGGCCGATGGTGCCCTGGCCTGCGATGACGTCGAGGTCGTCGTAGGGGTGGATGTAGACGCGATCTTCGGAGGTAGCCAAGGCCTGGGAGTGGGCATAGGCCTCCTCGAAGGAGTCGCCGTGCAGGATCACCTGCGCCCCCAGGGTGCGCACCGCGTCCACCTTGATGCCAGGCGTGGTGACGGGCATGACGATCACCGCCTGGCAGCCCAGCTTCCGCGCCGCCAGGGCCACGCCCTGGGCATGGTTGCCCGCCGAGGCGGCGATGACGCCCCGCGCCCGCGCCGCCGGCGTGAGGTGGGCCATCTTGTTGTAGGCCCCCCGCAGCTTGAAGGAGAAGACCGGCTGCAGGTCCTCCCGCTTCAGCCACACCGGGCTGCCCAGGCGGCCGGACAGCCTGGGCGCCGCCTCCAGGGGCGACTCGATGGCCACGTCGTAGACCAGGGCCGTGAGGATGCGTTCGAGGAGATCTCGTGAATGGGGCTGGATCGCATCTGGCTTCAAGGCGGGCTCCATGGGTAAAGCAAAACCCCCCGACCGGGAAGGTGCGGGGGGTGGCTTGGAATCGGGATGAGATCCGGCCTACGCCCCCTCGCGCGAAATCATCGCAATGGCGGCGGGGTTGATGGAGATGGTCGGTGTCATGGCGGCTACTGGGATCAGCCAACCTAGCACCGGGCCCGGGGCAGCACAAGGCTGGGGCGGAAGGTGGGACGAGCCGGGGCCTTGACTCCTCGTGAAGCGATGTATAGTGGTGGGCCCGTTCCCGGAGTCTTTGATGCTGAGCTTCCGTGCTTCCCTCCTGCTGGTCCTCGCCTGCGGTCTCGTGGCCCAGGACCGCACCCCCCGCTTCGTCAGCGCGCCGGACGTGAACGGCGACCGCGTGGTGTTCACCTGGGAGGACGACCTCTGGCTCGGCTCCCTCAAGGGCGGTCCGGCCCGGCGCCTCAGCACGCATCCCGGCGTGGAGACCGCCGCCCGCTTCAGTCCTGACGGCAAGTGGATCGCCTTCACCGGCCAGTACGACGGCGGCAACCAGGTCTATGTGATGCCCGCGGAGGGCGGTGCGCCGAAGCGGCTCACCTGGGGCGGCGGCGCCACGGTGCAGGGCTGGACGCCCGAGGGCAAGCAGGTGCTGTTCAAGACCTTCGCCGACTTCGACCGGCGTCCCGTGGAGCGCTTCTTCACCGTGGATCTCGAGGGCCACCAGCCCGAGGCCCTGCCGATTCCGCGGGGCACCTCGGGCACCCTGTCCCCCGATGGCCAGCGCTTCGCCTACAACAGCAAGGGACGGGCCGAGTACTACTGGAAGCGGTACAAGGGCGGTGACCACCCGGACCTGTGGCTGGCGGACCTGAAGAGCGGGCGCTTCGAGAAGCTCACGGACTTCGTGGGCCGGAACGGCGCCCCCATCTGGGCCGGCGGCAAGGTGATCTTCGAATCCGACCGCGGCCCCAGCGGCATCACCAATCTCTATGCGGTGGATCCCGCCACCAAGGCCGTGGAGCCCCTGACGGACCTCAAGGACTTCGACGCGCAGCAGCCCAGCACCGATGGCCGCACCGTGGTCTTCGTGCAGGGCGGCCACCTGCAGGCCCTGGATCTGGCCACAAAGACTCTGAGGCCCGTGCCGGTGACCACCAGCAGCGACGGCTGGAAGGCCGCGCCGCGGCCCGTGAACCCCAAGGACTGGATCCAGGCCATGAGCCTCACGGCCGGGCAGGCCGTGTTCGAGGCCCGGGGCGAGGTGTTCCTCCTGCCCACGGACGCGACCAAGCCCGCCCTGAACCTCACGAAGACGCCCGGCGTGCGCGAGCGCATGCCCCGCCTGTCGCCGGACGGCAAGCGCGTGGCCTACTTCAGTGATGCCAGCGGCGACTATGACCTGTATGTCCAGCCCGTGGACGGCGCCGCGGAGCGCATCCCCACGGGCCTGAAGACTGCGCTCTACCACCTGGAGTGGAGCCCGGATGGCACCAAGGTCCTCTTCGGTGACAAGAGCTTCGCCCTCTATGTCATGGACATGGCCACGAAGAAGCTCACCAAGGTGGACGAATCCCGCGAGCTGAAGAACGACCAGTTCACTTGGGAGGTGAGCGACTATGCCTGGGCGCCGGATTCCCAGTGGATCGCCTACAGCTTCGTGGAATCCAACCGCAACAGCCGCATCCACCTCTTCAACCTCGCCACCAGGCAGAAGGTCACCCTGACGGACGGTTTCTACGACTGTCTGAACCCCCGCTTCGACCTCGATGGCAGCAACCTCTACTTCCTCAGCTACAGCAACTTCCAGACCCGCCTCGACCCCAGCCAGGACAACCACATCCAGTCCGCGCCGGTGCAGGTCATGGCCGTGAAGCTGAAGGCCGGAGAGGACAAGTCGGCGTCCTCACAGTCCACCAGCAGCGCCTTCCGCATCGACGTGGCGGGCCTGGCGGAGCGCATCGCGCCGCTGCCCGTGAAGCCCGGCAACCTGTTCCACCTCAGGGCGGGCCGGGGTCTGGTGGGCTGGGACGCGGTGGAGGGCTGGGACGACAGCGTGGTGGAGGAGCTCTACGCGCCCCGGGGCGGGGAGAAGTGGAAGCTGCACCTCTACGATCCTGCCGCCAAGAAGGACAAGGAGATCGTGCTGACGGAGCCCGTGAGCGACTGGGCCTTCGATGCCGAGGGGAAGCGGCTCCTCATCCGCAAGGGACCGAACTTCCACAGTGGCGAGGCTGCCACCGTGTTCACCGCCAGGGCCCTGCCCGAGAAGCTGGACCTGGAGCGCCTGACCATGACCGTGGATCCACGCGCCGAGTGGAAGCAGATCTTCGAGGACACCTGGCGCTGGTACCGGGACTTCTTCTACGACAAGGACATGAATGGCAACGACTGGCAGGCCATCGGCGCCAAGTTCCGCGCCTGGCTGCCGGAGCTGAACTCCCGGCAGGAGCTGAACTGGCTGCTGAGCCAGATGGTGGGCGAGCTGAGCGCAAGTCACACCTACGTGGGGGGCGGCGACCTCGGTCCGGGCCGGCCCCAGCCGAACCCGGTCTTCCCGGGCCTGCTGGGCGCTGATTTCACCGCGGAGAATGGCCTCTACAAGTTCGCCAGGGTGTACGGCCCCACGGCCTATGCCCGGGACCTCAAGGCCCCCCTGGCGGATCCCGCGCCCAAAGTGAAGGAGGGCGAGTACCTGCTCGCCATCGACGGGAAACCCCTGCGCGCCCCCGATGCCATCCAGGCGCGGCTGCAGGTCATCAAGGGCCAGAAGGTAACGCTCACCGTGAACGCCAAGCCCACGCTGGAAGGCGCCCGCACCATCGAGGTGGAGCCCGTGCCGAACGACTGGGACCTGCGCTACCACCGCTGGATCGCGGGCAACATCGCCGCCGTGGATAAGGCCTCCAACGGCCAGCTTGGCTACATGCACATCACCGCCATGGGCGACCAGAACATCGGCCAGTTCGACAAGTACTGGCGCGCCTTCCGCTACAAGAAGGGCATCGTCATCGACGTGCGCGGCAACGGCGGCGGCTGGACCGAGTACTTCATGATCGACAAGCTGGAGCGCAAGCAGGTGGGCTTCAACGTCCTGCGCGGCGTCGAGCCCTTCCGCTATCCCAACACCGCCTCCGATGGCCGCTACGTGTTTCTCACCAACGAGCAGAACGGCAGCGACGGCGAGGCGTTCCTCATGCACGTGAAGGCCCGCAACCTGGGCACCATCGTGGGCGTCCCCAGCTGGGGCGGCCTGGTGGGCATCATCAACACCCAGCTCACCCTGGATGGCGGCACCGTGGACCAGAGCAACAACGGCTTCTACGGTCGCGAAGGCAAGTGGTGGGTGGAGAACCACGGCGCCGACCCCGATCTCATCGTGGAGAACGACCCCGCCAGCCTCATGAAGGGCCGTGATCCGCAGCTTGAAGTGGGCATCGCGACCCTGCTCAAGCAGCTCAAGGAGAACCCCACCCCGGCCTTCCCGGCCGTGCCGGCCTATCCCAAGCGCTGAGCGGAACCGGGCCTAAACCCCCGTCGAATCCAGATCCGCCACCTCCCCCGCCAAGCCTGACCGCTTGCGCAGGGAAGGGGGGAACTCGATGCGGAAGCGGGTGCCGGCGCCGGGTTCGGATTCCACCTGGATCTGCCCGCCGTGGGCGGCGACGATGTTGGCGACCATGGACAGCCCGAGGCCCGTGCCCTTGCCCGCCTCCTTGGTGGTGAAGAAGGGCTCGAAGAGCCGCTGCCGCACCTCCTCCCCCATGCCGCAGCCGCTGTCCCTCACCTCGAGGCAGGCCCCGTCGCCGGCCCGGCAGGTCCGCAGCAGGAGCTGCCCGCCATCGGGCATGGCATCGCGGGCGTTCAGGCCCAGGTTCACCAGCACCTGCTGCAGCTTGACCGGCTCGCCGAACAGCAGGGGGAGGTCGGGGGCGAGCTCCGTCTCGATCCGGATGGACCTTCCCAGCACCCGCTGCAGCAGCTCGGTCGCCTCCAGCACGACGACGTTCAGGCTCAGCTGCTCCCGGCGGCCCAGGTCAGGTCGGCTGAAGTCCATGAGGGCGCGGAGGACTTCCGCGCACTTGATGGTGGCGCCCTCGGCCGCATGGAGGTGCGGCTGCAACTCGGGGTGGGCTTCGAGGAGGGTCTGGCAGATGGTGATCTGGCCCAGCACCATGGTCAGCTGGTTGTTCACGTCGTGGACGATGCCCGGGGCCAGCATCCCCACTGAGTCCACGCGCTGGCTGTGCTCCACCTGATGCAGCAGGCGCTCCCGCTCGCGGTCGGCGCGGCCCGCCAGGCGCAGCTTCTCGCCGACGCGCTGCAGCTCCCAGATGTCGGAATCGAAGTCCACGGGCTCGGCGGAATCCCCGGGGGACGAGGCCGCCGACTCGGCCAGCTGGCTCATGGGCCGCACCACGCGCTTGTGGAGGTCCAGCATGGTCCAGGCCACGCCGAGGACCGCGGCCAGGGCCAGGAGGAAGGTGAAGACCGCGAAGCGCCGCTGGCCGGGAAAGAGATCCTCCTTTGGGATGGCCATGTGGAGGTTCATGCGGGGCTCGCCCTTGGCGGCGTAGGTGCCGGAGGCGCTCACGTAGGACTTGCCCGCCTCCAGGAAGGCCAGCCCCGCGCCCACTGGCGCCGCCACGGCACCCTTCAGCAGGTCGCCCTGGGGGCCCGGTGAAAGGGAGGCCAGGTGGTTGCGGAACCGGGCGCCCTGATCCAGCATCCCGGGCTGGTGCGGGGGCACCAGAAGGCGCCCCGCGAGGTCTGTGGCGATCATCCGGGCTCCCGGAGTGGGCCGATTCGCCCAGATCAGGTGGGTCAGCTCCTCCAGAGAGACATCCACGCCGATGACACCCAGGAGGCTCCCCTGTGCGTTGCGGACAGGGATCGTGAAGGTGAACCCGGCCACGGCGGAGGTGTAGTACCGGTAGGCTTCCGGAGTCCAGGCCGGGGCCGTCTGGGCCGCCCCGAAGCGATACCAGTGGCGTTCGCGGGCCTCGTAGACCTCCCGACCGTCGATGGGACCAGGCACCCAGCGGCCCTGCTGCACCAGGTAGCGCCTGGGGTTCCGGCCGCCCTTGAAGAGCACCAGGTTCCAGGCCCCGTCCTTGCGCACGACGCAGGCGGAATCCCCGTCCTCGCGGCTGAGGATGAGGTTGGTGATGATGGCGCCTTCCTCCAGGAAGGGGATGACGCTCTGGAGGCTGGTCGGACCGTCCAGGCGGCCCTCTTCGCGGGTCCACCAGAGGCCGAAGGCGATGCCCGTCTCCTCGGCCCGCTGGAATTCCCGGGTGATGATCTGCTGGACCTGGGCCAGGGAGCCCTCGGCGCGGGCCTGGCCCTGGGTCTCCACGGAGTGGACGAGCCCCCACCACCACAGGCCGAAGATGGCCAGGGCGCAAAGTGTGGTCAGAAGGATCGACTTCCAGAGAACCATGCTCTTCAGCCGGGACATTCCAATGGCCTCCCTGGGAAACGGATCCTTACTCTCCAGGCTCCTGATTCCTTCAGGTCCACGGTGGTCAGGTACTCATTCCAGGCTAGCAAAATGGAACAGAAAAAAGATGGAAAATTGAGAAAGATTTCCAAATGTGATTTCTGCCTAATGCGAATTTATCCTTTTTTGAATGCAATATTTATAGATTGATATCGACACATGGATCGATCCGCCTGCCGCCAAGTGTCATCAAGGCGACCAATCCCCTCGGTGGAGTCAGAATCCCACGGCGTACTCGCCATCCCGCATGAGCGCGACCGCGCTGCCATCGGCCATGGTGAGGTCCACGCTCAGGACCTTCACGTCCGGCTGCGTCTCAGGGACGTAGACACGGTCGATGTGGATGACCGCGTCGGGGCCGGAGAACTGCGCGGGCCCAACCTGGCCGCCGAAGTGGTCGCTGCGGCCGAAAGCCAGGTGCAGGCCCAGCTTCTCGTCCAGCAGGATCTCGCCGATGGGCTTCACCCCGAAGGCGGCGAGCACGCCCAGGCCCAGCTCGGCCAGGTTGCCGTAGGCGGGCTCCTTGGCAAGCAGGGCGGCCTCCTCGCGGGACTTCGGCCCTTCGCTGATCACCTCCAGGGCCAGGTTCGCCACGATGCGGTAGCGCACGATCTCGGCGCCGAACTGCACGGGCATCACGCCCGCCGTGCGGCTGGGATCCTCAGGCAGCTCACCCTCGTAAGGCACGATGTAGGCCTCGCCGGAGGGCAGGTTGCCGGCCACGCCAGGGGTGGGCAGGAGACCGCCGGAGGCATGGCCCGTACGGTGGCGCAGGTCCACGTGCAGGGCGCAGGACCCCGCGGGGGTGTCGAACCGGAAGTCCGCTCCCTCGGCACGGTCCAGCAGATCCTTCAGCAGGTTCACGCGACGATTCACCTCGGTGTAGTCCAGCCGCAGGGCGGGGATCATGTCCGCCCGGAAGCCCGGCATGGTGGCGGCGCGGATGGGGTGCTTCTTCGCGGCCAGCTTCAAGGGGGCCGTGGCCGAGAACTTGGTGATGGCGATGAGGATGGGGTGTGTGGCGTAGAGGTCGGCGAAGCTGATGGAGGCCGCTGGTTCCAGCGCCTCGGCGGAGGGCAGGGGGCCACCTGAGTGGAGCCAGGCGCGCTCCGGCAGGTCCCCATTGTTGGTGTGGACATTGGGATAGACCACCAGATGTGTATCCAGGCCCAGCTCGGAGCGGTGGGCCCGGAGCTCCTCCACCCACGCGGCGGCGATGGCGCGGCGCTCGGCCCAGGTCGGCTCATCGGGTATCCGAGCATCGGGCAGGTCCACCAGGATGGCCAGCGCCTTCTCGCCTGGCCGGGGTTGGAACACCCGCCGCACCAGGGCCACCAGTTCCGAACCGCTCAACTGCTCGCTCATGCTGTCCTCCAACCGGGAGGATGCCGTGACCTTCGCAGGCTGTCGAGCCGGGAGGTGGCCGATTCAGCCCTGGGTCTTCTGAGCCAGGGTGCGGGCGGCGGCCTGCAGGTGGGCGAGGTCCTCGGTGGGCACGGTGCCGGAGGGCCGCTTCTCATGCAGCGTCTCCTGGACCAGGTTGGCGAAATCCACCCAGGAGGGCCGGTGTTCCAGGTGCAGGGCCACCAGGGCGTCCCCGAGCCGGCGGCGCAGCGGCCAGGAAGGCTGGCGGGCATTCCACGCGGCCCGGACCGCCACGTCCAGGGCATGGGTCTGGGTCAGCGGCAGCGGCTGCTGGGCCGTGGCGTGGGCCCGGGCCAGGGCCTCGACCGCCAGGGTGTGGAGCTCTGGGGAATTCAGATCACCGGCCTTGGCGCAGAGGGCGATGGCCCCGGCGGGATCGCCCAGGTCACGCAGGGCCTGGGCCAGGGCCACCTGGATCCGGGCGTTCTGCCCGGAGTGGAGCAGCGTCAGGAGCGGGTCCACGGCCTGGGGCGAGCCCAGGGCTCCGAGGGTTTCCAGGGCGGCCATCAGGACCGCCTCCTGGGGTTCGGCGGCCACCAGCTCCAGGAGCTGAGGCACCAGCGCGTCCAGCTGGTGCATGGCGATGAAGCGCAGCCCCACCTTGATCTCCTCGGGGTCGGCCAGGGCCAGGCGTTCCCGGGCCAGCCCTTCGGGATCCGGCAGCTGGCCCAGGTGCCAGAGGGCCCGCTGGGCCAGGTCCGCGATGGGATCCCGGCGCAGCTTCAGGAGCGTGGCCCGCAGCGCCGGGTCCCGCCGCTCGCCCAGCACCTCCAGGGCCGCCACCCGCAGGGCGCCGTCCGGCTCCTGCACGAGCAGGTCGAGGAGGTCCTCCGCCGTCACCGGCACGAGCCGCGCCAGCGCCGAGGCGACCCCGGCCCGGCCGGTGTTGCGGCGCAGGCACTCGGCCAGGGGGTTTAGCAATCGCTGGGGGTCGATGAAGCCCTGGTCGGCCAGGTCCGCCAGCCCCTGGGAGGTGGCATCGAGCGCGAACTCCAGGCGCCGGGCCCGCTGGGCGGCCTGCTCGCCGGCCTGGCCCAGGTGCCGGGCAAGGTGGGCCGGCTTCTCGTCCTGGCAGGCCACCAGGGTGCCCAGCAGGAAGGCATCGAAGAGTCCGGGCTCGCCATCGCGGATCGTGCGCACCGCGCTCTGGACCCGCTCGGGCTGGTCGGAGCCCAGGTCCACGGCAACGGCGGGATCCCTGGCCTCCCAGCGCTGGGCCAACAACTGGATGACCTGGGCCTGCACCTCCGGCCGGGCCATGGAGCGGAAGGTCGTGAGCTGAGTGCGCACGTCCCGGTCCGCCATGGCGTCCTGGTGGGCCTCCTCCAGGAGCTCGAGCAGGCAATCCGCGGCCTCCGCCGACTGGATCTGTCCAAGCAGGCGGAGGGCGTGGCGGTACACCAGCAGATCCGGGTGGCTGGCCAGGGTCCGGATGGGCTCCAGGGCCTCCGGGTTGAGGAGCTTGGCCAGCTGGTGGGCGCCCTCGTTGGCGTCGGCGGGCTGGGCGCTGCCCTGGAGCAGCCGCGCGAAGTGGTGGTGGAAGGCCTCGGTGGGATCGGATTCACGCAGCACGAGGTCGAGGATGTCCCGGAAGGGCTGGGTGGCCCGGGTCTGGGACAGCTCCCGGAGGGCCGCCAGGCCCTCCGGCGTGGCGATGCGGCCCAGGGCCCTGGCCCCGGATTCGAAGATGGCCGGATCCTTCTCGTGGCGGAGCAGGCGGCTGGTGACCGGGATCCACTCGGGCCAGGGATGGTAGAAGCTGGCCTCCAGCACCAGCTGGCGCATGGCGGCGGGGCAGGAGGCCTTGAGGACGCGCTCGGCGAGCTCAGGCACGGCGCCGCGACCCACGTCGGCGAGGGTGCGGAAGAAGGCCAGCTGATCCCCCCGCCAGGTCGGATCAAGACGATCCAGGAACATCTCGAAGGGATTCTGCCTCATGGCCGGAGCTTCCCGCTGCTGCCCATGCCTACTCCCGCGCCAGTGCGGAGGAGACATGACCGGCGATGAGTTCCCGGACGAACGGCGTGATGTCCTGGAACTCGACTCCGATGAGGACGTAGCCCGTGGTCTTCCCCGCCACCTTGCCCAGCATCCTCAGGATGGTGGCGGTCAGGGGCACGAAGGGCAGGTCGGGGTGATCGAGCACCAGGAACTCGATGGCGTCGCCCACGTCCAGGTGGGCGGCCTCATGGAGCTGCACTTCCAGGCCACAGCCGCCAGCGCTGAGGTTGGCCAGGCTCGCGTCGAGGATGTCGGCATCCTTCGTCCTGAACCGGACGCCGTAGTCGCCACTGGTGGTGCTCAGCCGCGGGTACCTCCGCTTGTCCTCTTCCTTGGTCATGCCGGCGGTTCTCCAGGCCCCGATCCCGCGGAGGCGTGGCTCCGTGGGATCCGATGCAGACCTATCGGCCCCGGGGCTGGCAGACTGAATTGCAGGCATGGGATGGGACGGAATGGCGAAGCAGAAACGGGGATGGAAGCGGCGGATCCTGGTGGGGCTGGGCTGGGCCCTGGGCCTTTTTCTTGCGTTGAACATCATCCTGGTCCTGGTGTTCCGGTTCGTGCCGGTGCCTGCCTCGGGGTTGATGGTGCAGCGGCGGGTGGAGTCCTGGTCCAGTGACAAGCCCTATGTGTCGCGCCACCGCTGGGTGCCGCTGGAGGAGATCGCCCCCAGCCTGGGCGTGGCGGTGATCGCGGCCGAGGACCAGACCTTCACCGACCACTTCGGCTTCGACTGGCAGGCCATCGAGAAGGCGGTGCAGCACAACGAGAAGAGCCGCCGCAAGCGGGGCGCCTCCACGGTGTCGCAGCAGACGGCGAAGAACCTCTTCCTGTGGAACAGCCGCTCCTGGACGCGGAAGGGCCTGGAGGCCTGGTTCACCCTGCTCATCGAGGCCGGCTGGTCCAAGAAGCGGATCCTGGAGGTCTACCTGAACATCGTGGAATTCGGCGATGGCATCTATGGCGCCGAGGCCGCCGCGCGCACCTACTTCGGCAAGCCCGCCAAGCGCCTGACGCCCTCGGAGGCGGCCCTCCTGGCGGCGGTGCTCCCGAATCCCCGCAAGTTCAAGGTGAACGCCCCCAGCGAGTACATCCGCGGGCGGCAGGCCTGGATCCTCAACCAGATGCGCCAGCTCGGCGGAGATCAGGTGGTGAAGGACCTGGAAGCCTGAGTCTCCACCGGGGTGCTGGATGGACCTTGGTCACGATTACCGACCTGCTGGTTTCCAGATCTGGCGCGGGGTATAGAATGGGCCAAATCTCCCAGGAGGATCGAGTATGAAGACCCCCGTTCGCGTGGCCGTCACCGGCGCCGCCGGTCAGATCGGATACAGCCTGCTCTTCCGCATCGCCAGCGGCGCGATGCTTGGCGAGGACCAGCCCGTGATCCTCCAGCTGCTGGAGATCACCCCGGCCCTGAAGGCGCTCAACGGCGTCGTCATGGAATTGAATGACTGCGCCTTCCCGCTGCTGGCCGGCATCGTCATCTCCGACGATCCCATGGTGGCCTTCAAGGATGCCGACTACGCCCTGCTGGTGGGCGCCCTGCCGCGCAAGGCCGGCATGGAGCGCGCCGACCTGCTGAACGCCAATGGCGGCATCTTCAAGCCCCAGGGCCACGCCCTGAGCGAGGTGGCCAGCCGCAACGTGAAGGTGCTGGTGGTGGGCAACCCCGCCAACACGAACGCCTTCATCGCCCTGTCCAACGCCCCCAAGCTGAAGGCCACCCAGTTTCCACGCCATGGTGCGCCTGGACCACAACCGCGCCATCTCGCAGCTGGCGGAAAAGACGGGCAAGCCCGTCACCGCCATCAAGAACATGACCATCTGGGGCAACCACAGCGTCACCCAGTTCCCCGACCTCTACCACGCCACCGTGGATGGCAAGAACGCCTACGACCTGGTCAATGACCACGCCTGGTACGAGACGAGCTACATCCCCACGGTCGCCAAGCGCGGCGCCGCCATCATCGAGGCCCGCGGTCTGAGCAGCGCCGCCAGCGCCGCCAACGCCGCCATCGACCACATGAAGAGCTGGGCCCTGGGCACCCCCGAGGGCGAGTGGACCAGCATGGCCTTCGTCTCCGATGGCAGCTATGGCGTGCCCGAGGGCCTGGTCTACGGCTTCCCCGTCACCGTGAAGAACGGCCAGGTGGAGATCGTCAAGGGCCTGGAGATCAACGCCTTCAGCCGCGCCAAGATGGACGCCACCGCCAAGGAACTCGACGAAGAGCGCCAGGCAGTGAAGCAGCTGGGCCTCATCTAGCCCGGTCGCGCCAGACCAGACCACGCAGGGGGGCGACCCCCTGCGTTTTTTTTGGGTTCATCCGCTTTCCGCTCTCCCGGCATCCCCGTCGCCCCCATGCTCCCTCCCGCGCCTGGCCGGGCGGGGGCCCTCACCGGCGACCGGCCCAGGGGGTCGGCCCCTGGGTTTCCAGGTGGCATCCGCCTGGGCTTGACCTATGTTGAGTCAACAGCCGGAGGTGGACCATGATGAGTCCCGTGGAACGGCGTCAGACGTGGAGCAGGATCGTCGGGGTGGAACGGCGGGCCGCGCCGATGCCGGTCCTGGATGGGCACCCCCTTCCGGATCCCACCCGGCTCGAGGACGAGGACTTCCTCGAGGCCCGGAGGCAGCGCGAACGGGACCGGGAGATGGCCCTGGCGCACATGGAGCGTTGGCACGATCCCACACGCTTCGATTAGCCTGTCTTGACAGGAAGAGCGGCCGGAGGGACAGTGGCGGGGCCCTCCCGGATTCCCATGCCCCGCGTCGCATTCACCCGCAACCTCCAGCGCCACGTGGCTTGCCCGCCCTGCGCGGTGGCGGGCGCGACGGTAGGCGAGAGCCTGGCGGCGGCCTTCGCCCTCTACCCGAGGCTCCGGGGCTACGTCCTGGATGAGCACGGCGCGCTGCGGTTCCACATGTCCATCTACGTGGATGGCGTGCCCATCGCGGACCGCAAGGGGCTCGCCGACCCCGTGCCCGAGGGGGCCGAGATCTTCGTCATGCAGGCCCTGTCCGGAGGCTGAGATGTCCGATCAACTGCTGGTATCCACACGCAAGGGGCTCTTCTCCGCCCGCCGCAAGGGGAAGGGGGCCTGGGCCCTGGAGGAGGTCTTCTTCCTGGGCGACAACGTCTCCCTCAGCATGCGGGATCCCCGTGACGGCGCCTGGTACGCAGCCCTGGACCACGGCCACTTCGGCGCGAAGCTGCACCGCTCGCGGGACTGCGGCGCCACCTGGGAAGAGGTCGGCGTGCCCGCCTATCCCGCGCCGCCCGAAGGCCATGTGGAGAAGGATTTCCTGGGCCGCGAGATCCCCTGGCGCCTCATCCGCTTCTGGTGCCTCACGCCGGGTCTCGCCTCCCAGCCAGGCCTGCTCTGGGCCGGCACGCTGCCCGGCGGGCTCTTCTGGAGCGAGGACCTGGGCGCCACCTGGCAGCTGGTGGAATCCCTCTGGAACATGCCCGAGCGCCGCAAGTGGATGGGCGGTGGTGCCGACGTGCCCGGCATCCACTCCGTCGTCGTGGATCCGCGCGATGGCAACCGCGTGGTGGTGGCCGTCTCCAGCGGCGGCGTGTGGCACACCACGGATCGCGGCCAGACCTGGACGGCGCACACGAAGGGCATGCGCGCCGACTACGCGCCGCCTGAGCTGGTGGAGGCCCCGGAATCCCAGGATCCCCACCGCCTGGTGCAGTGCCCCGCGCAGCCCGACCACTGGTGGGTGCAGCACCACAACGGCATCTTCCGCAGCACGGACGACGCCCTGAGCTGGACCGAGATCACGGATGTGCAGCCTTCGGTTTTCGGCTTCCCCGTGGTGGTGCATCCAAAGGATCCAGACACGGCCTGGTTCGTGCCCGCCATCAAGGATGAGAAGCGGATTCCGGTGGAGGGCAGGGTGGTGGTGAATCGCACCCGGGACGGCGGCCGCAGCTTCGAGACTCTGTCCAAGGGCCTGCCTCAGGGCTGGGCCTACGACCTGGTCTATCGCCACGCGCTGGATCTGGATGCCAGCGGCGAGCGCCTGGCCTTCGGCTCCACCACGGGTTCGGTGTGGATCAGCGAGAACCAGGGCGACGACTGGCTCACCCTGGCCGAGCACCTGCCACCTGTGCATGCGGTCGTATTCGTCTAGGAGCCTGTCCAAGTAATTGGAATGCCCCGCGCGAGTGGCGCCGCGCGAGCGAGGCCAGGAAGGCGAGGGAGGTGAGGCGTAGCGGGCACTACGCGACCCGAGCCTGACGCAGCATCGCGACGCGCGCCGCCGCACGCCCTTCGGGATGGCCCCAGGCGGGCGTCCCGCGGCGTCAGGTCCCTTGAACGATGGCACCACATCGCCCTGCGGGCCCTTCCTTGCGGTGCATCTCGCCTGGGACCATCCCGGGGCGCTCGAATACTTGGACAGGCTCCTGGGGAGTAGGATCAAGGTTCATCGCGGCGGGGAGCTCTCGTCCTGCCAGTCCCGCCGATGGAGGACCCATGACCCGCTTCACCCGCACCCTCGTGGCCATGCTGTTCGGCGGCTCGCTGCTGATGGCCCAGCTTCCCAATCCGCTGAACCTGCCGGACCCCCTGGGCCTGTCCAAGAAGCCCGAGCCGTCCCGCACGGCCCCCCGCGAGGGCCGCCGCGCAGAGCGCAAGCCCAGGCGCGAGAAACACCGTGACCACGGGAAGCACAAGGGCCAGGAGAAGCACCAGAACCGGGAGCGCGGCGAGCACAAGGGCCAGGGCAAGCACTAGGAGATTCCGATTTTTGGAGAGGTATCCATGCGCAGCTTCATCAACCATCGCCTCCGCACCGTAGGGTTCTGCCTCCTGACCGGCTGGGTCCTGGGACTCCAGGGCTGTGGGCCCAAGGAGGTGCCGCCAGCGACTCCTCCGGCTCCAGCGGCAGAGGTGAAGCCCGGAGCCGCGCCTGCGGGCGCTTCGAACCCTGGCACCCCCGCTCCAACGCCAGCGGCCAAGCCCGTGGCGCCGCCTGCTGTGCAGCCCGCCGCCACCCCTGCACCCGCAGTGGCGGCCGCCGCGGCGTCCTCAGCACCTGCACCGGTCGCCGTGGCCCCGCCGCCCGCGCCCGAGGCAAAACCGGCGGCAGTCCCGGCACCGATCCAGCCGGCAGGTTCCATCGGCGATCCCGGGGGCGAGGTCGCGGTGAAGCCCGCCAAGGCAGGGCTCAGCAGGGTTGGCAGCAATGCCTGCAAGCTGTGCCACCGCGTCCAGTTCGCCTCCTGGTCGGAGTCCCCCCACGCCAAGCGCAACCCGCCCCTGGACTGCGAGGGCTGCCACGGCGCCGGGAGCGAGTACAAGGCCATGGCAACCATGAAGGACCCCGCCAAGGCCAGCGCGGCCGGACTGGTGCGCCCCGGCGCCCCCTTCTGTGCCACCTGCCACAAGCGAGGCTGGAGCGACGGCCTGCTGAAGAAGGCCCACGCGCACAAGAGCTAGGTCCAAATCGCGAACCCGTCGAAAAGGGGAGGGCGGGATTGCTCCCGCCCTCCTTCTTTCACTGGTGCCCTGGTTTAGCTGCAGCCCGTGGTGGCCCCGCAGGTCTGGCACTTCATGCAGGCGCCATTGCGCACCAGGGTGAGGTGGCCGCACTCGGGGCAGGGATCGCCGGTGTAGCCCTTCTCGCGGGCGGCCTGGGCGGCGCTGACCGCGCTCCTGGCGCCGGAGACGGCGACGAGGACGGGCTCGAGGGCCGGGGCGGGGCTGAGGCGCCGGCGGCGGTGGCCTCGGGGAAGGGCAGGGGCGTGCCTGTGGGCAGGCTGGGCATGGCGGCGGCAAGGCCGGGGGCCTGGCTGCTGGGCCGCAGGCCGGTGGTGGGATTCACCACCTGCTCGGGGTCCACATGGGCCAGGTCGTAGCGGCCCAGGTAGCTGATGGCCAGCTCCCGGAAGACGAAGTCGATGAGGCTGGTGCTCATCTTGATGGTGTCGCTGCCAGCCACCATGCCGCCGGGCTCGAAGCGGGTGAACAGGAAGGCGTCGCAGAACTCTTCCAGGGGGACGCCATGCTGCAGGCCCATGCTCACGGCGATGGCGAAGCAGTTGAGGATGGCGCGGAGCGCGGCGCCCTCCCGGTGGATGTCGAGGAAGATCTCGCCGAGGCTGCCGTCCTCGTATTCGCCGGTGCGGAGGTAGATCTTGGTGCCGCCCACGCTGACGGCCTGGGTGTAGCCGCCGCGGCGGTTGGGCATGCGGCGGCGGTAGGTGCGCACCAGCTGGTTGGCCATGGCCTGGGCGACAGCGGGGGTTTTCTCCGCGCTGGTGGCCTGGTCATCCATGAGGGTGTCGACGCCGTCCAGCAGGTCGAGGTTGGTGGCCATGGCCTGGCTCATCTTGGAGCCGTCGCGGTAGAGGGCCACGGCCTTCAGCATGAGCTGCCAGCTGGCCTCGTAGATGCCGCCGATCTCGGCCACGGTGGCTTCCGCGGGCAGGTTGATGGTCTTGCTGATGGCGCCGCTGAGGAAGGGCTGGGCCGCGCCCATCATGCGCAGGTGGCCCATGGGGGCGATGTAGCGCCGGCCGGTGCGGCCGCAGCGGTTGGCGCAGTCGAAGATGGGCAGGTGCTCATCCTTGAGGTGGGGCGCGCCCTCCACGGTCATGGAGCCGCTGAGGCCGAGCAGGAAGGCCTCCACCTGCTCGGGGCTGAAGTCCCTCTTCAGGCGATCCACATCGATGGCATAGGCGGGGTCGAAGGCGGTGGGGAGCTTCTGCTCCACCAGGGCGATCTCCTCGTCGGCCCAGCCGTTGCCCTTGAGCATGCTGCGGGTGATGCCGGGGGTCTCGTCGGTGATCTGCAGCCAGCCCACCACATGCCGCTCGATCTCCTGGATCTGCTTCGGGCTGTAGCCCAGCCGGGCCAGGGCCTCGGGGATGGCGCGGTTCACCAGCTTGAAGTAGCCGCCGCCGGCCAGCTTCTTGAACTTCACCAGGGCGAAGTCGGGCTCGACGCCGGTGGTGTCGCAGTCCATGAGCAGGCCGATGGTGCCCGTGGGCGCCAGCACGGTCACCTGGGCGTTGCGGAACCCCCACTGCTCGCCGTAGGTGAGCGCCGTGTCCCAGCTCTCGCGGGCGGCCTCGACGATGCGGTGGGGCACGCCGGCGCCATGCAGGCCCTGGGGCCGGATGGAGAGCTGCTCGTACTCCGAGGCCGGGGCGTTGTAGGCGGCGCGGCGGTGGTTGCGGACGACCCGCAGCATGTGGTCGGCGTTGCGCTGGTAGCCGGGGAAGGGGCCCAGCTCCCGGGCCATCTCGGCGCTGGCGGCGTAGGCATCGCCCGTGAGGATGGCCGTCAGGGCCGCGCACCACTGGGTGCCCTCGACGCTGTCGTAGGGGATGCCCATGCGCATGAGCATGGCGCCCAGGTTGGCGTAGCCCAGGCCCAGGGTGCGGAAGTCGTGGCTGAGCTGCGCGATGGCCTCGCTGGGGAACTGGGCCATGAGCACGCTGACTTCGAGCACCACGGTCCAGAGGCGGATGGCGTGGCGGTAGCCCGCCAGGTCGAAGCCGCCGTCCTCGGTGAGGAAGGTGCAGAGGTTCAGGGAGGCCAGGTTGCAGGCCGTGTCATCCAGGAACATGTACTCGGAGCAGGGGTTGCTCGCGTTGATGGGGCCGTCTTCGGGGCAGGTGTGCCAGTCGTTGATGGTGGTGTTGAACTGGATGCCGGGATCGGCGCAGGCCCAGGCGGCGCGGTTCACCTTCTCCCAGAGGTCCTTGGCGCGGAGCTTCTTCGAGGTCTTGCCGTCGATGCGGCGCTTCAGCTCCCAGTCGCCGTCCATCTCCAGGGCGCGCATGAAGGGATCGGGCACGCGCACCGAGTTGTTGGAGTTCATGCCGCCCACGGTGAGGTAGCCCTCACCGTCCCAGGAGGTGTCGTAGCCCTCGAGGTCGCGGACGAAGTCGCCCTCGGCCAGGCGACCCAGGCACTGGGTGAGGAACGCGGCGGGCACGCCCTCGCGCTTGGCGCGGGCCAGGGCCTTGCGCAGGGCCTCGTTGGTCTTGGGGTCGGCATCCTTGGTGGTGGACCCCTCCACGGACTTGCAGATGGCATCCCAGTGGCGGCGCACCACGGCGCTGCCCGCCGCGATCATGGCCACCTTGCGCTCCTCGGTGACCTTCCAGTCGATGAAGGCCTCGATGTCGGGGTGGTCCAGGTCGAGGCAGACCATCTTGGCGGCGCGGCGGGTGGTGCCGCCGCTCTTGATGGCGCCGGCGGCGCGGTCGCCCACGGCCAGGAAGCTCATGAGGCCTGAGCTGCGGCCACCACCGGAGAGGGGCTCCTCGGAGCCGCGCACCTTGGAGAAGTTGGTGCCGGTGCCAGAGCCGTACTTGAAGATGCGGGCCTCGCGGGTCCACAGGTCCATGATGCCGCCCTCGTTCACGAGGTCGTCGGCCACGCTCTGGATGAAGCAGGCATGGGGCTGGGGGCGCTCGTAGGCCGAGGTGGACTTCTCCAATTCACCGGAGACCGGGTTGACGAAGCTGTGCCCCTGGGCCGGCCCGCTGATGCCGTAGGCGTAGTGCAGGCCCGTGTTGAACCACTGCGGCGAGTTGGGCGCGCACATCTGGTTGGCGAGCATGTAGGTGAGCTCGTCGTAGAAAGCCTGGGCGTCTTCCGCGGAATCGAAGTAGCTGTGGGTCTCTCCCCAGTGGCGCCAGCAGCCAGCCAGCCGGTGGAACACCTGCCGCGCGTCCTTCTCGCCGCTGTTCTGGGCGTCGATGCCCTTCCGGCGGAAGTACTTCTGGGCGAGGATGTCCACCGCCACCTGGGACCAGGTCTCCGGCACCATCACGTCCTTGGCCTCGAACACCACGGTGCCGTCGAGCTTGGAGATGCGGCTGGTGCGCGGGACGAAGGGAATTCCTTCCAGGGGGTCGTGACCTGCCTTGGTGAAATGGCGGGCAATCTTCATGGGGCTGTCCTGCGCAGGGGGTGGAGAAGGACGGATCAAAAGACATGGCTTTTCCGCGAGGCGTACAAAGCCCTCCCCAGGGGATGGGGGACTTTGAGGTAACCTCTAGGGGTTGTGCCGGGAGAAAAGGATGGCCCCAAGATGTAGGGGTGTCAAGGGGAAGCAACCGGATTTTTCCATCGCTTAAAAACGCCCCGGAAATCAGCCACTTTGAGCGTCCATGCCCCTCGGCGGAGACTCCTTCCGCTGGTGTATCCCGTGTCATCGCGGCTAGGCTGAATTCAAGCCGGGCCCCATGCATCGGGGTGCGATGAACCGGGTCAGGTCGGAAGAAGCAGCCCTAAGTCGTTCCCCCGAGTGCCGTGGCAAGCCCGGCCCTTTTGCGCCTCCTTTTGCGTGGAGCGCGCAGCGCGTGGCCGACGCTGCGGGGCAGCGTTGGCCAGCAAAAGGAATCGCCGCGGCCCACGAAGCCGCGTAGCGGTTTCGTGGTTGAGAAGATCGCCCGGCAGGGAGCGGCGGATCGCGGCGCTTGCGGCTTGCGCTCTCGAATCGGCACTGGCCTGCGCTCCCAGTGGGTCGCGCACGTAGCAAGCCCGGCCCTTCTGCGCTTCCATTTGCGTGAAGCGCGAAGCGCGAGTCGAACGAGGCTAAATGCCTAGTTCGACAGCAAAAGGAATCACCACAGCCCACGAGGCCGCGCAGCGGATTCGTGGATGAGGACGCCCGGCAGGGAGGAGCGGCTGGACGGGCGGCACCTGCGGCCGGCGTGTGCGAGGACCAGCCTGGCCCGGGGAATAAATAATCCAACTTGGGGCTCGACAGGTTGAATGCTGACCTTAGCCTTCCTGTCATGAATCCGATTGGCCTGGCGCCGCACCCTTCCGACCAACCAGCCCTGGGCGCCCCTGGGCCTGGAGTTCCCTGCTCCTGTCCGGAACCGGGGTGAGCGCGACCGCCCGCCTGGGCTGGGAATGAACCGGAGCTGACGATGACCAAAGTGACCCCCTTCCTGATGTTCAACGACCAGCTCGAGGCTGCGATCGCGTTCTACACCGCGACCTTCCCGGATTCCGAGGTCAGGCAGGTGTCGCGCACGGGCCAGGATGGCGCCATCACGGCTGCCCAGTTCGTCGTCGGTGGCCAGGCCTTCATGGGCTACAACGGCGGGCCGTACTTCACGTTCTCGCAGGGCTTCTCGCTCTTCGTGGACTGCGAGGATCAGGCCGAGGTCGACGGGTACTGGGACAGGCTCGTCACTGCGGGAGCCACGCCCTCCCAGTGCGGCTGGATCACCGATCCGTTCGGGGTCACCTGGCAGATCGTCCCCCGGCGCTTCATGGAGCTGATCGCCGACCCGAACCCCAGGAAGGTCCAGGGGGTCATGGCGGCGATGATGGAGATGGTGAAGCTGGACGTGGCCGCGCTGGAGAAGGCCTACGAGGAGGCCTAGCCCAAGGGTTGCGGACCACCGCTATTTCTGGGGACGTGCCTTGGGCCTGGTGCCAGCCCGGCACACGGTGTAGAGCGGACACGCCGCACAGGTGCCGCGCTTGCGAACGCCGGGGCAGTCGCCCAGGATGCCCAGGTGGCTTAGGGCGAAGTCGTAGCGCAGGGGATCGACGGGGTCCAGGCGGCGCAGGGCCTCGGTGATCTCCTGGGCCATCTTCCCGTCCGGGGTGGCGCGGCGGCTGAGGCCAATGAAACGCGAAACCCGCGCCACGTGGGTATCCAGGGGGATGACCAGCCCCTGGGCGGGATAGCGGGTCCAGAGGCCGAGATCGGGCCATCCGCCGCGCACCATCCAGCGCAGGAACATGCGCCAGCGCTTGCAGGCGGCCCCTTCCAGGGGGTCGGGCAGGGAGAAGCGGGCCCCGTACGAGGTCGGCAGCTCCATGCGGAGCCGCTGCACCAGGCGGGAGAGGGCCTCGTCGGGCTGTTCCCTCGAGCGGGGCAGGAGGTGGACCTCCAGGCCCGCGCCGCTTTCCGCATCCAGCTGCTTCCAGGCCAGCAGCCAGGCCACCAGGTCCGGGCCCGTGTGGAAGCGCCAGGCCCAGTCCTCCAGGGCGCGGGTGAGTTCCTTCCGCGCGGCCGCGACGCTGCGTTCCCTCAGCCAGTCGGCGGGCCGCGCGCCGAGGGGCGCCAGGACGCCCTTCACGGCCCGGATCATGGGGTCCACCCGCCCATAGGCCAGGTGGGCGGCCACGAAGGCGGCGACCTCCCGGTCAAGGGGGGACCCGTAGGCGAGGACGATGCTGAGGGGATCCCTCTCGAGGGCCCCGGCCGTGTCGTAGCGGGCGCAAAGTCCATCCAGGCGGGCCTTCAGGGCAGTCGTCGCGGTCGCCATGGGGCCAGTGTCCCAGGATCGCCAATGGTGATGGCCCGGAAAAACCCCGCCTCGTGCCTAAAATCACTATGTAGATGAAGCACTTCCCGTTAGTCTGGTGAGCGGTGGCCCGTGGCCCCTCTGGAGAAACAACCGCACATGATGAACCTGCGTGGCCTTGGCAACCTGGCGAAGATCCTCGAAGAAGCCGCAAAACCTGATTCCGTGTTGCGGGAAGACCGTGAAAAGCCGAAGCCGAAGGTTCTCAAGAAGGGTGAGAAGGCCGGGAACATCCGGGTCATCGATCCCAAGCGGAAGCTCTGGTACGAGAAGCGCCTGAAGGAGATCACCGCCAAGGCCGCTCCCGCCGAGGAATCCGCCTCCGGACCCGTGAGCGCCCCGGTGGTGCCCGCCGCGCCGGCCCTGGCCAGGAACGCGGCCTCCCTGCTGGGCGGCTCCCTGCTGCAGACCCTGGCCGCCGCCAAGGACGCGAAGCCCAAGGCCGAGGGCCAGAAGCGCTCCGAGGCCTGGCGCCGCAAGCCCGGCGAGTCGATCTTCTAGACCCATTCATCCTCCCGGCGAAACCGAGGCGGCTTGGCCGCCTCGGTTTCGTTTGTGCGGGGCGGTACGTGCCGCGCCTCAAACAGAGGTGGGTGCAGGCCTCAAATACTTCCGCCCGATCCAGGTGGCGGCGAGGGGCCGCTCGAAGCGGCCCTGGCGAAGGTCACCGAGGGCCAGGAGCGCCAGGTCCAACACGGGCGTGGTGCCGTCCAGGGTGCCGTCGCCCAGGCGGGCGCCGATGTCACTGCGCGGGATGGCGCGGATCCCATCCGCCAGCCGCACCAGCACGGCCTGCGGATCCTCCAGGGCCAGGCCCAGCTTTGCCGTGAGCTGGTTCACGCCGCGCAGCATGCCATCGATGGCGCAACCGGAGGGCTCGGTGGCGAGGGTGGGTTCAGCCACGGCCAGGATGCGGCGCTCCAGGAGCGTCCAGGCGCCCTGGTACTGCACGCCCTTGTGCCGCCAGCGCCCCAGGAGGCTCTCCACCTCCGGCGCCAGGACCGCCGCCTCAGTGTCGTGGGTCAGGGCCAGCAGCCAGAGCCGGGCGTCGTCGGGCAGGTGGGCGAAGGCGGACAGGTGGGCAGGGACGGGCATGGGCACTCCAGGTGTTGGAACAGTCTATGGGATGCCGGCGGTTCCGCGGCCGTGCCGACTTCTGTCACGCCCCGTCCAGGCTTCCGTGACGAAAGTGGTGGGCCGCCTCGCGTAAGGTGGAGGACGATGCGCGACACGGCCCTTCTCCTCCTCAATCTCGGCGGTCCCGTGAACCTGGGGCAGGTGGAGCCTTTCCTGGCCGCCCTCTTCGGGGACCGCGACCTCATCAAGCTGCCGGGGCCTGCCTGGCTGCAGCCGCCCCTGGCCCGGCTCATCGCCCGTCTGCGGGCCCCCAGCGCCAAGGGCCGCTACGCCGAGATCGGCGGCGGGTCGCCGCTGCTGCGGGAGAGCGCCTACCAGGCTGCGGCGCTGCGCACGGCCCTGCGCGCCGCGGGCCGCGAGGAAGCCGTGAAGCTCTGCTTCCGCTGCACGGCCCCCCGGGCCAAGGGCCTGCTGCAGGCGCTCAAGCGCCAGGGCATCCGCAAGCTGGTGCCAGTGACGCTCTACCCCCATGACTGCCGCGCCACCACCGGCTCGAGCCTGCGGGAACTGGCCATCGAAGCCGCGAAAGTCGGCATGGAGCTGCTGCCGGGGGTGGAGCACTACGCCACGGATCCCGACTACCTGGACGCGCTGGAGCGGCCCCTGCGCGTGGCCCTGGAGGAGCTGCCGGGCGCCACGGTGATCTTCAGCGCCCACAGCCTGCCCGTGCGTCAGATCGAGGCGGGGGATCCCTACGAGACGGAAATCCACGCCACCTGCGATGCCCTCAAGGCCAGGATCGGCGAGCTGCCCGGCGGGTACCTGCTGGCCTACCAGAGCCGGACGGGACCTGTGCGCTGGCTGGAGCCGCCGCTGAAGGCGGTGCTGGAGTCCATGGGTGGCAAGGATGTCATCGTGGTGCCCGTGAGCTTCGTCACCGAGCACATCGAGACCCTGCACGAGCTCGACATCGAGTACCGCCACGTGGCCGACCAGGCCGGCATCCGCACCTACCGCCGCGTGGCGCCCCCGGGCACCGATCCTTCGTACATCCGCTGCCTCACCCGGCGCGTCCTGGAGATCCTCCCATGAGCACCCTGATCCTCGGCGGCGGCGTCACGGGCCTGGCCGCGGCCTGGCACCTGCAGCAGCGCGGCGAAGCGGTGGAAGTGTGGGAGGCCGGCGCCAGCGTCGGCGGCTGGATGAAGACGCTGCCCTGGGAGGGCGGCCACTTCGAGACCGGCCCCCAGGGCGTGCTCTGGCAGAAGGGCACCGCGGTGGACCGCCTCTTCAGCGCCATCGATCTGCCGTTCAAATCTCCGGGCACCGGCGCCCGCTGGGTGGGGAAGGGCGGCCGCCTCATCCCCGTGCCGGCCTCGCCCGTGGGCTTGATGACCTCCCCCCTGATGCCGCTCGGCGCCAAGCTCCGCATGATGCTGGAGCCCTTCCAGCCCGTTCGGCCCGCCGAGCCCGAGGAGGGCTTGAGCGCCTTCATCGCCCGCCGCCTGGGCAAGGGCGTGGCCACGGAGTTGCTGCCGGCCATGGTGGCCGGCGTGCTGGCGGCGCCGCCGGAGATCCTTTCCGTGGATGCCATCCCCAAGCTGCGCCAGTGGGAGGCCACGGGCAGCCTTGTGAACGGCATCCGCAAGAGCGGTGTGAGCCACATGGTGGTGCCCGAGGGCGGCATGGGCCAGCTGCCCATCCGGCTGGCGGCGAAGCTCCCCGCCGTTCGCACCGGCCTGCGCGCCGAGCGCCTGGAGGCCCTGCCCGGGGGCCGCTGGCGCGCAAGCGGGGGCGGCGAGGTGCGCGAGGCGGACCGCGTGGTGCTGGCCCTGCCGGCCTTCGAGGCCGCCCTGCTGCTGGGTGCGGTGGCGCCCCAGAGTGCCGATGCGCTGGCGGCCATCCCTTATACCTCCGTGGACCTCTGGCACAGCCGGCACGCGCCGCTGCCCGCCCTGAAGGACAGCTTCGGCTTCCTCATCCATCCGCCGGAAGGCCGGGGCTACCTCGGCTCCCTGGTGCCCTCCTGGATGGATCCCCAGAGCGCCCCCGAGGGCCTCATGCAGCTGCGCAGCTTCATCGGCGGCGCCTTCGGCAAGCCCGCGGACCTGGATGCCTGGGAGGGCATCGCCGCCCGCCTGAAGCACTGGATCCCCACCCTCGGCGAGGCCAGCGCCGTGCGTCACGAGCGCGCCGAGCGGGCCATCCCGCGTCCCGAACTTGGTCACCGCGCCCGCGTGCAGACCGCGCTGGCAGGATTGCCCTCCGGTCTGGACTGGCTGAGCAATGCGCGGTTCGGCCCCGGCGTGCGCGACATCCTCGAAGGCCTGGAAACCTGGGCGTTCTGAATCCACACCCATCCTGAGACTGGTAGCATGGCCTGAAATTTCAAGGGGGTGGCCGTGCAGGCGAGGACTTTGCTGATGCTGATTCCGGTGGTGATGGTGCCCCTCGCCGCCCAGGAGGCACCGGCCCCCAAGCGCCCCTGGTCGGACAAGGCGGCCCTGAGCTTCGTGGCCGTGGGCGGCAACGCCTCCAGCCAGAGCCTGGGCTTCTCGAACGAGTTCAAATACACCTGGGCCGATGCGGTCTTGGCGTTCAACCTCGGCGGCGTGCGAGTGGCCACCACCACCCTCGACCGGAGTGCCCTTGGGTCGAGCCTCGCCACGGCCACGGTCCAGGAGACCCGCACCTCCAAGACCAGCACCGAGACCTATTTCGCGAACCTCCGCTACGACCACAACATCACGGAGCACCTGCTGTGGTTCGGTTCGGCCGGGTGGGAGCGCAACATCCCCGCCGGACTGGATGCGCGCTACACGGGACTGGCCGGGCTGGGGTACTGGTGGACCAAGGGGGATCGCACCAGGTTCTTCACGGACGCCGGCCTGGGTTACACCAAAGAGACCCTGGTGTTCACACCCGCGGGCACGGACGACGGGTTCGCCACCTTCCACCTGGGCGCCAAATTCGAGAAGAAGGTCTTCGCCACGTCGGTCTTCACCTCTGAACTGAACATCTCCGACAGTTTCAAGGACACCCAGAACTACCTGGCGGTCTGGCGGAACGGCTTCACCACGAACCTGTCTGCGCGCCTGGCCCTCAAGGTCGGCTATGACCTGACCTACAAGAACAAGCCCGCCTCGGTGGCCGTGGATGTGGTGCAGACGCCTGTCACCACGCCACCGGTGATCCTGGGACAGGTGCCCTTCCAGCTGAGGAAGACCGACACCGTGTTCACGACCTCCCTGGTGATCAGCTTCTGACCCTGATGACACCCGGCCCCGGCCGGCGCAGAATGGCGGCATCCTTCCGGAGCTTCCATGCGTCTCAAGCGACTGCTTCCCCTCCTCGTGGCGGTGCCCCTCGTGCTGGCCCTGGCCTTCGTCGCCCGGGCCCAGGCCGCCAAGCCCAAGGCCCCGGCGGGTGCGGCCACGGCGGAAGTGAAGGTGGGCACCGGCATCGAGAAGATGGAGCTCCAGGGCGAGGCCAAGACCTTCACCGTGGCGGCGGGCGCGAAGATCCACGTCTGGACCAAAGTCACCGGCGCCGCCGACACCACCATCGCGGTGGTGTTCACCAAGGGCGAGAAGACCTCGCGCCAGGAGCTCAAGGTGCCGCGCTCGCCCTACCGCACCCACGCCTACCGCACCTTCCGCAAGGGGGATGAAGGTGCCTGGACCGCCAAGGTGGTGGGCGCTGACGGCGCCGAGCTGGGCACTGCGGCTTTCACGGTCGCGATCCAGTAGCTTCGATCCAGCAGCCAGGATCCCCGAAGGCCGGGCAGGAGGGCGAATCATGATGCCGTGGGGCCTGCTCGACGCTGCCCTGCCCGTGGGCGCCTCCCTGTGGAAGCTCACCCAGCCCTGGTGGGAGTTCGTGCTGCGAGGTCTGCTGGTCTATGGCTTCCTCCTGGTGATGCTCCGGCTCACGGGCAAGAGGCAGGTGGGCCAGCTGGCACCCTTCGACCTGGTGCTGCTGCTGGTGCTCAGCAATGCCGTGCAGAACAGCATGAACGCCGGCGACAACACCGTGGCCGCGGGGTTCATCCTCGTGGCCACCCTGCTGGCCATCAATGCGTTCATGGGTTGGCTGACCTGGCGCAGCAGGCGGGCGGAGACCTTTCTGGATGGCCGGCCCCAGATCCTGGTCCATAACGGAGTGGTAGACGAGAGGATCCTGGCTTCCGAGCGGATCTCGCAACACGAACTCATGGCTTCGGTCCGCCAGGCGGGACTCACCGATCTGGCGGATGTGCGCCTGGCGATCCTAGAGAACAATGGCCAGATCAACGTCATCGCCAAAGCGTCGGACGGGACTTGACGAAGCGAATAAAAAGCGAACACTGATGGAATGACACCTCTCCTGCCATCTCCGGAGCCACCACCGCTCTTCCAGGGGCTGCTGGTGGAGCCCGAGGAGGCCCGTTCGATCCTGCGGCATCAGAAGGACGAGCGCTACGGCTTTGGCTTCGCGCTCAGTCCCTACCGGGGCTGCGGTCACGGCTGCCGCTACTGCTATGTGCGGGAGTACCCCAATGCGCTCCACAAGCCCGACGACTGGGGCGGCTGGGTGGCCCCCAAGCTGAACGCGCCCGAGCTGCTCTGGTCCCAGCGGCACAAGCTCCACAGGGCGCGGGTCTTCATGGCCTCGGCCACGGATCCCTACCAGCCCCTGGAGCGGCAGTACCGCCTGAGCCGCCGTTGCCTGGAAGTGCTGCTGCTCTGCCCCACCACCGAGGTGATCGTGCATACCCGCTCGCCCCTGGTGCTGCAGGATCTCGAGCTCCTGAAGGCCTTCGGCGACCGCCTCTCCGTGGGCCTCTCCATCCCCACGGACGACGACACCGTGCGCCAGGTGGTGGAGCCCCATGCCCCCGCCATCCCCAGCCGCTGGGCCGCCGCCGAGCGCCTGGCCGCGGCGGGCATCGCCGTCACCATCGGTGTGGCACCCCTGCTGGCGGTGCATGACGCCAAGGCCTTCGCCCGCCGCGCCCGGGCCAGTGGCGCCACCAACGCGTGGGTGGGCGGCCTGCGTCTGCTCAAGCAGGATCCCTTCTACAAGCTGCTGGCCGACCATGGCTGGCTGAAGGTCCTGGATCCCGAATACAAGGAGGGCATCCGCGCCGCCTTCCAGGAGGCCTTTCCCGCGCGGAAGCGCCCTCGCGAGGCCAAGCCCAAGGTCGAGCCGAGCACCGTGACCGACCTGCCTCGGCAGCCGGGGCTGTTCGATCGGGTGGGATGAGGTGCTTGCTGGTCTGGGCGGCCCGGTGCCGCGGATCGGGAGGCGGGCATGGACCTGCTGTGGCGGTGGATGGAACAGGACCTGGCCCTTGCGCGGCGGGCACCCTTCACGACTCGGGTGTATCTGTCCTCGGCCCGAGCCTTCGCGGCCTTCCACGGCCGCCACCCCGGGGACATGGGCCAGGCGGAGGTGCGGGCCTGGGTCGACCACCTGCGGGGAATCCCCATGAGCCCCCAACGCTTCCGGCAGCACCTGTCGGGCCTGGCCTTCCTGTACCGGAAGACCCTGGGGCGCCCTGAAGTCGTCTCCTTCTTCGCGTGGCCTGCCATCCCCCGGAAGCTGCCCGCGGTGCTGGACCTGAAGGAAGTCGCGGCCCTGCTGGAGGCCGTGCCCCACCCGACCTACCGGATGCTGTTCCGCACCATGGTGGCCACCGGCCTGCGCATCCGCGAGGCCTGCCGCCTGCGCACCTGCGACCTGGACCCGGCCCGGGGCCTGATCCGCACCGTGGGGAAGGGCGGGGCCGAACGGCAGGTGGCCCTGCCCGCGAAGCTGCTCAAGGCGCTCCGCCGGCACTGCCGCGAGACGCGCCCCGTAGCGCCCTGGCTCTTCACCGGGCGGCTCGGCCGACCCCTCGACCCCGACCATGCCCGCCGCGTCTTCCGCGCCGCCTGCCGGGCCTCAGGCCTGGCGCGGCGGGCCACCCCACGCCCTGGTTCTTCTCCAGAGAACCTGTCCGCCCTAACCTAACCCCCTGCCCGAAGGGGATATCCAGCGATGGACGGCCAAGAGGAAGGCCGCCGTCGTATTGGACCTCATTCGGGGCAAGACCACCGCTGCGGATGCGGCCCGGCAGCACGGGCTGACCGTGGCCGAGTTGGAGCAGTGGAAGGACGACTTCCTCGCCCAGGGCACGGAGGCCCTGCGGAGCCACCCGCGGGACCGCGAGGCCCAGTGGGAAGCCGAGAAGCAGCGCCTGCAAGCCAAGGTCGGCGAGCTGGCGCTGGAGGTAGATGTCCTAAAAAAAGCGCATCGCATTCTCGGCAAGGACTTGCCGGACGGGATCTCGTGAACGCCGTGCGATGCGACCTCCTCCAAGCAGGCGTGGAGATCCCCATGGCCCGCCTCTGCCGGGTCCTCGGAGTGCCGCGATCCACGGCCTACCACCAACCCAAGCTGGAGCGGCTGCACCGACCCGTGGATGAAGCCCTGGCCAGGACCGTCCACGAAATCATCCAGGCACACCCGACCTTTGGCATCCGGCGGGTATGGGCATGGTTGAGATACAGGCTGGATCAGTCCGCTAATCGCAAGAAGATCCACCGCCTGATGCGGATCAAGGGCTGGACCGTCCGCCAGCGGGCCGTGGGCAAGCGCCCACGGGTGCCAGGGTCCAGATCCATTTCGCCGCTGCCTAACCAGCGGTGGTCCACCGACATCGCCCTGGTGGAATGCGGCGTGGATGGCTGGTGCGCATTCGTGCCCGTCCTCGACTGCTGCACCCGCGAGGTCCTGGGTTGGAGTCTGGACCGGACCGCCCGAACCAAGACCGTTGAACGGGCCCTCGAAGACGCCCTAATCCACCGGTTCGGCTGGACCCATGGCGCCCCCAAGGACCTCACCTTGCGCCATGACAACGGCCTAGTGTTTGGCTCTCGGGCCTACCGGGCACTGGTCAGGACTACGGCCTGAAGCAGGAATACATCACGCCCTATACCCCCGAGCAGAACGGCTTGTGCGAGCGGTTCATCCGTTCGTTCAAGGAAGAGTGCGCCTGGCTCCATCGGTTCCAGGACATCCGCGAAGCCCGCGCCGTCGTCGCCCGCTACATCGAACACTTCAACACCCAGAGGCCCCACCAGGCCCTGGCCTACCGGACGCCCCGTGAGGCGTTCCTCAACCCCCAACCCGCTGCCTGATAACCCTCGAACTTGTCCAACAATCAGGGGAGCACTACACGAGCGTGAACCCCGCCAATCCGGCACATGCGGGTGCGTCCCCGAACGCTGCTGCCCGAATCGTAGCGGCGGGGGGAAACGCCCACGAAGGCGGTCAGTTGCCGTCCGCGCCGGAAGGCTCGGAGATCCCCGGCTTCGCCCAGCATGGTGGCCGCGGTGACCTTCCCGACTCCGGGGATGCTGGTGAGGAGTTCAACCGCATGCCCCAACTCGGCGACCTGGCGGAGCTGCCGTTCAATGGCTTTGTCCAGAGCATCGACCTGGCCCTGGAGCACCTTCAAAACCTTCTGCTGGGCCTTCCCCGCCGAGTTGCCTGTCCTCCCGAGGGCATCGTCCAACCGGAGGCGGATCGTGACCTGGAGGCGGATCAGCTTCGTCCGGGTGCGGATCAGATCCCTGAGTTCGGCGCGTTCGGGGGTCATGGGCACCCAGGCTTCCGGGGTCCGTTCCTGGCCATAACGGGCAAGCATGCAGGCATCCAGCCGATCGGTCTTGTTGCGCAGGGCCAACGAACGCCCGAAGGCCTTCACTAGCGACGGATTGACGATGGCCACCCGGCTTCCGGGCAGGTCCTGTTGGAGCCATCTCCCGAGTTCCTGGGAGTAGCAGCCGGTGGCTTCCATGACCACGCCGACCGCATCGCCACCATGGGCCAGAACCCAGGTCCGGAAAGCTTGGACACCTTCCTCCGTGCGGGGGAAGGCTGCCGTGGCCATTTTCTGGAAGTCCTGGTGACCCCAGAGGGCGGCATCGAAGGTGGCTTTGGAGACATCCACCCCGATCCAGAGCAGGTTTGAGGGAGAAAGCATGTGCATGAGGCCTCCCGTGACGGGACGGCTTGCCTACACTTGGGGTGTGCGCACCCAGGCCACTATTGCGAATACGGGCATGTCCCGAAGTGGTGTCCGGCCATACGGGTGCTGCACGAAAAGAGGGGCGGGAGTGACATCGTTAACGGCCACAAGCAATCGGGCCACCGAAGTTACCATCACCGCCCCTCCCCTTTGGGTGCAGGTTGCCATCCCAAACCCTGAGCCTAGACCTGCTCAGGTAAGGAGAAACATACAAATGAAGCTAACCGGCCCCGCCTGCACCGAGGCGCTGAGCGGAGCCGAGGAAGCGGGATGAAGAGAAAGAGCGGAAGACAATGCAGGCGGGGTCCGAGTTGAGCGGAGGGTTAGGGCGATGGCCACTTCAGACCAGCCAGTTGTGCCTGGCCACAGTAGGCATTTTAGCTACTCCGAAACCTGCGAATACCTTTGTGGGGCTTTGATCGAACCGGGGTAGCATTCGATTGAAGTACGAATATACAGGGAGGCTTTTTGCAGCCGGATCATCCCAGATGTGACCGTGATCTTTGAATTGGCGAAATGTGTTGTAGCAGGCCAGATCGGAGACCTGGAGTATGGATGAACCTGCAGAATCCTTGAACAGTAGGTCCTGATGAATGTTGTTGAACTGGAGCCGAGTATAAGGACAACCATTCTTTAACAATGACGAATGCTGTCGAAGCAAGAGATCCTTCCATTGATTACCGGCTTTTGTGGCACCGGTAAAGTCATCAAGGATTACGGAGCCCTTGCTACGGTGTGAAACCAAGAATTTCTGATACCGCTGCAAAAAGATGTTGTATGCAACTGCGCTTGGGTTGTGAGGGCTACTGTATTGCGCTTTCATCTGGTCTTTGTCTACAACACCGGCCAGAAAAACAATATCAGTCGCCAAAATCCAGTCATAGACAGCTTCTGTAAAGGCCTTCAGCTTTGCCTCTGATATTCCGTATGGCTCCAGATAGTGCGCGGCTGCTTCTTTTGGCTGCCTGAGCCAGTTCGATTTAATCTCAACCTGAGTAGATCCAAAGAAGGAACGCTTCAACCCGTTAAACTCGATTTCATAGGTATCAACGGTAGCGGTTGGAACAATTGATCCGGCTACGACGAAGTATTTGTCTGTCTTTAGGCCATACTCCCGCTGCCCACTTTCATCCAGGAAGGCTGTGAATTCTGGCGAGCTTGTTGATCCGGCCATTGGTGAGAGCCCTAACGGAAGAAGCTAAGCGGCCACGCCTGCACCGAGACGATGAGCGAAGCCGGGATAGCGAAATGCTGAGAGAGAACGGAAGGCAATGCAGGCGGGGTCCGACTTGAGCGAGAGGTTAGGCAGTGAACTTGGATGCTTGAACCTGCGGGCTTGGATTTGAAGAACAGCTGATCGACCAACCCAGGGTACCAGGATGCCCAGTTGGGCCTGACTGGGAACTGGTGGGCCACAAAGAACCGGCCTGCCTGGCGAACTGCCCGTGGAAGACGCTGGGATTCAAAGAAACCTGCAAAGAGGCAGAAACTCGAAATCTACTAGAGCTGCCTAACGGACAAGGCTAACCGGACCCGCCTGCGCCGAGGCGCTGAGCGGAGCCGAGGAAGCGGGAAGCTGAGAGAGAGCGGAAGGCGATGCAGGCGGGGTCCGAGTTGAGCCAAGGGTTAGGCGCTTGGTTCAATGCAGATGATTAAACTCGATCAGGCTGAGGAGTCCGAAGACCACAAACACCAATCCGACAAAAAGGAAGAACAGCCCATTGTAGATTGCTTCTTTTCCGTAGAGTGTCTTATAGCCCCTTCTTTTGCCGGTCTTGAACTCGCGACGAAAGATGGCTTTCAACCCGATTATCGCGATGAAGCCGCCCAATGCACCACCGAGGAGGGCAAATCCGAGATTTCCTGGATTGGTGCTGGGAGTGTAATGCATGGCGCCTAACGAATGGAGCTAACCGGCCACGCCTGCGCCGAGGCGACGAGCGAAGCCGAGATAGCGAGATGAAGAGAAAGAGCGAAAGGCAATGCAGGCGGGGTCCGAGTTGAGCTAAGGGTTAGGCGAATGAATGAGACACTATTTTCGAATGCCTACGAGCAACGTAATTTCAAATTTAGGAGAGACACCCCTCAGTAATTCCGTAGGATCATGGGCAGCGTTTGAAGAGTTTGAGTGCGTTAAGGGCAGGGCCAATTCGAGCCCGATAAATGGTCTGTAACCTCGACCTTCAAAAACACGCCCTGAGTAAAAATTTACCCAGGGACGGTACTGGCCAACCTTAGTTGAGTCTTCGTTAGTTAAGGTGAGGCGCTCGTAGCGCACTTCCGTACCGATTCCATACTCAAGAAGCCTCTGCCAGCGGGCGTTTAGCCCAATGCTCATGCCTTCATTTTTATATTTTCCGGTTCCTTCTCTGTAGAAAAAGCTATTGTCTGTAAACTGAAATTCAGTCGTGTACTCAGAATGAACAGTGGCTTGGGCGATCAATTTTGCCGAGCCTATCTCTGTAAGGCCGAAACCAAACCGAAGGCCCATAGAAACTGTATCCTTCGGACTAACTGAGAATTGAGCACTTGAAGACGTCGCCGTCGAAAAACTACGACTCTTGATTCCAGAAATATTTAAGGAAACCTCGTGACCACCCGCATGGATGATGGGACCAGCAACAAGAACGCAAACAATCGACCGTATGTCCAAAACGATTCTCCTTGATAGGGTGAATTCTAGCGGTTCGCGAGCGCCTAACGAATCAGGCTAACCGGCACCGCCTGCGCCGAGGCGCTGAACGAAGCCGAGGAAGCCGGAGGATGAAAGAGAGCGAATGACAATGCAGGCGGGGTCCGAGTTGAGCCGAAGGTTAGGCCGATCGCTACTCGCATCCGTACAACCCCCAGAGTGGGAAACGCTTAGTAGTTTCACCCATGGTTACGATCAACAATCCCTGTGTACACCTGTACGATTGATTTTCTTCAATACGATTTTCGTAGGTTTCAATTTTGACATGATTGTCTGACCACTCTCTCTTCAGCCGATAGGGGATGCCGTCAACCGATATAGGACCTTTGCCGCTACGAGCTTCTGAGAGTTGGAGGTGCTGTAGGCGACCATTAATCCGGATGGCGAGTTGATGCGGATCCAATTTTGAGGGAGCGGCAATCTGAGGTGAAGCTACCCAAGCGCAGCCCACTCCCTTTGGCTTCTCAATGAAGTAGGCAAAACCAATGGCCCCATCCTGCAGTTCGCTCATCTGCAATCGTTGGATTGATATCTTCGACTTCACCTCTGGTGAAGCATCTAGGTTCATTGAGGCTATGACGATGATTCCCACCTTGAATATATGATTCATGCGCATCGACGGCCTAACGGATGAAGCTAAGCGGCCACGCCTGCACCGAGGCGATGAGCGGAGCCGAGATAGCTAAATGCTGAGAGAGAGCGGGAGGCAATGCAGGCGGGGTCCGACTTGAGCGCAAGGTTAGGAGGCAGTCGAAACGGCTTGAACATGGATGTTGATTCGCTTCGCATTGGGAGCATTTTGGCGGACAAACTCTCTGACATCGACTGGTGGTTTATGCACAAACCACTTTTGAGCCGTATCCAGAATCAGAACAATTCCCCCAACCGTTACGAATTCGATTTCTGTAACTTTACCTGATTTGATGTGAGCAGACGCTTCATCCCAGGATATTGGATTGATGACCTCAATCGGTCCAGTTTCCATGACGGTTCGCCTAGCGGTTGCTTTTGGCTGAATGCAAGAAATGGAAATGAGCAGCAGGAGCCCAAGGGATATGGCCTTCAAGGGGCCTCCTAACGAAAAGCAGCTAACCGGCCCCGCCTGCACCGAGGCGCTGAACGGAGCCGAGGAAGCGAGAAGTTGAGAGAGAGCGGAAGACAATGCAGGCGGGGTCCGAGTTGAGCCGAGGGTTAGGGTGATGAGGGAATTGAGATTGCTCGTATTTTTCTGCATGCAATGCGAAATAAATTTAATAGGAAGAAGTAAACAAAAATGGCCAGTTTCATGTGATAGCTGAATTCTTCAGTAAAAAATAAAGTTCCGTAGACATCGATGGACCTACGAGGTTTGTTGGGGGTGGCATCAAAAACCATTTGGCTTACCGCAATGCTCCGCTGTTGCAATCCAAGGCGAACGGGAACCTCGTTGAACAGAAATGTTCCTGAACGATAATTGATAATGCAGCCGGTGTAGTAGACCGGTATTTCGAGAATTCGTCCTGAAAATTCGATGGGATAGATGTTTCGATTCGAGAGGGAGAATGAGAGTTTGTCGTAATTCTCAGATGCTACCCAAATGTAAAGAGCGATCACGAGCGAACGCAGAAGCAGCCCACTCTGAATGGCGAATTTTCCCACTCGAGAAGAGAAGCGAACCACAATTGGAGCCTGGAGGATGATTTTCATGCGTGGCTGCCTGAACTCAGTGCGAGAACCCTAACGAATGAAGCTCACCGGCCACGCCTGCACCGAGACGGTCAACGAAGCCGAGTTAGCAAAAGGATGAGAGAGAGCGAAAGACAATGCAGGCGGGGTCCGAGTGCAGCGCAGGGTTAGGCCGCTGAATTGGAAGAATTGCTTTTCCAACGGGATTTTAGGCGCCATAAGGAAAAGATGGCCAATGGGTGGGTAACCCAAAGCGTGTAGGTATGAATTCTGCTGTACCAGAATACACCTCGGCTCGTTTCGGTAAGAATGCCGTGGTTGGCCAGGAAGTATCGCCCGTCGATGACGGAGCCGTTGACCGCGTCACCACCAAGATTGTTGGCGACCAGCATATAAGCCACAAAGTTGAAGAATCCAACGATGGCGATGAAGACGAGTAGCGGTGTTGAAGGCTTCTTAGAGAGATGGTGAGTCAATTAAGAGGATCTCCCTTCCAAGAATGAACTGGTGCGGCCTAACGAACAAGGCTAACCGGCCACGCCTGCGCCGAGACGATCAGCGAAGCCGAGTTAGCGAGAAGCTGAGAGAGAGCGAAAGGCAATGCAGGCGGGGTCCGAGTTGAGCCGAGGGTTAGGCCGCTAGGATGGCAAGTCATTAATGTAGTTCACCTGAAGGGGACGAAGCTCGAATTGACCAATGTTTGATGGATGACCGCCGGCGAAGGACCAGACTTCGATGCTGCTGATAAGACCGTGAGTGAAGTGAATCAAGCATTCTGCGCCTGCGCTTAATTCGGTTGCGTACAAACCGCACCCACCAAGCGATGATTTGGCCTCGCTTTGCATTGAAGGGATTGGCTCGGCCCCTTCGGGAACAGAGAGATGGGTCAAGAACCCAGCATCTGTCGTTTCACGATCAGATACAGAGACGCCAGCGACCTGGTTAGCGAGGGTTGCTTCGGCCATCGACCTTGTGAACCAGTCGAGAATGGCCCTCTCTAGAGCGGTGAGAGGCATGAGCGGCCTAACGAACAAAGGTAACCGGCCACGCCTGCGCCGAGACGCTGAACGAAGCCGAGGAATCAGGGAGATGAGAAGGAGCAGAAGGCAATGCAGGCGGGGTCCGAGTTGAGCGGAAGGTTAGGCAAGCCATGAATCAACGCTTGAGGTTTATTGGACGGAACAACACGATGACTGATTTGGAACGCCAACCGCGGGTTAGATAACTGGTGCCTACTTGGACTGCTTGACCATTTGTACTGGCAATGTTCCAGCCTTGGCTGCCTCCAGCAGAGATAGAGTAATCGATCATTTTCGGAGTATTGGGGATTTGGAAAGCTAGCTTTGTCCTGATGTCGAGCCGGAATTTCGGTGACGAGAATGACACAGTGCATTTCTCAAGTGATTCGAGCCATCCGTGTACTTCGCTAATGTCTTCGAGGTCTGAGGAAGACATAGCATCCAAGCCGTCTTCGGACTTTGCTGAAACGGGAAGTCGTTCTGATTTGATTACGAAGTATTCGAATGCGAGTTGATCTGCCCAGGCTGATGAAGAGGCCATGAGTGCTAGGGCAAGGAGGACGGAACGAGGTGATCTGCTCATTGGTTGCCTAACGGAAGAAGCTAAGCGGCCACGCCTGCACCGAGACGATGAGCGAAGCCGAGATAGCGAAATGCTGAGAGAGAACAAAAGGCAATGCAGGCGGGGTCCGACTTGAGCGAGAGGTTAGGCAGTGAACTTGGATGCTTGAACCTGCGGGCTTGGATTTGAAGAACAGCTGATCGACCAACCCAGGGTACTCAGGATGCCCAGTTGGACCTGGCTGGGAACTGGTGGGCCACAAAGAACCGGCCTTCCTGGCGAACTGCCCGTGGAAGACGCTGGGATTCAAAGAAACCTGCAAAGAGGCAGAAACTCGAAATCTACTAGAGCTGCCTAACGGAAGAAGCTAAGCGGCCCCGCCTGCGCCGAGGCGATGAGCGGAGCCGAGATAGCAAGAAGTTGAGAGAGAGCGAAACGCAATGCAGGCGGGGTCCGACTTGAGCGAGAGGTTAGGCGCTTGCATGGGCGGGAGGTTTTGAAAGAGCGTTCTGGACGACTTTGGAAACAGTATGCACGGTAATGCCTTGCCTTTTGCAGTAGCTCGATTGAAGCCAAACAAACAAGTCCTTTGCACCCTTGCTGGCGTTACATGACATGCAGCACCGAGCGATGTTCTCTGCTGTGACGATCTTGGCGTCGTTGATTATGTGCTCCCACGATGGTTTCGATCCGCGGGCCGATGGTGGTTGGGTGAAATCAACACCACAGTAAACGCAGGCATTGTCTCGCTCCAAAACATAACCTTCGAGCGATTTTGGAATGTTCCAGCGATTCACGATGGGACCTTTTGCGCTCAGAAGTGAGGAGCGCCTAACGGAAGAAGCTAAGCGGCCACGCCTGCACCGAGGCGACGAGCGGAGCCGAGATAGCGAAATGATGAGAGAGAGCGAAAGGCAATGCAGGCGGGGTCCGACTTGAGCGGAGGGTTAGGCGTGGGTTCAGGGCCTTAGGGAGATATCGACAGTTTTAGCAGGGCCCCATGTGTAGGTGACGGCCAGACGAACCAAGGAGTTGGGAGTGGTCGGGAAGTTCGGAGTGAAGCGGTACTGCTTGGCATAGCTGATTGTTGCTGAGAGGAAAGGATCGACACCACTTTTAGGGAGAACTTGAGTGACCCGGCCAGCACCATCAATTCCGAGTTCCACGACGGTAGGGTATGAGCCTGGTTGACCGTCAACCGGCCTAGGAACAGGATTCGGTGGAGGCTGGTACACCACCTTACGGGAAGCCGGTGCCGGCTCTGGTTTGGCAACGGGCGTATCGCAGGCTGTGAGGAGCAGGAGAGCCAGAGGTAGGAGTGGTCGCATGATGAAACGCCTAACGGAAGAAGCTAAGCGGCCACGCCTGCACCGAGACGATGAGCGGAGCCGAGATAGCGAAATGCTAAGAGAGAGCGAGAGGCAATACAGGCGGGGTCCGGCTTGAGCGAGAGGTTAGGTGGCGTCATGGCTTCAGACGACTATATATGACTGTTTCATTTGTAGCGAAGGCCGGAACTGCAATGGGATGCCACCAGTCTTGGTAGGCCGGACAGCCGGGGAGAAACTGTGGCAATGCATCTACGAGTGATTGCCAATTGGGCATTTCCTCATTGAGCTCAATTTCCGGGCCGATGCGGGATGAGAACAGAAGGCAAATGAGATCATAGGTGAAAAGATCACGCTTATAGACAGTGATGGTTTGTACCTGACCCCATTGGATGAAGTGCTCACCAGATTCGTTTTCAAGATTCAGCCATTTCAAGGTGATTCCGACTTCTGTGATCTCGAGTTGGAAGTCAGTACCCTTTCGGCCCCGAAGAACCGATTTCAGGCGTTCCCATGTGCGGGCAATCCCCTGGTTCATGTCCTGGTTCCTTCGATCAATGATTACAAGAAACTGGAGCCACCTAACGAATCAGGCTAACCGGCCACGCCTGCGCCGAGGCGCTGAACGGAGCCGAGGAAGCAGAGACTTGAGAGAGGGTGGAAGACACGACAGGCGGGGTCCGAGTTGAGCCAAGGGTTAGGGCGAGCGATTCAATCACCATCGTAGATCACGATCTTGGAGATAGTGACCCGCCCCTTTGTTTGGGTGAAATGGACCTGGCTTAAGTACCAGGTGTTGTGATTAATGCCCATGTTGTTGACGTCCTCCCCACTTCTATACCAAGGATGGTGAGAGTCCTGGGTTAAGGGTTGTCTCGCTGGGATTCGCGGAGGGAGCCGTAGGCGACCGGAGCGAATCCCAGCGGCGCGCTGTCTCGGCGGGAGTCTGGTCGCCCAGGGCGCTGTGGGGTCTGCGGTGATTGTAATCATGCCGCCAGGCTTCGGCGACCCTTCTGGCTTCCTGAATGCTCCGGAACCAGTGCTCGTTGAGGCATTCATCCCGGAAGCGCCCGTTGAAGCTCTCGCAGGTGCCGTTCTGCATGGGCTTCCCAGGCTGGATGAAGTGGTGTCGAATCCTCCGCTGGTAGCACCACTGGTCGAAGACCCGGCTGGTGAACTCCGGGCCGTTGTCCGTGACGATGACCTCGGGCCTGCCCCGTTCGTGGATGATCCGGTCCAGCACCCGCCCCACCCGAAGACCCGGAAGGCTGGTGTCCACCTCGATGGCGAGGCACTCACGGGTGAAGGTGTCGACCACGTTCAGCGTCCGCAGTGCCCGGCCATCGGCCAGGGCGTCCGAGGTGAAGTCCATGGCCCACTGCTCACCGGGCCGGGTGGGGGCCTGCAGCTCCTTCCTGGGGCACCCCTTCAGCCGCTTTCGGATGCGCTTCCTCACGGAGAGTCCTTCCTCCTTGTAGAGCCGGTAGATCCGTTTCACATTCACGGGGAAGCCCTCCCTCCGCAGGAGCACATGGAGCCGCTGGTAACCAAACCGCTTCCGTTCGGCGGCCAGTTCCAGGAGCCGCTGGCGCAGCTCAACCCAGTCCTTCCGTCGGGACTGATACCGATAGCTGCACCGCTGCATTCCGATTACCCGACAGGCCCGCCGTTCGCTCATCTGAAACTGGGTTCGAAGGCCACTTACGGCCTTCCGTCGATCCGGGGGCCTCAGAATTTTTTTGTGAGCAGGAACCTCAGGCCCTGATTGTCGAGCGCAAGCTCCCCCACAAGCTGCTTCAGCTTTCGGTTCTCCTCCTCCAACCCCTTCAGCCGCTTTGCATCGGCCACATCCATACCGCCGAACTTGGCCTTCCACCGGTAGAAGGTCTGCTCGCTGACTCCGAGCTTTCGGCAGATCTGTGCCGTCGTCCTGCCGGCCTCGTGCTCTTTCAAGGCCAAGATGATCTGCTCCTCGGTGTATCTGCTCTTTCTCAAGGCGCCCTCCAGAGGGGGAGGACTCACATTATCCTTGGTCTAGTTTTCCGGGAGGACGTCACCGAGGCGATGAACGGAGCCGAGATAGCGAGATGTTGAGAGAGAGCGAAAGGCAATGCAGGCGGGGTCCGACTTGAGCGAGAGGTTAGGCAGTGAACTTGAGTGCTTGGACTTGCGGGCCTGGACACTGAGAGCTGTTGATCGACCAACCCAGGGTACCAGTGCGCCTAGATCAGTCGAACCGAGAACTGGTGGGCCACAAAGAACCAGCCTGCTTGCCGAACTGCCCGTGGAAGACGCTGGGATTCAAAGAAACATGCAAAGAGGCAGAAACTCGAAATCTACTAGAGCTGCCTAACGAATGAAGCTCACCGGCCACGCCTGCACCGAGGCGCAGAACGAAGCCGAGTTAGCAAGAAGTTGAGAGAGAACGTAAGGCAATGCAGGCGGGGTCCGAGTGCAGCGAGAGGTTAGGCCTGGGATATTCATTGACCCTCTGCGCGAAAACCGGAGACGAATAGATCAATTTTCTGTTTCATGGTGAAGGAGCGAATGCGGTCGACGAGTCCGGCGAGACGGGCCTCGGGGGCACCGGCCATGACTGGTGGGGTATCGATAACAATGGCGAGTTCGCCAGTTTCAGTCCTTCGGTGGGAAGAAGGAGGAGCGCTTTTCCACTTGAGTAGAGTTTTCTGAAGGGTCTGTTCCGAGACCATTCGGCCTTTCACCCATATGTGAAGCTGCTCATCGATCAAGATTTCAGGTGGAGTTGGTACATCGATCCCAAAATCCGCCATTTCCTCTTTGGTCATTGGCTTCGTGGGTAAAAACATAACTGGGATTTCGACTTCACCAGGTCTAAACCAGACTGCAATCGAACTCATGCCACAGGAACAATCGTCGTAGCGGTTCGTTAACACTTGAAGAGAGGGGGGACATTCCTTTGCCAGGTTCTGAAGTCGAGCCCTCTGTGACCTGGACAATTTGAGAACTCTTGTCCTAGAGACTTCAACTTGTTGTGCTGCCGATAACTTCAGGACTTCAACTTTGCCAAGGAGATGTGTCTTGTCCTGGTTGAATGGCAAACCATCGGCGAAGGAAGAGATTGACGTAGCCATCAAGGCCGCTTGAACAATGAGACGAAGGAACATGGGCACCTTCAGGAAAGGCCTAACGAAAGTAGCTAACCGGCCCCGCCTGCACCGAGGCGATGAGCGAAGCCGAGATAGCGAGAAGTTGAGAGAGAGCGGAAGGCAATGCAGGCGGGGTCCGAGTTGAGCGGAGGGTTAGGCGTGGGTTCATACCTTGATTTCTGTTCTGATGATATTCACTATGCGCCCGAAAGCGGAGTGCTTGAGCACCAGGCATTCATGAGCCCTTCAAGAGGTGTTGGTGAATATAGGTCGGCGTAGTTGAATTCGATGTCAGAGGCCAACCTGGCTAGTCGCTTCGGGCCAAGATGCTGAATCTCATTGGGCTTGATTTGCTTTGCCCATTTGACAAGAGCAGCCCCTGCATTACCTGCCGACACCTGGGAGACGTAGGTTCCTCCGCGGTAATCGAGAATGACGGTGAAGGTGGCCATGCGATGACGCCTAACGGACAAGGCTAACCGGACCCGCCTGCGCCTGGGCGCTAAGCGGAGCCTGGAAAGCCGGAGGATGAGAGAGAGCGGAGGACAATGCAGGCGGGGTCCGAGTTGAGCCAAGGGTTAGACCGCATGGGCTCAAGGCCGCCACCAGCGGGGTTCATTTGGTTCGAAGTCCCAGTAAATATGAATGGCGTCGCACCCGCCACCGGATAATCGCAAACCTGAATAGCGATCAGAACTCCTTAGCCCTGGAATTCGCCCGACTATTGGCGTGGGGTCGTAATCCATTGGCTCGGTGATCAGAGAGGCTGGTTCTCCGCAAATAGCCGCCTGCTGGCTGCTATCAATCGCGAAGTCGAGAGTGTGGACTGCCCCTGAACCCCCGAGAACGATTCCGACATGGATTCGTCCCTTTGCTCGGCCTAGGTATATCTCATCTGCTTTCTGGTCATCGTTGATATCAGCAGAAATTCTTGAAGCAGAGTCCCATTTCACCGCAGGAGTGGATTTGGCTAGTGCGCCTGGAATTGGTCGATGGGCTTGCTGCCCCGTAGCGAGAAGGAGCACGACTGCTGAGATTGCGGAGAGTGATGGCATCAAACCTTCCGATGCGGCCTAACGAACCAGGCTAACCGGACCCGCCTGCGCCGAGGCGCTGAGCGGAGCCGAGGAAGCAGGAAGATGAGAGAGAGCGGAAGGCAATGCAGGCGGGGTCCGAGTTGAGCCGAGGGTTAGGTGCCCGGGCGGCTGCTCAGAAGCGTAATCATTGGCAAACCAAAGCCAGGATTCTCTTTGAACGCGCAAGTTTTTCTTGATCCCATGAAATATAGTTCACAAGGTCTGCTCGACTCCAGATGCTCTTCTCACCTGAATCAAACTCCCTTAATCGTTGTTCGCTACGCGCAAGCGTTTTTTCAGCCACTTCAACCATTCTGGATGCCTCACTTTTCGGGGAGATTCCCTTGGCATTTGATCTATTTGGATCAGCGCGGTGCTGAAGCACGGTGATAATCGCCAGTTCTCTTTGATTGCCAATTAGATGAATCAGCGGAAGATTCCCATCTGGATACGGATGATTCGGGTCTAGGCCTGTTCTCAATAACGCCGAAACAAAGTGATTCACAGCGTCGTCCTTTGGGTTCAAATAACTGCACGCCATGTGTAAATAAGAGAGGCCATCACTGCGTTGATAATTCGGCTTGGAATGTTTCAGAAGTAAATCAAAGGCAATCTTGTCACCCGAAAAAATTGAAATGGAAACTGGTGTCCCATGGGGTACCGCTTCGTCCGGGTTAGCCCCGTGTTCGAGTAGGATTTCAATGATTGAGTGATGCGAACGCGATGAGGCAAGCGCTAATGCCGTACTCCCCCAGTCACCGCGATCATCGTCTGGATTTGGGTGTTCTCGCAGGTGCTTTCTAATGTAATCAAGGTCACCATCTGCAGCAGCCACTAAAAAACGGCTGCTGTAATAGTCCTCATGATCACCTTTATAAAGGGTATTCCAGAAGAGTGGCCTTGGGGAGCAACCAAGAACGAATAGGAGAGACAATGCTATGGCCCCGATTAGCATCTTTCGAGTGAAATTGATCAATGGGGCACCTAACGAAAGCAGCTAAGCGGCCCAACCTGCGACCGAAAAGCTAAACAGAGACGAGAAAGAAGGGAACAAGAGAGAGGAGACCGGGGCGTGCAGGTTGGGTCCGACTTGAGCGGGAGGTTAGGCGTTGGCTCAATGCGATTTTTGAGCACGAGTGGGAAGTGGCTGACCTGGATGAGAATTCTCCCACCATGCCTTCCAAGATGAGAATGAAACCCCAACCTTGACGCCCGTGAGCTGTTCCAGATCCTGAACGCAATGAGCGTGAGTGCAGATCATGCCGACATTTCCAGAAAGTTCTTCGTCTGGGAATAGCCTTAGAGCTGAAATGAGATGGGGGATAGAACTCTCATCGCCGTATGTTCCAAGTTCACCAAAGGCAAGATGAACATTGTTATCAGGCTTATCGGCAGCATCTAGGATTCGATGGTACTTCGCCCGCTTGTGGGCGATAACCTTCTTGGATTCCTTCGGAGGCTTGGGACTAGAGAACGCTGGTACCGCCATCATTCCAAGGGCAAGGAATAACGCGAGTGATTTGTGGTCGATCATCGGACGCCTAACGGATAAGGCTAACCGGCACCGCCTGCACCGAGACGCTGAACGAAGCCGGGATAGCGAGAAGTTGAGAGAGAGCGGAGGCCAATGCAGGCGGGGTCCGAGTTGAGCTAAGGGTTAGGCGCCGGCTGAGGTTCGACAACCATATAGTGCCCACGGATGCGAAGCAGAGCGCCGAGGATGAGGCCAGAGATAACCGCGATGCGAACCTGAACGTGAAAGTTTGGAGATGAGAGCAATGCGTCGGGAAGACACTCATGGACCATCCAGACGATCCAAGAGGCGTAGAGGAGGAAGGTGGATATGGAGGGGGGGAGGTATAGCAACCGGGCATGGCAATGGGGGCACTCAGGGGATTCTGTGGCCAATTTGTACCAAGGGCCCGGACTAATGCTCCGTTTGGCCCCGAAGATTCCGAGAGGTTTCAGGCATGCAGGGCAGAGTTTTCGCATAGCGCCTAACGGATGAAGCTAAGCGGCCACGCCTGCACCGAGGCGATGAGCGGAGCCGGGATAGCAAAATGTTGAGAGAGAGCGGAAGGCAATGCAGGCGGGGTCCGACTTGAGCGGAGTGTTAGGCCGCTGATTGGTGGAGGTTATATTATCGGCTCAAGAGTGTAGTGAGCTGGATGATTGACGGCAGGGCCTGGGAGTTTAAGGACCCAATAACCAAAGAAGTAGGCTAAGCTCCCGAGGTACACGCAACAAACCAGCAGTGCATAACTGGAAGAAATCAATAAACAGGAGCTCGGGTTCATCGACTTAATCCGTTTCACAACTTGATGTAGCAATAGTGTCGTTAAGGGCAGAAGAACCGATGCCCAGATACCTTTCGTTAGGACAAACTTGGCAAAGGGGTTGAAATTGCCTTGATGCCACTGGTACACCGCGTTGAAAAATGGCAAAATTTTGACGTGGAAAATGAGTATAGCGAGAGAAAAAAGAGAAATTGAAATAATGGTGATGACCTTTGAGAGGGTATGAAGACGAACCCTTTTATCTGGCAGATCTCCTGTGGAGGAAGACGGAGAAGAATCGAGATTGTGCATAGGTGAGTTTCCGGAAGGCCTAACGAATGAAGCTAACCGGGCCCCGCCTGCACCGAGACGATGCGCGGAGTCGAGAAAGCGTGAACAAGAGAGAGAACGGAAGACAATGCAGGCGGGGTCCGAGTTGAGCGGAGGGTTAGGGCGGCCACTACGTATCGCTAAATTGGAAAAGGCCTGATTCTGCATCAGGGTCGAGTGCACGGAGATTCAAAGCTCGAAGGATACATGAAATGACTTGCATGGCCTCTGACCCACCACTGACATGGAAGGCAAAGCCATCCAGTGCCTCAGATTCTCCTAGATTTACCTCGATGTAATATGAGGGCCAATTTTCTAGTTTGCCCCAGCATGGATCTGTGAAATCAGCCATTGGAACAATGGCTTTGATAGTTGAAATCACTTGTCCACGAACCCCGATTGGTCGAGGCTCGAAATCCTCTGGGATCTCCCTGGCAGATGAGATGCCCGGTGGTAGATCTTGAACGTAGATGTCGTGGCTCAATGGCGCCCTAACGAAGAAGGCTAACCGGACCCGCCTGCGCCGAGGCGCTGAACGGAGCCGAGGAAGCGAGAAGCTGAGAGAGAGCGAAAGGCAAGGCAGGCGGGGTCCGAGTTGAGCCAAGGGTTAGGCGCTTGGTTCAATGCAGATGATTAAACTCGATCAGGCTGAGGAGTCCGAAGACCACAAACACCAATCCGACAAAAAGGAAGAACAGCCCATTGTAGATTGCTTCTTTTCCGTAGAGTGTCTTATAGCCCCTTCTTTTGCCGGTCTTGAACTCGCGACGAAAGATGGCTTTCAACCCGATTATCGCGATGAAGCCGCCCAATGCACCACCGAGGAGGGCAAATCCGAGATTTCCTGGATTGGTGCTGGGAGTGTAATGCATGGCGCCTAACGAACAGAGCTAACCGGCCCCGCCTGCACCGAGGCGCTGAGCGAAGCCGAGGAAGCGAGAAGGTGAGAGAGAGCGAAAGGCAATGCAGGCGGGGTCCGAGTTGAGCTAGGGGTTAGGCATCTGTTGAATTGAGCAGTTGTGAGGCAAGGTAATCAAGCTTGGATGCGGCATTATCAAGATGCCTGGATAGAAAACCAAGTGCTGCGAAGGCTAGAAGTGAGGTGGTTACTTTGCCAAAGGGCACATGGACATCTGGCCAGAGGGTATAGGCAAAGCAAAGACCCGACCACCAGAAGCCGATGAGAGGCCATTTGGGTAAAGGAGCTAACAGCTCTTTCCTGAGCTCGCTCGTCTGTTTGGCAAGCTCTTGAATGCCATCTTCTCGTGAGAGTTGGGGCTTCTCGGTCATTGGCGCCCTTAAATGGTTTGGTGAGATGCCTAACGAACCAGGCTAACCGGACCCGCCTGCGCCGTGGCGTTTAGCGGAGCCGTGAAAGCCGGAGGATGAGAGAGAGCGGAGGACATTGCAGGCGGGGTCCGAGTTGAGCCGAGGGTTAGGCCGACGGGCGTTCTTGTTGAAGAAACCGATACTCATGATCATGCCAAATCGAAAAGCCCTGCCAAAGAGCATAGAGAGCCCATAAGAGACAGAAAATTGAATCCCCCCAAGTCAACAAGGGGTGCTTGCCACGAGCCAGGTTGAAAGCCAAGTGCAAGCTCAGCCAAAGAGCCGAAATAAGAAGGGTCTGAGAAATTGCCCAGCGAGCTACAAACTGGGATTTACCCATTTCTCGGACTTGGCCCCACTCCGCTGGTTTTGGTCGTGAGAAGAATTTCATGGGCGGCCTAACGAACCAGGCTAACCGGCCACGCCTGCGCCGAGGCGCTGAGCGGAGCCGAGGAAGCAGGGAGATGAGAGATAGCGAAGGACAATGCAGGCGGGGGCCGAGTTGAGCCGATGGTTAGGCCGACCTATGGAAAAGAGGTTGGAATTGATCCTTGAACTTAGTGAGGATGTATATCGCAAGACAGTTCATGGCCCCCAGAGTGATTGTGAAACTGAACAGCGCCCAAAGCGGAATTTTCGCCAAAGTCGGATTCATGGCGGTTTCTGGGCTCATGATCCCGAACGGGAGCATGACAAAAAGAAACCAATGAATCACCAGAGCTACTACCCGCGCGATGTTCTTCAGGGTCCAAAGCCCGAAGCTCAATGGCAGCCAGAAAAATATGCCAACCCCACCGAAAACCCAATGCCCATTGAGACCGAGGTTGATGAAGACTACGGTCTCGATCAGATAAAGGACACAAAGCGCAGTAACTCCTATCCGCAGTCCGAGCCGGCTTGTCTGGGGCAGAAATGGCATGAGAGGCCTAACGAACAAGCTAACCGGCCACGCCTGCACCGAGGCGACGAACGAAGCCGAGGAAGACGAATGAAGAGAAAGAGCGGAAGGCAATGCAGGCGGGGTCCGAGTTGAGCTAAGGGTTAGGCGACGCTATTGCCAATTCAGGTCACTATCAAAATACTTTATTAGAGTTGGATTTGCCTCTCCTATAACCAGATAAGTTGTTTTACTCCATGAAAATCGAGAACTGTATGCTGCTTGTATATAAACTTGTGCAATGTATTCATATTGATTTGCCTTTTCTGTTCCGATTAACCACACTTCAAAACCGCCATGATTGTAGCGTTGTTCTCTTAATTTTATTGATCGATATACCTTGACCATTTTATCGCCGGGGTGTTTTTTATCGTGATAGGCTTTGACTAAACTAAACATTTCTTGAGGTTTGGCTGTACGAGTTTGCAAATTTCCATTTGGAACTAGCCAGGGTGGGCCACATGATAAAATTAAGCACAATATGATTAATGACAACAAAGGCTTAACGATGATTTTAGCTGTTTTTGATGGTTTCATACTGTCGCCTAACGAACCGAGCTAACCGGCCACGCCTGCGCCGAGGCGCTGAGCGGAGCCGAGGTAGCGAGTGGATGAGAGAGCGGAGGACATTGCAGGCGGGGTCGAGTTGAGCGACCGGTGGCCGATCGCCGATGATGGATGAACCGAGGCGATTGGACGGGCAAGTTAGGCGGAGGTGGGCGGGGAGGCCACAACGCAGGAACTAACGGCCCAAGCGCTAATGATGAAAAGGAACGGAAGAACGGAAAACAAGGACCAACGGGAACCACCACGAAGGAATGACCAACTCTAGCGCGACGGGACCTGGAAGTCATACCAGAGCCGTTTTGCCGAACCCGCCACGTCGGCCTAACGAATGAAGCTAAGCGGCCACGCCTGCACCGAGGTGATGAGCGGAGCCGAGATAGCGAAATGCTGAGAGAGAACGGAAGGCAATGCAGGCGGGGTCCGGATCGAGCGGAGGGTTAGGCCGCTAGTCTGAGACATACAGGGCTTGCCAAGCAAATTTTGGGAGCACTCAAGGGACCAAGAAAACATACATTCCAGCGAAAAGCAGCAAAGCGAATGCGGCCAGGATGAGGGTTCCGATGACCCCGCGTTGCCAACCACGAAGGCCATCCCATGCTTTCGAGAGGTGACTGATGGGCATACCTGATGTGAGTTCGACCAAACCAATGAGAGCCAACACACCTGGGAAGCCTGGGACAGCTAGCCTGAGCCATTCGCTCATCGCTTCAACCCGTTGCTGGAAGAGGAACCAAGCGATGCCAAGTGGTACGCCAATTACAACCTTGACCAATCCTCGACGTCTCACGGAGAAATGTCTATTTGTGAGCCACAGGTCGAGCCACCCATGCACCCGACGGTCAACGGAGGTCATTTCTGAGTTACCAGTCTGCTGAGTAGGGTCATTCATAGGCACTGACTGTTCACCCGATGGAACGAGGTGACCAGGTGATGATGCCTGTGAATTAAGGGGATCCATGAAGCGGCCTAACGGAAGAAGCTAAGCGGCCCCGCCTGCGCCGAGGCGATGAGCGGAGCCGGGATAGCAAGAAGTTGAGAGAGAGCGAAACGCAATGCAGGCGGGGTCCGACTTGAGCGAGAGGTTAGGCAGTGAACTCGGATGCTTGAGCTTTCGGCCTTGGATCATGAGAACAGCTGACGGACCAACCCAGGGTACCAGCGCGCCCAAATCAGCCGAACCGTGAACTGGTGGGCCACGGAGAAACAGCCTGCCTTGCGCACTGACGGAGGAAGACGCTGGGGTTCAAAGAAACCTGGCAGAAGGTAGAAACTCGAAATCTCGTAGAGCTGCCTAACGGATGAAGCTAAGCGGCCACGCCTGCGCCGAGGCGATGAGCGGAGCCGAGATAGCAAGAAGTTGAGAGAGAGCGAAGGGCAATGCAGGCGGGGTCCGACTTGAGCGAGAGGTTAGGCAGTGAACTCGGATGCTTGAGCTTTTGGCCTTGGATCATGAGAACTGCTGACGGACAAACCCAGGGTACCAGCGCGCCCAAATCAGTCGAACCGAGAACTGGTGGGCCACAACGAACCAACCTGCCCGGCGAACTGCCCGTGGAAGACGCTGGGATTCAAAGAAACCTGCAAAGAGGCAGAAACTCGAAATCTCTTAGAGCTGCCTAACGAAAGCAGCTAAGCGGCCCAACCTGCGACCGAAAAGCTAAACAGAGACGAGAAAGATGTACCAAGAGAGAGGAAAGCAGGCCGTGCAGGTTGGGTCCGACTTGAGCGAGAGGTTAGGCCGACTGACCTTGGCCTTCGGAGTTGTGAATCGCTTCGATGGCTTCTGGCGTGAGCCACAGAACAGCATTGAAATCAGATTCGATAAGTTCAATGATTGCTTCACGAGGCCCTTTACGCCATGCATCGGTCGAGTAAAAGGCTTCCTGCGATGAATTGAGGTGGTCGAGGTTATTGTACGCCCGTATCAAATAGTACGAATCTGGATCGTGAAGAGATTGACCATAGGCAACCACCTCCATGCCCCATTCGTTGAGCAGCGGGACGCTTTGCTTTGAAACAAGATCGTGAAATCTGGCACCGCTCCCAGATTTGAGTTTATAAGAACGAATTTCAATGAGCCGGTTCATGGTGTGGGCCTAAAGAAATGGGTCGTACTGTTGAGAACTTCCACAGCGGCCTAACGAACCGAGCTAACCGGCCACGCCTGCGCCGAGGCGCTGAGCGGAGCCGAGGTAGCGAGTGGATGAGAGAGAGCGGAGGACATTGCAGGCGGGGTCCGAGTTGAGCGACCGGTTAGGCCGATCGCCGATGATGGATGAACCGAGGCGATTGGACGGGCAAGTTAGGCGGAGGTGGGCGGGGAGGCCACAACGCAGGAACTAACGGCCCAAGCGCTAATGATGAAAAGGAACGGAAGAACGGAAAACAAGGACCAACGGGAAAACCACCACGAAGGAATGACCAACTCTAGCGCGACGGGACCTCGGGGAAGTCATACCAGAGCCGTTTTGCCGAACCCGCCCACGTCGGCCTAACGGAAGAAGCTAAGCGGCCACGCCTGCGCCGAGGCGATGAGCGGAGCCGAGATAGCGAAACGATGAGAGAGAACAAAGGGCAATGCAGGCGGGGTCCGACTTGAGCGAGAGGTTAGGCAGTGAACTTGTGTGCTTGAACCTGCGGGCTTGGACATAGAGAACTGTTGATCGACCAACCCAGGGTACCAGCGCGCCCAAATCAGCCAAACCGTGAACTGGTGGGCCACAGAGAATCAGCCTGCTTTGCGAACTGCCCGTGGAAGACGCTGGGATTCAAAGAAACCTGCAAAGAGGTAGAAACTCGAAATCTCGTAGAGCTGCCTAACGAATGAGGCTAACCGGACCCGCCTGCGCCGAGACGCTGAACGGAGCCGAGGAAGCGGGATGCTGAGAGAGAGCGAAAGGCAATGCAGGCGGGGTCCGAGTTGAGCCGAGGGTTAGGCCCATCATGACGACTCGCCCCCATATCGCGCCAGGAATGGGCCGACTTTCTCTTCGAGGAGTTGGACCAGCACCGGATCCATGTAATCGAACAAATCCGGGATATCGAGACAAATGACACGTTGATCGGTGAGGAAGGTCTTGAACTTCTTGGAGAGCTTATTGCGGTGGGATTTTTCCATCACGAATACAACATCAGCCCATTCGAGTAGGTCACTCGATAGCGGGTTCACAGCATCAGGATTCAACCAGCTGACGCAACCTCGACACCTGGCCGGCCAAAGAAGATTTTCTCGGCGGTTGGGCTTCGGAGACGATTCTGGCTGCAGATGAAGAGGAGGTGTTTCAACGGAGATGGGCCTAACGGAAGAAGCTAAGCGGCCCCGCCTGTGCCGAGGCGATGAGCGGAGCCGAGATAGCAAGAAGTTGAGAGAGAGCGAAACGCAATGCAGGCGGGGTCCGACTTGAGCGAGAGGTTAGGCGCTTGCATGGGCGGGAGGTTTTGAAAGAGCGTTCTGGACGACTTTGGAAACAGTATGCACGGTAATGCCCTTGCCTTTGCAGTAGCTCGATTGAAGCCAAACAAACAAGTCCTTTGCACCCTTGCTGGCGTTACATGACATGCAGCACCGAGCGATGTTCTCTGCTGTGACGATCTTGGCGTCGTTGATTATGTGCTCCCACGATGGTTTCGATCCGCGGGCCGATGGTGGTTGGGTGAAATCAACACCACATAAACGCAGGCATTGTCTGCTCCAAAACATAACCTTCGAGCGATTTTGGAATGTTCCAGCGATTCACGATGGGACCTTTTGCGCTCAGAAGTGAGGAGCGCCTAACTAGTAATTGGACGACGAGGACGAAGGGGATCGTAGTTCGTCTAATCGGGGTGGATGCGGTGAGTGGGGGGATGTCTGGGTTGGGGATTTCATGAATAGGCGAACTGATCTGGCAGTGGGGGGTGCGGTAAAGCCTTGAATTGATTCGTGGCGCGGGCGGCGGGGCTGGCCGCAGTTTACCTGATTGGGCGAACTGGGGCCGGTACGCCTGCCTGGGGTTTAGGCAGACCGGAGATTGACGGATGGAAGCCGGATTTTGGGGGGTGCTTCTGACCCTGGTGGCGCTCGGGCCCACCCCAGGTGGGTGAGGGCCGAGGCTTGTGGCTTTGGAGGCTGGCAGGGCAAGCGACTGGATGGCGGGGCAAGCGACTGGATGGGAGGGCAAGCGACTGGATGGCGGGGCAAGCGACTGGATGGCAGGGCGAGCGACTGGATGGCAGGGCAGGCGACTGGATGGCGGGCGAGCGACTGGGGGGCAGCGGCTGGATGGCGGGGCAGGCGACTGGGTGGCGGGCGAGTGATTGGGTGGCGGGGCGAGCGGCTGGGTGGCTGGCGAGCGACTGGGTGGAGGGGGAGCGGCTGGGTGGAGGGCGAGCGGCTGGGTGGAGGGCGAGCGGCTGGGTGGCGGGCGAGCGATTGGGTGGAGGGGGAGCGGCTGGGTGGCGGGCGAGCGGCTGGGTGGAGGGCGAGCCCACGTGAGGACCCAGGAGGGCGCCTGGGCATGGGCCTGGCCTCCGCTGGGGTCAGGAGCTGGCGAGCTGGGCGGCGACGGCGATGGGCACGAAGGGGGCGAAGGCCTGCAGGGTGCCCTGCCAGTCGGCCAGGAGGGCGGCGGCGGTGGTGCTGCCGGTCTCCTGGGCATGGGCCTCCAGGAGGCTCCGGAACTGGGCTTCTTCCTCGGCACGCCAGGGGAGGCCGGCCAGGTAGTCGGGGTTCACGCGGGCCTCGTGCACGCGGCGCAGGAAGAGGACGCCGCCGGTCATGCCGGCGCCAGCGTTGGCCAGGACCTGGCCCAGGATGGCCACGGCCCCGCGGGTCATGTACTCGCAGGCGTGGTGGCCGGCGCCCTCCACCACGGCACTGGCGCCGCTGTTGCGCACGCAGAAGCGGTCGCCGGCGAGGCCCCGGGCGAAGAAGTGGCCGGCGGTGGCGCCGTAGAGGGCGCCGTTGCCGAGGATGGCGTTCTCCTCGGGCGTGTACCTGGATAGCGGCCCGGGCCGCAGGACGAGGGTGCCGCCGGACATGGACTTGCCCACGGAGTCGTTGGCCTCGCCCAGCAGCCTCACGTGCAGGCCCTCCGTGAGGAAGGCCCCGAAGCCCTGGCCCGCGCTGCCGCTGAAGGTGATCCGCAGCAGGCCCGGCACGGCGGGGTCGGCGCCGGTGCGCCGGCGCTCGCGGATGCCCTGGGCGATCTCGCCCGCGAGCGTGGCCAGGACACCGCGATCCTCGGTGCCGATGGGGAAGGCCAGCTCCTGCTCGCCGCCCAGGTCGAGGAAGGGCCGGGCGGCCTCCACCAGCTGCCGGTTGAGCAGGCCCACGCCCTCGGGGATGACCACGATGGCCTCATCGGCCTCAGGTGCCGGGGGCGCCTCCAGGAAGGCGGACAGGTCCAGCTTCCGGTCATGCACGAAGGTGGCGTGGGCGGGAGCGATGGTCAGCAGGTCCGTGCGGTCCTGCAGCTCGGCGAGGCTGCCGACGCCCAGGGCGGCCAGGTGCCGGCGCGCATCCTCGGCCAGGTGGGTCAGCATGCGGAGGACGGCCTCGGGGCTGCCCGTGTAGCGGGCCTTGAACCTGGGATCGTGGGTGGCGATGCCCGCGGGGCAGGTGTTCTTCTCGCAGATGCGGGCCATCATGCAGCCCTCGGCCACCAGCAGCAGCTTGCCGAACTCGAAGCCCTGGGCACCCAGGATGGCGGCGGTGACGATGTCCTTGCCCGTGAGCAGGCCGCCGTCCACCCGCAGCTCCACCTGGTCGCGCAGGCGGTTCTCCCGCAGGGCCCGGTGGGCCTCCATCAGGCCAAACTCCCAGGGCAGGCCTGCGTGCTTCATCGATCCGAGCGTGGCGGCGCCGGTGCCGCCGTCGCCGCCGGCGATGTAGATGATGTCGGCGCCCGCCTTGGCGACGCCCATGGCGATGGTGCCGATGCCCGTGCCCGAGACCAGCTTCACGCTGATCCTGGCGGCAGGATGCACCTGCTTCAGCTCGTAGATGAGCTCTTTCAGATCCTCGATGCTGTAGATGTCATGCAGGGGCGGCGGGGAGATGAGATCCACGCCGGGCAGGGAGAAGCGGGCCCTGGCGATGGTGGCATCCACCTTCACCTTCATGAGCTGGCCGCCCTCGCCGGGCTTGGCGCCCTGGGCCACCTTGATCTGGATCTCCTGGCCCGAGACCAGGTACTCGGCCGTGACGCCGAAGCGTGCCGAGGCCACCTGCTTGGTGCTGGCCGTGAGGCCGTCGGTCCAGTAGTAGGGGTTCTCGCCCCCCTCGCCGCTGTTGCTGCGGCCGCCGGCGGCCTCCATGGCCAGGATGAGGTCGCGCTGGCTCTCGGCGCTCACGGCGCCAAAGGACATGGCGCCCGCGCCGAAGCGGGCCAGGATCTCGGCGCGGGGCTCGACCTCGACCAGGGGCAGGGGCGCGGCGGCCTCGCGGAAGGCCAGCAGGTGCCGGGGGTTGATGGGCTCGTCGGCCTTGAGGGAGGCCAGGTACTCCTCGTAGAGCGCGGCGGCCTCGGGCGAGTCGGGCTCCAGGGCCACCAGGCGGTGGACGAGGCGGGAGCGCGCGGTGGTCATGCCGTGCTTCTCGCCCTCGTCGGCCTTGCCGGATTCCCGGAACTGGTGCGTGTGGAGCAGCTTGTCCGCGAAACCGGACTGGGCGGCGAAGCCAGTCTTCAGCAGCACGTCGCCGGCCAGCTCCTCGTAGCCGATGCCGCCGATGGGGCTGGCATGGCCGGGGAAGAAGATCTCCATCAGCTCGGGGCCCAGGCCCACCGCCGTGAAGAGCTTGGCGCTCATGTAGCTCTGCACCACCGAAATGCCGCACTTGGCCATGATTTTGAGCAGGCCCGACTCCAGGGCGGCGATGAGGTTCTGCTCGCGCTGGTCCGGCGTGAGGTGGGCGAAGCTGGGGTGCTCGTCCCGGCGGGCGATCTCCAGGGCCAGGGCGGGGCAGACCGCCGAGGCGCCGAAGCTGATGAGGGCGGCCACATGGTGGGAGGTGCGGGCCTCGGAAGTCTGCATGACGATGGAGGCGTTGAGGCGCAGGCCCGACTCGTTGAGCGTGTGCACCACGGCCCGCAGGGCGATGAGGCCGGGGATGGGCGGCTGCTCCACGGTGGCGTCCTGGTCGCTCAGGATGATGACCGTCGTGCCGGTCTCCACGGCCCTGCGCACGTCCGCGGCCAGCTGCTCGATGGCCGCGTGGAAGCCGCGGATGCCATCCACCCGCCGGAACAGCATGGGAAAGCTGCGGGGGATGATCTGGGACTCCGAGGGCCGCAGCGTCTGCATGCGGTCCAGGAAGCGCATCTGCCCCAGGTCGAGGATGGGGCGCGGCAGCTCCAGGGCCTCGTTCAGGGGCACCAGGTCCTTGGGGAAGAAGATGTTCGGCGCCCGGCCCAGGAACACCCGCAGATCGGTGATGTTGCCCTCGCGGAGGTAGTCCAGGGGCGGGTTCGTGACCTGGGCGAAGTGCTGGTAGAAGTAGTCGAAGAAGGGCCGCGGCTGGGACGAGAAGACATTGGGCCGGGCCGTGTCGCCCATGGAGCCGATGGCCTCCTTCCCGGTGGCCACCATGGGGTAGATCATCTTCTCCAGCTCCTCCCGGGAGCAGGTGAAGAGGGTCTTGCGGAAGACGCTGACGGGCCCGGCCGTTGCCTGTTCCTCCGGCAGGGTGCCGATGGGCGTGGCACGGGGATCGAAGGCCGCGTAGCGGTTCTCCCGGGACTGGCTGGCGTCGCGGAAGTTCACCTTGCCCGTGGCCAGGTTCAGCTTCACGCCGGTGCCGGCGTAGACGATGCCCTTCTTCTCGACGCGGGCCTCGTCCACGGGGAAGGCCCCGGCCTCCGAGGCGAGGATGAAGCGGTCGTCGGTGAGGGTCCACCGGGCGGGGCGGAAGCCGTTGCGGTCGAGCCGGGCGCCCACGGTGATGCCGTCGGAGAACATGATGATGGCCGGGCCGTCCCAGGGCTCCATGGCCCGGCTCCAGAAGGTGTAGAAGTCGTTCTGCCCTTCCGCGGGGGGCATCATGATGGCGAGGATGTCCTCCATGTTCGGGATGCTGCTGCGGTAGAGCAGGGCCTCGGCGATCTCGTTGAGGCTGCCCGAATCGCTGATGGAGCCGTGGGTGACGAGCTGGTCGGCCTTGAGCCCGATGGACATCTCGCGCGAGATGGCGCGGGAGCGGTTGCCGGCGATGGTGTTGATCTCGCCGTTGTGGGCGATGAGCCGGAAGGGCTGGGCCTTGTCCCAGGAAGTGCGGGTGTTGGTGCTGAAGCGGCGGTGGATCAGGGCGAAGCGGGTGCTGTAGCGGGGATTCTGCAGATCCAGGTAGAAGCGATCGAGGTCGGCGGAGCGCGTGAGGGCCTTGTAGACGATGGTCCGGGCCGACAGCGAGGCGAAGAAGAACTCGTTCTTGATGCCCGCCTCGGACAGCTTGGTGCGCAGCACCTGCTTGGCGTTGTAGAGCAGCTTCTCGAAGGAGGCATCCGTGCGGCAGTGCGCGGGCCGGCGGATGATGGCGTGGCGCAGGGCGGGCAGGGTGCGGCGGGCGTCCTCGCCCAGCACCGCGGGATTGACGGGCACTTCGCGGAAGGCCAGCACCTTGAGGTCGAAGAAGTCGAAGGTGGCCCGGAAGATGGAGAGGGCCTCCTGGAGCCGCAGCAGGTCCGGGGGGGCCAGCAGGCTGGCCACGGCGATCTCGCCGGGCTTGTGGCCCAGCAGCTCGAAGGGGATGTCGGTCATGACGCCCGCGCCATCGCTGGACACCTGGTCCGCGGCGCAGCCGCCCCGGTGCTCGACGCAGCGCAGGGCGTGGAGGGCGTCCTTGAGGATCTGGTGGCAGGCCTGGCCGGTGCGGCTGGCGATGAAGCCAACCCCGCACGCATCGTGCTCGTTCCGGGCTGCGCCGCGCATCGGATGTCCTTCGGGATGTGGAGCAGAGTACTCGGAAAGCCTGGCCTATGGGATCCCAAGACTTGCTTATGACGAGGTTGCAAGGCTATGGGAGACTGGTTCCGTCATGACCACCCTCGCCCTCAAATACCGCCCCCGTCTCCTGTCCGACCTGGTGGGGCAGGAGGGCAGCGTGAAGGCCCTCGCCAATGCCCTGAAGCGGGCCAAGGAGAGCGGCCGGATCCACCAGGCCTATCTGTTTGCAGGTGTGCGCGGCACGGGCAAGACCAGCACCGCGCGCATCCTGGCGCGGGCGCTGAACTGCGCCGAGGGCCCCACGGCCACGCCCTGCGGCGTGTGCGATCCCTGCCGGGCCGCCGAGCAGCCGGACAGCAGCCTGGACATCGTCGAGATCGACGCCGCCAGCCGAGCTTCCGTGGCCGATGCCCGGGCCCTGCGGGAGCAGGTGCAGACCCGGCCGGCCTTCTGCCGCTACCGGATCTACATCATCGACGAAGTGCACATGCTCAGCACCGAGGCCTTCAACGCCCTGCTGAAGGTCATCGAGGAGCCGCCGCCCCACGCCATCTTCGTGCTGGCCACCACGGAACTCCAGGACGTGCCCGACACCATCAAGAGCCGGGTGCAGATCTTCCCCTTCCGGCTCATCCCCGTGGGGCTCATCGAGGGCCGCCTCAGGCACGTCTGCGAGCAGGAGGGCGTCACCTTCGAGGGCGAGAGCCTGCGCCTGGTGGCCGAGGCGGGGCAGGGCTCCATGCGCGACGCGCTGACCATCCTGGACCGCGTCATCTCCGCGGGGGACGGCACGGTGCAGGAGGAGGCCGTCCGGGAGCAGCTGGGCATCGTCAGCGCCCACCTGGTGCAGGGCGTGATGTCGGCCCTGGCCATCGGCGACTCGGCGGCCCTGGTCGAGGCCTGCCGCGAGCTGAATGAGCAGGGCGCCGACTGGGCCACCTTCTGGCGGGAGCTGGTGCTGGCCTTCCGCGACCGCCTGGAGCAGGAGGCCCGCTCGGGCCGGGGGCCCCAGGACCTGCTGCGCTGGGCCCGGATGCTGAACCTGCTGCTGAGCCGCGAGCGCGACCTCCGCGACAGCAGCCTCCCGCGCGTGGTGGTGGAGCTGGCCCTGGTGACGGCCGCCCAGCTGCCCCACCTGGCGCCCCTGGACGCCCTGGTGTCTGGCGGCGCCACGGCCGGAGCAGCTCCCCGCACTGCGGGCCCGCCGCCGGTCCCTCCCAAGGCCCCCCAGGTCGCGCCGGCGCCTGAGGGGCCTCGGCGGCCGGCTCCGCAGCCTCCGCCTCCGGCGGCACCGGCTCCGCCCCGGGTTCCCGCCACGGCCGACCAGCTGCGGACCGCCTGCGCCGAGGCCCTGCGGCAGGTGCCGGGGCTGCGCGGCCTGGCCACGGCGCCCCAGCTGGCTTCGGACCTGCGCTGGGAGGCGCCCATCCTCCGGTTCCGCTTCCCCGGCAACGTGCGCCAGACCCTCCAGGACTTCGAGCGGGAGAAGGCCAGCCCCCACCTCCTGGCGGCCCTGGCGGGGGTGCTGCCGGGCCTGCAGGCGGTGGCGGTCAGCTTCGACGACCCAGAGCAGCCTGCGGCGGCGGAAAGACCCGAGGACCGGCTCCGCCGCGAGCCCGCCTTCCAGGAGCTGCTGCGCCTCAGCGGCGGTGAAGTCCTTGAGATCCGGCGAGAGGGGTAGAGGCCGGGTTCGGCGAAGGGGTTGGAACCGCGAAAGACGCGAAATCACGCGAAAGGAGCTCGCCGTTTGCTCGGGAGTGGGTCCTGCGGGTGAGGGGTCCGTTCCTCCCCATTTTTCTTTCGCGCCCGCAGGGCATTTCGCGCTTTTCGCGGTTGATGCTTTTGGATCAACCCCCGGATACCGGCGGCATGAGGGCCACTTCGTCGCCGTCCCGCAGCGGGGTGGCGCGGTCGGCGAAGCTCTGGTTGACGGCCAGCAGGGCCTCCGGGGGCAGGGGGGCCAGGCGGGGGTCGAGCAGCAGGTCGCCCAGGGCGGGCGCCGCGGGGACGGCCAGCTCACTGAAGCCCAGCAGGGCCCGGTACCGCGCGAAGGCTTTCACCGTGATCATGGGCAGCTCCTTGGCTACTTGGGGCTCCAGGTGTGCCGGATCTCGCCCGAGGGGTTGAGTCCGGTGCCTCCGCCTTTGCTGGCGCCAAGTTGGAGGATGAGGTTGCCGAAACGCCACTCCACCTGGCCGGAGGTGATGCTCAGCTCGCCGGTCTTCCGGTGGGAGATGACGAAGGCGCTGCGCTGACCCAGCAGGCTCACGCTCTTGCCCAGGGTCACTTCGGTCTCGGTGCTACCCAGGCTCGTGGTGCGCACGGCCACGTTCACCCGATCCAGGCCCAGGGTGCGCCGCAGCTGCTCCTGGAAGGGGGCGAAGGCCAGGGTGGTGAGGAGGCCGGAGCTGGCGCTGGCGAGACCGGAGGTGATGGCGCCCTGGGTGGCCCCGGAGGAGCCGCCGGCGGTGCCCACATTGGCCGCGTTGCCCGGGTTGATCAGGATGGCCACGATCTCATCCTGCCGCAGGCTGGGGGTGGAGTTGGGCACGATGGTGAGATTGCTGAGCGTGCCGTGGATGTCGAGGTTCACGGTGTAGCCGGGGATGGAGCTGACGCTGCCCTGCATGTTGATGATCGGATCCAGGGCCCGCAGCTCGGAGAAGCTCAGGGAGCCCCGGTCCACGACCATGTCGCCGGCGGGGAAGATGTTGGTGACCCGGCCCCCGGCCTGGAAGACCATGGTGCCCTTGGGCACCGGATGACCCAGGGTGCCCAGCACCTGGAAGGGACCATCGGTGCGGCCCTCGAGCTTCAGGAGGTTGGTGTCGAAGCTCCAGGGCGTCCGCAGGTCCAGCTCCAGGTCGAGGCGGATGCGCTCGAGGGGATCGTCCAGGTCCAGCCCCGTGAGGCCGCCGCTGTCGCTGAGGGCGCTGCGGAGGATCAGGTCCGACAGCTTCACTTCGCTCTGGAAGGTCAGGCGGTCCGCCCGCAGCCGGCCCTTGAGGAGGCCGCCCTCCTCGGTGCCGGTGAGGGTCGCGTCGAGCGTGCCTTGCAGATCGAGGCCATCAGGCACGTCCCGCAGCTGGAAGTTCGTCAGCCGGGCCTTGAGGGCGTAGGTGTCGAGCCCGCCCGGGCGCCAGACGATCGCGCCGCTGGCCTTGAGCTCGCCATGGGCCAGGGTCCCGCGCACGGGGCGGGCCTCGTCGATGGTGATGGTCCGGTCTTTGAGGACCAGTTCAGCCTGGATGTCCTCGGCACCCTGGTAGCCCCGGAGGTTCATGCGGCCCTGGTCCAGGGAGACGACCCCGTCCAGCAGAGGCTCCAGGTAGGTGCCGTGGGCCAGGGTGTCGAAACGGCTGGTGCCCTGGACCGTCAGCTCGGAGAGCAGGCTGTACTCATCCACCTCCATGAAGCGGTCGAGGATGGTCTTCAGGTGGGCCAGGTCGGCCGCCCCCTGCACCTTGAGCGCCAGGGGGGCCGAGGCCGAGAAGGGGACCGTGCCCGACAGGTGCACCTGGGCCGCCTGGGGAGTCGCCCCGCTGACCGGACCCCGGGCGCCGCCCTCCAGGCTCAGGTCCACGGCGGCGCCGAGCGCGTTGCCCCGCAGCGTCGAGGCGCCGGTCTGGTGCAGCTCAAAGGCGCCGAACTGGGCGGCGAGCCGATCCAGGGAGCCGTTCCAGGCCAGATCGCGGCCGTTCGTCCAGCGACCCTTGGCCGTGGCGGACAGGGTGAGGTCCTCGAGGAGGTCGTCCGTCAGGCCCCGGGCCAGCAGTTCCGTGCGGGCGCTCTCGGGGGAGATGTTGAGCGTCAGCCCGCCGACCAGATCGGGGCCCTCTTGGCGAACCTTGGCTTCCAGCAGGGGCCGGGCCATCCCCTCCATGCCGACCTGGGCATCCAGGGCCCCCCTGTCCAGGGTGGCCCGGCCCTGGAGCCCCTCCACGCTGCGGTCACCGAAGAAGATCCGGCCCCGGCTCCAATTCACCCGCCCCTCGGGCAGGTCGTAGCCCCCGAAGGCGCGCGTGATGGGTCCGAGCAGGCGGGCCTCCACCTGGGCCTGGAGGCGGGGGCCGGGCAGGGCCAGCAGCTGGGAATCCAGGCGCCCGCCCAGGTCCACCCACCAGGTCCAGCGCTGGAAGTCCATGTCGGCTCGACCCTGGAGGGCCAGGTCGCCTTCCGGGGGGGCATCGCCGTGGCCCAGGAGGTGGGGGTGCTCGGCCACCCGGACATCCTTCAGCTTCATCTGAAGGGTCTCGATGTCCATGGAGAAGTCCCCGGAGGCTGCGGGAACTTTGACTCCGTAAACTTCGCCTTGATCGACTTGTGCTGATCCGTACATGCTCAGGTTGGCGTAGGGACCATGGAGGCGCACCCAACCGCTGGCCTGGCCCGTGATGGGGAGGTCGTGCCCGGCTTCGTCCTTGAGGTCGGCGGCCCGCAGGCCTTCGGCCACTGGCAGCTGGTGGGCGGTGTAGCACATGTCCATCTGCGGTTGACCGGGCGCGGTCTCGGCCCAGGTGAGCCAGAGCTCGCCGCCGCCGATGCCCTGGTCCTTCGTGAGTTCGATGTCCTTGACCCGCAGGTCGGAGCCGCGGATCTCGACCCGCCGGGCCCACAAGGCGTCAGCCCGGGCTCCATGCCAGCGGGGGTGGTCCACCCCGACGGTGCCGTCCACCTCCAGGCCACCCGGACGGCTCCACCGCACCTTCGCCTGGGCGGTGGTCTGTCCCTCCATGTCCAGGGTGGCGATCTGCCAGGCCTGGAGTGCGCGGCCCACCTGGTTCGCATCCAGGGCGGCTTCCCCTGCGCCTTCAAACTGCCCCAGACCCCGGGCATCCAGGGTGGCCCAGCCCCGGCCCTCGAGCTTCAGGGCATCGAGATCGAGTCTGACGTGATCCAGGGTGGCTTGCCCCCGGTCCAGGCTGGCAGCCAGGCCACCGGCCTCCCGGCCGTTCTGGGTCAGGGCCACCAGGACGCTGGCCTGCCACTGGTCCGCGCGCCCGAGCATCACCCTGGATTGGGGACCCTTGAGCTGGGCCTGGACATTGGCCCGGGTGCCACGGATTTCGGGAAGCCGGAGCAGGCTGCCAAGGGCTTCCAGGTCGAGGTCGTGCCCCTGGAGGGTGGTCTGGATCGGGGTGGTGCGGGACCAGGTGCCCCGCAGGTCGAGGTTGCCCTGGGGCGAGGTCCACCGCAGGTGGTCCAGCCGGGCCTGGTCGAGGGTGCCGCTCCCTTTCGCGTTCAGGTTGCCAGGCAGGAAGGCGGCCAGGCTGGGGCGCAGATCCTGGCCCTCGGCCATGAAGGTCCAGGTGGGGTGGGCCAGCGAGCCGTTGAGCGTGGCAAGGAGGTCCAGGCTTCCGGACAGGGGCGGCCTGGCGGCACCGCCCCAGCGCCCGGCCTGCGCCAGGTCCACCAGCCCGGAGAGGCGGGCCTCCATCCGGTCGGTGGCGGTGGGGGTCTTCGGTTCGTAGCGGCCGATCAGGCGGGCCTGGCTGTCGCCCAGCCGGAGGTAGGCCTCGTGGAGCACCAGGGCGGGTTCGGAGACCTCGCCATTGAGGTCCAGGCGGCCCTTCTCCCAGCCCTGGGGGCCCTTCACGGCCAACTGGGCCCCGGCCAGCTCGACGCGCAGGTGGTTCGGTCCCAGGCCCGTGCCCTTCGCCTCGAAGAGGCAAGTCAGGGCGGGGATTCCCCGCAGGGGCACGGGCACGTCGACCTGCCCGCCCGTCAGGCTGAAGCTGTCCAGCCGGAACTGGGGCAGGGGGCCCTTCCGGGGCGGGTGCTCTTTGAGCTTGATCGCGGCGAGGCCCGCCTCGGTGAGGCGCAAGTGGGGACGCTCCACCTGGATGCGGTAGATGCGGCGGGTGGGCCCCAGGAAGGACCACAGGTCGAGGCGGGCTTCCACCCGGCGGATGGTCAGAAGGTCCCCGCCCACCTGGATGTCGTGGAGCACCAGGGAGCCCAGCACGGGATGGAGCTCGATGCGGCCGATGGCCAGGGGGAGGCCAGTCTCCTCCCGCACCAGCGCGTCGGCCTGGCCCACCACCCAGCGCAGGACGGCCGGCCGGGAGGCGATCCAGGGCGTCACGGTGGCGAGGGTGGCCCCGCCCACCAGGGCGTAGGAGACGCGGCGCACCCACCGTCTGCTCCAGAGCCGCCGCACCGCGTCTTTGGCGGAAGGCCAGGTCATGTGGCGGGTTCGCCGCAGTTGGGGCACTTCATGGCCATGCGGGGCAGCTGCCGGTAGCAGAAGCGGCAGAGCCGGGACTGCGTCGCCGCCCGCAGGGTGGGGTGGGGGCCGGAGGTGGAGGTGGACAGCACCGCCGTGCCCAGGGGGCGGGTCTCCCGGGCCACGTTCTCCTTGAGCCGGCGGAGGGCCTCCAGGAGGGCCTGGGCGGAGAGGTAGCGCTCGCCGAGGTTCACGGCCAGGGCCTTCATGACCACCTCGGAGAAGGCCTTCGGCACGATGGGATTGCGCAGGTGCGGCGCGACGATCTGCTGGGTGGTGAAGGCCTGGGCGATCTTCAGGGGATCGGCGTCATAGAAGGGCACCGTGCCGGTCAACATCTCGTAGAGGGTGATGCCCAGGGACCAGAGGTCGGACTGGAACACCGCCCGGCCCCGGAAGTGCTCCGGCGCCATGTAGGGGGGCGAGCCGATGCGGGTGGGCGCGTAGGGCACGTGCTGCATCTCAAGTACTCGGGAAGTGCCGAAATCCGTGACCTTGGCGACGCCGTCCCGGTTCACCAGGATGTTGGCGGGGCGCAGGTCGCGGTGGAGGATCTGGTGGCCGTGGGCGAAGGCGATGGCGCAGCAGACGTCGAGGCCGATCTCGAGGGCCCGGGTGGGCGGAAGGGCGCGCTCGCGGCGGATGAGGCGATCCAGGCCCTCGCCCTCCACGTATTCGAGAACCATGAAGAAGATGCCGTTCTTCCGCTCGACCGTGATGAGCTCGACGATGTTGGGGTGCTTCAGGCCCGCCATGATGCGGGGTTCCTTCAGCAGGTCGACGATCTCCTCCTGCTGCTGGTGCGGCACCTTGAGGGCCACCTTCCGGTTCACCCAGGTGTCCATGGCCAGGTAGACGGCTCCGAAGCCGCCCGAACCGAGGCGGTCCAGGATCTGGTATTTGCCCAGCGTCTGGTCCTTGGAAAGCACGAGTGGTGGCTCCGCAGCGATGGACCAAGGATGACCTAAAAAAGCCCCGCCGGGGCGGGGCTTTTTGGCTCGCATGGTCCGGTATCAATCCGGGAGGGCCCAGGCTCGGCGCGGAATGTCTCGCCCTTCGGGTCGCCGCGGCCTGCGGCCACACGCCTCGGTCATGAATCACCAGAGAGGACGGCGGCGGCCCACGAGAGGGCAGGGCCACCGCCGGCTCCAACGCAGGGGATCAGGCCTTCTGGAGGATGTAGAACACGTAGCCGTAGGCGTGTCCTGCACGGCGATAGAGGTCCATCTCGGCCCTCATGCTCGCGATGGTCTCCGCCAGGCCCTCCTGCTCCTCGCATAGGCGACAACGGGCCTCCACCTGATCGAAGTAGTCCCACCAGTCTTGGCTGGGCAGCCGAAAGTGGCCGAGCACCTCCAGACCGAGCCCCCGCGCGGTCCGGAGGTTGGCTTCCTCCGTACCCATGGTGGGATACCAGTCGCCCCAGGCCTGGCGGGCGGCGGGAGGCGGGCTGTCCTCGAACCAGGTGGCATCCGTGAAGGCCATGACCCCGCCGGGACGGAGAAGCTCCCGCCAGACGCGGAGCCCCTCGGCCCAGCCGATGTGCGCGATGGCGCCTTCGGACCAGAGGAGGTCGAGACTTCCCGCCGGGATGCCGGGATTCGCCATGTCACCCGTACGGGGTCTCACCAGCGGCAGCAGCCCCTGGGCCTGGGCGGCTTCCCACAGGTCATCCAGGGCCGTTCCGTCGGCATCCAGGGCCAGAATGGGCGCCCGCAGTGGCTGGAGCGCCCGGGCAAGCACCAGGGTGGAGGCACCGGAACCACAGCCGAGGTCGGCGATGGCGGGCCGCACCGGCAGGGGACACAGGGACAGGGCGCGCAGCGTCGAGGCTTCGCTGCCAGGGCCTTTGCGTGTCATGCCCTTGAACAGGCGCAGCAGGGGTGTGAATGCCTCCATGAAGGGCATGGAGGGAAAGGGAGGGTGCAGACTCATATGAATCTCCAATGCAATGCGTTGAACGAGGGACCCACTGGGCCCCGGACGGGGGATTCGCCTTCCGCTTCGCCTACGAAGCGGCCAGCACCGAGTCCTTGTTCAAGCTGCGATTGGAATGCATCCATGCTCCATGGGCAGAATAACAAAAAAAAGCTCCGATCACTCGGAGCCTTTTCGTCTCATGCGAGGCTGGTCAGCCCAGGAACGCCTTGAGGGTTTTGGAATAGCGCGGGTGCCTGATCTTGCGCAGCGCCTTGGACTCGATCTGGCGGATGCGCTCGCGGGTGACGGCGAACTCGCTGCCCACTTCCTCCAGCGTGTGCTCGGAGCCATCGTCGCCCACGCCGAAGCGCATGCGGAGGACGCGCTCTTCGCGCTCGCTGAGGGTGTTGAGGACGTTGCGGACGGTCTCCTTGAGGCGCTGCTGCACGACCTGCTCCACGGGGGAGACCACGGTCTTGTCCTCGATGAAATCCCCCAGATGGGAATCCTCCTCCTCGCCGATGGGCGTCTCGAGGGAGATGGGCTCCTGGGCGATCTTCATCACCTTGCGGACCTTGCCCACGGGCATGTCCATGGCGTGCGCGATCTCCTCGCTGGAGGGTTCCCGGCCCAGCTTCTGCACCAGCTCGCGCTGGGTGCGGATGAGCTTGTTGATGGTCTCGATCATGTGGACGGGGATGCGGATGGTGCGGGCCTGGTCCGCGATGGCGCGGGTGATGGCCTGCCGGATCCACCAGGTGGCGTAGGTGGAGAACTTGAAGCCGCGGCTGTACTCGAACTTGTCCACGGCCTTCATGAGCCCGATGTTGCCCTCCTGGATGAGGTCCAGGAACTGCAGACCGCGGTTGGTGTAGCGCTTGGCGATGGAGACCACGAGCCGGAGGTTGGCTTCGATCAGTTCGGCCTTGGCGGCGCGGCTGATGCTCTCGGCGCCCTTGAGGCCGTTGAAGTCCTTGTGGAACTGCTCGCTGGTGGTCTCGTACTTGATGAAGAAGTCGGCCAGGGTCTTCTCGATGTGGGCCAGCTCATCCTTGTATTTGTCCTTGAGCTTGGCGAAGGCCGGATTCTTCAGGCGGTCGCGCAGCTCGCGGCACTTGCGCTCGCCGGCCATCACCTGGCTGTGCTGGTGGGTGATGCGGTCGATGAGGCGGGTGACGGCCAGGCTGTTGAGGCCCAGCTTGCGGATCTGGCGGGACAGGCGGCCCCGGGCCTGGAGGATCTCCCGGTCGAGCTTGCGGCGCTTGGGCAGGGTCTTGGTGCCGGCATCCACCTGCGTCTTGAGCTCCAGCAGGTCCTGCAGGGCCTGGTCGTAGACCAGCAGCTTCTCGAACTGGTGGTGCACGTGCTGGGTGGCCGAGGTGCTCTCGGCATCCTCATCGTCGTCCACCTCGTCGGAGAGGCCCACGACCTCCCGGATCTTGCCGGGGTTCTCCTTCAGCATGCGGCCGATGTCGATGAGCAGGCTGGCCGCCAGGCGGGACCGGGAGAGGGCGCGCATGACGCTGCGCACCCCGACCTCGATCCGCTTGGCGATCTCGACCTCATCCTCGCGCTTGAGGAGGGGCACCGTGCCCATCTCCTTGAGGTACATGCGCACCGGGTCGTTGAACTTGTCGCTGTCCGGGCTGTCGATCTCGACTTCCAGATCCTTGTCGGCCTTGCCGCCGCCTTCGACCAGGACGAACTCGGGCTCGATGGCCTCGCGGGCGGCCTGGGCCTCCTCCTCCGTGGCACCGATGCCCACACCCAGCCGCGCGAACAGAGTCATGACCGTCTCCAGGTCCAGAGGACTGGAGGCGGTGTTGGGGAGGAAGTCATTCAGCTGGTCGACCAGCAGGAATCCGTTTTTCCTTCCGATGGAGATCAGGGCTTTGGTCAGGGTGTAGTAGGTATCTAGGTGCGGCGTCGGAACCATTCGTACCTCAAAGAGCGCTGCGAACGTCGGACCGGGGGACCCGGTGGCCGAGGGATATGCAGAGTTCGGCCAATGTACCGGCCGAATCCGGAACTTTTCAGTATACGGAATCCAGGAATTCAGGCAAGGGCCGGGCTCAGCGGGCAACCCTCCGGCGGCGGGAGAGCTCCTTCTGGCGGGCCAGCAGGTCGTTCTGCCGGGCCATGACCCGATGCATCAGGGCGGCATCCACCATGGTGGCGGGATCCTGGAGCAGGCGGTTGTTGGCCTGGAGTTCCCGGTCCACGTAGCGCCCCTCAAGCCGGGCGAAGAGGGAATCGGCATCCCGGCCCGCCTCATCCTGCCGGCTGGCCTGGGCCTCCAGGTGGCGCAGGGCCGCCACGGCGCCATCGGGCAGCAGGCTGACCTCGCCTTCCGCATCCAGCAGGGCCTGGAGGAGGGGGGCGCCCTGCAGGCTCTCCCACCAGGCGGGAGGGACCTCCTGGACCCGGCGCCACTGGCCGGCGGTGCTCAGCAGGAGCAGGGAGCGGATCAGGTCATCCAGTTCCGGCAGTCCGGGTGAGGCGGGAGCGTCCGCCTCCAGTGGCTGGGCGGGGACGGACCGTCCCTTCACGGCCCGGTCCAGCTCCTGCAGGGGCACCTGCAGCTGGTGGGCCAGGCTGGCAAAGAGATCCCGGCTCTCCGTGGTGCGGGGCAGGTAGGGCAGGAAGTCCAGCAGGTCCTTGAAGGCGCCCATCCGATCCGTGATGCGGCGCAGGTCCTTGCCCTCCATGGCCCGGTCCACCATGAAGGCGGTCCAGTCCGGCGCCGCGCGCAGCAGTTCCCGGAAGGCCTCGCCGCCCAGCTTGAGGCACCAGGTGTCGGGATCCTCGCCCTGGGGCAGCTCCAGCAGGCGCACCTCGAAGCCCAGGGGCAGGGCCATGCGCAGCCCCTTCTCCATGGCCCGGCGTCCGGCGGCGTCGCCGTCGAAGCAGAGGATGACCCGGCGCGTGAAGCGGCCCAGGGCCTTGAGGTGCTCATCAGTAAGGGCCGTGCCCAGGGGCGCGACGGCCTGGTGGATGCCGTGCTGGTGCAGCTGCAGCACGTCGAAATAGCCTTCCACCACCAGGGCCCCGTCCTTCATGGCGCCCTTGGCGCGGTGGAAGCCGAAGAGGGTGCCGCCCTTGTGGAAGAGGGGTGTGTCACGGGTGTTCAGGTATTTCGGCTGGCCTTCGCCCATGATGCGGCCGCCGAAGGCCACCACGCGGCCCCGGGCATCGTGGATGGGGATGGTGAGGCGGTTGCGCAGGAAGTCGACCTGGGTGCCCCGCTCGCTGCGGCTGGCCAGGCCCGCCTGTTCCAGCAATTCGCCCGAGAAATTCAGCCCCCGCAGGTGGTTCACCAGCGCATCCCAGGCATCGGGGGCCATGCCGAAGCCGGCCTCGGCCAGGAAGGGACCTTCGTAGCCGCGGTCGCGGAGGTAGGTCCGGGCGCCCTCGTGGCGGGTGAGCTGGGCCTCGAAGAAGGCCTGGGCCGCGTCCAGGGCCGAGCGCATGCGGGTCTCCAGGTCCACCTCGGCGGAGGGCCGCTCGCGGCGCTGGGGCAAGTCGATGCCCGCGGCCCGGGCCAGCTGCTCCAGCGCCTCGGGGAAGGTCATGCCCTCGCGCTCCATGAGCCAGGCGAAGGCGTCGCCATGCTTGCCGCAGCCGAAGCAGTGGTAGAAGCCCCGGTTGGCCACCACCTGGAAGCTGGGGCTGCGCTCGGCATGGAAGGGGCAGAGGCCCACATGGGCCGAGCCCTGCTTGCGCAGCTTCACTGCCGAGCCCACCAGGGCCAGCAGGTCCGTCGCGTCCCGGACGCGCTCGACGATTTCGCGGTCACGCATGCTCCAGGCATAACACGAGACCGGGTCGGGATCGAGGACTCATGGCATGCTTGAGGATTCGCACGGTGGAGCCCCATGACCCAGCTGCTCGACACGATCCTGCTCTTCAGCCTGCCCGCCTCGGGCAAGTCGGAGGTGCGCCGCTACCTGGCCAGCCTCACCCCGGACCAGTGCCGGAACGACTTCCACATGGGGCCCACGCTGCAGCTGGACGACTACCCCTACGTGCACCTCATGCACCGCATCGACGACGAGCTGAAGGCCAACGGCCTGGGCTACGCCTACTACCACGGCCCCAGCCGTCCCTTCCGGGACAACTGGACCTGGGCCGTGCTCATCGAGCTGCTGAACGAGGACCACGCCAACCTCATGGCCAGCCGCCAGGTGGAGGTGGCCAGCGCCGCCCAGCACCTCTTCGACCGGCTGGACGCCGCCCACGCCAAGGTGGGTCTGCACGAATACCTGGGTGACATCCCGCACCGCCTCCGGGTGCGCATGGCCGAGGCCCTGGAGACCGAGTGCCGGGCCGAGCTGGACGTGCTGAACCGCCAGAACGCCCAGGACAAGGCCGGCCGAACCCTCGTCATCGAGGCCGCCCGGGGCGGCGCCCACGGCTCGGCGTTCCCGCTTTGCCCACCCCACGGCTACGACACGGCCTTCCAGACGCTGTCGCCCGCCATCCTGGAGAAGGCGGCTGTGCTCTACGTCTGGGTGGATCCCACCGAGAGCCGCCGGAAGAACATCGAGCGGGGCCGACCCGACGGCCAGGGCAGCATCCTCCATCACAGCGTGCCCATGGAGGTGATGCTGGGCCAGTACGGCACCGACGACATGGCCTGGCTCATGGAGCAGAGCGACCGCCCCGGCACCATCCGCGTGGAGCGCATCGTGCCGGTCGGCGATCGCTACGAGACGAAGGTCTACCACCTGCCCGTGGCCCGCTTCGACAACCGCAACGACCTGACCACCTTCGTCCGCGAAGACCAGAAGCTTTGGAAACCGGCCGATGTGCAGGCCATCCATGGCGGACTGAAACAGGCTTTCGATCAGTTGGCCAAATAAAAGTTTCAGTCTACAGATTCCACAGATTTCACAGATTCAAGTGCAAAAGGAAATCTGTGTGAATCTGTGAAATCTGTGGACCGACTTCTTTTTCAGTGTGCGCTGCTGCCCGCCTTGGCGTTCCAGATGCGGGTCATGATGTAGGCGCCGATGAGGCTGAAGGGGATGATGGACCCCACCCAGATCCAGGCGTGGGCGGGCTGGTGGCCGTGGGCGGCCACGCCGTCCCAGCCGTAGGTCTTGAGGATCCAGCCCAGGCCGAAGCCCGTGAGGCCCGAGCCGATGTACTGGATGCCGTCCAGGGCGCCGGCCACGGAGGCCGCGGCCTTGCGGCCCCCGAAGTCCATGCTGGCCGTGCCGCTGAGCATGCCGTGGACGCCGAAGATGAACATGGCCGTGAGACCCAGCAGGATCACCGCCCAGATCTGCCCCCCGGTGCTGCCCTGGCCCAGCGTCATGCCCAGCAGGGCCAGCATCACCACCTGCACCAGGTAGAAGAGGAAGGCCACGGGCGGCCGGCGGGACTGGAAGAGCTTGTCGCTCATCCAGCCGCACACCAGGCCGCCCAGGATGCCGCCACCCATGAAGGCGATCCCGGTCCACCAGAAGAGGTGGTCCTTCTTGCCCAGGTGGTAGATCTCCTGGAGGTATTCCGTGAAGTAGAGCATCACGCCCTGGCGCACGAAACCTGTGCAGAACTCCGCGAAGATCAGGGCCACGATCACCGGGTTGTGGAAGACCTTGCGGAAGAGCTCGCGCAGGGGCAGGGGGGCGTCCTCGGCGGAGGCGGCGTTGGAACCGTCGCCGGTGTCGAAGTCGGCCTGGCCCGCATGGCTGGGGCGGTTGCGCACCAGGAACCAGTCGACGACGAACATCGTGGTCATGGCGGCGGCGGGCACGAACCAGATGACCGTCCAGCTGCGGGAGCTGGCCAGGAGCCAGGCGCCGATGGTGGTGGCCAGGAAGTAGCCCGAGCTGATCATGATGCCGAAGATGCCGCCGAAGACGCCGCGCTCCTTCACATGGAACCAGGTGCTGTTCACCTTGACCACGGAGAGGGCCCCGAAGCTCTGGAAGTACATGTTCAGGCTCCAGAGCAGGCTCATGCTCACCAGAACTTTCGAGGCGTCGCCGTTCAGGAACATGAACCCGATGAGCAGGTTCAGCAGGGCCGCGCCGAGGGAGCCCACCAGGATGGCCTTGCGGCCGCCGATGCGGTCCGCGATGGGCCCGTTCAACGCCACGGCCAGGCCGTAGGTCCAGAAGCCAGCGGAGGCGATGAGGCCCATCTCGGCCTTGTCCAGGTGGTACCAGGCGCCGATGTCGTTCTTCACGATGTTGAAGTTGTAGCGACCCATGTACATGGCCGCATAGGTCAGGCCGAGCGGAAACCAGTTCAGGAACCGGCGCAGACGGAAAGCGGGACTGTGATCCAAGGGAACCTCGATGCTCTCAAGGCTACTGGACGCCGGGGGATCCCCCAAGCCACGAGGCTGTAACGCCGGTCACTCCGCCTTGCGGAAGGCCTCGTCAGTGCTGGCCAACACCCAGGCCCCCTTGCGCTTCTCGAAGGTGGCGTGGCGGAGCTTGGTCTGCCCCACCTTCACGTCCTGGTGCAGGGCCTGGAAGAGGGGGAACTGGGCCGTGGGCTTCTCCAGCCGGATCTCGTAGGTGACGCGGGCGCCTTCGCGGGTGGGCTCCATTTTCGTGGCACGGACGAAGGCGGCCTCGGCCGCGGGCATGACGAAGCCACCCTTGGGGGCCGCCTTGATGGCCTTGGGGGCGTCGGGCTTCAGGCGGAACAGGAAGGTCTCCTGCCCTCCCTCGGTCCGGAGCTCGCAGGTGAACCAGCCGCTCGCCTCGAGGTTCTCCTTCAGGGTGGCGAGCCGCAGGTGGGTGGGAGACCCCTTCTCCGCCGAGGCCCTCTCCGGCACCGTCACCGGCACCACCACCGGATAGTCCTTGCGGATCAGATCCTCGGCCTTGCCGCGCTCCAGCTTGGAACTGCAGGCCAGGGTGAGCAGGAGGACGGGGAGGAGGATCGCGCGCATGGGATTCCTTTCCGATTCGCAAAGGGATGCGGCAACGGCCTGCCCGCCACGCCACCCCGGAGTATCCTATCAAGCCTCATGATGATAGGAGATCCCCGTGAATCCCGGCTACCTGACCCACCTCAACCGCGAGATCGAGCTGCTGAAGGAGGCCGGGCTCTTCAAGACCGAGCGCGTCATCACCTCGCCCCAGCAGCCCCAGATGAAGGCCAACGGGCGCGACGTGGTCTGCCTGTGCGCCAACAACTACCTGGGCCTGGCCAACCACCCGGAGGTGATCGCCGCCGCCAAGCAGGTGATGGACGCCCACGGCTTTGGCATGGCCTCGGTGCGTTTCATCTGCGGCACCCAGGACATCCACCGGGAGCTGGAGCAGAAGCTGGCTGCCTTCCTGGGCTTCGAGGACACCCAGCTGTACTCCAGCTGCTTCGACGCCAACGGGGCCATCTTCGAAGGGCTGCTGGGGGAGGAGGACGCCATCATCAGTGACGCGCTGAACCACGCCTCCATCATCGACGGCATCCGCCTCTGCAAGGCCAAGCGCTTCCGCTATGCCAACTCCGACATGGCCGATCTGGAGGCCCAGCTCAAGGCCGCCGACGAGGCCGGCGCCCGCTTCAAGCTGGTGGTCACCGATGGCGTCTTCAGCATGGACGGGTACATCGCGAAGCTCGGCGAGATCTGCGATCTGGCCGAGAAGTTCGGCGCCATGGTGATGGTGGACGACAGCCACGCGGTGGGCTTCATGGGCGTGAACGGCCGGGGCACCCACGAGCACTGCGGGGTCATGGGCCGCATCGACTTCATGACTGGCACCTTCGGCAAGGCCCTGGGCGGCGCCTCTGGCGGCTACATCGCGGGCAAGCAGGTGGCCATCGACTGGCTGCGCCAGAAGGCCCGGCCCTACCTGTTCTCCAACTCCGTGGCGCCCACCATCGTGGCCGCCACCCTGAAGGTGCTGGACCTGCTCAAGAACAGCCAGGGCCTCATCAAGCAGGTGCATGAGAACGCCCGCTACTTCCGCGCGGGCATGGAGAAGGCCGGCTTCAAGCTGCTGCCCGGCGAGCACCCCATCGTGCCCGTGATGCTCTACGAGGCCCCCCTGGCCCAGGAGTTCGCCAAGCGCCTGCTGGACGAGGGCGTCTATGTCATCGGCTTCTTCTTCCCCGTGGTGCCCAAGGGCCTGGCCCGCATCCGCACCCAGATGAGCGCCGCCCACACCCGCGCCGACCTGGATCACGCCATCGCCGCCTTCACCAAGGTGGGACGCGAGCTGGGCGTCATTCAGTAGGCTTGGAAAGGAATTCAATAAGCGGAGGAAAGCTGAGGGGTTGAGGAGAGCGGAGAAGGGCAGGGGTCGCCAGCCTCTTTTCCTCCGCTTTCCTCCGTATATCCGCTCTCCTCCGCTTATTTCCCAGTTCCTTTTTCTTTGCCCCGGTGCCTGCTGGCCGTCTGGTTCGTCCGAGTCGTCGCGAGCAGTTGGGCGACCAGTAGGAGTAATCCCGCGTCGCGCAGGAGCAGCCACCGCATGTCGGCGAGGCGCTCGGCCTCCGTCTTGGGGGCGGAGGCGCCGAAGCACCCGCAGTCCACGGGATGGCGGCGGGCCAGGTTGAAGCCCAGGGCCAGGCAGAAGGAGAGGAGCAGGGCCCCGGTCCACAGGGCCGCGGCCCGGACCCAGAATCCCAGGCAGAGGGCCAGACCACAGAACAGCTCCAGCCAGGGCAACACGAGGGCCAGGGGGTGGAGGCCCCAGGCTGGGATCAGCCCGTAGGCCCAGATGGCCTTGGCGAAGCCCGGCGGGTCGGCGAGCTTGGGCAGGGCCGCCGCGACGAAGACCAGGCCAAGAACGAGGCGGGCGGCCAAGGCCACTCTGGGATGACGCAGCCAGGCCCTCATGGCTGGCCTTTCTCCACGGGGTGCTTCTGCGCCACCCAGTCTGGGAAGCCATCCCGATAGATGAGCAGGTGGAAGTAGCCTTCCCTCAGGAGTCGTTCCGCGAGGAGGTGGGAGTCCCGGCAGTCCCCACCGCTGCAGTAGATGACGATGGGATCTTCGGGACCGGGTCGCCGGGCGGCCTTGAAGGCGAGGAGCCGATCCTCCAGATCCGCCTCCCACACCGGGGCGCACCAGGCCCCGGCCACATGGCCGGCCGCATACTCCCCGCTGCGACGGGCATCGAGGAAGGCATGACCGTCCTGGAAAGCCCGCCAGGCCTCCTGGCCGCTGATCTCCCGGATGGGGCTGGCTGGAACGGCTGGCGGTGGGGTCGCTTTGACGCTTGGCCTGGGAACGGGAGGGACCGCCGGGCTGGTGGGCCGGGTCGGGCCCGGCGGCTGGACGGCTTCCACAGCCAGCGGCGGCCCAGGCGGCGCGACCTTCGCGGGAGGTGCGGTCGGGCCGGGCTGGCGGAAGCCCGACCAGGGCAGGCGGCGGGAGGGCGGCTGCAGGGCGTTGGACAACAGGGCCCCGACTCCCGCCAACCCGGCCAGGGCCAGCATGCGGAAGAGGGTGGTGCCGGGCTGGGAGAGCATGGGCCGCATCTGGTTCAGAGCAAGATGTACCGGTAGGTGCCGGGATTCTGCTCCTTCAGGAGGAGCTGGATGGTCCAGCGGCCGTCGGGGTACCGCTCGAACAGGGTGGCGCTCATCACGGATTCCCTCAGCCAGAGGCGGATGGCCTCGTAGTCCTCGAAGGTCGGGGGCTCCCAGCCTTCCACGATGGGGGCGTGCCGGGAGGAACCGGGCTTGATCCGGTCCAGCAGGTGGGCCAGGGACGTCTCGGGGGCCGGCATCTTCATCTCCACGGTTCAACCACCTAGGGGTTCCGCAGTCCAGGGCGCGGTTCGGCGAGGGATTCGGGCGGTGCGCTGGGTTCCTCCGCACCTGGATCCAGGGAATGGATGAGTTCCTTGAGCGACTCCAGGCTCCCGGGCTCGAGGGCCTTGGAAAAGGCGATGGCGATGCCCCGGTCATCCGCCCTCACCACCATGCCCCGGGTCACGATCCGGTTGCCCGGCTTCCCGGCCCCGAGCAGGATGGCCACGCCACAGCTGGTGCCCACGGGCAGCGGGCTGCGCCCGTCCACCAGGATGCCCCCCAGGCTGAGGTCGATGGCCGAAGGGAAGCTGATCATCCGGTCCTCCACGATCAGCTTCACCTCGTAGGCGATGGGGACGCGGCGGAAGTGGCGCTTTTCGAAGGGTCGGGGCATGGGTCCTATCCGGTGTGGGGCATGATAGCGCGGCTCCGCCCGCGCCTCACGCCTTGCCGGGGGACTGGTAGCCCTGGTCGTGGACATCCATGACGGCCCGGCCGGAAGGGTCGGTCAGCTTGGCGAAGGAGGCGTCCCAGCGCAGGGCTGTTTCGGTGCTGCAGGCCACGCTGCGCTCAAAGGGCACGCAGTTCACGGCCGTGGCGCTGGGGAAGTGGTGCTCGAAGAGCTGCCGGTAGAAGTAGGCCTCCTTGGTCTCCGGAGTCTTCACCGGGAACCGTTCCGCCGCTCCGGCCATCATGCCGTCGCTGATCTCCCGCTCCGCCGTGGCCTTGAGGGCATTGATCCAGGCGTAGCCGACGCCATCGGAGAACTGCTCCTTCTGGCGCCAGAGCACCTCGTCGGGGATGAAGCCAGCAAAGGCCTGGCGCAGGGGGAACTTCTCGATGGGGCGCGGGCGGGCGGCATTGCGCGGCAGCTTCATGGAGGGATCCATGCGCATGGCCACGTCCAGGAACTCCCGGTCGAGGAAGGGGACCCGGGCTTCGACGCCCCAGGCGGCGCTGGACTTGTTGGCCCGGGCGCAATCATAGAGGTGCAGCTTCTGGAGCTTGCGCACGGTCTCGAAGTGCAGCTCCGGCCCATCCGGGGCCTTGTGGAAGTAGAGGTAGCCGCCGAAGATCTCGTCCGCGCCCTCGCCGGACAGCACCATCTTGATGCCCATGGCCCGGATCTTCCGCATGAGGAGGTACATGGGCGTCGAAGCCCGGAGGGTGGTCACGTCGAAGGTCTCGACGTGGTAGATGACATCGGAGAGGGCGTCCAGGCCCTCCTGCACGGTGAAGTGGGTCTCGTGGTGGATGGCCCCGATGTGGTCGGCCACCAGCCGGGCGGGAGCCAGGTCCGGCGCGCCCTTCAGGCCGATGGCGAAGGAGTGGATGCGGGGCCACCAGGCCGGGGAGGAGCCGCCTTCCTCCACGCGGCCTTCCCGATACTGGGCGGCGATCGCCGAGACGAGCGAGGAGTCCACGCCGCCGGAGATGAGGACGCCGTAGGGCACGTCGCACATGAGCTGGCGCCGTACGGCGGCCTCCAGGGCGGCGCGGAGCCTGACGGGGTCGTAGGGCTCCGCGGGGACGTGGCCCGGGGCTGCCCAGTCGGGCTCGTAATAGCGCTGAAAGCCCTTGTCGGCCTCGTGGCCCAGGAAGAAGTGGCCTGGCGGCACCTCGCGAATGCGGTCGCAGTGGCCCACCAGGGCCTTCATCTCGGAGGCGACGTAGAGGTGGTCGTGGCGATCCCAGCCCACGTAGAGGGGGATGACGCCGATGGGATCCCGGGCTATGAGGTAGGTCTCCCGCTTGGGATCGTAGAGCACGAAGGCGAAGATCCCGTTCATCCGGTTGAGGAAATCACGGGGCTTGAGCTCGTCGTAGAGGTAGAGGATCACCTCGCAGTCCGAGAGGGTCTGGAAGTCGTGCGCCTCCCGCAGCCCGTGCCTCAGCTCCTGGTGGTTGTAGATCTCGCCGTTGACCGCCAGCACCGTGCCCTGGAGGGTGTCGATCAGCGGCTGGGCCCCGTGCTCCACGTCCACGATGGAGAGGCGCTCGTGGACCAGGATCGCGTGCTCGTCGCTGAAGATGCCGCTCCAGTCCGGGCCCCGGTGGCGGATCTTGCGGGCCATGGCGAGCGCCTGTCGGCGCAGATCGGCCACGGGGGACTTGACCGGATCGAGGTTGAGGATGCCGACGATGCCGCACATGGGAGCTCCACAAAGGGGAAACCCCGATCCGCTGTCGCGAATCGGGGTGGTCCGGGGTGTCAGGAATCTTAGGAGAGACCCTTGCCGGCCCACGCGCGATCCGCGCGAGGGAGCCGATTGGTATTGCGGTTGGGCCGCTGGAAGGAAAGGGTCATGGTTTGCCTGCCTGAACCTTATCGGCCAAGTTCACGGATCGTCAAGGCGCGAATGGGAAAGTTGGTCCCTCTTGAAGTTGATGATGAAATGGTCCGGTTGGAGGTCCGCATGCGAGCCCTGTTGAAGACCAAGCGCGAGGAAGGCATCTGGATGGGGGAGGCCCCCATGCCGGAAGTGGGACCCAACGATGTGCTGATCCGCATCCACAAGAGCGCCATCTGCGGCACCGACGTGCACATCTACAACTGGGACGAGTGGGCCCAGAAGACCATTCCCGTGCCCATGGTGGTGGGCCACGAGTACTTTGGGGTCATCGAGGCGGTGGGCGCCGAGGTGGAGGGCTACCAGCCCGGTGACCGCGTCAGCGGCGAGGGGCACATCACCTGCGGCCACTGCCGCAATTGCCGCGCGGGCAAGCGCCACCTCTGCCGCAACACCTTCGGCGTGGGGGTGAACCGCACGGGTTCCTTCGCGGAGTACCTCTCCATCCCCGCCTTCAATGTCTTCAAGGTGCCGGACAACGTGCCCGATGACGTGGCCGCCATCTTCGATCCCTATGGCAATGCCGCCCATACGGCCCTCAGCTTCGACCTGGTGGGCGAGGATGTGCTGATCACCGGCGCCGGCCCCATCGGCATCATGGCCGTGGCCATCGCCAAGCACGTGGGGGCCCGCCACGTGGTCATCACGGACGTGAATGAGTACCGGCTTGACCTGGCCCGGAAGATGGGCGCCACCGTGGCCGTGAACCCCATGAAGAAGGGCCTGCCCGAGGTCATGAAGGACCTGGGCATGACCGAAGGCTTCGACGTGGGCCTGGAGATGAGCGGCAACCGCAACGCCTTCGAATCCATGCTCGAGGCCATGCACCACGGAGGCCGCATCGCCCTGCTGGGCATCCTGCCCGGTGACTGCGCCGTGGACTGGAGCCAGGTGATCTTCAAGGGACTGATCCTGAAGGGCATCTACGGCCGGGAGATGTTCGAGACCTGGTACAAGATGGCCGCCATGGTCCAGAGCGGCCTGGACATCACCCCCGTCATCACCCACCACTTCGGCATCGACGACTTCCAGAAGGGCTTCGACGCCATGCGCAGCGGGCAGTCGGGGAAGGTGATCCTGGACTGGGGAGTAAAGTAGCTCGTTGCATTGAGGCGACACCGGCAAAATGCGGCCTTTCGGCCGCATTTTGATCGCTGCGCGCAGGCGCGCAGCCTTGGGTGGGTGGCAGCCGTTCCAAGCCGATCATTCTTCCCGCAACCTGCGAAGCAGGTTGCCATCTGCGCGCGAAGTGCGCAGATGGCCACAAGGCCGACTGGAACCTCAGCGTACCGGTTGCGGCTGCGGAATGGGGGGGAAGGCACTCTCGCTCAGCAGGGTTCCATCTTTGATGAGGATGTCGGCGGCCATGCCCTCACCTCCGGGCTGGAGGTCGGTCCCCAGGCAGGCCAGATAGTAGCCATCGAGCTTGGTGTTGAACCGCTGCCGCGCGGGTCCCCGCTTGACCTGGAGTTCTTCGATGGGGCGGGTGACATAGGGCCGGTAGAGGAAGGGGTGCCCCCAGGGGGCTTCAGGCAGCTGGTCGAGGTATTCAGGGACCAATTCGCCCAGGGCCGCCGGGTACTCGCTGCGCTTGGCGCGGTAGCGGATCAGGGCGTCGGTGAGCCGCTTCATGGCCGCGCGGACCTGTTTCTGGCGGTCGGCGATGTCCCGGTTCACGAAGGCCTCGATGAGGTAGAGGTCGCGCTTGGCCTGCTGGGCGGCCTCGGATTCGGGGTAGCGCTCGGTGAGCTGCTTCATCATGGCCCGGGCCTCCAGGCTCCGGCCCTCGAGGTTGAGCTTCCGGGCCTCCTCGTAGAGGTTGGCTGGCAGCCTGGGATCCTCAGAGCTGCATCCCGCGGCCAGCAGCAGGAGGGCCAGGGCAGGGGCGAGACGGCGGTGGCGCATGGTCCGAACCATAGCAGAGCACGGGGCCGGCTTGAAGTAGGCCGTCCTGCGAAGGCCACCCGTTCCTCCAGTCGGCGATGACCCTCGGGAACAACCAGAAAAACGCTGGTTCTTCCCTAAGGGCCCCTAACATGGAACCTAAGGGGGGTGTCATGACGGACAGGCCGATGCTGGTGGGCATCGTGGGGGGGTCCGGAAGCGGCAAGACCTCCGTGGCGGCTGAACTGGTCAAGCGGCTGCGGGACCAGGGGGTCGCCGCGATGCTGCAGGACATGGACGCCTACTACGCGCCGCTGGAGGTGGTGAAGGGCCGCTTCGACGGCAGGCCCGTGAACTGGGACCATCCCCACGCCTTCGACCTGGAGCTGATGGCCGCGCACCTGTCTGCGCTGCACCGGGGGGAACCCATCCGCAAGCCCAGGTACGACTTCACCCTGTCGGACCGCACGGGCTGGGAGGAGCCGATTCCGCCGGGCCAGGTCGTCATCCTGGAAGGCCTGCTGCTCTTCGCGCTGCAGGAACTCCGGGAGCTGCTGGACGTGAAGATCTTCGTGGATACGGACGCCGATATCCGCATCCTTCGCCGCATCCGGCGAGACACCCGCGAGCGGGGGCGGAGCCTGGAGAGCGTCATGGACCAGTACGAGAACAGCGTGCGGCCCATGCACCTCGAGTTCGTCGAACCCAGCAAGCGGTGGGCCGACCTGATCGTCCCCACGGGCGTGGAAAACCGCACGGCGCTCGACATCATCACCCACCACCTCTGCAGCCGGGTCCTGAACCGGGAGGGGCTCTCCCGTGTTTGAGGCTGGCCCGAACCTGCATCCGGCCGCCTTCAAGGCGCTGGATCCTGCCTTCGTGCAGATCCTCGATGTGCGGGAGCAGTGGGAGCACGACTGGGCCCGCCTTCCCGGGGCGGTGCTCATCCCCCTGGGCGAGCTGGTGCACCGGGTCGGGGAGCTCGATCCGAACCGGCCCCTGGCCGCGTACTGTCATCACGGCATGCGCAGCCTGCAGGCCCTGCGATTCCTCCAGGGCGTGGGCTTCTCGGACCTGGCCCACCTCGCCGGCGGCATCGACGCCTACAGCCGGATGGACCCTTCGGTGCCGAGGTATTAGGAGCGTCTCCAAGCAATCGATAGGGGCTGCATTGATGTCAAAGGGTTTCCAGGCAAGGAATCGGGCGCAGGGCGGTGCGGGTTCACCGTTCAAGCCCGGTGACGCAGCATGGGAGCCCTTTGCCATCAACCCTTCGGGCTGGGGCGGCAGCCGTCGGGATGCGGCGTCAGGCTCCTCGTCCTTGGAACCACCAAGGCCTTCGTCGCCTTCCTTGCCTCCCTCGGCTGGCGCCCCAGTGCAGCCCCCACCCATTGCTTGGAGGCGCTCCTAAATGCGGCTGCTCCATCGCCAACCCGAAGGGTTCGATCCAGGGGCGCCCTGGGTGCAGGAGTCGGAGAGCGTGCGGCAGGATTCGCGGCTCTTCAGGCAGATCGTGGCCCACCGCCGGAGCCCCCACACCGGCCGGGAGCACGCCTTCTACCGCCTCCAGGGCCCTGACTGGGTGAACGTGGTGGCCTTCACGCGGGCGGGCGAGCTGCTCGTGGTCGAGCAGTTCCGCCATGGGATCGACGAGGCCACCCTGGAAATCCCAGGTGGCGGCTGCGATGCGGGCGAGTGCCCTGAAGAAGCCGCGCGGCGGGAACTGCGGGAGGAGACGGGCTTCACCTCGGGCCAGTGGGTCGCCCTGGGCTCCTGCACGCCCAATCCCGCCACCCAGAACAACCGCTGCCACACCTTCCTGGCGCTGGACTGCGACCCGGCCGGGGACCTCGAGCTGGATCCCGCCGAGGAACTCCAGGTCTGGGCGTGCTCATGGTCGGAATGGCAGGCTCTCATGCGGCAGGGCGCGATCCACCATGCCCTGGTCCTGTCGGCCTTCCAGTTCCTCAGCCTCTGGGACGGCTGGCCCGATCTGCGGGGGATGCTTGAGGCCCCGATCGAAAAGCGCGGAATGGATTGACGGAATTCAAGCGGACTCCTGCCGTCCATCAGTCCCGCCGACCCATCTTTTCATCCCGCGATCCTGTCCCCGCCTTTTCCTAAGTGCAGGCGAGGCGCTAGTCTGGGGGCTGGATTCAGATGAGGAGCGCCCCATGGCCAGCGAATGTTCCTTCGATGTCGTGTGCAAGGTGGACCTGGACGAGGTCAAGAACGCCGTCTCCCAGGCGATGAAGGAGATCGGCCAGCGCTACGACTTCAAGGGCTCCGTCTCCAAGATCGAGCTGAAGGATGACAAGGTGCTCGTCCTCAACAGTGACGACGAGGTGAAGCTGAAAGCCGTGATCGACGTGCTGCAGACCAAGCTGCACAAGCGCGGCGTCAGCATCCGGAGCATGACCTACGGGAAGCTGGAACCCGCGGCGAAAGGCAGCGTCCGCCAGGAGGTCACCATCCAGCAGGGCATTCCGGTGGAGAAGGCCAAGGGGCTCATCAAGGCCATCAAGGACTCCAAGATCAAGGTGCAGGCCAGCATCCAGGGCGACCAGCTGCGGGTGAGCGGCAAGAGTCGGGATGACCTGCAGGAAGTCATCGCCCTGTTCAAGAAGGACGACCAGGGCTTGGACCTCCAGTTCACCAACTACCGCGGCTGAGCGGATGTCACGGCTGGACCTCGCCCACTACTTCCTTCCCATCGCCCCCAAGCTGGCGGGCGTGGAGGCGGAGCTGCAGCGCATCCTGCAGAGCGACGTCGAGGTGGTCCAGAAGTTGGCGGATCACGTGCGCGGAGGGCAGGGCAAGCGCCTGCGACCGGCCCTGGTGCTCCTCTCCTCGCGGTTCTGCGGTGTGCAGAACGACGACGATGTCCGGTTCGGGGCGGTGTTCGAGCTGATCCACACGGCGACACTGGTGCATGACGATGTCATCGACCACGCCCAGTTGCGCAGGGGCATGCCGACCCTCAACCGCCTCTGGGGCAACACCCTGACCGTGCTCTTCGGCGATGTGCTCTACCTGGTGGCCATGGGCGAGGCCATCGCCTGCCGCAACTGGCGGATGATGGAGATTTTCGTGGAAGTGACCACCCGCATGATCGAGGGTGAGCTCATCCAGAACGACGTGCTCTTCAAGCTCGATACCAGCCGGAAGGACTACTTCGACATCCAGGAGCGGAAGACCGCCCTCCTGTTCAGCGGCTGCACCGAGACTGGGGCCGTACTCACGGGCCGGAGCGAGGCCGACTGCCGGGCCATGCGCGGCTATGGGCTGGAAGTCGGTCGCGCCTTCCAGCTCATCGACGACCTGCTGGACTACACCGCCACCAGCGCCCAGCTGGGCAAGCCGGCCTTCAGCGACCTGCGGGAGGGCAAGCTCACCCTGCCCATGCTCACCCTGCTGGAGACCGCGCCGGATGAAGTCCGGCCGCTCATCCGCACCATCTGGGACCGGGGCGAGGAGGTGCCCATTCCCGAGGGGGAGGAGGTCAAGCTCCGCGCCCTCATCGAGAAGCACGACGCCTTGGCCGAGACCCGGCAGCTTGCCATGAGGGCCTCGGGCAATGCGGTGGCCCACGTGGCGGGGCTCCAGGGGGATTCCGCCACCGGCGAGCTGCTGCGGGAGATTCCCGAGGCCCTGCTGTCGCGGAGCATGTAGGGGGTCAACCCTCCGCTTCGCCCAGCCGCAGGTCGAAGGGGATGCCGGCCCGCTTGCAGGCGGCGATGAAGGTCTCCTTGTCGGGACATTTGAGGTAGGCCTCCATGGGCTCCACCTTGCGCCCCTGGATCAGCTCGATCAGGGCGTCATTCATGAGCCGCTGGCCATAGCTGCGCCCGGTCTGCATGGCGCTGGGAATCTGGAAGTTCTTTCCCTCCCGCATGAGGTTCGCGATGGCGGGGGTGACGAAGAGGGTTTCCAGGGCTGCCACCCGGCCACCGCCGATCCTCTTCAGCAGGACTTGGCTGACCACGCATTTCAAGGCGTCCGCGAGCATGACGCGGATCTGCTGCTGCCGGTCCGAGGGGAACTGGTCCACGATGCGGTCGATGGTGCCGATGGCGCTGCTGGTATGCAGGGTGCCGAAGACCAGGTGCCCAGTGGCGGCCGTCTCCAGGGCGATGGCGATGGTCTCCAGGTCGCGCATCTCGCCCACCAGCACCACATCGGGATCTTCGCGGAGGGCCGCGCGCAGCCCGCTCTTGAAGCTGTCCGTGTGGGTGCCCACCTCCCGCTGGTTCACCAGGCACCCCTTGCGGGGATGCACGAACTCGATGGGATCCTCGATGGTCAGGATGTGGTCCCTTCGCTTCTGGTTGGCCAGGTCCACGATGGCCGCCAGGGTGGTGGACTTGCCGCTCCCGGTGGGACCGGTGACCAGCACGAGTCCCTTGGACAGGGTGGCCAGCCGGCGCACGGGGTCCGACAGGCCCAGCTTGTCGGGGTCCGGGAGCTGGTTGGGGATCACGCGGCAGACCAGGCCCGGGCCGACCCGGTCGCGGAAGTAGTTGACCCGGAGCCGGCAGCCACCGGCCTCGTACCCGTAGGCGAAGTCGGCATCGTGGTGTTCCTCGAAGCGCTGCCAGATGGCGGGGGTGGCCAGGGCTTCCATCATTTCCAGGAGGACGGCCGGGTCCATCCGTTCGAAGCCCTCCAGTTCCTTCATGTCCCCATGGATGCGGACGAGGGGGGGCTCATGGGTGGTGCAGTGCAGGTCGGATCCCTGCCTCTCCACCAAGGCCGCGAAGAGTTTCTCCGCCAGCGGGTGAGTGTGGGATTTCCGGGACGCGGGCTCGGCTTTCGGGGGCCGGGGCGTGGCGACCGGGGCTGGTGTAACCGACCTCGGGGCGGCCGACACCTCCACGGCGGCGGCGGGCCTGGGGGCTGGGGCGGGTGGCGTTCGCGAAGGCCCCTGGTGCTCAGCCTGGATCTGCGGCAGGTCCATGTACCGGCTGAGGCGGATGCGGAAGGACTGCCCGGAAAGGTCGTAGTCGAACTCAGCCTGGCCATCCTTCTGCCAGGCCGCCTTCAGTTCCGCGGGAACCACGTCTCCCGCCAGCACGTCGACCATCACGGTCGGCAGTGGATTCGGCAGGAGGTCGATGGCCTCCCCCGATTTCAGTTCCAGGCGGGGCTTCTTGTCGGCCTTCACCTCCAGGCGACTGCCTGCCTTCGTGATGACCTGGGTGAGCAGACGATCCAATTGGGCCATGGCGGTATTTCCCCAGCTTCAAAGGATGCCACGGGTCACAGCCTTCGGGGTTCGGGCTTGGGCATCCAGCCTGTAAACTGTTGATCGACCCTTCCTGGAGACAGCATGAACATCCACGAATACCAAGCCAAGGAACTGCTTCGGCTTTACAAGGTTGCCACGCCGGATGGCAAGGTCGCCCAGGACGCGGAAGAGGCCCGCATGATCACCAAGGAATATGGTGGGGCCAGCGTGGTGAAGGCTCAGATCCACGCCGGTGGCCGGGGCAAGGGCGGGGGCGTGAAGTTCGCGAACGACCCCGACAAGGCCGCCGACCTGTTCAAGGCCATCTTCGGCATGCAGCTGGTCACCAAGCAGACCGGCGCCGAGGGCCGCAAGGTCCACACCGTGTTCATCTCCAAGCCCGTGGACATCGCCCGTGAGCTCTACCTGAGCTTCCTGGTGGACCGCGGCTCCAGCCGGGTGACCATCCTGGCCTCCACTGAGGGCGGCGTCGAAATCGAGGAGGTCGCGGAGAAGACCCCCGAGAAGATCGTCAAGGTGGCCGTGGATCCGGCCCTGGGCCTCAGCGGCTTCCAGGCCCGCCAGGTGGCCTTCGCCCTGGGCCTCGAAGGCGATACCTTCAAGCAGGGCGTGGTCTTCCTCCAGAACCTCTACAGGCTCTTCATGGAGAAGGACTGCTCCATGGTGGAGATCAACCCCCTGGTGATCACCAAGACCGGCGAGGTCACCGCCCTGGATGCCAAGATCGGCTTCGACGACAACGCCCTCTTCCGCCACCCGGACATCCTGGCCTTCCGCGACCTCAACGAAGAGGCCGAGGAGGAGATCGCCGCCAGCAAGTTCAACCTGAACTTCATCAAGCTGGACGGCCAGATCGGCTGCATGGTGAACGGCGCGGGCCTGGCCATGGGCACGATGGACATCATCAAGTACCACGGCGGGTCCCCGGCCAACTTCCTGGATGTCGGCGGTGGAGCCACCGAGGATGCCGTGAAGAACGCCTTCCGGATCATCCTGCAGGATCCCGCCGTGAAGGCCGTGCTGGTGAACATCTTCGGCGGCATCATGCGCTGTGACGTGGTTGCCGCGGGCATCGTGAACGCCGCGAAGGAGATTGGCATCCAGGTGCCGGTGGTCGTCCGGCTCGAGGGCACCAACGTCGAAGAGGGCAAGAAGATCCTGGCCGAGAGCGGCCTGAACCTCATCGTCGCCGCCGACCTGAAGGATGCCGCCGAAAAGGTGGTCGCCTCCATCAAGTAGCCCCTCCACGGAACCCGACCGAATCCATTTTTACGAGGTATGACATGGCTGTTCTCGTGGGCAACCACACCAAATTGATCGTCCAGGGCATCACGGGCCGCGAAGGGCTCTTCCACGCCAAGGGCTCGCGCGACTACGGCACCAACGTGGTCGGCGGCGTGACCCCCGGCAAGGGCGGGACCGAGATCGAGGGTTTCCCCGTCTTCAACACCGTCAAGGACGCCGTCGCCAAGACGGGCGCCAACGCCACCATGATCTTCGTGCCCCCCGTGGGCGCGGCGGACGCCATCCTCGAGGCCCTGGAAGCGGGCATCGAGCTCATCGTCTGCATCACCGAGGGCATCCCCGTCCTCGACATGGTGAAGGTCAAGCGCGTGCTCCCCGACTACCCCAAGAGCCGCCTCATCGGCCCCAACTGCCCCGGCATCATCAGCCCCGGCCTGGCCAAGATCGGCATCATGCCCGGCCGCATCCACAAGCAGGGCCACGTGGGCGTGGTCAGCCGCTCCGGCACCCTGACCTATGAGGCCGTGGGCCAGCTCACCGCCCTGGGCATCGGCCAGAGCACCTGCATCGGCATCGGCGGCGATCCGGTCAACGGCACCAGCCACATCGATGCCCTGCGCCTGTTCCAGGACGACCCGGACACCCACGCCATCATCATGATCGGCGAGATCGGCGGCAGCGCCGAGGAGGAGGCCGCGGAGTTCGTGAAGGAGTACGTCACCAAGCCCGTGGTGGCCTTCATCGCCGGCCAGACGGCCCCTCCGGGCCGCCGCATGGGCCACGCCGGCGCCATCATCTCCGGGGGCAAGGGCACCGCCGCCGAGAAGATGAAGGCCCTCACCGCCGCGGGCATCACCGTCGTTCAGAGCCCCGCCGACATGGGCAAGGCCCTGGCCGAGCGGCTGAAATAAATGAGATAAAACTCTAACCACGAAGACAGGAAGACCACGAAGGGGAGCGGTAATCACCTCCTTTCTTCGTGGTCTTCGTGGTCTTCGTGGTTCATGATTTTGAAATGCTCATTTCCCGCGAGATGGTCCTGAACATGGACATCGCCCTGAACGAGGCGATGTTCGGCGGGGACATGATGGCCCGCATGGACAAGGTGGCTGGCATCACGGCGTCGCTGCTGTCCCGCAACCAGCGCTTCCTTACGCTGAAGGTGTCCGAGCTTCGCTTCCACAGCCCCGTGCGGGCCGGGGAGATCATCGAGTTCTTCGCGGTCATCGCCCAGCAGGGGACTTCGAGCATGACGCTCCGGATCAACGTGCAGGTCTACGAGCCGGTGACGGACCTGCGCCGCGATGTCACCAGCGGCGAATTCGTCATGGTGGCGGTGGACGAGGCCCTCCGGCCGGAGCCCATTCTCTGGAAGCCGGACATGGTCCAGGCGGCGGCCCTAAAGCAGGCTTGAACTCCCGGGTTGCGGGTGGATGCCTCCTGAATCGCGTATTCTGGTGGCATGACAGATCTCATCAAGGCCCACCTGGATCATCGGCGCGTGTGGCGGGATTTCGACTACTGCTACCCGGTGATCTCGCGCCGGAGCCGGGGGGTGAGCCTCGGCGTCAACCTCAACCCGGACAAGGTCTGCAATTTCGACTGCGTCTACTGCGAGGTGGATCGACTCACGCCGCCCAAGCGCAGGGATTTGGACTTGGATCTGCTCGTGGACGAACTGGGCCTGCTGCTCGATCTGGCCACCAGCGGCGAGCTCTACCAGATCCCGCCCTTCGACTCCGCGCGTCCCGAGCAACGCCGGCTCAACGACATCGCCTTCAGCGGGGATGGCGAGCCCACCACCGCCCGGGAGTTCGCGGGGGTGGTGCAGCGGATCGCTCGGCTGAAGGACCAGCGGGGGCTGGACTTGGTGAAGCTCGTTCTGATCACGGATTCCAGCCGCCTCCAGGCGCCGGATGTGGTGGCTGGCCTGGAGACCCTCATGGCCCACCAGGGCGAGGTCTGGGCCAAGCTGGACGCAGGCTCCGAGGGCTTCTACCGCGAGATCTGCCGGAGTCAGGTCCCCTTCCAGCGCATCCTGGACAACCTGCTGGCCACGGCCCGCCGCTGGCCGATCGTCATCCAGACCCTGTTCCTCGACTGGAAGGGGCAGGGGCCCAGCGAGGCCGAGCTAGAGGCCTACTGCGGCAGGCTGGAGCATATCCTCGTCAATGGCGGCCAGTTGCAGGCCGTGCAGCTCTACACAGTGGCCCGCCCCACTCCAGAACCAGACGCGCGGCCCCTCTGGCACCTCGAGATGGACGCCATCGCTGCGAGCCTCCGCGGCCGGCTGCCGGGGCTGCCGGTGGAGGTCTACTACGGTCCGGAGGAGTGGGCCTGATGCGCCAGCTCCACCTCGGCGCCGCGCTTCTGCTGGGGCTCGGCCTGATGGGTTGCCGCTCGCGGAGGGCGGAAGCCCCGCCCCCGCCCCCGGTCAGCCTCACGGTGGTGGCCGTGGGCGACATCCTCATGCACCAGGACGTGAAACGCGCCGCCGAGCTGGATCCCAATGGCTTCCCCTCTCTCTGGGCCGACCTGATCCCGCTGTTCCAGGGGGCGGATCTGGCCTTTGCCAACCTGGAAACGCCCATCGCCCCGCAGACCGGACGACCCGGCGTGCCCTTCCAGTTCAACGCGCCGGAGACGCTGCCCGCCGCGCTGCGGGCCAGCGGTTTCACCGTGCTCGCAACCGCGAACAACCATGCCTTTGATCAGGGATCCAAAGGGGTGAGGGAGACTCTGGAGCGCCTGCGAGCCGAGCGGCTGGTGGCCATCGGCAGCGGCGAGGACCGGGCCCAGGCGGAGCGGCTCCAGATCCTGGAACACCAGGGCATCAAGGTGGCCTTCCTTGGCTTCACGGACCTCTTCAATCTCGACCTGAACCGCCGCGCCTCGGAGCCCTGGGTGCGTCCCCTGGACCTCGAACCGGCCCTGCTGGCGGTCCGGGAAGCGAGGGGCCAGGCCGACCTGGTCGTGGTGAGCCTCCATTGGGGCAACGAGTACCAGCACACACCCACCCGGCGTCAGAAGGACATCGCCCGGGCCCTGGTGGAAGCTGGCTGCGACCTGATCCTGGGGCACCACCCTCACGTGCTCCAGCCCGTGGAGGTGCTGGAATCCGGCGGCCGGAGGGCCCTGGTGGCCTACTCGCTGGGCAACTTCATCAGCAACCAGGACCGCATGTACCGGGCGGATCTCTTCCCCGTGGCCGGAGGGGACAACCGGGACGGGGCCGCGCTGAGGGTGCGCTTCGAGCGCCGCCCCGGATCCGATGGCCGGGAGCGGGTCCTACTCGCCGAGGCCTCGGCTGAGCCCCTCTGGACCGAGAACAACTGGGGCGCCCCGGCCACCCGCCGGGAGATCCGGGTCATCCGCGTGGCCGCGGCGGAAGCGAGGGTTCGCGTCGACCTCGACCAGCTTTCCGATGCGGTCGAAGGACCCAAGCTCCAGCCGGACGCGGCCCAGCGCCGAAGGGCTATCCTGGATAAGCAGGAGTACCTCCGCACACTCATCCTGCGCCGCAAACGGGTCGCGGAGGTGGTAGGGGAAACCTTCGTCAGCCGTTGAGTCCCAACTCTGCCCGATGCTCATGCAGCACGGCTATGATGCGGGCGAGGTGCTCGTCCTCGGTTCCGCCCACAGCCTCGATCAGCATTCGCATGCCTTCTGCGACCTCGAAGCGGTCCACGCCCGCCGCGAAGGCCTTGTCCTTGAGCTTCTTCTTCACGCTCTTCGGCTCCAGCCCCTCGGTGCGGGTGGGGCGCACCAGGGCGCAGGCCATGAGGAACCCGGTGATCTCGTCCGAGGCCAGCAGGGCCTTGTCCAGCAGGCTGTCGTGGGGGACGCCCCACCGTGTGTAGTGGGCGCTGATGGCGTGGGCCAGGTCCTCGTCCCCTCTTTCCCGCAGCCAGGCGACGATGCGGTGAGGATGCTCGCTCGGCCACGAATCGTAGTCCGCATCATGCAGCAGGCCCGCCAGTCCGAAGCGTTCCACGTCCTGGCCCAGGCCAGCGGCGAGGTCCCGCATCACCAGCTCCACGGCCCGGGCGTGGGTGCGCAGCTTCTCTGAGGGTGTCCAGTCACAGAGCAGCTGCCAGGCTTCGTCGCGGGTGAGCATCGGAACGACCTCAGGGAATGAAGAGGGTGGGCCTCGTCGGTCCGGGCTCGGGGTCCCCAGAGTAGCGGACGGCCTCCAGGAACAGGCCCGAGGACGGCGCGGCCTTGGCGCCCCAAAAGAGGTTGGCCGCTTCGGTGGGGTTCCGCAGATCCTCCAGCACCCGGCGGGGTTCCTCCTCGCCCAGGGCGCAGGCCACGGAGGCGCCGACCATGCGGCGCACCTGCCGGCGGAAGAAGTGCGTGGCCCGGACCCGCAGCAGGACCAGGGCGCCCACCTCAGTCACCTCGCAGCGGAGGAGGCGGGCATGGCCATCCTCTTCAGCGTCCAGGTCGGCGAAGGCGGCCACATCCTGGTCGCCCTCGAAGGCGGTCCAGGCGCGGCCGAGGCGATCGAGATCCAGGTTGCGTTTCACCCACCAGATCCAGGGCTTGCCGAAGGCGCTGCGCCGGCGGCTGATCTGGTACAGGTAAGTGCGGTCGACGGCGTCATGGCGGGCATGGAAGCGGGGCGGACAGGTGCGCACGTCGCGGACGGCGATGTCCTGGGGCAGGGCGGTGTCCAGGATGCGCCTCAGCTCTCCGGGACGGGGCGCCCCCTTGGCCTCCAGGTGGAGATGGGCGACCTGGCCGAGGGCATGGACGCCGGCGTCAGTGCGGCCGGCGCCTCCCAGGTACACCAGGTGCTGGCCCGCCTCGTGGAGGGCATGCTCCAGACTGCCCGCCACGGTGCGGACGCCCTCCCGCGATTGCTTGGCGCCCTGCCGCTGCCAGCCCTGGAAGCGGCTTCCGTCATATTCGAGCAGCAGCCGGAAAGCGGCTATGGGCGGCGCTTTCAGGGCCATGTCAGGGCTCGATGACGGCCTTGACGGCCGTGATCAAGGTGGAGGGGTCGTGGATCGGCTTGGCGATGTAGCCTTCGGCCCCGGTCAGTTCGAGATACTTCTCCCGGTCACCGAACATGGCGTGGGCCGTGGCCAGCAGGACCGGGATGTGTCGGGTGATCTCGTCCTTCTTCAACAGCTGCGTGATGAAGATGCCGTCCACCTTGCGGCCTTCGTAGCTGGAGCGGGAAAGGCTCACGTCCATGATGATGGCTGCGAGATCGGCCTCATGGGCCAGGTGGAGGATCTCATCCACCTCCTCCGATACCAGGACTTCATACCCACCCTTCTTGGTGAGCACGGTCTGGATGAACTTCACATTGATGGGGTCGTCCTCCACCAGGAGGATCCGTTTGGACATGAACGCCTCGGCCTTCCCAGCCTATCGACAGTTAGTGGTAACTGCCAAATTTTTGCTGGGTTTCCAGTCGATCGAGGAGGTCGTCCGGAACCTGCAGGCCCCCACGGCCACGGCCCAGGCGCAGGCCCGGCTTGTTGGCCCCGTGGTAGTCGCTGCCGCCGGTGACGACCATGCCGAGCCGGGCCGCCAGGGCCACGAAGTATTTTTGCTCGGAGGCGCGGTATTCGCCGTAGAACCCCTCCAGGCCTTCGAGGCCCTGCCGTTGCAGATCCGCCATGGCATCGTCCCAGCGGAAGCCGCCGCCGATGAAGCGGCCGGGATGTGCGACCACGGGCACGCCGCCGGCCTCGCGGATCCAGCGGGCAGCCTCGGTGGGGCTCAGTTCCTCCCGGGGTACGAAGCCGGGGCAGTCATCCCCGATGAGTCGCTCGAAGGCCTCCGGTGCCCGCCGGACGAAGCCCCGGGCGGCCAGGGCCTTGGCGAAATGGACCCGGGAGAGCAGGGGGGTGTCCGCATGGGCCTGGACATCCTCGATGGTGATGGGGCAGCCCAGCTCCGCCAGGCGCAGGAGCATGCGCCGGTTCCGGTCCTCGCGGCGCCCGCGGAGCTCCTCCAGCCGGGCCTCGAAGACGGCATCACCGGGATCCACCAGCAGTCCCAGGACATGCAGCGACTGCCCGAGGAAGCGGCAACTGAGCTCGGTGCCCACCAGAAGGCGCACCTTCACCTGGGACTGCATGGCCAGGAACCTGGGGATTCCCCCCAGGGTGTCGTGGTCCGTGAGGCAGAGGGCCGACAGGCGGGCCGACTCGCCGAGCAGAGCCAAGCTCTCCGGGGTGTCGGTGCCATCGGAATGGAGCGTGTGGCAGTGGAGGTCGATCACACTCCGACCGTAGCAGAGCGAAGGGAGGATAGGACGGGCGATGCCAAGGGGTGCGGGCGAGCGCCGGAGGCCCGAGTCACGATGACGCTCCGGAAGCCTGACGGTTGGCACGGTACAGCGCAGCCAACAGCACGGCCACAGCCTGGAACAGGTCCGGCGGGATGAGGCGGTCCAGGTCCAGAGGTTCGAGGGCGGCCAGCAGGTCCGGATCTTTGGTGATCGACACACCGTGCTGCTTTGCCAGTTCCAGGATGCGCTCGGCCAGCAAGCCCTGCCCCTTGGCGACGAGCCGGGGTGCGGCATCCTGGAACGGCGCCTCCGGCCGGTACCGCAGGGCGGCAGCGCGGGGGCGGGAGGATCCGGGGCGGGCCGCTGGACGAGCCATGGTCCCTTATCGGACGAAGCAGCTACTGAACGAAGTTCGAGGCGCTCTGGGCGTCGTCGGCGGGCTCATCCATGGCCAGGCGACGGAACAGCTTCACGTCAGCCAGGGAGAGGATGCTCATGTAGGAGAAGCCGCTGAAGAACAGCCAGAGGAAGGGCACGGAGGCCCACTTGCGGATGTAGATGGCCACCAGCACCGCGCCGAAGTAGTAGATGGCGAAACCCAGCTCCAGGAAGGTCATGAGGCTCTTGGGCACCTTGTAGGCTCGCTTGGTGACGGTGTTGCCCTGGGCATCCACGCCGTACTTGGGGGTGCGCTTGAACTCCTTGTCGTCGGTAAAGAAGCCCTCCAGCACGGCCTTGGCCTGGTTCAGAGCGAGGCCGATGCCCAGACCCATGAGCCCAGGAATGTACTTCAGCCGGGACTTCCAGCCGGTGTTGTCGGTCAGCTCCTTCTGGGAGAGTCCGAAGTAGAGGCCCACGCTCACTGCATTGAGCAGGAAGAAGGGGCCATCGGTCAGCAGCAGGATATGGATGGGTGTGCCAGCCCGGAAGATCATGGCGGGCACCATGATGACGGAGAGGACCACCATCAGCATGTAGTTGCAGTTGGCCGTGAGGTGGAACCAGCACTCCAGCTTGGTGTGCAGGCTCTCGTTGGACTTCCAGATGGTCTTCATGAGCTTGCGGATGACCTGGGCGTTGCCCTTGGCCCAGCGATGCTGCTGGCTCTTGAAGGCGTTCACTTCCACGGGCAGTTCGGCCGGGACGACGAGGTCCTTGAGGTAGACGCCCTTCCACCCCTTCAACTGGGCGCGGTAGGAGAGATCGGCATCCTCGGTGATGGTGTCGTGCTCCCAGCCGCCTGCATCCGCGATGGCAGCCACGCGCCACATGCCGGCGGTGCCGCTGAAGTTGAAGAAGGCCTTGGACCGGTTCCGGGCCGTGTGCTCGAAGACGAAGTGGCCGTCCAGCAGGATGGCCTGGACCTGGGTGAGCAGGGAGAACTCGCGGTTGAGGTGGGCCCAGCAGCCCTGGACGAAGGCCACCTTGCCATCGGCGAAATGAGGAACGGCCTTGCGGAGGAAATCCTCCGTGGGGAGGAAGTCGGCGTCGAACATGGCCACCAATTCACCCTTGGCGACCTTGAGACCTTCGGACAAGGCACCGGCCTTGAAGCCCGTGCGGTCCGTCCGGTGGAGGTAATGGATGTCGAAGCCCAGGGCCTTGTAACGATCCACGACGGCGCTGGCCACCTTCACGGTGTCATCGGTGGAATCGTCCAGCACCTGGATTTCGAGCTTCTCCTTGGGCCAGTCCATCTTGACGACGTAGTCCATGAGCCGCTCGATGACGTTCATCTCATTGAACACGGCCAGCTGCACCGTGACCATCGGGAGATAGCCCTCGTCGCCCTGGGGCTGGGGCACGTCGTTCTTGTGGCGGTAGTAGAGCAGCAGCATCCAGAGGCGGTGCGCCCCGTAGACGCTCAGGATGGAGAGGAGCGTGAAGTAGGTAACAAGTACGACGGATTTGACGACTTCCATCACGGAATAGACCCTCCACAGCCCCGGTCAATGAGCCTGCTTTATTGTGTCAGGAGTTCTTGGAAAATCCATGAAAAACCTAACAATCTACCGCCGCATCTCCGATGGGTTGGGTAGGATGGCGACATGGGCGACCTCGACAACCTCAACTTCCCCAGAATGATCGGTCGCTACCAGGTCCTGCGCCTGCTCGGTTCGGGAGCCATGGGGAGCGTGGTCCTGGCCGAGGACCCCCGGATCAAGCGGAAGGTCGCCATCAAGCTCATGAAGCTGGACGCCGTGCGGACGGAGGCCGACCAGCAGGAATACCTGGCCCGGTTCCAGCGGGAGGCGGAGGTGTCCGGCCTCCTGAACCACCCGGGCATCGTGGCCATCTACGATGTGGGCGAAGTGGAGGGCCATGGTCCCTTTCTGGCCATGGAGTATGTGGCGGGCCGTCCCCTGGACGGGATCATGAAATCCGGACCCGCCCTGACCATGAAAGAGAAGTTTCGAATCATCGTCGGTTTGGCTGAAGCGCTGGACCATGCCCATGCCAAGGCCATCGTCCACCGGGATGTGAAACCCGGGAACGTGATGGTCAGTGAGGAAGGGCGGCCGAAGCTCATGGATTTCGGCATCGCCAAGCGGGAGGATGCGAGCCTCACGCAGACGGGAATCTTTCTCGGCACGCCGAGCTATGCCAGTCCCGAGCAGATCAAGGAAGGCACGGTCGACAACCGGTCCGACATCTTCAGCTTCGGGGTACTGGTCTTCGAGCTGATGAGCGGACAGTCACCGTTCCCCGGCGCGTCCATCAACACCATCCTCTACCGCATCGTGAACGAACCTCCGGTAGAGATCCAGCCTCCGGTCCTCGGCCTCCTGCCCGATGGCTGGCGCCGAGTGTTCGACCGGGTGCTGGCGAAGCGGCCGGAGGATCGCCATCCCACCTGCTCGGCCTTCGCGCGGGAGCTGCTCGATGCCGCGGTGGAACTGGGCAAGGAGGATCGGCGGGAGGTCCTGGGCCTCCTGCGGATGAGCGGAGAGCCCACGTTGCCGGAAATCGTCTCCACCTCCTTTGACGAGACCATGGTCGTGGCGCGGCCCGAGCACCGGTCGCCTGGATGGCCCTGGGTCGCTGCCCTTGCGCTGGTGGTCGCGGTGGGCCTGGGCTGGTTCTTCCTCAGGGGGCCCAAGGGCACGCGGCTCCAGATCGACTCTCAACCCTCGGGTGCCAAGGTCTATGTGAACGACCTGGCCGTGGGCACCACGCCCATGAACCAGCCCCTGGTCGCCGGTGACAAGCTCCGGCTCGAGCTCAAGGGGCATGCCCCCGTCACCTATGAGATCAAGTCCGGGGAAGCCCCGGGAGCCTTCCCCCTCCAGCCCGTCATCAGCCATGAGCTGATCGACTCGATGCCCCGGGGAGCGACGGTGGTCATGGATGAGAAGCCGCTGGAGGGTGTGACGCCGCTCACCGTCCGGTGGAACCAGGGGCAACCCCACCGCCTGACCCTCACCAAGGAGACGCAGGGACATGCCTCGGACTTCGGCCTCGGCGAAGTCCCTGGGGGCCGGGTCTTCGAGCTCAAGGAGGCCACCACGGCCGAGACCCGGCAAGAGCCGCCCCTGAATCCGCATGAACCTGGGGCCATCAAGCTGTCCGGAGGTTTCAGCGTGCGCGTGAAGGTGGCCGGCAAGGACCTGGGCGAGCTCAGCCCAGGCGCCAAGCTGCCCCTGCCCCCTGGCACCCATCAGCTGGAACTGAGCAGCGCCCGCCACTTCTACAAGGACACCCGGGCCGTCTCGGTGACCGCAGGCCAGACGACGACCCTCACCTCACCTGGGCTGGCCACCCTCACCGTCAATACCTACCCCGGGTCCGGTAAGGTCTTCGTGGATGGTGTGGACACCGGGACCGAAAGCGATGGCAGCAGCCCCATCCGGTTGGCTACGGGCCGGCACACCATCACCGTCCGCGGGCCCAAGGGCGCCAGGACCGAGGTCGTGGATCTGACCGGCGACAAGCTGCTGAGTTTCCAGCTTTGAGGGCTGGCTCCATCTGCGCCAATCCAAGATTTCGACCCCTTAACCGCTCCCAACGCGAAAGGCCGCCTATCGGCGGCCCTTTGCGTTGGGGAGGAAGGATTCGAACCCTCGGTACGCAGGATCAAAACCTGCTGCCTTACCACTTGGCTACTCCCCAGGCGGAAAGGCAAGCATAGCGCGGGTCCGCGTCCTGCCCAAGCCCTGGGGATTGGGCTTCAGGGATTGGTCTTGGGTGTGAAGCCGAACTCTTCGACGCTCAGCAGGTCGGGGCGCACTTGGGCCGTCTCGTCCCGCTCGATGCGGCTCAAGGCGCGATGCCCGGTGGCAGCCTCGTAGGCGAGCAGGACTTTCTCCTCGATCACCTCGCGCAGCGTGTTGTTCAGGGGGTAGGCGATGTCCTTGAAGCTTCCGTCGCGCTTGCGCCGGCTGGGCATGGCCACGAAGTAGCCGTCCTCCCCCTCCACCACGCGGAGGTCCCCCACCAGGAAGGAGTCCTCGATCACCAGGGCGGCAAAGGCCTTCAGCTTGTCGTCGCCTTCCACCTTGGTGATCCGGATGTCGGTGATGTTGAGCATGGCCATCCTCGTGCGTCGGTCCTCGGTCTTCAGGAGCGAGGCAGCACCCAGGTTAGCCGATCTCGATCCATCCCCACTGGCGGCCGGTGGTGTCGCCCCGGCGGTAGGAATAGAGCAGGTCGGGCCGGCACATAGTGCAGAGCCCCACGCTGCCGTCCTTGGCCGGGTCCATGCCCAGGTCCAGGGCCTGCGCCTTTAGCAAGCCGTGCAGGTCCAGGTGCGCCTTGCCACCAGGTCCTATGGCCTGCAGGCCTTCCCGCCATGACGGGTCCCGGCGCGCGGCCTCGATGACCTCGGGACCCACTTCGAAGTGGCAGGCCTGGATGGCCGGTCCGCAAGCCCAGGCCAGATCCTGGGGATTTCCGCCCAGGACGCGATATCTGGCCACGCCCCGACGCAGGATGCCCCCACCGGGGTCGGGATCCCCATATCCGGTGGCCCCGCGCCAACCCGCATGGAGGGCCGCGACCCAGGGCGTGCCGTCGGCCAACGGCCCGGCCAGCAACACCGGCACGCAGTCCGCCACCCTCACGCCGATGCGGACACCGACACGGGAGGTCCAGAGGCCATCCGCCTCGACCAGGGCGTCCGGCGCCTCCACCACGCCGCAGCGATGCACCTGGCGCAGGCGCGGTTCCGGCAGGGTTTCCGGTGCATCCTGTCGGGTGGAGAAACCCCAGCGGAGCGGGAAGGGGATCGGGACACCCGGGGTCAGCACCGGCGGGTCAGCCCTTCGATCCCGAGCGGGTTTCCAGCCACTGCTTGATGCGGTTGGCATCCCCCAGGCGGGTGTACTTGCCCCAGGAATCCAGCAGGATGACCAGCACGGGCCGGTTGGCCAGCATGGCCTGCATGACAAGGCAACGGCCCGCTTCCTCGATGTAGCCGGTCTTGGACAGGCCGATGTTCCATCGGGGGTTGCGAACAAGGGCATTGGTGTTCGGGAACTGGATGCTGCGCCGCCCCGCCTGGATGGTGGTCTCGGGGCGGGTGCTGAAGTCACGGATTTCTGGATAGCGGTAGGCCGCCTGAATGATTCGCGCCAAGTCCCAGGCCGTGGCCACGTTGCCACTGGAAAGCCCCGAGGGATCCTCGAAGTGGGCGCCGCTGAGGCCAAGCTCCCGGGCCTTGGCGTTCATGGCCTTGACGAAGCTGGCCAGGCCACCGGGGTAGGTGCGTCCCAGCGCATGGGCTGCACGGTTCTCGGAGGCCAGCAGCGCCAACAAGAGGGCCTGTTCCCGCGGGAGGCGGGTGCCCACGGGCAGCCGCGAACGGCTGTGGCGGAGGGAATCCTTGTCATCGCTGGTGATGGTGAGCAGCTCGCCAGGATCAAGGTGCGCGTCGAGCAGCACCATGGCTGTCATCAGCTTGGTCAGCGAGGCGATGGGCACCACGGCGGCAGCCTGCTTCTCCACCAGAGCCTGGCCTGTGCTCTGGTCGAGCACCAGGGCGGAAGCAGATTTCAGGGACAGTCGCGCGGAAGCCCCGGGAGGGGCCGCGCTCAAGGCCAACCCCAGCAGGAACCAGGTACCCGTTCTCCATTTCCCCAGCCTGCCGACCACCATGCTGACTCCGGAAGATTTCGATTGTCATCACTTCTTCCCAGTCTATCGGATCGGGAGGTCCCCAACTCAAGAGATCATGGCCACAAGAGCGCAAGAAGGCTGAGGTCAGTGGTGGCCCAGGCCGCGAGGCCCCAGTACATGCCCGCTTCATGCTGCCGATCGGTCCAGGTGCGCCAGCCGCGCAACCAGGGCAGAAGGACGGCCGACCAGCCCACCAGGGATGGGATGAGGAACTGTGGATCGCCCCCCAGGGTCAGGATCCCGGCCAGGAAGAACCCGTGGGCGAGCAGGGCGGCGAGCAGGGCCAGGGCCAGGCTGCGTCCAATCCCCACCTGGATGACCAGAGTGCGGTCACCGCGGCGGCTGTCCTCGGCGACCTGGTAGATCTGGGTCATGGGGTAGAGGGTGGCGAACAGGAACGCGAATCCTAGGGAAGCCAGCAAGATGGGGCGAGTAAAGGGGCGCCCGGTCAGGGCCCAGCCCGCCAGGGGGGTCAGCAGGCCGAATCCGACGCAGTTGATGAGCAGGTCCCAGCCTGCGCGGGCTTTCAGGCGCGGCGGGGGCACTGAATACAGCACACTCATCACCACACACCCCAGGTTGATGAGCGCGAAGGGCAGGGGGAGCAGGAACCCGAGGAGGGCCGAAGCCCCCAGCAGCCAAGATGCGAAGACCGCCAGATGCCTGGGGGGCTTGGGTGGCGACTTCAGATAGCCGATGTCCCCCTCGTCCTGGTCGAAGGCACTGTTGATGGCCAGTGTCCCGCCGTTCATGAGGGCCACGAAGACGAACCATCCGAGGAGTGTGGGGCTGGCGCTCAAGGTCCACCCTGCGGCCAGGAGGGTGCCGAGCAGGAAGTGGGCAGACATGATCGGCCATTCCAGGGGGCGCAGGTGCAGCAGGTATGGCATGGCCCCGGGGCCAAGGACCATCTCGAAGAAGCGGCGGACGGGGAAACGGCTCTCCGTCATGCGATGCCTTCGGGCCGCAGCACCTGGATCTCCCCGGATGGCCGGCGGGGCTCCACCAGGATCTCCATGGCCGCGAAGAGGTGGGGCACACTGAAATCCGTGTCGACGCACATGCCGTGGGGCAGGGCCAGCGGAATGACGTAGCAGGGGATCTCCGGCAGCTTGGTCAGCCCCTTGAGGAGGCGGTCGGTGCAGCTCACGGCCACGACCAGGTCGGGGCGGTACTCCCGGGCTTCGCGGTAGGCCTTGTGGCTGCGGTTGGTGATGCGGCCCTCCCAGCGGTTCAGCAGGGCCGCGTTCATGTAGTCGCCCACGGGGCACAGGCCGCAGTCGTAGCAGGCCTGGAGGTCATCGAGGATTCCCGCCTTGCAGCGGGACATCTGGATGCAGTGGGGCAGGAGGATCAGGGGCCTGCGGGCCCGATGGCCGGCGAAGGCGGCGCGCACGCGCTGGTTGTTGTAGCCGCAGAAGGAGAGGATCCAGGCGTCTTCCTGGCCCAGCCGCCGGGCCAGGGGAAGGACGGCATTGGCCCACAGGCTGTCTTGGCGCATGATCGCCGTCCGGTTCCGCAGGTAGGCCTGGCCACGGAGGAAGCTGGGCCAGGCGGCCGCCAGGGCACCGACGCCCACCAGCATCCACCACCCGCGCCCCGCGGCATGCATGGCCGCGGTCACGAACGAGATCCCGGCGAGCGCGAGCGGGAGGCCGCGGCGGACGATGAGGAAGGCGAGGCCCCGCTCTTCCGGCAGCAGGCCGGAGAGGGCGGGGACGCGGAGCTCGTTCACTTGGCGGCTCCGGCGAGGCCCACCATCTTTTTGAGATCGTCATCCTTCCAGCGCAGTCCGCCGCCGAAGAAGATCGTGCGCAGGTCCTTGTTGCCGATGTCCTGGACGCCGGCCTGGATGTAGGCACCCTTCCAGAACTGGTAGCTGCTGGTGAAGCGGTACCGGGGGTTGGGCTTGTCGTCACGCTTGGTGAAGTCATAAGCCAGGACACCGAACCGGAGGCGGTCGTCATCCAGCAGGCGGAGCTCCACACCACCGCCGCCTTTGTTCTCCACGATGCCGGCCGAGAAGATCGCGGGGCCGAGGCGCTTCGCGAACTGGGCCGAAGCCGTGAAAGCCTGGTCTGTCGTGACCGTCTTGGTCCTCTCCACCACGGTGACCGGCTGCCCCGTGATCGGATCGAGCTGGGTGACCAGACGGGAGCTCTCGCTGAGCTTGCCGTCAGGCGTGGAAGCGAAGCCGAGGGAATACCAGTAGTCCGGACGGGGGGCGATCTCGATGCCCAGCCCCACGCGGCTGTCCTTGCGCTTCTCCCACTGGGCCGCGTTCATGTCCAGGCGGAAGTCCATCTTGTTGAAGCCACCCAGCATGTTGTTGACGTTGTCCACGGCTTCGTTGATCTTCTTGACCGTGCTCTCATCGTTCAGCAGCTTGCCGATGGTGCCCTCGCCTTTATTGACGCGGTCCGTGAGGATCTTCAGGTTGTCCGCGGTGCCCTGGAAGCTCTGGGCCAGCTTGCGCACGTCGCCCACGACGCCCTTCAGTTCGGGCCGATTCTCCTCGAGGATGGCATTCAGGTTCTTGCCCACGGCCTCGAACTGCTGGGCCAGCTTGGGCAGCTTGTCGCGCAGGTCGGAGGAGAGGGCCTCCACGTTGGCCATGGTGTGGTTGATGGCCCCGTGGTTCTCCTGGGCCATGGACCGGAACTCGGCAGTCAGCACGCGGATGTTGTCCACGATCTCGTCGAGCTTCTGGCGGCCCTGCTCGCCGCCGATGGACTGGTTCAGGGCCTGGGTCACGCCCTTCACATTGGTGCCGATCTCGGAGAGCGTCTCCATGAGGTTGTCGAGGCTGACGCCCGCCTTGCTCGGCAGCGGCTTGCCTTCCGGAAAGGGGCCCTTGGCGCTGTGGCCCGGGTCGAGGTCGATGAACTTCTCACCCAGGATGCCGATGGAACCGAGGGAGACGACGGCATCGGCGTAGACCGGAACCTCGTTGGAGAGCCCCAGCACCACCCGGGCCTTGCCGTCCTCCAGGGCGATGGTGCGGACATCCCCCACCTTGACGCCGGCGATGCGCACGGCGCTCTGCAGGTTGAGGCCAGCCACCTGCTGGAAGTAGGTGAAGCGCTCGCTCTGATTGCGCTTCCCGCCGAATTCCAGTTTCTCAGTGCGGAAGATCAGCACGGCCATCAGGACGATGCCGCCGGTGAAGAAGAGGCCGACCTTGGTTTCGAGCTTCATGAGTGGGCCTCCTGAGCCTTGCTCTTGCGCTTGGGGGGGGGAGGATCCTGAAGGAAGGGACCATCGGCATCCCCCCGAAGGAACTGCTGGATGACAGGGTGTGGATTGACCTTGAAGTCGGCGGGGGCCTCGCAGGCGATGCACTCCCCCCGGAAGAGCAGGGCGATGCGGTCGGCGATCTCGAAGGCGGACTTGAGGTCGTGGGTGATGGTGATGCTGGTGATGCCCAGCTCGTGCTTGAGGTCGAGGATGATGCGGCCGATGACGTCTGTCATCACGGGGTCGAGCCCCGTGGTGGGCTCGTCGAAGAGCAGGATCTTGGGCTTCAGGGCGATGGCCCGGGCAAAGCCCACGCGTCGTTTCATGCCACCAGAAAGCTCGGCAGGCTTCAGTTTTTCGGTCTCCTTCATGCCGACCATGGAGAGGCACTCCTCCACCCGGGCCCGGATCTCGGCCTCGGGCATCTTGTGGTGGCGGCGGAGGCCAAAGGCCACGTTCTCGAAAACCGTCATGGAGTCGAACAGGGCCGCCATCTGGAAGCACATGCCAATGCTCTGGCGGACTTCGAAGAGTTCATCCCGGGAGAGTTGGGCGATGATCTTGCCCTCGACGGCCACATGGCCCGAGTCCGGCGTGAGCAGGCCCATGATGTTGCGGAGCAGCACGGTTTTGCCCGTGCCGGACCCGCCCAGCACCACCAGGCTCTCGCCCTCCTCCACCTGGAGGTTCACGTTGGACAGCACGACCTTGGGCCCGAAGGCCTTGGAGAGGTTGACGACGTCGATCACGGCCATGTCGTCAGACCAGCAGCAACTTGGTGAGGAAGAAATCCGAGACCAGGATCCACAGCGAACTGGTCACCACGCTGCTGGTGGGAGCATTGCCCACGCCCTCGGCGCCACCGTGGGTCCGGTAGCCCTTCCAGCAGCCGACCAGCGCGATGATCATCCCGAAGACGAAGGCCTTGTACAGGGCGATCCGGAGGTCGCGGAAGGCCAGGAGCTTGTAGAACTCGTTGCCGTAGACGTAGGCGCTCTGGCCCTCGACACCGACCAGGATGAGGTAGCCGCCCCAGTACCCGATGTAGATCGACACGACCGTGAGAATCGGGACCATCACCATGGAGGCCAGCAGCCGCGGCACGAACAGGTAGTGGATCGGGTCCGTGGCCAGGCACTCGAGGGCGTCGATCTGCTCGGTGACCTGCATGGTGCCCAGCTCGGCGGCCATGGCGGAGCCGACGCGGCCGGACAGCATCAACCCCGTGATCACCGGAGCCAACTCGCGCATGATGGCCAGGCCTTCCACCTGGGAAGCCAGCCCCTCGGCCTGGAACTGCTTGAAGCCATAGGCGAGCTGCACGGCGAACACCATGCTGACGGCCAGGCTGGTGAGGGCCACCACTGGAATCGAGTTCACCCCCACGGATTGGAACTGGTTCAGCAGGTTCTTGCCATCGAAGGGGCGCTTGAAGATGGCGGCGAAGGTCCGGCCGGCCAGGACTGCGAAATCGCCAAATGTATCCGTGGCCTTGAGCACGCCTGCGCCGGCCTTGTCGACTAAAGTCAGGATCATGGGGCTCCGAACCTAAAGGATTAGCTTAACCCAGTCCCCTTCTTCTGCCGGGCCCTGAGCTTCGAGGCGTAGCCCTCGCGGGAGGTCTGGGCCGTGCGGCTCAGGGCCAGCGCGTCAGCGGGCACATCCTTGGTGATGGTGCTGCCAGCCCCGATGAGGGCACCGTCTCCGATGCTCAGCGGTGCCACGAGTTGAGTGTCTGATCCGACGAAGACGTTCCGCCCGATGAGGGTGCGGTGTTTGTTCACGCCATCGTAGTTGCAGGTGATCACCCCCGCGCCGATGTTGGTGCCCTCTCCCACTTCGGTGTCTCCGAGGTAGGCGAGGTGGTTGGCCTTGGCACCTGCGTGAAGCCTCGCCTTCTTGGTCTCCACAAAATTCCCGATGTGGACCTTCTCGGCCAGGTCGGTGCCTTCCCGCAGCCTCGCGAAGGGGCCGACCTTGGAGCCCTCGCCCACGCGGGCGTGCTCGATGACGCAGTAGGGACGGACTTCCACGCCCGGCCCCAGGATCGAATCCGCGACCACAGAACCCTGGCCGATGCGGGTGCCCTCTCCCACGACCACGGCGCCCTCCAGGCGGACGCCGGGTTCCAGGATCACATCCTGGGAGAGCTGGACTCGAGGTCCTACCAGGGTGCTGCCGGGATGAAGGAAGGTGACGCCCTCGGCCATCCAGTAACGTTCGATGCGACGCTGGGCCGCAGCCTGGAGCGCCGCCTGGTCGTGGCGCGAGTTCATGCCCGCCAGTTCTTCGGGGTCGCAGACCTCCACCAGCACCGGGATCTCACGGGCCACCGCCACCACGGCATCCGTCAGGTAGTACTCGCGTTGCGCATTGTCATTGGTCAGTCCGAGGAGCGCCCGGCGGAGGGCCGGCCACGGCAGGGAATAGGCGCCGCCGTTGACCCGTTGCACGGCCAGCTGCTCGGGCGTGGCGTCCTTGGCCTCGACCAGGCCGGAGAGGCGACCGTCCGGATGCTGGAGGACGCGACCGTAGGTTCCCGGCGTCACCAGGTCCATGGCCAGCAAGAGCGCCTCGGCGGCGCAGAGCTGAAGCACGGTGCCCGCCTTCGTGAGCGGAACATCGCCGCAGAGGACGACCACCTGGCCAGCCTTGAGCCGGTCGAGTTCGGGGATGCAGGTCTGGAGGGCGTGGCCGGTGCCGAGGGGTTCTCCCTGGTCCACGGTCGTGATGGGGCAGGGCAGGAGCCCCGCATTTCGCCAGGCTTCCAGGGCAGCTTCGACTTGGTCCTTCCCGTGGTGGACCACCACGACCGCTCCCCCGAGGTCCCTGGGGAGGGCCCGGAGGACCCACAGCAGCGAAGGATCACCGAGGATGGGATGGAGGACTTTGGGAAGCCGAGATTTCATGCGGGTTCCGAGCCCCGCCGCCAGGATCACCGCCACCGTGGACATGCCACCTCCCGCCTCCAGCCTACAACAGCCCGGTAGGCGGAATATCAGGGCAGGACCGCCGGCCAGATGCCGCGCAGGGCATTCAGGCACCACAGGCGGCCTTCATGGACCGCAGGTAGGGGGAGGCTGGCAACCTCGATGCGGAGGCCCCGCGAGCGGGCCCAGTCTGGCAGTTCCAGCCGCTCCGCCAGACTCGCCACCCGCCCCTGGGGGGGTGGAATGATCAGGCTCTGGCCGATCTCAAGGGCCACCGCGGCGATGGCCGTTTCCGCCAGGGTGCCGTCATCCCAGAGCAGGAGGGCATCCTCGACACCCGCCGCCCGCGCGGCGGACAGGACGCTCTGGCTCCAGGGACCCGCCAGGCCCTTGTGCACGATGGCGGCCTCCAGTCGCCTCACCTGCAGGGGGTGTGGGAGGGCCTTCAGACGGTAGGGCCGGGGCACGGTCAGAAGGGGTTCCAGGCGGGCCGAGAGCCGGGCGCCTTCAGGGTAGAGGACCAGCCGCAGCGCCGCATCCGTCCGAGGCACCTGCATGGCCAGCCATGCCACGAGCTCCGTTTGGATCCCGGTCAGCCAGGGGACCTCCATACCCAGAGCGGTGGACCCAGCGAGTAGTCGGGTCAGGTGGGCTTCGAGCTGGCGAGGCCTGCCGGCGTGGATTGGCAGGGCCGTCCTGGGCAGAGCCATCGGGATCAGACCGTCCGCATCGAAGGGTCGGTCCTGCCCAGGTCCGAACCACCGATCCGTCCTCATGCGCCGTGGGAGGGCGGCAGATCCAGGCCGGAGCGCCTGGCCAGCCGCGCGGCCAGGGCCGCGGCCTCCAGGAAATTGCGGGAGTCTGCGATCCACCCTCCGGCCTTGTCGAAGGCCGTTCCGTGGTCCGGGCTGGTGCGGATGAAGGGGAGCCCCAGGGTCAGGTTCACCGCCCGGGTCGGCTCGAGGAGCTTGACGGGGATGAGTCCCTGATCGTGGTAGAGGGCCACCACCAGGTCGAATTCGCCCTTGGAGGCCCGCTGGAAGATGCTGTCGGAGGGAAGCGGGCCAAAGAACAGGGGGGAGGGGCAGGCCTCCGAAGGCTGCGTGGTGGTGGCCAGGAAGGAGGCCCTGGCCTGGGCCAGGGCCTCCTCGAGCAGCGCTTCTTCTCCGCCGAAGGCACCCTGCTCCCCGGCGTGGGGATTCAAGGCGCAGAGGGCCACCCGCAGCCCTGATTTCCCCGAGAGGTGGATGAACCGGTCGGTGGCGAAGATGAGCGTCTCGGCCACCCCTTCGGCCGTGAGGGACTCCACGACGGAACGCAGGCTCTGGTGGACGGTGTGGAGCACCACGTTCAGCTGGGGACTCACGAAGGCCATGCGGGTGTTGGCGCTTCCGGAGAGGTCCCGGAGAAACTCAGTGTGGCCGGGGATGTCATAGCCAGCCAGGTGGGCGGCGGCTTTGGCCATGGGCAGGGTCACCAGGGCATCCGCCGCCCCCCCCATGGCCATCAGGGCCGCATGCCGGACGGCCTCCACCGTGGCCCGGCCTGATGCCGCGGAACCCTGACCAAGCCGCAGGTCATCGGGCCCGATCCCGGGAGTGGGGTCCAGCCAGAGGGCCTCGCCGAGCACCCTGTCGGTTTCCCCCAGGGCCAGCACCTGAAGGGTGTGGGCCTGGCAGGGAAGGGGGACGGACCCCCCCGGTCGCGAGGCCAGCCACCGCCAGGCGACCGGAGCCCCTGGCAGGCCCTCAAGCAGATCCGCTCCCGCCTTGCTGCCGACAACGGTGACGTCCGCCCAGGGCTGGAGGACAGGAAGACTTCCCAGGAGAAGCTCAGGCCCAATGCCGCAGGGATCCCCCAGGCTGACGACGAGGTGGGGGCGGTTGCTCATGGGATTCCCTGCGGCGGAGGGCCGGGGCTCAATCGTAGACCGGAAGCTCGACCTCGGCCGCCAGAGCCTCTTCCTTCTTGGCGGTGCGGCTGCGGCGAATCCGGGGTTCCTCTTCCTGCTTATAGATGTACTTGATGTTGTGCTTGGGCACGAGAACGTTGGGTTCCTTGACCCGGTTGATCTTCAGGCAGTGCTTGTCGTACCACTCGATGACGCCGCGCACCTTCTCGTCATCCTGGAGCACGATCACCATCGGCGTCTTGGACTGCATCTGCTTGAGGTAGTAGAAGCTCTCTGCGTTCGTCTGCTCGGGTGGCGCAATCTTGCGCCTGGGACTTCCCAGCCCCTGGGGTGCGGTGGCCGCCGCGGGATTGGCCGCGGGATTGGGTTCGCCGCCAGCTGTCAGGGCCGGGGGAGCGGGGGTCATGACTTCCCCCCCGCCGCCTTTCGCAGGGATGCCGAGCTTGTCCTTCAGTTCGCTGAGGTTCGGTCGGATGAGCTTCCGGTTCATGGAGAATCCTGGTCCAGCGGGCAGTGCAGGGTTGTCAAAGGCATCGACCATGGGTCGAACCCCACTCAGACCCGAGGAGCCAGTCCCGAATGGGACGGACTGTGCGCGTTGAAAGGGGATGAACCACTGTGGCAGGTGCCAAGTGGACCGTGCAAGGGTGTATGCCTGGTTGGATGCTTGAAAGCTGGGAAAAGTTTAGGCCTGATCCAGGGGCCACGCCATGGGCTCTTCACCGTCATGGAGCGGCAGCAAAATCCTGACGTGGGTGCCCAATGCTGGGGTGCTCTCGACCTTGATCCGCCAATCCATCGCCTCGATGAACTTGTACACCAGGCTCATGCCAAGGCCCGAGCCCTCCTCGAAACTCCCGGCGAAGGGGACGAACAGTCGATCCAACTGCTCGCTGCCCATGCCGCAGCCGTTGTCCGAGACCGTCAGGCAGAGTCTGCCTTCGGCCACTTGGCAGGACAGCCTCACGGAGGGATCGGGGCATTCCTTCACCGCCTTGCGGGCATTGCTGAGGAGGTTCATCAGCACCCGGTGAAGACCGGTGGGATCCGAGCGCAGGCACACCGTGGGGACCGGCCCCGTGGCCAGGGCCAGGCCTGCGGTCCTGGGATCCATTTCCCAGCTCGACCGGATCTCCTCAATGACCTTCGGCAGGGACAGCACCACCCCGATGGGCGGTTCGGCGCGGGCAAAGTCCAGGAAGTCGGACACGATGTCCCCGACGCGTTGGGTCTCCCGCTCCAGGATGCCGAGGACCCGGGCCTGGACATCCTCGGGGGCGCCCTCCTTCTGGAGCAGTTGCACACAACCGCTGATGGAGGCCAAGGGGTTCCGCAGTTCGTGGGCGAGCCCCGCCGCAAGCTGCCCAATGGCGGCCAGCCGCTCGCTGATGTGGGTGCGTTCCTCCAGTGCCTTGAGATCTGTGAGGTCCTGGAAGAGCAGCAACTGGCCGGATTCGCGGCCAGAGGCTCCGCGCAGTGGGGCCAGATGCCCGCCGAGAATTCGTCGGCCCCGACCTGGGACGGTCAGCACGACCTCGAAGCGATGTTCCCGGCCCTGGCGCCAGGGCAGGGGGTTTCCGAGTTGAAGCAGGTCCTGGACCGGGACACCCGTGTCGATGGGTACGCCCAGGATGGCTCTGGCCGCGGGGTTGGCCGAGGTGACGCCTCCCTTCAAGTCCAGGGTGATCAGCCCCGAGTTCAGGGACTCGACGACCCGTTGGTGGAGGGCGGAGAGCTCATCCACGGCCGCCTCGCTGACACGGAGGTCGATCCTGAGCCGGTCAAGGTTCCGCCGGATCAGGACCACCAGGAGCGTGGCGGCGAAGACCTGCAGTGAGGCACTGCCGAGGAGAAAGGAGAGTCGCCCGGGGTCAGGGTCTGGGACCTTGCCGGACAGACCGAAGGCGGGGATCAGGCCATAGGTGAAGCCCAGGACCAGGATGATGTGGGCGAGTGAGGAAATGACCCCCACCCAGACGATCTCCACGGTGCCCAGGTAGAAGGCCGAGGCCAACACGGGGAAGATGTACAGGGTCGCGAAGCGTTCCTGCGCCACGCCCTGGAAGGCGATGGTGAGCGTCACGAGGGCCAGGTCGAGGGCTAGGTTCCAACGGATCCAGGGCAGACGGGGCGTTGGGAAGAGCTGGTCCATGGCGAGCAGGCCTCGTCCCGATTCCCAGAGCGACTCGAGCAGCATCAGCAGCAGCGCGGCCAGGTAGACCTGCTCGCCGGGTCCTGTGGCGCGCCCGTCCGCAGGAAGGGCAAGGTGCAGGACCAGCAGGCCGAAGCTGGCGAAGAGACGGAAGGAGAGTGGGAGAAAGGGAGCGCTGGTGTCCGACACGCCCAACCTTCCCCATGTGCGCTGGAGCATGCCAACCATGGTGCCCGAATCTGCCATCCTAGGACCATGGCCGACGCATCAGCCTCAACCTCCCCCTCCCTCCGTGCCGCCGGCATGCGGCAGACGCCGCAGCGGGAAGGCATCCTTCAAGTGTTGAGGGATTCCGACAGGCCGCTCACGGTCGAGGAGATCTGGGAACGCATGCCCGAGCGGCGCTCGGGGCTTCCCACGGTCTATCGAAACCTCGAGCGCTTCGTGCGGGAAGGCTGGGCGGAAAGCATCCTCGGGGCTGACCAGATCATGCGGTTCGTCCGCTGCGAATCCCGCCACCACCACCACCACCTCCAGTGCGAGCACTGCGGCCGCACTGTGGAGGTGGATGCCTGTGGCCTCGACGAGTCACTGCGGCACCTGGAGGCACTGTCAGGGTTCAAGATCACGCGCCACCAGCTCCAGCTCTTCGGGCTCTGCGCGACCTGTAGATCTGAAAAAGACCGTTGACCGAATCACGCGCCATTGCTAGGCTTGATGTCTCACGCGGGTGTAACTCAGTGGTAGAGTGCAACCTTGCCAAGGTTGAAGTCGTGGGTTCAAATCCCATCACCCGCTCCACTGCCCGGGCCGCGCAAGCGGCCCGCACTGTTCAATGTCACACTGAAGCAACGCAAGGCGCCGTCGCCAAGTGGTAAGGCCCGGGACTGCAAATCCCGTATACATCGGTTCGAATCCGATCGGCGCCTCCAGCACAGCCCCCGCAAGGGGGCTTCCTGTTGCAGGAACAGGCCCGGTCAGGTGCGGGAGGAGGCCAGGCCCAGGATGACGCCCAGGGCCAGAGACCAGAGGGCTGCGAGGCCGACCTGGAACTCGGCAGGCAGGCTGAAGGTGAGCGTGTGCGCCGGGATCCAGAACCAGACGAGGGTGCGGATCGCCGGCAGCATGCCGTCGAATCCCTGCCGGCGGAGGATGAGGTTGTCTTCCAGGCGGTGGAACAGCATCATCTGCGGCCCGAAGAAGAGGTTGGTCAGGGTCGACAGGGAGAAGGCCCACCCGATGCCCGTGGACAGGAAGGCCGGGAGGATGTGGTGGTCGAGCAGAGCCCGGGTGAAGCCCTTCATGCCGACGAATCCGGCCTTGATGACGAGCCCGAGCAAGGCCCAGGCCAGCACCTTGAGGAGCAACTGGAACGGCGTGCAGGGAAGGGTCGGGCGGCGGGCCTTCAGGGAGGCGGCACCCACCTCACCGAGGGTCCCCAGGAGGCCGAACTGGACCGCGGCGGAGAGGTATGGATGGGCCAGGACCCAGAGTCGATAACTGTTCATGCAGGAAGGCTAACCAGGGCCGGGGAGGGCAGGGGTCACAGCCCCGGTTGCCCATCGATCCAGCCGCCACCCAGCACCTCGCCCTCCCGATAAAAGACCACAGCCTGGCCGGGCGCGATGGCCCTCTGGGCTTGGGCGAAGGCGACCTTCGCCCGCCCATCGGCGAGAGGAATGACCAGCGCCTCCGCCTCCGATCCGCGGCTGCGGATGCGAGCTTCACAGGCCAATGGGCCCGCCGGGGCACCCTGGATCCAGTTCAGCTCACGCGCCACCAGGTCATGGGCCAGCAGGTCCGACTCGAGCCCGACCCACACCGTGTTGGTGGCCGGCTCGGTCCTGATTACGTAGAGGGGTTCCGAAAATGCCACTCCCAGGCCACGCCGCTGGCCCACGGTGTGCCGCCAGTACCCCTGGTGGCGGCCGAGCAGGCGACCATCCATGAACCGGATGTCCCCCTCGCCCGCGCCGGGGTCGGATCCCCTCGCCTCGATGAAGGCATCGTAGCGATCCTGGGTAACGAAACAGATCTCCTGGCTCTCGGCCTTCTCAGCGAGGTGAAGCCCCAGCTCGGTGCCGAGGCGGCGGACCTCGGGCTTGGTGAGGTGCGCCAGGGGGAACAGGGTCCGCGCCAGGGTGGCCTGGGTGTGGTGGAAGAGGAAGTAGCTCTGGTCCTTGGCGGGATCCGAGGCCTTTTTGAGGTGCCAGTGGCCATTCTCATGGGTGATGGTCGAATAGTGCCCCGTTGCGACGAAGCGCGCCTCCAATGACTCGGCGCGCTCCATCAGTGCCGAGAACTTGAGGTGTTGATTGCAACGAATGCATGGACTAGGAGTTTCACCGTTGAGGTACCCCTGGACGAACCCTTCGATGACCATCTCCTGAAAGCGGGCTTCGAAATCCATCACGTAATGGGGAAAGCCCATTTGATGGGCGACCCGCCGTGCATCCTGGAAGTCGTCTAGAGTGCAGCATTTCCCCTCAGGACTTAGAGCGCTGGCCTTCTCGAACAACTGCATGGAGATGCCGATGACCTGGAATCCGGCCTTGTGCAGAAGTGCGGTCATGACGGAACTGTCCACGCCGCCGGACATGGCCGCGAGGATGCGGTCCCCGCGGCGCAGGGTGGGATGGTTTTCCAGCGGCGCGAGGGCCCGCTCCAGAAGGGCGCTCACAGTCAGGTCCTCAGCCGGCGCAAGCGGAGGAGGGAGACCGACAGGAGCAGAAGCAGGGGCGCGACCACGCCCCAGTAGGCCGGGATCTCAGAGGCCCGGGCCGCCCCTCCGAAGAGCGTCTGCAATCCGAGGAACACCAGACCCGCCACCAGTCCAGCGCCCAGGGCCTGGCCTCGCCCCTGCCTCGGGCCTGGGAAGGCGAAGGAGAGCATGGCCAGCACCAGGCAGGGCCCCGCGAGCCAGCCCAGGAGTCGAGTCCACAGCATGTAGGCACGCTCAGGATCTGGTGCCCATGTCTGCCAGCGCACCAGATCCATGGTCTGGGCCTCCTCCGCATTGGCGGTATTCCGAAGGGCGCGGGAGGGGAAGAGACGCTCTGCGGGCGGCCCCTGCATGAGGCGCAGACCTCCCCAGGCCAGAGCTTCGGAATGGGCCTCGCCCATGCGCCACCGGAGGAGGATCGGAGCCTCTCCCGGGGCCTTCAGGGGGAAACCCCAACGCTGATCGGCCTGAAGGTGCCAGAGCACGCCCGTGGAACCGAGGTAGAGCCAGGGACGAGTTGAAAATTGCCCTTGCGGGCGGTTGAGGATTTGCCTATAAAGCTGGTTAGCCTTGGTCATAGCCATTGGTGCCAGGCCTACCTGGAGAACCAGTGTCAGCATCGCGACCAACCCCCAGGCCCAGCGGCTGCTCCAAAGCCAGCGCAGCAGGCTGACCCCGCCCGCCCTGAGCGCCAGCCACTCCCGGCTGATCGCCGCCTCCGAGAGGGCCAGAAGGGTGCCGAGGAGGAACGAGATGGGCAATGCAACGATGAGAAATGGGGGCAGGTTCCAGAACCAATAGTTCACGAAGACCATGAAATGGACGCTGTTCTTTGAGAGGTCACCGGCGAGGCTTGCGTATTCCACCAGGAGGTTCAGGACCAGCAGGCTACCCAGGGCCGATCCCCAGTTGCGCCACCAGGCCAGGGTGGACCAGTGCCGCAGGATTCCGTGTTGGGTCCCCTTGCCGTGGAGCCAGGCTGCCAGGGAATCTCTGCGATGTTTCATCCGACCCAGCATGGGCGCCAGGCCCATCCGAAAAGGGCGGAAAATGGCGCTCAGCCCGCCCTCCATGGGATTGGAGCGATGGGGTTTCAGGCGTTGCCGGAGCAGCAGCCAGCCGCCGGCCAGGAATGGGAAAGGCACCAGCAGGAGTGGGATGACCGATTTAATTTTTTCGTTCATCCACATGTTTTCAAAGTACTTCATCACGAGGTAGTAGAGCATGATGATGCCAAGGCTCTTGAGGATGGCACCGCCGCGATGAAATCGCGGGTGGCCGAACCCTGTGGCAATGCCCAGCAGCAGGAGGGCTGCCGCGGCCAAGGGCAGGGTGGTGCGCCGGCAGAACTCCATGGCCGCCTTGATGCGCAGCTCCTTGGCCCCTGGAATCGCCTCACGCTGCGAGGCGCTGGCTCGGAGGATTCCCAGCAAAGTCGCCGAGCTCTCATAGCGCAATGGAGTGGGAGGCAAGAGGCGAGCTCCCGCCGGTATGGCGAACCGGAGGACCTGCTTTTCCTGGCTCAGGTGGATCGCGCTCCCCTGGCCGGTGGTCTGGTAGAGCGCTCCCTGGAGGCCGGTCAAATGGAGCTGTAGTTCGGACGAACCATCCGGCTTGGCCTCCAGGGCATAGGTCATGGTGGAGGCCGTCAGATGCTGGACCCCCTGCGGAGTCGCTTCCATGATGTGAACCTGGCCTTCGGGGGAAACCCAGAAGGCCGAATTCGGGGCCCCAGGCGGGAACCAGGGTGGGGCGCCTGGCCGAAGGAACCTGGCCTTGGCATCCTCGGTCATCCGCACCCGGACCGCCTGCTGGACCCGGGCCGCGGCAGGAACCACAAAGTGGGCATTGGCGGTCGCCAGCAGAACGAGCCACGAAGCCATCCGCACCCACGGCGAGGTCCAGGTCCGCCGACCCGCACCCAGGCCCTGGGCGGCCACCAATTCGGAGCCTTCCATCAACTGCTGAGTTCCGATCAACCCCCCGAGGACAGCCGCCATGGGGAGCACCAGTCCGAGGTTCTCGGGCATGGAGGTCAGCAGCATCGGCAGCAGCCAGCGAAGGGGGGCGCCTTGGGAGAAGATCTCCTTGGAGATGGTGACCATCTCCCAGGAGAGGAGGAGGAAGCCGTAGAACAGCAGGGCGCCCAGAAACGGGGTTGCCCAGCGCCGGAGGACATATCGGGACAGAACGGATGACACCTGGTGGGTCCTGATTTTAGTTTCGATAATGTATATTATGTAACATTAAAATTCTGGTGAACCCCGCGCGAATCGCTCATAAGACCTTGGCTGCCAACAGATCGTGGATATGCAGGACGCCACAGGGGCTGCCCTGCCGCAAGACCACGAGGAAGGTGATCTTCCGGGCTTCCATGATGCCCGCGGCTTCAATGGCCAGGGCCTGGTCCCCGACAACGGCGGGACGATGGGTCATGACCTGATTGGCTGAAAGCTCTAAGGGATTCCGCCCCTCCTGTTCAGCCTTCTCCAGAGCACGCCGGAGGTCGCCATCCGTGATGACGCCTGCGAGGCTTGGGCCCTCGAGCACAGTGGTCATTCCGAGGCGCCCTTCGGTCATGGCCTTCAGGACCTGGGTGAGTGACGCCTCCGGCCCAACCTTCGGCCATGATTTATGCATCAACGATCCCACCTTCACTAGTTTGGCACCTAGACTTCCACCGGGATGATTAAGGGCGAAGAGGTCCCTGGTAAACCCCTTGTGGGTCATCAGGCTGCTGGCCAGGACATCACCCCAGATCAACTGGAGGGTCGTGCTGGCCATGGGGGCCAGATCCAGGGGGCACCCCTCGCCCTCGGGAAGTCGATAGCTGAAGGTCCATTGGGCCGCCTGGCCCAGGCTGGAATCCGGCCGAGCCGTGATGGCGGCGATGGGGATGCCAAGGCGGAGGAGGCTCGGGAGCAGCCGCACCACCTCCTCGCTCTCGCCACTGTTGGACAGCGCAAGAATGGAGTCCTCGTTCGTCACCATGCCCAGGTCCCCATGCAGGGCTTCCGCAGGATGGAGGAAGAATGCGGGGCAGCCGGTCGAGGCGAGGGTGGCGGCAATCTTCTGGGCCACCAGTCCCGACTTGCCCATCCCGGTCAGGACCACCCGACCGCTTCTGCCCATCACCATGTGGACCCAGCGGTCCACCACCTGCGGATCCCATGTTTCCCGCAGTTCCCGGAGGGCCCCCTGCGCCGCGTCCAGCACGGCATTTCCGACCTTGAGCGACCCAGCGGCCTCGTTCTCATCCTTCACTGTTTCGACTCCGATGCGTTGGCGAGCAAGGTGTTCATGCTACCAGCCATTCTTCCCCTCTTCCCCCTGCCCCAGGTCGTGCTGTTCCCCCAGACCTTCCTGCCGGTGCGGATATTCGAACCCCGCTATCAGGAGATGACGGTCGAGGTGCTGAACTCGCACCACCACCTGATCCTCACCCTGATGCGGGAAACCCCAGATCAGGGCTCCCTGGGAGAGACCGCTCCCGTTTTCGAGACGGGCTGCCTGGCCGAGGTGGTGCGGGCCGAGCCACTCACTTCAGGGCGTTGGAACCTGTTGCTCCAGGGGAAGGAGGCGGTCCAAATCCAGGAGGAACTCCCGGGAAAGCCCTTCCGCCAGTGCCGGTATGAGGCGGTCCCCTTCAACGCCTCCCTGCTCTGGCCTGGCCCCCATCGCCGCCATCTCATGGAGTCCCTCCACGCCTACGCGGCCGCAGAGGGGATCGAGGTCCAGCTCAAGGAGCTCCTGGATCTCCCTCTGGAAGATGCGGCCCGGTTGAACACCCTGGCCATGGCCCTGGACTTTGAGCCGACCGAACGGCAGTTCCTCCTCGAGGCCGAGGACCTGCCCACCCTCGCTGACCGTATGCTGCAGCTCCTGGATTTCGCCGTGGGCGGGCGCTCCATCCGCGGGCTGTGACCCGGCGTTCCAGCATCCCTTTGCTACACTGCCCCTGGCCCTGTAGCTCAGCGGTCAGAGCTGGCGGCTCATAACCGCTTGGTCGTGGGTTCGAACCCCACCGGGGCCACCAATCCGCAGGACCGCGGGTTAGGACCGGCGCCATTGCGACGGTCCGAAGGGCGCCGGCACACGATGTGCCGGCGTCACCATTTCGCAGGATTGCGAAATAGGACGGAATCGCCGCAGGCGATTTGCCGCCCGAAGGGCGAGGGCACAGGACGTGCCCTCGTCACCATGGTGGTCAAGTCGAACATGAGGCAGGAGCGGTCAGACGATCCACTTCCTCAACTCGCCCTCCGCGAAGATCAGGTGACCGAGCATGGCCTCGGAGGCGGCCTTGGGTGACCGGGACCGGATGGCCTCGAGGATCTCGGAGTGCTGGTCGATGATCTTCTGGGCGTTCTGGATGTTGTCGTGGTACAGCTGCCGCCGGGCCACGGAGTTGGCCTTGGCGAACTCCTCGGACACGGTCTTGAACAGCTTGGTCAGCAGGCTGTTGTGGGTGGACTCGGCCACCGCGTAGTGGAAGGCGGCATCGTATTCTTCGCCCTTCTCAGGGTCTAGGACATTGAGCCGCTCACGCATCTTCTCGAGCATGGCTCCGATGTGGTCCAGTTCCTCCTCGGTGGCCCGCTCGGCGGCAAGGCCCGCCGTGGCGGTCTCGAAGATCCGCCGCATCTCGAACATGTCCAGGAGGGAGCTGCGCTCCACCGCCAGGAACATGGCGAGGGGGCGGATGATGTCGTCGGTCTCGGTGCCCCGGACAAAGGTCCCCTCGCCAGGGCGGATGTCGATGACGCCAAGCATTTCCAGGGTTCGGATGGCTTCTCGGACGGAGGCGCGGCTGACCTGGAACTGCTCGGCAAGTTCCCGCTCCGCGAGCAGGCGGTCTCCCGGCTTCAACCGCCCTTCAGTGATGAGCTGCTTGATCTGCTCCACGATCTCCTCGTAGAGCCGCTTGGTTTTTATGGGTGAGAATTCCATGGCGTCGCTTTATGAAAAAATATAACTGTTGAAAAAAATACTACATGGAAAGTGTGATCAAAAATACCACTCTTCGGTATGGTCTGACCACTAGACCCATTGTAACCTTCGCCCAAGCTCTTTCCCAAAACCCTACCCCCCCATCTTCTTCCCACCCCCCTCTGGAGGCTGCATGACCCCCTGGACCCAAGTCTATTCCCCCGTCATGGGGAATATCTTCATTTCCGCACTGGTGGCCGCCTTGCCGGTCTTCGTGCTGCTGGGCTTCCTCGCCAAGCACGTGAAGGCCCATTATTCGGCCATCCTGGGCCTGATCACCTGTCTGGCCGTGGCCATCTTCGTCTACAAGATGCCGGCTGGCATGGCCAGCATGGCCGCCGTCCACGGCGCCCTGTTCGGCCTCCTGCCCATCGGCTGGATCGTGCTGAACGCCATCTTCATCTACGACATCACCGTCAAGTCCGGTGACTTCGAGGTGGTGAAGCACTCCATCGCCGGGCTGGCGGGCGACCGCCGCATCCAGGCCCTGCTGATCGCCTTCAGCTTCGGCGCCTTCATCGAGGGCGCGGCCGGCTTCGGCACCCCGGTGGCGATTTCCGCCGCCATGCTGATCGGTCTGGGCTTCCGCCCCCTCCAGGCCGCCGGCCTGGCCCTCATCGGCAACACCGCTCCCGTGGCCTACGGCGCTCTGGGCAGCCCCCTCATCGCCCTGGCTGGCGTCACCGGCCTGGATCTGAACCTGCTCAGCGCCGCCGCGGGCCGCATCCTGCCCATCTTCTCGCTGATCGTGCCCTTCTGGATCATTTGGACCATGGCCGGACGCAAGGCCATGATGGAAGTCTGGCCCGCCTGCCTCGTGGCCGGTGGCAGCTTCGCCATCGCGCAGTTCGCCGTGAGCAACTACCACGGCCCCTGGCTGGTGGACATCATCGGCGCCATCATCTCGATGGCCTCCCTGGTGCTCTTCCTGAAGGTCTGGCAGCCCAAGACCATCTGGCGCTATGAGCACGAGCGTGACGAGGCCGAGGCAGTCAAGGTCGAGCAGACCACCGGCAAGGTCGTGAAGGCCTGGATGCCCTGGGTGTTCCTCTCCCTGTTCGTGTTCGCCTGGGGCACGCCTCAGGTCAAGACCTTCCTGAATGGCGGCACCAAGACCGCGCCCAACTTCCTCAACGGCTACACGGTCAAGACCTTCGAGATCCCCAACCTCCACAAGATGGTCATCAAGGCCCCCCCTGTCGTGGCCAAGCCCTCGGCGGAAGCCGCCGTCTGGACCTTCAACTGGCTGTCCCTCACGGGCACCAGCCTCCTCCTGGCTGGCTTCTTCAGCGGTCTCCTGGTGGGCTTCAGCCCCATGGAACTGGTCAAGATCTGGGGCAAGACCGTCAATCGCGTGAAGATCTCCCTGCTGACCATCGCGGCCATGCTGGCCCTGGGTTTCGTCTCGAAGTCCGCGGGTCTGGACGCCACGATGGGACTCGCCTTCGCGAGCACCGGCATGCTGTTCCCCTTCTTCAGCGCCATGCTGGGCTGGCTGGGCGTGGCCCTCACGGGCAGCGACACCTCCTCCAACGTGCTGTTCGGCGGCCTCCAGAAGATCACTGCTGAGCAGCTGGGCCTGAACCCGATCCTCACCGCCGCGGCCAACACCACCGGCGGGGTCATGGGCAAGATGATCGACGCCCAGAGCCTCGTGGTGGCCTCCGTCGCCACCAACCAGCAGGGCGAGGAAGGCACCATCCTCCGCTACGTGTTCTGGCACAGCCTGGCCCTGGCCGCCATGGTCGGCGTCGTGATCTTCCTCTACGCGAAGGTCCTGCCCGCCAGCTGGATGCCCCAGCAGCCCCCGCCAGCCCCCGCTGCCGTCGCTCCTGTGACCGCACCTGCCACCCCGGCCGCTCCCGCAGCTGCTCCCGCCCCGGCCAAGTAGTCCCGCCGGGCGGATGACCGACGAATGACCCGGGTCCCGCCGACAGCCTGATCGTCGGCGGGACTTTTTGATGCCCCCCCTGGTTCCAAGGATGTTTCTCATGACCACTGCCACTGCCACTTCCCTGAGGGATGCCCTTGTCGCCATCGTGGGCCCGGACCGCGTGCTGGACCGACCGGTGGACCTGATCGCCTTCGCCTCCGACGCCAGCTTCTACCGGCTGATCCCCAAGGCCGTGGCCTTCGCCGGAAGCATCGAGGATGTCCGCGGACTCTTCCGGCTCAGCCATGAGACGAAGATCCCCATGACCTTCCGCGCCGCGGGCACCAGCCTGTCGGGCCAGTCGGTGTCGGACGGCATCCTCGTGGAAGTCGCCCGCAACTGGCGCGGCATCCAGGTGCTGGAGGGCGGGGCCAAGGTGAAGGTCCAGCCCGGCGTCATCGGCGCCCATGTGAACCATGCCCTCAAGTTCTTCAAGGCGAAGATGGGCCCCGATCCGGCCTCCATCAACACCTGCACCGTGGGTGGCATCCTCTCCAACAATTCCAGCGGCATGTGCTGCGGCGTCACCCAGAACGCCTACCACACGCTCGAGTCCCTGACCTTCGTCCTGCCTTCGGGCACCGTGATCGATACCGCCGGCTCCGATGCCGACGCGCGCTTCCGCGAGGCGGAGCCTGAACTGGCGCAGGGCCTGCTGAACCTCAAGGCCGACCTCCTGGCCAATCCCGCCCTGGCCGAGCGCATCCGGGCCAAGTACAAGATGAAGAACACCACGGGCTATTCTCTCAATGCCTTCATCGACTTCGACCGTCCCGTGGACATCTTCCGCAACCTGCTGGTGGGCTCGGAAGGCACCCTGGCCTTCATCGCCGAGGCGGTGCTGAAGTCCGTGCCGGATCTGCCGGTGAAGGTGACCGCCTTCCTGCAGTTCCCCGACCTCCATGCCGCCTGCGCGGCCATCATCCCCTTGCGGGATGCGGGCGCTGCGGCACTGGAGCTGCTCGACCGCGCCTCCCTGAAATCCGTCGAGAACCAGCCGGGCATCCCCCCGACCATCAAGTCCCTGCCCGACGGCGCAGCGGCCCTGCTGGTGGAGTTCCACGGCCGGGACGAATCCGTCCGCGCCGAGCTGGAGCGCACCGCCCTGGCCACGACCGCCGGCCTGAAGCTGCTGGAGCCCGCCCGGTTCACCCATGACCCGGTGGAGCAGGCCCTCTTCTGGAAGATCCGCTCCGGCACCTTCCCCTCCGTGGGCGCGGTCCGCAAGCGCGGCACCACGGTGCTCATCGAGGACGTGGCCTTTCCCATCGAGTGCCTGGCGGACGCCGCCGTGGACCTCACCAAGCTCTTCGCCAAGCACGGCTATGACGAGGCGATCATCTTCGGCCACGCCAAGGACGGGAACCTCCACTTCGTCATCACCCAGTCCTTCAACGACCAGGCCGCCGTGGACCGCTACGAGCGGTTCATCGACGACGTGGTCGAGCTGGTGGTGAAGAAGTACGACGGTGCCCTGAAGGCCGAGCACGGCACGGGCCGCAACATGGCCCCCTTCGTCGAGGCCGAGTGGGGCCCCGAGGCCAAGGCCGTCATGGAGAAGCTCAAGGCCCTGGTGGATCCCCTGCACCTGCTGAACCCCGGCGTCATCATCAACGCCGACCCCAAGTGCCACCTGGCCGACCTCAAGCCCATGCCCGGCGTGGAGGAGGAGGTCGACAAGTGCATCGAGTGCGGCTACTGCGAGCCCAAATGCCCCAGCCGGGAGCTCACGCTGACCCCCCGCCAGCGCATCGTGGTGCGTCGCGAGATGGCGCGCCTCGAGGGCAACCACGAGAATCCCGCCCTGCTCGCCTCCCTCACGGGGGCCTTCGACTACATGGCCGTGGAGACCTGCGCCGCGGATGGCCTCTGCGCCACCGCCTGCCCCGTGAGCATCGACACCGGCCAGCTCACCAAGCGCTTCCGCCGGGCCAGCCACAGCCGCCGGGCCCAGAAGATCGCCCTCTCCGTGGCGCGCAACTTCGCCACGGTGGAACCGGTCATGCGGGTCGCCCTGCGCTCCGGGCACATGGTGCAGGGCCTCTTCGGGCCGAAGGCGATGCCGTTCATCACGCGGGTCATGAAGGCCTTCGGCGCCTCCCACCAGTGGAGCCCGGAGATGCCCAAGGCCGCCAAGGCGCCGCTGCCCGTGACCTCCCTCGAGGGCGCCCAGGCCATCTACTTCCCGGCCTGCATCTCCCGCATGATGGGTCACCTGCCGGGCGAATCCGAGGAACTCAGCCTGGTCGAGGCTCTCGTGAAGGTCTCCGCCCGGGCGGGCGTCCCGGTCCACATCCCCCTGGATGTCGAGGGCACCTGCTGCGGCGTGCCCTTCTCCTCCAAGGGCTTCGACCTGGCGCACAAGTACACCGTGAACCACGCCATCGAGAAGTTCTGGGAGTGGAGCCAGGAAGGCCGCCTCTCCATCGTCATGGACACCAGCCCCTGCACCTACGGCGTGGTCACCAGCCGGGCCTACCTCACACCCGAGAACCAGGCGAAGTTCGACAAGCTGAAGATCATCGACAGCACCGCCTTCGCCTACGATGTGCTGCTCCCCAAGCTGCAGGTGACCCGCAAGGTCGGCTCCGTGGTGCTCCACCCGGTCTGCTCGCTCACCAAGATGAACCTGCTGCCCAAGCTCGAAGGCGTGGCCCAGGCCTGTGCCGACAAGGTCGTGGTGCCCCGCGATGCGGGCTGCTGCGGCTTCGCGGGAGATCGCGGCTTCACCCACGCCGAGCTGACCGCCTCGGCCACGAAGCATGAAGCGAAGGAAGTGAAGAGCCAGTCCTTCGACGGCCACTACGCCAGCAGCCGCACCTGCGAAGTGGGCATGACCCGCTCCACGGGCGAGATCTACCGCAGCTTCCTGTACCTGCTCGAATCCGCCACACGATGAATGGAGCGTTTCCCATGAGTGCCACTTTCGAGGCGTTCAAGATCAGGGCTGAGGCCGTCAGCGCGGAAGTCCACCGGTTCGCCGACCGGCAGGCGGCTTTGGCGTTCGTCCTGGACTTCCTGCAGGCTGCGGGTGTCTCCGAGGCGCCCCAGTGCGGGGCCGTCTGGGCGGCCGCCGGCTATCTGGAGGAGGCTGAGCAGGACGGCCTGCGCCAGCGGGTGCCCGGGCTCCGCTTCGACATCACCCAGGAGGCCTCCGCCGCCGCCAAGGTGGGCATCAGCCAGCTGGACTGGGGCATCGCCGGCACAGGGACCCTCGTGCAGGACGCGACCGCAGTGGCCAAGCGGCTGGTCTCCACCCTGCCCTCCATCCATATCGCCCTGCTCGGCACCGAGCGGATCCTCGCGGACATGGGCAGCGTGCTCGAACAGCTCCGCCCTGAGCAGATCAACTACATCTCCTTCATCACCGGACCCAGCCGCACCGCCGACATCGAGCGGGTGCTCACCATCGGGGTGCACGGGCCGGAGCGGCTCATCATCGTCGTCGTGGACGAGTTCGAAGGGGCGATGGCATGACCACCCAGTTCAAGGAATCCATCGAAACCGCCCTCAACAACGGCAACCTCACAGGCGCCCTGGGCCGCTTTTCCGAGGCCTACCGCGTCAGCCGGGCCAAGGCCTACGAAGGCATCGACTTCGAGGCCGTGCGCGACCAGATCGCCGGGATCAAGGGCAGCGCCTCCTCCCGCTTCGAGGAGCTGGCGGAGCAGTTCAAGCAGAACGCGGAGGCCCGTGGTGCCAAGGTGTTCCGGACCGCCGACCCCGCGGCGGTGAAGCAGTACATCCTCGACCTCGCCAAGGCCCAGGGCGTGCAGCGGGTCGTGAAGTCGAAGTCCATGGCCTCCGAGGAGATCCACCTGAACAAGGCCCTCGAGCAGGCCGGCATCGAGGTGGACGAGACGGACCTGGGCGAGTGGATCATCCAGCTCGCCCACCAGACGCCGTCGCACATGGTGATGCCGGCCATCCACATGACCAAGGAGGAAGTCGCCGAGGTCTTCAGCCAGGAGGTGGAGGCGGGTCAGGCCCCGGACATCCCCAAGCTGGTGAAGTTCGCCCGCGCCAAGCTCCGCCCCAAGTTCCTGCAGGCGGACATGGGGATCACGGGCGCCAACATCGCCGTGGCGGAATCCGGCAGCCTCGTCATCGTCACCAACGAGGGCAACGCCCGCCTGGTGTCGACCCTTCCCCGCATCCACGTGGCCATCGTGGGCATCGAGAAGCTCGTGGCCCTGGTCAAGGACATCCAGCCCATCCTCACCGCCCTGCCCCGCAGCGCCACGGGACAGCTGCTCACCAGCTACGTGTCCATCCTCTCGGGCCAGGTGGCCAACCCTGACGGCTCTCCCAAGGAACTCCACATCATCCTCATGGACAACCACCGCTCGGACATGGCCAAGGACCCCATGTTCAAGGAGGCGCTCCAGTGCATCCGCTGCGCCACCTGCCTGAACGTGTGCCCGGTCTTCCGGCTGGTGGGCGGCCATGTGTTTGGCAAGACCTACACGGGAGGCATCGGCACCATCCTCACGGCCTGGTTCGACGAGCTCAAGAAGTCCGAGGACATCCAGGGGCTCTGCATCCAGTGCGGAAGCTGCGTTCCCGTGTGTCCCGGCAAGATCGACATTCCGGGGCTCATCCTGGAGCTGCGCCGACGGCTGGTGGTCGAAAAGGGCCAGTCCCTGGCCATGAAGGCCATCTTCGGCGTGGTGAACAACCGCCGCCTGTTCCACTCCATGTTGCGCATGGCCTCGGTCACCCAGAAGCCCTTCAAGCAGGGGCGCTTCATCCGCCACCTGCCCCTCTTCCTGTCGGACATGACGGACTTCCGCAGCCTGCCTGCCGTGGCCGCCGTGCCTTTCCGGGACAAGGTGAAGGAGATCCAGCAGCCCAAGGGCGGCGAGAAGGTCGCCTTCTATGCAGGCTGCCTCATCGACTTCGCCTATCCCGAGATGGGCGAGTCCCTGGTGAAGATCCTCAACAAGGCCGGCATCGAGGTCGTCTTCCCCGATGCCCAGACCTGCTGTGGCGCTCCAGCCCGCTACAACGGAGCCTACGAGGTGGCCGCGCAGAATGCCCGGGACAACATCAAGGCCCTGCTGGAGACCGAGGTCACCCATGTGGTCTCGGCCTGCCCCACCTGCACCGTGGCCCTGAAGCACGATTTCCTGGACACCTTCAAGAGCCTCGGCATCACGGATGCCGTGGACGAGGCAAGGCAGCTCTCAGAGAAAACCATCGACTTCGCCAGCCTCGTGAAGAAGCTGGTGGATGAAGGGCGCCTGACCTTCAAGGAGGGTGAAGAACTCGGCAGGATCACCTATCACGACTCCTGTCACCTGAAGCGGACCCTGAAGGCCAGCGACGAGCCCCGGGAACTCCTCAAGCAGGCCGGACATGAGATCGCCGAGATGTACGAATGCGACACCTGCTGCGGCATGGCGGGTTCCTACTCCCTCAAGCTTCCGGAGATCTCCGCGCCCATCCTGGAGCGCAAGCTCAAACACATCAAGGAAACCGGGGCCTCCAAGGTCGTCATGGACTGTCCGGGCTGCGTCATGCAGATCCGGGGCGGTCTGGACAAGGACGGGGCGCCCATCCAGGTGGAGCACACGGCCGAGCGACTTTCGGACCGTTTCCTGTAGGCTTGCGCCAGGACAATTCGGGTTGATAGGAGGGCGGTATGCGAGAGGTGTACTTCTACGGCACCTGTCTGGTGGACCTGTTCTTCCCGGACGCGGGCATGGCCGGCATCCAGCTCCTGCGCCAGGCCGGGGTGAAAGTCGTCTTCCCGGAAGGGCAGACCTGCTGCGGCCAGCCGGCCTTCAACTGCGGCTACTGGGAGGAAGCCAGGGACGTGGCCCGCACCCAGGTGGCCCTCTTTCCCAAGGACCTGCCGGTGATCCTGCCCTCGGGCAGCTGCGCCGGCATGATGAAGGTCCACTACCCGGAGCTCTTCCATGGCCAGCCGGACGAGGCGCAGGTCCGCGCCTTCAGCGCCCGGGTCTACGAGCTGACGCAGTTCCTGGTCGATGTCCTGGATGTGAAGCTGAAGGATCTGGGCGAGCCCGTGAAGGTCACCTGGCACAGCTCCTGTCACGCGGTGCGGGACCTCGGCCTGAAGGGCGAGCCCCAGGCCCTGATTGGCCAGCTTTCGAATGTGGAACTGGCGCCCCTGGTCCGGGAGCACGAGTGCTGCGGCTTCGGTGGCACCTTCTCCGTCCGCCAGCCCGAGCTTTCGGGTGTCATGTCCTGCGACAAGGCTGCGGATGCCGAAGCCACCGGCGCTTCCGTGCTGCTCTCCACGGACGGCGGCTGCCTCCTCAACGTGAATGGCACCCTGGAGGCGAAGCAGAGCCCGCTGCGCGTCCAGCACATCGCCGAGTTCCTCTGGGAGCGCACCCATGCACGCTGAGAAGGAAGTCCTCTTCCGCGATTCCGCCGCCAAGGCCCTGCTCGATCCCCAGCTCCGGGCCAACTTCCGTCGGGCCATGGACGGCCTCATCACCAAGCGCCGGAACCAGTTCCCGGATCCCCGCGACCTGCAGGATCTCCGGGACCTCAGCACGGCCATCCGCTCCCGCAGCCTGCTGAGCCTGCCCGAGCTGCTGGAGCAGTTCGAGGCCAACTGCACCAAGAACGGCATCCAGGTCCACTGGGCCGAGACCTGCGAGCAGGCCAACGAGCTGATCCTGGGCATCATGCAGGCCAAGGGCGCCAAGACGCTCGTCAAGGGCAAGAGCATGGTCTCCGAGGAGATGCACCTCAACGCCTTCCTGGAGTCCAAGGGCATCGAGGCCCTGGAATCCGACCTGGGCGAGTACATCATCCAGCTCGATGGCGAGACGCCGAGCCACATCATCATGCCCGCCATCCACAAGAACAAGAACCAGATCGCCCGGCAGTTCAGCCAGAAGATCAAGGATGCGAAGTACACCGAGGACGTGGACGAGCTCACGGCCATGGCCCGGAAGGTGCTGCGCGAGAAGTTCCTGAAGGCCGATGCGGGCCTGTCCGGCGTGAACTTCGCCGTGGCGGAGACAGGGACCCTCTGCCTGGTGGAGAACGAGGGCAACGGCCGCATGAGCACCCATGTCCCGCCCCTCCACATCGCCGTGATGGGCCTCGAGAAGGTCGTGGCCCGCCTGGAGGACGTGGCGCCGCTCTACGCCATCCTCACCCGCTCGGCCACGGGCCAGGCCGTGAGCACCTACTTCAACCTGATCACGGCCCCCCGGGGCACGGACGAGAAGGACGGCCCCCAGGAGGTCCACCTCGTCATCCTCGACAACGGGCGTTCCCGGATGTACGCAGACCCTCAGCTGCGCGCCACCCTGCGCTGCATCCGCTGTGGCGCCTGCATGAACCACTGCCCGGTCTACACCCGCATCGGCGGCCATGCCTACGAGGCCATCTACCCCGGCCCCATCGGCAAGATGGTCACGCCGCAGATGGAAGGCGTGGGCGTCCGCCACGATCTCCTCCATGGCTCCAGCCTCTGCGGGGCCTGCTCCGAGGTGTGCCCGGTGGAGATCCCCATCCCCGAGATCCTGGTGCGACTCCGCCGGGAGGCCACCCACGAGGATGCGGACTCGAAGGTGCTCGGCCGGGGAACCGGCCGGACGGCCACCGAGGACTGGGCCTGGCGCATCTGGGCCGGGGTCCTCAAGCGGCCGGCCCTCTACCGGGTCGCGGCCTGGCTCGCCACCCGCTTCGGCAAGGCCCTGCCCGCTGGCGCCCCCCTCCTCAAGAACTGGACCAGCACCCGTAGCAAACCCGTGCCGGCCCGTCGCTCGCTCAGCGAGCGCATGCGCGCCGAGGGAGGCTCCCATGACTGATTCCCGTTCCACCGACGCCCGCACCGCCATCCTAGGCCGGCTCCGCGCCGCCGGCGGGTCCGGCCCCCTGCCCGACCTCGACACTGCGGTCCTTGAGCGCCGCCAGTGGCCCGCCGCGGAGCGCGTGGAGCGCCTGCGCAAGGGCATGGAAGCTGTCCACACGGAATTCCTCGAGGCCACCCCGGCCACCTGGCCCGAGGTGGTCAGGGCCTTCTGCGACCGCGAGGGCCTGAAGAACCTGCTCTTCGGCCCCACCTGCGAGGCCGGGGCGGAACTGGCCAAGGGCTGGGCCCCCGGGGGCACCCAGCTGATGCCCTACGACCGTCCCGTCGAGGCCTTCAAGGATGAGCTGTTCACGGGCGTGGACGCCGGCTTCACCAGCACCGTGGGCGGTGTCGCCGAAACAGGAGGCCTGCTGCTGATGCCCGGTTCCGCCGAGCCGCGCCTCATGTCGCTGGTCCCGCCCATCCACATCGCCCTGCTGCGGGCTTCGACCATCCAGGACACCTTCTGGTCCGCCGTGAAGGCCCTGGGCTGGGGCCGCAGCCTGCCGCCCAATGCCCTCCTGATCTCCGGTCCCAGCAAGACCGCCGACATCGAGCAGACCCTCGCCTACGGCGTCCACGGGCCCAAGCGCCTCATCGTGGTGCTGGTGCAGGATCTCGCCTAGACCCAGGCCCGCACCCGCGCTAGACTGTCCCTTCGTGGCTGGGTAGCTCAGGTGGTTAGAGCGAGGGTCTCATAATCCCTAGGTCGGCAGTTCGAGTCTGCCTCCAGCCACCACTCAGAAGATCGGAGCCTTGGCCCCGATCTTCTTCTGTACGCAGGGGGGGGGGGGGGGGGGGGGGGGGGGGGGGGGGGGGGGGCCCGGGGGGGGGGGGGGGGGGGGGGGGGGGGATGGAACCGGACTCGGACTGCCGGGAAGCTGTGGCGGCCGAAAGGCGCCAGGCGGGAACGCCAGGGTGATGCGTCGCGACCGTCTTCTCCATCCATCCAAAATCAAATCGACAATGACTGTCGAATATCAGATTCATAGCCGTGCAAAACAAACGGGGAGGCCAAAGCCTCCCCGCCTGCGGACTGGAACTCGACTACTTCTTCTTGGCGGCCTTCTTGGGGGCGGCCTTCTTGGCGGCGCCGGCCTTGGAGGCCTTGAAGCCCATGGACTTGGAAGCGCCGATCTTGATCGCGGCGCCAGTCTGGGGGTTGCGGCCGGTGCGGGCCTTGCGGACCTTCTGGGAGAAGGTGCCGAAGCCGACGAGGGTCACCTTCCCGCCCTTGCCGACGTGGCCGGCGATGGTTCCGAGGAAGCAGCCGATGGCGGCAGCAGCAGCGGACTTGGTGATGTCGGCAGCCTTGGCGACCGCTTCGACGAGTTCAGCCTTGGTGAGGTTCTCGGCCATGAAATGGCTCCTGTGTAAGGGCGTGGGCCCGCACAGGATGATGCCCTCAATCGCGGGAGTTTCAAGCCCGAATTGAGTTCACGGGAAATTCGTTGGGGCGGGCCCGCCCTGATAGGGGCCGCGGAAACCCCCTTCGGTGGCCGAGAATCCCAATCAACTCAAGGTGATTGTCGCCGTAAAACAAGGCTGGGCATGGATTCGCACCCGAGTGGGTGCCTCCACGGGAATCGCTCCTAGCCGCCCGGTGGTGGGAGACCCTCAGGCCGAACCGGGTGATCCCGTCGAACCCAAACCGGAGGAGTTCCGTGGCCTGCTCAGGAGAACAGGGCCTCCCGGCCGGGGGGCTGGTGGCGCCCGGTTGCGGAGGTCCCCCCCGGGTTGCCCAGCAATGCCCGGAGGAACAGCCTCCTGAACGCTACTGCGCCCGGCCCTTCTCCAGCTGGCCGATGCGGTCCGAGGCTTCCATGGCCAGGCTCACCAGGCTCGAGGCGAAGGCGGCGAACTGCTTCTCCTCTGGTAGCCAGGTCCGCGCCGACCCTGTGTGCTCAAGGCAGACGACGCCCGCCAGCTTGTCGCCGTGCTTGATGGGCACGTCCAGCATCGAGGTGATGCTGAGCGGGATCAGGTAGCCCTCCGTGAACTCGCGGGTGCGGGGATCATGGCGGGCGTCGTCGGCTGCCACCACCCGGCCTCGCTCGATCTCCGCGAAATAGGTCGGGTAGTTGGCGGCCGACAGGCGGGCTCCCTCGCTGTGGAGGCCTTCGAGCCCGTCGAAGATGCAGGCGCAGGCCAGGTTCGTGCGGGTGTCGTCGAGGAACCAGACGCTGGCCCGCTGTACCTGGACCGAGAGCGCCGCCATCCGGGTGATGTCGCGCAGCGCGCTGCGGAGGTCGCCGGACACGATGGACCGGTGGCGACTGAGCAGGGTCATGGCCATGAGCAGCCGGTGGAGGAAGTTCTCCTTCTCCCGCAGGTGCTGAACCTCCTGGGAGAGCGCTTCGACGTCCACGGACTCCGCCTCCTCGAAGAGGTCGAAGATGGGATCGCTGTCGGGCTGCGTCTGGCTTGGCAAGGGGGCCCCTCTGGGCAAAGATCCAGTCTGCTCGATTGGGGGCTCCACGGGGGAGTGGCGGGCATCACACTTTGGTCGAAAACGAATCATATGATTCGACTTCCGACTTCGACCCGAGGTTGTTCCTGCCCTCAGCATTGACAGGCTCCATCCCCAGGTCCGACCGTGGAGCAGTTCCCGGATGGTGCCTCATGTCGTCTCCCAGGCTGCGCCTTTGTCTTTTCCAAGCCGGTCTCTCCCTGCTGGGCTTCGGGCTGCCGGCCATGGCCCAGGCTGCGCCCGGTCCCTGGTCCATGACAGGCTACCTCCAGCAGAGCTGGCCCAAGCAGACCGAGACGAACCGCCAGATCAGGGAGATCAACGCGAGCTTCGGCTCCTCCTTCCCGACCTGGGATGATGTGCCGAACCTCAACCTGGGCCTGCACCTCTTCAGAGAGTTGAACCCGAAGTGGAAGGTGGGCCTTGGTCTGGACTATTCCCGCGGGAAGGTCGACGGGACGGCCACCGTGGACACGCCCGCTGGTCCCGCCACCCTCGACTTCAGGCAGGAATACTCGATCTATGCGGACCTCTTCCTCCTGGCCCAGTACCGGCCCCTGGGCGCGGGCGGCCGCTGGGTGCCCTTCCTGCTCGGCGGGATCGGCCTGGCCTACGAGAAGGACCAGACCCGCCTGACCCTGCGCAACGACTTCCTGGACGAGGCTCTGCAGGTGGACAACAGCGGCTGGTTCCCCATCGCCACTGTCGGAATCGGGCTGGATGCCTATCTCTCCAACCGGAGGACCTGGTATGCCGAGGCTGGCCTCAGCTACTCCTGGGCCCGGCTCCGGCACGCGGTTCCGGCCTCAGGTTCCCTGGCCCCCGCCCCCATGGTCACGGCGGACACCGACTCCACGGGGCCCAATCTCTGGCTGGGCCTGGGCCGGCGGTTCTAGGGTCAAAGACGGTCCTTGGTCTTCTGGCGGCCCGAGAAGCCCGGGTACAGGGTGTCGACGCAATCCGGGCAGATGCCATGGGAGAAGCCCACCTCCGAGTGCTCGCTGATGTAATGCTCCAGCTGGTTCCAGTAGCCCTTGTCATCGCGGATCTTCTTGCAGCTCGCGCAGATGGGCAGCAGGCCGGAGAGCTGTTTCACGCGGCCCAGCGCGTCCGTGAGCTCCGCGTTCCTGGAATGCAGTTCCCCGGTCCGCGTGGCCACGAGTCTTTCCAGCTCAAGCTTGCTCTGGGCGAGGCTGGCCACCCTCAGGCGGACGATCAGGACGACCACTCCGGCGGCGGTGAGCCCCCAGAGGGTCAGGGCCCACCAGGTGCGCCACCACCGGGGCATGACCTCGAACCCGAGCCCAACCACGGGGCCGAAGCCTCCATCGGGCTGGGCCGCTCGGACTTCGAACCGGTACCGGCCGCTGGGCAGGCTCGGGTAGCGGGTCCACGGGGCGTCCAGCTCGCGCCAGGCTTCTTCCAGTCCGGTGAGTCGAACCTGGATCCTCAGCTGCCCTTCGTGGCGATAGCTGGGCACCGCCACCCGGAAGGCCAGGCTCGACTCCCGTGGTCCCACCGGCGCCAGCTGACCTGCCGGTGCCTCCAGGCGCTGCGTCCCTTTCTGAGCGTAGAGGATGCGGGGCAGCGGCGGCGGCAGGGGAGCCTGGCCTTCGCGGGTGTCGTAGCGGACGACGCCTGCCGAGGTGCCCACCCAGACCCGGCCCTCCTCGGCCAGCAGGGCCAGCAGGTCACAATCCTCGCTGATCATGCCCTCGCGCCGGCTGCCGTGAATGGGCCGGTCGAGGCACTCGAAGCCGTGGCTGGAGGTGGCCCAGGCCTGGCCACTGGGATCCACCTCCACGGCATAGATGCGGTTCGAGCGCAGTCCCTGCCCGGCCTGGCGCCGCTCCAGCACCGTGAGCCTGGTGCCGTCGATGCGGACCCGCTGGAGGCCCGAGGGCTCTGAATAGTGGACCCAGGCGCTCCCGTCCCGGAGAAAGGCCATGCCATGCAGGCCGAAGGGCAGGAGGCCGTCCTTCTCGTCGAAGAGCCGCCAGACCCCGGAGGGTTCCCGGAGGTAGAGACCGCGGGTGGTGGCCGCCCACAGCCGGCCCGCAGCATCAAAGCGCATCTGATAGGCCCCCAGGACCTCGGAGGGCGTGGCTTCCGGCCCCACTTCCTGCAGCAGGCGCCGCTTCGCGGCGTCCCAGCGCAGGATGCCCAGCCGCGTGTGGCCGGCCCAGATCCCGCCCTTGGGATCCGTCATGACCGTGTTCAAGGCGAAGCCAGGCTCCCCCAGCGGCGCCACCCGGGCGGTCGCGTCGCCGGGTGCGAGCCAGAGGGCCGGTCCGGTGGTTCCCACCATCCAGAGTCGGCCTGTTCCATCAATCGCCAGCCCTTTGATGCGGCGCCCCTCCGTCCCCGGAATGCGGCTCGTCTGGGTCTCACCGACCCGAAAGACGCCATCATCCGTGCCCACCAGGAGCTGTCCACGCCGATCTCGCAGGAAGGACCAGACGATCACGCCGGACGGTCCCGTGGTCAGCGGGTGGTTCCAGAGCTGGTCGTTGCCCTGCATCCGCACCAGGGCCGTGCCCAGGAGCCACAGCCCCCCCTCGCGGTCACGGAAGATCCGCCGGACCCAGCGCATGGGCAGGCCCGCGGAGTCATCCAGCGCCGTGGTTCTCGGGCCGTGCAGACACAGTGCCCCCTTCTTGGTCGGCAGCCAGAGGGAGCCGTCCCGGTCCAGGAAGAAGTCGCCGTAGGGCGTGACGGGAGCGGTCAGGAGCCGGGATTGATCAGTGAAGCGGGCCGCCCCGGGCTCCCTCATCACCAGCGTCCGGCCCGAGCACGCCCAGAGGCGGCCATCTGCGTCTTCGCAGGCCTGCTCGATCCTGGCGCGGGGCAGTCCCTGCGTTGGACTGGACTCGATGGCGCCCCCGGGCCTGAAGAGGGTGAGGCCGGACTCGCCGCCCACCAGCATGGTCCCGGACCGGCCCGGGTTCACCGTGAAGACCATGCCCGAGGGTCCCCGTGGGTGGGGCCGGAAGGTCAGGTCCTCGGCTTCCACGAAGAGCCCCCCGGTGGCTGCGATCCAGAGCCGGCCCGAGGCATCGGGGGCCATCGCCAGCACCCCGGTGAAGGGAGACCCATCCGGGAACCGGGCCGACTCGAAACGCCCCTCCCGGAACCGGACCAGCCCATGGGGCGTCGAAACCCACACGCCCCCGCCACCGCTGGCGGCCAGTCGATTCACGTGGTCGGAGGGCAGGCCGTCCTTCCGGCTCCAGTGGCTGCTCTGCCCACCCTCGTAGCGGTAGAGTCCCTCCTCGCCACCCAGCCAGATGAACCCCTCCGCATCCTGGGTCATGGAGAGCATGCCGCCATCGGGGAGCCCCTGGCCGGGTCCCAGCACTTCAAAAGGACGTCGCCACCCACCCGAAGCCCAGGCCACCCCGGCCAACCCGAGGAGGAGAACCATGAGCACGATTTGCCGAACCTTCACCCGGACTCCTTCATCCCCCGTGTATCGGCAGATGCGGCCCTCGGGCTGATTCCAGACTGCTGCCGGGGCGACCCGTCAGGGCTGGCCCAGGACTCGGCGATACAGGGCCTCGTACTGGTCCACGATGGGGCCTTCCGCGAAGGTGCCCAGGGCCCGGGCCCGGGCGAAGTCCCCCATGGTCAGGCGCAGGTCCTCGTCCCGCAGCAGCTTGACCGCATCGGCCGCCATGGCCTCCACATCCCCCAGTTCCTCCAGGTAGCCGTCCACCCCATGCCGCACCACCTCTGGCAGGCCGCCCACCCGGCTGGCGATGACCGGCACCCGGTGGCCCATGGCCTCCAGGGCCGCCAGGCCGAAGCTCTCCGTGGCGCTGGGCAGGATGAACAGGTCCGAACAGGCCAGCACGGTGCCGATGTCAAGCTGCTTGCCCGTGAAGCGCACTTCTCCCGCAAAACCACGCTCCCGGCAGTAGGCCTCGGCCTCCACGCGGTCCGGCCCGTCGCCCACCATGATGAGGCGTGCGGGGACCTCGTCCCGCACCCGCTCGAAGACCTTGAGCACATCCATCACCCGCTTCACCGGGCGGAAGTTCGAGATGTGGGTCAACACGAAGGCGGCCTTGGGGGCCAGCCAGGCCCGGCAGTCGGGTCGCTCCTGGCCCGGGGGCTCCACGAAGTTGCCGATGACGTCGATGGTGCGGTCCACGCCGAAAGTCCTGACCGTCTCCTCCCGCAGGTACTCGGAGACGGCGGTGACACCGTCGCTCTCGCGGATGGCCATCTTCACCATGGGCAGGTAGCTGGGGTCGCTGCCCACCACGGTGATGTCCGTGCCGTGCAGGGTGGTCACCACTTTGAGGCCGGGCACCGCCATGCGCGCCAGCAGGGCCGCCATGGCGTGGGGGATGGCATAGTGGGCGTGGATGATGTCCAGGCCGTGGTGCTCGGCCACATCCGCCATCTTCGAGCCCAGGGCGATGGAGTAGGGCGCGTCCTCGAACAGGGGGTAGGGACTGGCGCGCACCTCATGGAAGGTGATGCGGTCCTCGAAGCCGATCAGGCGCGGCGGCAGGCTGGGGCTGAGGATGTGCACCTCGTGGCCCCGGGCCGCCAGAGCCTTGCCCACCTCCGTGGCCACGACGCCCGAGCCGCCGAAGGTGCTGTAGCAGGAGATGCCAATGCGCATGGAAGATCCTCGTCCCAGCTATGATGAACAGGTCCCAAGGATTATGCCCATGCCCCTGCTCTTCACCATCGCCTACTATGCCCTCGACGCGATCATCTACCTGCTGATCGCGACGGCCATCCTGTCCTGGTTCCCCATCGACCCCCGGAACCGCTGGGTGCGCCTGCTGCACACGATCACCGAGCCCATCCTGCATCCGATCCGGGCCCTCGTGCCCCCCATCGGGGGCTTCAGCCTGGACATCCTCATCGCCGTGCTGCTGCTCGGCGTCATCCAGCGGGTCTTCCTCCGGGCCCTGACCTCCTGAGGCCACCATGAAATACACCCCCCTCGACATCCAGCGCCGGGAATTCGAGAAGGTCTTTCGGGGCCTGGAGGAATCCGAGGTCCGCACCTTCCTGCACGAGATCGCCGGGGAGTGGGAAGAACTCCTGGCCGAGAACCAGAAGCTGAAGGAGGAGATCCTCGACAACCGCGAGCGCCTGCGCCAGTACCAGGACCAGGACCGCATCTTCCGCGAAACCCTGCTCCAGGCCCAGCGCACCCGCGAGGATGTGCTGGACGGTGCCAACCGCGAGAAGGAACTGATCCTCCGCGAGGCCCAGTTCAAGGGCGAGGAAGTCGTGCGCGAGGCCCAGCAGCATGTGGTGGAGCTGGAGGTGCACATCCGCAACCTGAAGATGGAACGCCTCAAGTTCCTGCGCGAAGTGGAGTCCCTCATGGACCGCACCCGCCGCCACCTGCAGGACGAGGCTCCCGACGTCTACATGGCCGCGCCCCCCACCCTGAACCTGGAGAACCTCGATCTCAGCGCCCTGGACGAGACCTTCCCGACCCAGAAGCGGTCGCACCTGAGCTGATTGTCATCGCCCCAGCGGAGTCCCCATGTCCCACGCGGTCATTCTTAAATCCCTGCGCAGTCCCATCGGCAAGTTCCAGGGCGGGCTGGCTCCGCTGGCGGCACCGGAGCTGGCGGCCCAGGTGGTGAAGGCCCTCCTGGCCGCGGTGCCCGGGGTCCAGCCCACCGAGGCCATCTTCGGCAACGTGGTGGGCGCGGGCGTGGGTCAGGCCCCGGCCCGCCAGGCGGCCCTGCGGGGCGGCCTGCCCGCCAGCGTGTCGGCCCTCACCATCAACAAGGTCTGCGGCAGCGGCCTCAAGGCCATCCAGCTGGCGGCCAATGCCGTGCGGCTGGGCGACCACGAGGTGGTGCTGGCGGGCGGCATGGAGTCCATGTCCAATGCGCCCTACCTCATGCCCAAGCTGCGCACCGGCGCCCGCATGGGCCACACCGAGGCCAAGGATGCCATGATCCTCGACGGCCTCTGGTGCGCCATGACGGACCAGCACATGGGCCATACGGGCGAGCTGGTGGCCGACAAGTTCGGGGTGGGCCGCGAGGTACAGGATGCCTGGGCCGCCGAGAGCCACCGCAAGGCCCTGGCGGCCATGCAGGCCGGCGCCTTCCAGGCCGAGATCGTGCCCATGGCCGTGCCCGGCAAGAAGGGTGACCTGATCATCAGCGAGGACGAGGGCCCCCGCGCCGACTGCACGGTGGACTCCCTGGCCAAGCTGCGTCCCGCGTTCAAGAAGGACGGCACCGTCACCGCCGGCAACGCCCCCAGCGTGAATGACGGGGCCGCCGCGGCCCTGGTCACCACCGAGGACTATGCCAGGGCCCACGGCCTGCCCATTCAGGCACGCATCCTGGGCACCGCCACCGCCGGCCTGGCTCCCGAGTGGGTGCTCATGGCCCCCGTGGAGGCCATCCGCCAGCTGCTGGCGAAGGTGGGCTGGACGGTGAACGACGTGGACCTCTGGGAGATCAACGAGGCCTTCGCCGTGCAGCTCGTGGCCACCATGAATGAGCTGAAGCTGCCCGCCGACCGCATCAACATCCATGGCGGCGCCGTGGCCCTGGGCCATCCCATCGGCGCCTCCGGCGCCCGGGTGATGGCCACCCTGCTCCACGCCCTGGAGCGCCAGGGCAAGCAGCGCGGCGTTGCCGCGCTATGCCTCGGTGGCGGCAATGCCATCGCCATGGCGGTCGAGAGGGTGTGACGCGACGGCCTGGCCGTTCGCACGAAAAAGGGGGCCGGCATGCCGGCCCCCTTTTCTGTGCAGGCGTGCTGCCGACTAGAAGCTGTACCGCAGGGCGGCGCCGAGGATGTTGATGCTGGCCTTGATGGTGCCGTTCAGGCTGCCCCGGGTGGCGTTGTTGTCGTAGGGGCTGGTGCCGGCGCTGAGCATGACCTTGCCATCGGTGATGAAGAGGCGGCTGTAGCCGAAGTCGAAGGTCGTCTGCTTCGAGTAGGCGTAGCTGGCCCCGAAGGCCACCCACTTCCGGTCGTTGTCGGGGATGCGGGGGGTGCGGTAGGCATCATCCACGGCGCTCTTGTCGAAGGCGACGCCAGCGCGGAAAGTCCAGGCCTGGCTCAGCTTCCAGGTGCCGCCCAGGGACATGAAGGTGGTGTCGTTCCAGTTCTCGTCCGTGATGGACTCGGTGGTCTGGGGCGCCACGTTGTCCGTGAACTTCACCACGAGGGTCTTGAAGGAGGACCAGGTGGTGCGGGCGACCTCGCCCTGGAGGGCGAAGGTGGGGGTCACCTGCCAGTCGAAGCCCAGCGAGGCGGTGGAGGGCAGGTTGAGGTCCGCCTGGCCCTTGCCGTTCTTGAGGCCCGCACCGGTCAGGGCGGCGTAGTCGCTGGCGGGCATGGCCGCGGGGTACTCAAAGGAGGCGTTGCCCTTCAAGGTCATGTCCATGGCGGCCTGGTAGGCCAAGCCGATCCGCAGCTCTTTGGACGGTTGGAAGATGATGCCCGCCTTCCAGCCGTAGCCCCAGCCATCGCCCTTCAGGCCGGCCTTGCCATCCCAGGCGCCGGGAATGGCGTAGCCCGGGGTGCCGAAGGTGGCGTTGGGAAGGCCCATGGCGACAGTGGCCACGGGGCTGTTCTGGCCTGGCCCCGGAGAAACGGTGGAGAGTCCGGCCGCCGCCAGGGCGCCACCCACCTTCAGCGCCAGCGCCGTGCCGTAGTCCACGGCGTTCGTGAGTTCCGCATCAGCCTTGCGGACGATGAAGGCGGCGCCCAGGGTGACGCTGTCGCTCACGCGGTAGGCGATGCTGGGGGAGACGTCGATGGTCTTCAGTTCGGACTTCAGCGCGTGGTAGCGGCCGATCCAGTTGGCGTCGTACTCCGTGGTGAGGCCATAGGGCACGTTCAGCGAGAGACCGAGCTTCAGGTCCTTGTTCACGCTGTACATGATGTTGAATTCGGGCAGCACGGCCGAGATGGCGGCATTGCCGTGGCTGCCTGGACCCGAGATGGTGTTCAGGTTCGTGGCGGTCACGGGGGCGCTCTGGAACCCGAGGCCGAGCAGGACGGGAGTGCGGGAGGCAGAGGCGTTCTCGAACTTGGCGCTCAGGCCCACGTAGGTGCCGCCCGTGGAGAACTGCCAGCCATCGTACTGGGTCATCACCGCCGGGTTGAAGAAGAGGGAGCTGATGTCGCCACCGCCCGCGCTGACGCCGGCGAAGGCGTTGCCCTGGGAGAGCGGGCTCTGCTCGCGGAGCTGGAAGCCGCTGGCCTGGGCCTGGGGCGCGAGAGCCCCGGCCGCGACCAGGGTCAAAGCGGTGAGGGTGAGACGCGAACGATGACTCATAGGGGCATAGCTCCTGACCCGGTGTCCCGGGGTGAGTGGCTGTCACCAGCCGATTCCGTAGGGATGAAGATGGACCACGATACCAAATCGTCCCGGTCCTGCAACCTCTCACCGCAATCAGGTGAGTCGAGCCATTTGCGATCTAGGCATCAGCAACCATGCGCGGCGACAGCGCCGGTTTCAGGCTTCGCCCCTCGGCCAGCTCCTGCACCAGGGCGGACCCGATGACCGGCGTGGCGCCCAGGGAGCGCACCCGCGCCAGGCTCTGCGGATCCGACAGGCCGAAGCCCACGGCCAGCGGACGGTCGGAGAGCGTCCGCAGCTGCTGGACCCGTACCGACACGGGCCCCAGGTCCATGGCCTGCCCCGTGCCGGTGACGCCGAGCCGAGCCACCACATAGGCGAAGCGCTGCGCGAAGGGGGCGCTCGCGCCGGGATCAGAGCGTTCCGAGAGGATCTGCCGGGCCCGCTCCAGAGTGGTGGTCGGGGCCAGCAGGGGCACCATGGGATAGCCCGCGGCGCGCAGATTCGCCTCGAAGACGGGTTCCTCGCCGAAGGGCAGGTCCACCACGAGCAGGGCCTTCACAGGCGTTGGCGCCAGCAGGGATTGCAACCGTCCGGCCCCGATCTGGAGCAGCGGGTTGAGGTAGGTGAAGAGGATCAGGTCGGGGCTGTCCGTGATCCCGGCCAGGGCCTCCAGCACCCGCAGCGGCGTCGCCCCGCGGCCGATGGCCCGCTGGGCCGCCGCCTGCAGCAGGGGGCCGTCGGCGATGGGGTCGGAGTGGGGCAGGCCCAGCTCGAGGGCCTCGAGGCCCAGGGCCTTGGCCTCGGAGAGCAGCCGGGGCAGCACCTCCAGGGAGGGGTCGCCGGCCATGAGGAAGGGCAGCAGTGGATTCAGGCTCATCTCAGATCCCCAGGCGCGACTGGTAGGTGGACAGGTCCTTGTCGCCGCGGCCGCTGAGGCCCAGCAACACGGTGGCGACACCCTCGGCGGCGAGCGCGGGCAGCAGGGCCAGGGCGTGGCTGCTCTCCAGGGCTGGCAGGATGCCCTCGGCTTCGCAAAGGAGCCGGGCGCCCATCAGAGCATCGTCATCGGAAGCGCGGCGGACCTCGACTTTCCCGTCCAGGGCCAGGGCCGCCAGCTCGGGCCCCAGGGCCGGATAGTCCAGCCCGGCGCTGATGCTGGCGGTCTCGGCCGTGTGGCCGTGCTCGTCCTGCAGCAGCAGGGTCTTGCAGCCGTGCAGCACGCCCATGCGCCCGCCGTCGAGCCGGGCCGCGTGTTCGCCGAGGGCCTGGCCATGGCCGCCCGCCTCCACGGCCACCCGGCGCAGGTCATCACGAAGGAAGGGCACCAGCAGACCGAGGCCGTTGCTGCCCCCGCCCGCACAGGCCAGGACCACCTCGGGCAGGGAACTGGATTGCTCCAGCACCTGGGCCCGGGCCTCCTCGCCGATCACCGTCTGGAAGGTGCGCACCAGCGTGGGGAAGGGGTGCGGCCCCAGGGCCGAGCCCAGAATGTAGTGGGCCCTGTCGCAGCGTCCCGCCCAGGCGCGCAGGGCCTCGTTCACCGCTTCCTTGAGGGTGCCCTGCCCCGCCTCCACGGGCACCACCTTGGTGCCGAAGAGCCGCATGCGCGCCACGTTCGGCGCCTGGCGCGCCATGTCGGTGACGCCCATGTACACCGTGCAGTCCAGGCCCAGCCGGGCGCAGGCTGCTGCGGTGGCGACGCCGTGCTGGCCCGCGCCGGTCTCGGCGATGATCTCGGTCTTGCCCATGCGCCGGGCCAGGATGGCCTGGGCCAGGGCGTTGTTGATCTTGTGGGCGCCGGTGTGGGTGAGGTCCTCCCGCTTCAGGAAGAGGGCCCGCAGGCCCAGTTTCGCGGCCAGCCGCGGCGCGGGCGTCAGCGGCGTGGGTCGGCCCACGAAGTGCCGCAGCTCGCCCTTGAGCTCCGTCTGGAAAGCCGGGTCGGCCAGGGCCGAACGGAAGGCGGCCTCCAGGTCGAGGAGCGGCTGCATGAGGGTCTCGGGCGCGTAGCAGCCGCCGAGCCCCTGGGCGCCGAAGCGGGAGGCCAGGCTGAAGGTTGCGGTCATGGGCACTCCAAATCATGGGCGGCAAGGATGAAGGCGGAGACCTTCGCCGGAGCCTTCACGCCCGGCGAGGCCTCGAGGCGGCTGGCGGCATCCACGCCGAGGAAGTGCGCGCGCACCGGGGCCGGGAGGCCCTGCACCCGCTCCCGCAGGTTCGTGGCGTCAAGTCCACCGGCCAGCAGGAAGGGCCCCGGCGGGGGATGGGCCATGGCATGGCCCTGTCCTGAACCTCCAGCCACACCAGTGACTTTGGGGCTGGATTCCCAGACGTAGAAATCAGCCGCCAGCGGGACCTGGTCGGGTTCATCGGGCCAGGGCAGCAGGACCTGGAGGCCCGCCTCGCGGAGCAGACGCGTGCCAGCTTCCCGTGTGGCCGCGGGAAGGTAGGGCTGGACGCGGCGGAAGCCATGGCGTTGCGCCGTGGCCAGGATCGCCTCCGCGCCTTCCGCCACCTGCACCAGCACGGCCCTGTCCAGGTAGGGAACGGCCACCGACAGATCCTGGCAGTGCCTGGGGCTCGGGGCGTGGCACACGAAGCCGAGCAGGTCGGCCCCCTGCCCCGCGGCGAAGGCGGCATCCTCGGGGCGGACCAGGCCGCAGACCTTGGCGAGGGCCCTCATCGCAGGCCCGCCAGGATGCGGCTGAGGAAGTCGCGCGGGTCGGGACTGCGCATGAGGGCTTCGCCGATGAGCACGGCGTCGAAGCCCGCCCGCAGGGCCGCCCGGGCATCCTCGGGCGTGGCCAGGCCGGATTCCCGGATCAGCACCGCCTCGGGGAAGACCCGCCGCAGGGGTGCCGCCGTGGGCACGCCGAGGTTGAAGGTGGAGAGGTCCCGCGCGTTGATGCCCACGAGCCGTGCGTCGGCCGCCTGGGCGAAGCCCACCTCGGTCATGTCATGCAGCTCCACGAGGGGTTCGAGGCCCCGGGCCCGCGCCGCCTCGGCGAAGGCCGCGGTGTGCTCCTTGAGCACCCGGGCGATGAGCAGCACGGCCTCAGCGCCGCCGGCTTCCGCCTCGGCCAGCTGGGCCTCGGCGATCACGAAGCCCTTGTAGAGCCGGGGCCGCTTCAGCTCCGCGGCGGCCTTGAGGTGCTCCACCGAGCCCATGAAATAGGCCGGCTCCGCCAGGATGGAGAAGGCGGCGGCGCCCCCTTCCAGGTAGGCCCGCAGCTGCGCCAACAGCGGTGTGCCCATGGCGAAGGGCCCCAGTGAAGGCGAGGCCTGCTTGAATTCGGCGATGACCGCGCCGCCGCGTTCCCGGGCGTCGCGCCGCAGCGCCGCTTCGAAGGGACCGGGCTCGATCAGCAGGGCGCGGCTCGGCGCGGACGGGGCGCCCAGGGTGGCCAGCCGGGCCAGCTCGGAGACCAGCACCCGCTGCAGGTGGGACCTCGCCCCCAGGCCCGTGCCATGGACGAGGCTGGCCGGATCCGGCAGCGCGCTCATGGCTGCACCTCCGGGGCGGTGAAGGGCGGCGGGAAGCCCCGGTCGATCTGGGCCCGGGTCTCCTTCAGCGTGTCCGCCAGTCCTTCCAGGCCGGCCTGCCGGTGCAGGTGGAGGCCCAGGGCCGCCTGGAGCGCCACCGCATCGGCCACGGCCGGTCGGAAGTCCGCATGGGCGGCGCCTGCGAAGAGGCCCCGGGCCACGGCCAGCGCTTCGGCCCGGTCCGCCACCCGCAGGGCATTCCGAACCGGGGCCGTGAGGCCGAGCTCCCGGGGCACCAGCACCTGCCGGGTGCCGACGCGACCATCGGCCACCGGCAGGATCAGGGTGGGCCCCTCGATGGAGGCCTCGTCCAGCCCCTTCCCTTCCGCGTCCTTGCCGTGGATGACGAAGGCCCGGCGCAGGCTCACTCGGCGCGCCAGGGCTCCGGCCATGGGCGCCAGCAGCTCCTCCCGGGCCACGCCCAGCAGCTGCAGCGGCGGCTGGCCGGGGTTCAGCAGGGGTCCCAGCAGGTTGAAGATCGTGGGGATGCCCAGGCGCTTGCGGATCTCCCGCAGGCGACCCAGCAGTGGGTGGTAGGCCGGAGCGAAGAGGAAGGCGAAGTGGCGGGTGGCCAGATCCTTCTCAAGGTCCGGGATGGGCCGGGAGAGGTCGTAGCCCAGGGCCTCCATGAGGTCGGCGCTGCCGCAGACGCCCGTGGCGGCGCGGTTGCCGTGCTTGACGACGGGCACGCCGAAGCGGGGCAGCAGCAGGGCCGACAGGGTGCTGAGGTTGGCGGTGGAGGCGCCATCGCCGCCGGTGCCCACCACGTCGATGGCGCCCTCAGGCACGGTCGGAAAGGGCACCGCCACGGCCGCGAGGGCGTCGGCGAAGGCGGCCAGTTCGTGGGCCTCGGGCACGCGCTGGGCCAGCAGGGCCAGGCAGGCGCCCACCAGGAGGGCGTCCGTGTCCTGGTCGATGAAGATGCGCATGAGCTCCGAGGCCGTGGCTTCGGGCAGCGGGCGGATGGGGTTGTGGGTCGTGAGCAGGGTCATCGGGAAGCCTTCGCCAGACGGAGGAAGTTCGCGAGCATGGCCGGACCGTCCGGCGTGAGGATGCTTTCGGGATGGAACTGCACGCCCCAGCGGGGCAGCTGGCGGTGGGCCATGGCCATGATCTCGCCGCCGGGGCTGCGGCCGGTGACGCGCCAGCAGGCGGGCAGCGTGGAGGGTTCGGCGATGAGGCTGTGGTAGCGGCCCACGGGGAGCCCCATCGGCAGGCCCTCGAACAGGCCCGTGCCGTCGTGCTCCAGGGCCGTGGCCTCGCCATGCAGAGGTTCGATGGCGCGGATGACCTTCCCGCCCGTGGCGGCGGCCAGGGCCTGGTGCCCGAGGCAGACGCCCAGCAGGGGCACGCCCCAGTCCGAGGCGGCCAGGGCCATGTGGGCGGGGCTCTCCGTGGGGTGGCCCGGTCCCGGCGACAGCACCACGGCCTCGGGCTGGAGTGACTGCGCCTCAGCCAGGGAGATGACATCGTGGCGGATCACGCGCACCTCGGTACCCAGGGTCTCGAAAGCCTGGACGAGGTTGTAAGTGAAAGAGTCGAGGGCATCGATGAGCAATATCACCGCGCACCCCCTTCCAGCTTGACACCCAGGGCCTGGGCGATGGCACCTAGCTTGTGCAGGGTCTCGAAATACTCCGCCTCGGGCCGGGAGGCCCGCACCACGCCGGCCCCGGCCTGGATGTGGGCGGCCCCATCGGCATAGACCGCCGTGCGCAGGATGAGCGCCGTGTCGAGCACGCCATCGGCCCCCAGGCGCAGCAGCACGCCGCCGTACGGACCGCGCTGCTCCCCCTCCAGCTCGGCGATGCGCTGGCAGGCCCGGAGCTTGGGCGCGCCGCTGACCGTGCCCGCCGGGAAGGCCGCGGCCAGCACGTCCAGGGCGTCCACGCCCGCCCTCAGCTGCGCCCGCACGGTGGTGGTCAGGTGCAGCACGTGGCTGGTGCGCTGGAGGGCCAGGGGCAGCTCCACCCGCACGCCGCCGGGCACCGCCACGCGGCCCAGGTCGTTGCGGGCCAGGTCCACCAGCATCTGGTGCTCGGCCAGCTCCTTGGGATCGTGCTTGAGGGCCTCGAAGCGCCGGGCGTCTTCTTCTGCGCTGGCGCCCCGGGGCACGGTGCCGGCGATGGGCAGGGTCTCCGCCTCCCCACCCTGGACGCGCACCAGCATCTCCGGCGAGGCGCCCACCAGGGCGAAGTCCCCCCACTCGAGCAGGTAGCCGTAGGGGCTCGGGTTGAGGCGGCGCAGGCGCCGGTAGGCCTCCAGCGGCAGGGGCGGGTCCTCGACGCGGAAGCGCTGACTGGGCACCAGCTGGTAGATGTCGCCGTCGAGGATCAGCTCCTGGGCCGCGGCCACGGCGCCCTCGTAGGCCTCGCGGGTCATCTGGGCCTGGGCGCTGGGCTTGGCGCCGCCGGGGCCGGGGTCCTTGGCCCCCTCCAGCAGCCGCGCCTTCAGGGCCGCCAGGCGGTTGAAGCCGGCTTCTGGGACAGTGGCGAGGGTCTGCAGTTCCGCTACCTGGTGCAGGTGATCGAAGACCAGGGCCGTGTCGAAGCGGCGCACCCAGAGCCCCGGCAGCCCGAGGCTGTTCTTCGCGGGCAGTCGGAGGCTGGGCTCCATGGCCCCCATGGCCTCGAAGCCGAGGTAGCCCGCACAGCCCACGCCCACCGGCAGCACCTCCCGCAGCATGGGCAGGGTGGCGGCGGGATCATGAAGGGTCGCCGTGGGAGCCTCGCCCGCCAGGGTGCGAATGGCCTCGGCCCAGCCGGTGGCCGGAGCCGGCAGGCGGCATTCGCTGGCCCCTTCGATGAGCACGAAGCTGTGGCGGCCGACGCGCTCGCCCTGGTCGCAGGATTCCAGGAGCAGGCTGGCTCCGGAGGACCGCAGCGCGAGGTAGGCCGCGAGGGGCGTCAGCAGGTCCGCGGGAAGAGGATGTCGGATGAGGTGCATGGGAGGACCTTGGAGAAAACCACGGACCGGCTCGGCCGGGATGGGGTGTGGGGGTCCGGGGGTGTGCGCGAAGCGCGGAACCACCGGAGAGCATCAACGAAAAAGCCCGACCACGGGGTCGGGCTCGGAGGGTCCGGAATGGCGTCGGCCGCTAGGCCTCGCACAGGGAGCCGTCCGAGCCCGTACGCCACCACCAAGCCTCAGAGGAGAGGCCCTGGCAGGGAGTGGGGAAGGACAGCGGCATGGAAGCGATGAAACCCCATCGGTCCAGCCCCTGTCAAGTGTGGTTTGATGGGGGATTGCCTGTGGACGGACATGGAACCTGAACGCCCCACCACCATTCACACCGAGGAGGAGCTGGCCCCCCGGGGGCCCTGGCCCTTCCTGCGCGGGGCCCTGCCCGGAGGCTTCGGCCGCTGGGGCTGGGGACTCCTGGCGGGGTGGGTGCTCGTGTTGTTGGGTCCGGCCCTGGGCTGGGCGGGCCACCTGCGCCGCGCCGCCGGCTGGAGCGCCCTGCCCAGCCACTGGGGCGAGAGCCTCAGCGCCCGCGACCTCTGGGAGCTATGGGAGAACGGCGGCCTGCAGCACAAGGTGATGAACTCGCCCACGGTGCACCTCTTCGGCCTCGGCCTGGTGGTCGTGCTCTGGTGCGGCTGGCGCATGCAGGCGGAAACCGCAGGGCAGAAAGCCCGGCTGGGCCCCTGGCTGCTGGGGGCCCTGGACACCCTGCTCATCGGCGTGGTGCCGCTCGGGCTCGTGGCCTGGCTGGTGGATCTGGGCCTCGCCAAGGCCGGAAGCTCGGGCCTGGATGCCCTGGGCTGGACGGCCTTCTTCGGCCGCCCCCTGGTGTGGATGTCCCTGGTCGCGGCCCTGAATGTCCAGTGGTGGCTCTGCCGCCTGGGCCGCTCCGCCGGGCTGGCGCATGGGTACCGCTCGCACCTCGGGGTCAGTTTCATGCGGCTCTGGTCCCATCCCATCCAGTGGGGCCTGCTCTCCATCGGGGGCGCCGCGCTGCGGGCCCTTCCGCCCTTCCTGGTGCTGCTGCTGGCCTGGCGCCTGGGCGGCGGCACCACCTTCCGCGTGTGGCTGTTCCTCCTGCTCCAGCTCCTGGTCACGGCGGTCAACGGCTGGGTGATGGGCTGGCTGCTCCGCGCCACGGCCCGGTTCTGGAACCACGATGTCCTCGTGCAGGACGTCCGCATGACCCTGAAGGAATCGCTCCGTGATGCCGAAGCCCTGTAGCACCCTGCTCTGTTCCCTTCTCACGCTGGGCCTGGCGGCCCAGGCGCCGGTCCGCAAGGCCGAGGTCATTCCCGTGGCCGCCACCATCCCCGAGGACGAGGCCATCCAGAAGGTCATCGCGCCCCTGGCCGCCGAGATCAAGGCCACCTTCGACCAGCCCCTGGTCCCGGCTCCGCTGGGGGTCTTCCGGGGCCGTCGCGGCGAAGAGAATCTGCTGGGCTACTGGGTGGCGGACGTGATGCGCAAGGCCGCCCAGGGCGTGATCGGCAGTCCGGTGCGCTTCGCCATCACCAACGCCGGCGGGCTGCGGGCCAACCTGCGTCCCGGCCAGCTGAAGGTGGGCGACATCTTCGAGCTGATGCCCTTCGAGAACGAGCTGGTGGTGATCGAACTGACCGGGGCCGAGGTCATCCAGGTGATGAAGGAGGGCATCGTCCGCCGCGGCGGCGAGCCCGCTTCCGGCGTGAAGACCGTGGTGGGGGGTACGCCCGAGGCCGTGACCTACACCCTCACCTGGGAGGATGGCTCCCCCATCGACCCCGCTGCCACGGTGAAAGTGGCCACCTCGGACTACCTCTATGGCGGTGGGGACTCCATCCCCACCTTGAAGAAGGGGCGCAAGCCCTTCACCACCGGCTTGACCCTGCGGCAGATGCTCCTGGATGAATGCGCCGCTCTAGGCAAGGCCAGGAAAGAGCTGCTCCCGCCCCCCCTGGGACGCCTCACCATCCCGGTGCCGATCCAGGAAGCCATCCGCGACAAGAAGTTGAAGCTCTAGGGGTGTGCCGATGAAACGCCGCGATTTCCTCGCCTCCCTCGGCGCCGCCACCCTCGCCACCCAGCTCCCGCTGCGGGCCGGGGAGGAGGGACCCGCCTCGGGCCGCATCACCCTCCTGCACACCAACGACACCCACTCCCGCATCGAGCCCTTCGGCCCGGGCAACGGGGCCATCAGCGGCCTGGGCGGCATCGCGCGACGGGCCACCCTGGTGCGCCAGCTTCGCCAGCAGCTGGGTCCCGTCCTGCTGCTGGACGCGGGCGACACCTTCCAGGGCACGCCCTACTTCAACCGCTACAAGGGGCGCCTCGACTACCAGCTCATGCGCATGGTGGGCTACGACGCGGGCACCCTGGGCAACCACGACTTCGACAACGGCGTGGGCATGCTGGTGGAGGCCATGGAATCCATGGAGCAGCTCAAGCATGCGAACCCGCCCTTCGCCTTCCTGAACTGCAACTTCGACTTCAAGGGTGCCCCGTCCCTGGGCAAGCGGGTCCGCCCCTACCTGGTCCGGGAGTTCCCGGGGATCAGGGTGGGCATCACGGGCGTGGGCGTGGCCTTTGCGGGCCTGGTGGCGCCCAAGAACCACGAGGGGATCGAGTGGAAGGATCCCTATGCAAGCCTGAAACCCGTGGTGAAGCGCCTGCGCGAGGTCGAGAAGGTGGACCTGGTGGTGGTGCTGTCCCACCTCGGCTACAACCTGAACGGCACCGCGCCAGACGACCTGCGGATGCCTGGCGCGGTGGCAGGCATCGACGCCATTGTCGGCGGCCACAGCCACACCTTCCTGGAGGCCCCGACTCGGGTGCCCCAGGACCAGGGCGAGACCCTGGTCTTCCAGGTGGGCTTCGGCGGGGTGAACCTGGGCCGCATGGACTTCGCCGTCGCCCGCGGCACAGTCCGCGCGGCCTCCGGAGCTGCCATGCCAGTGGCGGGATAATCCCAAGCGTGACCTAAGTCCCAAACCGCCGTTCCGACAGGGAAAGCCGCTTGAAGCAGGGCTATCCCCGTGGGAGCCTGCCTTGTTACCCGTTCTTCCGAACCCGCGTGAGCCCCCGGTCGGCCGACCCGGGGGGAAGCCCGACACCCAAGGAGACCCCCATGACGACCCAGAAGATCATCTGGACCGAGATCGACGAAGCGCCCGCGCTGGCCACCTATTCCCTGCTGCCGGTCATCCAGGCCTTCACCCACGGCACCGGCATCGAGGTCGAGACCTCGGACATCTCCCTGGCGGGCCGCATCCTCGCGAACTTCCCCGACAACCTGACGGCCGATCAGAAGGTCCCCGACAACCTGGGCGCCCTGGGCGAGCTGGCCCAGAAGCCCGAAGCCAACATCATCAAGCTGCCCAACATCAGCGCCTCGATCCCCCAGCTCATCGCGGCCATCAAAGAGCTGCAGTCCCAGGGCTTCAACCTGCCGGACTACCCGGAACAGCCCAAGGATGAGGCCGAGAGGGCCATCCAGGCGCGCTACGCCAAGGTGCTCGGCAGCGCCGTGAATCCCGTCCTCCGCGAAGGCAACTCCGACCGCCGGGCCCCGCTGTCCGTGAAGAACTTCGCCAAGCAGCACCCCCACAAGATGGGCGCCTGGGCTCCCGATTCCAAGGCCCGTGTGGCCCACATGACCGCCGGTGATTTCTACAGCAGTGAGACCTCCACCACCGTGGCCAAGGCCACCACCGTCCGCATCGAGTTCGTGGGCGAGGACGGCTCGGTGAAGGTCTTGAAGGAGAAGACCGCCCTGACCGATGGCGAGGTCCTCGATTCCTCCGTGATGAGCGTCAAGGCCCTCCGCGCCTTCTACGCCGAGCAGATCGAGGCTGCCAGGAAGGACGGCCTGCTGCTGTCGTTGCACCTGAAGGCCACCATGATGAAGATCTCGGATCCCGTCATGTTCGGCCACGCCGTATCCGTGTTCTACAAGGCCGTCTTCGAGAAGCACGCCGCCGTGATCAAGGAGCTGGGTGTCAACACGGCCAACGGCCTGGGCGACCTCTACGCCAAGATCCAGACCCTGCCCGAGGCCCAGCGCGCCGAGATCGAGGCTGACATCATGGCCGTCTACGCGACCCGCCCTGCGTTGGCCATGGTGGATTCCGACAAAGGCATCACCAACCTGCACGTGCCCAACGACATCATCGTGGACGCCTCCATGCCCGTGGTGGTGCGCGACTCCGGCAAGATGTGGGGCGCTGACGGCAAGCTCCACGACACGCTCGCCATGATCCCCGACCGCTGCTACGCCACGATGTACAAGGCCATCATCGAGGACTGCCAGCAGCACGGCGCCTTCAACCCCGCCACCATCGGCAGCGTGCCCAACGTGGGCCTCATGGCCCAGAAGGCCGAGGAATACGGCTCCCACGACAAGACCTTCTTCGCCCCCGCCGCCGGCACCATCCGCGTGGTGGATGCCTCCGGCGCGACCCTGCTCTCGCAGAAGGTCGAAGCGGGCGACATCTTCCGCGCCTGCCAGGCCAAGGACGCCCCCATCCAGGACTGGGTGAAGCTGGCGGTGTCCCGCGCCCGCATCACCGGCGCTCCCGCCATCTTCTGGCTGGACAAGGCCCGCGCCCACGACGCCCAGATCATCGCCAAGGTCGAGACCTACCTGAAGCACCACGACACCGCGGGCCTGGACATCCGCATCCTGCATCCGGTGGAGGCCATGAAGCTCTCCTGCGAGCGGATCCGCAAGGGGCTGGACACGATCTCCGTCACCGGCAACGTCCTGCGCGACTACCTCACGGACCTGTTCCCCATCATCGAGCTGGGCACCAGCGCCAAGATGCTCTCCGTGGTGCCCCTGCTGGGCGGCGGCGGCCTCTTCGAAACCGGCGCGGGCGGCTCGGCCCCCAAGCATGTGCAGCAGTTCCAGAAGGAGGGCTACCTGCGCTGGGATTCCCTGGGCGAGTTCAGCGCGTTCGCCGCCTCCCTGGAACACGTGGCCAATGCCTTCAAGAACGCCAAGGCCGCCGTGCTGGCCGAGACGCTGGACCAGGCCATCGCCAAGTTCCTGGACAACGACAAGTCCCCCGCCCGCAAGGTGGGCCAGATCGACAACCGCGGCAGCCACTTCTACCTGGCCCTCTACTGGGCCCAGGCCCTGGCCGCCCAGACCAAGGATGCCGAACTCCAGGCCCGCTTCGCCAAGGTGGCCCAGACCCTGTCCGAAAACGAAACCAAGATCAACGAAGAGCTGATCGGCGCCCAGGGCAAGCCCGTGGACATGGGTGGCTACTACCACCCCGACAAGGTCAAGACCGGCAAGGCCATGCGGCCCAGCGCCACCTTCAACGCGATCATTGATGGGTTGAAGTAGCTGGTTGATGCTCCGGGGCGCAGTCCCGGAGTGAGAAACGGCCCGCGCATGCGGGCCGTTTTCTTGGGTTGGTGGACCAGCTATCCCGGGACGAATTCCCGATCACCACATTCGGAGAAGCCGAATGTGGCGCCTCAGAACAACCCGACGATCCTCCCCGTCTCCAGGTCGATGTCCACATCGTAGAAGCCGGGCCGAGTGGGCAGGCCAGGCATGGTGGCCATCTGTCCGAGCAGCGGATAGAGGAACCCCGCGCCCACGCTGGCCCGGATGTCCCGCACGGGGATGCGGAAGCCCGTGGGTGCCCCCTTCAGAGCGGGATCATGGCTGAGACTGAGGTGGGTCTTGGCCATGCAGATGGGCAACCGGTCGTAGCCGAGCCGCGTGAAGGCCTCGATGCTGGCTTCGGCTTCCGGGGAATAGTCCACGCCATCGGCGCCGTAGATCTCCCGGGCGATGATCTCGATCTTCTGCTGGATGGGCGCGTCCAGCTCATAGAGATACCGGAAATCCGAGGGTCGCTCGCAGACCCGCATGACCGCACGCCCGAGGTCCACGGCGCCCTCCCCGCCCAGGGCCCAGTTCTGGCACACCACGGCGTCCTCGGCCCCGCTTTCCAGCGAAGCCTGACGGACCAGCTCCAATTCCGCCGGGCTGTCCGTGGCGAAGCCGTTGACCGCCACCACCACCGGGATGCCGAACTTGCGGGCGATGCGGATGTGGTGCAGCAGGTTGGGCAGGCCTTGGTGCAGCAAGTCCAGATTCTCTTCCACGTAGACCGGATCCAGCGCTTTTCCCGCCACCACCTTGGGACCGCCGCCATGCATCTTCAGGGCCCGGATAGTGGCCACCAGCACCACGGCATCGGGCACCAGGCCCGAGACCCGGCACTTGATGTTGAAGAACTTCTCCATGCCCATGTCCGCGCCGAAGCCCGATTCGGTGATGACGTAGTCGGCGAGCTTCAGGGCGATCTGGTCCGCCAGGATCGAGCTGTTGCCATGGGCGATGTTGGCGAAGGGGCCCGCGTGCACGAAGACCGGTGTGCCTTCAAGGGTCTGCATCAGGGTGGGCTTGAGGGCGTCCTTCATGAGCACGGTCATGGCGCCTGCCACGCCCAGGTCCTCGGCGGTGACGGCCCCGCCCTGCCGGTCGAGGCCCACGACCATGGCGCCCAGGCGGTGCCGCATGTCCGCCAGCCCCGTGGTGAGCGCCAGCACGGCCATGATCTCGCTGGCCACGGCGATGTCGAAGCCGGTCTCGCGGGCGAAGGCGGCCTCCTCAAAGCCGGTGCCCACGGTGACGCCGCGGAGGAAGCGGTCGCTGGTATCCAGCACCCGGCGCCAGCTGACGGCCGCCGGGTCCAGATCCAGCCGGCAGACGCGGCGGCGCTCTTCTGCGGTGAAGGCCTCCGGGTCGCCCTTGGTGATGCCCAACCTCGTGCAGCGCAGCTGGAGGGAGCGTGGGAACTTCCGGCCGCCCTTTCCTTTCGGGAAGATGCGCTCGAAGAGCTGCTCGTCCGTGGCGCCAGCCTCATGCAGGATGCGCGCGTCGATGGCCGCGGCGCAAAGGTTGTGGGCGGCGGTGATGGCGTGGATGTCGCCGGTCAGATGGAGGTTGAAGTCCTCCATGGGCACGACCTGGCTGTAGCCGCCCCCGGCCGCGCCGCCCTTGATGCCGAAGGTGGGCCCCTGGCTGGGCTGGCGGATGCAGGTGAGCACGCGCTGGCCCAGGTGCGCGCCCAGGGCCTGGCTCAGCCCCACGGTGGTGGTGGTCTTGCCCTCCCCCAGGGGCGTGGGGGTGATGGCGGTGACATCGATGTAGCGGCCATTGGGTCGCTGGCTCAGGCGCTCCAGCACCTCCAGGCGCACCTTCGCCTTGGTCGGGCCATAGTGCTCCAGCTCTTCCCCGCGAAGACCAAGCTCCGCGGCCACCAGCTCGATGGGTTTCAGGGTGGCGGCCTGGGCGATGTCGAGGTCCGCAGGCACAGGGCTCTGACGGTGCAGGGCTGTGGGGGTGAAGGATCTCGTGGCAGAGTCCATGCCGTCTCCAGAAAAGGCGCTGATTCAAAGATGAGCTTGCGATCTTTTTTTGGCCCAGCCTACCCGGGGTTTGTTGATGGCGGTCACAGCCGCGGGCATCCTGGGTTCATGCGTCGACTGAAGGAGGCCGTGGTCCACCGGTTTCGTGAGAAGGCCTCGGTCTTCCTCACGGAGCTGCATCCCGCACGGGACGCGGCCGAGCGGACGGCGGTGCTGGCCTCCCTCCGCAAGCGCGACTTCGACGCCACGCACCACTGCAGCGCCTGGCGGGAGGGCGTGCCCGTCGCAGCCTCCGGCGCCGATGACGACGGCGAGCCCTCGGGCACGGCGGGCCGGCCCATGCTGGCCGTGCTGGAAGGGGCCCTGGCCACGGACCTGATCGCCGTCTGCCTTCGCTGGTACGGCGGCACGAAGCTCGGCACCGGCGGCCTGGTGCGGGCCTACACCGAAGGCGTGCAGGGGGCCCTGGCGGTGGCGGATGCCCAAGGCGTCTGGGAGGAGGTCCGCATTCTCCGCACCGGGGAGATCGAGGTCCCGGCCACCCAGGCCCACCTGCCCTTCGCGTTGCTGGGGGCCTTCCCCGGGGCTTCTGTCCAGGAGCAGACCTTCGCTGGGGAGTCTGCCGTCCTCCGCTTCCAGTGCCCACCCGAGCTGGTCGAGGCCCTGGAGCACGCCTGGCAGGAGCGCAGCCGGGGCGGGTTGATTCGCTGGGACTGACCGCTCGCCGATGCCTGCCCCCCGTTCACCGATCCCCGCCCCGGCCGGGAGGCCAAGGCCCGTAGCTTGATCACACGGGAGGAAGACCCCATGGCCCAGACCGGTTGGTTCATCGACAGCGCCTGGTGGTGGCTGGCGCTGTGGCTGCCCACCCTGGCCTTCGCCATCCCCTTCGGTTCAGGCAGAAAGGAACACCGCTCATGAACACCCAGACCCGCCCGCCCATCTTCTCCACGAAGCTGGTCTTCGGCCTCACGGTGATCGCCCTGGGCCTGATCTTCCTGGCCGACTCCATGCGGTGGTACGACGCCTGGCACCTGCTGACCTGGTGGCCCCTGGTCCTGGCCGCCTTCGGCCTCGCCCGCCTGGCCCAGGACGGCATCCTCAGCCTGCGCGGCCATGTCTGGCTGCTCTTCGCGGTCGCCGGCTTCATCTCCCAGTTCGGCCCCTGGGGCCTGCTGGACCGCTGGTGGCCCGTCTTCCTGGTGTGGGGCGGCATCATCGTCACCCTGCGGGCCATCTTCCCCCAGCCCAAGCGCCTGAAGAAAGCCAAGGCGGGTCTCCCATCGCCAACCCCCGCCGATTCCTGTGATCCTGGAACCGATGCCACGCAGGTGAAACCATGAACGCCCCCGACGAAACCAAGGGTCCAAGCCCCTTCAGCCCCAAGCTGGTGCTGGGCGTGGCCATCATCGTGGCGGGCCTGGTGCTCACCCTCGACAACCTGGGGCTCATCGAGGCCCACACCATCTTCAAGCTCTGGCCCCTGGTGCTGGTGGCCATGGGCATCGCCAAGATCCGCCAGGAGGGCAGCGGCGGGGGCATGGGTGGCTGGTTCCTGGTGCTGGGCGGGTCCTTCCTGCTGCTCTTCACCTTCGCCCGGGGCCATCTGGCCGAGGCCCTGGCGCCCATGCTGGTGGTGGGCGTGGGCATCCTCATCGTCATCAAGGCCCTGAAGCAGAACCGCGGGGTGCCACCGGAGCTGGCCCGGTCCGAGGACTTCCTCCAGGGCACGGCCATCTTCGGCGGTTTCAAGCGCCGCGTGCTCACCCAGGCCTTCAAGGGCGGCGAACTGACGGCCATCTTCGGCGGCTATGAAGTGGATCTCCGCCAGGCGGCCCTGGAGTCCGGCCAGGCCCGCATCGATGTCTTCGTGCTCTTCGGCGGCGGCGAGATCCGCGTTCCCGAGGGCTGGGAGGTCGCCAACCGCGCCACCGCCATCGCCGGGGCGCTGAGCGATAGCACGCATCACGGCCCCACCACGGTGGAAGACCGGCCCCGCCTCGTCATCACCGGCTTGATCCTCTTCGGCGGCACGGAAGTGAAAAGCTGATGCACCCCCTCCTGGCCAGCCGCGCGCGATTGGGGGCCTACCTCCTGGGGTGGGCCCCCATCGCCCTGCTGCTGACGGGCATCGCCCGCAGCCAGGGCTGGACCTGGGCCGAGGCCGCCTTCCTGGCCCCACCCCTCTGCCTGCTGGCCGCCCTCCTCTTCCTCTCGGCCTGGTACCTCTGCCGGGCCCTGCCCCTGGGCCGCACCATCGAGGGCCTGGGGAGCCACGGCGCCGCCTGGGGCATGGCCGCCGCCCTCATGGGCGGATTGTGGGCTGGCCTGGCCTGGATCCTGGCCCGCGTGCTGGCCTGGATCCCGGGCCTGGACGCCCTGCCGCAGCGGGTGGGCACAGCCCTGCCGGTGCTCACGGGCCTGGGGGTTCTCCTCTATCTGGCCTCGGTGGCCCTCAGCTACCTGCTGCTGGCGCAGGACCGGGCCGTCGAAGCCGAGCGCAAGGGCGCGGAGTTGCAGCTCCTGGCCCAGGAATCCGAGCTCAAGGCCCTGCGCGCCCAGCTGAATCCCCACTTCCTCTTCAACAGCCTCAACTCCCTCTCGGCCCTCACGGCCGTGGACCCGGTCCGGGCCCGGGAAATGTGCGTGCTGCTGTCGGATTTCCTCCGCCGCAGCCTGGGCCTGGGCGAGCGCCGGCTGGTGGCGCTGCGCGAGGAGCTGGAACTGGCCCGGGCCTACCTGGCCATCGAGCAGATCCGGTTCGGCGCCCGCCTGCAGCTGGCCTGGTCCGTGGATGCCGCCGCGGAGCCCGCCCTGCTCCCCACGCTGCTGCTGCAGCCCCTGGTGGAGAACGCCATCAAGCACGGCATCGCCGCCCTTCCCGAAGGCGGCACCCTGAGCGTGGCCGCCGAGGTGCTGGAGGGGCATGTCGTCCTGAGGGTGGACAATCCCCTGGACGCGGATTCCCCGGCTCCGCAGGGCCTTGGCTTGGGGCTCAGGCAGGTTCGCCAGCGCCTGCTGGGACGCTTCGGCAGCCGGGCCCGTTTCGAGGCCGCCGTGCAGGACGGCATCCATCGCGTCACCCTGGTATTCCCGCTCGAGGTGGAACCATGAAAGCCCTGATCATCGACGACGAGGACCTGGCCCGCGCCGTGGTGCGCGAGCACCTGGCGGCCCACCCGGACGTGGAAGTCGTGGGCGAGTGCGCCAACGGCTTCGAGGCCCTCAAGGCCGCGGCCCAGCACCAGCCGGATCTGATCTTCCTGGACATCCAGATGCCGAAGCTGGACGGCTTCGAGGTGCTGGAGCTGCTCGAGGCCGAGGGCAAGCGTCCGGCCGTGGTCTTCGTCACGGCCTATGACCAGCACGCGCTGCGGGCCTTCGAGGCCCACGCCGTGGACTACCTGCTGAAGCCCTTCTCAAAGGAGCGGTTCGACTCGGCCCTGGCCAAGGCGAGGGCCCTGCAGTCGGCCCAGCCGGCCCCGCCGACGGCACCAGCCGTGGAACTGGCCTCCAGCGCCCGCCAGGGCCGGCCCCTCGAGCGCATCGTCGTGAAGGATGGGCCCAAGGTCACCGTGGTGCACCTGGACCGGCTCGACTGGGTTCAGGCCCAGGACGACTACGTGCTCCTGCGGACGGAGGGGAAGAACCTCCTCAAGCAGCAGACCCTGGCGAGCCTGGAGACCCAGCTCGATTCGAGCCGTTTCATCCGCATCCACCGCAGTTACATCCTGAATCTCGACCGCCTTGTCCGGGTCGAGCAGGACTCCAAGGAACACCGCGATGCCATCCTGCGGGACGGGGTCCGCCTGCCCGTGAGCCGGGCGGGTTTCCAGCGCCTGCGGGAACTCTGGGAAGGAGCCTGATCAACTGATCAGATCGGCGCGTGCAGCTTGCAGGGATGGCAGTCGCAGTGCCCGCACCGTCCACTGCAGGGCAGTCCGTTGTCGACAGGAGGGGCCAGGTCCTTCATGGGGGCCGCTCGCTCCAGGGTCGGTACCGCTTTCGCCATCCGCACCACACCGGCCCCCGCGTCCGACTTGGGGGTGCTGAGGGGTTTGCGGGTGGTACCGCGGGGCATGGCTGCTAGGCCTCGGGCCGGCGGAAGGACTTCGCCACCTTCTGCATGAGCAGGGGGTCACCCTCGATCTGGATCTTGCCGGTCATGAAAGCCTCCTGGGCGTTCAGCGTTCCGGTGCTCATGGCGACGAAGTCGTCGGCCTTGGCTTTGAGGAGCGTATCACAGGGTTTCAGCAGCCGCGGGAAGACCAGGCAGGCCCCGTTTCGGATTAACAAAGTGTAAGCCGTATCATCGATCTGGTAGCCCACGACGGCCTCCAGATCGCCGGCCTTTTCAGGATTGAAGCGGTCGGGCATGGACTCCAGCAGGCCCTGGGCCGGGTTCACATCGGCCTCGAAGTGGGCGGTGTAGGCCGCCACCTGGCTCATGTCGCCCTTCACCGTGATGGCACCCCCCAGAAGGGCCGCAACCAGGTTCAGCTTGCCGGCGTTGAGCGCGGCGAAGTCGGCATCGGAGATGCCCAGGGCCGCTCCGCCCTCGACCTCGCCCGGACGCAGGTCGAGGCCCTCCGGGCTGAAATCCAGGCGGTAGGGCACGCCATCCACCTTCACCTCGAGCGTCCCGGTGGCGCCACCCTTGTACCGCTTGCGCAGGGTCGCCAGGGCCTTGCCGCCCGGCGTGTCGGGGAAGGTGATCTCGGGCTCCGAGGACCAGGTCTTCCAGGCCTTCCGGAGCAGCCCCATGTCACCTGTGAAGCGAAGCTGGCCCCCCAGCAGGGACGGGCCCGGATCTGAGATCCCGCAGAGGAGGCTGCGCACGGCGGCTTCGTCTCCGGCGACTTCCGCGCCCTCGCCCCAGCTTTCGCCGCCCACCCTGACCTTGAGTCCCGCCCCGGCCAGCGAGAGGCGGCCCGGCACCAAGTCCTTGAGCGGCTTCACCGGCCCGCCCTGCTTCTGGGGCTTCTTGAAGAACTTCGGAAATTTCTGGAGCAGCCCCAGATCGCCGGTGCCCTTGAGCTTGCCGGTCATGAAGGCCTGCATGGGGTCGAGCTTGCCTTCATTCAACGCGATCCAGTCTTCGGCGCCGATGGTCACCACCGAGGTGGCGTCCGGCTTGGCCTCGCGCTTCAGGGAGAAAGCGCCATTCTCGATGAGGCAGGTATAGTCCCCGCCGCCCTCGCCCGTGACCTGGTAGTAGACGGAAACCGTGAGCCCCTGCGCCTTCTCGGGCAGGAAAAGCTCGGGCATGAGCGAAAAGATGCCATCCACCGTCAGGGCCATGAGATCCACCTCGAAATGTTGAGTTGGATCGAGCATGGCCGGGTCCCCGGATTCCGCGCAACGGTTACCAGGGGTCAAGCCGGACGCCTGGTGCGGCCGGCTTGATGGAGGCCCTCTACCGCAGCGACTGCACCAGCACCTTCACATCTTTGCGAGTGGTCGTGATCTCCAGGCTGGCAGGTCCAGATGCAGTCCCCTCCTCCGCCCATTGCACCAAATAGCGAGAGCCGAAGATCTGGATGCCCTGCCCGAACTGGGCTTCCACTCCGGAGGTCAGGGGGAAGCAGAACCCACCGGTGGCCGAGGCGATGGTGCCGACATGCCCCATGACGTTCTGTCCGGCCCCGGCCACGGAGTAGACGGTGACCCCCGAGGCCACGGCTTTGGCCTTGAGCTCGGCCTGGAGCAGGGTCATGTCGCGGGTGGCAAGGGCGGCGGATTCAGCGGGCCCGCCCAGATCCCCCTTCTCGCGCTTGAAGTTCTGGCTCATGGCGCGCTTCACATTCGGATGCGTGAGGTCATCCGCCTCGCAGCGTGAGAAGACGACCACATGCTTCTGGCCCGGGACCTGGGCCAGCTGATCCAGGAGGCTCCCCAGAACAGTCCCTTCACGACCCACCGTGGCGAGAAGGCCGGTGACGAACGTGGGATTGTCGAAATTGAGCCGGTCGAGGACATTCACATTCCGCTGGTCCATGGTGCCGGAGGCCCACCCCGGGGCGCCGCTCCGGAACTTGGCCAGCAGGGCCGTCAGGGCTTCCTGGCCCGCCGCGCCATCCGTCGCATCTGCAAAAGAGGCCTGGAATCCCGCGCCCTGGACTGTGTTCTTGGAGCTTCCCACCAGCGCCTCGGGCAGCATCGCCGGCACCTTGGCCAGCGCCTCCGCCCAGAGTCCACGGCGGAGCGAAAAGCCCGGCATGAGCGACTCCAGAGAGTCCTTGCCGCGGGCCACGATGAAGACCCGGTCCCCGCCCGGCACCTTGGTCAGGAAATCTGCGGCTGCCAGGAAGGCCGCGCCACGCATGTTCGTGTCGCGGATGGGTTCGAAGACCAGCACCCAGGATTGGGCTGCATCGGCCGTCTGGGCCGGCGTTTTCACCTGGACCAGGGTCCGCGGTTTCCCCGCCACCTTCACCCGAAACTCCTCGGCCTTCAGGTCGCCGACCATGGCACCCCGGCCATCCAGGGCCAGCACCCAGGCCTGGTTCCGGGGCTGCGAGGGCTGGCCCGCCAGGAGGCTCATGCCGAGGATCATTCCGAAGCAGCAACGGTGGAACATGCAGTCCCCTTCTTTGTGGATGATGGAATCCCCATTATGAGCACACCCAGCAACGGCCTCACAGCCCCAGCTGGTCCATCCGCTCGGCCAGACGGCGTTCCGCGAACAGCAGGTCGTCAGGATCCGTGGCCTTGGCCCGCCACGCCTTCACGAAGCCCTGGTCGCCGCGCTCGGCGGAGACGGCATCGGCCAGGGCCTCGCCCCCGGGCAGGTTCTTCGGCATGAGCGCGTAGGCCGGATCCTTGAAGGCTTCGCCGGGTCCAATCCAGGTCCAGCCCTTGGCGCGGAAGAAGTCGATGACATCGCCCAGGAAGAGACCGTTCAGCAGCCGGCTGTGCAGGAGGATGACGTGGGGGATCTCCCGGCCGAAGACCGCGCGGCTCCAGGCGTCATAGAACCGGGCGCAGGCCCAGAGATGCTTCAGGTAGAGGTCGCGGTAGGGCGCCAGGTCCGCAGAAGGTTCCTTTTCCAGGCGCTTCCGCAGGCGCTCGTCGAACAGCCAGTCCGCCGTGTCGATGCTCACGTGGCCGATGGCGTCGCCCCGGGCCTTCAGGAAGGCGTAGAAGCCGTCCCTCTTGGCCGCGGTGTTGCCGGCGCGGAGGAAGGGATAGCGGTAGCGCTTCGTGAACCCGGGCAGGTCCCGGATCAGGGCCTCTCCCCTGAGGACGTCCGCCTCGTAGGCATCGAGGGTGACCTCGTCCCGGTTGAGGTCCCAGTGGCTGTAGCTGTGGTTCGCCAGCAGGTGTCCGGCCTCGCCCCAGGCCCGGAGGATGCCCCTGCCTTCCGGCGAATCACCACCATTCACCCCGTTGGTGAAGAGGATGGCCTGCACCTTCCGCGCCTTGAGGGCGGCCAGCATGGCCTGGTGCTGGGCGGGTGCGGCCATCAGGGGCGCGGGTCGCAGGAAGGGGGCATCATCCAGGCTGAGGGCCACCTTCTGCGCCGGCAGCGGCAGGGTCAGCAACAGGAGCAGCAGGCGCTTCAGCAAGGTCCCTCCAAGATTCCTGCCTCCAGGATGGCGGCAGTGGCCACAATCGTCCCATGCGGATCGCAGCCATCGATGTCGGGTCGAATTCCATCCACATGATGGTGGTGGAGGCTGATCCCCTGGGCGGCCAGCGGGTGCTGGCCCGGGAGAAGGCCATGGTGCGCCTGGCCCGGGGCGAGGCGAAATCCGGGGAGATCGGACCGGAGGCCTTTCGCGCGGGCCTCGAGGCCCTGGGCCAGATGGCCAGGCTCATCCAGGATTTCGCCTGCGACACGGTCATGGCCTGCGGCACTGCGGCCCTGCGCGACGCGAAGAACGCGCAGGCCTTTGTCCTGGAGGCTGAAAAGCTGGGGATCCCCATCAAGGTCATCTCAGGGGAGGAGGAGGCCCGCCTCATCCACCAGGCCGTCTCCCACGCCATCCCCTTCCCGCCGGAGCCGGTGGCCCTGGTGGACATCGGCGGCGGCAGCACAGAGCTGACCTGGGTGCAGGGCGGCCGCGTGGCGGCCAGCATCTCCCTGCCCTGGGGCCTGCAGCGCCTGGCGGACGCGGCCCAGACCGCGGATCCGCCCTCGGCCCACGACCTCAAGCGGCTGCGGAAGATGATCCGGCGCATCCTCAAGAAGGCCCGCAAGGATCTTCCCTCAGAGCTGCCAGAGCCCACCCTGATCCTCGGCACCTCAGGCACCCTGGAGGACCTGGCCAAGGGCGCTGCCGCCGGCCAGGCCTTCACGGTCGGCCAGCTGAGGGACTTCGCCCTGAGGCTCTGGCGCGTGGACTCCCTGCACCGGACGGAGCGCCTCGGCGTGGATCCCAAGCGGGCCGAGGTCCTCCATGTGGGGTCCATCTGGGCGCTCTCGCTCATGGAGTGGCTGGGCTGCCCGCCCCTGCGCCATCTGCCCGTGGGGCTGCGGGAAGGCATGATCTGGGAGGCCCTCAAGCACGGCGGCGCCGCCATTCCGCCCCTGGCCGAGCGCCGCCGTGCCTCCATCGAACAGCTGGCCGCCCGGCTTGACCCCGACCCGGGCCACAGCCGCCACGTGGCCCGCCTGGCCGACGAGCTCTTCACCTCCCTGCAGCCCCACTTCGAGCTGGGCGACACGGAGCGTCAGTGGCTGGCCTTCGCGGCCCGGCTGCACGACATCGGCTTCTCCATCTCCGAGAAGGGCCACCACAAACACGGCGAGTACCTCATCCGCAATGCCGCCCTGCCCGGCTTCTGGCCGGAGGAGATCGACCTGCTGGCCCAGGTGGTGCGCTTCCACCGGGGCAAGGTGCCCCATCATGCGAAGCACGAGGCCTTCCGGGCCCTGGCGCCCTGGCACCGCCAGGTGGTGCGCAAGCTGGCGGCCATCCTCCGCGCCTCGGATGCCCTCGACCGGCGCCGGCGGCAGTCCGTGCGCCACCTGGCCGTGGAAGTGGATGAGCAGCGCCTGCACCTCATCCTGGACGCCGCCGGGGATGTCGATCCGGAGATGGAGGCGTTCCTCGACAAGGGCGCCCTCCTCGGAACCCTGCTGGACCGCTGGATTGAAGTCACCGTAGTCTGAATCCCCATGACCTTGGACGAGCTCATCAACGACTGGAACGGCCTGCCCGCCAAGGGCGACCGGATTCCCCTGCTGAACGACGAGACTCTGCGGGACGGCCTGCAGAGCCCCTCCGTCCGCGATCCCGACATCGCCGCGAAGCGCGATCTCACCCATCGCCTGGCCCGCCTGGGGGTGGATGCCATCAACCTCGGCATGCCCAGCGCGGGACCCAAGGCCCTCGCCGCCGTGCGGGCCCTGGTGGTGGAGATCCGGGACCACCGCCTGCCCCTCTCGCCCAATGTCGCCGTCCGCACCCTGGAGGCCGACCTCGCCCAGGTGGCCGAGATCCAGCAGCGGGCCGGCATGCCCCTGGAGGCGGGCGCCTTCCTGGGCTCCAGCCCCATCCGCATGGACGTGGAGGGCTGGGATCTGGACTTCCTGGTGGGCGCCGCGCGCAAGGCCATCGCCTTCTGCCGCCGCCATGAGGTGCCCGTGATGATGGTGACCGAGGACAGCACCCGGGCCCGGCCGGACGTGCTCAGGGCCATCTATGGGGCGGCCCTGGACGAGGGTGCCCAGTCCATCTGCCTTTCGGACACCTGCGGCCATGCCACGCCGGACGGCGTGCGCCGGCTCGTGCGGTTCATCAAGGACGAGGTCGTGAAGGACCGCTCGGTCCGCATCGACTGGCACGGCCACAACGACCGGGGCCTGGGCGTCGCCAATGCCATCGCCGCCTTCGAGGCCGGGGCCGACCGCCTGCACGGCAGCATCCTCGGCATCGGGGAGCGCTGCGGCAACGTGGCCATGGACCAGCTCATGATCAACCTCCACCTCATGGGCTTCCCCAAGGGGGACCTCACGGACCTGCCCGCCCTGGCAGGGCGGGTGGCCGAGCTCTGCGATGTGGAGATCCCCGCCAACTACCCCGTGCTGGGGCGGGATGCCTTCCGCACCGGAACCGGCGTCCACGCCGCCGCCATCGTCAAGGCCCTGCACCGGGGCGATGTGCGACTGGCCGATGCGGTCTACTCCGGCGTCCCCGCCGCCCTGGTGGGTCGCCGCCAGGAGATCGAGATTGGCCCCCTGGCCGGCCACAGCAACGTCGTCTACTGGCTTGAGATGAACGGCTACGACCCCAGCCCCGAACGCGTGGACCGCATCCTCAAGACCGCCAAGAACAGTCCGCGGATCCTCAGCGAAACCGAGATCAGGGCCGTGCTTTAGAGTGCCTAACAAAACCCCCACGGGGTCGCGCGAGGGTCGCCGGGCGAGCGAGGCGAGGAACGCGAGTCAAAGCGTAGCGGGTACTACGCGCGACGGAGGCTCCGGCTCTGCGAGCCAGAGCGAGCAGGAGCGGCGCACAGCGCCGCGATAGCCGGAGGTGACGCGGCATCGCCCTCCGCCTAACGGGCCCTGCCCCGCAGGGCCCTCCCGTTCGCAAGCTCACGGAGGCGGAGCCTCCCCGCCGGCCCTCGCCCGGAGGGAGAAAGCCAGGTGGGCGCCCCGCGGCGTCACGGCCCTTGGCTCGGGCCTGTGGCCCTCGGGGCTTTGCCCCCACCATCGGCTATGCCGATGCGGCCCTATTCGCGTCGCGAATGGTGAACGATGTCCCGCATCGCCCTGCGGGCCCTTCCCTCTCGGTATCGCCTGCGGCGATACGCGAGACAAACTGATACCTGCGGTGCATCCCACCTGGCTTTCTCGCGGCCTCGCCGGGGTTTTGTTAGGCACTCTTAGGCCTGCAGACCCTAGTCAGGCCATTCCGGCCACATCCCCCGCGCTCAGTCGCCGGATCCCCTCCGCCGTGGTCACCTTCAGCCGCCCATCGGGTTCCCAGCCCAGGCAGGTGCCCTGCCCATCCTCCCAGCGAAGTGCCGTGCCTGGGTCCGGCCATCGGAAAAGAGGTTGAAAGTCCTGCGTTAAATCATTCCATCGATGAATGATGGACGCGGCAAGGTCTTCCGGGTTTGGGATCGCCAGCCCCAGTTCCCCCAGGCAGGCGGGTGGGAAGGCGCGACCGGGGATCTCCGGGGCCCCCGTCAGATTCACGCCCAACCCCAGGATGAGCCTCCCGCCACTCTGTTCGCCGAGAATGCCGCCCAGCTTCACCAGGCGGCCCTCCTTCCAGGCCACCAGGTCATTGGGCCACTTGAGGCCGAGGATCCGACCTTCAGGCTCCAGAACTCCGGCGGCGGCGACCATGGCGCGCTGGAGGATGAGGCCCGGGGCCACGCCCGCCGGGGCCGGGAGGGCCGCGGACAGCCACAGGCCCACTCCGGCGGCACTCTCCCAGCGGTTGCCCTGGCGGCCCCGGCCCTCGCTCTGCCGATCCGCGAGCACCGCGCAGCAGCCCAGGTGGGGGTTCCGCCGCAGGAAGGCCTGGGTGGAGTCCACCACGGCCAGCCGGATCAGCGGCAGCTCCACGCTATTTCTTTCCGCCCTGGTTGCGGAACCAGAGGATGCGCAGGCCATCCAGGGTCAGGTCCGGGGCGATGTGCCTGATGTGCTTCGTGTGGGGCGCGATGACCCGCGCCAGCCCGCCGGTGGCGGCCACCTTGGCCTCGGGGCACTCCTCCAGCAGGCGATCCAGGATGCCGTCCACCATGCCGACGTACCCGTAGAAGATGCCGGATTGCATGGCCTGCACGGTGTTGCGGCCCACCAGCCGGTCGGGCTCGGCGATCTCCACGCGCGGCAGGCGGCTGGCCCGCTGGAAGAGGGCATCGGCGCTGATCTTCAGGCCGGGGCAGATGAGGCCGCCCAGGTATTCCTTCTTCGCGTTGACCACGTCGAAGGTGGTGGCCGTGCCGAAATCCACCACGATGAGCGGCGCGCCGAACTTCTCGATGCCCGCCACGGCGTTCACCAGGCGGTCAGCGCCCAGCTCCGACGGGTTGTCGATGAGCACCTTCACGCCGGTCTTGACCCCGGGCTCGACGTAGAAGGCGTCCACGTGGAAGAAGGTCTTGGCGAGGCTCATGAGCACGGGATGCAGGGGTGGCACCACGCAGGAGATGGCCACGTGTTTGATCTGGCTGGCCTCGATGCCCTGGTGCCGCATGAGGGCCAGGGCCGAGAGCCCGTATTCGTCCACGGTGCGCTCGCGGCTGGTGGCCAGGCGCCAGGAGTGCAGCAGGGGCGCGTCCGGCCCCTGGGTCAGGTCGAAGATCCCCAGCACCACGTTGGTATTGCCCACATCCACGGCCAGCAGAAGACTCATGCGCATGCTCCAAGCCATCCAGGATGGCCTGAGGCGGTCTGTGCCGCCAGTCCCCTTGTGATGCGATTCCCACCCGCCTTCGGTAGCCTGGGGGTTCTGCCTGGAGCCGCCATGCCCCGCACCATGATCGAACCCTTCCGCATCAAGTCCGTCGAGCCCATCCGCATGACCACCTCCCAGGAGCGCCTGGGGATGCTGGAAGCGGCGAAGCTGAACGTGTTCAAGCTGCGGGCCGAGGATGTGCTGCTGGACTGGCTGACGGACTCGGGCACCGGCGCCATGAGCTCGGCCCAGTGGGGCGCCATCATGGTCGGCGATGAGAGCTACGCGGGATCGCGCAGCTTCTTCCGCCTGGAATCCGTGCTGAAGGACATCACGGGCATGGACCACTTCATCCCCACCCACCAGGGCCGGGCCGCGGAGAAGGTCCTGTTCAGCGCGGTCTGCAAGAAGGGTGATCTGGTCCCCAACAACTGCCACTTCGACACCACCCGGGCCAACCTCGAGTTCAACGGCGTGGAGGCCGTGGACCTCGTCATTCCCGAGGGCCTGCAGCCCAGCCTCATCCACCCCTTCAAGGGCAACATCGACCTGGCCCGCGTGGAAGAGACCCTGAAGAAGGAAGGCCACCGCATCCCCTTCGGCATGATCACCGTGACCAACAACACGGGCGGCGGCCAGCCGGTCTCCATGGCCAACATCCGGGCCTACGCCAAGCTCCTCAAGCAGCATGGCAAGCCCTTCATCATGGACGTCTGCCGCTTCGCCGAGAACGCCATGTTCATCAAGCTGCGCGAGGACGGCTACCAGGACACGCCCATCAAGGCCATCTGCCAGGAGATGTTCAGCTACGCCGACGGCTGCACCATGAGCGCCAAGAAGGACGGCATGGTGAACATCGGCGGCTTCATCATGCTGCGCAGCGACGAGTGGCTCGATCCCGTCCGCAACATGCTCATCCTCACCGAGGGCTTCCCTACCTACGGCGGCCTGGCCGGTCGGGACCTGGACGCCTTGGCGGTGGGTCTGGAGGAAGGCATGGAGGAGGACTACCTCCGCTACCGGCTGCGCACTGCGGAATACCTGGGCGAGAAGCTGGAGGCCGCGGGCGTCGGCTTCGTGAAGCCCACGGGTGGCCACGCCGTCTACATCGATGCCAAGACAGTACTGCCCGACATGCCCGTGGAGCATTACCCGGCCTGGGCCCTCTGCAATGCCCTGTACCTGGAAGGCGGCATCCGGGGCGTGGAGATCGGCTCGGTGATGTTCGGCAAGCGCCTGGACGACGGCACCGAGACCTACCACAGCATGGAGCTGGTGCGCCTGGCCTTCCCCCGCCGCATGTACACCCAGAGCCACTTCGACTTCGCCGCCGAGGTCATCGCCGAGGTGAAGGCCAAGGCCAGCGAGATCCGCGGCGTGAAGATCGTCAAGCAGAGCAAGTATCTTCGACATTTCACGGCGGAGATGGCCTGGGTTTAAAAGGGGAGAGTTAACCGCAGACTGCGGTTTCAATTTCCTTCATCCAGTGAACCTCGGGTAACCCACTGCGGGGAAACCTTTGTAGGATGAGCAGGACGCTCATCCCATCGAGATCCCCATGACCACCACCCTTGAAGCGCTCTTCGCCCGCCAGCAGGGCGCCCGGTGGCGGGTGGCAGCGACCTCTGCGGACCAGCGGAAGGCGAAGCTGCGGGCCCTGCTGCAGGCCCTCATGGCCCACCGGGCCGAGGCCCAGGCGGCCCTGGCTGCGGACTTCCGGAAGGCCCCCGAGGAAGTCGATCTCACCGAGCTGTACCCCGTCATCTCCGAACTCAAGGACGCCCTGCGCCACCTGCCCCGCTGGATGAAGCCCCGCAGGGTGCCCACCCCCATCGGCCTGCTCGGCAGCACCGGCACCATCGTGCATGAGCCCCGGGGCGTGGTGCTCATCATCGCCCCCTGGAACTACCCCATCTACCTCACCCTGGGGCCCCTGGTCTCGGCCCTCGCCGCGGGCAACTGCGCGGTGATCAAGCCGTCGGAGTTCACGCCCCGCACCAACGCCTTCCTCCGCAAGCTCCTGGCCGGTCTGTTCCCGGAGGAGGAGGTCGCCCTGGTGGAGGGCGAGGCGGAGGTGGCCCAGGCCCTGCTGGCCCTGCCCTTCGACCACATCTTCTTCACGGGCAGCCCCGCCGTGGGCAAGGTGGTCATGAAGGCCGCCGCGGAGCACCTGAGCTCCGTGACGCTGGAACTGGGCGGCAAGTCACCGGTGCTGGTGGACGCGGATGCCGACCTGGAGAACACCGCCCGCAAGATCGCCTGGGGCAAGTGCGTCAATGCCGGCCAGACCTGCGTGGCCCCGGACTACGTGCTGGTGCACGAGCGGGTGCATGACGCCCTGGTGGAGGCGCTGAAGCGGGCCCTGGTGGCCTTCTACGGCGCCGAGGCCGACACCCGGAGGCTGAGCCCGGATTTCGCCCGCATCATCCACGATCGCCACCATGCCCGGCTGCTGCGCCTGCTGCAGGATTCCCGGGGGCTGGTGGTGTTCGGCGGCGAGAACGACCCCGCCACCCGGTACATCGGACCGACCCTGCTCACCGAGGTGGATCCCGCCGCGCCGATCATGCAGGAGGAGATCTTCGGCCCCCTGCTCCCCATCCTGAAGGTACCGGACATGGAGGCCGCCGTGGCCTTCGTGAATGCCCGGCCCAAGCCCCTGGCCCTCTACGTGTTCAGCGGCGACCGCCGGAACGCGGAGGGCCTCATCGCCCGCACCACCGCGGGGGGTGGCTGCATCAACGACACCCTCTTGCACTTCGCCCACACGGGCCTGCCCACCGGCGGCGTGAACACCTCGGGCTTCGGCAAGGCCCACGGCCGCCACGGCTTCGAGGCCTTCTCCAATGCCCGGGGCCTCCTGCGCCAGCGCACCCGGTTCTCCGCCATCCAGCTCATGTACCCGCCCTACACGGGCTTCGTGCGACGGATGATCGACCTGACGCTGAAGCACTTCTGACCGGAAAAGCTGGTCACGGGAGGCGGGGGAAGAATGAGGAAAGCCCTTCTTCTGCGCCCTCCACGAATCTTCCGAGCCTTCCGTGCCCCGGCTACCTCTGTGCGTCTTCTAGCGCGCCCTGGGCGCCTTCCCAGTCGCTCATGGCATAGGCCAGGTCCGCCTCCAGGGCCTTCTGGGCATCCAGACGGGCGCTGAAGGCCTGCCAGTCCGTGGGGTCCATGGTGGCCATTTCCTTCTGGAGTTCCGCCAGCCGGACTTCCAGGTCTGCCACCTTGGCTTCGGCCTCGGCTACCTGTTTTTCGAAGCGCTTGATGGCCCGCTGCTTGTCTTTGTCCACCGCCACCGGTTTGGTGGCGGGGCTCGAGGGCTTCGCCGCCGCGCTGGGCTTCGCCTGCGGCGAAGCGGTTTTTCTGGGAGGATCAGGGTCCTGGCTGCCGGCCTCATCCTCGCTGCCGAGATCGAGGTCAACCCAGGCCTGGTGGTCCTCGTAGCCGCCTTCGCGGAACTCGGCCTTGCCCTCGTGGATGCGTAGCAGGGAGTCCGCCACGCGACCCAGCAGGTAGCGGTCGTGGGTCACCACGATGGCCGCGCCCGTGAAGCTCAGGATGGTGTCCTCCATGGCCTCCATGCTGGGGATGTCCATGTGGTTGGTGGGCTCGTCCAGCAGCAGCAGGTTCACGCCGTGGCGGATGAGCGTGGCGATGCTGAGCCGCGCGCGCTCGCCGCCCGACAGCGCGGTGACGGGCTTGTCCACCTCGTCGCCCCGGAACTGGAACTTGGCCAGGAAGCCCAGCACGTCCTGCTTCACGGCCTGGGGGGTGACGCCATGGATCTGCTGGAACACGGTGTTGCGGGGATCCAGGTTGCGGTGGTGCTGGTCGAAGTAGCCCACCTTCACCTGGCTGCCCAGGCGGGCCTGCCCCGTGATGAAGGGGATCTCCTCGGCGATGGCTTTCAGGAGCGTGGACTTGCCCGTGCCATTGAGGCCGACGATGCCCATCTTCTGCCCACGCTTGACCTGGAGCTGCTCCAAGGGCGCGTAGAGCGGCTGTCCGCCCCAGCCCACGCTGGCGTTCTCCAGCACCAGAGCCACATCGCCGCTGCGCTGGGTCTCCGGGAAGAGGAACTTCACCTTGCGCCGGTCACGGAGAGGCTTCTGGATGCGGTTCAGCTTGGAGAGGTGCGTGCGCCGACCCCGGGCCTGCTTGGTGTTCTGCCCGGCGATGTTGCGGCGGATGTATTCTTCCTGGTTCTTGATGTAGGCCTGCTGCTGCTCGTAGTGCCGCTCCAGCAGCTCCAGCTCCTGTTCCTTCTTCTCCATGAACTCGGAGTAGTTGCCCTCGTAGACCCGCGAGCGGCCCTGCTCCAGCTCCAGGATCTCGGTGGCGATCTTGTCCAGGAAGTAGCGGTCGTGGCTGATGATGGCCACAGTGGCGTCCACCTCCTGGATGAAGCCCTCCAGCCAGCGGAGGCTGGGCAGGTCCAGGTGGTTGGTGGGCTCGTCCAGCAGCAGCAGATCCTGGCCCTTCAGGATGGCCTTGGCCAGCATCACCCGGCTCTTCTGCCCGCCGGACAGCGTCTCCACGGGACGCTCGAAATCCGCCGCGCTGAAGCCCAGGGACTGCAGGATGCTCTCGGCCCGCGCGCGGATGGTGAAGCCGTCCAGGTGCTCGAAGGCCTCGGTCACCTTCTGGTAGCGCTCCATCACCTCCGTGAGGTCGGCGCCAGCCTCGCCCATGCGGTGCTCCAGGTCGCGCATCTCATGCTGCAGCTTCTCGATGTCGCCGAAGGCGGCCAGCGCCTCCTCCAGCACGCTGCCCTCCGTCTCGGGGACCAGGTCCTGGGCGTAGTGGCCCATGCGGATGCCACGTTCCTTCGTGGGCTTCACCACCGTTCCGGCATCGGCCTCCAGCTGGCCCAGCAGCAGCTTGAAGACCGTGCTCTTCCCGGCACCGTTGCGCCCGATGACCCCCCAGCACTCACCCTCCTGGATGGCCCAGGTCACATCCTTCAGCACCTCTTGGGGGCCGAAGCGGAGATCCACGTGGTTCAGGGATGCGAGCATGGAGAGGATTCAGCTTTCAGCAAGAAGGCCACCTTGCGGTGGCCTTCTGTTTGGTGGAGCCAATCGGGATCGAACCGACGACCTCTTGCATGCCATGCAAGCGCTCTCCCAGCTGAGCTATGGCCCCAATCGGGAAGAACCAGTATCCCACTCCTTCCACGCTCTTGCAAGCGGTGATCAGGGGGGTGAGAGGCGGAGCCGCTGGCCGATCTGGATGCGATCGCCTTTGAGCCGGTTCCAGGCCTTGAGGTCCTTCGGGGCCAGGGCGTATTTCCGGGCGATGGTCGCCAGCGTATCGCCCTTCTGGACTCGATGGATCGAGGCGGCCGGGGCTTGTTTCGGTGGCGGCTCGGAGCCCCCGGGAAGCTGAACTTCATCCCCGGGGCGCAGGGCCTTGGCGGCCTTCGGATTCAACCTCAGCAACTCGCCGAGGGACACTCCGTGCCGGCGGGCCAGCTTCGCCAGGGTATCCCCCCGCTTCGCCCGGAGCACGGTCCCAGTGGAGGTCGGGGGCGCCTGCACCGGCGGTGCGGGGGCCGGTTCCACAGGTCCCGCCTCGGCAGGGGCCGGGGTGCTCGATGGGACCTGCGGGGTCGCGGCAGCCATGGCAGGTGGGCTGGGTGGCTCGGCAGTTGCGCTAGGTTCGCGCCCTGTCCCGGGAAGCGGGGGCAGGGGCCGATCAGCCAGGGCCTGCACCCGCCCGCCAGAGGCGATGTCGCGCTCCTCGAGGGCTACCAGTGAGGGGGGTGGCACCAGCAGGCGCTTGCCGGGCTTGACCTGCTTGGCCGTGATGTCGTTGGCAGCGAGCAGGTCCTCCGGGGTGAGCTTGAAGCGCTTCGCCAGTTTGGCGAGCGTATCGCCCTTGCGCACGGTGTACCCCTGGAAGTCCAGCCGCTTGGCGGACGGCATGTGGGCCAGCTGGCGAATGCAGTCCAAGGCCTTCCCTGGCGGCACTCGCAGCAGGTAGGCCCCTGGAGGCGTGGATCCCCGCAGCAGCTCCGGATTCAGGGACTTCAGGGTGCCGGCATCGGTGCCGGCGCAGCGGGCCAGCACCGTGAGGCTGGTCATGGAGGGGACGGGAACGGTCTCGTATGCATAGGGTGCCAGGGGCACGACCTTCAGCCCGTAGCGTTCCGGGTTCCGGCCCACCAGGATGGCGGCGCAGAGTTCGGGAATGTAGTTCTTCGTTTCCGTGCGCAACCAGCGGGAGCGCGCCAGATCCCAGAAATTCCGGGAGCCCACGTTCTGGATGGCCCGCTCCAGCGTGAGGGGACCCGCGTTGTAGCTGGAGGCCGCCAGATACCAGTCGCCCGTGATTTCGTAGAGCCGCTTGAGGTAGCGGGCGGCGGCCCGTGTGGCCTTCACGGGGTCGCGGCGTTCCTCCACCCAGGCCGTGCCCTTCATGCCGTAGATGCGCCCCGTGGAGCGGATGAACTGCCACATCCCCACGGCCTTGGCCCTGCTCTTGGCCTCATTGCGGTACCCCGATTCGATGACGGCCAGGTAGGCGAGGTCCGATGGCACGCCCTCTTCGGCGAAGACCTGACGGACCATGGGCAGGTACTGGGAGGCGCGTCCCAGGGCGTTCTCCATGAAGCCGCGCTTGGTGGTGCTGAACAGGCTCACCCAGGTGAGCACCTTGTCGTTCAGGTCGATGGGATAGTCGTAGCTGGCGCCCTGCTCAGCCGACCGCACCAGCTCCAACTCGGCGCGAAGCTCGGCGCCGCTGATGGAGACCACTTCCTCCGGGGCCTTCAGCCCAGGCTCAGGCTCGGCGGCTTCTCCATCCGGGATCTGCTCCTGGACCTCCTTCAGGCGCAGGAGGAGGTCCTGCACATCGGCCTGATTCAGCAGTTCAGGCGACCAATCCGCCGTGAGGACGTCCGCCTCCTCGGATTTGGCCGCGGCCGTCAGCTCATCGCTCGCCTCGACGGCCTGCTCCGCCGCCTCCACCAGCGACCGCAGGCGCTGGATGCGGACGGCGTCGGACTCGGCCGCTCGCGCCGGGACCGTGGTCACCGGAACCTGGGACGGGGGCGGCGGCTGCAGGTGCGCCGTCCCCCAGAGGAGGCTGGCCAGGACCAGGGCTGGCATGGGGCTAGTGGCTTTCCGCGCTCACCAGGGCCGCATAGGCCGTGGCATCCAGAAGGCCAGCCAGGTCCCCGCTCAGCTTCACCTTCACCATCCAGCCCTTGCCATAGGGATCCTCATTGACCGCCTCGGGGTGGTCCCCCAGCGAGGCGTTCACCTCCAGCACTTCACCGGCGGCCGGCATGTTCAGCTCCGAGACCGTCTTCACGGATTCAACCGTTCCGAATTCCTCGCCTTCGGCAAAGGAGGCTCCCGCCTCCGGCAGGTCCACGAACACCACGTCGCCCAGGGCCTCCTGCGCGTACTGGGTGATGCCCACCAGGGCCGTGCCATCGCCCGCGGGCTTCAGCCACTCGTGGTCCTTGGTGTATTTCAGGTCGGCAGGGAACATGGATCCTCCGGGAAGGTTGGAATGCACGGATGGGACGGACTACTTCGTCCGCTTGTAGAAGGGCGTGGGGATGATCTCGGCGTTCACGGCCCGGCCGCGGATCTCGATCTGGATGGTGCCGCCGACCTTGGCCAGCTCGGTGGGCACGTAGGCCAGCCCGAGGTTGAATCCGCAGGTGGGGGAAGGCGCAGCACTGGTGACGAAGCCGATCTGCTTGCCGTCCTGCACCACGGGCATGTGGTCGCGGGCGATGTCGCGCTTCTCGAGGGTCTTGAAGCCCACGAGCTTGCGGGGGGCGGGGGCGGCCTTGGCGGCCAGCAGGGCCTCGCGGCCGATGAAGTCGCTGTGGTCCAGCTTCACGATCCAGCCCAGCCCGGCTTCCAGGGCGTGGATGGTGTCATCGATCTCGTGGCCGTAGAGGGCCATCTTGCACTCCAGGCGCAGCGTGTTGCGGCAGCCCAGCCCCGCAGGCAGCAATCCCTTGGGCGTTCCGGCGGCCATGACGGCATTCCAGATCTTCTCGGTGTCGCCCGCGGCGCAGTAGAGCTCGAAGCCGTCCTCGCCCGTGTAGCCGGTGCGGCTGATGAGGCACTTGATGCCAGCCACCTCGCCGTGGGCGAACCAGTAGTAGCCGATGGGCGCCAGCTCCGTCTTCGTGAGGGGCTGCAGGATGTCCAGGGCCAGCGGCCCCTGGAGCGCGATCTGGCCCGTGATGGGGCTTTCGTTCACCACGGTGCAGTCGTAGCCCTTGGCGTGCTGCTGCACCCAGGCGAAGTCCTTGTCGGAGTTGCCGGCATTGACCACCAGCAGGAACTCCTCCTCGCCCTCGCGGTAGACCAGGAGGTCATCCACGAAGGTGCCGTTCTCGTAGAGGAAGGCCGTGTAGTGGACCTGGCCGATGGCCAGCTTGGAGACGGCGTTGGGCGTCAGGTGCTCCACCAGGGCCAGGGCCCCGGGGCCCTTCACGCGGATCTCGCCCATGTGGCTCACGTCGAAGAGCCCGGCCTTGGTGCGTACGGCCTCGTGCTCGGCGATGATGCCCGCTGGATACTGCACGGGCATGTCCCACCCGCCGAAATCCACCATCTTGGCGTTCAGGGCCCGGTGGGCGGCGTTGAGAGGCGTCTTCATCAGCTCAGACATCGGGGGCTCCGTGGCCTTCCAGTCTATCGCCGCGGGACCCAGGGCAGAAGTCCCGGGAGTTCCCATGTCAGGCTCCAGCGACCGCAGGCGTCGGCGCTTGTGACCATGCGCACATCCAGCGGGAGGACGAGGACGCCCGCCCGGGCTGCGCGATCCAGTTCCGCCGCATAGTCCGGATCAACCTCCCGCGCGGCGTCGAAGCGGTCCACGTCCGTGCGGTGGACGAAGAAGGCGATGGCGGCCCGGTGCCCTTCCCGCACCATGGCCTGAAGCTCCCGCAGGTGCTTGGTGCCCCGTTCCGTGACGGCATCCGGGAACAGGGCCCAGGGGCCCTCCTTCAGAGTGGTGTTCTTCACCTCGATGAAGACCTGGCGTCCCTCTGCATCCAGGGCCAGGACGTCGATGCGGCTGCGCTCACTCCCGTACTTCACTTCCGTCCGGATGTCATGGAGGCCCGTCAAGCCTGGCAGCGCATCCCTGCGGGCGGCCTCGGCCACGACGCGATTGGGCATCCCGGTCTCGACGCCCACCCAGCCGCCAGGTCGTTCCACCGCCAGCCACGTGAACTTCAGCTTGCGCTCGGGATTGGCGGCGGGCTCCAGGAGCACGCGATCCCCGGGCTCCCAGCAGGTCTTCATGGAACCGGTGTTCGTGGTGTGGGCGGTGACGACCGTCCCGTCATCCAGTCCCACATCGGCCAGGAAGCGCTGGTAGCGGTGGATCAGGCGACCCTGTACCAGTCCGGATTTCTCGGCCAGGATCAGGGCCACCGGGACAGGATCCAGTCAATGGCCACGGGAAGGCTCTCAGCCACCAGATCCGCGGTGGAGCCGTCCACCCGGGAGCCATAGCCGGTGCGCACGAGGGCCACCTGGCAACCGGCCCGGCGACCGGCTTCCAGATCGATGGCCTTGTCACCCACCATCCAGGAGCGGGCCAGATCAAGGCCATGTTCCTCGGCGGCCCGGAGCAGCATGCCTGGATTGGGCTTCCGCTCCGGGTGATCTGCGACCGCGTATTCACCGAGGGCGTGCTCATGATGCGGCGAGGCGTAGACGGCGTCGATCCGGGCATTCTCCTGGGCCAGCAACACGCCCATGCGGTCCATCACAGACGCGAAGTCCGCCCAGTCGTACTTGCCCCGGCCGATGCCGCTCTGGTTGGTGACCACCACCACGGGAATGCCCCGGGCGTTCAGGCGGGCCACGGCGGTGGCGGCCCCAGGGACCAGGACCAGCTGTTCCGGGTCGCAGAGGAAGTCGACCTCCTCGTTGAGGGTGCCGTCCCGATCAAGGAAGATGGCTGGTTTCAGGGTTGCACACATCCTCAATTCACCCACTCCGCCACGCACACATCGAACTGGCGGGGGCCGCGCGGGGCCCGGCCGCTGACCCAGAGCAGCTTCCGGCCATCGGGGCTGAAGTGGGGGAAGGAGTTGAAGACGCCGGTCCAGGTGATCCGCTCCAGGCCGGTGCCGTCCAGGTTGATCCGGAACAGGTCGAAGCCCCTGCCCTTCCCCTCGTTGTCGTGGTGATTGGTGGCGAAGACGATGCCCTTCCCGTCCGGCGTGACGATGGGCGCGAAGGCCGCGCCCGGCAGCCTCGTCACCTGCCGCTTGCCGCTGCCATCGGCGTTCATTACCCAGATGTCCATGTCCATGGGCTCCACCAGGTGCTGCTTCAGCAACTCCTGGTACTTCGCCGAAGCCGCCTCACCCTTGGGATAGTTGGTGCGCCAGACGACGAGCTTCGAATCCGGGCTGAAGACCGCGCCACCGTCGTAGCCCACGCCCTCGGTGAGGCGCAGCAGATGCCTCCCGTCCAGGTCGGCGCGCCAGACATCCACGTCGCCGCCGCGCTCGCTGGTGAAGATGACCCACTTGCCATTGGGTGCCACGGTGGCTTCGGCATCGTAGCCCGCTGAGGCGAGGAAGGGCTTCGCATCGCTGCCATCGGCGTTGGCGACGTAGAGATCGTAGCCCTGGAACACTGGCCACTGGTACTTGCCCGGGGTGAAGGGAGGGCCCTCGGGGCATTCGGGGCCCGCGTCATGGGTGCTGGCAAATACGATCTTCTGGTCCCCGGGCAGGAACCAGCCGCAGGTGACCCGGCCCTTGCCGATGCTCACGCGCTTCTGGTCGGTCCCATCGGCGTTCATGGTGTAGAGCTGGTCGCAGGGATAACCCTCCCGGGTGCTCTGGAAGATGATCTTCTTCCCGTCGTTGGACCAGTAGGCCTCGGCATTGGAGCCCGTTCCGGTGAGCTTCTGGACGTGCCGGAGGTGGATCTCCTTCGCATGGCGGAGGCCATCGCCTGGAACGGTCTCTTCTGAAGGCGTCGGCCGGCCGTGCGTGGGAGCCTGGGCCGCGGCGGGATAGGTCAGGGCGGCCAGCAGAAGGAGGATCCGGATCATGGGTGCGACCTGCCTTTCACAACAGTGACTTCGAAGAAGCATGGCAGAAGTGGCACACTGGATTAAGAGTGCCCCACAAAACAGGGACAAGGACTGATTCATGATCGACAAGCGCGTCAGCAGTGCCGTGGAAGCCGTGAAGGACATTCCCGATGGGGCCCACCTTGCCGTGGGCGGATTCGGCCTCTGCGGCATCCCCGAGCACCTCATCGCGGCCCTGGCCCAGACCGGCGCGAAGGATCTCACCTGCTACTCCAACAATGCCGGCGTGGATGACTTCGGCCTGGGAATCCTGCTGAAGAACCGCCAGATCCGGAAGATGGTGAGCAGCTACGTGGGCGAGAACGCGGAGTTCGAGCGGCAGTTCCTCAGCGGCGAGCTGGAGGTCGAGCTGGTGCCCCAGGGCACTCTGGCCGAGCGCATGCGGGCCGGTGGCGCCGGCATCCCCGCCTTCTTCACGCCCACCGGGGCCGGCACCAAGGTCGCCGAGGGCAAGGAGACCCGCCTGCTCCGGGGCCGCGAGTGCGTGCTGGAAGCCGGCATCTTCGCGGACTTCGCCCTGGTGAAGGCCTGGAAGGCGGATCGTCTCGGCAACCTGGTCTTCCGCAAGACCGCCCGCAATTTCAACCCCATGGCGGCCACTTGCGGAAAGATCTGCATCGCCGAGGTGGAGGAGATCGTGGAAGTGGGGGCCCTGGACCCCGACGCCATCCACACCCCCGGCATCTTCGTCCACCGACTGGTGCTGGGCCAAGGCTATGAAAAGCGGATCGAGAAGCGCGTGACTAGTCCATCGGCAGGCTGATCCGCACGAGGGAGCCCCGCTCGCTGGACAGGATCTGGACTGCTCCGCCGTAGGCCTTCATGAGCTGGCCGCAGTTGGGGAGCCCCTTCCCCGGCTTCCTGCCAGGGCCGGTGGAGTCTGGACGCAGGTCGGGGAAGGGCTCGAAGGCCGTGTCAAGCTGGGCGGCCTCGATGGGCCCCCCGTCATCCTCGATCTCGATGCGGAAGTGGCTGTTCCCTCCCCAGGTTCGCAGGAGGATCCGGCTTGGCTGGCCCTGGAGCGCGTGGCCGATGAGATGGCCGAGCAGCTCCGCGAAATCGGAGTACACCCCGAAGATGAGATCCCGTGGGGCCTGGAAGTTGGTCTCCACCGGCAGGGATTCCTGGAGTCTGCCCTCTGCCCGGAGGAGTTCCAGTTCCTGGTCCATGAGCTCATGCAGGTGGATCCACTCAGGTGCGCTCGCTTCGCCCTGCCCAGCCCTCCGGAGCAGACTTCGAACCAGTCCGTCGACCTGGGAGATGGCCTCGTGGATCTCGTGCATGGCGCGGTGGCACTCCACCCTGTCCTCAGGGGCCGGGACTTCCGGGCGATCCATGAAGAGAGACAGGGCCGCACTCTCCTGCTTGAGGACGCCCACCGGGGACTCGAGCCGCTGCGCCATGCTCATGAAGAGGCTGCCCAGGGCCGTCTTCTGGTTCTGGGCGCCCAGCGCGCGCTGGGCTTCCTTCAACGCCTCATAGGCGGCCTCAAGTCCCTCGTAGCTGGTGCCCAGGGCCCGGCTGGTGTCGGCCAGGTGGGCGATGAGACTGGCATTCTCCAGGCTGACCTGGAGGATGCCGGCATGGAGGGCCGCCAGCTCCGTCTCGAAGGGGAGGAAGGGCTGGTCCGGACGGTCTGCGGCCAGGAAGCCCCAGAGATGCTGGTCACCAGACCGGCTGCGGAGGGGGAGCATCATGCCCTGGGCCCTGGGCGACCAGAGTCCCAGGTCGATGCCCTGCTCCCACGGGGCCGCCTGGCGAAGGTCGTTGCCGGTGAGGACCGTTCCATCAGGCAGGCCCTCGATCCACTCGATCAGCGGATGGGTGGTGGGAAGGACTGGCATCTCCGAAAAGCTCGCGGGGGTTTTCTCCAGCCCCTCGAAATAGGTGCCGCTGGCGTGGATCCGGTACGCGCGGAGCCGGTCGAGGTGGAGTTCCTCCTGGAGCTGGCCGAGAACCCGGAACAGGATGTCCCCGTCGTTCACGATGGGAATGATCTCCTTGCTCAGGGACAGCAGGCGGGAGAGGTGCTGGCTGCGCTGCTCCAACTCGGCCTGGGCGACCAGCAGCTTCCGGTTGCCTTCCTGCGCCTCCTTCAGCTGCGTTTCCAGGTGCTCCACCACCTGCTGGGTGAACTGGCGGAGAGCCGCCCCTTCCCGGCCCTGCTCGAGGTGGTCCCGCCGGCCGCCCAGGTAGGCCTCCACCTGGCCGACGAAGAGGAAGGGGTCGATGGGCTTCGGAATGAAGCCATCACACCCCGTGACCAGGGCCGTCTCCCGGTCACTCCGCATCGTCTTGGCGGTCAGGGCCACGATGAGCGTGGCATCCATGCTGGCGTTCTGCCGGAGCTTCGTGGCCACTTCGAAGCCCGAGAGGCCGGGCAGGTTGATGTCCAGCAGGATCAGAGCAGGCTTCAACGCCAGGGCCAGGTCGCAGCCCTTCAGGCCATCCTCGGCCCAGTGCATCTCGTAGCCGGCCTGGGACAGGAGGCGCTGCACCAGCCGCCAGTTCATGGCGTTGTCCTCGATGCAAAGGATGCGCGGTGCAGCGGTCATGGGCCCGTCCCTCCGGCCAGGGGCATCTCGACGATGAAGGTGCTCCCCTCGCCCTTGCGGCTGGTGGCGCTGATGCGGCCGTGCATGAGGCTCATGAAGCGCTGGCTGATGGCCAGCCCCAGGCCGGTGCCACCGAAGCGCCGTGTGATGCTGCCGTCCACCTGCTGGAACGGTTTGAAGAGCCGGTCGAGCTCCTCTTCGCTCATGCCGATGCCGGTGTCCTCGATGCGCACTCTCAACCGCTTCCCCTCGCCGCTGGCTGATATCCGAACCGTGCCGGATTCGGTGAACTTGATGGCATTCCCGGCGAGGTTGGTGAAGACCTGGCGCAAGCGATCCCGGTCGCCCATGACCCGGATGTCCTCCTCCGGACGGACATAAAGGAGGTCGATGGGGCGCCCCTTGATGAGCCCGACCGCCATGGCTCTGACCTCATCCAGCAGCTGCACGGGGTCGACCTCCTCCAGTTCCAGTTCCATCTTGCCCGCCTCGATCTTGGAGAGGTCGAGAATGGAATCGATGAGATTGAGGAGGGAGCGGCCGTTCTGGTAGATGATCTGCAGATCCTCCCTGGCTTCGACTCCGAGCCGACCCTGCGGATCCTGCATGAGCATGCCCGAGAAACCGATGATGGAGTTCAGGGGGGTCCGCAGCTCATGGCTCATGTTGGCCAGGAACTCGTCCTTCAGGCGGTCCACCTCTTTCAGCTTCTGGTAGCTGGTCAGCAGGTTGTCATTGAGCTCGCGCAGCTCCTGGGTCTTCTCGTGGACCTTCTCCTCGAGGGTGTTTGCCCAGGCTTTCAGCTCGGAGCGGCTCTGCTCCAGCCCGCGGGTCCGATCCTGGACCAGCTGCTCAAGGTTGGCCCGGATCTCCTCCAGCTCCCAGATGGTCTCCATCAGCTGCCGCGTCCGCTCCTGGACGCGGTATTCCAGCAGCCGGTTCTGGCGCTCGATCTCATCCCGAGAGACCCGGAGCTTGTCGGTCATGACCTCGAAGGACTGACTGAGGTCCTGGATCTCATCCCGGGTGTACACCTTCACGGAGACTGCCTCCAGGTTCCCCTGGGCGACCTTCTGGGCCGCCTCCGTCAGTTGGATCACGGGCAGGAGGTAACGGTTGGAGAGGAAGATGGCCACGCCGATGCCAAGAATCAGCGTGACCAGGCCCACGGCCAGGCTGGCCTTGATGTTCTCCCGCACGGCGCGCTGGGTGCCCTCGGTGGTGAACCCGATGATCAGGGTACCCACCAGGTTGGCCCTGGGCTCCTCGTAGAAGACCGGGGCCACCGCCACCAGCATGTTGTCCTCGCGCCGCGTGTAGGTGTGCGAGATCCCATCCTTCAGGACCTGCCCCATGGCCCAGTCGGGCGTGGTCGAGGTGCTGTCCAGGGCCTCCCCGTTGGCACCGTAGACCGCGCTGAACCGGAAGGAGGGAATGTTCTGGACCCCCTGGAGCACCTTGGTGATGTCCCGGTTGTTTCCGGTGCTGACGGCCGGCCCCAGGGCATAACTGGCCGTCTCGGCCACCTGACGGGCGCTCAGCTCCGCCTGGGCGCGGATCTGATGCTCCACCCAGCGCGGGTAGTAGAGCAGATTGAAGGCGATGAACGAGAGGACCAGGATGCTGATGACGCCGCTCAGCTTGGTCTTGATGGAAAGACGGTACATGGAGGGGAGCCTATGGAACCGGCTTCCAGCCTAGCAGTTAGAGCTTGAAGAGGTTCACTTCCCGATTGAGCATGTGAACCTGGGCCCCAAGCTGCTCCACCGCGCCGCTGGAGACTTCGATGGCCTTCTCGCTCTCGATGGCCTTGCCCAGCACCCGGTTCATGGTCTCCTTCAGCGAAACCACATGGTCCTCCTGGCGGGCCAGGATCTCGTGGAGGTTGCTCGCCAGGGCCCTCACCTGCTCGGTGGCCTTGGCGATCTCGTCGCTGCCGGTGCTCTGCTCCTTCGTCGAGTCACGCACCACCGCCGTGGCCTGCTGAACGTTCATGGCCAGGGACAGGATGTAGTTGCTGGTCTGCTGTTGTTCCTCAATGACCGAGCGGATGGTCTCCACCTGGTTGTGGATGTTCCGGTTGGCCTCATGGATGAGGGAGGCCTGGCCGGCCTGCTGGAGGGTCTCGCTGAGGATGCTCTCCACCACGCTGTCGGTCTCGCTGACGGATTCCAGGATGGCCTGGAGCGCCTCCTGGCTCTGCCCCACCGACTCGGCCCCATCGCGAACGGCATCGAGGCCCAGTTCCACCTGCTGGTAGGCCTTGCGGATCTCGGATTGGAGGGTCCCGATGATCTGCTGGATCTCCTGAGTGGACCGGGCGGTCTGCTCCGAGAGCTGCTTGATCTCGTCGGCGACCACGGAGAAGCCCTTGGCCTGCCCGTCCCCCGTGCCCCCCTGGGAGGCGATGATGGCCGCGTTGAGGGCCAGCAGGTTCGTCTGCTGGGCGTGGTCCCCGATGTAGTCGAGGATCTTGGCGATGTCGGCCCCCAGCTGCAGCAGGGTCCGGGTGGTCCCGTGGAAATCCTGCACGACCCGCTCGATGACCTGGATCTTCTCCCGGTTCCGGGCCACCAGCTCCATGCCCCGGCCGGCGTTGTGGATCACCTTCTTGGTGTACCGCTGGGCGATCTTGACGCTGTCATCGATGGCGGAAGTGCTCTGCTCGAGGTTCTCCGCGAACTCCTTGGTGTGCTCCGCATGGCCGGCCAGATGGTCGACATTCTTGCCGACGTTCTTGATGGCCACGTCGAAGTCCCGGATCGCGGAGGTGATGCCCTCCACCACCATCAGCAACTCGTCCATGCTCTGGTTGATCTGCTGGACGCTGGCGGCCATCTCCACGATGGTCGCATTGGTGCTCTCCGAGGCCAGGCTCAGCTCCATGGAGCTGGCGCTGATCCCAATGGAAGTGTCCGTCAGTTCATTGATCTCCTGGTGGAAGGCCTCGATGAGCTCCCGCTGGCCCTGGTTCGAATGGCGAATGCCATCACCCGATTCCCGGATCAGGGCCGAGGCCTTGGCCAGGTCGCGGCTGGCGGACCGGATCTGGACGACCATGCCGCGCAGGCTGCCGACCATGTGCCCGAATCCATGGACCAGCTGGGCGACCTCGTCGTCGCTGTAGACCGGTTCGAGGCGGTCGATGCGCCCCTCGCCGACCTGCTGGGTGTTGCGGCTCAGGAGCAGCAGCGGCTGCTGCACGTCGCGGAGGATCAGCGGGATGAAATACATCAGGAAGATGGCCGCCAGAGCCAGGATGGCCATGTTCGGGCGCAGGGCCCGCCAGATGGCGTCGGCATACTCGGCCTCAGGTATCACGGCCCGGAGTTCTGACCCGTCTGGCAGGTTCTGGCTCACGAGGATGTCCCCGCCTCCGGCCGGCTGGATCTTGGAACCGAGGATGCGACCACCTTTGGCCGCCGGCAGCCGCAGGGAGACTCCGCCGCCGGCACCCAGCTTCAGGGTGCTCAGGAAGGCGTCGAGGTCCTCGGTGGTGGTGTTCATCTCCGAGACGAAGACCACCGAGTCCGCCAGGTTCGCCAGCTCGTTGCCCGCGTAGCTCGCCACCTTGGTCCGGATGGACGATTGCAGCGTGAGCCCCGACACGAGAATGGAGAGCAGCAGCACACCGCCTGTGATCCCCAGGACGCCGAAGCCGAACTTCGCCCTCAGGCTGGTGGTGAACCGGGCCAGGGACTCCAGGAACTCCGGCTGGCCAGCGAGGATCTTGTAGACCTTCATCAAGTTGCGCTTGGCCAGGAAGTACTGGCAGACCGCGCCCAGGGAGGCCAGCACCATGAAGATGGCCATGGTGATGAAGCTGACCCAGAGGCTCTGCCCCAGGTAGAGCTTGGCCCACAGGTAGGTCCCGAAACAGAGCCCCATGGAGAGCAGGAACAGCAGCAGCGAGGAGACCTGCGGGAAGCGTGTCAGGGTGCGGTAGACATCGGGCCCCAGCGGCTGTTCCGCCAGGAACCGGCCGAGCTGACGGACGTGAAAGAGGGAGCTCCCAGCCACGAGGGCCAGCAGGGCCGCGGTGATCAGCAGTCCCTTCGCGGTGAAGCGGAAGCCTGGCGGGGCGGCCAGCAGGAAGAGAATGGTCGCGACGGTGAAGCCGGCCCCCCAGATGATCCAGGTCCCCAGGCGGAGTCGCCCCAGGACCAGCTCGCGGTCGGCCACGCCCAGACGGACGGGGGGCTGCAGCCTGAGTTCAGGCAGGGATCCAGAAATGGAATCGGGCTGCGCCATACTCGCGTGTTTCGGCCAGGTGCCACCCGGGCTGTAATTCCAGCGTGGTTGTCCGGCCGGTTTCAAAAACCAGAACCCCATCCAGGGCGATCCAGGCGCGCAAGTTGCCGGCCAGCCGGATCCATTGGGCGGCTGCCTGCTCATATGGGGGATCGAGAAAGATCACGGCCTGATCCCGGAAAGTGTCTGGTTTCAGCCGGTTCACATCCCGACGGAGGGCCTGCACAGGGGTGCCCTCAAGGTTTCGCTTGAGGCAGGTCCAGCCCGGCTCTGCGGATTCCACACACACCACCGGTCCAAAGCCCCGGGAGTGGGCCTCCAGGCCCACGGCCCCTGTCCCGGCGCACAGATCCAGAAAGGCCCCCCGCCCCCAGCGCTGGAGGATGGAGAACAGGGCCTCCCGGGCCCGGTCGGCCGTGGGCCGGACGGTCAGGTCTCCAGCGGGCGGCGCCACCAGGCGGCGCCCCTTCAGGGTTCCTGCCACCACCCGCATGCAGGGATCAGTAGGCCCAGCGGAGCAGCGTGGCCCCCCAGGTGAACCCGGCGCCGAAGGCGGCCAAGGCCACCAGGTCGCCCTTGGCCATGCGCTTCTCCTGGAAGGCCTGGTGCAGGGCGGTGGGGATGGTGGCCGTGGTGGTGTTGGCGAAGCGGTCGATGTTGACCATCATCCGGGCAGGGTCGAGATCCAGGCGCCGGGCGGCGGCATCCATGATGCGGATGTTGGCCTGATGGGGCACGAAGAGCTTGAGCTGCTCCCCGGTGAAGCCGTTCCGGTCCATCAGGAGCTTGCTGTTGTCAGCCATCTCGCGCACGGCGTTCTTGAACACCTCGCTGCCGGCCTGGTGGATGTAGTGTTCCTTGGCGGCCACCGTCTCGGCCGTGGCGGGCTTCAGGGAGCCGCCGGCCGGCATGTAGAGGAAGCAGCCGCCGGAGCCGTCCACCTTGTGCTCGAAATCCAGGATGCCCAGGCCCTCCTCGACCCGCTCGACGATGACCGCGCCGGCCCCATCCCCGAAGAGCACCGATGTGGCCCGGTCCTCCAGGTTGATGATGGTGGACATGATGTCCACGCCCACCACGCCCACGCGCTTGACGCCGCCGGCGGCCACCAGACTCGCGGCGGTGGTGAGCGCATAGAGGAACCCCGAGCAGGCGGCGTTCAGGTCGAAGCCGAACGCGTTCGTGGCGCCCACCATGTGCTGGATGCGGCAGGCCGTGGCCGGGAACAGGGTGTCGGGGGTCACGGTGGTGACCAGGATCAAGTCCAGCTCGGAGGCCTTGATGCCGCGGTTGTCCAGCGCCATCTGGAGGGCGGGTGCCCCCAACTGGGAAGCCCCGGTTCCGGGCTCGACCCAGCGGCGCTCGCGAATGCCGGTGCGGGTGCGGATCCACTCGTCATTGGTCGCCATGATCTTGGAGAGATCATCATTGGTGACCACCCGAGGGGGGAAACACTCTCCAGTTCCAGTGATGCCAACGGGGGCGGCAAGGCGACGGTTCAAGGGGCCTCCGGGACGAAACAGCCATCATCGCACGAAGCCCGGGGCACCGTCAGCGGTCGGCCCTGAACCGCCGCAGGAGCGCAACCAGCCGGTCCGGATCCACCAGACGCAGCTCCCGGTCCCCGACCCGCAGGTGGCCACCGCTCCAGCCGGACGCGGGATCATGTTCCTCCGGTCCACGCAGGCGGGCGGCGGCCAGATCGATCATCCCGATGATGCGGTCGATGGGGATGGCCAGCCTTGGGCGCAACACGGCCAGAGCCGTGGGGAGGGTCGCGGACCGGGGGCAACCAGGCAGGTCCTCCCAGGCCAGGACGGGCAGGAACTCGCCCTGGAAGATCACCACGCCGAGGATGCCCGGGGGACGGCCCGGAAGGGGGGAGACAACCTCCATGGCCACCACCTCCCGGAGGTCCAGTGTGGACAGGGCCAAGTCCATCCCGGAAGCCCGTACATGGAGCCAGGAGCCACGCTCAGACACGGGCCACCCTCCTCATCAGGGAGTCCATGGCCAGCCCCAGCATGGCCTCGGGATCCAGCACCCAGAGAATGCCGTCTTCCTGGACGCTGCCGCCCATGATGCCCGCCGTATGCGCCAACTCAGGCAGGCTGCGCAGCAGGACTTCGGCCCTGCCCAGGATCTCGTCCACGCCGAGGGCCACCTCGACACTCCTGGCGGAGGCTCCCTGCTGACCCAGGACGACAAAGCCCTTCTGTCCGTCCGGTTCCGGCAGGCCGAGGCAGGCCTGGAGGGACTCCAGGGGCAGGGAGCGGCCGAGCACGTGCACCTGGTCGCCCCCGTGACAGAGCCTCCGCTCCGCCTGGACCCGGATCACGCTGCCGAGGGGGATGCCGAAACTTTGCCCCGCGCTCCGCACCTTGAGGCAGCTCACCACGGCCCTGCTCAAAGGGAAGCTCAGCCGGATGAGACTCCCCCGCCTCACCTCGCTGGAGAGGTGCACCTCGCCCCCCAGGGCCTCGATTTCCGCCCGCACCACGTCCATGCCCACGCCCCGCCCTGAGAGCTGCGTCGTCTGGCCAGCGGTGGAGAAGCCCGGTTCCAGGGTCAAGCGGTGAAGGTGCTCCGGGGTGTAGCTCAGCCCCGCTTTCAGGAGGCCCAGCTCAATCCCGCGCGCCTCGATGCGCTCCAGGTGGAATCCTCGCCCGTCATCCCGGATGTCGAAGCGGAGGTTCCGCCCCCGCTGGGAGGCTGAGATCCGCAGGGACCCCGTTTCGCTCTTCCCCAGGGCCGCCCGCTCCGAGGGCGGGTTCCAGGCCGTGGTCCACGGCATTCCTCACCAGGTGGAGGAAGGGTTCCGTGAGCCTGCCGAGGATGCTCCGTTCCAACTCAAGGTCGCCCCCCTGGAAGGTCAGCTTGACCGGCTTGCCGGTATCCCGGCTGAGCCCCTTCACCATCGGCTCGATGCGCGAGAAGAGGCTCTCGACCTTGACCATCCTCATCTGGAGGAGGGATTTCTGGACCTCCAGGAGGCCATCCTCCATCCGCCCCAGCAGGGCCTTCGGACGTTCGTCCTCGTTGGCCAGGCGGGTCCGGTTCAGCAGCAGGCTGGCCGCATCCCGCAGCTGCCCGACCGCCATCAGCCGGGTCTCCAGGGCCTCGACACGATGGGCTGGGAGGCGGAGGATCTCCACTTCCTGCGGCGGCGTCACCGGGGCTGGAGTTTCTGGGGTGGCGGGCTCCGGCAACGGCCCTTCTATGGCCTGGGCAGGCTCCTCTTCCCTGAGGCTCGCAGGCACCCGGGCGGGATCCGCCAGCAGCGCCGTGCCGAGGAGCTCACCGTCCAGGGCCGGAAGATTGGCGGCATCCAGGTCGGGGCAGGCGATCATCAGAAGGAAGGCGAGCCCCTCCCGGTCCTCCGGAACATCCCAGGGCAGCGTGGAGATGAGTTCGCCCAGCGTGCCCAGGGCCTCCCCGTAGACCCGCAGGCGCTCGTCGAAGGTGGCGAAGTCCAGGCAGATCCGAACGCCATGGATGGGCATCCCGCTCATGAGCAGGGACGTCACCCGCGTGTGCTCGTATTCCGACAGGGCTTTCAGGGTGTCGGGAGGCACATCCAGCATCGAGGTGAGGTCCTGGACCCCTCCTTCCGTCGGCCGGGCCAGAGCCTCCAGTTCCCCCAGCTGCCGGCGCAGGGATTCCAGGTAGTCCTCGGGTTCCGAACGCCCCCTGCGCAAGCCCCCCACGCCCGATTCCAGGGCCAGGATGCCCGCCTCGAGGGTTTCCACCAGGGAGTCCGTGGAGCGCAGGCGCCCCTTGCGCATGAGGTCGAAGATGTCCTCCATGCGGTGCGCGGCCTTGCTGAAGCTGGGAAAGCCCAGCATGCCCGCCATGCCTTTCAGGGTGTGGGTGGTCCGGAACAGGGAATTCACGGAGGCCTGGACCACGTGGGCCGGCTGGGGCTCCTTCAGCGTGGCAAGGGTCTGCCGGGCCTGCGCGAACAGGTCCTCAAACTCGGCCCAAACATCGTCGAAGGATTGATCCAAGCGAAAGCCTCCGGTTTCTGAGGCATCGGCAGGGGGGGGTGGAGTCTGGAGTCTTGAGGCTGGAGACCGGAGGCACGGCTTTTTGATGCGGCGCTTCGCGCCACGGCGAGCGCCGAAGGTCGGCACCGATCCAGCGAGCGGGTCGAATCCATGCAGCGAAAAAGATGCGGCCGAAGGCCGCCACAGGAAGCCGTACCTCCGGACTCCAGTCTCGCGGCCGCTGGGCCGGACCTCCAGCTTCAAGGCCGTACCTGCAGCCCGGGCCTGTCTTACACTGCCCCCATGCGCACCCTCGCCGTCCTGCCCTCCCGCTTCCAGGCCTCCCGGTTCCCCGGCAAGCCTCTTGCCCTCATCGCCGGGAAACCCATGATCCAGTGGGTCTTCGAGGCAGCCCACCGGGCCCGGGGGGTCGACCGGGTGGTGGTCGCCACGGATGATGACCGCATTGCGACCGCCGTGAACGGGTTCGGCGGTGAGGCCGTCATGACGGAACCGGCCCTGCCCTCCGGCACGGACCGCGTGGCTGCGGCCCTGGACGCCCTCGGAGAGTCCTTTGATTGCATTCTCAACATCCAGGGCGACGAGCCGGCCATGCATCCCGACACCGTGGCGGCCGTGGTCGCCCTGATGCAGGACCAGCCGGATCTCCCCATCGCCACCGCCGCCTGCCCCTTCGTCCACCCCGACGAGCTCTTCAACCCGAACGCCGTGAAAGTGGTGGTGGACGACCGCCACCGGGCCCTCTACTTCAGCCGCAGTCCCATCCCCTACCTGCGGAACGGTGCGATCTTCGAGCCGGATTTCCGGCCCTGGCTGCAGCCCGGACAGCTGCGCCACTTCCGGCGCCATCTGGGCCTCTACGCCTACCGGCCCGAGGCGCTCCGCGCCTTCACCCAGCTGCCGCCGCACCCCCTCGAACAGCTGGAAATGCTGGAACAACTCCGGGCGCTGGGGGCGGGCATGGCCATCGGCGTGGCCGACACGCCCCACCTGAGCCTGGGCGTGGACGTGCCGGGGGATGTCCCCGCGGCCGAGGCCCTGCTGCGGGAGCGGGGACTGGCGCGGTAGACTCGAGCGCTGGGTCCGACCCCAGCCAGGAGAAGCGCGTGAGCCACCATAAAGTCATCGTGATCGGCACGGGTCCCGCCGGGTACACCGCCGCCCTCTATACCTCCCGGGCCAACCTGGCCCCCCTGGTCTTCGAGGGGGTCCAGCCCGGAGGCCAGCTCACCATCACCACCGAGGTCGAGAACTTCCCCGGTTTCCGCAAGGGCATCGAGGGCCCGGCCCTGATGGAGGAGATGCGGGAGCAAGTGCTTCGCTTCGGCACCACCATCAAGCCCGAGACGGTGCTCAAGGCCGACCTCCAGAGCCGGCCCTTCAAGCTCACCACGGACAAGGCTGAGTACACCGCCGATGCCGTGATCATCGCCACCGGCGCCTCCGCCATGTGGCTGGGCATCGACAAGGACGAGCAGCTCTCCCGGTCCGGTGGTGGCGTCAGCGCCTGCGCAACCTGCGACGGTTTCTTCTTCCGTGGCAAGGAGATCGCCGTGGTGGGCGGCGGCGACACCGCCGTGGAGGAGGCCACCTTCCTCACCAAGTTCGCCACCAAGGTCCACCTCATCCACCGCCGGGACAAACTGCGCGCCTCCAAGGCGATGCAGGAGCGCGCATTCAAGAACGAGAAGATCCAGCCCGTCTGGAACAAGGTCGTGCTGGACGTCCTCACCAACACCATTGAGACGCCCATGGGCGAAAAGGTGGAGAAGATCCGCGCCCTGAAGCTCAAGGATACGGTGGACGGCAGCGAGTCAGAGCTGCCCGTGGAAGGCCTCTTCGTGGCCATCGGCCACCGGCCCAACACCAGCCTCTTCGCGGGCCAGCTGCCCATGGATGAGACCGGCTACCTCCTGGTGGAAAAGGGCTCCAGCCGCACCTCCATTCCAGGCGTCTTCGCCTGTGGGGATGTGCAGGACCACACCTACCGCCAGGCCATCACCGCCGCCGGCAGTGGCTGCATGGCGGCCATCGACGCCGAGCGCTGGCTTGCCGAGCAGGGCCTCGCGGAGTGAATGAGCAGCACCTCGAACCCCTGATCCGGCACCCCGAAGGCCGGGCCCTCCGGGCGGAGGTGGACCTGGCCCGCATCGGGCGGAACTTGGCGCGAATCCGGACGGTGGCCGGGGGCCGCGAGGTCTGGGGCGTCGTCAAGGCCAATGCCTACGGCCACGGTGCCGTTCCCGTGGGCCGGACCCTGGCTGCGGCCGGAGCCCATGGTCTGGCGGTCTCCAGCCTGGAGGAGGGCCTGGAACTGCGCCATGGTGGCGTCAGCTGCCCCATCCTCGTGTTGGGAGGCCTCCGCTCCGAGGCGCTCCCGGCCGCCAGTGCGGAAGGCCTGACCATCGCCGTCGTCGGGCCCGAGCAGCTGGCCGAATACGCGCAGCTCCTGCCCCGCCATCCGGTCCGGCTGCACTTGAAACTGGACACCGGCATGGGCCGCTTCGGCCTGCTGCCTTCGGAGCTGGGGGACTGCCTGGCCGCCCTGCGGCACCTGGCGCCCTGGATCGAGGGCGTCATGGGGCATTTCGCCACCGCCGACGACCCCGACCAGGGCTTCGCCCTCCGGCAGCGCCGGGTCTTCGAGGGCTGCCTTGCCCAGCTGGCGGAGGCGGGCATCCATCCGACTCAGCGTCACCACGGCAACAGCGACGCCTGCCTGCGGAACCTCCTGGACCAGGACACCCACCTTCGGCCCGGACTGGCCCTCTACGGACTCACGACCCTGACCGAAGGCCGGCAGCTCGGTCTGGAACCCGCCCTGGCCCTGGTTGCAGAAGTGGCCAGGGTCAAGGTGGTCCCTGCCGGGACGACCGTGGGCTATGGCCGCACCTTCGTGGCCCCGCAATCCATGCAGATCGCCACGCTGGCTTGCGGTTATGCCGATGGCTACCGGCGTGACCTCGGGAACCGTGGGGTCGTCGGCTTCGACGGCCAGACCTTCCCGGTGGTGGGCCGGGTGTCCATGGACTATCTGACCGTGGCCCTCCCCCTGGATGCCCGCGTGGCCCCAGGGGATCCCATGACGCTGTTCAGTGTCGATCCCTCATCCCCGCACAGCCTCGAGCGGCTGGCGCAGGTCCTCGGCACCATCCCCTATGAACTGGCCTGCGCCCTCCATCGACGGATCTCCCGTCGTTATTTTCCTTAACTCAGGGCCGATCCGCACTACCATGAGGGACTTCACTTCGGCCCTTCATGAACCTGCTGGTGATCTCCCGCCATGACGACCTCGTTGAACGCCTGAGGATGGCGTTCGAGGGGGCTGGGCATCGCATCCTGCAGGCCGCGGATCCCCTCGAGGCCCTGGCGAAGGACGCCTGGGGCGAGGCCCAGGTCCTCCTCGTCGACTCCGGCGGTGATCCCATGGATGGCTACCGTCTCTGCCGCCTTCTGCGCGGGGAGGCCCGGGTCCTCTTCCACAACCTCCCCATCTTCCTCATCTTCGACCACGCGCCGTCGGAGCAGGACCTCCGGGCCCTGCAGGAGGTCCAGGGCGATGGCTTCATCGCCTCCGGCCACACCATCCAGCAGCTGCTCAACCATCTGGGGCCCGTGCTCGCCGGCAGCGCCTCCCGGGAGGAGGGCCAGCGGGTGCCGGTCCTGGCGGTGGGGTTTCAGTCCCTCCTCGCCCAGAAGGCGAGGGACATGCTTCACCACTACGCCATGGAGGTGCACTCCTCGCCCGCCCGCAACGCCGTGGAAGCCCAGCGCGCGCTGCAGGGCCCCCGTGCTCCTGCTGGGTCTGTCGGCGGGTGGCGTGGAGGGTGCCCTGGCCGTCCTGGCCCGCCTGCGGGAGCAGGGACGGCTGCCCTATACGATCCTGGTGGGGCATGTGAAGAACGAGGCCGACCAGCGCCGGCTATTGCTGGCCGGCATCTCGGACTGGGTGCCACTCCCGCTTCCCGCGCCCCGCCTGGTCCACGCCTGCAAGCGCGCCATCGAGTGGATGCATGCCCGCCGCATCCAGGCGGAGTATGAATCGGCCATCCACGACCTGCGGGAGCGGCGGAGCATGCTGGAGATCGAGGCCGCCGCCCTGCGCAGCGAGGTCCTGACGGATCCCCTGACCGAGCTGCTCAACCGCCGCGCCTTCGACCAGAACCTCGACCACGCCGTCCGGCAGTGGGAAAGGCACCGGCGCGCCTTCGTCCTCGTCCTCGGCGATGTGGACCACTTCAAGCTGATCAACGACCGCTTCGGCCACCCGGTCGGCGACGAGGTCCTCCGGCAGCTGGCCATCCGCATTCGTTCGGCATTGCGGAAATCCGACCTCGCCTTCCGCATCGGCGGCGAGGAGTTCGCCGTGCTTCTGACGGAGACCAGCCTCAAGGCCGGGGCGGACGTGGCCAACAAGCTGCGGCGCCGCATCGACGAGGATCCCATCGTCCTGCCCGGAGGCCAGACCATCTTCCCCACCATGAGCTTCGGGGTGGGGGGGCCTGGCGCACCGACCATCAGCGCGTTGATGGCCCAGGTGGACAAGGCGTTGTACCAGGCCAAGCGTCTGGGGCGGAACCGGGTCGTGCTCGCCGGGGATGGCGAGTTCCCACCCCGGGCCGTCAGCGCCGGAAGCTGAACAGGTCGCCGAGCCCCCGCAGCGTCAAGGTCAGGTCTACCCGGTCCTCACGCCCCCCCGACACCAGGGCCGTGTTCAGGGCCAGGTGGCTGTACTTGAGCACATAGGCCACGCAGGGCTGGACATAGGCCAGGGCCACCTGGCTGGAGGCGAAGCCGTGGTTCCGGAAATCGTAGTTGGCACTGAACTCCAGGCGCACACGGTCGTCCCAGAACCGCTGCAGGCCACCGAACTGAAGACCCTGCTGGCGAACCAGGAACCGATTGATGCCCGTGGAGAAGTAGGCCAGGTTGAAGCGGCCGCCATCCCGGGCCTTCACGTCGATGCTGAGCGCATTGTCGGAGCCGCCGGCCCCGATGTCCGAGGAGCGGCGCAGGCTGATGCGCCAGCGGTCGTCCGGTTCCACGTCCAGGTCCGTATCCAGGGAGGCCCAGCCCTTTTTGTAGCGGCCGTCGCTGAGGATGATCGGGGTCGCGTGGTATCGGGTCGCCACGCGCAGCCGGGCCAGGTCCGCGAACCCGGCTCCTGGGCCGGAGCGCCCCAGGAGGTGCTGCTTGAGCCCCACCTCGAAGCTCCGCTCGCCTGAGGCGCTGTCATTCACGCCAGGCAATGAATCCACCATGTCGAACCTGGGCAGGGTCCCAGCCTCGCCGTATCGGCTGGTCTCGGTGAACCCGAAGTAGGGCTCGGCCACATGCTTGAGCTCGCCCTGGTAGCCCAGGAGGGAGACTTCCTTGAAGCTCCGGCCGACCTGGGGCCCGGACAGGCGCAAGTGGCTGGACAGGAGGTACCGCGTCGCCGGAGCGCCGTTCACCTGGAAAGGGCTGGTGGCGGGGTTCACCACCGTGCCATCGGCTCCGCCCGCCGGGTCGAACACCGCAGAGGACAGCGTGGAACTGTAATGGGTGGCGCGTCCCAGGAGCTCGAAGTCGGCCCGGAAGGGACCCCACTGTCCCAGCCGCCCATGGACGCGGGTGTTGGCATCCTGACGATCCCAGGCATAGCTCTGGTCGGGCACCGAGGCGCTGCCCTCGATGCGGTAGGCGAAGCGGCCCAGCCGCACCCCACCGTCGAGGTACAACTGCCCGAGAAGGGGGAGCGGGAAAAAACGAAACTCGCCCTGGGGAAGGGTCTGCCGCCGAAGGGAGGCCGGAAACTGGGGGCTGTAGAACGGATCGCCCTGGTCCTTGGTGAAGAAGAAGCTCCTCTGCTCAGCGGCCGAGAGGCTGAGGCTACCGAATGTGAAGCTGCGCCCGAGATACAAGGCCGAATCGAAGCTCGTCGCACCGAGGGAGCCGAGCCCCTTCCCGAAATCCGCATCCACGAAGTTGTCCGAGGCCTGGTTCACATCCGCGGTCAGCTGCCATCCATCCTCCCGCTGCCAGACCTCCTTCAGGCTGTAGCGGTAGCGGTGCGTGTCGAGACTCCGCTGGTGGATGGACTCCCCCGAGAAGCTGCCCTGGTGGGTCAGGTCCGGGCGCCAGCGGAGCTCTCCGCCCCACAGCATGCCCTCCTTGCTCAGGTATTCCGGTGTGAAGGTGGTGTCCGCGGAATCGCCCAGCACCTGGAAGTAGGAGAGGCCCACCGTGGTGCCGAAGGAACTGGACAGTCCCAGGCGCGGGGGGAGCAGGCCCGAGGTCCGCTCCGCCTGGGCCGGATAGAGGGCGTAGGGCAGGTAGAAGATGGGCACGGAGCCCAGCAGGACCCGGGCGTTCCAGAGGGTGGCGAAGCCGTCGAGGTCCACCTTCAGGCTGGAGAGCTTGGCGGTCCAGCCCGGCTTCTCCTCCGGGCAGGGACTCAGCTCGACTTCGTCGAAGGACCACGTGCGCAGGGTGGTGAAGGCCACATGGCCCGACTTGAGGGTCCACGACGGCGGGAGGTCCATCTGCAGCGCCCAGGCCTCGCCCGAACGGAGGCCCCAGTCCATCTGGAGGCGCTCCCCGCGCAGGCGGAGGCCCGGGCCTTCCAGGCGGATGTGCCCCTCGGCGATGAGCCGGCCCTCGGGAATGCGGTACTCGATGCGGTCGGCCAGGAGGAGCAGGCCTTCGGCCTGGATGGCACCCTGCTCAAGGATCCAGACGTCGCCCACCTCCCGCACCCGGTCGCCTCGCCAGTCGAAGGGCACGCGGGAGTTCCCGGGGCCTTTCTCGATGCGGAAGGGACGGAGCGGGAGCAGCTCCGCCGGGGTGGGCGCGTCCAGGGGCTCCAGCGCCGGGGCCGGCGGCAGTCCCTGCGCAGCCAGGAGGACCGGAAGGGCGCTCAGCACCAGGCCTTTGCATCCCCTCCGGAGACGATGCATCCGGGACTCAGTGCTGGTGCGGCAGCAGCCGCGAACTGAGGAGGAAGATCCCCACGCCCGACAGCAGGGCGATCGTGCTGCGGAGGCCCGAGACCTTCTGGACCTCCGGCAGCAGGTCCGAGCTCGCCACGTACAGGGCGAGGCCGGCCGTCAGTCCCAGGATCGGCCCGGTCGGCAGGTTCAGCAGCGATTGCCCGGCGGCTCCCAGCATGGCCGCCAGGGCCAGCGTTCCCGCCGCCAGCATGGCCCCGCGGTTGCCGAACCCACGCACCAGGAAGATGGAGGCGATGGTGCCCCCCTCCGGAATGCGGTGGAAGAGGATGCCCAGGACCACCAGCGGCCCCAGGTTGCTGTTCGTCGACAGGGCCGCCGCGATGGCCACGCCATCCATGAGGCTGTGCAGCGACAGGCCGACCAGGGCCAGCACGCCGCTGAGGGGCGAGCCATCGGTGTGGGTCTCCTCCCCGTAGTGGAAATGCAGCGTGATGCCGTGCTCCATGACATGCACCAGCAGGTAGCCGGCCAGCACCCAGTAGGCGTTGATCTCACCACCCTTGGCCTCCAGGCATTCGGGGATGATCCGGACCACGGTGACGGACAACAGGTAGCCGGCGGCCACGCCAGAGAGGAGGCGCATGAACTGCGCGCGTCCCTGGAGGAAGCGGACCACTCCCCAGCCACCCAGGAGGGTGGCCAGGGAGGCGAGGGATGCGATCCAGAAGGTGGACATCCGCGACTACTCGGCTTTGGCCTTCTTCGCGCGGGTCGCCTTGGCCTTGGGTGCCGCCTCGGCGGGCTTCTCGGCCTTCTCCTTCTTCACGGCCGCCTTGGCGGGGGCCTTGGCCTTCGGCGCGGCCTTCTTCTTCACAGCAACCATCGGCTCAGGAACCGGCTCGGGAGCGGGTGAGGGAGCCACCACGGGCTCGGGGGCTGAGCTCACCTTGGCCCGGGGAGTGCGCTTGGGCTTGGGTGCCTCCACCACCGCGGCCTCGGCGACCTTGGGGGCCGCGCCGATCCGGGGCCGGGGGCTTGGCGTCAGCAGGCTGGCGACCAGATCCGCGGTGGCCTTGGGGGGCTCGGGCATGGTCTCAGCCACGGCCACCCTGGGTTCTTCCGAGGGAGTGGACGAGGTCCCCACTTCGCTGCGGTCCGCCCCGCCCTTGCGCCGCCGGCGCCGGCGCTTGCGCTTGGTGCCGTCGCCCTTGGGCTCATCGCCGGCTTCCTCGGCGCCATCCTCAGCATCCTCATCCTCGGGCTTGGCGCTCTCGAACAGGGCGCGGAGGCGCTCCCGCTCATCGAGGGCCGCCCGCTGGAGGTCGCGACGATCGTATTTGAAGGCCTCCTTCTTGGCGTCTTTCGGGCCATCGCCGTGAACGCCCAGGGCCTTCTCGAAGGAGATGGGGCTGTCGCCGCCCAGGACCACGGTCTCGTCCTCGGGAGCGCCCTTCTCGCGGTGCGGCTTGGGAGCCGGCTTCTCGACCGGGGCCTCTTCGGCCCGCTCGATCTCCGCGGACATCTCCCCATAGCTCATGGACCAGTCGGCCTGGATGAGGATCTTGGCATCGCTCTCCTCCTCCATCAGCGCCAGGTCGCTGCGCTTCTCGTTCAGCACGGCGGCGGCGATGGCCGGGGCCAGCTTCACGCGAATCTCGCCGATGCCGCCCTTGGCCAGGATCCCGTGCAGCTTGCGCACCACGGAGAGAGCCATGGCCTCGATGGTCTTCACCTTGCCGGTGCCGGCGCAGGTGGGGCAGGACTCGTGGTTCACATGCTGGAGGCTGGGGCGGATGCGCTGGCGGGTCATGACCAGCACGCCGAAGCGGTTGATCTTCCCCACTTCCATGCGGGCCTTGTCGGCCTTGAGGCAGTCCACCAGCTTGTCCTGCACGGAGCGGATGTGGGACTCGCGCTTCATGTCGATGAAGTCGATGGCGATGAGGCCGGCCAGGTCGCGCAGGCGCAGCTGCCGGGCAACCTCCTCGGCGGCCTCCATGTTGGTCTTGAAGGCCATGTCCTCCACGCCGTCGCCAGAGGTCTTGCCGCTGTTCACGTCGATGGCCACCAGGGCCTCGGTCTGGTCCAGAACCAGGGCGCCGCCGCTGGGCAGGCCCACCTTGCGACCATAGACGCGGTCGATCTGCTCCTCGAGCTGGTGGCGGGAGAAGAGGGGCTTCTTGCCGCTGTAGTGCTTCAGCACATCGAGGTGCTGGGGCATGGTGCGCTTGAAGAAGGACTGGGCCGCCCGGAAGGTGTCCTCATCGTCGATCTGCACCTCCTCCACGTCGGCCGTGAAGGTGTCGCGCAGGGTGCGGGTGACGACATCATCCTCCTGCCAGACGAGGCCCACGCCGTGGCGGTGTTTGTAGCGGTTCAGCACTTCCTTGTAGGTGTCCAGGAGGTACTCGAGGTCGCGCTGGAAGTCCTCCTTGGTCACGCCCAGGCTCGCCGTGCGGACGATGACGCCGATGTCCTCGGGGATCTCCAGCGTGTCGATGAGCTGCTTGAAGTGGCGACGCTCCTCGGTGGCCTCAATCTTCCGGCTGATGCCATTCACGGGATTGCCGGGGGTGATCACCAGGTAGCGGCCCGCCAGGCTCACCTGGCCGGTCATCATGGCGCCCTTGCTGCCAAGCTCCTCGCGGACGGCCTGGACCAGGATCTCCTGATCACGCTGGAGGACATCCTGGATGCGGGCGCGGCGGCCGTCGCCGCTCAGATCCCGGGGGAGCTCGCCCAGGGGCAGGAAGCCGTTCTTCTGGCCGCCGAAGTGGACGAAGGCCGCCTGCAGGCTGGTGTCCACGCGGACCACGCGGGCCTTGTAGAGGTTGCCCTTGATCTTCTCGTTGTGCAGGAACTCGACATCGTAGTCGAACAGCACGCCGTCAATCAGGGTGGCCACGCGGATCTCTTCTGGATCCGTGGCGTTGATCATCATGGTTTTCTTGGGGCTCAAGGAGGCTCCTCTGGGGGCCCAGGCTCCTGGCTGCGGCTTACGCCCGGCAGGCTCAGCGGCCTTGGGTGTGGTGATGGATTGGGATGGTGGATCGGGAAACCGAAGGGGGCCCTGCCCTGACTTCGGCCACCCGCAGGAGAAAACAGGATGGTCGCGATCCCCGTGCGCGGGCGGTGCCTCGATCAGCACGCAGGATCTCCAAGCATTAAACCCACTTATTGGCAGAAGGGCAAGCCGGATCGGGAATGAAGTTACAGGGATGTCACGAACTGGAACAGGGGGATTCACCCCCGGGACCCAGGATCAAGGCTACTTAGGAGGCATCCATGAGGATCCGATTACTGGCCCAGACCGTTCTGGCCGCCCTGGTGGGGCTGACCGCATCCGCCCAGACCGTCAAGGTGGACCCGAAGCTCACCACCTACAAGAAGGTCTCCGGCATCAGCGGAAACCTCAACTCCATCGGCTCGGACACCCTGAACAACCTCATGGCCTACTGGGTCGAGGGGTTCAACAAGAAGTACCCCAACGTGAAGATCCAGGTCGAAGGGAAGGGTTCCACCACGGCCCCTCCGGCCCTCATCGAGAGCACCAGCCAGCTGGGCCCCATGAGCCGCGAGATGAAGAACGAGGAAGCCGACAAGTTCGAGAAGAAGTTCGGCTACAAGCCCACCAAGGTGGCCGTGGCCATCGACACCCTGGCCGTCTTCGTGAACAAGGGCAACCCCATCAAGTCCCTCAGCATGCAGCAGGTGGATGCCATCTTCTCGAAGACCCGCAAGGGCGGCTTTGAAAAGGACATCAAGACCTGGGGCGACCTCGGCCTGACCGGTGAAGCCGCCAACAAGCCCCTCAGCCTCTATGGCCGCAACAGCGCCAGCGGCACCTACGGCTACTTCAAGGAGCACGCCCTCTTCAAGGGCGACTTCAAGGACACCGTCAAGGAGCAGCCGGGTTCCTCCTCCGTTGTTCAGAGCGTGGGCTCGGACAAGTTCGCCATCGGCTACAGCGGCATCGGCTACACCACCTCCGGCGTCCGGGCGCTTCCGCTGTCCGACACGAAGAAAAATGACGGCGCCGCCTTCGCCGCCACCTACGAGAACGCCCTGAGCGGCAAGTACCCCCTGGCCCGCTTCCTCTACATCTACATCAACAAGGACCCCAAGAAGCCGATGGATCCCCTGACTACGGAGTTCCTGAAGTTCGTCCTGAGCAAGGAAGGTCAGGAGATCGTGGTGAAGGACGGCTTCCTGCCTCTCACCGCCAAGATGGAAGCCGCTGAAATCGCCAAACTGAAGTAGAGAATCTGGACTCGGGCGTGCCGGGGGGATCCTCCGGCACGCCTGTTTGTTGATCAGGCCTTTTCCTTCACCCCAAGAGCCGACATGCCCAGCATCCCTTCACACCAGGCCCGCGCCAAACGTGTTGACCGCTTCATGGCCTTTGCCATCTCCAGTGGCGGGCTGACGATCATCGGCGCCGTGCTGGCCATGCTCCTGTTCATCATGAAGGAATCGGTACCCCTCTTTCTCCCGCCCCAGTCCAAGTCCCTGGGAACCCTGCAGACAGGACCGGCTGGCGGGGCCTGGGCCGATGAGTCCGGGAAAGCCATCGTGCTCATGTCCCGGACGGAAGGGGTGAGGGCCCTGCGGTTCCCAGAAGGCTCGGCCCTCCCGGCTCCCGGCGACGGCCCAGCCCTGCCCTGGCGCAGCTTCACGCCTCTCAATCCCAAGGGCGAGGCCCTCGTCGTCGGGGCGGATGGCCGCCTCTTCTTTACACGGATGGCCTGGTCCAAGCCGGCCGGGGAAAACGACCCCGCCCAGTGGACCCTCGACCCTCATTGGGAGGGGGGCCCACCCATGGGTCCGGTGCCCGAGCAGATCCTCCACTTCCGCCTGATGGAGGGCAGTGGCCTGGGCGGAGGCTCGGCCCTGCGGATCGTGGCCTCCTCCCCGGAAGGTCTCGTCTGGGCGGAGACGGCACTGGATGCCTCCCCCGCCGCGTTGGCCTGGCGACCGATCCTCCGGGATCCATCCCTGCACGCCACCGCAGCGGCCTGGAGCTCGGATGGGCAGAACCTGTTCGTGGGCACCCGGGAAGGGCGGCTGCTGGATCTCGCCCCTGACTCCGGCACCATCCAGTCTTCCGCCGAGTTCTCGGAGCCGATCCAGTCACTGGGGTTCGCCCTGGGCCAGTCCAGCCTGCTGGTGGGGGGCGCCCAGGGCAAGCTGGCCGCCTACCAGCGCGTGCGTGTGAACGAGGTCTTCCAGCTCCAGGCCTTCCATGCCTTCCCGCGGCTCGAGGGCCCCGTGCTGGGCTTCCAAGCCAGCCAGCGGGACAAGCGGTTTCTCACCTGGACCCCGACCAGCCTGGCCGTGGACCACCTGACCACGGAGCGCCGCATGCTCTCAGCGCGGCTCGCAGGCCCGGGAATCGCAGCCCTGGCCCCCAGGGGCGACCTGATCCTCCACGCCAGCGAAGCCACGGGCGCCATGCGCCTCTGGTCCCTCGACGCCCCGCATCCCGAGATCAGCTTCGGCCTGCTGTGGGGCAAGACCCACTACGAGGGCTACGAAAAGCCCGAATACGTCTGGCAGAGCACCGGGGGGACGGATGACTTCGAGCCCAAGTTCAGCCTGGTTCCGCTGGTGTTCGGCACACTCAAGGGCACCCTCTACGCCATGCTCTTCGCCTTCCCCCTGGCGGTTCTGGGCGCGCTCTACACATCGCAGTTCGCCACCCCGCGGCTGAAGAACACCATCAAGCCCACCATCGAGATCATGGCCGCCCTCCCCTCGGTGGTGCTGGGCTTCCTGGCTGGTCTGGTCATGGCCCCGCTCTTGGAGCGCATGGCTGTCGAAGTCTTCGTCTTCCCCTTCGTCGTGCTCCTGCTCGCCCTGGTCATCGCTCCCTTCTGGGGACGGCTGTCTCTCCCCTTCCGCAACAGCTATGGCAACGGGCGCGAGGTCCTCTGGATGGTCCCGGTGCTGCTGCTGGCCATCTGGATCACCAGCCTGGCCGGCCCCTGGGTCGAGCGCGTGGCCATGGGGGGCAGCTACCGGACCTGGCTGCAGTCGGCCATGGGCGTCACCTACGACCAGCGCAACAGCCTGGTGGTGGGCTTTGCCATGGGCTTCGCGGTCATCCCCATCATCTTCACCATCAGTGAGGACGCCCTCTCCAGCGTGCCCAAGTCGCTGACCTCCGCCAGCCTCGCCTGCGGCGCCAGCCCCTGGCAGACCGCGTGGCGCATCGTGCTGCCCACCGCCAGCCCCGGCATCTTCTCGGCCACCATGGTGGGCCTGGGCCGTGCCATCGGCGAGACGATGATTGTGCTCATGGCCACCGGGAATACGCCGGTCATGGACTGGAGCCCCTTCAACGGCATGCGCACCCTGAGCGCCAACATCGCCGTGGAGATCCCGGAAGCGCCGCTGCACGGCTCCCTCTACCGGGTGCTGTTCCTGGCGGCCTTCCTGCTGTTCGTCCTGACCTTCATCCTCAACACCGTCGCCGAGCTGGTCCGCCAGCGCCTGCGCCGCCGCTACGAGTCCATCTGATGAGCCGGCTGACCGATCGCTTCCGACAGGGCGGGGTCTTCGTGTGGTTCTCCGGAACCCTGCTGGCCTTCTGCCTCGCCATGATCCTCAGCCTGGTGGGTTTCATCGTGTCCAAGGGCATGGGCTATTTCTGGCCCGCCACGCTGGTCCAGGTGCAGACACCGGATGGTCCCGTGCTGGGTGAGATCACCGGCCACGAGCCCGCCCGCGGCGAGGAGACCGAGAAGGTCCAGTTCCGGGTCGGGAATCGGGACATCTACGGCCAGGATTTCCGCTGGGTGCCCGCCCAGGGCATGGGCAGCCCGGAACAGCCGAAGGATGTCCTGCTCATCGAGCGCCTGGAGTATGGCCCCTTCATCGGCCGGGTCGCCTCTCTGAGCCACGAGGGTCAGGTGGTGGCGACCGGCCCCCAGGCTCTGGCCGAGGCCATGAAGCGCCTCCCGGAGGCCAATCGGCAGCGCCACCAGATCCAGTCCATCGAGAAGGGCCGGGTCGGTGAGCTGAACCGCCGCATCGAGAAGCTCCGGCTGGCCCGCCGGAAGCTGGAGGCCAAGGGCGACCAGGCGGGTCTCCAGGCCCTGGATGCCAAGACCGCCGAGATCCAGGCCACCTATGACCAGGTCCAGGCCAGCCTGGAGCAGGCCCGCACCGAAGCCAGGTCCTGGACCCTGAACCTGCAGACCGCCGATGGCCAGGACAAGGAATGGCCCCTCGGCAGCGTCGTCCGGATGGTCCCCGCCAATGCCATGGGCACCTTCGACAAGCTGGGCGTCTATCTCTCCCGCCTGTGGGAGTTCGTGGCCGATGACCCCCGTGAATCCAACACCGAGGGCGGCATCTTCCCGGCCATTTTCGGCACCGTGATGATGGTGCTGGTGATGTCGGTGCTGGTGGTCCCCCTGGGCGTGATCACCGCCCTCTACCTGCGCGAATACGCCAAGCAGGGCTGGTTGGTCCGGGCCGTGCGCGTCGCCGTGAACAACCTGGCAGGCGTGCCCTCGATCGTGTTCGGCGTGTTCGGCCTGGGTTTCTTCGTCTATGGCCTGGGCGGAACCATCGACAAGCTCTTCTTCGCGGACAGCCTGCCAACCCCTACCTACGGCACCGGCGGCATCCTCTGGGCCTCGCTCACGCTGGCCCTGCTGACGGTTCCCGTGGTCATCGTGGCCACGGAAGAGGCCCTCGGCGCGGTCCCGCGCTCCCAGCGGGAGGCCAGTCTGGCCATGGGTGCCACCAAGTGGCAGACCCTCTGGAAGGTCGTGCTACCCAGCGCCACGCCGGGCATCCTCACGGGCCTCATCCTGGCCATCGCCCGCGGCGCTGGTGAGGTGGCGCCCCTGATGCTCACGGGCGTGGTCAAGCTCGCCCCGGCCATGCCCCTGGATGGCACCTTCCCCTTCTTCCACCTCGACCGCAAGTTCATGCACCTCGGCTTCCACATCTACGACGTGGGCTTCCAGAGTCCCAATTCCGAAGCGGCCAAGCCCATGGTATTCATGGCCTCCCTCCTCCTCCTCATCGTGGTGGTGGTCCTGAACCTCTTCGCATTGAACCTCAGGCGCAAGCTGCGGAAGCGCCTGGGGGGGAGCACCTTTTGATCGAACATCCTGGAGCCATCGACATGGAAATCGACGACCCCCGTCCTGTTCCGGAACCCGCGCAGCTGCAGGTGCCACCACCTGAAACGGGCATGCGTGCCGCGAGCTTCGTGAAGCCCGACCTGCCCCTCACCGATCCGGCCGTGCTGACCTCTCCCACCATGGTGCAGGTGGAGCGGCTCAACCTCTACTACGGCAGCAAGCAGGCCCTGTTCGACGTCGACCTGAAGGTCGCCCGCAACTCCGTCATGTCGTTCATCGGCCCCTCCGGCTGCGGCAAGAGCACCCTGCTGCGCTGCCTGAACCGCATGAACGACCTCATCGACGACGTGCGGATCGAAGGCCGCGTGCTCATGGGGGCCACGGACATCTACGCCCCGGAGACCGATGTCATCGCGCTCCGGAAGCGGGCCGGCATGGTGTTCCAGAAGTCGAACCCATTCCCGAAGTCCATCTTCGAGAACGTGGCCTACGGCCTGCGGATCCAGGGTGAGGGGGACCGCATGGTCCTGGAGGAGGCCGTGGAGCGCAGCCTGAAGGGCGCCGGCCTCTGGGAGGAAGTCAAGGACCGGCTGAAGGACTCGGCCCAGGGCCTCTCCGGCGGGCAGCAGCAGCGCCTGTGCATCGCCCGGGCCCTGGCCGTCCGTCCCGAGGTGATCCTCATGGACGAGCCCTGCTCGGCCCTGGATCCCATCGCCACCGCCCGGGTCGAGGAGCTGATCCTCGAGCTGAAGCGCGAGTTCACCATCGTCATCGTCACCCACAACATGCAGCAGGCCGCCCGGGTCAGCGACCACACGGCCTTCTTCTGGATGGGCAAGCTGATCGAGACCGGGCTCACAGAGAAGATGTTCACCAATCCCGGGCACCGCATGACCGAGGACTACATCACGGGGAGGTTCGGCTGATGCGTCAATTCGACCAGGAACTGAGGGATCTCCGCGATGGCATCCTGGCCATGGCGGGCCTCGCCGAGGAGATGATCGACCTCACCATCCAGGCGCTCACCGAGCGCTCCAAGGCCAAGGCCGACCAGGTCATGGCCCTGGACCGGGGCCTGGACGAGTGGGAGCTGAAGCTGGACCGCCTCTGCGTGGACCTGCTCGCCCTGCGGGCCCCAGCCGCGGGCGATCTGCGCCTCATCGCCTCCAGCCTCAAGATCGTCCCGGAGCTGGAGCGCATCGGCGACCACTGCTGCAACATCGCCCGCCGGGCCACCTATGTGCATCCGCCCATCCTGTCCAGCGGTTCGCTGGAGCGGCTCGGCCAGGAGACCCGGAGCATGGTTCGCATGGCGGTGGACGCCTTCATCGGCAGCGATGCGGGCCTCGCCCGCACGGTGATCCAGGCCGACGACTCCGTGGACGACCTCTACGGCTCCATCTACCGGGAGCTGCTGCGCCTGATGATGGCCGACCCCCTCTGCATCGAGCGGGCCAGCCACCTCATCCTGGTCATCAAGAACTGGGAACGCATCGCCGACCAGGCCACCAACATCGCCGAGGAAGTGCTGTTCATCCTGGAGGGACGCAGCGCCAAGCACACCTACCTCCAGAGCGACCCGGCAGAATAGGACCATGGCACCCATGCCCCGCATCCTCCTCCTCGAAGACGACGTCGAAATCCGGCTGGGCCTGGAGCAGCACCTCCAGCGGGAGGGCTTCAGCCTCATCCCCGTCGGCACCGGCCGGGATGCCCTGCTGGCCCTCAACGCGAGCGGCCCCAAGCTCGACGCGGCCCTGTTGGATCTCAGCCTGCCCGACATGGACGGCCTGGACGTCCTCCGGGCCATCCGGACCCATGCGACGCTGCGGGCCCTGCCCGTGCTGCTGGTGACGGCCCGCAGCGAAGAGATCGATCGCGTGCTCGGCCTCGAGCTTGGCGCCGACGACTACATCTCCAAGCCCTTCTCGGCCCGGGAGCTGGCCGCCCGCCTCCGGGCGATCCTCCGGCGCTCGACGCCCTTCGAAGGCACCGAGCGCACCTCCCAGCTGTCCTTCGGCCCCATCCACGTGGACCTGGACATGCACACCGCCCGGGTGGATGGCCGCCTGGTGGAGCTGACCCGGCGGGAGTTCGAGCTGCTGGCCTACTTCCTTGCCAACCCTCGGCGGGTCCTGACCCGCGAGAAGATCCTCCAGCAGGTCTGGGGCCTCGAATACCTGGGCGAGAGCCGCACCATCGACGCCCATGTCCGGCGGGTCCGGGCCAAGCTCGGCGAGGTTGCCGCGGAGGCCATCGAGACCGTGGTGGGTGTCGGCTACCGGCTGGGCGGGCCTGCGGACTCCTGAGGTTCCACCTGCGGCGGCAGGATCACCCGGAAGGTGGCGCCCTCTCCAGGAGGGCACTCCACGGCGACCTCACCGCCCATCAGGCGACACAGGTGCTTCACGATGGCCAGGCCCAGACCCGTGCCAGGCTTGGCCTTCGCGGCCTGGGCCCGGTAGAAGCGCTCGAAGATGCGGCCCTGCTCGGACTCGGGAATGCCAGGGCCCTGGTCGTGTACTTCCCAGACCTGCCCCTGCTGGGTGACCCGCACGGCCAGTCGGACCTGGCCTCCTGCCGGGCTGAACTTCAGGGCATTGGATAGCAGGTTCTCCAGCACCTGATGGAGCCGCAACGGGTCAGCCAGGACCGTCGCCTTCTCGGGCGCTTCCACCTCCAGGGCCAGGTCGACCCCGCAGGCTGTGGCCCGGGGCTGGAAGTCCCGCAGCAGCGTGTCGAGGAAGTCCCCGAGGTCGAGGGTCACCGGGGCCAAGTGCAAGGCCCCGCTCTCGATGCGGCTCAACTCCGAGAGGTCCCCCAGCAGCAGGGTGAGGCGATCCACCGAGCGCATGATGGACTGGGCGCTGGCCCGCGCAGGGCCTTCCAGGCGCTCGTCCTGAAGGTTCTCCGCGGCGATGCGGATGGCGGTCACCGGCGTCTTGAGCTCGTGGCTCACGTTGGAGATGAACTTCTGGCGGGTGGTTTCCAGAGCCTCCTGGCTCGTGATGTCATCCAGGGTGAGGAGCACTCCGCTCACCGAACCGAGGGGCGCGAACGGCAGGGCGCGGACCCTCAGAGTCCGGCCTGCCCGCGCCAGACGCCACTCGCAGGATGCCCCCAGGAAGGCCTTCTGGATCCCATCCTGCCCGGCCGGATCCCGGAACACCTCGCCCACGCCCATTCCCTTGGCCAGGGGGGCACCCAGGCCCAGGTGCCGCTGGGCCGCCGGATTGAACTGCTCCAGCCGGCCGGAAGGGCCAAAGAGCAGCACGCCCTCCTCCAGGCGCGCCATGATGCCCGGCAGCAAACGATCCTCCCGCGCGGCCCGCTCCTTCAGATCATCGTTCTCCCGCTCCAGGGCCGACCAGGCCCCTGGCAGGTCCTCGATGCTTCGCGGCCGGGTCCCCCCGAGGAGCTGGCTGAGCGGCTCGGCCAGGGGCCACACCTGCCAGCGCGCCATGAGGAGCAGGACCAGGGCCAGGGTGACGAGGGAGCCGGCCGTCCAGACGAACGAGGCTCCCTTGTGGACGCTCAGGCCCAGGCCGAAACCCAGGAAGGTCATGGAAACCAGGCAGATCAGGGCACGGCCAAAGAAGACCGGGATCCCCGATCCGCCACTGCGCTGAGATTCCGGCTCATCCATGTCCTCCGACCATACACCGGGGCCGGTTCCGCGCCCAGCGGGCGGGGCCGAATTTACGCTCCAGTTACACCCCTCGACCCACTACAGTTGAAGGTTGAACGATCGTTGGAGATCCCCATGTCCTTGAATGCCCTGATGCGCTGGCTCAAACCCCGGGAGATGGTCTTCTTCGACCTTCTGGAATCCGCCGCCGCCAACGCCTACCAGGCTTCGCAGCTCTTCGACCTGGAGATCCGCACCGGCGATCCCGTCCGCTTCGCGGAGCTGCGGCGCCAGATGAAGGACCTGGAACACATCGGCGATGACCTGACCCGCGAGATCATGGACCGGCTGAACCAGACCTTCGTCACGCCCATCGAGCGGGAGGACATCATGTCCCTGGCCCACGCCCTCGATGACGTGGTCGATTCCCTCCACGCAGTCTGTGAGCGGCTCATCCTCTACCGGATCACGCACATCATGCCGGCCGTCACGGAAATCAGCTCCATCATCGTCGAGGGCTCCGGCGAGATCCTGCACCTCATCCGGTCCCTGCGGAACATGTCCAACCAGAAGGAGATCCGGGACCGCATCCGGCGGGTGCACACCCTGGAGAACAAGGCGGACTCCATCTACCACGCCGCGCTGGCCCAGGTCTTCGAGGATCCCAAGGACGCCATCGAGCTGATCAAGTGGAAGGAGCTCCTCAACCGCATCGAGGAGGCGACCGACCGGATCGAGCTCGTGGCCAAGGTGGTGGGCTCCACGGTCATGAAGAACGCCTGAGTCCCTGATGATCGAAGTCTTCCTCATTCCCTCCCTGGCGGTGCTGGTCCTGTTGGCCTGGGGCATCGACTACATCAACGGGTTCCACGACACCGCCAACTCCATCGCCACGGTCGTGAGCACGGGCGTGCTGCCGGCCAAGTACGCCCTGGTGATGTCGGCCACCCTGAACTTCGCCGGGGCCCTGGCCGGGACTTCGGTCGCCACCACCATCGCCAAGGGCATCGCCGAAAGCAACCACGTGGTGCCCGCGGTCATCGCCGCGGCCCTGATGGCGGCCATCACCTGGGACCTCCTCACCTGGTGGTTCGGCATCCCCTCCAGCACCAGCCACACCCTGCTGGGCGGACTGGCCGGCGCCGTGGTGGCCCACGCGGGCTTCGATGCCCTGCACATGAAGAAGCTCAAGGAGATCGGAGCCTTCATCATCATCTCCCCGGCCATGGGTTTCCTGGTGGGCATGCTCCTCATCCTGGTCATCCTGTGGATCGTGCGGCGCAGATCCAGCCACAAGGTCAACATCGTGTTCCGGAAGGCGCAGCTCGTCAGCGCCGCCGCCATGTCCTTCACCCACGGCCAGAATGATGCCCAGAAGGCCATGGGGATCATCTGCCTCGCGCTCATCGCCTACAAGTTCCACCTGCCCCTGGATGCCAAGCTCAAGGTGGTCGTCCCCCTCTGGGTGAAGATCGGCAGCGCCACCTTCATGGCCCTGGGTACCGCCTCCGGCGGCTGGAAGATCATCAAGACCATGGGCTCGAAGATCGTGAAGCTCCGCCCCATCCACGGCTTCGCCGCGGAAACGGCCGCCGCGGCCGTCCTCTTCACCACGGCGCACTTCGGCATTCCCGTCAGCACCACCCACAGCATCACCGGCGCCATCATGGGCGTCGGCGCGACCATGAACGCCAGTGCGGTGCGCTGGGGCGTGGCCGGGAACATCATCGTGGCCTGGGTCCTGACCATTCCCATCAGTGCGCTCCTAGCCGCCGGGTTCCTCAAGCTGGTGGCGCCCTACTTCTGATCCAGTCGTTCCCGCGAAGTGGCAGGGATGCATTCCTCCCGTCACAGCCACGCCCTACACTTGCCTTCCCTGCGCCGCGGATGCCCGTCACCGCTTGGTTCCACTGTATTTCCGTGAAGTTGGCGTCGCCGCCATACCCCCGTCATCGCCGAAGCCGATCCTGGTCCTGAACCCAGGGAGGCACGACCATGACGATCGAGACCCTCACCCAGCATCCAGAAGGGGCGCGCTACACCGTCCGCCCCTTGGGAAGTTCAGATTACGTCCACCTCCGCCGCCTGGAGGCCGAAATCTGGTCCGGCGATGGCGCCGGCGAACTCTGCCCCCACTACCTGCGCCTCTGCACCGAGCTCTACCGCGACTGGTGCTTCCTCGCCTTCGATGGCGAGCGTCCCGTGGGTTACGTGCTGAACTTCGTCGCCGGCACCACGGTGTACTGCGCGACGCTGGCCGTGCACCCCGAGTACCAGAAGGGCCGGGTCAACTACCTGCTCATCCGCGCCATGGTGTCCAAGCTACTCAACGAGAACATCGAGGAGTGCCGCTTCCTGGTGGAGCCGGGGAACAACGACGCCCGCAGCGTCCACAACGCCCTGGGGGCCCGGGTGGTGGAAGAGGTCCAGGACTTCTACGGCCCCGGCGACACGCGCCTCTGGTCCGCCATCACCAAGGATGACCTCGAGCGCGTGCGGGCCCGCTACACCCGCCTGAAGCTGGTCAGCTAGGTGTCCCTGATGAGCTGGACCGGCGTCCTCTGGCCCACCTTCGCCATCCTGCCGCGCCTGGCTGCCGGCGCCGAGCCGCAGTCCGGCATGCACCGCTGGGCGCGGCGCATGGTGCCGGCGCTCGGGGTGGATCTGGAGGTTGTCGGCCACCCACGGACCGATGTCCAGCTGTGGGTGTCGAACCACCTGAGCTGGGTGGATCCAGTGATCCTCATGAGCCTGCGGCCCATGGGCACCATCGCCAAGGGCGAGGTCGCCAGCTATCCCCTCATCGGCCGATGGGCGCAGAAATCCGGCATCCACTTCGTGGACCGCTCGGACGCCACCAGCCGCGCCGCGGCCCTCGCCAGTTTCACGGCCTCCCTCCACAACGGCCGCGACATGCTGCTGTTTCCGGAGGGCACCACCACCCGCGGCGATCATCTGGCCGGCTTCTACGAGGGCGGCCTGCGCGCGGCCTTCGACCTGGGCCTGCCCGCCCAGCCCCTGCGGATCGCCAGCCCCGCGCCGCACTACCCCTGGACCGGCAGCGAAACGCTCCTGCCCCACCTCCGGACCCTCTTCGGCACCCGCACCCAGGTCACGGTCACCGCCGAGGAGACCCTCTATCCCGCTGATTTCTGCGATCCCGCCTCCTGGATCACCGCCTTCCGATCCGCCCTCACTCCCCGGAGTTCCGATGTCCGCTGAAACCCTCATGCAGGGCCTCCGCACGGGATTGACCCCCTTCCTCGGGCTGCCGCTGTGCATCGATCCCCGGCCCGCCACCGGCGTGGTGCTGGGTGTGCCCTGCGATGCGGGCGTGATCAACCGGCCGGGCGCCCGGCTGGGCCCCTGGGCCCTGCGGGCCGCCTCCATGGGCGTCGGCTCTCATCCCATGCCCGAGCGGCTCCGGGAGGGCCGCCCCGAGCTGGGCCCAGCGGCTGCCAAGGGCTGGCTCGACGGCGGCAACATCCCCACCCTGCCCTTCTCGCTGGGGGAAGCCCTCGAAACAGTGCAGGCCACCGTGGGCGCCTGGGCCCTGACCGGCAGCCGCACCCTGATGCTGGGCGGCGACCACTCGCTCACCCTCGGCGCCCTCCGCGCCCTGGCCCGCCAGCATGGCCCGCTGGGCCTGCTGCACCTGGACGCCCACCCGGACGCCGCGGACGGCGCGGCCTGGGGCACGGACATCCACCACGGCACCTGGCTGCGGCAGGCCCTGGAGGAGGGCCTGCTGGATCCTGACCGCGTGGTGCAGGCCGGCCTCCGGGCCCCCCGCTTCGATGATGACGAACTGGCCTTCCTGCAGGGCGTCGGCGTGCGCATGTGGACACCGGCGGACCTCCGCGACCCGCTGTTGTCGCTCCAGCTGAAGGAAGATCTCGCGGCCGTGGGCGCCGGGCCCGCCTACCTGAGCCTGGACCTGGACGCCCTCGATCCCGTCCTCGTGCCCGCCGTGGCCGAGCCGGTGCCCGGGGGCCTGAGCCTGGCCGAGACACTGCGCCTCATCCACGCCGCCCGCCTGTGGCCGGAACCCTGGGTCGGCGCCGACCTCATGGAGCTGGCCCCCACGCTCGAGGGCGCCGAGGCCAGCGCCCGCGTGGCCGTCCACCTCGCCCTCCACCTTCTCGCCTGAGGTCCCCCATGCTGCCCACCGGCGCGCCCATCGAAGCCTTCCTCCTGCACATCGGCCCCCTGACCTGGGATGACCTGGTCACCGGCTACGACTTCGGCTTCCTCACCTCTCTTGAGATCCAGATCGCGGCGCCGGGCGAGGGGCCGGCCGTCCAGCGGCTGCGGGCCCTGGAGGGGGCCGCCCTCAAGCATTTCGAAGCGCACCTGTGGGCCGCCTGCGCCGAGGCTGTGGGCAAGACTCCGCGACCCGGCAACTCCCGCTGGTCCCAGGCCCAGGACCGTTGGCGCGAGGCAGTGCTGCGCGAGGCGCTGGCCACCGAGAGCACCGCCACCCAGTTGGCCGCCCGGGTGGAGCGGCTCTACGAGCAGGTGGGCTGCCCCGAGGACATGCTGGGCATGCTGAAGCCCTCCAGGGCCTGGTCCGGCACGCCCGCCACGGTGGATCCCACCGCCGTCCAGCACTTCCTGGATCGCTCCCGCAGTGGCGCCAGACGCTTCGGGGCGGCCTCCTAGGTCTGTGGCACTCTGGAGGACTCCGGAGTGCCGATGGCCGCGTCAGACCCCAGTTTGGACATGCTTCTCAGCGGAGATGGGCCCAAGCTGGAGCCCCTGCTCCGCTGGCTGCTGGAGGCCTCTCCGGTGGCCTCCGTGGATGGGGAGTCCCGTCGCACGAGCCGCCTGAGGCGACTGCAGGAGGCCTTGGCCGAGCAGGACCTGGCCGCCACCCTGGCCGAGGAGTGGAACCATGCCTCGGCCATCCGGCTCCTGGCGGAGACCGGCCTGCCGGACCGGACCTCCCTGCTGGGCGAAGGCTTTCTCCGCCTGGTGGATCGGATCATCCCCCGCCTGGATGCCGAGGGGGATCTCTACGCGCTGCTGGACCGGCTGGGTCTGGCCGAGGCCGATGCCGCCTGGATCGAGGGCCTGCCCGTGGATCTGCGGGCCGCCTGGGGCCGCCTGGTGAAGCCGCCCGTGGACATCTGGGTGCATGCCGCGCAGCTGCTGGCCCACCGCGCGGCTGCCGTGGGGCTGTCCAGGGACCTGCTCAGTCTGGACCCGGCCGGCAGCGATGCGGATTCCCCCTTCTTCAACCTGTCCCGCGCCGTGCGAGAACGGGGCGAGCGGCCGCAGGATCCCGAAGCCCGCCTGGCCTGGGAGCACTGCCGGGCGGAGTGTGCCAGGGCCCTGGACCAGGCCCAGGACCGGATCGAGGAGAAGGGGGTGTCCACCGACCTGGTCTTCCGCCTCGAGCTGCTGCAGGCCCAGCTGGAGCGCATCGCCCAGCTCCTGGCCTTCGTCTCCGGCGATGGCGATGGCACGGCCTTCGCCGCGGAGCTGGTGCGCGGAAGCGCCTCCCAGCATGGAGTCATCGCCCTGGTCCGCACCACCGTCAAGCGCCTGGCCCGGAAGGTCGTCGAACACACCGGAGAGACGGGCGAGCACTACATCGCCCGCGATCGCCGGGAATGGCGGCTCATGGGCTGGTCCGCCGCGGGCGGCGGCGTCCTCACGGCTGGCACGGCCCTCTTCAAGTACGGTCTTTCCGCCCAGCCCCTGGCGCCCCTGCTGATGGGGCTCTCCCTGGCGCTCAACTACGCGGGCAGCTTCTTCCTCATGCAGCTGCTGGGCTTCAGCCTGGCCTCCAAGCAGCCCGCCATGACCGCCGCGGCCCTGGCCAGGGCCCTGGAAGCCGATGCGGACCAGACCCGCGAAATCGACCTCGTCGCCGCCATCACGCGCACCCAGGTCATCGCCACCCTGGGCAATGTCTGCGCCGCCATCCCCGGGGCCCTGGGCATCGCCGCGTTGTGGATCTGGCTGAGTGGCCACGGCCCCCTCAGTCCGGACACCGCCCAGCACAGCCTCCATGGCAACCACCCCTTTCATGGCTGGGCGCTGCTCTTCGCCGCGGCCACGGGCGTGCTGCTGTGGCTCTCCAGCCTGGCGGCCGGCTGGGCCGCCAACTGGAGCGCCTATCGCCGCCTGCCGGAGGCGCTGGCCCAGAGCCACCGGATTCGGACCCTCCTCGGCGCGGACCGCGCCACCGCCCTGGGTCGCTTCGTCCACCGGCACATTTCCGGCTTCGTGGGCTATGCGGCCCTCGGTGGCCTGCTGGTCTTCGTGCCCATGGCCTTCGCCTTCGCCGGCATCCACCTGGAGGTGCGCCATGTGACGCTCCAGGCCGCGGCGCTGGCCCTGGCCTCGGCCAGCCTCTGGGCCCAGGGCACCCTGCCCTGGGCGGAAGTCCTCTGGGGACTGCTGGGCGTCGGCCTCATCGGCGCCTTGAACTTCGCGGTGTCCTTCGCCCTGGCCCTCTGGACCGCCCTGCGCGCCCGCGACCTCAGCGGCAGGGCCAGCCGCCACCTCTGGTGGAGCATCCTCAAGGCCTTCAACCGCGAACCTGGCCGCTTCCTCTTCGCCCCGAAAACCAGTGATACCCTCGAATCCCCCCACCCAGGAGAAAACCATGCGTAGCCTGCTGCTCCCCGCTCTCCTCACCGTGCCGCTGGCCGCCCAGGACAAGCCAGCCCCCGTGCGGCTGACGCCCCTGCGCGTGAGCCCCGCGAGCACGCTGTCCCAGGAGATCGGCATCAGCAAGCTCGACCTCACCTTCGCCCGTCCGGCCGTGAAGGGCCGGAAGATCTGGGGCGAGGTGGTGCCCTTCGGCCAGGTCTGGCGGGCCGGCGCCAACAGCGCCACGGTGCTCACCCTCAGCCACGCCGCCAAGGTCGCCGGGAAGGATGTGGCCGCCGGAAGCTACGGTTTCTTCGTCATCCCCGGCGAGAAGACCTGGACGCTGATCCTCAACAAGAAGGCCAAGCAGTGGGGGGCCTACGACTACAAGAAGGAAGAGGATGTGCTGCGCTGGGAGGTCACGCCCCAGTCCGCCTCCCACCAGGAGTACCTGGACTACCGCGTGCTCCCCACCGGTCTGGATGGCGCGGTGGTGGAACTGGGCTGGGAGAAGTTGCGCGTGAGCTTCCCCGTGGCCTTCGACACCAGGGCCATCTACTGGGCCCACCTGGAGGACAAGCTGAAGCAGGCCCCTGAGACCGACTGGGTGCCCTGGTACCAGGCCGCCAAATACTGCCAGGACCAGGCCATCGAACCTCAGAAGGCCCTGGCCTGGATCGAGAAGAGCCTGAAGGCCGGCGAGAGCTTCTGGAACCATGAGACCGCCGCCCGGATCTACAAGGACGCCAAGCGGATGCCCGAGGCGCTCGCCCACCTCCAGAAGGCCATCGAGCTCTCGAAGCCCGGTGGCGCTCCCAAGGAATACACGAGCAACCTGGAGAAGGAGCTGGCCGCCTGGAAGTAGCTGGGCGGCCCGCCCTGGCTACTGCTTCACCGCCACCCGCAAAAAGGAATCCGGCAGCGTGACTCCGCTTCTTCCCAGGTTCGCCTGGTGCACGAAGATGGTCAGCCGACTGTTGATGCGCTCGAAGGCGATGGCCCCGCCCTCCGCGAAGAGCTTGCGGCTGCTGCAGACCACCAGCTTTCCCTGGCCTGCATAGAATTTCGTCTGCTCCGGAGTGAAGGACCAGGCGACGTTGGCCTTGGCATCCACGGAGATCTCCGACTTCTTCAGCTGCATGACCATGTCGAGTTCCTTGCAGGCGACCCGACCTTCCGAACCCGCGCTGTTGGCCAGGATCAGGAGGAACTTGGCCGCCTCCTCCACGGGAACTCCCTGGGCTCGCAGGGCACTCGGGACCATGCAAAGCAGGACTGCGACACTCGCCTGCTGAAACCGAACTCTGATCTGGGAATGAGGGCATGACGGCATGAGCAACTCCACCCTCCCTTATCGGGCGGAGGCTCAACACCGGCGTGCCTCTTGGGTGACAGGGGCGTAACTTCGGGTACCGTGCCCTGGGCTTCAGGAGGTCTTGAACCGCGCCAAGGAAGCCGACAAGTCCTCGGCGATCCGGGCCAGATGTTCCGCCGTCCGGTTCACCTCTTCCACGGTCTGGGCCAGCTCCGTGGAGGCGGCGGCGCTGCGTTCGGTGGATTGGGCCGTCTCCTCCACCTGCCGGGCGACCTCATCCGAGGTGCGCTCCTGTTCTTCGGTGGCGGCTCCGATCTCGCGGGCGGCGGTCACCACCGCGGAGATGTTCTCCTCGATGGTCCGGATCGTGGCATCCGTGGCTTCCACGGTCCGGATGCCCTCCTGCATGGCCTCCTCGGTCTTGTGGATGAGGTCGCCGATCTGCTTGGCCGCACCGGCGCTGTGCTCGGCCAGCTTGCGGACCTCCTCGGCCACCACGGCGAAGCCCTTGCCGTGCACGCCGGCCTTGGCCGATTCAATGGCCGCGTTGAGGGCGAGCAGGTTGGTCTGCCGGGCCAGATCCTGGATCACCTGGACGGCCTTCACCATCTGCTGGGTGGATTCCCGGATGGCCTGCATGGCCGTCACGGTGGCCTCGCCCTGCCGGGCGCCTTCCGCCGCGGCCTTGACCATGGTCTCGGTGCGGGCGTGGCTGGTCCTCGCGTTCCCGGCGACCTGCTGGATGGAGGCGGCGAACTCGGTCATGGCGGCGGCGGTGCGCTCGGATGCGATCCGCTGTCCCTCGGAGAACTGGGCGATCTCCCCCGTGGCCCGCGCGACCTCGCCGGCCGTGGCGCTCAGTTCCGTGGAGCCCTCGGCCACGCGGGCACTGGCGCTCCTGAGCTGGCCGAACAGATCCTGGAAGCTGCCCAGCATGGCGTTGAAGTCCCGGGCCATGCGTCCAAGCTCATCCTCCGACCGGACTTCCACGCCGCGGGTGAAGTCGCCCGCCACCATGCGTTCCATGCCATCGGTCGCCTCCTTCAGGGAGCGCAGGATGCGCCCCATGATGGCCGTGGAGATGATGATCCCGAAGGTCAGGCTGACCACCAGGATGGTGGCTTTGAGGATCGCGCCTTGGCGCACCACGGCCGCCATTTCAGCTTTCTCCCGGGCCTCGATCTTCTTGGCCTCGGTGAAGGTGGTGTCCGCCAGCGCCTTGATGGCTTCGTTCATGGGCCGGTCGATGCCCTTCAATTGGCCATCCACCGCCCGATAGGCCAGGGGATCCTTGTCCTTCCAGGTGCCCAGAGCCTCCCGGTACTTGCTTCCCAGCGTATGAAGTTCCCGGAGTGTCTTCTCCACCTGTTGCGTGGGGATGTCCAGATCCTTCAAGGCCGCCTTCAGCTTGCCCAGATCGGCTTCGACCTCCTTCTCACTCTTGTCGAAGGCCGCCTTGTACTTCGACAGTTGGGCCGGATCGTGGCCCCGGATGAGGATGTTCTTCCATTCCTGGACCTGGGTCTTGAAGTCGTTCTGGGCCTCCCTGGCCAGATCCCCGGCCTGGGCCAGTTTCAGCATGGTCTCCGCCAGCTCGGATGACTGATTCGTGAGCCTGTGGGCCACCCAGAAGCCCGCGGCGCCCAGCGTCAGGGCAGCCAGCATGAGGCTGCCCGCCAGCAACCAGAGCTTCGCGCGGACGGAGATTCGATCGAGCATTGTCTGACCCACAGAGCCTCCGGATGCTTTTCCAGATGTGGTTTCGACTTTCCCATGTGAGGACATGATTTCCAGCCATCCTATCGCGGAGCTCAACGCCCCAGGTGGTCTCAAGACGGGTTGGTCAAGGGGGACATGGGCGTGGGCCCCTCGCGGCGGCAGGCGGCGATCCAGGTTTGTTACAGCCTATTCACCCGTGGGCCCTCGGGGTCGCCTCCTGACCGAACGAATAGTGGATAGTGACGGTGTTTTCCTCTCTCCAGGAATTCACGGGAGGTCGAATTCATGGACCAGTGCGCCCACCCTGTCTGCGGGCCTGCCGTGGAGCCGACCGGCTACCTTGCCGAACTGCGGGCCATCCTGGACCGGAAGGCCCTGACTCCCCATTTCCAGCCCATCCTGGACCTGCGCATCGGGGAGCTCTACGGGTTCGAGGGGCTCATCCGCGGGCCCAGTGATTCCATCCTGCACGCGCCCCTGAACCTGCTGGGCGCGGCACGCCAGGGGGGGCTGCTGCCGGAGCTGGAGCGGGCCTGCATCGAGGCCATCCTGGGTGCCTGGGCCAAGGCGCCCCAGCACTACCGGATCTTCGTCAACCTGAGCCCCAGCGCATTGCTCGATGCCAAGGGCCGGGCCTCCAACGGGACTCACCTGGTAGAGCAGCTCGGCCTGCTGCCGGGCAACGTGGTCATCGAGCTGACCGAGAGTCAGCCCACCTTCGAGTACGGCCCCCTGCTGGAGGCGGCCGAGTACCTGCGAGGCCTCGGCTTCACCATCGCCCTGGACGACCTGGGCGAGGGCTTCTCCAGCCTCCGCCTGTGGTCCGAACTCCGACCCGAGTTCATCAAGGTGGACAAGCACTTCGTGCAGGGAGTCGGCTCCGATCCGGTGAAGCTCCACTTCCTGCGATCCATCCATGAACTGGCGAACCGGACCGGCGCACGAGTCATCGCCGAGGGCATTGAGACCGACGGTGACCTCGCCGTCATCCAGGAGCTGGGCATTGATTTCGGGCAGGGCTTCCTCCTGGGCCGGCCAGCGCCCCAGCCCAACGCCCGGCAGTCCCCGTCCCTCCTGCGCCGCCTCCGCCCCAGCAAAGACAGGCCAACATCCCGGACGCTGGTGACCTCCAGCCGCGCCACGGCGGAACGCCTGCTCGTGCCAACCTTGCCCGTCTCCCCGGAGGTCAGCAACCAGGAGGTCCTGGCCCGGTTCATCAGCCAGCCCGACCTCCAGTCCCTGCCGGTCGTCCAGGATGGCATCCCCCTGGGACTCCTGAACCGCTATGCCTTCACGGACATGATGTCGCGCCCCTACAGCCCCGAGCTGTACGGCAAGCGGTCCTGCTCCCAGTTCATGGAGCGGGACTGCCTCGTGGTGGACCAGAACCTCACCATCCACGCCCTCAGCGAGCGGGTGGTGGAATCGGATCCGCGCCACATCCTGCACGGCTTCATCCTGACCAGAGGGGGCCGCTACATCGGCATGGGCTCAGGTCACGATCTCATCCGGGAAATCACCCAGATGCAGCTCGCGGCCGCCCGCTACGCCAACCCGCTCACCCAGCTCCCGGGCAACGTGCCCATCCAGGATCATCTCAATTCGCGCCTGGATGCCCAGGAAGCCTTCGTTGTCTGCTACTGGGATCTGGATCACTTCAAGCCCTACAACGACGTCTACGGCTACCGCCGGGGGGATGAACTGATCCAGTGGACCGGCAAGCTGCTCCAGGAGGCGTTCGACGGAATGGAGGATTTCATCGGGCACGTGGGAGGGGACGACTTCATCACAGTCCTCCCGGAGGCCGGCTGGGAGGCGCGGGTCCAGGGTCTCCTCGGCCGGTTCGGCACGGACCGGGCCTCATTCTTCAATCCAGAGGATTTCGAGGCCGGGGGTTACGCCTCGGAGGATCGCAAGGGGCAGCTTGAATTCCACCCCCTCGTGACCATGTCCGTGGGCGTGGTCTGCGCCGTGCCGGGCGCCTACGCCAATGTCCATGAGCTGGCCGCCGCGGCGAGTGGGGCCAAGAAAATGGCCAAGCGGGAACCAGGCTGTTCCTGCTTCCTTGAGCGCCGCCTGCCGTCCGCCCGGGGGACCTCCAATCCTGCCTGACAGTCGGCTCCGTGCAGGATCCAAGGGCCCAGGCGGACCCATGACAATGTCAGGACTGCCTGACCTGGCCCGAGCACCATTCCGCCACCTGGCGGGCCACCCAGTCACCGTCATCCAGGGGCAGGTCATGCCCGGCCGTCGGGTGGGTCGCCAGAGGACAGTGCCATCGACGGGCGATTTCCGCCGAGCACCGGGGATCCACCAGCCGGTCTCCGCCTCCGGCCAATACCAGGGTTGGCGCCGGAGCCGCCTGGGGCGCGCGGAACCGCGCAGCCGCGATCAGCTGCCGCCAGGCGTTGCCGGCACTGACGGGCCGCGCTACTCGGATGGCGGCCCAGTCCCGGATGAGCTCGTCCGAGGCGGGTGCGAGGCGGGTGGTGAGTTGGAAGATGCGGCGCTCCCGGGTCTCCGGTCGACCGGGGAAGAGGAGCCGCACCAGGCTTGGCCAAGCCCGGGGACGCAAGCGGTGATGGAGCGGACTGAAGGACCCGAAGCTGGTATTGACCAGGACACAGGCCGCAATCTCCTCCGGGTGGGCAGCGGCCCAGGCTGTCGCCACCATGCCGCCCAGGGACATCGCGAGGAGGTGATAGGGCGGAGGGTAGCCGAGCTGACTCACGTCGCTCCGGCACCGGCGCGCCACCTCGGCGATGGTCCAGGGACTGGCCTCACCATGGAGATCGCCGTTCCCCGGGAGTTCCAGCAGAACCACCCGGGCCTCTGGAACCATTTGCGCAAACCCCTCAGGGAACCTCCCCCAGTGCCGACTTTCCCGGGCCAGCCCCCGGAGCAGGATCCAGGTACTCATTGAACTTCTCCCTCCGTCCGTTCGGGGTACCAATGCGCCAGTGCCAATGCCCTGTGCCGTTCCCGCTCGCCACCGGAGGGCCGCCAGCGATCATGGCTACAAGCCGCCCGCGCGAAGAATTCCAGCAAGGGGACATGTCGCCTCAATACCCGCTGCTGGCGGTGCGCGATGAGCGGATTGAAGTTGCCCAGGAGCGAGAAGAACTGGCGGGGGTTCTTCTTCACCCAGCTCCAGGAGCCCATCTCCAGCGTCAGGGGCAGGAAGACCCGGCCGGGTTGCTGCAAGGCGGCTTGGTAGAGGTGGTCCCAGAGGTCACCGTGGGTCAGGTACTGGCCACTCTGCGGTTCGAAGATGTAGCGGTAGTTGCAGAGGGTCTCCTGGAGTAGATCCTTGAGGGCGTGCATTTCCGGAAGATGGCTGATGGGGACGCGCGTGTGCGCGTAGGGGAACCAGATCCGGTCGGCCATGCCGAAACCGGAGTGGCAATCCACCGCGATGCAGAAGGAGTGGGTTAGCAACTCGGTGGTGACGACCTCCCACACGGCGCGGCTCTCCGCTTCCATGGGCTGGTCCAGTCCGCCCCGGAACCAGGGCAGACGTGGACTGAGGCGCTGCCCGCCGATCAGCCAGGGGACCCGCTCCCGCGAATCCACCGGCGCGTTCCGCATCAGGTCCACGCCATTGGGGTTCGCACGCGTTCCGGCCAGGATGCCGCCCGGATTGACCATGGGCATGAACACGATGCGAACCGACTCCAGCAGAGCATTCAGGGTGGTGTCCCACCGCAGGCGCCCGGCCAGGTTCTGTAGGAAGGCCAGCACAACTTCGGCGCCGATCCGCTCCAGTCCATGCACCCCACCGAAGAACCCCACCGCGGGAACCCTAAGGTCGGGGTTGCCCACCATGATCGCCTGCACGGGCAGAAACTGGCCTTGGCAGGACACCTCGCACAGGGTGCGCGTCTCGAAGTGGGCCCCACCGCTATCGATGCACCGGGCAAGGTCGTCGAGGAGTTGCAGGCGCGGCATGGGCACGGTCGGAGAAGGTGGAGGAGGAGCCCGAAGCATAGCCCGTCTCGAAGCCCGGCCCACCGGACAATTTTTCGGTTCACGCAAACGTCACGCCCCCAACACGCCCATGACATCCGATGGACTACATTGACGTTCAGCCTCGTCGTGTCATTCCCGCGCCCAGTTGCTGAAGGACTCCCATGCGAACCCTCTCCGTGCGAACCCGGCTGATCTCGTTCCTGGCCCTCGGAGGGGCCCTCCTCTGGGGTGTCATCGAGCTGCTGGCCCTTCAGCTCTCGCGGCGGTCCCGGCGCTGGTCCCAGCAAGAGACATCCCGATCGTTCTGAACCCTGTCACTCCATTCGAGAACAGGTCGCCACCCGGGGCATGGAAGGAGGTCAGACGCCCTTCTTCTCCGCTCCCCAGATGACCTTGTGCAGCTGCACCTGGACCCGCACGGGCAGGCCGTCGGCGACGACCTGCTCCGCGAGCCAGGCGGGGTCCAGGCTGCCCCACACGGGACTGAACAACACCTCGAACCGGTCCCAGACGGTGCGTTCCGCGCACCAGGCCCGCGCCCAGGCATAGTCGGCCTCATCGCACAGCACGAACTTCAGCTCGTCCTGGCCGGGGACCATGTGCTCCAGGTTCGACTCGAGCCAGCGGTGGCCCTCGCCGCTGCCCGGGGTCTTGCGGTCCACGATCTTGATCACCTCGCGGGGCACCGGGGCCAGGTCGTGGCTGCCCGCGGTCTCCAGGGCCACCTCATAGCCGAGATCCAGCAGCGCCTGCAGCAGCTCCGGCGCCTGGGGATGGGCCAGGGGCTCACCACCCGTGAGTTCCACGAAGGGGGCGTTCGGGCCGTGGCTCGGGGGACCGAGGCGCTGCCGCACCTCGGTGAGGAGATCGTCCAGTTCCTGCATGGTTCCATCGAAGAAGGCGTACTCCGTGTCGCAGTAGACGCAGCGCAGGGGACAACCCGTGAGGCGGATGAAGAGGCAGGGCCGGCCGATGCGGGCGCCTTCGCCCTGGATGCTGTGGAACACCTCGTTGACCTTGAACCTCACCGGTCCACCCAGCGCCGCCCACCATCCTGGGTGAGGATCTCCCCGGTCAGGAAGGGGCTGTCGCCGGCGAAGCGCACGGCGCGGCAGAGGTCGGCGGGATCGCCAATGCGGTTCAGCAGGGTGCGGCTGCCCAGCCAGGCGGCATCGCTGCCCTCCTGGGGAAGCAGGACGCCCAGGGCGTGGCCCACCACCCGCACCTCCGGCGCCAGCAGCTGGGCCAGGCCCGGCACCAGGCTGGCCAGGCCGGCCTTGGCGGCGCTGTAGGGCAGCCGCTGCAGCCAGGGCCGGTGGATCGAGGTGTCCAGGACCACCTGGAGGCAGGAACCCTCCGGAAGCCGCGGGGCGAGGGCCTGCGCGCAGAGGAAGGGGAAGCTCAGGTTCAGGCGCCAGGTGGCTTCCAGGTCCTTCTGCGACCAGGTTCCGAAGGGGGACTCAGGGAAGGAACCGGCGAGAATGATGGCCCCCGAAATAACCCAGCCCTGGGTCTCGAGCGTGTCCAGATCTGCCATCATTCGGGAAACCAGATCCGGGCTCTCGGCATCCCACTGCAGGGTCCGGACCCGCCCCGTCTTCGACAAGCCATCCACCCATGTCTCCCCGGCCCAGGGCCTCGAACTGGTCAACACCAGGTCATGATCCCGGGCCAGATCTTCCGCCAAGGCCCGGCCCAGCCGCCGCCTTCCCCCGACCAGAACCCAGCAGGGCCTGTCCTTCCCTGAATCCCGCTCCATCAGGGCATTCTTCCACAAAGGCTTCATGAACCCCTACCTGAAACGCATCCGGTGGCGCCTGCTGTGGATCAGCTTTGCGTGCCTGACCTTGGCCCTTGGCTCCTTCGCCCTCAACCAGTGGGTCTATGCCAGGGCGGACGACCAGTGCACCTGGGTCGTGGAGAAGGGCAAGATCGTCATCCGGGAGATCCTGCCGGAGGGCGTGGCCGAGGAAGCGGGACTGCTCGAGGGTGACGAGCTGATCAAGATCCAGGGCCGCGCCTACGAGGCCACCCTGGAAGGCACCCTGAAGGCCCAGCGCTTCATCAACAGCAAGCCCGACGGGGCCATCCTCATCTACACGGTCAAGCGCCAGGGCCGGCAGATCCTCCTGCCGGTGCGCCTGGTGAAGCCCCTGGACTGGGTGCAATTGGCCCTCCTGGCCAACGGGATCCTCGCCTGGGCCGTGGGCCTGCTGGTGGTGCTCTCGGCCCCGGAACGGAAATCCTCGCGCCACTTCTTCTACCTGGCGGCCACGGCCCTGCTGATGTCGGGGGCGGCCATCTCCGGCAACCCGCCCGTGGTCATGCTCGTGCTGGTGACGCTCATGGCCGGTGTCGCATCCGCTCTCCTCCCATCTCTTTGGATTCACTTCTTCCTGCGCTTTCCCCACCCGTCTGAATGGCGGAAAAACCGGCGCTTCCTCCAGGCCATCTACGGAACCTTCGCCCTGCTGGCCCTGGTGCAGATGCTGGTCCGGTTCTGGGCCATCGCCGGGGATGGTGTCCTGAAGACCCTGGCTGGCACCCCTCCGGACGGCGTGCTGAAGCTCGTGCTCACTGCCCTCGGGTTCGTGGCCACCCCCCTCTACATCGGCGCCGCGCTCACGGGCCTCGGGTTCTTCATCGCGGGGGCGCTGAAGGCGCCCGAGCGACTCCGGAAGGCCCTGCTGCCCTCCCTGATCGTGACCGCAGCCATCTGCCTGGACCTGCTGGCCTGGACGATCCTCCAGGCCAAATACGGGCAGAGCCTCCTCTTCCGCCGGCAGATCTTCATCTTCATGCTGCCCGCCCCGCTCATCCCCATCAGCTTCGCCTACGCCATCTTCCGCCACGGGCTCTTCGACGTGCAGAAAGTGCTGCTGCGCTGGGTGAGCTACATGGCCATCCTCGCCCTCACAGTGGCCGCCTACCTCGGCGGCCTGGCCTGGGCCTTCTCGCACCTCTCCGCCATCCCCCCGGGCTGGGCCGGAGCCCTGATCGGCATCCTCGCCCTGCCCCTCGGCTGGGCCCTGCGGCGCCTGCTGAAGGGCATCCGCCGCCGCTTCCGGCGCGACTTCTCCAGCACCCGGGAGATCGCCCTCAGCGCGGTTCGCGAACCCCGGAAGCGCTTCAGCGAGGAATCGCTGGTCAAGTCCCTGCGCCGCGCCCTCGGCGAGGCCTTCCAGCCCCAGCTGCTGGAGATCCTGCACATCGAGGACCGCCAGATCCTGCTGCCCGCCGCCGAGGCCTCGGACCGGGAGGATCGCCGAGTCTACTTCCCGCCCCAGCCCCTTCGCATCCCACCGGGCCTGCTCCGCCTGGCCCGGGAGAACCGCGAGCTCGTGCTGGGCCTGGGCAGCGAAGAGGCGGACTGGATCCGCGACCAGGGCGGCACGCTGCGGGCCCACGTGGATGCCCTCGAGGCCCAGCTGCTGCTGCTGATCCTCGCCGGCGACACCCCGCATAGCGTGGTGCTCCTGGGGGGCAAGTACGCCGAGCTGAACTATGGCCGGGAGGACCGCGAGCTGCTGCGCGAGGTGGCCCTGGCCGCGGGCCAGGTGCTCGAGACCGCCGTGATGCACCAGCGGCTGGTGGCCCAGGAGCGCCTGAGCCAGGAGCTCGAAACAGCCCGGCGCATCCAGGAAGGCCTGGTCACCTCCCACGTGCCACCCATTCCCGGGTTCCACGTGGCCCTGCGCCTGGAGCCGGCCCTGGAGACGGGCGGCGACCTGCTCTTCGTGAAACGCCGTCCCAGTGGCACCTGGCTGGCGGCCGTGGGCGACGTCTGCGGCAAGGGCCTGGCCGCCGCCCTCTACATGGCCCAGGCGACCGCCCTCCTCGAGCAGGCGGCCCAGACGGAGAACCAGAAGCTGGAGGAGATCCTCTGTTCGCTGGACCTCACCCTGAGGCAGCTGCTCGGCCACCGGGGGTTCCTCACCCTCATCCTCCTGGAGTGGGACGAGGACGGGCACTACCGGCTCGCGCGGGCCGGCCATCCTGGCGCCCTGGTGTTCGAGGAATCGCATGGGGACGCTGCCCGCGAAGTGGTTCCCCACGGGCGCGGCCTGGGCCTCCGTCCCGCGGGCCCCGGCGACTGGCAAGTGATCGAGGGGGTGCTGCCGCCCAAGGGCTGGATGGTCCTCTACAGCGACGGCCTCTCGGAGGCCATGAACCGGGAGGGCGAGCTGTACGGCCTGGACCGGCTCAACGCCCAGCTGCGCCGCCTCTGGGGCACGGGCAGCCCCCGGGCCGCCTGCGAGGCGGTCTTCCACGATGTGGCCGCCTTCGATACCCAGAACCGGGATGACCGGACCCTGTTTATCCTGGGGAGGGAGGCCTGATGTCCCGTTCCGCCCTGCGATGGATCATCCCCACTTTCCTGGCCCTCCAGCTGGGGCTCATCTGGATCCAGGGCGCCCAGCTCCACCGCCAGAACCAGGTGCTGCAGGGGCTGCGGGAGGACATCCAGGCCCTCGCGGAATCCATCGAAAACGGCTCGGCTCCGGCGGCCTTCCAAGAGGAGGGCGAGGCCGTACCGGCGCGTTTCGGCCCCCCGGCAGCTCCACCGAAAAGGGTGGCCGTCCTGGGGGCGGAAGAGGAGCAGGAATCCGCCACCAAGGAGCTCAAGGCGAGTCGCGAATCCGCTGAAAAGGCCGTGAAGGAGGGCCGGGAGGCCCACGCCAAGCTGTCCATCGAGGAAAACGCCCGCAAGGCCGAGGAGGCGCGCAAGGTCCAAGCCGCGACCAGCTCCTGGCAGGGCTGGGCCTGGGGCGCCTTCGGCCTGGCGGCCCTGGCGCTGGTGGGGCGCTCGGTGCTCCGCCGGCGCGCCTGATGTCGCTGCACGAGTACCTCCGGGAGGATCCGGACTGCCGAAACCTGGCGGAAGGGGCCGTGCATGCCGTGGCCCCGGCCCTGGATGACCCGGACCCGGATCATGTGTCCATGCAGCTCAACGAGTGGGCCTTCACCCTCGCCGGACGCATGCCCCTGCCCTGGAACACTCACAAGGCCATCGACGCTCTGAACCACCTGCTGTTCGAGGAGCTGGGCTTCGACGGTGACCGCGACACCTACGACGATCCCCTCAACGCCTTGCTGCCCGCAGTCATCGCCCGCCGGAAGGGGCTGCCCATTTCCCTCTCCATCCTCTGGGTGGACCTGGCCCGCCGCATGGGCTTCGATGCCGTGGGCGTGGGGCTGCCCGGGCATTACATCGCGGCCCTGCGCACGGACGTCGGGCTGCTCTGCTTCGACCCATTTCATAAAGGCCGTGCCGTGGGGGAGGAACGCGGCGCCGAGCTGGTGCAGGCGGCCACGGCTGGCCGGGTGACCTTCCACCGGGACATGCTCCAGCCTGCCACCCACCGCGCCACCTTGATCCGGCTGGTGCGGAACCTCCACCTGCGGTTCATGCACGCGGAGGACTGGGAAGAGGCGCTCTGGACAGGCACCCACCTCATCCTGCTCGACCCCGGGAACCCCAGGGCCCACAAGGAACGGGCCTTCATCCACCTGCAGCGGGATGAGCCGGCTCCCGCGCTGCTGGACCTGAGGGAGGCTCTGCGCCTGAGCCCCGACCCCGATCCCGAAATCCAGGCCTGGCTGGCCCAGATCGAACAAACCTGAGGAACGCCGGCCCGCCTGGGAACATCCTTCAGGCATGCGAACCAGAATTCACTTCTCCATCCTGATCCTGTTGACGGCGCTGGCCACTGGATGCGCCCACCCCAAGTTCGCCTACGAGGTGGACCCGGCCTTCCGGCCTGAGACCTACGCGACCATGGCTCCCGATCCCCGAAAGGACCGGATCCTCCTTCGCGAAGGGATGCGGCCCCTGAATCCCGATCTCCACCTCCAGGCGGTGCAGGCAGAGCTGGCCACCCGCAACTACCGGATCGCACCGGCCGCGGAAGCCGATCTCTGGGTGGCCGTCCATGTCCTGACCGGCGGCCAACCGGAGGGTGGTGGAGGCCGCGCCGGCAAGGGCTCCCGCCGCTCCGGGGGAGGCGAAGGCCACCGCGGGGGCGGACGGGGCGGCCCGGAAGGTGGCGGCGGTGCCACTGCGGACCGCGAGAGGGGCTCCAGGGGAACCTTCACCCTCATCGTGCAGTTCCTGGACCGCCGGTCCGGCCTTCCCGTCTGGCAGGGTGAGGCGAACCTGGACCATCGGGAGAAGGGTCCCGATGGCCGGCCCCTCAGCATCGAAGCATCCGTGCGTTCCCTGCTGGGGCCATTCCCGGCCCGGCTCTAAACAGATGGCGGGGGCCAGGAGCCCCCGCCATCTGGTAACCAGTGGCCTATTTCTGCTTCTGCTGCGCCTCGACCACGGTGAGGGCCGTGAGGTGGATGATGTCGTTCAGGTCGCTGTGCCGCTGCAGGACGTGCACCGGAGCGGCCATGCCGCAGGTGATGGGGCCGATCACCTCGGCGCCCGCCAGCCGCTGCACCAGCTTGTAGCCGATGTTGCCGCTGGTGAGGTCGGGGAAGATCAGCACGTTGGGACCGCCCGGCAGGTCCACCCAGGGGTAGTTCTCGGCCAGGATGCCGTCGCCGAGCGCGGTGTCGGCCTGCATTTCGCCATCGCACTTGAGTTCGGGGCGGGTGGCCTTCACGATCTCGACGGCCTTCTGGACCTTGCGGACCAGCGGGTGCTCGACGCTACCGAAGCTGGAGAAGCTCAGCATGGCCACCTTGGGTTCCATGTTGAAGGTGTCCTTCACCAGGTCCGAGGTGAGCATGGCGATCTCGGCCAGCTCTTCGCCCGTGGGTTCGATGTTCATGGTCGTGTCGGAGAAGAAGAGCACGCGGTTCTTCAGCACCATGGTGTAGACGCCGCACACCTTCTTGACGCCCTTGCGGGTGCCGATGACTTCCAGGCAGGGGCGGATGGTCTCGGGGTAGTACATCGTCAGGCCGGCGATGAGGCCGTCGGCCTTGCCCAGGCGGCACATCATGGCGCCGAAGTAGATGCGGCGGCGGATCTGGCGCTTGGCTTCCGTGCGGGTGACGCCGCGGCGCTTGCGCAGATCGTAGAACGCGTCTTCCGCCTCCTGGCGCCAGGCCACGGAGCCGGGATCGAGGATCTCGATGCCCTCGAGGCCGATGCCGTGATCGGCGGCCACGGCCTTGATCTTGGCGGGCTCGCCCAGCAGGATGGGGATGCAGATGCCCTCGTCCACCATCTGGGAGACGGCCTGGAGGATCAGGGGGTGGTCGCCCTCGGGGAAGACCACGCGCTTGGGGTTCTCCTTGGCGCGGTGGACCACGCTGCGGATCACGTCCTTGCTGCGGCCCTGGAGGCCTTCGAGGCGCTCGATGTAGGCCTTCATGTCGGCGATGGGCTTGCGGGCCACGCCCGTGTCCATGGCCGCCTGGGCCACGGCGGGAGCCACCCACAGCAGCACGCGGGGATCGAAGGGTTTGGGAATGATGTATTCGGGGCCGAAGCTGAACTTCTGGCCCGCATAGGCCCGCGACACGCTCTCGGGGACTTCCTGCCGGGCCAGGGCCGCCAGGGCCTTGGCGGCGGCGATCTTCATGGGCTCGTTGATCTCGGAGGCGCGCACGTCGAGCGCCCCGCGGAAGATGAAGGGGAAGCCCAGGACGTTGTTCACCTGGTTGGGGTAGTCGCTGCGGCCGGTGGCCAGGATGATGTCCTTGCGGGTGGCCATGGCGGTGGGGTAGTCGATCTCGGGGTCGGGGTTCGCCAGGGCGAAGACGATGGGGTTCTTGGCCATGCTCAGCAGCATCTCGGGCGTCAACGCGCCCTTGCTGGAGCAGCCCACGAACACATCGGCGTCCTTGATGGTGTCGGCCAGGGTGCGCCACTCGCTGGGCTTGGCGAACTTGTCCTTGTACTTGTTCATGCCTTCACCGCGGCCGGTGTAGACCAGGCCCTTGGTGTCGCAAAGCCAGAGGTTCTCCAGCTTCACGCCGGCCTCGATCATCATGTTCGCGCAGGCGATGGCGGAAGCGCCGGCGCCGGAGAACACCACCTTCATGTCGGGCATCTTCTTGCCGGTGATCTCGCAGGCGTTCATCAGCGCGGCCGTGCTGATGATGGCGGTGCCGTGCTGATCGTCATGGAAGACGGGGATGTTCATTTCCTTCTTCAGGCGGGTCTCGATCTCGAAGCACTCGGGGGCCTTGATGTCCTCGAGGTTGATGCCACCGAAGGTGGGTTCTAGTGCGCGGGCCACCTGGCAGAAGCGGTCGATGTCGGTCTCATCCACTTCGATGTCGAACACGTCGATGTCGGCGAAGCGCTTGAAGAGCACGCCCTTGCCTTCCATGACGGGCTTGCCCGCCAGGGCGCCGAGGTTGCCGAGACCCAGCACCGCCGTGCCGTTGGAGAGCACGGCCACGAGGTTGCCCTTGGCGGTGTACTCATAGGCCAGCTCCGGATCCTTCTCGATGGCCAGGCAGGGTTCCGCCACGCCGGGGGAATAGGCCAGGGAGAGATCGCGGGCGGTGGAACAGGGCTTCGTGGCGATGACCTCGATCTTCCCCTTCCGTCCCATCGAATGGTAATCGAGGGCTTCCTGTTTCTTCATGGCCACACTCCTTGGAATTGAGTGCCCTGTCTGTGGGCTGAATGCCATCAGCTTACACCTCGCATCACGCGATCTTCCCTGGAAGGTCATCAATCGGTCGCTTTGTTGCGCCGATCACATGGATCGCTTTCAAAACTTCCAGAACCGCATGGGCGGGCGTAGGCTCCTCCTGGAGGTTTCCATGCGCCCCCTTGCCCTGCTGCTGCCTTGTTTCCTGGCCCTGCCCGCCTGCGCCCAGAAGGCCAAACCGGCCCCCGCCAAGGTCGAACCCGCCAAGGAAGCCAAGGTGGACTGGGACGGCGAATGGACCTTGCACGCTTCACAAAGTGACAAGATCGACGAGCAGATCGAGACCCACCTCAAGGACCTGAACTTCGGCCTGAGGCTGCTCTGGAAGAAGAAGCTCCAGTCGGCGTGCAGAAGCCATGGCCAGCTCGACATCCTGGCCGGCGGCACCTTCTCGGTGACGCTGGACAAGGAGCGTTCCATCGACACGCCCTTCGACGGCACGGAGGAAACCTGGAAGCGCAGCGACGGCGAGACCTTCAAGGCCTCCCTCAGCGGTCAGGGACCAACCCTCGTCCAGACCCTCGCGGGCGAGAGCTACGTCCTGAAGCACGTCTACTCCATGCGGAAGGACGGCAGTTCGCTGGCCCTGCAGGTGACCTACACCCATCCCAAGCTGGACAATCCGTTCAGCTACAAGCTCGTCTACAAGCGCAAGGAATGACCGCTGCGGAAGACGCTGGGTCGATGCGCCGGTTCGCGCCGCCGGCCCTGCCCTGCCACCCCCCCTGGTGGGCGGCCTCCGGCCACCTGCAGACCATCCTGGGCAACTACCTGCCAGGGGAACCGCCCAGCCATCTCTCCGTGCCGCTCCGCATCCCACTGCCGGACGGGGATCAGCTCGCGGCGCGCCACTATCCCGGCGAGCAGCCGGTCCTGACGCTGGTCTTCCACGGCCTGGGGGGCGATGACCAGGCCCACTATGTCCGGCGCACGGTGGCCCTGGCCCGTGGCTTGGGCCACCATGTCTGGACCGTGAACCACCGGGGTTGCGGCGAGGGCCGCGGCCTGGCCCGGAGGCCCTACCACAGCGGGTCCGGCGATGACCTGGGCGCCGCTTTCGCCGCGGCCCGGGAACGGCACCCGGAGCTGCGCCAGCTGGCCATCGGCTTCTCTCTCTCCGCCAATGCCCTGCTGCTGAACCTGGGCGGCGGCCTGCCCCATGTGGCCGCGCAACCCGATGCCGCCATCGCCGTGAACCCGCCTCTGGATCTGGGCGCCTGCGCCGAATCCATCCACGGCGGCCTCAGCCGCCTCTACGAGCTCCGCTTCATCCGGCGCTGCCGCAGCGCCATCCAGCAGCGCATCGCGGACGGGCTCATCCCGGATGCCTACCAGACCTGGCCCCTCATGAGCCTGCGCGAGTTCGACGAAGCCTATACGACCCGGGCTGGTGGCTTCGAGAACGCCAACGACTACTACGCCAAGTGTTCTGCCCGGCACCACCTGGCGAAGGTCACCGTGCCCACCGTGATCCTGATGGCCAAGGACGATCCCTTCATCCCCTGGCGGCACGCGGTCGAAGCGGAGCTTTCCAGCCAGGTGCATCTCCACCTCGAGGACCATGGCGGCCACATGGGCTACCTCAGCCGGGACCTGCCCGGACACCGGTGGCTGCCCTATGCGGTCGAGCACTACGCCCGGCAGTTGCTGGGCTAGCGCCGGCCCAGGGCCCGGCTCACCAGGTCTCCACCAGCATCAGGTGCCCCTCTGGCCCCGTGCCTCGAATCCAGATCGCCGAAGCCCCCTGGGGGCAGAGCCGGATCTGGGGAAAGGCGCAGGCCAGATGGGAGGCGGGTGCCAGAGCTGATGCCTCACCCCAGGCACCCTGCCGCAGCCAAGCCGAAACGGAGTCGCCCTCGGGCCCCTGGTGCACGGCGATCAGGCCCGCCCGGCCCTCCGGCCCCAGATCCAGACCGAACTCCCGGACCGGCGCGTGGCCCAGTTCCAGGAACTCCACCCCAGTCTCCCAGGCGCCCCCGGAGAAGGTCTTGGTGATCAGGCGGGAGGCACCGTGGCTCTCGGCCTGGCACCAGGCCGCCAGCGCCTCGCCATCCCCCAGCATTACGAGCCTCGGATGGGTGAAGGTCTGGGCCGTGCTGATGATCTCCGGTGCGCCCCACTCGCAGCGTTGGCCGTCATAGTAGCTGGCCTCGAGACGGCTCCGCTGGCCCCGGGGCGCATGGATCCACAGCGCCAGGGCGTTGCCCAGGTCGTCCATGACCACCTGGTGCTGGCGCGTGGCATGGGCCACCACCGGCACGGGCCGGTCGGACCAGATGCGGTCCGAGGGCCAGTAGTGGCTGGCCACCAGCCCTTCCTGGCCAGCGCTTTCCGACTCCCAGAGCACCATGGCGTGTTCGCGGTGGTTGGCGGCCAGGCGCGGCTCCACGGTCGCCGAAGGGGGAAGCCCCAGGGTCGTCGGGGCCTGTTCCCAGACCTTCCCACGGGTATCAAAGGACTGAGCCATGATCTCGCAGCGGCCCTCCGCTTCCAGAAGCCACACCACCAGGGCGTTGCCACGCCGGTCCACGGCCCCCTGAACGTGGTGGACCTGCCCTGAAGTCCTGAAGAGGACCTGGGATTCCCCCTCTCCGCCTCCGAGGATCCTGCCGAGGAGTTGCCTTTCTCCGCCGGACATGGCCAGCCAGAGCGCGAGGCCACGCCCTTCGGGGTTCAGGAGGATTCGCGGAGAGGTCCCCTCGTCGAGGGGGAGCCGTGCCAGGGCCGGGGCGGAATGGGGGCCGATGGGCATGGTCCAGAGTCGGCCACTGCTCTCCCAAAGTGCCGCCCCGTGGCCATGCCCATCCAGGGCCAGGCCGACCTCCCCGAGGCTGCCCCGATCCAGCGTCACAGGGGTGCGCCAGGGCGTCAGCACCTTGGACCTGCCAGGGCGGAGGCTTTGCACCAGGCGCCTCAGGCTTTCCATGGCCATGACACTCCCCTTCCGCCGACTTTCCCCGCAGTCATACCCCCGGGAGATGTACCGGCAGGCCCTGTCCTTAGGAGATCCCAAAGGCAATCTTTCCAAGGATCATACTGGGCAATTACCGCTCATGCCCTCTGAAACTGCGGCTATCCCGCAGCTCGGTCACCAGGCCGGGCAGCAGGCCCAGGACCCGCTCGAGTTCCACCGCCGTGGTGCCCCGTCCCAGGCTGAGGCGCACCGTGCCGATGGCGTAGGCTTCCGGCACCTGCATGGCGCGGAGCACATGGCTGGGCTCCCTCATGCCGGTGCTACAGGCGCTGCCGGTGGACACGCAGATGCCCTGCTCGCCGAGCCTGAGCTGGAGGGCCTCGCCTTCGAGGCCCGCGAAGCCCACCAGGCTGGTGTTGGGCAGTCGGGAGGTGTTGGCTCCGTGGATGCGAACCTCCGGGACTTCGGCTCGCAGGCGGGCCTCCAGCTCATCGCGCAGCCCGCGCACGCGCTCCATGTCCGGCAAGCCCAGGCGGGCCAGGTCGGCCGCTCTGCCGAGCCCCACGATGCCCGGCACATTCTCGGTGCCACCGCGACGCCCGCGCTCCTGCGAGCCACCGAGCATGAGGGGCTTCAGCCGCACCCCCCGGCGGATCATGAGCGCGCCCGTGCCCTTGGGTCCGTGGAACTTGTGGCCGCTGAGGCAGAGCAGGTCCGCGCCCCAGGCCATGGCATCCATGGGGACCTTGCCCATGGCCTGGGTGGCGTCCACCAGGAAGAGCGCCCCCTTGGACTTGGCGATGCCAGCGGCCTCGGCCACCGGAAACAGCACGCCGGATTCGTTGTTCGCGGCCATGACGGCCACGAGGGCCGTGTCGGGCCGCACCGCGACTTCCAGGGCCGCCAGATCGAGCCGGCCTTCCCCATCCACGCCCACATCGGTGGCGGTGCCGCCCTGCCCCTTCCACCACAGGACCAGGGCTCGCACGGCGGGGTGCTCCACGGCGGTGGTGACCAGGTGCCGCTTCGCCGGAACGGCCTCCCAGACGCCCTTCACCGCATGATTCAGGCTCTCGGTGCCACCGCTGGTGAAGACGATCTCCGCCGGTGCGCAGCCCACCAGGGCCGCCACCTGCTCCCGCGCCGCCACCACCGCGCCGTCCGACAGGTGCCCCAGCGCGTAGGCCGAGCTGGCATTGCCGAAGCGCTCCGTGAACCAGGGCCGCATGGCCTCGAAGGCCTCGGGGTCCAGGGGGGTGGTGGCGTTGTGGTCGAGGTAGATCAGGTCCATGGAGTCATTGTCCCATTCCGGCGCGGCCCCGGAGGAATGCCAAAGCTTCGGACCAGGGTGGAAGCCCCGGGGACCGCGGCAATCCGTTGTGGGTGGCTTCAGGGATTTCCCAGACGCGGACGGCGCCGGGACAGGCCTGGGCGAGGCGGCGCCCCTGCTCGGCGCCCACCACCTCATCCCGGCCCGCGATCAGGAGGGCCACCGGGCCATGGTGGTTCCGGATCGCGTCCTGGCTGTCCCAGCGGTCCCTCAGCAGGAGCTTCATGGGCAGCCAAGGGTAGTGCCAAGCCGCCACCTCGCCCATGCGGGCGAAGGGCACGGCGAGGAGCAAGCCTGCCACGGCGTTGGGATTCGCAGCGGCCACCTGCACCGCCACGCCAGAACCCAGGCTCTCGCCCAGCAGGATCACCGGCGCCGGAGATTCTGCCTTCAGGCGTCCCAGGGCCGCCTGGGCGTCGGCCACCAGCGCGGCTTGGGAAGGTTCGCCGTCCCGGGGGCCATAGCCGGGATACTCCAGCAGCACGGCCTCGAAGCCCGCCGCCTCCAGCACCGGCAGGTAGTCTGCGCGGCCCAGAGCGTCCCCGGCGTTGCCATGCAGCACGAGGACCCGGGGGCCGCCGGACCGGACGGGCCGCCGCCAGCCGAGCAGCCGCCCCTGGGCATCCGGCCATGGCACCAGCTCCGTTCGGAGGGCCCGCTGAACAGCCTCGGCTTCACTTTCGCGGTCGGGAAAATACATCATCCGCCGCTGGGCCAGAAAGGCCAGAAGGCAGAGCCCCGCGTATAGCCCCAGCCCCAAGGCCAGCAGCTTCAGGAGGCCTGCGGCCCGCACGGGCTCAGCCCTCGCGCAGGCGGGCCAGCGCTTCGGCCCGCGCCGTGAGGCCGGGCGCCTTGCCCTGGAAGGCCTTCCCGGAGCCGCCGCCCTTGGCGCCCAGGATGGCCGCCACGGCCTTGCCGGCGGCCGGGACATCCAGCGTCGAGCCTTCCCCTGCGCTCAGCAGGAAGATCCCCTGCCCGCCCGGTTCAGAAGTCAGGAATGCGGCCTTGGCTGGATCAGCCGCGAGGATGCCCCGGGCCAGCTTCTGGAGGAAGGCCATGTCCCGGCCGTCGAAGTGGGCTTCCACCAAGCCCCCGGGCTGCGCCGCCAGGACCGCCGCCTGGAACTCGGCGAGTTCCTCCTCCAGCTTCCGGCTGCGGCGTTCCAGGGCCAGCAGCTGGTCCAGCTTGATCTGGAGGGCCGGGACGAGCTCCTCGTCCGGGGCGCCCAGCAGGGCGCGGAGCCCCGCATTGCGCGTTTCATGCGCGGCCAGGCGCTGCCTGGCGCGCCTGCCGGCCACATAGAAGAGGCGCGTCCCCCCACGGATGGACTCGGTGCCCAGCAGCTTGAGGACCTCGATCTCGCCCGTGTGGCGCAGGTGGGTGCCACCGCAGGTGTTCAGGTCCACACCCGCGATCTGCACCAGGCGGATGTCGCCGATGTGGCCCTCGGGAAGGCCCCGGGAGCGCACCGCTTCCCGGCCATAGGCTTCCGCACTCACCCGACGGGCCGAAACCTCCCGATGCGCCCTTATTTCAGAGGCCACAGCCTCCTCCAATCGCTCCATGTCGCGTTGCGATATGGCGGGAGCAGACAGCTCGATGTCGCAGACCGAAGCCCCCAGATGGAAGGCCGTGGTCTCCCACTTGAACTGGTCCTGGGCCACGGCCGTGAGCAGGTGCTGGCCCGTGTGCTGCTGCATGTGGTCGAAGCGGCGGGCCCAGTCCAGGCTCAGCGAGGCGGGGCCCGGCTCCAGGGCCGAGCCCAGGTAGTGCCGGACCTCGCCCTCGCGCTTCTGGACCTCCACCACGGCCACGCCGTTCAAGGCGCCCAGATCACAGGGTTGGCCACCCCCCTCGGGGTAGAAAATCGTGTCCTCCAGGATGGCGAAGGGCCGTCCCTTCTCCTCGCCGCTGCGCAAGACGCGGGTCTCCAGCGAGGTGGCAAAGGGGTCGCGTTCGTAGGCGGGCGGCGTCTGCATGCGGGGAGCCTAGCACAGCCGGGCTGATAGGCTGGAGAGGCTGCCATGTCCCACGTGCCCCTGCCCGAACGCCTCCGCCCGACCACCCTCGACGAGGTGGTGGGCCAGTCGCATCTTCTCGGACCCAGGGGGGCCCTGACGCGGCTCACGGCCGGTGGGCGCCTGCCCTCCATGGTGATGTGGGGGCCGCCGGGCACGGGCAAGACCACCCTGGCCCGCATCCTCGCGGAAGCCACGGGCCACGGCTTCATGGAGTTCTCCGGCGTCAGCGGCAGCGCGGCGGAACTGAAGAAGTTCCTGGCCGACAGCCGCGAGATGCCCCTGTTTCGCGCCGTGCCGCCCGTGGTGTTCCTGGATGAGATCCACCGCTTCAACCGGGCCCAGCAGGACATCCTCCTGCCCTACCTCGAGCGCGGCGAGGCCATCCTCATCGGCGCCACCACGGAGAACCCGGCCTTCTACCTGAATCCGGCGCTGCGCAGCCGCTGCCAGCTCATCGCCCTGAAGGCCCTGGAACCAGTCCATATTCAGCAGGTGCTGAGGCGGGCCTGGGCCAGGGAACGGGGCCAGGCACCGGAACCCGCAGAGGTCTTCGACTGGCTCTCCCACTGGGCCGGGGGCGACCTGCGCTCCGCGCTCTCGGGATTGGAAACCTGGATGGAGATGCCGGAGCCGGATCTGGAATCCCTGCAGGGCGCCCTGGGCGGCCGCATGATGTTCGACCGCGCCGATGGCCACTACGACCTGGCCAGTGCCTTCCAGAAGAGCCTGCGCGGCTCGGACGCGGACGCGGCCCTCTACTACCTGAGCCGCATGATCCGCGGCGGCGAGGATCCCCGCTTCATCGCCCGGCGCCTCATGGTCTGCGCCGCCGAGGACGTGGGCAACGCCGATCCCCAGGCCTTCCTCCTCTGCGAGGCCGCCAGCCGCGCCGTGGAGCAGATCGGCTGGCCCGAGGCCCGCATCCCCCTGGCCCAGGCCATCCTCTACGTGGCCAACGCCCCCAAGAGCAACGCCACCATCCTGGCCGTGGATGCAGCCTTGGCGGCGGACGACGCGCCCATTCCCGAGGCCATCCGCGATGCCCACACCTCGACCGCCCGCAAGGCGGGCCGGGGCGCGGGCTACCACTACTCCCACGACGACTACGACCGCGAGCAGACCTTCCTGCCCGACAAGCTGCGCGGCACCACTTTCTACGAACCGAAGCGGCCCCAGGAGCGCAGTTGGCGGGATCGCCAGGAACCGGAGGCCGCGGCCCTGGCCCGCCTCTGGCAGGCCTGGGTCGATGCCCACCCCGAAGGCGGAGAACTCCCCCTGGAAGTCTGGAGCGGGGAACTGGCTTGCAGCCGGGAGGCCCTGGCCCGGGGCCTGGGCAAGCTGGCCTCGGGGCGCTTCACCCTCGTCCGAAGGCTGGAGGCGAAACCGATCTCCTAGTCGTCGCTGCTCCAGCCCAGAAGGCTGACGCCGTAGCGCTGGCCTTGCACGAAGAGCGGCACGGTGAGCACGGTGATGATGGCGCCGGTGTCCCGGGCGTAGGTCTGCACCAGGAATTCCTGTCGGCTGGCGACCTGCTCGCGGAGGTCGGCCACCCGCTGGAAGGCCGCCCGGTCCACCCGATCCGGCAGGGCCTCGGCCGCTTCGCCCAGCCCGTGCCGCGCGCCCCGGACCAGCACCCGGTTGTCCGTGAAGAAGCGCTTCACGCGGTTGCCGGCCAGGTCCCGGTCCGCCTGCCCGGTCCAATCCTTCGTGAAGGCCTTGTTGTGCGAAGGTCCGTAGGAGTTCAGATCGAGGATCAGGGCGAAGGTCAGCCGCGGCTCCTGCTCCAGGACGCGGTCGAAGGCCTCCTGCAAGGCCCGGTCCACCAGGCCATCGTAGGCCGTGCGGAACTTGGGCGGGCTGAATCCCTCTGGAGGCACATGCAAGACATTGAAGAACCGGGACAGGGCCTGGACCTCGGGCCCCCGGATCTCGGTGTAGTCGAGGGCCAGCAGCTGCTCGGCGCTGATGCGCCCTTCCTGGACGGGGCCTTCGAGGATGGTGGCGCTGGTGGTGGCAAGCTCCCGAGCCAGGCCCAGGGCCCGATGGAAGAGGGAGCCCGTGTCATAGGCCGCGAGGTGGCGGTGGCCCTCCTCCGTGAGCGAGGTCACCGCGAAGGCGTCCTGGGCCACGGCCTCGGCGGCGGACTTCAGGGTGCCGGTGGACTCCAGCAGCCTCCCAGATGCCTCCACCAGGCTGCGAGCGGCCTCCTGCTCCTCCGTGGCCGTCCCCGCGAGGCTGGACACGTTCCCGGCGGTGGATTCCGCCAGATCCGCGATGTCCGACAGGCGCTGCTCAACGGCCTCGACCTGGACGCGCGTCGTGGCCGCCAGCCCCAGGCTCTGCTCCATCGCTTCCCGCGCCGGGTCCAGATCCTTCCGGATGGCCTCCAGAAGGGCCGCGATCTCCTGGGTCTGCAGCGAGGTCCGGTCCGCCAGCTTCCGAACCTCTTCCGCCACCACGGCGAACCCCCGGCCCGCGGCGCCGGCGTGGGCCGCCTCGATGGCGGCGTTGAGGCTGAGCATGCCCGTGCGATCCGCGATCTCGCCGATGACCTGGGACACTTCGTTGACCTTCAGGATGTGCCCCAGCAGTGATTCCAGGCGCTCGGACGTCACCGTCGTCTGCTGCTGGAGGTGCCGGACCGTGGCCACGGCCTGGTCGCTCTCCTGGCGGCCCTTCTGCGTCTGATCCGCCATGCGGCGGGTGGACTCGGCCGCCTCCTCGGTGGCGATCGCCGACAGCGAAATGTTCCTCCGAGGTTGTCCAGGGTCTCCTGCATGGAGCGGGAACTTGCGAGAATCTGATCGATTTCCCGCGCCAGGGTCTGCACCCGGACTGAAGTCCTGGCGGCCCCGGCGGCGGATTTGTTGATCACCTTTTCCAGGCCAGCGAGGTCCCGGTGCAGCTGGTCTGAACCGCCTGCCGTAAAGCCATCCAATGCGGATCTCGGGGCGGGCTCGGACATGCTTGGCCTTTCGGTGATTGCCTTCCTATCGGCCGCACAGATCAAGCCTCAAGTTCAGTCCAGGTGCCCCATGCGGCCCTGCTGGTAGTCCTGGACCGCCTGTTCAAGCTCCTCCCGGGTGTTCATCACGAAAGGGCCGTAGTGGGCGATGGGCTCGCCGAGGGGTTCGCCCGCCAGCAGCATGAGGCTCACGGGCGTGATGGCCTCCAGCGCCAGGGAATCGCCCTTTCCCAGCAGGGCCACGGTATCCGCGGGCACGTCGGTGCCCTCGAGGCGCACCGAGCCTTGCAAGGGCACCACGGCCGTGGTCCACCCCTCCGGGACGCCCTGCTGGAAGCGCGCGCCGGCCTCCAGCTCCAGGTGGGCGTAGGCGATCCGGGCCGGGGTACGGGCGGGGCCTGCGACCCCCGCCCAGGTGCCCGCCAACACCCGGATGCGGCCACCCGGCAGGGGCGTCCATGGCATCCGCTCGGGCTGCAGGTCTGTGTAGCCCGGCTGGCTCCCCTTGTCCGCCTTCGGCAGGTTGATCCAGAGCTGGACACCCTCGATGGGCCCGCCCGTCTCGAGGTGCTCAGGCACCGGCATCTCCTCATGGACGATGCCTGCGCCCGCGTTCATCAACTGGGCCCCACCGGGCCGCAGAAGGCCGGAGCCGCCCGTGCTGTCCCGGTGCTTGAAGGCGCCCTGAATCAGGTAGGTGAGCGTCTGGAAGCCCCGGTGGGGATGGGGCGGAAAGCCCGCATCCGTACCGGGAGGGAGCACCATGGGGCCGAAGTGGTCCATGAGCAGGAAGGGGTCCATGGCACGGAAGGCCTCGGTGCCATGCTGCCCGCGGCCGGGCACCAGCCGGACCAGGGGCACGCGGTTCCCGTCCTGGGTGGGCAGTCCGGTCACGAGGGAGACAACGGGTTTGGGACTCATGGGTGGCTCCTCAGGCAAGGTCAAAGAACAGGATCTCGGCGGGCGCTCCAGCCACCACGCGGAGGGAGGGCTCACCTTCGATGCGCGCGGCGTCCCCGGCGTTCAGGGGTCGCCCCTGGAGCGTGACGGACCCCGCGGCCACCTGGAGGAAGCCGGCCCGGCCCGGGGGGACCGCCACCTCGACCCCGCGCCCCTCGTCCAGGCGGGCGGCGAAGACCTTCACGTCCTGGAACAGCCGGACGGAGCCGTCGGCGCCATCGGGACTGGCGACCAGGCGCAGGCGGTTCCGCAGATCCGCCTCCTGGTAGGCCACCTGGTCGTAGCGGGGCGCCAGGCCCTGCCGCTCGGGCAGGATCCAGATCTGGAGGAAGTGCACCGGCTCCGTGGCCGAGGCGTTGAACTCGCTGTGGCGGATGCCGGTGCCCGCGCTCATGACCTGGGCCTCCCCGGGCCGGATGACGCCGTGGGTGCCCAGGCTGTCCCGGTGCTCCAGGGCCCCCGACAGCACCCAGGTGAGGATCTCCATGTCCCGGTGGCCGTGGGTGCCGAAGCCCTTGCCGGGCTGGACCCGGTCTTCGTTCAGGACCCGCAGGGCCCGGAACTGGGTGTACTCGGGATCGAAGTAGTCGCCGAAGGAAAAGGTGTGCTGCGTGTCCAGCCAACCGAAATCGAAGTGGCCGCGGGAACCAGCTGGTCGAAGGGTGATCATGGTGCCTCCGAATTCCATTATAGGTGTTGCAACTCTTATTTCAAGATAATGGGTGAAAAATCCAGGTTCATTGAAGACCCATGACTTATCTTTGGGACATCCGACGGGAGGTCGCCATGATCACGCGGGTGCTGGTGGGGGTGGATTTTTCCGAGGCCTCGAAGCAGGCCCTCGTGCGGGCTGGCAGCTGGGCCGGCCAGTGCGGCGTGCCCCTGGTGGCCATGCACGTGCTGCAGCCCCCGGCGCCCATGCTGCCCGAGGCCCAGATCGCCCTGCCTGACCCCGCCTGGCTGCACACCATGGAGGACCACGCCCGCGAACAGCTGGAGGTCTGGGTCAAGCCCTATGCCGGCACCTCGGTCATCGTGAAGTGGGGCGGACCGGCGGAGGAGCTGGTCTCCGAGGCCGATCCCCAGACTCTGCTGGTGGTGGCCCAGGTGGGGCATTCCACACTGGAGCGCCTCCTCTTCGGCAGCACCGCCGCCCGGGTGGTGCGCCTGGCGCCCTGCGACGTGCTTGTGGTGCGCACGGAGAAGGCAAAGTAGCTAGGCCGTCTTCACCCATGCGCAGAAAAGCGGGCCGGATGGCCCGCTTTTCTGCGCCAGCACCAACCTTTAGCGGTAGGCCGGAATCCCCGTCACTTCCTGGCCGATGATGAGGGTGTGCATGTCGTGGGTGCCCTCGTAGGTGTAGACGCTCTCGAGGTTGGCCATGTGGCGCATGACGGGGTACTCGTCGAGGATGCCGTTGGCGCCGAGGATGGTGCGGGCCTTGCGGCAGATCTCGAGGGCCACGTTCACGTTGTTCATCTTGGCCATGGAGACCTGGGCGGTGGTGTAGGTCTTGGCGTCCTTGAGGCGGCCCAGCTGGTGGACCAGCAGCTGCCCCTTGGTGAGTTCGGTGACCATCCAGGCCAGCTTCTCCTGCTGCAGCTGGTAGCTGGCGATGGGCTTGTCGAACTGGATGCGGCTCTTGGCGTAGTCCAGGGCGCACTGGTAGCAGGCGTCCGCGGCACCCAGCGCGCCCCAGGCGATGCCGTAGCGGGCCTGGGTGAGGCAGCCCAGGGGCCCTTTCAGGCCCTTCACGTTGGGCAGCAGGGACTTCTCCTCGTCCACGATCACGTCCTCCAGCACCAGCTCGGAGGTGGTGCTGGCACGCAGGCTCCACTTGCCCTTCATCTCGGGGGCGCTGAAGCCGGGCGTGCCCTTCTCCACCAGGAACCCGCGGATGCCGTCCTCGGTCTGGGCCCACACCACGGCCACGTCGGCCACGGTGCCATTGGTGATCCACATCTTGGTGCCGTTGATGCGCCACTTGCCACCGGGCTCTTTCACCGCCTTGGTGAGCATGCCGCCGGGGTTTGAGCCGAAATCGGGCTCGGTGAGGCCGAAGCAGCCGACCTTTTCGCCGGTCGCCAGCTTCGGCAGCCAGTGCTTCCGCTGCGCCTCGCTGCCGTAGGCGAAGATGGGGTACATCACCAGGCTGCCCTGCACGGACGCGAAGGAGCGCAGCCCCGAATCGCCGCGCTCCAGCTCATACATCAGGAGGCCGTACGCCACGTTGGACACGCCCATGCAGCCGTATTCCTCCGGCAGCGAGGGGCCGTAGAAGCCCAGCTCGCCCATCATGGGGATGAGGTGCTTGGGGAAGGTCTGCGCCTGGGCGTGCTGCTCGATGATGGGGAGGACTTCCGCGTTGATGAACTTGCGGGCCGACTCGCGGATCATCCGCTCTTCGTCGGTGAGCAGGCCTTCGAAGCCCATGTAGTCCGTGATGTGGGTGAAGGTGGCGTAGGCGCCAGCCATGGGGACCTCCTGGTGTGCCCTGAAGCCTCGGGCAGTTGACGGATCCGGCGCTGCAGCAGCGCGCCGGGGCCAGTGTACCGCTGCGTCAAAACCAGGTCAGGGGCCCATCCCGTTCTACCGGGGAGATGCCTGTCATGTCGCCCATCGGCTTGACGAACTGGAAAATCACGACCTCTGGGTAAGGTCCTCAAGCAGCCGGTCCCCGGTGGCATGGGGCACTTCATGGCAGTGGCGGCAGCGGGCCTCGTAGGCCTCGGCCGCGCCCACCAGGACCTGGCCGCCGGTGTGCACCATGCGCTGGGTGCGGCCCGCCAGGGCTCCGCAGACCATGCAGATGGCCTGGAGCTTGGTGACGTATTCCGCCTTCGCCAGGAGCAGCGGCATGATGCCGAAGGGCTCACCGTTGGAATCCTGGTCGAGTCCCCCGGCGATGACGCGCACGCCGCGGTTGGCCAGATTCTCGATGATGGGGATGAGGCCCTCGTCCATGAACTGCACTTCATCCAGTGCCACCACCTGCGCCTCTGGATCCAGAAGGCGGGCCAGCTCCACGGTGTCCTTCACCGGGATGGCCTCGTGCTTGCGTTCGCTGTGACTCGCGATGGCGGAGACATCGTAGCGGTCGTCCAGGGCCGGCTTGAACACCTGGACCTTCTGCTTGCCGATGAGGGCCCGCTTGATGCGCCGGATCAGTTCCTCGGATTTGCCGGAGAACATGGGGCCGCAAATCACCTCCAGGGAACCCTGGCGCTGGTGCACGAACATCGCAGATCCTTCTTACTTCTTGGAGGTTGGAGCAGGGTCCGGAGATGGCACCGCCGAAATGGCCATGGGATCGGGAAGCTTCGAGAGATCCGGGACGGGATTCGGGCCATCCAGGGGGCGCCCCAGCGCCCTGGCCAGCATGACACCACCATCCTTCGGGGAGGCCAGGCGAAGGGCCCAGGCCTGCCGGAGCCGCGTGGGGCCCTCAGGGACCACCCGCACATCCACGGCCTGGAGGCTGGCCAGCCCCATGTTCATGGAGCCCCGGTGATGAGGCACGTAGAAACCCAGGGGGAGGGCGAGACAGAGTGCCACCAGTGGCCACAGGAGGCGGCTGGGCTCCCATTCCACGGGCTGGAGATCGGGATGGCCGTCCACCACCCAAGGACGCACCACCTTCGGAGCGTCCCCCGTGATGGGCTCCAGCAGCCCGGCCTCGAGGAGGTCGGCAATGGCCTTGCACGTGTCCAGCTCCTCGTACCGGCTGACCTGGACCACGTCCCGGATCGCCTGGGCGTGGTCGAAGTAGGACAGCACCATCTCCTGCTCGTGGGTGAGTCCGGAGGTGCCGTGGTGCATTTGTCCCTTGCCGTCCAGCACGGACGACACATCCCGGTCGATGTCGAGGTGGAGGGACTGGGCGCGTGCTGATTTACCCAGCGGCACATCCATGCCGGGAAGGCGCCGCTCGACTTCCGGCCACTCGTCCTGGATCCGGGCAGCCTCCATGAGCACGGTGTCCACGGGGATGGGAACGAAATGGTCGCGGTCGAGATCCGGCGGCAACATGGAGTCGAAGCGGTAGTCGCCCTCGACCCAACGGAAGGTGCGGTGGAGGATCGAGGTGGCCTGATTGAACAGGGCATCCTGGAGGTCGGAAGCCGTGACCTTGCCGCTTTCCAGCAGGAGCGTGCCCATGCGCTTGAGGGTCTGGCGCTGGACCTGGACCATGCCCAGGAGCTCCTCGCCGGTGAGTCTTCCCAGCCGGACCAGCATGGTGCCCAGGCGGTCTTCCATGCGGACCTGGTTCGAATCGCAACCGACGATCTCGCCATTCTCGAAGAAGACTTTGACGAACTCCTGCCCCTGCGAGAGCACCAGGGTGCCGTTCTTCCCCTGGATCTTGATCATGTTGAAGAGGGAGAAGAGGTCGAAGTCCCGGAGGGATCCTTCCAGTGCCATGTCAGGCCCTCCTCAAAACGAGCTTCAGCCAGGAACGGACATAGTAGAGCGCCACGAATGCCGCGCCCACGGCCAACCAGGTGGAGGTGGGATCTGCCAGGATCTCGCCGGGATAGCGCACGGAGCGCCCGGTCGCGAGGATCATGCCCACGGCCAGGCAGAAGGGCAGGAATTCGACCAGCGCCTCGCGGGTCTCCCCCAGGAAGGCCAGATCGCAGCCGGGCAGCAGCACGATGAGTGACTTGTGGATCCAGCGGGTGGTCTGCTGGTGGTCCGCCACTTCATCAAGCTTTTTCCGGCGGTTCTCCGCGTGGAGTCCATCCCGGAGCACGAAGAGATGATGGCATTTCTGGCAGACCTCGGTGTCGGGGCTGTCCGTGGTGTGGAATGGATCGCCGCAGCGGACGCACTGGGTCGGATGCGCCATGCGGACGCTGGCCCTGACCCGCGCGAGGAAGGCGATGAGCCCGAGGATGGGCAGCAGGAGGGCGAACAGGAAGGCGGGCTCCATCAGGTGGAAGGTCCCGCCTCCGCGGCCTCCCTCCGCAGCCTCCGCCAGGGCCTGCACCCGCTCCGGCGTGTCTGGAAGGGGGATCGGATACGTCCGGACATCCTTCTGCGCATCGTTCAGGGAAATCAGAAGCGCGTAGGCCTCTGGGGCGGCGGCCTGGGCATCATCCCGCTTGGACGCACCCTGGACGGTATCGAGCCGGTTGAAGGCGAGGATGCTCTGGTTCAGCAGCACCTCCATCTTCGGCCCGGCCTGGAGCGCCATCTCGAAGGCCCGGTCGGCGCCGGGGCCATCGCCGGATTGGCACTTGGCCACACCTAGGTTGTTGAGCACCGCGGTCTGGTCGGGGTGCCGACCCACCAGGCCCTGGAAGGTCGCCTCCGCGGCCTTCCAGTCCTGGTTCTGCAACTGGCCCCACCCGGCCAGGAAGGCCTGGTCGGAGGGCGGCAGCAGGCGGAGAACGGAAGGCGCGATCGGCTGGACCTGGGGTTGCAGCTGGAGCGTCAGGAGGCTGGGCTGGGGTTCCCGGGCGGCCCAGGGTTCGAGCGCGGCCAGGGCCGGATGGACCAGCTGCAGCACCAGGATGAAGGCCGTCACCTTCACCTCGGCGGCGAGCAGGAAGGGAGCCAGCAGGAAGAGCCAGAGGATGGCCGCCACCATCGGATCCAGGCCCAGGACGACCGGCGCGGTCAGGAGGAGGGCCCCGAGCAGGGCCGCCAGGATCGGGGATACGCCCCGGCGCTTGAGGGGCTCCTCCCACAGATGCCGGAGGACATTGCGGTACCGAAGCCCCATGGTCAGGGCCCAGCCCCAGAGCAGAAGCGTCGCGGCGAGACGGAGCATGCCGAGGTGCTGGACCATCCAGAGCCAGCGATGGGCCTGGTGTTCCATGCGATGCCGCGTCAGCCGCAGCAGGTCGGGAAAGCTCCAGAGCCAGCCCTGGATCCCCTGTTGCCGCATCAGGGTGATGCGAGTGCCCAGCAGGGTGGGGTGTTCCGGAGCCCAGCGCTCGATGGCCTGCAGTCCCTCCAGCCCCAAGGCCACCCTGCCATCCATGCCCTGCTTCCTTGCCCAGAGGGCCATGGCCTCGACCAGAGGCGCCACATCCAGCGTGGAGTAGGTCCGGCGCAGGGCCTCGACCTCCAGCTGGGCGGCCCGCACACCCTCCGCATCCCCCTTGGAGAGGGCGGCCATCAGGTGTTCAACCCGGTGGCTGAGGGCGATGGCCGGCAAGGGGTCGGCCGGGGGAGGCGTCGCCGGAACCGGTGGCGCCGCGCCGAGGCAAACGGCCACGAGGGCCACCAGGATCTGGATCCGGAAGGCCTGCAACAGTCCCATGCTGATCCTCCTGACGCTCATGGCTTCGGGTCCACGGGCGTTTCCGCCGCGGGTTTGAGGTCCATCACACGCATGCGCAGCTGGTAGAGGAGTTCTTCCATCTGGGCGGTCTCGGCCACCGTGCGCGAGGTCTCCGTCTTCTCCTTCAACACGCTGAGTAGGTCGATGTAGAACCTCGCCACCACAGGGTTTGCGGGAGGGGCCTCCTTCACCATCGGATGGGGGACGCCCATGGAAAGCAGGGCCTGTTCGGTCAGAAGGTGCATCAGGGCCGTCAAGGAGGCTTCAGGCACCGCTGGAGTCATGGGCTACCTCGAACACTTTCAGGAGTTGTCTGCGGGGAAGCCTACCACAGCCCGAATTTTCCTGCATCCAACCCGAATTCGCGCCCTTCCAGCGAGTTGTGGCCCGTGACGAGGCCGATAATTGACGAAAAGCACTCGGCACCAGGACAGCCCTATGGAACGATGATGAGGTTTGGAGGAAGACCCATGCGACGCCTCGCTCTCGCGCTTATGCTCCCCACCATCTGCCTGTCCATCCACGCGGAACAGACTGGCCGGATCTCAGGAAAGGTCCTCAACAAGGAGGGCAAGCCCATCCCGGGGTCGAAGGTGAACCTCAAGCGCGTCGATCGGAACTGGAGCAAGGACCTGATTCCCGACAAGAATGGCAATTTCCTCCAGGTGGGCCTGGAGCCCAAGGATTTCACCATGACGGTCACCGCCGAAGGCTACGTCACCTACACGGAATCCCCGGTGAAGATCCCGCTCGCGGATGTCATCGTGAAGAACATCACCCTCCTGACCCCTGCGGAAGCCAGGGCGCAGGCCCCCACGGCCGGAGGCCAGCAGGTCATTGTCGACGATCCGGGTGCCGCGCTGGACAACATGGGGCGAGAGGCCTTCAACACGGCCATTCCGCTTTACAACGAGGGCAACTACGCGGAAGCCCTTCCCCTGGTGGACAAGGCCTACAAGGCCCTTACCGAAGCCAAGGACAAATTGAAGGATGAACAGGCCAAGACGGAATTGGCCCCCGAGCTGCTCAAGATCGAGCGCGTGCTGGGCATCTGCATGGCCCAGGCCGGCGCCAAGAAGGAGGAGGCCGAGCCCTACCTCCTGAAGGCCCTGGAGCGGAATCCCAAGGATGAGCGTGTGGTCATCGGGCTGGTCGAGACCAGCAAGGCCAAGGCCGACAAGGCCGCCGAGCTGAAGTACACGGCCATGCTCGAAGCCCTGCAGGGACCGAATCCCGATGTGATCTACAACAAGGGGGTGGAGGCCTTCAACGCAGGCAAGACCAAGGAGGCGAAGGCCCACTTGGCCAAGGCGCTCGAGGTGGATCCGAAGTATGCCGAGGCCCACTACCTCCTGGCCATGGTGGAATTCGGGGAGAACAATCTGAAGGGCACCAAGCACAACCTGCAGAAATACCTGGAGCTGGCTCCCGCGGGCAAGAACTCCGCCACCGCCAAGGAGATGCTGAAGGACCCCTCACTGAAGAACATCAAGTAGGAACGCCCATCCAGAAGTGGGGGCCCCGATTGGGGCCCCCACTTCGTACCGGGGAAGGGTGAATCAGAGCAATTCGAGGCTGATGGGGCAGTGATCCGATCCCAACACATCGGCGTGGATGCGGGCCTCCTTCACCTGCTTGAGCAGGTCGCGGCTGGCCAGGAACAGGTCGATCCTCCAGCCCACGTTCCGTTCCCGGGCGCCGCCCCGGGCGGTCCACCATGTGTAAAGACCTGGCGTGCCCGGATTCCGCTCGCGCAGCACGTCCGCCAATCCGACCCCCAGGTAGAGCTTGAAGTCCTCGCGCTCCTCGGGCGTGAAGCCAGGGTTCTTGGTGTTGTCCTTGGGGCGGGCCAGGTCGATCTCCTCGGGAGCCACGTTCATGTCGCCAGTCAGGATCACCTGATCTCCGGCCTGATGGTGCTTCGCCACGATCGCGGCCAGATCCTTGGCGAACTGGCGCTTGAAGGGCAGGCGCACCAGCCCCTGCGAGGCGTTCGGGAAATAGCCTGCGATGAAGACCAGCTTGTCCTTCCGGGAGACGATCATCCGCCCCTCGGCATCGTAGCCCTCGATGCCGAGGCCCTTGGTGTGCTTGAACCCCAGGTCCTTCTTGGTGAGAGTGGCCGAGCCCGCGTAGCCCTTCTTGCTGGTGGCCGGGAACCAGCAGACGTCATAGGCGCTCTCGAGCTGCCGGCGGACGCCGAGGTCCACCTCCTCCCACTCCGAGCGGATCTCCTGGAGGGAGAGCGCATCGGGTTCCGTCTCTTCCAGCCAGTCCATGAAGCCCTTCTTCAGGACCGAGCGGAAACCGTTCACGTTCCAGCTGTAGAAGCGCATGGGACCTCCCTCAGGGCACCAGCTTCGCATAGGCGCCGGCATCGAAACCAATGATCACGCCCCTGGGATGCACCAGGATGGGCCGCTTGAGCAGGTTGTTGTCCATCACCATCAGCACGATCGCCTCAGCCTTGCTGAGCCTGCGATCCTTCAACCCCAGTTCCTTGTATTTGGGGCTCTTGGTCCCCAGCATCGGTGTCGGATCCTGCGGCAGCATCCGTTCCAATTCGCCGGCCTCCAGCGGCTTCTTAAAGTAGTCACGCACTTCCACGTCGATGCCCAATTCCGCCAGCTTCGCTTTGGCGTTGCGGCAGGTGGTGCAGCTCGACTTCATCCAGAGCACGGCCTTCACAGTTCCCCCACGAAACGGTCCAGCAGGCGGTCCGTCCGCCAGCGCAGGAGTCCGAAGAACAGGAAGGCGGACCAACCCTTCATCCGGCCCTCCAGGTGCAGGTGGGCCCCCCTGGGATCGGGAGAGAGGATGAGTGATCCTGACTCCTCAGCACCAGCCAAGACACGATTCCAACGAAGCACGAGCCTCCCCTCCTCCTGGACCGCCTCGGTCCAGGTGCGCAGGGCGGCCAAGCTCTTGAAGGCCGAGGGCCCCTCCTTCCGGAGCCGTCCCTCGACGTGGTCGAAGGGCGCGTCCGTGAGGAGCTCAGCCTCGAAACTGAAAACGGGGTGCTTCACTTCACCAGGAACCCGGGCATGGCGTCGCTGGGCGGGGCGATGAGGTAGGGCTTGCTGGCATTGTCGCTGGCAGCCAGCAGCATGCCGTGGCTTTCGATGCCCATGAGCTTGCGGGGAGCCAGGTTCGCCACCACGACCACCAGCTTCTCCAGCAGGTCGGCGGGCTCGTAGGCCTTGCCGATCCCGCCCACGATGGTGCGCTGCTCCAGACCGATGTCCACCTTCATCTTGATGAGCTTGTCACTCTTGGGAACACGCTCGGCTTCGAGGATCTTGCCCACCCGCAAATCGACCTTGAAGAAAGTGTCGGCATCCACGGTCTCGCGGATCTCGGGGACATCAAGGCTGGGCTTGGTTTCGACCGGAGTCTCCGGGGGCAGCAGTTCGCTCAATTCCTTCTCCTTGTCGATGCGCTGGAACAGGGGTTTGGGATCGCCGATGGGGCCGATGGCGGGGCCATCCAGGGCGAACCCATGGAAGGTGGTCTCGGCCACCTGGGTACGGTGGCCCAGGCTTTCCCAGAGAGTCTGGGCCAGCTCGGGCATGACAGGCGCCACCAGCAGGGCCGTGGCGCGCAGGGCGCGGTAGAGGTTCGCCAGCACCGCGTCGAGCTTGGGATCGTTGGCGGGATCCTTGGCCAGCTTCCAGGGTTCGGCCTTCACGATGTAGCCGTCCAGGGCGCGCAGGTAGGTCCACAGCGCGTTGAGCGCCGCGTGGAAGTCGTTGGCCCGGGCCTGCTCCAGGTATTCGGGAAAGACTTCCAGAAGCTGCTGCGCCACGTCCTGATCCGACTCGTCGAAGACCGTCGGCAGGGGCACCACGCCGCCGCGGTAGCGCTGGATCATGCTGAGCGTGCGGGAAGCCAGGTTGCCCAGGCCGTTGGCCAGGTCGGCGTTCAGCCGGTCCATGAACCCTTCGAAGGAGAAGCCGCGGTCGTGGCCCACCTGCATGTCGCGCATGAAGTAGAAGCGCAGGGCATCGTTGCCGAACTTCAGCAGCGTGTCCGGCCGCACCACGTTGCCCTTGCTCTTGGACATCTTGTCATCGCCCATGAGCCACCAGCCGTGGGCCAGGATGGTTTCCGGCTGGAACATGCCCGCCGCCATGAGGAAGGCGGGCCAGTACACCGCGTGGAAGCGGAGGATGTCCTTCCCCACGATCTGCAGGTCCGGCGGCCAGCTGTTGGCGGGACAGCCTGTCAGGTAGTTCAGCAGGGCGTCGAACCAGACGTAGATGACGTGCTTCTCGTCGCCAGGCACCGGGATGCCCCAGCTGATGCTGGTGCGGCTGATGGAGAGATCCTGCAGGCCGCCCTCCACGAAGCGCTTCACCTCGTTGAAGCGGAAGTCCGGCTGCACGAAGCCGGGCCGCTCCTCGTAGAGCTTGAGCAGGCGGTCCTGGTAGGCGCTGAGGCGGAAGAAGTAGGTCTCCTCCTCCAGCTCCACCAGCTGGTGGGCGAGTCCTTGGGCTTGCAGTTCCTTGGCCTGGGTCTCGGTGACATAGGCCTCGTCGCTGACGGAATAGAGCCCCTTGTAGGTGGCCTTGTAGATGTCACCCTTGTCCAGCAGGCGCTTGAACAGCTGTTGAACCTGGGCCTTGTGGTCCGCATCCGTGGTGCGGATGAAGCGGAAGTGGGTCATGCCCATCTGCTTCCACAGCTCCGTGTAGTTGGCCACCACCTCGTCGGCCAGCTGCTTGGGTGTGATGCCCCGCGCGGCTGCGGCCTTCTCAACCTTCTGGCCGTGCTCGTCCGTGCCGGTCAGGAAGTACACCTGCTCGCCGCGCATGCGGTGGAACCGGGCGATCACATCCGCCAGCACCGTGGTGTAGGTGTGCCCGATGTGGGGCCGGTCGTTCACGTAGTAGATGGGCGTGGTGATGTAGAAGGGCTTGGACACGGCGACTCCGAGCCTTTCAGTCTACAGCGACTCAGGCCTTGCGCTTCCAGCAGGTGGCCAGGTGGTCGTCCACCAGCCCCATGGACTGCATGTAGGCATACATGATCGTGGGCCCCACGAAGGTGAAGCCGCGCTTCTTGAGGGCCCTGCTCAGGGCCTCGGCTTCGGGGGTCACGGCAGGCACGTCCGCCAGGGTCTCGGGATGGTTCACCTTCGGGCGGCCCCCCACGAAGGACCAGAGAAAGGCATCGAAGCTGCCGAACTCGTGCTGCACCGCCAGGAAGGCCTGGGCGTTCTTGCGTGCGGAGAACACCTTCAGCCGGTTCCGAACGATGCCTGGATCTTGGAGGATCGTCTCGAGTTCGGCATCGCCCATCGCGGCGACTTTCTCCGGATCGAACCCGTGGAAGGCCTGCCGGTAGGCCTCCCGTTTGCGCAGGACGGTGATCCAGCTCAATCCCGCCTGAGCCCCTTCGAGGATCAGCTTCTCGAAGAGGCGGCGGTCGTCGTGCTGAGGCACACCCCACTCATCGTCGTGGTAGGCCACATAGAGGGGGTCGGTCCCGCACCAGCCGCACCGTTCAGGCATCGGTTCCTCCCCTCGCCGTTCCTGACGCAGAATCGGGCGGCCATGCCGCCCGATTCTGCGAGACCTGGGTTCTTCTAGGCTTCCACCACGGTCGCCTTCACGATCCGGTCGTTGGCCTTGATGGACTTGACGACCTGGATGTCGGCCTCCGCGGCGCACTGGCCGAAGACCGTGTGCACGCCGTCGAGGTGGCTGGGGGCGCTGCCGTTGCAGATGAAGAACTGGCTGCCACCCGTGTTCGGGCCCGCATGCGCCATGGAGAGGGCGCCCAGCTTGTGCTTGTGGGGGTTGCCGGCCGTCTCGCACTTGATCTTCCAGCCGGGTCCGCCAGTGCCGGGCATGCCCGAGGCTCCGGCCTTGGTGTTGGGGCAGCCGCCCTGGATGACGAAGTCGGGGATCACGCGATGGAAGGCCAGGCCGTCGTAGAAGCCGGCTTCGATGAGCTTCACGAAGTTCGCCACGGTACCCGGAGCCTCCTTCGGAAAGAGTTCCAGGTTGATGTCGCCCTTGTCGGTCTGCAGGAGCACGCGGGTCATGGTCACCTCTTTCGGTCAAACCACCAGGATAGGGCGCGCCCCACTTGCAGTCAGCATCAACTTGCCCGGGGGCCGCCACCAGGGTGCACCCGAGGGCATTCCGAGAACTGAGACCAGCATGGAAACGCCGTCCCTGGCGTCGTTGGGAAAGTGATCTCCGCATCCGCTTCAAGGTGCCTCGCGCGGGCCGACTGAACCCCGCCACAAATGCCTTTGGATTTCCAGGTGACGGGGCTAGGCTGGGCCCCATTCACCACCATCAGGTTTCTGAGACTCAGGATCCTGGTGCCCTCCTTCCCCTTTTCCCAGGAGACCGGCATGCCGACCAACCCGCCCAATCTCGACCCGGAAAACCCCACCCCGGAAAACCCCGAAGAGGACCAGGCCGCCCTTGAGGCGAGCCTGTCGTCGACCAGCAAAGCGAAGACTGGCGGCACGGGGACCATCAAGGTCACGGGCTGACCCAGCCTCCATCTCCCCCCGAGAGCGATAACCGGTGGGCCTGCTCTGCGGCAGCCGCCCATTCAGCAAGCAGGTGCCTGTTCGTGGTGAAGGCTTCCTGGAGGGCCAGCTTGGCCCGCCCAGCCTGCTGGCTCCTGCTGGCGCCGGACAGCCCCCGGGCCTCTTCCAGGAAGAGGGCGCCTCGCAGGGCCATGGCCTCCGCCCAGTTCGGCCGCACCTTCAAGAGCCGTTCGATGGCCCCCCGGCACCGGGAGAGGCTGGAAGCGGGATCCTGGGCCTTGGCGCGCTCCCACTCCGCGCGGGACAGGTGCAGGCGGGCCAGCTCCAGGAGGGAGTCCTGGGACTCGGGATGCAGCCGGAGGGCCTTCTGCATGGCCTCCTCCGCCGCCTCGAAATCCTCCCGTTGGACCTGACTCCGGCGCAGCTTCAGCCGGACGCCGGTCGCGCGGAGTTCTCCCAGATACTGCAGGGCATCCCCGTGATGCGGGTCCCTGGCCAGAACCCGGGCGAAGATCGCCTCTCCAGCGCCCAGAAGCTGGGTGGACTCCCCCCCTGAACGAAGCACCCCCTCGAGGCGGACGGCCTGGACCCGCCCCAGGTTGGTCAGGGCCCCCTGGTCTTCAGGAAACGACACCAGGGTCTTCCGCAGCAGGGATTCGGCCTCCTGCAGGATCTGCCAGGACCGCGCGTCCCACTCGTGGCGGGCCTTCCAGGTCAGCAGGCCGCCCAGGTTGACGTAGGCGAGCACCTGGCCCGGAGCTACGGCGATGGCCCTGCGGAAGGCCTGCTCGGCCTCGACCAGGAAGGGCGCCGGGTTGCCTCCCCTTTCCCAGGTATGACGCGCCAGCAGCATCTGGGCCAACCCGATCCCGTTGTGCATGTGCGGAACGCCGCCATTGATGGCCAGGGCCTTCCGGTGGGCCTCGAGTGCCCGCTGGACATCCGGCTCCGGGTCCTCCCCTTGGGCCTGTTTGCGTTGCGCCATGCTGTGGTAGACCCTCCCTTGCACGAAGTAGGGGACGAAGTGCCGGGGATTCAGGGTCCGCGCCTGCTCCAGCACCCTGAGGGCAGCCTGCAGATCCGCCTCTGGGCTGGCGGTTTTCGGCAGCATGGCCCGCTGCTGCAGGCAGGTGCCCAGGTTGATCCAGGCCGGGAGGAGAGACGGCTCCATCCGCGTGGCCCGCTCGTAGGCCGCAATGGCCCCGTTCAGGTGGCCCGACGCGTCCCTGCCGCGCTGCTCCTCGAAATCCGACCAGGTCTGGTGGATCAGACCGAGGTGGTTCTCCACGGTGTAGTCCCGCTTTTCCGGCGACAGGGCCTCCAGGGCCTGGAGTCCCAACTCCAGCTGGGAGGTGGGATCGAGGTTGCGTTCCTGGCGGGCGTTCCCCCACTGGTAGTAGGCCTTGCCCAGGGCCACCCAGGCATCCGCCCGATTGGGCCCGGCCTGCTGTGCCTTCCTCGCCGCCGCCACCGCTGACTGGATCAGGTGATCCGCGTTTTCGCCACGGTTGGTCCGGGCGTCGGCGAGGTTGCCAAGCAGGGCCGCCTGGAGGATCAGGGAGGGGACGTGGTCCGACTGGGCGACCAGCGCCTTCTCCACCGCCGCCATGCCCCGCTCGAAGGCGGCCTGGATCCTCCCTTCGCCGTACTTCTCCATGATCAACGCGTTGAGCTCCAGCTCGGCGGCGGCCGCATAGACCGCAGGCGCGCTGCGCCCACTGGCCGCCGCGAGGGCCAGGTCGCCCCGCCCAGTCTCGAAGTCCGCCACGGCCGCTTCCCGCTGCCCTTGGTTCCACAACTTCCAGGCCCGCGCCTGAAGGAGGGAGCCCCTGAGCAGCGGGGCTTCGTAGAACCAGGGCAGATCGCCCTCCAGGACCTTCAGCCGCTGCAGGGCCTCGTCGATGCGCCCCTCGTAGAAGGCCATGAGGGCCTCAAGGTAGGCCGGTGACGGCACATCGGCACCACCAGCCTGCCGCAGGAAGGCCAGGGCCGGGGTCCGCAGGCTGGCATCAATCTGCCGCTTCCGTGCCTCCCGCTGGCTCTCGGAGGGAATGCGCTCGGCCTCCAGCAGCTTCTCCTGGTACTGGCGGCCCAGCACCAGGGCCAGGGCGAAGGCCACCCGCGGTTCGCGGTAGCCGGCGTCCCAGGCCATCTGCAGGTGCTCACGGGCCTTTTCACCATCATCCAGGGTCCAGTAGCCCCGGCCGAGCGCGTAGTGGCCGGGGCCGTTGGCCAGAGCTCCGGCCTGCCGCATGTCCGCCTGCAGCTGCGTCATGTGAGCCTGGACAGCGGCCAGGTCGGGCCGGATGTCGTGCAGGGGGGACAGGGCGGAATACCGGGCCATGGATTCGATGCGGGCCATGGACTCCGTGAACCGCTGGGCCAGGCGCTCGCGGCGACCCGCATCCCGACGGGTCTTGAGGGCCACGCCCAGGGCCAGGAGGACCAGCACCACGGCCACGGTGCCGGTGATGGCCAGGGCCTTGTGCCGCATGAACCGGCGATGGGTGCGGTAGATGAGCCCGGCCCGCCGCGCCCGGACCGGTTCTCCTGCCAGGAACCGGTCCAGGTCGTCCGCCAGGGCCTGGGCGCTGTCGTAGCGCCGGGAGCGGTCCTGCTCCAGACACTTGAGCGTGATGGCCTCCAGGTCCCTGGGGATGTCGAGGCCGTGCACCCGCATGGGCGGAACCTCGGCGGTGCCGATGGCGCTGAGGATCTCCAGCGCATTGGCGCCCGCCACGGGAGGGCGTCCCGTGGCCGCCTGGTACAAGGTGGCGCCCAGGCTGTAGATGTCGGTGCGGCGATCCAGCAGGCCGAGCTCACCCCGGGCCTGCTCGGGCGACATGTACGCGGGCGTGCCGAGCACCGAGCCGGTCTCCGTCACATCCTGGTTCCACTCGCGGGCCAACCCGAAGTCCATGACGAAGGTCCGGAGCGCGCCGTCCTCCCCGCGCTCCACCATGAGGTTCGAGGGCTTCAGGTCCCGATGGATGATGCCCACGCGGTGGGCCTCCTGCACGCCGCGGGCCGCGTCGCGCAGGACGATGACCTTCTGCTCCAGCGAGAGGCCCGCCGCGGCCACATCCAGAGAGGCCCCCGCGATGCGCTGCATGGTGATGAAGACCCGGCCCTCCACCTCGCCCACCTCGAAGACCTTGCAGACATGCTCATGCTCGACCCGCGCCTGGGCCCGAGCCTCCACCATGAAGCGCTGCAGGTGCCGCTCATCCTCGAGGCGGACGAACTTGATGGCCACCTCCCGGCCGAGCTTGCGGTCCCGGGCCAGGAAGACCATGCCCATGCCCCCCTGGCCCAGAAAACCGAGGAATTCGTAGCGATCCCAGTCCTTCACCGGGAATTCGGGGACAACCTTGACCCGGAGGTCCGCAGGGAACTCGGGGAAGGCCGAGGCATCCCCCGCGAGCGTCTCCGCCTGGGAGAGCTGCGGGTCAACATGCCTTTTCTCCTGGGGATCCATGGGCTCAGCGACCCACAACCGGCCGGTCCAAGGACACCCAGACGCAAGCCTGCGCCACTCTGGCAGCGGAGCCCGGCATCACTTCCACAGCCACGAATCGGACAAGGCGCGCGTCCTCGGCCTTGTAGACCTCCCCCACGCCGCCTGCACTGGGCGCCGTCAGGATCTCGCAGGGGCCAAGAGGGGTACCTGGCTGTAGAGACATGGTTTCCTTGGGGCTTCCTCATCATAGGTCAACCATGCGGGCGCTAGGTGGTGTACCTTGCCTGTAATTCACCATTCAGATCCGCGTCATTCTTGACCTCGAAGGCCGCATGAAGCCTCTGGTGCTGCACATTCCCGGCCGTCCGCCCATCCCCCTGGAGGGCGAGGTGGAGTCCTGGACCCTGGGCCGCTCCTCGCAGAACGATGTGGTGATCCCGGATGCCAGCCTCAGCCGCCACCACGCGCGCATCAGCGTAAAGGACGGGATTCCCTACCTCGAGGACCTGGGCTCCTTGAATGGCACCTCCCTCAACGGCGAACGCATCACGGTTCCGCATCCCCTGCAAGAGGAGGACGAGATCCGCCTGGGCCAGGTGCCCGTCCGGCTGGGGTCGCTGTCGCATGGGCCCAAGGTTCGCATCGGCGCAGACACCGATGCATCCTCCTCGGCCGGGTCCATCGTGCTGCCCCTGGACCGCCTCCGCGCCGCCCCGGAGCGCCGCAGCGAGGCCCCGGAGACCCTGCGGCTGCGCGAGGTGATCAGCGAGATCCAGGCCCTTTCCCTGGAGCTGCTGGAGGACAGCCCGCCCGAGCAGCTGCTCGCCCACCTCCTGGACCGCCTGTGGACCCTGCTGAAGCCCTGGCGGGCCGCGGTCCTCCTCCAGGACGGCCGGGCCGGACTCCACACCGTGGCTTCCCGCGGACCGGAAGGCAACCAGCCCATCCTGCTGGCCCGGAGCCTCGTGGACGCCGCCCTCGAGCGCAAGGAATCCGTGCTCTTCAACGACTTCGGCGACAACCAGGGGCTGGCCTCGCCCTCCCTCCTGCTCAGCGGTGTCACCTCGGCCATGGTCACGCCCCTGGAGCACCAGGGCGTGGTGAAGGGCCTGCTCTACCTGGACTCCCATCCGCCCCGTCCGCCCTTCAACGAGGAGGATCTTCGCCTGGCCAGCACCCTGGCCCACCTGGCCACCGCCAAGCTGGAGCAGGCCCGCATGCGCGAGGAGGCCATGGCCCGCAAGAAGGTGGACCAAGAACTGGACCTGGCCCGACACATCCAGCAGGGCCTGCTGCCAGGGTTCCCCCCGGACATCGAAGGCTATGAAATCCATGGCAACAACCTGCCCAGCCGCCAGGTCTCGGGCGACCTCTTCGGCTGGTGGCTGCGGAGCGACGGGCGCTGGCTCTTCTGTCTGGCCGATGTCAGTGGCAAGGGCCTCGGCCCAGGCCTCCTGATGGCCTCGCTCCAGGCCACTCTGGAAGCCTGGACGGAACGGGACCTGTCCACGGCGGAGCTGGCCTTCCAGCTGTCGAAGGTGCTGGCACGGCACACGGACGGGCGGCGCTTCGTCACGGCCTTCCTCGCCCTGCTGGATCCCCGGACCGCCACGCTCACCTACACGAACGCCGGCCACAACCCGGCGCTGTTCCTGCAGCCGGATGGCACGGTCCGGCCGTTGGAGGCCCAGGGCCTGCCCCTGGCCATGCTGCCGGGAAACGCCTACGAAGAGGCCACCATTCAACTGGAACCCGGCGATCTGCTGGTGGTGTACACCGACGGCATCACGGAAGCCGCCGACCCCCAGGAGGAAGAATTCGGCGCCGAGGCCCTCACTTCCCTGCTGCGGGCCCATCGCGTTGAGCCCCTCATGGCCCTGGACGCCACCCTGCTCGGGGAGCTGGACCGGTTCACCCAGGGGGCTCCCTACCTCGATGACCGCACCCTCCTGATGCTCCGCAAGCAGTAGCGCCAGGGGACTGCCGGTCCGTGGGTTTTACCAAACATCACACCCGTTACATGCCCTGCCGATCCATAATCCGGACACCACTTCCGCCCCGGCGCCGCATGCCCGAACCCACTGGCCACCCTGCCTCCTGGTCTCCGCTGTTCGAGGCCCTGCCGCAGGGCGTACTGCTGGCAGATCGGGAAGGCCGCTACCTCGAGGCCAATGCCGCCGCATCCAGGATCCTCGGCTACGACAGGTCAACCCTGCTCGCCAGCCGGTTGCCTGAAGCCCGCTCTCAACTGCTGGCGGCCGACGGCTCTCCGATGGCACCGGACGACACACCGGGGGCCGTGGCGCTCCGCACTGGTAAGGCGGTCGCCCGCCAAGTGTTGGGCATGGTCCGCGACGATGGAGACGTCCTCTGGCTGAGCCTGTCCGCTGAACCCCTACCCGAGGGCGGCGTGCTCGTCAGCTTTGATGATGTCACCCGCCAGCAGCTCACCGAAACCATCCTGGCCTCCCGTACCCGCATTGCCGAGATGGCCTCCAGCGCCACCCTCGAGCAGATCCTGCGGGCCACGCTCGATGAGGCAGAGCGCCTGACCGGCAGCTGCATCGGCTTCTTCCACTTCATGGAGGAAGATCAGCAGACCCTGACCCTGCAGGCCTGGAGCACCCGCACCGAGAGCGAGTTCTGCCACGCCGAAGGCCATGGGATGCACTACGCCGTGGATAAGGCCGGAGTCTGGGTGGACGCCGTGCATGCCCGAAGGCCTGTGATCCACAACGACTACGCGAGCCTGCCCCACAAGAAGGGGATGCCCGCGGGCCATGCCATCGTGCTGCGCGAGCTGGTGGTGCCCGTCCTCCGGGAGGAGCGCATCGTGGCCCTGCTCGGGGTGGGCAACAAGCCCTTTCCCTATGGCAACCGGGATCTCCAGACCGTCCAGCGGCTGGCGGACCTGGCCTGGGACATCGCCGAGCGCAAGCGGTCAGAGGTGGCCCTGCGCCAGAGTGAAGTCGACTACCGGACCCTGTTCGAGAGCATGGCCCAGGGCGCTTTCCGGCAGGGACCAGACGGACGGCTGGTGGATGTGAACATGGCCGCTCTGGAGCTTCTTGGTCTCGACCGCGAAGAGTTCCTGGAGAGGACCTCGATGCATCCGGACTGGGATGTGGTCGACGGGGCGGGCCGGCCCATTCCCGGAAGCGAACACCCCTCCATGCTGGCGCTCGCCACGGGGCAACGGGTGACGGGTCGGCTGCTCGGTGTCACCCATCGAAGGTCCGGGGATCGCGTGTGGCTGGAGGTGAATGCGGTTCCTGAGTTCCGAGCCGGTGATCCAAGGCCCTACCGGGTCATGGTCACGCTGCATGACCTCACTGAGCGCCGGAAGCTCGAAGCGTCCCTGCTGGAGAGCGAGACCCGCTGGCACACGGTGGTGGAACAGGCGGGCGACGGCTTCGAGCTGCTAGATGAGGAGGGACGCTTCCTCCAGGTGAACGGGGCCACCTGCCGGGCCCTGGGCTACTCCCGGGAAGAGCTGCTCCAGATGTCGCTCACGGACATCGATCCCATCGTCACCCCCGAGAAATACCGGCGCGGCTTCCAGTCGCTCATGGGCAAGCCTCCGATCACCCTCGAAACCATCCACCGCCGGAAGGATGGCACCGAATTTCCCACCGAGGTCACGGTCTCCATCATCCGACTCGGGGGATGCTGGCGAGCCCTTACCCAGGCGCGCGACATCAGCGACCGCAAGCGCTCCGAGGCGGCCGTCCAGGCGGCCAAGGACCTCCTCGACCAGGTGCTCGACTCGCTGGAGGCCCACGTGGCGGTCCTGGACCGCCAAGGGAACATCCTCGCCGTGAATGAGCCCTGGCGACGGTTCGCCCGCGCCAACGGCATCCGGGAGACCATCGGCAGTGTGGAGCAGGTGAACTACCTGGAGGTGCTGGATCGCTCCTGCCAGGGAAGCTCCCGTGACACGGTCGATATCCGCCAGGGGCTCGCGGACGTGCTGGCCGGCCACCGTTCCTCGTTCCAGGCCGAGTACCCCTGCGACAGCCCCACCGAACAGCGCTGGTTCCGGATGCAGGCGCTCCCCCTGCAGTCGGCGAAGGGAGGTGCCGTCGTCACCCACGAGAACATCACCGAGGAGAAGCTGGCCCGGTTGGCAGTGGAACAGGCGAACCAGCAGCTGGCCTATGCCCAGCGGGCCGCCGGGGCGGGCATGTGGGAGTGGGACCTGATGGGTGAGCGTTACATCTGGTCCCGGGAGCTCTTCGAACTCTTCGGACTGGATCCGGACCACGACGAGGCGACCACCGAGACCTGGCGCAGGATCCTGCACCCGGATGACCTGCCAGCCATCGAGGAGCAGACCGCGAAAGAGATTGCAGAAGGAAAGCCCTTCTCAAGCGACTACCGCATCGTTACGCCCGACGGTCAGGTCCGTTGGATCCATGCCCAGGGTTCCTTCGACCTGGATGCCCTGGGTCGACCCATCCGCATGGCCGGCATCTGCATGGACCACACAAGCCAGAAGCTGGCGACCCTGGCGCTCGACGCCAGTGTCGCCCACGCCAAGGTCATGCTCCGAACCGCGCGCGACGGCGTCTGGCTCATCGATCAACAGGGCCGGTTCAAGGAAGTGAACGAGGCCGCCTGCCGCATGCTCGGCACCTCCACCGACGAACTGCTCACCATGAGCGTGGCCGATGTCGAGGTCTTGGAGAGGCCAGAGGCAGTCCGGCAGCACATCGAGCAGATCGCCCAGCGTGGATGGGATGTTTTCGAATCCCGCCTCCGCCGGAAGGATGGTGCCGAATTCCCGGTAGAAGTGTCCGTGACCCACCAACCTGACCTGGGCCAGCTGGTGGTCTTCGTCCGTGACATCACGGAGCGGAAGCAGTCGGAGCTCGCCCTGCGGCAGGCCGAGGCCAGGCTGCGGTCCATCTTCGAGAATTCCGGCGATGCCATCGGGGTCTCGTTGAACGGCGTGCATACCACCGTCAACCCTGCCTATTGCCAGATGTTCGGCTTCGATTCCGCAGACGAGCTCATCGGCCAGCCCATCCTGGGGCTCATCGCACCGGAATGCCACGAGCTGGTGCTCCGGTACGTCAAAGATCGCGCGGAGGGACGGCCCACGCCCAGCCGGTATGAGATCACCGCCATGCGAAAGGATGGCCGACGCTTCGACATGAGTGTGAATGCGTCGTCTTATGAGCTGGCTGGCGAGCTATTCACCCTGGTCATCCTGAGAGACATCACGGCGCGCAACCAGGCCGCTTTCGCCGTGATGCAGAGCGAGCGCCAGTACCGCGGCCTCTTCGATTCCATGAAGGAAGGGTTCGCCCTCCACGAGATCATCACGGACGAGGGCGGCCACCCGGTCGACTACCGGTACCTCGACGTGAATCCCGCCTTCGTGGCCATGACCGGGCTGCCCAGAGAGCTGTGGCTCGGGCGGACGGTTCTCGAGATCCTCCCCGGCACCGAGTCCCGGTGGATCCAGCAGTACGGCAAGGTCGCCCTCACGGGCCAGCCGATCACCTTTGAAGATGAGTCGAAGGACCTGGGACGCTGGTACCGGGTCACCGCCTACCAGCCGGCACCGCGGCAGTTCGCCGTGCTGGTCACCGACATCACCACCCAGAGGCTGTCCGACCTGGAGCGGGCGCGACTGGAGCAGCAGATTGCGAAGACCCAGAAGATGGAGAGCCTGGGCAGCCTGGCCGGCGGCGTGGCCCACGACATGAACAACGTGCTGGGCGCCATCATGGGGCTGGCCTCCATCCACCAGGAGCAGGAGCCCGTGGGCTCGCGCCTGCGCCGGAGCATGGACACGATCCTGAAGGCCTGCACCCGGGGCCGCACCCTGGTGAAGGGCCTGCTTGGGTTCGCCCGGCAGGGGCTGGAGGAGGTCCGCCTCCTCGATCTGAATGACGTGGTCCGCGAGGACGTAGCCCTCCTGGAACGCACCATCCCGGCCAGCATCCAGCTGAAGACCGAGCTGGCCGATGGGCTGCGCGCCATCCATGGGGATCCGGGCTCCCTCAGCCACGTGCTCATGAACCTCTGCGTGAATGCGATCGATGCCATGCCTGGCGGCGGCGTGCTCAGGATCCAGACCCGGAACCTGGAACCGGATGAGGTTGAGCTGGAGGTCTCGGACACCGGCTGCGGCATGCCCCCGGAGGTGCTGGAGAAGGCCCTCGATCCCTTCTTCACCACCAAGGGCCAGGGCAAGGGCACGGGGCTGGGCCTGGCCATCGTCTACGGCACTGTCAAGGCCCACCATGGTCGCCTGGGGCTCGACAGCCAGGTGGGCTGCGGCACGAGGGTGCTCATCCAGTTCCCCGCCACCCTGACCGAGGCTGTGGCAGAACTCCCGGGCCCCCAGCAGCCCCGGGGCGGCCCCTCCCTGAGCCTGCTCGTGGTCGATGATGATGAGCTCATCCAGGAAAGCCTGTCGGGACTCCTGCACGCCATGGGGCACTCCGCGATCCTGGCCGCCAGCGGCGAAGAGGCACTCCAGCGCCTGAGGGAGGGTCTCCAGGTCCACTGCGTCATGCTGGATCTGAACATGCCGGGACTGGGCGGGAGTGGCACCCTGCCCCTCCTCCGCGCGGCCTATCCAGACCTGCCTGTCCTCCTGGCCACGGGCCGGGCCGACCAGACGGCCATGGACCTGGTGGCACGCCACGCCCGGACCTTGCTGCTGCCGAAACCCTTCACTACCGAGGAGATCGCCGGCCACCTGCGGCAGCTGGGCCTGGGCTGAGCCCTCGGCGCCCCCACGGAGACAAACCCGAGGTTTCATCCGATCATGAAGATCGATGGAACCACTCGATCCCGACCCGAAGCAGACACCCGCTCCACTGGCCCCACCCGCCGGAACGGTGGACGAGGCGGGACCAGCCCGCTCGGCCTCCCAAGCGCTCCAAGACGCCGCCACCGCCTCATCGCCGCGGCATGGTTTCACATCGCTGGCCGAGCTGCTCGACATGATCAAGTTCGAGCACACGGTGTTCGCGCTGCCCTTCGCCCTGCTGGGAGCCATGGGAGCGGCCCAGGGGCTGCCTCCTCTGCGCACCGCCCTCTGGATCCTGGTGGCCATGGTGGGCGCCCGCACGGCCGCCATGACTTTCAACCGCCTGGTGGACATGGATGTGGATGCGGAGAATCCGCGCACCGCCAGCCGCGCCCTGCCGGCCGGGCGGGTGTCGAAGGCTGCGGCCATGGCCCTCCTGGGCGCCGGCATCATCCTCTTCGGCCTGGCCGCCGGAGCCCTCGGGCCCCTCACCTGGGCGCTCTCCCCCGTGGCCCTGCTCATCATCCTGGGTTACTCGCTCTGCAAGCGCTTCACCGCCTGGGCCCACGTGGTGCTGGGCCTGTCCCTGTCCGGCGCGCCCCTGGGCGCCTGGATCGCCGTCTCCGGGCGCATCGAGGCGCCGGCCCTCTGGCTGTCGGCGGGCGTCCTCAGCTGGACCGCGGGTTTCGACATCCTCTACTCGCTGCAGGACGAGGCCTTCGACCGCTCGAAGGGCCTCCACTCCATCCCCTCCAGGCTGGGTACCCGCGGGGCCCTGCTCCTGTCCCGCGCGATGCATCTTTTGGCTCTGGCCTGCTGGGGCGTTTTCAACCACCAGATGGGTGGCCATCTGCTGCCCTGGGCGGCCTGGGGGGTGGTCGCCGCCATGCTGGCCAGGGAACAGTGGCTGGTGCGAAGCGGGGACCTGACTCACATCGACCAGGCCTTCTTCACCTTGAACAGCCTGATCGGCCTCGTCTTTTTCGTGGGCCATGCCTTGGAATACTGGCTATCGAGGTCGCTGCTGGCGCCGCTCTAGACCATTGGTTGTAAGAAGACGGTTCGTCTGTACGACTGTTCCCAGGTATGCTGGGGGGCCATGTCCTCGCATCAGCCTGAACGCCGCCGCGCCTTGCGCTCCAGCCGCCCTGATTCTGGGCGCTGGCTCACGGTCATGGTGGTCTTCAGCGACCGGACCTTCCGCTGGTCGCTCACTCGCCGGCTCATGCTCTGGGTCCTGGGCGGGGTGGTGGGCTTCTGGGCCCTGGCCATGATCGGCTCCGGCTATGGCCTGTGGGCCACGAAGAAGATCATGAGCTTCGGGCGGCTGGCCAAGGAGACCCAGGAGCAGCAGGAGCAGCTGCGGTCCTCGCTGGATCAGGCCCAGGCGCTCGAAAACGAAGTGGCCACGCTGCGCAAGCAGCACACGGAGCTGCTGCAGCTGTTGGACCCGAAGGCACCCGCCGGAGTCCCCCTTCCACCTCTTCCCGGCGAGGCGCCCCCCGCGCCCGTCCCGCCCGGCACCCAGGAGCGCCTGTCGCGCCTGCGGCAGGATCTCGACTACACCGCGAAACAGGCCGCCGTGGTACGCGCACGGATGGAGCCGGTGATCCGGGCCTGGTCTCATACACCCTCGATCCCGCCCACCGCCGGGTACTTCAGCTCCGGCTTCGGCGTCAGGGTGAGTCCCTTCTCCAGATCCAACGAGGAAGGCGATGGCCTGCTGGGGTACCACACGGGCATCGACATCAGCAACGCCATCGACACCCCGGTGCAGGCCACGGCCGACGGCGAAGTCGTCGAGGCCGGATGGATGGACCGGTACGGCTGGGGCGTGCGCGTTCGCCATACCGAGGACCAGGAAACCCTCTACGCCCACCTGAACCGGCTGGACGCGAGGGTGGGCCAGAGGGTGTCGCGGGGGGATATCCTGGGGACCATGGGACGCTCCGGCAACGCCACGGGCGTCCACCTCCACTACGAGGTCCGCCGGAACGGGAAACCCGTGAACCCCCAGCCCTACCTCCGGCTCCAGCGCCAGTGGCTTCGCGCCCTTGGCAAGAAGTCCTGATTCGAGGAGTGACCCATGGCCGTCTTCCGCAGCAATAAGCCCAAGCCCGAGCCCGCCCCCGCCATCCACTCCCTGCTCGGCAAGGACGTGCTGTTCAAGGGCGAAGTCCACACGAACTCGCGCAGCTTCAGGGTAGAGGGCGTGGTGGAAGGCACCATCCACTCCACGGGCGAGGTTTCCATCGCCCCCGGTGGCCTGGTGAAGGGGACCATCTTCGCCAAGCACCTGGTCGTCACGGGCCGGGCCGAGGGCATCATGAAGATCACGGACTGCCTGGAGATCCACGGCACGGGCTACGTGGAAGGCGATGTGGAAGTGGGTTCGCTGGTGGTGGACGAGGGCGGCACCCTCCAGGGCGTCTGTGTCCGCAAGGACCAATCCGAGCCAGTTGTCGTCGCGAAGGGAGGCTCCCTGCCCGCGGCCAAGCAGACGGACCCCGAGGCCAAGAAGGCCGACACCAAGCGCTGACCTGCCGTTCAGCGGAACAGCGGCCCGGGATCCGACTTCACGCCGAGGTAGGCATAGGCGGCATCGGTAGCCTTCCGGCCCTGCGGCGTGCGGTCCAGGAAGCCTACCTGCATGAGGTAGGGCTCCACCAGGTCCTCGAGGGCGCCTTCATCCTCGCCCAGGGCCGCAGCCAGGGTCCGGAGCCCCACGGGGCCGCCCCTGTGCTTGTGGCAGATGGCCTGCAGGTATTCCCGGTCCAGGGCATCCAGGCCGAGATCATCCACCTCGTGCAGCTTCAGGCAGGCGTCGGCGGAGGCTTCGGTGATGGTGCCATCCCCCTTCACTTCCGCGTAGTCCCGGCAGCGCCGGAGGAGCCGGTTGCAGATGCGCGGCGTGCCCCGGCTCCGCCGGGCGATGGCCTCGGCCCCCTCCGTGGCCAGGTGGATGCCCAGGAGCGCCGCCGAGCGGTTGGCGATGATGGCGAGGTCCGCCCGCGTGTAGAACTCCAGGCGGTGGACCATCCCGAACCGGTCATGGAGGGGCTTGGAGATCAGCCCCGCGCGGGTGGTGGCGCCGACAAGGGTGAAGGGGCGCAGGTCAACCTTGAGGGTCTGGGCGCTGGGTCCCTGACCGATGAGGATGTCCAGCTTCCGGTCCTCCATGGCCGAATACAACAATTCCTCGATGGGCGCGGACAGGCGGTGGATCTCGTCGATGAAGAGGAATTCGCCTTCCTCCAGGTTGGTGAGGATGGCCGCGAGATCGCCCTTCTTCTCCAAAGCCGGGGCCTGGATGACCTTGCAGGGAGCGCCCATCTCGTTGGCCAGGACGTGCGCGAGGGTGGTCTTGCCGAGGCCCGGTGGGCCGAAGAGCAGCACATGGTCGACCACCTCGCCCCGCTTGGTGGCGGCCTTCAGGGCGATCTCGAGGCGGGCCTTCACCTTCTCCTGGCCGATATATTCCTGGAGCCTCTGCGGCCTCAGGGAGTATTCAGCTGGGTCCTCGGCGCCGCCGGTGGGATCAAGGTCGGGATGTCGGTGCATGGCTCCTATTCCCTCACGGGACTTCCACTTGTGTCCAGCCGATGGACGGATAATCTTGGTTCACGCAGTCCAACCCCGCCTTCCCCCTCCACCACCCGGGAGGTGCTGTGGCCCAGCGCTACCAGCTCCTGATCCGAGATCGCCATGGCTTCGAGCGCACCGTGCCGCTCTCCCGCTCCGTCACCCTGGGGCGGCAGAGCCTCTGTGACGTGGTGCTGTCGGACAGCATGATCAGCCGGAACCACCTGCGGATGGAACTCCGCGACGACATCTGGTGGGCGGAGGACCTGCAGACCACTCACGGCAGTTTCTACAAGGATCAGCAGCTGGGCCGCGTCGCCTGGGAACCGAGCACACCGCTCCGGCTGGCCGACGGCGCCTACACCCTCACCCTGCTGAGCCTTGACCAGTCCAGCTCCGAACTGCACCTCCAGGCCATCCTCGAGACGGCCCAGCTGCTCGCGGAAGAGGTGGATCTCGAGGACCTGCTCGACCAGTCCATGGACAAGCTCCTGTCCATCTCCGGCACGGACCGGGGCTTCCTGATGCTGCTCGAGAACGGGGAGCTCGAGACCCGTGTGCAGCGCAACCTCGGCCACGAGCTCGAGGGGGCCATCCAGCTCTCGCTCTCCAGCGTGCACAAGGTCTTCGAATCGGGGGATCCCATCTGGATCCTGAACGTGGCCGACGAGCACCACCTGCTCAACCAGCACTCCATCCAGCGGCTCGAGCTGAAGACCATCCTCTGCCTGCCCCTGCTGCTCCAGGGTCGGCGACTGGGCGTGGTCTACCTCGACAGCCGCCGCCCCATCACCGAGCCGCCGGACCGGGAGACCTTCGAGGCCATCGTCGCCCTGTGCGCCATCGCCATCGAGCGGACCCGCCTCTCGGAGGAGAACCTGCGCAGCCACGTGCTGGCCACGGTGGGCCAGGTGGCCAGCTCCATCGTCCACGACTTCAAGAACGGGCTGTTCGTCCTGCGGGGCCACGCGGACCTGCTGGAGCTCTCCACGGAGGATCACAAGATCCGCCACCACTGCCGCAAGATTCTCGAGTGCGTGGACCGGCTGACGCACCTGAGCCAGGATGTCCTCGATTTCGCGAAGGTCCGCGAGCCCAAGCGGGAGACCGTGGACCTGCGTGCCTTCCTGGACGCCATCCTCGAGCCCATGGTGCCGCGTGCCGCCGAGCTGGGTGTGCGCCTCCGGGCGGAAGGCCCCGTGTGCCAGGTGAAGCTCGATCCGGGCCGCTTCACGCGGGTGATGGAAAACATCATGGCCAATGCCCTCGATGCCACCACGGACATGAGCGGTGAAGTACTCGTGGCCTGGAGCCAGGTGACCGGCGGTATCCAGATCCGGGTCAAGGATCGTGGCCGCGGCATTCCGCGGAAGGTGATCAAGCGCATCTTCGAACCCTTCTTCAGCTACGGGAAGAAGAAGGGGACGGGGCTCGGCATGGCCACCGTGAAGAAGATCGTCGAGGAGCATGGCGGGACTCTCGAATTCCTCAGCGAGGAAGGCCGGGGCACCGAGGTGATCATCACCCTGCCCGAGCATCCCATCACCGGCACCTACAAGGCTGCCGACGAGTCCACGGGGAACCACCGGGCCCTGGGGACGGAGGGCCGATGACGACCACCCGGGTCGGCCAGGGCTTCGACGTCCACCGGTTTGCCGCCCCCGAAGAAGGGCGACCCCTCATGCTGATGGGCTGCGTGGTCCCCCATGACCGGGGACTGGCCGGACACAGTGACGCGGATGTCATGCTGCATGCCCTCATGGATGCGCTCCTGGGCGCGGCGGGGCTCGGGGACATCGGCCAGCACTTCCCCGACACGGACGCCACCTACAAGGGCGTGGATTCGGCCATGCTCCTGACCCGGGTCATGGGTGACCTGGCGGAGCGGGGCTGGCAGGTGGTGAACGTGGACCTGTGCCTCATCGGCGAGCGGCCGAAGATCGGCCCCCATCGCCAGCAGATGCGGGAGCGCGTGGCGCACCTCCTCGGCCTCCCTCCCGATGCCGTGAACGTGAAGGCGACCACCACCGAGAAGCTGGGCTTCACGGGCCGCGGCGAGGGCCTGGCCGCTCAGGCGGTCGTCCTGATCCACCGGCCATGAACGCGGGACCTCCGCTCCCTTCATCGCATATGATGGGAGTTCCGGAGGATTCATGACGTTCCGCGCCGTTCTTACCGCCCTGGTGCTGTTGGGCGCCCCGCTGTTCCTGGGGTGCAGCAAGGTCCCCTTGACGCCCAGGACGCCGGTCCCCGCCGGTTCGGTAGTCTTCCGGTTCACCCGCGCCGTCCGCGGTCCCGTGGAGTTCACCCTCGATGGCGCCCGCATCCCAGTGCAGCAGCTGCCCAAAGGTGCCATCAGCCTGCAGGTGAAGGGCCTGACGCCCGGCAAGCACCGCTACTTCCTGACCAGCCAGCGCGAAACCTTCAGCCCCGACACGGGTGAGCTGGACCTGCCCGCCGACAAGGGGCTCTATGTGGTCACCCTCACCCAGAAGCTCGATTCCGTGCTCTACGGCAAGCCCGATCCCCTGCCACCCGCCGAGGGGCTTCCGGGCGTGACCGCGGTCCTCCTCAAATAGCCATGGCGGTGGTGGCCCGGACCCGGACGCGGGACCACCTGCTGCGCGGGTCCGGCACCCTCATGGCCCGCTGCCTGGCGGCGGGCCTGCCGGTGGCCTCGGCCTGCTCGGGCCGGGGCGCCTGCGGCAGGTGCCTGGTCACCTTGATCCAGGGACCAGACCTGCTCGCCCCAGCGGATGACCATGAGGCCGCAGTCCTGGCGAGGAACGCGGCCGGACCAGACCAGCGCCTCAGCTGCCAGGTCCGGATGCCGGCGGGAGAGGCCGACCTCCTCATCACCACAGGCTACTGGTGAGGCGGGGACTCTGGATCTCGCTGGGCCTCCTGCCTCTGCTGGGTGTCGGCGGGTTCATCGCCTGGAAAGCCCGCGCCGTGGCACGGGAGCTGGTGGACCCGCCCTTCTACCGTCCGCAACCCCTGGCGCGCGTGGAGGCCACCTACCGCGAGCTGGCCGAGGGCCGCGACGGGGACCCGGGCGGCACCTGGAGCAGCGAGGAGGTCGACGGCTTGCAGCTCTGGCGGCTCACCCGCCCCACGCCCTCGCCCGGCATCGTGCTGCTGCTGCATGGCTTCGGCGACGACCGCTGGGGCACCAGCCCCGCCCTCAAGTGGTTCCCCCGCCTGGATGCGGCCATCTTCACCTACCGCCGGCGGGACGACGCCCTGCGGCACGGTGGCACCGCCCCGGCCGTCACTTTTGGAGCCATGGAATCACGGGATGTCGTCCGGATGGTCCACCACCTGGAGGACTCCGGCATCGAACGCCGCCGAATCCTCCTCCTGGGGCGCAGCCTGGGAGCTTCCGTGGGCCTCCTCGCCCTGGCCGAACTGGAACGCGAAGGCCGCGGTCCCCTGGCTGGTTTCATCTGGGAGGGCGCGCCGGCCAGCAGCCGCAGCTTCGCGGAGCGCCTGGTGCGCGGGCCCGAGGACCGCTGGTGGCACATCCTCGCCCCACCCATCGGGGCCGCGGCCACCGTCACAGCGGCACGCATGGGCGGCTACGCGCCAGAGGAGACGGACCTGCTCCTGCGTACGGAGGGAATGCGGCTGGCGACGCCCAGCCTCTGCTTCCTGGCCAGCCAGGACCGGCTCGCGCCACCCGAGGTCCAGCATTCCCTGGCGGCCCGCTTCCAGAGTGGCCGCGTGATCGAGGTCCCCACCTGGCACCTCCACTGCGCAGAGGTCCTGGGACCCGGCTACACGGATGCCATCCGGGCGGCCGTTGACCAATGGTTCCCTCAAGACGCAGGAAGGGGCCCCGAAAGGCCCCGACCTGTCCGCTGAGAGGGTGGTCCTACTCCTCCTCGTGGGCCTGCCCCGTGGCGCGGATCAGCTTGGGAGCGAGGCGCTGGACGATGGGCTCGAAGACCTTGTTCACCAGTTCCTCATCGTAGGAGACCTCAGCACCAGTACCGGCGACCTTCACGCTGGTGTCGTCCACCTTGCCGTCATCCCCCTTGGCGAACAGGATCTCGCCGGTCTCCACTTCGATGAGGCGGATGTCCAGGCGTCCCGTGAAGGAGGCCTTCTTGATGTTCACGCTGCCGGCCACGGCACCGGCGGTGCTGTCCTTGGTGAGCTTGCCCACCAGGGCGCCCACACCCCAGCCGGAGCTGAAGCCGGATTCCTTGTACGCGAAGCGGGTGACCTTGCCGGTCATCACGTACTTCACGCCCAGCAGCTTCCCGATCTTCTGCACGGTGGCGGTATCGACCTCACCACTCTGCTGGAAGTTCAGCTCGGCCCGGATGTCCTGGAGGCGCTCCCGCTCGATGAGGCGGATCTTCCCGTTGGCCCTGTCCATGATCTCGGTGGTGAAGAGGTCCCGTAGCTGGTTGGAGATGGTACCCATCTGGTTGCCCCAGCCGCCGTGGCGCCAGCCGTGCCAGCAATCCGGGGCGGCCTTGAAGTCGAGGATGGCCAGCCGGGGCAGCTTGGCCTTTTCCTCTTTGGACATCTTCTTCTGGGCGAAGACGGGCGCGGTGACGGCGAAAACGGCCAGGAGGGAGAGGATCAGGTTGCGAAGGCGCATGGGGACTCCAGTCGAAAACAAAGGGGTCAGTCGTCGATGAGCTTGCTGCGCAGCTCCTTGCCCAGCTTGAAGTACACCACGCGCTTGGGCGGCACCTGGATGCTCTCGCCGCTGCGCGGGTTGCGTCCCTGCCGGGCCCGGCGGTCCCGCAGGCGGAAGCTGCCGAAGCCACGCAACTCCACGCCTTCCCCGGTCTTGAGGGACTCGATGATGCTCTCCAGGAAGGTGTTCACCAGGAGGTCGGCATCTTTCTTCCCCAGTTCGAGCCGCTCCATCAGGTGTCGGGAGAGGTCGGCCTTGGTGAGGGTCTCCATCGCTTCCATGGGAACTCCGAGGGGTGAGGGGGCTTAGGTGACGTGAGGGCAGTCCTCAATAAATCCCCATCCGTGCCTCGCGGTCAAGAGGGACATCTCCATCCATTTGAAAAAAAGGGGGCCGAAGCCCCCCATTCGAAGAGGACGCCCGGGTCCGTCAGTCCATGAGCCACTCGAGCAGGAAGCGGGGACCTTCCCCGCTTCCCCCGTGGGTCCGGTAATCCCGCTCCTTGCCGGACCAGCTGCCGGACAGGTCCACGTGGGCCCAGGAGGCCTGCCCGACGAACTCGCGCAGGAACAGGCCCGCCGTGATGGTCCCGCCCCAGCGGATGCCGGTGATGTTCTTCAGGTCGGCCAGGGGGCTCTTCAGCAGATCGGTGTACTCCTCCACCAGGGGCAGCTGCCAGAGGTACTCGCCGACGGAGCCCCCGGCATCCATGAGCCGGTCCACCAGCTTCTGGTCCGTGCCCATCACCGCCGAGACCCCGTCGCCCATGGCGATGAGGGCGGCCCCGGTCAGGGTGGCGAGGTCCACCACGTGGTCTGCGCCCAGCTCGCTGGCATGGTGGAGCAGGTCGGCCAGCACCAGGCGCCCCTCGGCGTCCGTGTTGAGGACCTCGATGGTCTTGCCGCTGCGGCTGCGCAGCACATCGCCCGGTTTGTAGCTGGAGCCCGAGGGCATGTTCTCAACCAGGCCCAGCAGGCCCGTGACCTGCACAGGAATCTCCAGCTGCGCGCAGGCCACCAGGGTGGCCAGCACGATGGCCGCGCCGGTCATGTCGTCCTTCATGGTCTCCATGCCCGCGGCGTCCTTGAGGGAGAGGCCGCCGGAATCGAAGCAGACGCCCTTCCCCACGAGCACCACGTGTTTCTTCGGCTTCTCCTTGGGCTTGTACTCCAGCTTGACGACCCTCGGGGACTTGACGCTGCCCTGGCCGACGGCCAGCACCGAGCGGAAGCCGCCCTTTTCAAGGGCCGGGACGTCCAGCACCTCGCAGTGGAGCTTGTGCTGCTTCGCGAGCTTCACGGCCATATCAGCGAAAACTTCGGGGTAGAGGTCACCGGCCGGAGTGTTGGCAAGGTCGCGGACGCGGTGGCAGGCGGCCACCCCGGCCTCGACCGCGGGCAGTTTGCGGCGCGCCTTGCGGGTGTCGTCACCATTCGTGAAGATCTCGATGGAGGTGAACTGTTTTGCTTCCGGCTTTCCGCCTTTGAAGGAAACGAAATCGTAATTCGCGAGCAGCGCGCCCTCGGTCACGGCCACCTGCACGGCGTCATGGTCGATGGTGGAGGTCGAGGGGGAGAGGATCCCGATCTTCTTCCACTTCTTCTTGAGACAGAAGCGCCCGGCGGTGCCCACGGCCTTGCGGATCTTGTTGAGCGTCACCTTCTCTTCATCGCCGAGGCCGACCAGCACCATCCACCGGCTCTCTTTCACGCCATTGGGGTGGTGGAGCGGCACAACTTCAAGATAGTCCGCCTTGAAATCCTCTTCGTCCATCACCTGGCGGGCAACCTTGCTGATGGCGAGTGGAAGGCGGTGGCGCTCGCGCCCGGAAAACACCGGAACGATTAAAGCATCTCCGGCAAAATCCTTACCGGTCTGAGAGCTGATATCCACTGAAGGCATGGGAGTTCCTCCTGGGAAACGAGGCTAGATCGATTCGATAAAAAAGGAAAGTTCATTTTTCGCGCTTTAATTGTCACAGACATGCAATTTGATAACAGCCACTTTTCAAACACTAGCCACCTGAGCCAGTTGCAGGTTCCGATGGGATCATGTCCCATGGACCTCGCCCCCCGGCACCGCCACCCCCTCCCGCTTCCCGCCTCCTGGCCGGCCTGCGCCCAGGGGCTGCTCCAGCGGGGCGCCGCCTGGCTGCACACCGGCGACACCGGGGAGAGTCTCCTGGCCCTGCCCGGGCAGGCCCTGGTCTCCCGCTGGAATGGCCGAGCCTGGGAGAACCGGCTCGGCGGCGGCCCCCTGCCCGGCTCCCCCTGGGAGGCCCTGGCTTCTGCCGTGGCTCGAAAGTCGTGTCCCTGGATCGGCGCCGCCACCTTCGAGCTGGCCTGCGACGAGGCGGGGCTGCCCCGGAAGCCACTGGAAGCAGGTGCCCTGGGCCAACATTGGGCTCCGGTGGAGGAAGCCCTGCATGTGAAGGATGGCCAGGCGGAACGCTGGTCCTGGGTCGATTCTCCTGCAGGCCAGGACCGCTGGATGGACTGGCTGGCTCCGGCAGCTGAACTGGGACGCGCCTCGGTCCAGTTGGAAGCGCTCTGGGGCGAAGCACAGCACCAGGCCGCGGTGGAAGAAATCCAGGTTCGCATCCTGGACGGTGACTTCTACGTCGCAAACCTCTGCGCGCCTTTCAAAGGACGGCTTTCCGGAGACCCGGTGGCCCTGGCGCTCATGGCCTTCCAGCGGGCACGACCGCCCTTCGGCGCCCTGCTGGACCTCGGGGGGCTTCAGCTGCTCAGCCTCAGCATGGAGCGCCTGCTGTCCCGCCGGGGGTCACTGCTCCGCTCCCAGCCCATCAAGGGCAGTGCCCCGCTGACCGGGGACCCGGAGCGCGATCACATGGCGGCTGAAGCCCTCGCCGCCGATCCCAAGGAAAGGGCGGAGCACACCATGATCCTGGATCTGGTGCGCAACGACCTGGGGCGGGTGGCCGTGGCTGGCTCAGTGCAGGTGGTCCGCCCCATGGCCGTGGAGACCTATCCCACGGTCCAGCACCTGGTCAGCACCGTGGAGGCCACGGCCCGGCCCGGCCTGGGCCTGGCTGAGCTCCTGCGGGCCGTGCTGCCCGGTGGAAGCGTCACCGGCGCTCCGAAACACGCTGTCTGTGGCCACCTGGCGCAGGCCGAGGCCGGTCCGCGGGGCTTCTACTGCGGGGCGGTCGGCTGGATCTCCGCCAACGGGGACCTGGACTTGGCTCTGCCCATCCGCACCGCCCAGATCCAGGGGGAGCAGCTGACCTACTGGACCGGCGGCGGCATCACCCGGCGCAGCGATCCGGCCCGCGAATGGGCCGAATTGCACCTGAAGACCCGGGCCATCACGGGCTGATCAGGCCGCGCTGGCGCGCTTCAGGAGCTCCTCGAAGCGCTCGAAGAGGTGGGCCCTCGGCCCCTTGGGTTGGCGCTTCAGCACCATGCCCGCCTGCTCCGGCGTGCGCCCACCCTTGGTCTGGTTGCAGCCGAGGCAGCAGCCCACCAGGTTCTGCCAGGTGGTGGAGCCGCCCTGGCAGAGGGGGATCACATGGTCCACGGTGGTGGCCTTCTTCGCGCAGCCCTCGTACTGGCAGAGGAAGTGGTCGCGCCGGAGGACCCGGCGCTCCAGCCGCCCCAGCAGCAGCTTGGAGTCGCTGCAGGCCTGGGCGTGGGGGAAGATGATCAGCTCCAGCCTCCCGGCCAGGTCGCCATGCCGCTCGAAGGTGGCGGGATTCAGGACATGGGCCCGCCCGGAGACGACCGCGCAGAGGGCGCGGCGGCGGCTGACTTCCTGCATGGGGACGTAGTTCCGGTCCACGGCGATGACTTCGCCGGCCCCGTGGCGTTCGCGTCCCTTCAGCATCACCCCCCCGGTGTTTGCCCGAATCCTAAGGCATTCCCAGGGATTGTGAAGTGAATTATTCCCCTCGGTACGGGCCCGGCAGCGTGCCCTGGAGCTCCACTTCCGGGAGGGCCTCCACCCCCGCCAGACGCTTCTCCATGCGTTCCTTGCCTTTGGAGACCTCACCGAGCTTGGAGCTGGCCTCATCGAGCTTCTTCTGGACCGAGGCCAGGGACTCCCCGAATTTCCCGAACTCGGTCTTCACCTGCCCGAGCACCTTCCAGACCTCGCCGCTCTGCTTGCTGATCGCCAGGGTCTTGAAACCCACCTGCAGGCTGTTGAGGAAGGCCGTGAGCGTGGTGGGGCCCACGAAGGTGACCTTGCACTCCCGCTGGATCCGCTCCAGCAGGCCCGGCCGCCGCAGGGCCTCGGCGTAGAGGCCTTCGAAGGGCAGGAAGAGCAGCGCGAAGTCCGTGCTGTTGGGGGGGGCGATGTACTTGTCGCGGATGTCCCGGGCCTGGGACAGCAGCCGGACCTCCAGCGCCCGGCCGGCGGCCTCCACGGCGGGGAGGTCGCCCAGCTCGTAGGCCTCCATGAGCCGCTGGTAGTCCTCCAGGGGGAACTTCGCGTCGATGGGCAGCCAGACCGTGCCACCCTCCTCGGCCCCCGGCAGCTTCACCGCGAACTCGACGATCTCGGGCGAGCGGGGCCGGATCTTCACGTTGGCCGCGTACTGCCCGGGCGAGAGGAACTGCTCCAGCAGCGCCCCGAGCTGGGCCTCGCCGAGGACGCCGCGGGTCTTCACGTTGGTGAGGGCGCGCTTCAGGCCGCCCACATCCTGGGCCAGGGACTGCATCTCGCCGAGCCCCTTCTGCACCTGCTCGAGGCGCTGGGCCACCAGGTTGAAGCTCTCGCCCAGGCGCTTCTCCAGGGCCTCGTGCAGCTTCTCGTCCACGGTGCGCCGCATCTGCTCCAGCCGTTCCTCCGTTGAGGTCTGGATGGCCGCCAGGCGCTTCTCCACCTGCTGCTGCACCTGGTTCAACTGCGCGGCCTGCTCGTCCCGGGAGGACTTCAGGGCGTCCTGCGTGGTCGTGACCAGCAGCCGGAAGCCCTCGGCCAGCTTCTCGGCCTGGGCGGTGCGGATGCCGCCCAGCTCGGCCACCAGTGGCTGGAGCTGGGCCACCAGGGCCTGGTGGGACTCGGTACGGTCCCTGGAAGACAGCTCGTCGGCATGCCGCCGAAGGGCATCAAAGGGAGTCGGGTCGGCCGGGGGGCGGCGCAGGCTGGCCCAGGCCGCCACCGCGGCCAGGAGCAAGGTGAGAACGGCGAGGGTGAGGGCGAGGCTCATGGATCCATCATCGCGCGGCCGGCTCGTCAGGCAGTGTCCAATCCGCCCGCCGTCCCGCTTCTTGCGCCGTGAGCTCCAGACGGGCCACCCAGCCCGTGGGCCAGGGCCCATCTCCGCCCGCCCACTCGACCACCAGGCGGTCCCCGGCGCCGAGGCTCTCTTCCAGGCCCAGCGACCAGGCCCCGTCGGGACCCGTGCGGAAGAGGTCCAGGTGGAACAGGCGCCCTTCGGAACAGCCGTAGCGATGCAGGACCGCATAGGTGGGCGAGGCGACCTCCTCGGGATCGCCGCCGAGGCCCCGCAGGAAGCCCCGGGTCCAGGTGGTCTTGCCCGCGCCCAGCCCACCCTTCAGCAGCCAGGTCCCGCCGGGAGGGGTCAGCCGGGCCAGGGCTTCGCCCAGGGCCTCGGTGGCCTCCTCGTCGGCCAGAAACCGCTCAGGCACGCAGCAGCTCCGGCAGGAGTCCCGCGAGGTCCGTGGGGAGCAGGCCGGCCCCGGGCAGCCGGTCAGCGGCGGCGCCATGGAACCAGGCCGCGGCGGCCACAGCCTCGCGCATGGGCAGTCCCTGGGCCCGGAAGCCCGCCACCATGCCGGCCAGCAGATCGCCGCTGCCACCCGTGGCCATGCCCGGGTGGCCCGTGGGATTGATCCAGAGATCCTCCCGCGCGCCCCCGCCGATGACGCTCTGGGCGCCCTTGAGGAGCAGGACGCCGGGGCGCCCCGCGGCCACCTGCCGGGCCTGCGCCAGGCGCTCGTCCATCAGGAGGGGGCGGGACAGGCGGAAGAGGCGGGCGAACTCGCCGGGATGGGGCGTGATGGCCGTGCCGGGGCGATCCATCCACCGCCGGCCCTCGCCTTCCTTCAGCGCCGAGGCATCCACCACCAGGGGACCGTCCCAGTCCGGCACCTGGCTGATGCCGCCCGGACCCACCAGGAGAACGTCGGCCTCCGGGGGAACCAGGCCCTGCCAGGCCCGCACCATGGCCTCGGGCACCTGGGCCGCGATCTCGGCCCGGACATCGGGTTCAGTCAACACCGTCACCAGTCCAGCCCCCACCCGCAGGGCGCCCAGGGCCGCCAGCACGGCGGCGCCGCTCATGCCGAGGCTGCCCGCCCGGATGACCACGTGGCCGAAGCTGCCCTTGTGGGCGTTCCACTCCCGGGCGGAAAGCACGGGGCGTCCCAGCAGCTGCATGGCCGCCCTGGGCGCCTGGTCCAGCGGGATGGGAATGACAGAGATCTCTCCGCAGTGGTCTCGGGCCGGAAGCAGTCCGTGACAGACCTTGCGGGCCCCGAAGCAGGCGGTCCGGGTAGCACGGACAGCTTCGCCGGAAAGCTCGGCCGCACTGGGATCCAGCCCCGAAGGCAGGTCCAGGGCGAGCACCGGCAGGCCGCTGGCGTTCAGCGCGCGCACCCAGGCCAGGGCCGCACCCTCAAGTGGACGGGTGGTGCCGAGGCCGAACAGCCCATCGACCACCCAGCCGCGCCAGCTCTTCATGAGTTCGACTGGATCGGCCGCGGTCTGGACCGTGCCACCGAGCCCCTTCCACAACCGGACCTGGATCGCGGCATCCCCTCGCCATTCAGCCCAGATGTTGGGTGCCCAGACCTGGACCGCCCGCCCCTGCAATCGGGCAAGGCGCGCCAGGGCCACGGCGTCCCCACCGTTATTGCCGGGTCCCGCCAGGACATGGAGCGGCTCGCCAGGAGGCAGCAGTGCCAGGGCCCCCAGGGCCGCATGCTCCTGGAGGACCAGCGACGGAATGCCCCAGTCCTCGATGGCCTGGCGCTCCGCAGCCCGCATCTCGTCGGCAGTGAGGAGGGGTATCATCCCCCCAGTCTAGGCCCGTTCCGAGAGATATGCCGCCAGGGCCCGGGGGAACAGCTCCATCTCGGCGGCATAGACCCGCCTCTGGAGGTCCTCCGGCGCGTCCCCGGCCAGAACGGGAACCCGCAGCTGGTCGAGGATCCGCCCGTGGTCGTACTCGTCGTCCACCAGGTGCACCGTGGCACCGGACTCGGCCTCTCCTGCCGCCAGGACGGCGCGATGGACGTGCATGCCGTACATGCCGGGCCCTCCGTACCGGGGCAGGAGGCCCGGGTGGATGTTGAGGATGCGGCCGGCCCAGCGGGCCGGAACCGTCAGCTTCTTCAGCCAGCCACAGAGGCAGATGACCTCGGCGCCGGCCGCCTCCGCCGCCTGGTAGCAGGCCTCCGAGAAGGCCTCGTCCGACTCGAAGTCCTTGCGGACCACCACCACCGTGGCCAGCCCTTCAGCCGCCAGCCGCGCGAGGCCGCCGGCCTTGGCCGTGGAGGCCAGCCCCAGCACCGGCAGGCCGGCCATCCGGCCCTCTCGGCAGGCCCCGAGCAGGTTCAGGGCGTTGCCGCCGGTGCCGGAGATGAAGAGGGCGAGCCGCTTCACTGGAGGGCCGTCAGCACCACCGTGTCGGCGATGTCCTGGGCGCTGCAGCCCCGGCTGAGGTCATTGGCCGGTTTCGCGAGCCCCTGGAGGAAGGGCCCGATGGCCGCGCAGCCACCCATGCGCTCCGCGATCTTGTACGAGATGTTGCCGGCATCCAGGTCAGGGAAGACCAGCACGTTGGCCCGGCCCGCCACCGGTGAGCCCGGGGCCTTCTTCTGGCCCACGGAGGGCAGCAGGGAAGCGTCGGCCTGCAGCTCGCCGTCCACCGCGAGATCGGGCCGGCGCTCCTTGACGATGGCCAGGGCCGCGCGGACCTTGTCCACGCAGGGGTGCTCGGCGGAGCCGCGGGTGGAGAAGCTGAGCAGGGCCACGCGGGGCTCCACCCCCATGACGCTGCGGGCGTTCTCCGCCGCGGCGATGGCGATGTCCGCCAGCTGTTCCGGCGTGGGATCGGGCACCACCGCGCAGTCGGAGAAGATCACCGCGCCCTGTTCACCGAAGGTGGAGTCGGGGTGGATCATCAGGAAGAAGCTGGAGACGGTCTTGATGCCCTTGGCGGCGCCGATGGCCTGGAGGCAGGCGCGCACGGTCTCGGCGGTGGTGTTCAGGGCCCCAGCCACCATGCCGTCGCAGTGGCCGTTCTGAACCAGCATGGCGCCGAACCACAGCGGGTTGTGGACGGACTCCAGGGCCTGGGCCTCCGTGATGCCCTTGGCCTTGCGGCGCTCGAAGTAGGCGCCGGCGAGTTCCTGCAGCAGCGGACTCGTGGCGGGCTCCACCAGGGTGGCTCCCTTCAGCGAGAGGCCCAAGTCCGCGCCCCGCGCCGCCATGGCGGCGGGGTCACCCAGGATGGTGAGGCGGCAGAGGCCCTGGTCCAGCAGCAGCTGGGCCGCCTGGAGGGTGCGATCCTCGCGGCCCTCGGGCAGCACGATGTGGCGCTGCAGCTCCTTGGCGCGGGCCCGGAAGCGCTCCATCCAGAGGGTGTGGTTGGCGTGGGACATGGATTCCTCCGTGAGGGTTCAGGCCGTGGGTGGCTGTGGGGGGGAGACGAGGAAGGCGCGGGCCTCCTGGCCCGTGCGATTCCTGAAGGTCTCGGCCAGGCTCGGCGCGCCTGAGCTGGCCTCGTCGAGGTACATCGCCTCTACGCGATGCATGGGCAGGAAGCGGGTGCCGAGGGCCACCTGGTCGGATTCGCCCGTACGCACCAGGGAGAGCACCTCCTCCCAGGGCGTCAGGTCCAGGCCCCGGAGGGCGATGCCCGCCGCGTCCAACCCGAGCAGGGCGCCCCAGATGCGCTCCCGGGGCGCCTGGAGCACCACCACCACCAGGTCACCGGCTTCGAAGGGCATGGTCAGGGGCATGTCGAGACTCCGGAACGGAACTTAAAGCGCAGGGCCTTCCACGATCAGGCGGCCCTCCGTGAAGCCCTCCATGGCCCAGCGGGGTCCCTCGAAACCATTGCCGCTGGCCCCAACGCCACCAAAGGGCGCGGCATCCAGCCGGAAAGTGGGGGGCAGGTTCAGGAGGACTCCGCCGGCCCTCAGTTTCGCTTCCGCCAGGCGGAGATGCCGCTGGTCCCGGCTGTAGGCGCTGGCCCGCAGCCCAAAGCGCGTGGCCGCCGCCCGGTCGAGGCCCTCGTCGAAGGTGGCCACCCGGGTCAGCACCGTCACGGGGGCGAAGGCCTCTTCCCCCTGCAGCGGATCCTCCTCCCGCACGCCCGTGAGGATGGCCGGCGGCAAGAGCGCGCCCTCACGAACCCCTCGCAGCAGGACCGAGGCACCGGCACACACCACGCGATCCAGGCTGGCGTCCATCCGGATGGCGGTGGCCTCATCGATGAGCGGCCCCACCACCGTCGCGGGATCCATGGGATCGCCCACGGGGAGGGCCTGCACCGCCTTGACGAAGGCTGGCACGAAGGCCTCCCAGAGGCGCTGGTGCACGTAGATCCGCTGGGCCTTGGAACAGCTCTGTCCGGCCCCGGCCACGGCCGCCGGCGCGAGGTGCCCGGCCACCGCCGCGGCATCCACCCCCTCGTCCACCACCACGGCCCCGTTGCCCCCCAGCTCCAGCAGCAGCCGCTTCCCGGCCAGGACCTGCTCGAGGTGCCGGCCCACCCGCTCCGAACCGGTGAAGCTCACGGCCGAGATGCGGGAATCCCGGGCCAGGGCCTCGGCCCGGACAGGGTCCGGATCGGCCAATTGCAGCAGGTGGTCGGGAGCCGCGACCCGCAGCCTTGCCGCCTCGAAACTCTCCCACAGAAGCCGGGAAGTCCTGGGTGCCTGGGGGCAGGGCTTCCAGAGGACGCTGCACCCCACGCCGAGCGCCGGCGCCAGCTTGTGCATCGCCAGGTTCACGGGGAAGTTGAAGGGCGTGATGGCCAGCACGGGACCAAGGGGAAAGCGGCGGAGAGTGGCCCGGCAGCCGTCCGCCCCGGCCATCAGGTCGTAGGGGATGCTCTCGGCTCCGAACGAAGCCACCGCGTCGATCGTGGCTTTCAGGGTGGCCTCGGCCCGGCCGACTTCTCCCCTGGCGAGGGTGATGGGCTTACCAGTCTCCCGGGTCATCTCCAGGGCCATTGGCTCGCGAACCGGAGCCAGGGCCTCCAGCCAAGCCTCCAGCAGGCGCCTCCGGATCAGCCGGGAGGCACCGCTCCACGCGCCGAAGGCCTGCAGGGACTGGTCTGCCAATCCTTCCCATCCCTCTGCGCTCATGGCCCACCATCAAGATGCGCCGGCAGTTCCGGCTCCATCCAGCATATCCGCCGTTCTGCGCGGCTTCCCAGGAACCCTGTCACATCATGGGAACCGGGGATTCAAGCCGGAAGCGGCTAGACTGGACCTCAGGAGCACCCCATGACCAAGCCGCTCGTCCCCGCCGACCTCCTGAAGTCCGTTCAGGCCGCGGACAAGCCCGCCTCCACGGCCTCGGCCGGGAAGCCCAAGGCGACCGCCGGCCCCAAACCCGCTGTTCGAGCCTCCACCAAGCCCCAGGGCAAGAGTGGTGTGGCGCACACCCGCATGAGCAACCGCGGGAAATAACTCAGCGCACCCAGGCCTGGAGCCAGGCCACCAGCAGGGCCGCCGCGAGGGATCCCCCGAGCAACGCGGTCAGGCGGAGGCCGAACGCGCGTCCTCCGGAAATCCAGGCGAATCCAGCCTTGGCCAGAGTGTTGCTCCCGATGGCCAGGATGATGGCCAACACGGCGCTGGACGCCGGCAACCCCACGTCCCGGACCTGACTGCTGACCGCCAGGGTGATGGCATCCACATCAGCCAGACCCGAGAATCCGGCAGCCACGAACAGGCCCCTGTCCCCGAACCAGGCCCGGGCCGCCGCCGAGGCCAGCAGGACGGCGGCCAGCGCCAGACCCCAGGCCGTGGCCCGCTTCAGATGGAAGGGATTGCGGACCGCCACCTCCTCCCCCGTTGCGTCCATGGCCCCCGTTCGGTAGATCCACCCACCGGCTCCGAGCAGCACCAGCACCATGGCCGCCATGGGCAGCAGCAAGGGCCTGGCCAGGGTCAGTCCGCCCACCACGCCTGCCAAAATGGCCACGCGTAACCCCATCACCGAGCAGGCCAGCAGCACCGCCACCTGGCCAGGGTCCTTCAAGGACGGGTCCTCGCGGGCCTGCCGGGACATGGAAACGGTCACCACGGTGGAGCTGACCAGGCCACCAACCAGGCCGGTCATCAAGGCGCCGCGGCGGGCGCCCAGCAACCGGTTCAGCGCATAGCCCAGGAAGTCCGCGGCTGCAATCAAAGCCACCATCCACCCCACCTTGCGGGGTGAAAGGACGCCATATGGATCGAGGGTGTGCTCCGGGAGCATCGGCAGCAGGATCGCGAAGACGATAAGCAGCTGGATGGAGGCCGTCAGGTCCTCGCGCTGCAGCCTCGGGATCCAGGCCCTGATCCAGGGCTTGGAGAGCAGCAGAAGGGTGACGATCACCGCGACGGCCACCGCCAGCAGGGCATCGCGCGTGAGCAGCATCCCCAGCAGCGGCGCTGAAAGGGCGGCGATCTCGGTGGTGAGCCCACGATCAGATGAGCTGGTCTCGAAGTAGAAGAGACCGATCATCAGTGCCGCGAAGGCCATGACCGCGATGGGCATGGCCAGGCTCTCGCCCCCGACTTTCACGGAGATCCAGCCGAGCAGCGTCAGCAGCGAGAAGGTTCGGGCACCCAGGCTGCCGTGCCTTTCCCAAGTCTCATCGCCAGCCCGCCGGTGGAATGGTTGGTCAGGCCCCTCCTGGCGGCGCTCGAAGCCGCTCCGCTCCCGCTCGAGGCCCATCATCAGCCCCAGTGCCACGGCCGTGGCGGCTTCCTTGAGAGTGGACAGATCCAGGCTGAGCATGGTGGTCCCCTTGCCCTGACTAATCGGCCAGATGCCAGATTTGAATGTGACTGGTGCGTTTCAGCACGGCGACCACCAGGTCCGGCGCGGGCGTTCCGAAGGTGCGCACCCTGAAGGCCTCCGTTCCGGGGAGCTGAACCACATGAACCGAGGCCCCCCCGGGGAAATCCGGGTGCCGGGCCAGAGGGCGGGCCAGTGCCTCCAGATCAAGCGCCTCCAACCAGCCTGGGGCCAGCGGCGCCGTCCGGGCCCCGGGGACCAGAGCCCCCACCTCCCTGGCCTGCAACAAGACGACATGCCAGGCGCCGTCCACCCGGCCACGCCAGCAGAGGAAGGGTGGCAGGGAACCGAAACTGACCCCGCCCTTGCTCACGCTGGGCCAGGCGCGCAATGAGGCCAAGCCCGCCTCATCCGCGGCCTCCATGGCGAGGATCGCGAGATCGGGCGAGACGGGGGGGACCCAGGGGTCGACGCTCAGCATCCCGTCGAGCATCGCATATCGGGTAGGCTGGGGCCCATGTGTACCGTGATCGAACGGGTGCTGTCCCGATGGCCCTGGTCCCCCTGGGGCCACCCATGAACCCCAGGCCCGTCATCGCCACCGGCCAGCAGATCGGCGCGGGCTGGAGCCCGGCCCTGGCCATCGCGAAGGCCCTGGCGGCCCTGGCCGAGGCCCGCCGCACCGGGGCCGAGGCAGTCTACTGGCTGGCCGACGAGGACCACGACCGCGCAGAGGTGGCCTCCGTGGTGGGCTGGGACGGACCCCGGCTGGTGCGCCACCGGTTCCGCTTCGACACCCGCCCCGGCACCGCCACGGGCTGGCTGCCCTGGACGCCCCAGCATCAGACCGAGGCCACGAAGCTCTGGGGACCCCTGCCTGAGCCGGAGGACCCCACCCTGCGCGGCCATGTCCTGGCCCTGGGCCAGCCCCTTTGGGAGCGCGGCCTCCGCCCCTTCTCCCCCACCGATCCCGCGGTGCGGGAGCCCATCCAGTCTGAGCTGGAGCGCTGGCGGACACTGGACCTACAGGCGGGGCTCGTCCAGCAGGCCGACCGCCTGACAGCCCAGGGCGCCCCCTTGCCGCTGGACCCGCGGGTCCAGGCTCCCTGGTTTTCCCTGGACCCCAGGACGGGGCGGCGGCAGCGCCTGGAGCCCGGCGAGGCCCTCGCCAAGGGGCTCTGGCTGAGCCCGGGCGCCGCCCTCCGGCCCCTGATGCAGTCCCTGCTGCTGCCGGTCGCGGCGGTGGTGCTGGGCCCCTCCGAACGGGCCTACTGGCGGCTCTGCGAGCCCTTGTGGGATCTTGTGGATCTGCCCGCGCCGAAGATCCTGCCGCGCCCCAGCGTGTTCGTCGTGCCTGCCGGATTTCGCGTCGCCCCTGACCAGTTGGATGCGCTTCGTCTGGGTGCCTGGGAGAGCCTCGACTCCTGGTCTGGCGCGTTCCCGACCGGTATGGTCCAGGAGACTCCGCCGGATTCAGATTGGCCCCTCCCAATCCAGGAGCGCTTCCGGCGTGAGCAGGCCCGCAGCCGCACCCGCCTGGGGAAGCTGGATCGCCGACTCCATCGGGAGGCGACCAGCCGAATGCTGGGCGGCGATCCGGAGTTCCTCCGGCAATCCCTCTTCCCCTTCGGGCGCCCCCAGGAGCGGGTGATTCCGGGCGTGCCATGGTTGCGGTCCGGTGCCCTGCTCGATGCCATCCTCGAACGCATGGACGGAACCCGCCCCGTCATCCTCGTGGAGGAACCATGAGCCCCACTGCCCTCCAAGACGGATGCGACATCCTGGCCATCGGGGCCCATCCCGATGACGTGGAGGTCCACGTGGGCGGGATCCTGGCCCTGGCCTCGGATCGAGGCCTGAAGGCCGCCATCCTCGATCTCACCAGCGGCGACCTCGGTACGCGCGGCACCGCGGAGACACGCCGCCTGGAGGCGATGGAGGCCGCCCGGATCCTCGGCGTGACCAGGCACGTGCTGGACTTCCCCGATGGCCGCTTCACCGAGGAGGAGGCCTACCGGGTGCGGCTCATGACGGAGCTCCGCAGGCTCCGTCCCCGGGTCCTGATCCTGCCAGCACCGGAGGACCGCCATCCCGACCACCGCCGCGCCCACCGCCTCACCCGGGAGGCTGCCTACTACGCGGGATTGAAGAACTACCCCTGCCCCGGTTCCCCGTTCCGGCCCGAGGCCGTGGCCTGGGTCGGTGGCGAGAACCCCGGTCTTCCCGATCTGCTGGTGGATGTCAGCGCCGTGTGGGAGCGCCGCATGGCGGCCTTCGACGCCTTCGGCAGCCAGTTCGACCAGGATCCGTCGCAGCCCGTCACCCGCATCGCGCACCCCGCCTTCCGCCGTGGGGTCCTGGGCCGCGCCATGCACTGGGGCTCGCTGCGCATGTGCGACTGGGCCGAGGCTCTGTGGTGCGAACGCCCTGTTGCAAAGCCTCTGACCAACCTTCTTGCCCGCCTGGAAGAGTCTGAGTGAACCGCTTCGAGTCCGACCTCCTCGCGCAGATCCAGCGGCGTGGCGACGGCGTCACGGGCAGGGTGCTGGTGGCCTGCTCGGGCGGGGGCGATTCCGTGGCCCTGCTGCTCCTGCTCTGGACGCTGCGCAAGAGCCTGGGGCTGGACTTGTCGGTGGCCCACGCCGATCACGGCCTGCGGCCGGAATCCGCGGAGGATGCGGATTTCGTCCGCCAGCTCTGCCGCGCCCTGGACCTCGACCTGGCGGAGGCCAGCCTGGGCGTCCGGGCCCACGCCCAGGAGCAGGGCATCGGTCTCGAGATGGCCGCCCGGGAGCTGCGCTGGGACTGGCTGCGCCAGGAGGCTGAGCAGGCCGGTGCCGCGGTGGTGGCCACGGGGCACACGCTGGATGACCACACTGAGACCGTCTTCATCCGCCTCGCCCGGGGTGGCGGGCTGGGCTGCCTGCACCCCCTGGCGCCACGCCAGGAGCTGCGCTGGTCCCCGCTGGCGGAGATCCGGCGCGCCGAGCTGCGGGACTACCTGGCCTCGCGGAAGGTTCCCTGGCGGGAGGACGCGAGCAACGGCGAACCCTTCACCCCGCGCAACCGCTGGCGGCCGCTGCTCGTGGACCTTCGGCAAGAGGCCCCAGGCCTGGACCGGCACCTCTTCGAAACGCACCGCCAGGCGGCGGAGGCGGAGCGGCTGGCGCGAAGCCTCGTCCTCAGCTGGGAGGGTTCCCGCTGGTTCATCGCGGATGAAGGCATCGTGTTCAAAAAGGGGGGCTGGGACGAGGTGGAACTGCGTTGGACGCTGGAATCAGCCTTCCGCCGACTGGGCTGGGCGAGGGAGGCCGACCTGCTCCGGGGCCTCGCGCCCTGGCTGGTCGCGCGGCTCGTCCAGGGCCGCCAACCCTCGTCCTGGGGGAATTTCCACCTAAACCCTGAACCACTGGCAGGGTATCTGCATCTAAGACAAGGTCCGCTGCCTTCCCGGACCTAGTAAACTGGAGGGCCACCTGGGCTCCGGCCCCAAGGAGTGACCCTTTGAATTCCATGATGAAAAGCGTGCTGGTCTGGTTGGGCATCATCGCCCTGTTGGTGCTGGCCTTCCGCCAGATCCCCCAGAACAGCAAGCAGATCGAAGTCCCCTTCTCGACCTTCTACACCGAGGGCGTGGCGGGCAAGTACAAGTCTGTGACCCTTTCCGGTTTCGACATTGAAGGCACCTACAAGCAGCCGTTCAATCCCAAGCCCGGCGAGGTCATCGAGAAATTCCGCACCGTGGCCCCGCCCATGCAGGATCTGGGCAAGGTCATCCTCAGCTGGAAGACCGAGGGCCAGATCGAGGAGTTCAAGGCCGCTAAGCCCAGCGAGAACAACTTCGCCTACGTGCTGATGTTCTGGGCTCCCCTCCTGGTCTTCGTGGTGCTCTGGTTCGTCTTCATGCGCCAGGCGCAGATGGGCGGCAACAAGGCCATGAGCTTCGGCAAGGCCCGGGCCAAGGGCCTCTCCGGCAGCGCCAAGCGCACCACCTTCGCCGATGTCGCAGGCTGCGACGAAGCCAAGGAGGAGCTGAAGGAGATCGTCGAGTTCCTGAAGGACCCCGCCAAGTTCCTCAAGCTGGGCGGCAAGATCCCCAAGGGCGTGCTGCTCATGGGCCCTCCGGGCACCGGCAAGACCCTGCTGGCCCGCGCCATCGCCGGGGAGGCCAAGGTCCAGTTCTTCTCCATCTCGGGCTCGGATTTCGTGGAGATGTTCGTGGGCGTGGGCGCCAGCCGCGTGCGCGACCTCTTCGAGCAGGCCAAGAAGAGCGCCCCCTGCATCGTGTTCATCGACGAGATCGATGCCGTGGGCCGCCATCGCGGCGCCGGCCTCGGCGGCGGCCACGACGAGCGCGAGCAGACGCTGAACCAGCTGCTGGTCGAGATGGACGGCTTCGAAGGCAATGAGGGCGTCATCCTCGTGGCCGCCACCAACCGTCCCGACGTGCTGGATCCCGCCCTGCTCCGCCCCGGCCGCTTCGACCGCCGCGTGGTGGTGGACCGGCCCGACGTGAAGGGCCGCTTCGAGATCCTCAAGGTCCACACCGCTGACAAGATCCCCCTCAGCCCCGATGTGGACCTGGAGGTCCTGGCCCGCGGCACGCCCGGTTTCGCCGGCGCCGACCTGGCCAACCTCTGCAACGAAGCCGCCCTCACCGCCGCCCGTGGCAACAAGAAGTGGGTGGAGATGCACGACTTCGAGAACGCCAAGGACAAGGTCTACATGGGCACCGAGCGCCGCAGCCTCGTCATGACCGACGAGGACAAGCGCATCACCGCCTACCACGAGGCCGGCCACACGGTCGTCGCCGCCGTGGTGCCCCAGAGCGATCCGCTGCACAAGGTGACCATCATCCCCCGCGGCCGCGCCCTGGGCGTCACCTGGCAGCTGCCCCTGAAGGACCGCTACAACACCACCCGTGAGTACATGGAAAGCCGCATCGCCATCGCCATGGGCGGCCGCATCGCCGAAGAGATCTTCTTCAACCAGCTGAGCACCGGTGCCTCCAACGACATCCAGCAGGCGACGGACATGGCCAAGTCGATGGTCATGGAATACGGCATGAGCGACAAACTGGGCCCGCTGAACTTCGGCGGTGGCCAGCACGAGATCTTCCTGGGGCGTGATTTCACGCAGCACCGCGAGATCTCGGAAGACACGGCCCGCATGATCGATTCCGAGGTCCACGAGTTCGTCATGCGCAACTACCGCAAGGCCAAGGCGGCCATCGAAAGCCACCGGGACCAGCTGGTGGCCATCGCCGAAGCGCTCCTCGTGCGCGAGACGCTCGACGGCAATGACATCGAGATCCTGATGAAGGGCGGCACCCTGCCTCCGCCCAAGGCCGGCAGCACGTCCACCGCGCCCGCCACAGTGGAGGAGGGCCACTCCACGGACCCCGGACTCAACCCGGCCCTCAAGCCTGCGTGACCATGCTCCCGTTTAATTGGGGACCGCTCCTGAAGGGCGGTCCCCTTTTCATCGGCATCCTCAATCTAACCCCCGACTCCTTCAGCGATGGCGGCCGGTTCCTGGCGCCGGAAGCGGCCCTGGCGCAGGCCCGGGCCCTGGTGGCGGCCGGGGCGGGAATGCTGGACCTGGGTGCCGAGAGCACCCGGCCCGGCGCCGCGCCCGTCTCCGCCGCCACCGAGTGGGACCGGTTGGAACCCGTCCTGGCCGCCCTCAGGGACCAGCTCCCCGCCACCCCCCTCAGCCTGGACACCCGGCACCCGGAGGTGGCGGCCCGCGGACTGTCTGCGGGCGTCGCCGTGCTGAACGACGTCACCGGCTTCTCCGACCCCGGCATGCTGGCCCTGGCCTGCGGATCGGCCTGCGGCCTCATCGCCATGCGCAGCCGCAGGGAAGGTACCGGTTTCCACATGCCACCCTACGATGACCCCGTTCCCAGGGATAGCGAAGTGGCCATCCGGGAGCTGCTCGCCGTCCGGGACCGTCTCCAGGCAACGGGCATCTCTGAAACCAGGGTGCTGCTCGATCCGGGATTCGGATTCGGCACCACCTTCCTGGAGGATGCGGCCTTGTGGGAGGCCCTGCCCCGCCTGCCGGAAGCCCTGGCATGGCCGGTGCAGCGGTTCTGCCTTGGCGTCTCCCGTAAGCGCTTCCTGGCCGCCCGCGCGGGAACGCCGAACCTGCCGCCGGACCAGCGCGATGGGCTCACGGCCGCAGCCCACACCGAGGCGAGACGCTGGGACTACAGGGTCTTCAGAACCCACGCCATCGGGTAACCTTGCCTCATGAGCATGAAGCACGAGCGAAGTGCCAATTTGGCGAAGCCGAAGCCCGAAGGGCGCGGCACAGGAGGTGCCGCGTGAGTCTCCGCTACTTCGGCACTGATGGCATTCGAGGGGTCGCCCTGCGCTCTCCGCTCACGCTGGAGGAGGTGACCCGCTGGGGCGCCGCCTGGGCCCAGGTGGCGCGCACGGCGGGCGTCCGGCGGCTGGTGGTCGGGTGGGATCCCCGCGCCAGCTCCGGCCCCATGTCCGAGGCCTTCATCCTGGGCGTGGGCCTGGGGCTCAAGGTGCTGGTGCTCGGCATGGCCCCGACGCCCGCGGTCGCCTGGAATGTGGCGAGAATGAGTGCCGGTGGCGAGAAGACCTGGGGTCTCATGATCTCCGCCAGCCACAATCCCCCGGAGGACAACGGCCTCAAGGGCTTCAACGAGCTCGGCGAGAAGCTCGAGGAGGACCAGGAGCGGGCCATCGAGGCGGCCTTCGCTGAGCTCGCCGAACCCACGACGATCTCCGTGCCACCAGCCCGCCTGGAGCTACCGCCCTACCTGGACCACCTCGAAGGCATCACCCTGCCCCCAGGCTTCCGCCTGGTCATCGACTGCGCCCACGGCGCCACGGCAGAGGCCGCCCTGGAGCTCTTCCGTGGCGGCGACATCCACTGGCTCGGCATCCCCGCGGATGGCCCGAACATCAACGTGGGGGTCGGCTCCACCCACCTGGAGGCCCTGGCGGCCACCGTGACGGCACGAAGCGCCGACCTGGGCATCGCCTTCGACGGCGACGGCGACCGCTGCCTGATGGTGGATGGCGCGGGCCGCGTGGTGGACGGGGACCAGATGGTCTGGCTCCTGGCGCAGGATCGCCTGGCCTGCGGCGACGCCCCACCGGGCGTCGTCGGCACGCTGATGACCAATGGCGGTCTGGCCCAGGCCCTGCACCACGCAGGGATCCCCTTTGTGCGAACGGCAGTCGGCGACAAGTTCCTGCTGCGCGAGATGGCGAAGCGCGGCTGGGATCTGGCGGCGGAGGCCTCGGGCCACCTCATCCAGAAGCGCGTGGGGCCCAGCGGGGACGGGCTCGCGGCGGGACTGTCCATCCTCCGCGCCCTGCTCCACCGAACCCCAGAGCACCGCTGGGACTGGACCTTCCGGCCCTGGCCCCAGCGGCTCGTCAACCTGGTGGCCCGGGACCGGAAGGCCGTGGAAGCCTGCCATGAACTCGGCGCCGCCACCGCCGCCATCGACGCCCGCTGGGGCGACGGTGTTCGCCAGGTCATCCGCTGGTCCGGCACGGAACCCAAGCTCCGCCTCATGGTGGAGGCCCAGGAGGCCGCCTGGGTGGACCAGGCCCTCCTTGAACTCGAAGCCGCGGCGCGGCGCGACCTGACCCTCGCCTGACATGGCCGCCGACGTCCGCCGTCCCGTCGACCGCTGGCTGGTGTTCTTCGCCCTGGCCCTGGTGGCCGTGGGCATGGTCTGGATCTATTCCGCCTCGGCCATCAAGGCCTCCCAGAACCACGCCGCGGCCACGGCCTTCCTCACGCGCCAGCTCCTGGGCGGAGGCATCGGCATCGCCTTCATGCTGGCCCTCTCCCAGGTCGACCTCGCGGCCCTGCAGGATCACCACCGCCCCTTGATGGTGGCCTACTTCGTCATCCTCGCCCTGCTCGTCGCAGTCCTCTTCTTCGGTCCCAAGATCAATGGGGCCCACCGCTGGATCCGGCTCGGCCCGGCGAGCCTCCAGCCTTCGGAGTTCTTCAAGCCACTCTCCGTGCTCATCGTCGCCTCATGGATGGTCCGCCACCGCGAGGCCTGGACGAACCGGCGGAACGCCCTCCCGAAGCTGCTGGGCCTGGCCGGCGTTCTCCTCCTCCCCCTCGCCCTCATCCTCCGGGAGCCCGATTTCGGCACCACCTTCCTCATCGTCTTCGTGGCCCTGCTGGTGGTGTTCCTGGGCGGGGCTCCGAAATGGATCTTCGCGGTGGCCATCCCCGTCCTTGGTGCGCTGGGCACCGCTTTCGTGGTGCTGTCCCCCTACCGTCTGGCCCGCGTCACCAGCTTCCTGAATCCGGCAGCCGACCCCCTCGGCAAGGGCCACCAGGCCCTGCAGAGCCTAGTGGCCGTGGGCAACGGCGGTTTCATGGGCGTTGGGCTGGGCGGTGGCAAGCAGAAGCTGTTCTTCCTGCCAGAGGCCCACACCGACTTCATCTATGCCGTCATCGCCGAGGAGGCGGGACTCATCGGAACCGTGGCCATCCTGGCCTTGTTCATCGCCATTCTGTGGCGCGGCTACCGCATCGCCCGGCGGGTCGGCGACGGCTTCCTGAAGCTCTGCGCCATGGGGTTCGTGCTCCTCCTGGTGACACAGGCCCTCATGAACATGAGCGTGGTGCTCTCGCTGGCGCCGAACAAGGGCATCCCCCTGCCCTTCATCTCCTTCGGCCCGAACAGCCTCATCACCAGCCTCATCTGCCTCGGGCTGCTGCTCTCCATCAGCAAGGACGTCTCAGCCTAGGATGGTGGGCTCGTCATCGTCCTCGTCTACCAGGACGATGTTGGAGCCGCCACCCAGCAGCACGGCATCTTCGTACATGTTCTTCAGCTTGGGCTCGAAGCGGTCCGCCTGGCCAAGGCGCGGATCCGGGTCGTAATCCACGCCGGTGCGGACGAGCCCCGTGATGTCGGCCGGCTCCAAGCCAAGGACCGCGCCGAGCAGCTTGAGGGGATTGACCGCCAGGTGTGGCCCCATGCGAGTGGTGAAATCGAGTCCCGCGTCGGTCCACCGCATGTCGGGAATGACCCTCCGAAGGTCCAGGGGCGTCTCGGATTTCCCGGGACCCCGCTCCCACGGCCAGGTGCTCGCCTGCAGGAACGCAGCCGTCCCCGCCTCTGCGCGGGTTCGGAGCCCAGGGTCCACCTTCCAGGTCCAGCGCGAGAGCCGCGCCAGTTCGGAGGGCGCGGTGGCATACCCCGGCAAGGACATCCACTGTTCGATCCGCAATCCCTCGGGAAGGCGCCCATTCAGTCTGGTGATCAACTCTGCGGAATCCTCCGGCGGTTCCCGCTTCAGGACGGCGTCCATGGGTTCGCAGCGACTCCCGAGACCCGCTGCCAGGGGAAGCCCGCTGGTCAGGAGCGGTCGGGGCCGCTTCCCCAGATCCAGGGCCAGCACCAGTCCCTCCAGGCGGAAGGCCTGCAGGAACAAGGCGTGGAGATCTCCATCGTCGAAGTCGAGGGCCCCTGTTTCCTTCGCATAGTTGAACCGGATCAGGGTCCGGCGAGTGTCCAGCTGCCAGCGGGCCGCCCGCCGCTGTTGCTCCGCGGCCGCGAGCGGAGCGAGCCGGAGGGCCAGAGTCTTGGCCGCCTCTTGATTTTCAGTCTCTGGGCGCAGGGACCTGACCCGCTCACTGGCCTCTTCCGCCAAGCCGGCAGCACGAACCGCCGCCAGCACTGGCTCAAGGTCGGCGGCGGTGCCACCTTTAATGAATGTTCGGAGCGCTTGCAGGCAGGCGGGTTCCCTGTTCGGACCGAGGGTCTCCATGCGCTCCAGCGCGGATTGCAAGCGGCCTCTCCGGGCCAGGGCCGCGGCCGGAATGACGGGAGGAGTCGGTCGATTGCTCACGTCTTCAGCATAGTGGTGACCTGCGGGCATGGGACAGGAACCCGCCTCCCCCACTCTGCAGAAACCGCGCCGAGGCTCCTGATGGACAACCCGGCTCGGCAGCGATTTCCACATCCACTGTGGGAAGTGGCTGAGTGATTCCCGGGAATTCCTTTCAGCACAAGCCACTTGAGTCTCTGCCCACATTTGGCAGCAGGCCCGCGGTACAACTCCGGGTTGACAACTGTCCGTGAGTTCGTTCCATCTTCCATGTTTTGCGTTCCTGCCAAGGTCGCGGCAAGCTGTACTTCGACGCCATGATCCACGACCCGTACATCATCCCCCCCCTTCCGCCTCAGTGGCCCTTCGAGCCAGGCCTGCCCCTCCGGCCGCTCGGATGCCGCCTCAACCTGGATCTGCCTGGCATGGGTGGAGGCTGGCGCGTCTGCACACCAGGGGGCATCGTCCCTGCTGGCGACCCCGTCCCGCTCTCCGGCGCCTTCGGCCGGGGCGGCATCCTCCGCGTGGGTGACCTCGTCCTCCGGCCCTACCGCCGCGGCGGTCTGCTGCGCCACGTCAACGAGCGGACCTACCGCACCCACCTCCGGTTCGCCGCCGAGCATGCCATCCACCGCGGCCTGTGGGAGGCGGGCTTCCCCACCGTGGAGCCGGTGGGCTACGCGTGGCGGCCCAGGGCCCTCGGCGTGGAGGGCGTGCTGATCACCCGGCTGGCCCAGGGGGAACCCTGGCCGCGGCGATGGGAGCTCAGCACGGAGCGCGGCGCCGACATCCGCCGCCTCATCGGTTCGCTCTGCGACTGGGGCCTCTGGTCTCCCGATCTGAACGCCACGAACGTGATCCTGCCGCCTTCGGGAGGCGCCCTGCTGCTCGACTGGGACCGGGCCCGCTTCGAGCACGCCGGACACGATCTCTGGTCCCGCTACCGGGCTAGGCTTGAGCGCAGCCTCCGCAAGCTTGGCGCCCCGCCTGAGGCCCTTGCGGTCATGGCAGCTGCACCGCATCCGTGATGATTACGGGCTTCACGGGAAGATTCAGGAAGTCGCTGCGCTTGTTGCTGGTCTTGACGGCCTTGATGCGGTCCACCACGTCCATGCCCTGGACGACCTTGCCGAACACGCAGTAGCCCCAGGTCTTGTCGTTGGTCTTGCCCTTGAAATCCAGCGCGGGATTGTCCACCACGTTGATGAAGAACTCCGCGGCCGCGCTGTGGGGGTCCGGCGTGCGCGCCATGGCCACGGTGCCGCGCTTGTTCTTTAGGCCCGCGGCTGCGGAACGGTCGGCTTCATTGGGGATCGAGGCGTCGGTGCGCTTCTTCCCCAGGTAGTCCACATAGCCGCCGCCCTGGATCATGAACCCGGGAATGACGCGGTGGAAGATGGTCCCTTTGTACTGCCCCTTCTTCACGTATTTGAGGAAGTTCTCCACGGTCTTCGGCGCCACGTCGGGCTCCAGCTCCATCACGATGACGCCCAGGTTCGTGGTCAGCTTGACCTTCGGCTTGGCGGCGGCACCGAGATCGAGTGTGGCGAGGAGCAGCAGGGCGGCGATCAGGGGGCGCATCAGGATCTCCGTTGGGGGGAAGTCCCAGCATACCCGGACCTGATTCCGGCCTAGTAGGCTCCCAGACTCCTGGCCAGGGCATCCCGCTGCCCCTTGAAGCCCTGCTCCTCGCGGGCCTCCTTGATGAGTCCTTTGGCCTGGTCGCGCTGCCCGAGTCTGACCAGCGCCTGGGCCCGCATCAGCGCCACCCAGCCCCGCTGGTCCGGGGCCACGGGCTTGGCGGGATAGAGAGCCAGGGCACCGCGGGCATCCCCCTGCTGGAAGCGGAGGTCCGCCACCAGGATCGCCAGGGGTTCGCGCACGTCGGGTTTTTCGCTGGCCCGCTTCAGCCAGCCCTCGGCTTCCTGGAGCCGCTGCGCAGCGGTTTCCGGAGCCAACACTGGCCGCTGCAGCAGGCGCAGGACCCCGGCGATGCGTTCGGGGCCCGGCTTCGCGCGCCCAAGGGCGACGCGGAGCGGTGCCCAGTGTTCCAGCGCGCCTTCCGCGCGGGCCCTCTGGAGGGCTTCGTCCGGAGTGTCCCCTTTTGGGGGAAGCAGCCGGAGGACGGCCTGGGCCTGGGCCTCGGGCTGCACCTTGGCCAGGGCGGCCTTCCGCAGGCCGGCCCGCTCGGCCGCCGGCGCCTCCGGCAGGAGACGGGGGATCAGGTCGAGCAGGCCCTGGGCCGCAAGCAGCTCGACGAGACCCTTGCGGGAGGCCGGCTCGAGCGCCGCGAAGGCTCCGGCCTTCAGGCGGGCCAGCAGCTCGCCCGGGTAGCCCTTTTCGAGGCGCTGACCCACCCAGGCATTCCAGGCCTCGCCCCAGAGCTTCTTCACCTCGGGCATCGTCTCGCGGGTCGCGGGATCCATGCGATCCACCAGGTTCAGGGCATCTTCCCAGAGCAGCTTCCCGATCAGCAGGCGCAGCTCCACGACCTGGGCGGTCCGCTTCGGGAGCCCTTTGCCGCCCTTCCTCACCTCGGCCAGCAGGGCTTCCGCACTGGGCAGGTCCTTGGCATCCGGGAGGCTGCCATCGGTCAGCAGGTTTGCGAGGGCGAGGCGGGCGTCGTCCGCCTGGGTCGTGCTCGGGTAGTCCTTGATAAGTTTCCGGAAGACCTGGGCGGCCTCCTGGGCCTCGCCAGCCCGGCCCAGGAGTCGCCCCCACACCAGGTCCACCCGGGGCAGCAGCTCACTCTTGGGATAGAGGTTCTGGAAATCCTTGCGGACGCCCGCCGCCTGCTCCCGCTCCCCGGCGGCGCACAAGACATCGACGATGGCCGCCAGGCCCCGCTCGCTGGGCTTCTCCCGCCCTTCCAGGGGTCGCAGGGACTGCACGATGGGGAGCGCCTCCTGGGGGCGCTCCTGCTCGACCAGGGCCCAGATCAGCAGCTCCTGGGGCCTCCGCTTCAGTTCCGAGGGGATGTCCGCCGCCAGGGCTTGGTGCAGGCGCCCCTCAGCCTCCTTGTACCGGCGGTGAGCCAGGGCATCCTCGGCGAGGATCGTGTGGGCCTCGCCCATGAAAGGGGACTTCGGCCACTGGCGTTCCAGCTTCTTCAGCGCCACGGTGGCGCCGGAAAGGTTGCCCAGCCGTGCTTCGAGGACACCCTGGGCATAGAGCACCAGCTCCCGCTCGGGGACTTTGCTGGACTTGAAGGTGTGGGCCCTGAGTCGGCTGAGGGCGGCCCGGATGGAGGTGGGATTTTCGGCGTTGAGGGCCCCCTTGGCCAGCTCCGCCGCATCGGCATCGGTCATCCGCCCGGTGGACGCCTTCGCCGCGGGGGGGTGGGCCTCCGCCTTGGCGGGGGACGCGTGCTGGGCCGGCAGTGGCAGGGCGACCAGCAGGAAGATCCAGCCTGCGCGGCCCCCGAGGATGTTCATGCGAGCCACCGGGCCAGGAGGTTCTTCTTCCCCACCTCGAACTCCTCGTCCGAAAGGAGCCCCTTCCCCTTCAGCGCGGCCAGACGCTCCAGGTCGGCCAGGGCGTCAGAGCGGACTGGCCCACTGGACGGGGCCAGCTGGTTGGCCAGGATCTCCATGCGGCCCAGGGTGGTCTCCAGGCGTTCCGCCCGCTCGGTCAGGGCCTTCACCTTGTCCCGGAGCTCGTCCCGCTCATGGGTGAGGGTCCGCCTTTCCATGAGACGGCGGAGGGTGTTCCGGAACTGGTCGATCTGCATCGGCTTGGTCACGAAGTCGAAGGCGCCGAGCTCCATGGCCTCGGTGGCCTCCCGCACGCTTCCGAAGCCCGTGAGGACCAGCACCGTGCAGCTGGGATTCCGGTTCAGGGCGCACTTCAACACGTCCATGCCGGTCTTGCCGGGCATGACCAGGTCGGTGATGACCAGGTCGAAAGGAGGTTGCTCGGCCTTGAGCTTCCCCTCGGCCTCCTCGCCCGTGGAGGCGGTCACCACCTGGAAGCCCTCCGCCGAGAGCAGCGTGGAGAGGGTCTCCCGGGGCAGGGGATCGTCATCCACCAGCAGGAGGCTGGGGGCTGGGAGATGGGGCGGAACGATGGGCCGGGTCAAGGGATTTCCTCTGGCTGCTCTAACGATACCCTTTCGGCCCATGGATCAGGGAACTCCAGCGCGGACCTCACGCGGCCCCCCGGAGCCGGTACACGAAGGCCAGCACCTGGGCCACGGCCTGGTAGAGATCGCGGGGGATGGGCTTGCTGACCTCCACCGAACGGTAGAGGGCTCGGGCGACCTCGGGGCGCTCGAGGATGGGCACGCCAGCCTCCTTGGCTTTCTCCCGGATCCGGAGGGCCAGATGGTCGAGCCCCTTGGCCACGCACACCGGGGCGAGGGTCTTCTCGTCGTAGCGCAGGGCCACGGCCACGTGGGTCGGGTTCGTCACCACCACCGTGGCCTTGGGGACCTCGGACAGCATGCGGCGCCGCGCCGCCGCCAGCATGATGGACTTCTGCCGCTGCTTGATCTCGGGGCTGCCGTCGGCGTCCTTGAATTCGTCCTTCACCTCCTGCTTGGTCATCCGGATGCTTTTCTCCCACGAGGTGCGCTGCCAGATGAAGTCAGCCACGGCCAGGACCAGCATGGCCAGCATCACATTGCGGTAGAGCGCGAAGACGGTGGTCTGGAAGAGGCTCAGGGACTGTCCGAGGGGCAGCTTGAGCGTTCCCAGAAGGGCCGGAATTCGCGGCTCCAGCACCGCATAGGCCACCCAGGCCAGAAGGCCGAACTTGGCCAGGCTCTTGAGCAGGTCCACCAGAGCCTTCGAGGAGAAAAGGCGCTGGAAGCCCTTGGCCGGATCCAGCTTTTCGAATTTCGGCAGGAGCGGTTTCGCGCTGACCGTGAAGCCCCGCTGGGCGAACCCGGTGATCAGCGCCACCAGGAGGTTGACGAGCAGGAAGGGCAGCAGGAGGCGACCGAGGATCATGTAGACGTCGCCGAGCAGGGTCACCCGCCCCGCGTCCGCCAGGATCCCGGGCCTGGCCAGCTCAAGGAAGTGCGCCACCTGCTTGGCCATCAGGGCCAGGGTGGCCCCGCCCAGCCCCAGGAACAGGAAGAAGTTCCCCCAGAGCAGGATGGCGCCATCAAAGTCGGCGCTGCGCGGGACGGAGCCCTCCTCGCGGGCCTTTTGCCGGCGTTTGGGGGTGGCCTTCTCGGTCTTGCCCGGATCCTGCGCCACCTCAGCCTCCCAGCAGCTTCAGGGCGAGCCTCGGAGCCGAGGCCAGGAGCGGGGTCAGCCAGGGCGCCAGCTCCCGCAGGACCAGGCCCAGCACCGTCATGCCCAGGGCGATCTTCAGTGGAAAGCTCAGCTGCAGCAGCTGCAGCTGGGGCATGAACTTGCCCGAGATGCCCAGGATGAGGTCGATGAGGAACAGCACCGCCAGCACCGGGAAGGCCAGCTGGAAGCCCTTGGCCAGCATCTGCCCGATCAGGGTGATCAGGCCGAAGGCCTGGAGGGGCACGCCCTGGCCCATGGGCGCGATCCGGTAGCTGTCCACCAGCGCCAGGATCATGTGATGGTGCAGCCCCGTGAGGAAGACCAGGAGGGCCGCGATCTGCATCATCAGGGAGCCGGAGATCGAGGTGCTCTGGGAGGTGGCGGGATCCAGGAACTGCACGAAGGAGAAGCCCATCTGGGTATCCATGAGGGTCCCGGCGAAGGACACCGCCTCCAGGATCCAGGCCACCACGCTCCCCAGGAGGAGGCCGATCGCCAGTTCCGAGGCCATGAGCCCCACCAGTTCGGGCAGTCCCGAGGGGAGGTTGGCCGGGACGGGGATGACCGGCAGGAGCACCGTCGTCAGCAGGGCGCCCAGGGCCGCCCGCAACTGCAGCGGCACCTGCTCGGAGCCCAGGAGCGGCAAGGTCGCCAGCAGGCCGGTCATGCGCGTGAGCACCAGCACCCAGAGCACCGCCTTGGCGCCCGTGATGGCCCAGACGGAGGTGTTCATCAGGGTGGGGGTCACGACCGCCTCAGGTCAGCTGTCGGACGACGGTGTTGAAGTCGGTGAACATGCGCGTGGTGAACCGGAGCATCACCTGCATCATCCAGGGGAAGCTGATGGCCACCACCACCATCACGGCGATGACCTTGGGCACGAAGGCGATGGTCTGATCCTGGAGGCTCGTCACCACCTGGAACACGGAGACGATCAGGCCCACCACCAGCGATACCAGCAGGGCCGGTCCAGCCACCAGCAGGGCGGTTTTGAGGGCCTCCTTCCCGAGTTGGGCGATCACCAGTTCGTTCATCCGGTGTACCCCCTCACCAGTGAGCCGACGATCAGGTACCAGCCATCAACTAGCACGAAGAGCAGCACCTTGAAGGGCAGCGAGATCACCACCGGCGGCAGCATCATCATGCCCATGCTGAGCAGGATGCTGGCCACCACCATGTCCACCACCAGGAAGGGCAGGAAGATCATGAAGCCGATCTCGAAGGCGGTCTTCAGCTCGCTGATGAGGAAGGCCGGCAGCAGGCACTCCATGGGCACGTCGGCCTTGGTCTTGGGTGCCGGAGCCTTGGCGATCTTGAGGAAGAGCGACAGGTCCTTCTTCCGCGTGTGACGCAGCATGAACACCTTCATGGGTGCCGAGGTGCGGTCCAGGGCCTGATCCGTGGTCAGCTCGTTGCGCTGCAGGGGTTGCAGGACGGTACTGTTAATTTCCCGGGCCGTCGGCGCCATGATGAAGAAGGTGAGCACCAGCGAGAGGCTGATGAGCACCTGGTTCGAGGGCGTCTGCTGGGTGCCCAGGCCCTGGCGGAGGAAGTGCATCACCACCACGATGCGGGTGAAGCTGGTGGCGGTCATGAGGATGGTCGGGGCCAGGGTCAGGATGGTCAGCAGCAGCATGGCCTGCAGGCTGGAGCTGAGGGCCGGGCCCGAGGGCGCCTTGCCGAAATCCACGGTGACGGAAGGCAGGGGCGCCGCCTGCTGGGCGCAGAGGCTCAGGCCCGCCGTCAGCAGGAGGATGGAGGGGAGCCAGCGCAGCAGCCGGTTCACTGCCCGCCCCCGCCCTGCTTGAGCATCGCTTCCATCTCCCGCACGGGGACGGGACGCCCAAGGTCCACCTGCCGGTGCAGGGCGTCATCGAAAGTGCCCGCCTCGCCCCGGTCGCCGGGGTCCAGGCGCGAAAGCAGGCTGATGGCCTGGGGGGTCAGCGCGATGAGGAACCGCTCGCCTTCCACGTCCAGGATGGAGACGAAGCGCCGGTCGCCCAGGGCCAGGGTCTCCTCCACCCGCAGCTTCTGGCCCCCGCCTCCCGGAATCCGGCCCCGACCGTATTTCTTGAGGGCCCAGAGGCTCGCGCCCGCCAGCCCCAGCACCAGCACCAGCGATCCGAAGGCCCGCAGGCCCGAGGGGGGTGCCTCAGCAGGCTGGCCGGGCGTCGGTTTTCCGTCCTCCAGCGTCAAGGGAGCCTGCAGTTCCTTTTCGGAAGCTGTGGGCGGGGGGGCGGGTCGATCCTGCGCCTGGGCCCCAAGACCCAGGCCCACCAGCAATCCAAGGGAAAGCACCCACCGTCGCAGCACGACAAACTCCCGACACAGCAGGGGGAGAAGGGCGAGAGGGATGCCAGGGCCAGTCCCGTTGCGACGGAGCCCCCGCCGGCGTAGGGTGGAAGCCTCATCACGCGAGACCTGAAGGAGCTGCCATGCCCGCCTACCAGCTCACCGTGAACGGCCGCGTCCGCACCGTGGACGCCGGAGCCGACACGCCGCTCCTCTGGGTACTCCGGGACACCCTCGGCCTCACCGGCACGAAGTTCGGCTGTGGCCAGGGCGTCTGCGGCTCCTGCACCGTCCACCTGGATGGCCAGGCGGTGAAGTCCTGCCAGACCAGCCTGAAGGAGGCCGCTGGACGCACCGTCGTCACGGTGGAGGGCCTCTCGAAGGATGGCACCCACCCGGTGCAGCAGGCCTGGCTCGCCGAGGACGTGGCCCAGTGCGGCTACTGCCAGCCGGGCATGATCATGACCGCCGCGGCCCTGCTCCAGCACAAGGCCCACCCCACGGACGGCGACATCGACGAGGCCTTCGCGGATCACGTGTGCCGCTGCGGCACCTATCCGCGCGTCCGGAAAGCCGTGCTGCGCGCCGCGGGAGGTGCGAAATGACCAGCCGCCGGGAGTTCCTCAAGGTGACCGGAGCCGCCGGCACCGGCCTCGTCCTGGGCCTGCACCTGGAGGCCAAACCCAGGCCCGGCGAGGCCGCCAAGGCCGAGTTCAGGCCCAATGCCTTCCTGGCCCTGCGGCCGGACGGCACCGTGCGGATCACGGTCCCCAAGACCGAGATGGGCCAGGGCGTTCGCACCGCCCTGCCCATGGCGCTGGCGGAGGAGCTGGACCTCGACTGGTCCCGCATCGAGGTCGTCACCGCGAACCCTGGGGCGGACTTCAAGTCCATGCAGACCGGTGGCAGCACGAGCGTCAGCAGCACCTGGAACCCGCTCCGCAAGGCCGGCGCCGCCGCGCGCCAGATGCTGGTGGCCGCCGCTGCGGCGCAGTGGAAGGTCGACGCCCAGGTGTGCTCCACAAGGAGCGGCTTCGTCCTGGGCCCGGGTGGACGCAAGCTCGGCTACGGCGAGCTGGCGGCAGCCGCCGCCAAGCTGCCAGTTCCCAAGGACCCGCCCCTCAAGAAGGCCAGCGAGTACCGGCTGCTGGGGAAGCGCATGCCCCGCTTCGACGGCCCGGCCATCGTCACCGGCAAGGCCGTGTTCGGACTCGACATGCGGCGCCCCGGCCAGCGCTTCGCGGCCGTGTTGCGCTGCCAGGTACCCGGCGGCCAGCCCAAGGCCTGGGACGAGGCCAAGGCGATGGCCGTGCAGGGCGTGAAGGCCGTGGTGAAGGTGCCCACGGGCCTGGCGGTGGTCGCCGACAGCACCTGGGCCGCCTTCAAGGGCCGCGAGGCCCTCGCCGTCAGCACCACGTGGAACGACGGCGCCGGAAAGGATTTCAACTCCGCAGCGCTGGAAGCCAAGATGCGGACGGCCCTGACCAGCCCTGGTGACGAGGCCCGGAAGGCCGGCGATGCCGAGAAGGCCCTCGCCACCGCCGCCAAGGTGATGGAGGCCGAATACGCCTTCCCCTACCAGGCCCACGCCACGGTGGAGCCCATGAACGCCACGGTCCAGCTCCAGGCCGAAGGCGCGGAACTGTGGACCGGAACCCAGTCCCCGAACCAGGCCCATGCCGCCGCCGCGGCCGCCCTGGGCCTCAAGCCCGAGCAGGTGAAAGTGAACGTGGCCCTCATCGGCGGCGGCTTCGGGCGCCGTCTGGGCACGGACTTCAGCACCGAGGCCGCCCAGGTGGCCAAGGCCCTGGGCGGCGGGCCGGTCCAGGTGGTGTGGGACCGGGAGGATGACCTCCGCCATGACCTGCACCACCCCGCCACCCTGCACCGGATGCGGGCGGGCCTGGACGCTGCCGGCGGCCTGTCGGCCTGGGCGCACCGCATCGCGGGGCCTTCGATCCTGCGTTCCTGGATGGACGGTCAGAAATCTCCCGACATGGCCTCCGCCGAGGCCAACGGCGCCCTGGACATTCCCTACGCCATCCCGGCCATCCGCGTGGACTACGCCGAGGTGGAAGCCCCCACGCCGCTCGGCTGGTGGCGGGGCATCGAGATCGTGCCCAATGTCTTCGCCAGGGAGTGCTTCCTGGATGAGGTGGCCCACGCCACCGGTAAGGACCCGCTCCAGCTGCGGCTCGACCTGATGGGCAGCCGAGGCATCGTCAAGCTCGGCCAGGAGGAGGTGGACATCCGGCGCCTGAAGAAGGTGCTCCAGATGGCCGCCGGGAAGGCCGGCTGGGGCCGCAAGCTCCCCGCGGGCCGGGGGCTGGGCCTGGCCTGCCATGCCTATGACGGCCGCACCTACGCCGCCGAGGTGGCTGAGGTATCGGTGGAGAAGGGCCAGCTTCGCGTCCACAAGATCACCTGCGCCGTGGACTGCGGCCTCGTGGTGAATCCCGCCGGGCTGGAGGCCCAGGTGGAAGGCGGCATCGCCTTCGGCCTGTCCGCGCTGTTCAGCCAGATCACCTGGGACAAGGGGCGCACGGTGGAGACGGGGTACCACGACTTCCCGGTACTGCGCCTCGCGGACATGCCCGCCGTCGAGACCGTCATCGTCGCCAGCGCCGAGGCGCCCTCCGGCATGGGCGAGCCGCCCGTGCCCCTCGCCATCCCCGCGGTGCTGAACGCCGTGTTCGCCGCCACCGGGAAGCGGATCCGCCGGGTGCCGGTCACCGCCGACACGTTCAAATGAAAGAGCTCCAGGACATCCTGCGCCTGGTCCACGAGCGCCCGGGCCCCCTGGCGCTCGCCACCCTGGTGCGCGCCCAGGGGGCCAGCTACCGACGCACCGGGGCGCGGCTGCTGCTGGACGGCGGCGGCCCCCTGCGAGGTTCCCTCAGCGGCGGCTGCCTCGAAGGCGATGTCCAGGCCCGGGCGCTGGAGGCGCTGGCCCAGGGCAGGCCCAAGCTGGTGCAGTACGACCTCCGTGGTGAGCTCGACCTGGTCTGGGGCAGCGGCAGCGGCTGCGAGGGCGTGCTCGACATCCTGGTCGAGCCCCTGCAGGGCTTCCCCGAGTGGATGGCCTGGGTCGAGCAGGCCTGGGCTTCCAGGACCGGCATCATCCTCCACACCGCCCTGGATCCGGAGCGATTGGGACAGCGGGCCCTCCTGGCCCAGCATGAAAGCCGGGACCGCGGCTTCACGGAGACCATCCTCCCTCCCCAGGCGCTCTGGATTCTCGGCGCCGGAGACGACAGCCGCCCCCTCGTCCACCTGGCGAAGGCCCTGGGCTGGTTCGTGGGCGTGGTGGACCACCGGCCGGCCTTCGCCCAGCCCGCGCGCTTTCCCGAGGCGGATGCGGTGCGTTCAGGCCACCCCGCCCAGGTGCTGCCCACCCTGCCCCTGGATGCCCGCAGCGCCGTGGTGCTCATGACGCACCACTACGCCAAGGACCTGGAAGCCCTGCGCCTGCTCCTGCCCTCGCAGGCCGGCTACCTGGGCCTCATGGGCAGCCGCGCCCGGGGGGCCAGGCTCCTGGGGGAGCTGGCGGCGGAAGGACTGCATCCCGACGCGCGGCTCCACACCCCCGTGGGCCTCGACCTCGGTGCGACGGAACCGGAAGGCATCGCCCTGGCCATCCTCGCCGAGGTCCAGGGCTTTGCCGCAGACCGCTCCGGCCTGCCGCTGAGCGGCACCCGGACCCAGGCCACGCCGTGATCCCCGCGCTCATCCTGGCCGCCGGCTCCGGCCGGCGCATGGGCGGCCCGAAGGCCAGGCTCGTCCTCGACGGCGAGACCCTGCTCCAGCGGACGGCGCGGATCGCCCAGGCGGCCGGCTGCACCCCCGTAATCGCCGTGGTGGGCGACTGGGACCCCGGCGCACTGGACCCGTCGGTGCGTGTGGTCCGCAACCCCGAAGCCACCGAAGGCATGGCCAGCTCCATCCGCCGGGGTATCGCCGCCCTGCCTGGATCCGCGCCTGCCGTCCTGCTCCTCGTCATCGACCAGCCGGCCGTGGAGGTCTCCCTGCTCCGGCGGCTCCTTCAGCTTCACATCGCCCAGAAGGAAGCGGTTCCCGTCGCCTGCGCCTACGGAGACAGCCTAGGCATCCCGGCCATCCTTCCAGCCCGGTTCTTCCCGGAGCTGCTGACCCTGGAGGGCGACCGGGGCGCCAAGCCCATCCTCCTCCGCGAGAACGCGCTGACCATCCCCTTCCCCGAGGGGGCCTGGGACCTCGACACGCCGGAGGATCTGCGGTTCACGCGCTGAGCGTGGCCTTCTTCTGCAGGTGGTCGTAGCGCTTGCGGGCCTGCTCCAGCTCGGACAGGTGGGTGCCGGCCCACTCGCAGAGGGCCCCCATGGGCTCGATGAGCGTGTGCCCCAGCTTCGTCAGCTCGTATTCGGTGCGGGGCGGAACCTCGGGATAGACATGGCGCGTGACCAGACCATCGCGCTCCAGCTTGCGCAGGGTCTGGGTGAGCATCTTCTGGCTGATGCCGCCCACCTGCCGGTGCAGGTCCCCGTAGCGCTGCTTGCCGCGGGAGAGGAGGTAGATCAGCAGGGTGGTCCACTTGTCGGCGATGAGATCCAGGGCCTGGCGCGTGGGGCACTGGGCGCTGAGCACATTGGGGGCCAGGGAACAGGCTTTGCGAACCATTGGGTGCCTACCTTCCAAAATAGTGCCTACTTTCTTTTCGATTGTAAGCACCTAAAGTTTGGGTTACGGGCTATTCAAATGCAAGTGCCCGATGAGGAGGCAGCATGACCAAGATCGCCATCGTGTTCCACAGCGGCTACGGCCACACCAAGGTGGTGGCGGAACGGGTGAGGGCCGGCGCGGAATCTGTGCCCGGCACCCAGGCGAGCCTCATTCCCGTCGAGGAGGTTGAGGCCCATTGGGCGGAGCTGGAGGCCGCCGACGCCATCGTCTTCGGCAGCCCCACCTACATGGGCAGCGTCAGCGGGCCCTTCAAGACCTTCATGGATGCCAGCTCCAAGCCCTGGTACGAGCGGAAGTGGCAGGACAAGCTGGCGGCGGGCTTCACCATCAGCGGCAGCCCCAGCGGCGACAAGCTGAACACCCTGCAGACCCTCATGATCTTCGCCATGCAGCACGGCATGGTCTGGGTCGGCCTCGCCGACCTGCCCCAGAACGAGGAGGGGACCAACCGCCTCGGCAGCTTCAGCGGCGTCATGGCCCAGGCGGGCCAGGTGGCCCCCGAGGTCGAGCCCAATGAGGCCGACCGCAGGGGCGCCGAGCGCCTCGGCCAGCGCGTCGCCACTGCCAGTGCCCGCTGGGCCAAGGTTTCCTGACCTCGGCATCCGCGACCCGGGAGATTGTCATGACGGCGAAACGCCCTGATTCCGTTAATCTGGACGCCTGAACCAGGAGTCCCGGCATGTCCGACCTCATCCCCCATTTGACCGACAAGACCTTCGCTGAAGCCGTGGCCCATGGCACCACCATCGTGGATTTCTGGGCACCCTGGTGCGCCCCCTGCCGCGAGATCGCCCCGATCACGGAGCTCCTGGCGGCCGAGTTCAAGGGCAAGGCCTCCTTCGCCAAGCTGAATGTGGATGACTACACCCCGCTTTCTGAGCAGTACGACGTCCTGAGCATGCCCACCCTGGTGATCTTCAAGGACGGCGAACCCACGGATCGGATCGTGGGCTCCCTGCCCATCGACCAGCTCCGGACCCGCATCCAGCAGGCCATCTGAACGTTTCACCTTCCATCCTGAGGAACCCATGAGCACCATCCCAGGCGAGAGCCTGCTCCAACAGCTGAACTGGCGCTACGCCACCAAGAAATTCGATGCCACGAAGAAGATCTCCGCCGCGGACTGGGCCGTCCTCGAGGAGGCCCTGATCCTCACCGCCTCCAGCTACGGCCTGCAACCCTGGAAGTTCATCATCGTCACCGACCCGGCCCTCAAGGCGAAACTGCGGTCCGCCTCCTGGAACCAGTCCCAGGTGGAAGACTGCAGCCACCTGGTGGTCTTCGCCGCCAAGCAGGACATCACCGAGACCGACCTGGACCGCTTCATCGCCCGCACGGCCGAGGTGCGCGGCAGCACTGTGGAGAGTCTCGCCGGCTACAAGGGCTTCATGATGGGTGACCTCGTCAAAGGCGCCCGCCATGCCGTCATCCACGAATGGGCCGCCCGCCAGACCTACATCGCCATGGGCAACCTGCTCACCTCCGCGGCCCTGCTGGGCATCGACGCCTGCCCCTTCGAAGGCATCGAGCCGGCCAAGTACGACGAGATCCTGGGCCTCAAGGGCACCGGCTACGCCACAGTCAGCGCGTGTCCCGTGGGCTACCGGGCGGACGATGACAAGTACGCCAGCGCCCCCAAGGTGCGCTTCGCAGCCAAGGAACTCATCGATCGCCGCTGATCTCCATCACTGACGGAATGTGCGATGCGTGGGAAACTTGGGGGTTCCGCTGGAGCCCCCATGTCCACTGCCTCTGATTCCCCTGTCATCACCGCGCCCCGCGGCACCCATCTGCACTGCAAGGGCTGGGTGCAGGAGGCGGCGCTGCGCATGCTCATGAACAACCTCGATCCCGAAGTGGCCGAGCGGCCCGAGGACCTGGTGGTCTACGGCGGCCTGGGCAAGGCGGCCCGCAACTGGGACTGCTTCCACGCCATCGTCAAGGAGCTCAAGCACCTGAACGACGACGAGACCCTGCTGGTGCAGAGCGGCAAGCCGGTGGGCGTGGTGAAGACCCACGCCGACGCGCCGCGCGTGCTCATCGCCAACTCCAACCTGGTGCCGAAGTGGGCCACCTGGGAGGTCTTCCGCGAGCTCGACCAGAAGGGCCTGATGATGTACGGCCAGATGACCGCCGGAAGCTGGATCTACATCGGCTCCCAGGGCATCGTGCAGGGCACCTACGAGACCTTTGCCGAAGCCGCGCGCCAGCACTTCAACGGCACCCTGGCCGGCACCTGGACCCTCACCGCGGGCCTGGGCGGCATGGGCGGCGCCCAGCCCCTGGCCGTCACCATGAACGGCGGCGTGTGTCTCGCCATCGAGGTGGACCAGACCCGCATCCAGAAGCGCATCGACACCCGCTACCTGGACGAGTGGACCGACAACCTGGACACGGCCCTGGCCCTGGTCGATCAGTACGTGGATGCCCACGAAGCCCGCAGCATCGGCCTGCTGGGCAACGCCGCGGAGCTGCTGCCTGAGATCCTGAAGCGCGGCTACCTCCCCCAGCTCGTCACAGACCAGACCTCGGCCCACGACGAATACAACGGCTACATTCCCGCCGGCATGACCCTGGAACAGGCCGCGGTGATGCGAAAAGAGGAGCCTGAGGCATATGTGCAGCGCGCCCTCGCTTCCATGCGCACGCATGTGGAAGCCATGCTCGAGTTCCAGCGCCGCGGGTCCGTCACCTTCGACTACGGCAACAACATCCGCGCCCAGGCCCACCGGGCCGGCTGCGAGAACGCCTTCGCCTTCCCGGGCTTCGTGCCCGCCTTCATCCGGCCTCTGTTCTGCAAGGGCATCGGCCCCTTCCGCTGGGCCGCGCTCTCGGGCGATCCGGCCGACATCGCCGTCACCGACGCCGCCATGATGGAGCTGTTCCCTGAGAACGAGGGCATGATCCGCTGGATCAAGGCCGCCCAGGAGAAGATCGCCTTCCAGGGCCTGCCCGCCCGCATCTGCTGGATCGGCGCCGGGGAGCGCCACCTGGCGGGCCTGAAGTTCAACGAGCTGGTGCGCACCGGCAAGGTGAAAGCCCCCATCGTCATCGGCCGCGACCACCTGGACAGCGGCAGCGTGGCCAGCCCCAACCGCGAGACCGAGGCCATGAAGGACGGCTCGGATGCGGTCAGCGACTGGCCGCTGCTGAACGCCATGACCGCCGTGGGCGGTGGCGCCTCCTGGGTGAGCTTCCACCATGGCGGCGGCGTGGGCATGGGCTACAGCCAGCACAGCGGCGTGGTCATCGTGGCCGATGGCACGGAGAGGGCCGAGCGCTGCATCGCCCGTGTGCTCTGGAACGATCCGGCCATGGGCGTCTTCCGCCACGCCGACGCCGGCTACGAGAGCGCCCGCGAGCACGCCGAAACCATCGGCCTGCATATCCCCATGAAGGGTTGACCATGTCCCGCCCCTGCCCCTGCACCTCCAAGCACCCCTATGACCGCTGCTGCGGGCCCTACCACTCCGGGGGCAAGGTTCCAGAGACCGCCGAGCAGCTGATGCGCTCCCGCTTCTCGGCCTACGCTCTGGGCAAGGCGGACTACCTCATCGCCACCCGCCCCGAGGCCAAGCGGGCGGAGGAAAACCGCGAGGAACTGGCCGCCTACTGCAAGTCCGTCCAGGCCGTTGGGCTCAAGATCGTCGGGAGGGAGAAGGGGGGCAAGGACGACGAGACGGGCATCGTGACCTTCCATGCCAGCCTCCAGTCCAATGGCCGCCGCACCCTCCACATCGAGACCAGCACCTTCGTCCGCGAGAACGGGCGCTGGGTGTATGTCGATGGTGTCGTAAAGGAATAACGGGGGCCGATTTCTCCCATCCAGTCGCCAGGTAGCCGAAGCCCCCTTGCCGCCTTCAGCGGTGCGATGGTCATTTTTCACCCACCCGTCTTTTTCATGGACAGCGGTTGAAAATTCAAGGGACACCGCCTGCTTCCCGAAAAACGCCCTGAGGGCAAGTCATGGAAGCAGGACCCATTTTCATCCGCCGGGCCGATCACGGGGCCCGCATCCTGGTGGTCGACGACGACGCCCTCACGCGCCGCAGCCTCCGGGCCATGCTGGAACGCGCCTACTACCAGGTGGAAACCGTCGATGGCGGTATTGAAGCGCTGGGGATTCTCGGGTCCTACAAGCCGGACCTGGTCCTCCTGGACATCCAGATGCCCGGCATGGATGGGCTGGAGGTCTGCCGGCAGATCCGCGAGCTTCCCAACGGGGACCTGCTGCCCATCATCTTCCTGACCGGGGACGAGCGCCCGGACATCCACTCGCTGGCCTTCCAGGTCAAGGGGGACGATTTCCTCCGGAAGCCCGTCCCCTCGGCGGAGCTGGTCGTCAGGATCCGCAGCCTCATGCGGCTCAAGCGGCTCCAGGCCGAGATCCAGGCAGAGCGGGACACCCTGCTCGACCTCCAGAAGCAGCGGGAGCAGATCTTCGAGTTCATCGTCCACGATCTGAAGAATCCCCTCTCGGCCATCCAGGCCGGCCTGCAGCTCCTCGACGAGCGGGAGGATGGCGCCGCCATCTCCCAGACCCAGCTCCGCCGCCTGCGTGACACCTCCGAGTACATGGGCCGGATGATCCAGAACATCCTCGACATCGGCCGTGGCGAGCAGGTCGGCCTGGAGCTCCACAAGACGCGGATCCCGCTTCGCCATTGGATCCCCTCCGTGCTCAAGGAGGTGGAGTCCCTGGCCCTGTCCCGCGGGCATGAACTGGCCTGGCACTGCCCCCCCGATCTTGAGATCGAGGCGGATCAGGAGTTCCTCCGGCGGCTTCTGCTGAACCTGCTCGACAACGCCCTGAAATACTCGGCCCCGGGATGCCGCACCCGGCTTGAGGCCCAGCGCACGGAGGGCGGCGTCCGCCTGGAGGTCCGCGATCAGGGCCGGGGCATCCCGGAGCATATGCGCGAGCAGATCTTTGAGAAGTTCGTTCGTCTCGAAGAAGGGCTCTCGGGTTCCCGTTCCAGCTCGGGCCTGGGCCTGGCCTTCTGTCAGCTGGTGGCCGAAGCCCACCAGGGTCGGATCTGGGTCGAGGAGAACCCCCCGCAGGGAAGCGTGTTCATGCTGGAACTGCCCGCCTCCTGACCGCCTGCGGCGGCGGCCAAAGCTTCGTGCGTGATGGCCCGCGCCCGGTGGAAGTGTGCCGGTGGCTCAGGATGCCGTTTGATGCCGGGTGGCCTCGGCCTGGATCGCCGCCATCTCCATCCGCAGCTGATCCAGCCGCCGCCCGGCCCTGGCGATCTGATCCGCCGACATGCGGCGCGTGGCTTTGTCCAGGAACGTCCGCGCCCGAGCCTGCGCCTCGCCGGGTTGGGCGGCGCCGAGGTTGAACCAGGCATGGGCTTCGACCAGGTTCTTCGCGCCCAGCAGCCCTTCCGCATGGAGGTTGCCCAGCGCCACCTGGGCCCTGGCCAGCCCATGGAGGGCGGCCTTTCGAAACAAGGGCTCGGCCTGCTTCGGTTTCCAAGTGGACTTCGCACCTGACACATGGGCCAGCCCGAGGTTGAACCAGGCGTCCGGGACCCCCTGGGCTGCAGCCTTCTGGTACCAGGTCGTGGCCTCGGAAGAGTCTCGGGCCACACCCCGCCCCGTGGAAAGGCACACGCCCAGGTTGAGCTGGGCCACGGCGAGGCCCTGCTCGGCTGCCTTCCGGTAGAGGTCCACGGCCTGGGGAAGATTCTGACGGGCCCCCTTGCCCTGCTCCAACCGGAGGGCCAGGTTGAACTGGGACCTGGCATCCCCCTGGTCTGCCGCCTTGCGATACCACCAGTTGGCCGAGCTTTCGTTGATGGGCACACCCCAGCCGAACTCATAGGACAGGCCCAGGTTGAAGCACCCGAGTGGCAGCCCCTGCTCGGCGGCCCTCCAGGTCCAGAGGAAGGACTCGGCGTCATCCCTGGCCACGCCACGCCCGGCATGGTAGGCGGACCCGAGGGCGGCCTGGGCGCGCGCATCACCCTGCTCCGCCGCCACCGTGAACCAGCGCACCGCCTCCCGGTCATCGGCCGGCACGCCAAGGCCGTTGCTATGGCACATGCCGAGGTGGTAGCGCGCGGAGGCATCCCCCAGGTCAGAGGCCTTCCGGAACCAGGCGAGGGCCTCCCGGGGGTCCTTCGCCACGCCCCGGCCAAGACCATGGGCCAGCCCCAGGGAGACCATGGAAGGGAGGTCGCCCTGGGCCGCGGCCTTCTGGATCCACCGGACGCCTTCAGCCTCATCCCTGGGCACGCCGATCCCATCGGAGAGGCACACGCCCCACTGCCACTGGCCCTTCACCAGGCCCTGCTCCGCCGCCTTTCGCGAGTAGGCCGCCCCACGCGGCAGGTCCTTCGACCGCCCCTTCCCATCCAGACAGTTCGCGGCGTGGAGGTACTGCGCGAGGGCGTGTCCCTGCTCGGCCGCCTTCTGCAGGTGCTGGTCCGACTGGACCGGGTCCTTCTCCACCCCCCGTCCGAGGTTGTAGCAGAGCCCCAGGTGGTACTGGGCTGGGGCGAGCCCCTGGTCGGCGGCCTTGCGGAACCAGGCCACGGCACGGGCGTCATCCCTGGGGATGCCCGTGCCCAGGAGCAGCATCAACCCGAGGTTGAACTGGGCTTCCGGCAGTCCCTGGGCCGCCGCCTTGCCATACCAGGCCGCCGCCTGGGCATCGTCACGGGGGGCGCCCTGCCCCGTGGCATGACACCAGCCGAGGGTGAACTGGGCGCGGGGATCCCCCTTCTCCGCGGCCTGGCGTGCCATGACGACCTGGAAACCCGCCATGGGTTCGAGGCCATTCACCCCACCCTCGACGCCCTTGGGTCGGGGCGCGTTGTCCACCGTGCGGCCCACGCAAATGGAACAGCCGACCCAGGCCAGGCCCGCCACCTTCAGCAACCATGCAAAGTCAGACATCGTCCATTCGCCAGACAAACCACCCGGATCGGGACTCGGATGGGGAGTGGAAACAATCACCGTTGGCAGCCTATGGCCACGCAGGGCATGGCCGAATCAGTGGCCCTCAGGTTCCTTCTCGCCGGCGGGAACGGGGAAATCCAGGAAATTGCTCTTGGGCGGCAGAGGGCAGGTGGCAAACAAGGTGAAGGCGCAGGGGGGATTGATGGCCCGGTTGAAATCCAGGGTGACCTTGCCGCCCTTCGGCAGGTCGGCATAGAGGAATCGTCCAGCCGGGTAGGTGCCGTGGGCGCTGGTGGCATCCTTGAAGATGAGGAAGAGCTCGGGGTGCTCGCCTTCCTCCAGCATGGGTTCCAGCGAGACCTCACGGCCCCCCACCTTGAACGTGAGGAGGCCTGGAGCAGTCATGGATTGTGTGGTGCCCAGCACCGTGGGGATGGCCCGGACCTGCGGCGTGGCGTAGGGGATGAACTCGGCCTCTACGCGCCAGGCCGCGTCCACTGGATAGCGGGGCACGCCATGGAAGGCCTTGCGCGCAGGGTTCTCGGGATCCTTGACGCGCACACCCAGGTGAGTTCCGCGGCGGATCAGGTAGAACTTCACCCGGCCGGCCGAGAGCACATCCGGCGTTCCGTCGGCGTCAGACTTCAGCACGGCTTCGGTCGCAGGTTTGCCGTTGAGCAGCAGGCCGCTGCCGGGCAAGGGCCTGAACCGAACCGTCGTGCCTTCCATGACAAACAGACCAGCCTTGGCCGGCGCGGCCCACCCGGGCAGAAGCACCGTGGATCCCGGAGCCGAGCCGATGGTGTTCTCGCCTTGATTCAACCAATCCCGACCGATGAGGCTCAGCCAGCCATCCTCGGCGGCCAGTCGCGCCTCCCGCCCCGCATGCCAGGCGTTCACGGCTTGCGTGTAGGCGTCGGGCGTCTGGGCGGACAGCGCCAGGGCACTGGAGAGGAGGAAGGCGATCCATCGATTCATGAGGACCATCGTACCAGCCGGACTGGGCCAGCCGCCCCAGAAGCATCTAGGATGACCCATACCCCAAGCCTGGATGGAGTCCCCATGCGATGCCCCGCCCTGTTCCTGCTGGCCGTTTTTGCGCTGAGTGGAAGCGCGGGAGAGGCCCCCCGCCGCCCCGTCCACACCTATTCCATCGTGGCCCGGGATCCGGTGACGGGGGACCTGGGCGTGGCGGTGCAGAGCCACTGGTTCTCGGTGGGATCGGCGGTGCCCTGGGCCGAGCCGGGCGTGGGCGCGGTGGCCACCCAGAGCTTCACGGAGCCCAGCTACGGCCCCCTGGGCCTCGCGCTCATGAAGGCGGGGAAGTCCGCCCCCGAAGCCATGAAGGCCCTGCTGACGGCCGACTCGGACCGCGAGGTGCGGCAGGTGGCCATGGTGGACGCCCAGGGCCGCGCCGCGGCGCACACCGGGGCCAAGTGCATCCAGGCGGCGGGACACGAGGTGGGCGAGGGCTTCACCGTGGAAGCCAACCTCATGGACAAGGCCACGGTCTGGCCCGCCATGGCCAGGGCCTTCCGCGCGACCAAGGGCGACCTCGCGGATCGCCTGCTGGCGGCCCTTCGCGCTGCCCAGGCCGAGGGCGGCGACCTCCGCGGCCAGCAGAGCGCGGCCATCCTCATCGTGAAGGGCAAACCCTCAGGACAGCCCTGGAACGACCGGCTCTTCGACCTGCGGGTCGAGGACCACCCGGATCCGCTGAAGGAACTCGCTCGCCTCATCCAGCTGCGCCGGGCCTACCGGCTCATGGACGAAGGCGACGGCTTCGTCACCGCCGGAAAATGGGCCGAAGCCAAGGCCGCCTATGAGGCTGCTGCCAAGCTGGCCCCCGGCATCTGGGAGATGCCCTTCTGGCAGGCCGTGGCCCTGGCCTCCAGCGGCAAGCGGAACGAAGCCCTGCCCATCTTCAAGCAGGTCTTCGCCGCCGAGCCCTTCTGGAAGCGCCTCGTGCCCCGGCTCGCCGAGGTGGATCAGCTGCCCAAGGACCTCGCGCTGCTGAAGGCCATCGAGGCCCAGTAGGGCGGCGAATTCACCACGAAGACCACCAAGACCACGAAGCAAAGAACAGGTCCTTATTCGCGGTCTTCCTGTGGGCAGCCACACAGAGCAAGAGCTCCTCTTCGTGGTCAATCAGTTCTCTTTTTTTTGGGTTCGACCTTCGGCGCCAGGATCATCCGCAGGCCATAGGCGAATTCACCACGAAGACCACCAAGACCACGAAGCAAAGAACAGGTCCTTATTCGCGGTCTTCCTGTCTTCGTGGTCAATCAGTTCTCTTTTTTGTGTGGTTCGACCTTCGGCGCCAGGATCATCCGCAGGCCATAGGCGAATTCACCACGAAGACCACCAAGACCACGAAGCAAAGAACAGGTCCTTATTCGCGGTCTTCCTGTCTTCGTGGTCAATCAGTTCTCTTTTTTGTGTGGTTCGACCTTCGGCGCCAGGATCATCCGCAGGCCATAGAGGATGGCCCCCACGAGGATGAAGCTGTCGGCGAGGTTGAAGGTCCAGTAGTGCCAGGTGCCGAACACGAAGTCGAGGAAGTCCACCACCGCGCCGCGGTAGAGGCGGTCGATGCCGTTCCCCATGGCGCCGCCCAGGATGAGCCCCAGCGCGAAGCGCTCCCAGGCCGGGGTCTCCCTCGCCAGGAAGAGGCGGCCGAAGTAGACGAGCGCGGCCAGCCCGGCCAAGGCGAAGAGCACGTACCGCGCCGTGGCGGGAAGCCAGGTCAGGCTGCCGAAGATGGCGCCCCGGTTGAAGCCCAGTGTCAGATAGAAGAATCCCTTGATGACAGGCAGGGATTCCCCCTCCCCGATCGTCCGCAGGATCCAGGCCTTGGAGCCGAGATCGGCGATCAGCGCCGAAACCGGCAGGAGCAGCCAGAGGAGGCGGCGCACTAGCCCACCACCGAGGCGCAGCGCACACAGAGCGCGGCATCCTCGCCGGCTCCATGGCCACCCTTGTGGTTCCAGCAGCGGGGGCACTTCTGCCCCTCATGGGTGGTGACGGTGACGATGGGCCCGATGGCCGCGCTCGAAGCTGCGCTTCGCGCGATGGAGGACACCACCAGCAGGTCGTCCAGGGACTCTCCGAGGGTATCCAATAGGTCCCATTCGGACGGATCCTTCAGCGTGATCTCCACAGCCGCATCCAGGCTGGTGCCAATGGTCTTGGCGGCACGGTGGGGTTCCATCGCCGCCTGGACGGCTTCACGCACCGCCCAAAGCTTTTCCCACTTCGGCTCAGCAGCCGTGCCGCCGAGCTCAGGGAACCGCTGCTCGTGCACGCTGCCCTCGACGCCGGGGATCTGCTCCCAGGCCTCGTCGGCGGTGAAGCTCATGACCGGTGCCAGCAGGGTGCAGAGCCCCTTCGCCAGCTCCCAGCAGGTGGCGCGGCAGCTGCGGCGGCGGGCGGAATCGAGCGCGTCGCAGTAGAGCCGGTCCTTGATGATTTCGAAGTAGCGGCCCGAGAGCTCCAGCTGGCAGAACCCGTGGATGGCCTGGGTGGCGCAGTGGAACTCGAAGCGCGTGTAGGCGTCCCGGGCTTCCACCGTGGTGCGGGCGAAGGCTTCGAGCACCCAACGGTCGAGAGGCGCCAGATCCGCCTCGGCCACGACATCCTTCGCCGGGTCGAAATCCGCCAGGGCCCCCAGCAGGAAGCGCAAGGTGTTGCGGATCTTGCGGTAGGCGTCGGCGCTGCGGTCGAGGATCTCCTTGGAGATGCGGATGTCCTCGCTGTAGTCGCAGCTGGCGGCCCACCAGCGCAGGATGTCGGCACCCAGGGTCTTGAGGATCTCCTCGGGGGTGATGACGTTGCCCAGGCTCTTGGACATCTTCTGGCCCTTGCCGTCCAGCACGAAGCCGTGGGTGACCACCTGCTTGTAGGGCTTGGTGCCGGTGGCGGCCAGATTGAAGAGTAGCGAGCTGTGGAACCAGCCGCGGTGCTGGTCCGAGCCTTCCAGGTAGATGAACTGGCTGTAGTCGGAGCGGCTCAGCTCCGGGTGGGCTTCGCACACCACGGAGGCGCTGACGCCCGAATCGATCCACACATCGAGGATGTCCGTCTCATTCTGGAAGGCCTTGGAGCCGCACTTGCACACGGCACCCGCAGGCAGCAGCTGCTCGACAGGGAGCTCTGCCCAGGCCTCGATGCCACCCTTCTCGATGGCCGCCGAGGCGATCTCGAAGATGGAGTCCGCCACCAGGGGCTCGCCGCAGGCTTCGCAACGCAGCACGGTGATGGGCGTGCCCCAGGCGCGCTGGCGGCTGATGCACCAGTCGGGTCGCCCCGCGATCATGGCGTGGATGCGGTTCTGGCCCTGGGCGGGGATCCACTGGGTCTGCTCGACGCCTTCGATGCCCAGCTCGCGGAGGGTGCGGCCCTTCCCGGCCAGCTCCGAATCCATGGTGATGAACCACTGTTCGGTGGCTCGGAAGAGGATGGGCGTCTTGGTGCGCCAGCAGTGGGGATAGCTGTGGGTCAGCGTCTCCTCGTGGAGCAGCGCCCCGATGCGGCGGAGCTTATCCACCACCAGCGGGTTGCACTCGAAGATGTTCTTCCCCTCCAACTCGGGGTCATCCACCGCGGGAAGGAACTTCCCATCGGGGCCCACCAGCTGGAGGAGGCCGAGGTGGTGGGCCAGGTTGAAGTCGTCCACGCCATGATCGGGCGCGGTATGCACCAGGCCAGTGCCAGTGTCAGCGACGACATAGTCAGCCAGCAGGACGGGGCTCTGGCGGTCGATCCAGGGATGTCGGGCCACGAGGGTCTGGAACTCTTTGCCCTTGCGGACCTCCACCGTGTGCAGCTCCAGGCCCAGTTTCTTCGCGAAATCCTCGCGCAGCGTCACGGCCACCACATAGTGCTTGTCGCCAGCGCGCACCACGGCGTATTCCAAGTCGGGATGCATGGCCACCGCCAGGTTGCTCGGCAAGGTCCAGGGCGTGGTGGTCCAGATCGGCACGAACATGGGTGAGGGCAGGTCCAGGCGCTCGGCCTCAGCCTCGGTGACCGGAAAAGCCACAGTGATGGCAGGGCTGGTCTTGTCGGCGTATTCCACCTCGGCCTCGGCCAGGGCCGTGCGGGCGCCGTAGCTCCAGTGCACCACCTTCAGCTTGCGGGTGACGCTGCCGCTCTTGAAGAGCTTCGCCAGGTGACGCACGGTCTCGGCTTCGTAGCCGGGGTCCATGGTCACGTAGGGCTGCTCCCAGGCGCCCAGCACGCCCAGGCGTTGGAAGGCCGTGCGCTGGGTGTCGATCCACTTCTGTGCGTAGACACGACACCTCTGCAGGAAGTCGGCGCGGCTCATCTCCCGCCGCTTGGGTCCAAGGTCCTTTTCGACTGCATGCTCGATGGGCAGGCCGTGGCAGTCCCAGCCCGGCACATAGGGCGATTCATAGCCCTCCATCCAGCGGGACTTCACCACCACGTCCTTGAGGATCTTGTTCAGCGCGTGGCCCATGTGGATGGCGCCATTGGCATAGGGCGGGCCGTCGTGCAGCACCTCCCGGCCCCTGCCCTTCCCGGCCGCGTTGTCGGCCTTGCGCTTGGCCTCGATGCGGCGGTACAGGCTTTCGGCCTTCCAGCGCTCCAGCCGCTTGGGCTCGCGCTGCGGCAGGTCCGCCTTCATGGGGAAGTCGGTCTTCGGCAGGAAAACAGAGTACTTTTTAACCGGAGCTTGCTCGCTCATCGGCGCCCTCGTGCGTCGGGGGGCGCACCCAAGCGCCCCGGGGTTGATCTCCCAGTTCACCACGGAAAGCCCTGCAGTCACAAGGGAAAGGGCCCGGATGACCGGGCCCTTTCAGGGAGTTGAAGCGGTTCAGAGCTGGCTGGTGCAGTGCTTGCAGCGGGTGGCCTTGAGGGGCACCTGCTCCAGGCAGGCCGGACACTCCCTGGTGTCGGGCGCGGCGGGAGCCTCTTCCTTCTTGATGAACCGCCCCAGGAGCTTGATCAGCACCAGGAAGATCACCAGGGCGATGATCAGGAAGTTGACAGACGCGCCCAGGACAGCGCCGATGCGAAACTTGCCGAGGACCCACTCCTCCCACTTGATGTTGGCGGGCAGCACATAGGTCACCAGGGGCATCACCATGCCGTCCACGAAGGCGGTGACGATCTTGCCGAAGGCACCGCCCACGACCACGGCCACCGCCAAGTCGATGACGTTGCCCTTCATGATGAAGGCCTTGAACTCGTCTTTCATGGACATGACGTCCCTCCGGAAAGGGCGGCGGGGGCCGGAGCCCCCGCCGCTGGGTCATCCGACCTACTTGGCGGCCTTCTTCGCGGGCTTCTTGGGAGCGGGAGCACTGGCGTCAACGATGCCCGTCTCGGTCTTGCGGACTTCGGCCTTCCCGTCGCCGACCTTCACGTCGATCTCGACCCGGCGATTCTTCGCCTGGCCTTCCTTGGTGGCATTGTCGGCGATGGGCTTGTCGGGACCGACGCCGACCGTGGTGATCTTCGCGGCGGGGATTCCCGAATCCACCAGGACCTTGGCCACGGCATCGGCGCGGCGCTTGGCCAGCGCCTTGTTCAGAGCCTTGCCACCCAGCGAGGAAGTGTGGCCGCTGACTTCCAGGGAATAGGCGCCGGGATAGGCCTTGAGCCCCTCGGCCACCTTCTGGATGGCGGCGGTGGCATCGGCGCCAAGCTCAGCCTTGTTGTTGGCGAAGTGGAGCACGGCCTCGTCCAGCACGATCTTGGCCGGCGGAGGCGGGGGCGGGGGAGGCGGCACGGGCTTGGCGATCGCCTTCGGCGGCTCGGGAGCGGGCGGGGGCGGGGGAGGCGCCACCGGCTCAGGCTTGGGTTCAGGCTTCGGCACCACCGGGGCAGGGGCGGGCGCGGGAATGGCCTTCCGGCCGCCACCCCAGGTGTAGCCGAGACCCAGCGTGACCAGGTATTCCATGCGGGACTTGGGCAGTTCCACGCTCACGACCTTGGCGCTCAGGTCCAGCAGGAAATGCTCGGCGGGTCGGCCCATCAGGCCCAAGCCAGCGTGGTAGTTGAAGCGGGTGGTGTCCTCCCCGCTGGGCGAATAGTCCTTGCCGACCTTGGTTCCCCCCAGGCCCGCCGCGAGGTACGGATACCAGTTGTCCGCGCCAGGGCGGAAGTTGAACAGGCCGGAGAGCAGCAGGTGGGTCTCCTCTCCCGAGGGAGCGCCCGGGATCTTGTCAGCCTCCAGGTCATGGCGCAGCACCCGCAGGTCGATGCCCCAACGGTCGGTGTACCAGTGTCCGACGCCCGCGCCGAGATGGAACTGATCCTTCAACTCGATGGAGAACGGTGGAAAGTTCTTGTCCTTGTCGAACATGGTCTGGCCCACATGGCCGGCAACCCAGGCGGTCCCCTGCTGGGCAGAAAGCGTCAAAGCCGTCCCGGCGAGCAGGAGCATTACGGTTTTTTTCATCGGGTCCTCCCAAAGCGAGGTGTGACCTCCATCACACGCTAACCTCTCGAACAGGCTGGTTCAAATGAAAACACGCACGTTAACCTCCAGGATTCACTCTGGAATCCATGGTCTGCCTGGAGGCAATTGGCATTTTTCAACCGTCATGACAGCCGCTTGCCGATCTGTACCTGTTACCTCAAGCGGATGCCCGACCTGGGTTGGGAACACACTTTTGAATCATACAAAGGCCCCTCCGGCGACGCCGGTTCCGGGGCAAACCCAAAGCAGAGAGCCAGGGAATCCCTGGCTCTCTGCTTCTGAGGAAAACGGCTGTCCTACTTGACGGCTTTCTTGACGGGTTTCCGGGGCGAGGGGGCCGGCAGGGTTGCCTCGACCACGCCGGTCTCATTCTTGCGGATCTCGGTCTTGCCGTCCTTGACCTGGACGTCGATCTCCACGCGCCGGTTCTTGGCCTGGCCTTCCTTGGTCTTGTTGTCGGCGATGGGCTTGTCGGGGCCCATGCCCACGGTGGACACCCGCGAGGCCGCCACGCCGGATTCGATCAGGACGTTGGCCACCGCGTCGGCCCGCAGCTTGGACAGGGACTTGTTGAGGGCCTTGCCGCCCACGGAGGAGGTGTGGCCGCTCACCACCAGGGCATAGTCGCCCTGGTAGGCCTTGAGACCAACGGCCACTTTCTGGATGGCCGCCTTGGCATCGGGCCCCAATTCGGCCTTGCCATTGGCGAAGTGCAGCACCGCTTCATCCAGCACGATCTTCGCGGGAGGTGGTGGCGGCGGCGGAGGCGGGACGGGCTTGGCGATCTCCTTAGGCGGCGCGGGGGCTGGAGGGGGTGGCGGGGCCACAGGTTCAGGCTTGGGCTCCGGCTTTGGCGCGGGCGCCGGCTCAGGAACCGGGGCCGGAGCTGGCGCCGGGGCAGCCTTCCGACCTCCCCAGACATACCCCAAACCCACGGTCGCCAGGAACTCTGTCCGGGCGTCCATGTGGGGGCCGATCCGAACAGCACGGCCATTGAGGTCAAGCAGCAGGCTGTCTGTCAGCTTGCCCATGATCCCGAGACCACCGTGATAGTTGTACTTGGTGGTGCCGTCGCTCTTCCCAGAAAAGGGTGAGCCGATGTTGGTGGCCCCCAGCCCCGCCATCATGTAGGGGTGCCAGTTGCTGGCCCCCGGACGTAGGTTCAGCAGGCCGGAAGCAAACAGGTGAACCTCCTGGCTCTTGGCAGCCCCCGGGACATTCTTGGGCTGGATGTCGGTGCGCAGAAGGCGGAGGTCCAGGCCGAGGAGATCCGTGTACCAGTGCCCGGCGCCGACCCCGAGGTGCAGCTGGTCCTTGAGGCTCGACCCCTTCCCGAATCGGGTCTGGCCAAGGTGACCCGTGACCCAGGACTGTCCCTCCTGGGCCTGGATCATCAGACTGGCGCCTGCCAGCAGCAGAAAGAAGAGTTTTCTCATGATTACCTCCTGTATGGGCGGGGCCTCTGTCCCACGCGATTCCGCACCCAATCCTCATCGGTAGTCTGACTGGAAACCGGAGAATTTCTTCATCCGCTCGAATTTTTTCGCTCGATCCGCAGTGGGTATCGGGGGTTGCCGCCTTGAGCGCAGCCCCCGTCTCCACGGTGGCGCCCTCCTGGACATGCACGGTCATGACGGTTCCGTTGGTGGTGGTCTTCAGCTCGTTCTGCATCCTCTTGGTATTGCCTTCGGCAATACGCAAGACCCCCTATTCAGGCCTCGGGCGCCACCACCGTAATAAGCGCAGCCCCCGTCTCCACGGTGGCGCCCTCCTGGACATGCACGGTCGCAACGGTTCCGGTGGTGGTGGTCTTCAGCTCGTTCTGCATCTTCATCGCCTCCATGACGAGGAGGGTCTGGCCTTCCTGGACCTGATCCCCGGCCTTCACGAGCAGCTTCACGATCTTGCCGGGCATGGGGGAGGTCAGCAGCCCTCCCCCGGCGCCTGTTCCACCACCGCCGGACAGCAGGGCGCGGCGGGGATCCACCAGGGAGAATTCATAGGCGCCGTCGTAAAGCATGGCGCGGTAGGAGTGGGCTTCGGGATCCGGGGACTTGGCCTGGTCCAGGCGGACCTCCACGGAGCGGCCCTCCATGAGAATCGAATAGCAGCCAGGCTCCAGTTCGAGGATGTCGATGGGGTGCCCCTGCCCTTCCCAGACCAGCGTCGTCACGCCGTCCTGGTGGAGCAGTTCCACATCTTTGGATTCTTTGCCGAGGATCAGTGAACGTTTCATAGGCATCTCCTCAGCTACAACCGGTTGAACCGGCCCCAGTGTTTCCAAGCATCCGGCTTGTCCTCGCCTCCAGCGGCGGGCTGCGTGGCGCGGCGCTGTTCCGTCTCGAGCTCGTGCAGCAGGGCCGCGGCCACGGCGAACTGCAGGTCCGGCCCCTGCTCCTTCCGCTTCCAGAAGGGCTTGTCGAGCATGCCGGTGTGCAGGGCGCCCTCACGGAAGGGACCGTGCTCCATGAGCGCCTCATGGAAGGCGATGTTGTGGCGGATGCCCCCGATGCGGTACTCGCCCAGGGCCGCGCGCATGCGCTCGATGGCTTCCAGCCGGGTGGGCCCCCAGGTGCTCAGCTTGCTGATCATGGGGTCGTAGAACATCGGCACCTCGGCGCCTTCGTAGACGCCGCTGTCGTCACGCACGTTGCGCCCGCTGGGCGTGCGCAGGTAGGTGATCCGCCCGGGGCTCGGCATGAAGTTCTTGTCTGGATCCTCCGCATAGACGCGGCATTCCATGGCCCAGCCGTTGAGGGGGATCTCCTCCTGAGTCATGGGCAGCTTCTCGCCGCGGGCCACCAGGATCTGCCACTTCACCAGGTCCAGGCCCGTGATCCATTCGGTGACGGGATGCTCCACCTGCAGGCGGGTGTTCAACTCCAGGAAATAGAAATTCCGGTCCGAGTCCGCCAGGAACTCGACGGTGCCCGCACCGACATAGTCCACGGCCTTGGCCACCTTCAGGGCCGCCTCGCCCATGGCCTTGCGCATCTCGGGCGTCACGTGCGGACTCGGCGCCTCCTCGATCACCTTCTGGTGGCGCCGCTGCACCGAGCATTCCCGTTCGTGCAGGTAGACGTGGTTGCCGTGAGTGTCTCCGAAAATCTGGATCTCGATGTGGCGGGGCTGGACGATGGCCTTCTCCACGTAGACGCTGTCGTCGCCGAAAGAAGACAGCGCTTCGCCGCGGGCCCGGGCCAGGGAGGCGGTGAATTCCTCGGCCTTGTGCACGAGCCGCATGCCCTTGCCGCCGCCGCCCATGGCGGCCTTGAGCATCACGGGGAAGCCGATCTTCTGGGAGGCGGCCAGCAGGGCCTCATCGGCCATGGTCTCCTGGATGCCGGGCACCACGGGACAGCCCGCCTCCAGGGCCACGACCCGGGCGGCGGTCTTGGAGCCCATGCTCTCGATGGATTCGGGCCGGGGACCGATGAAGGTGATGCCCGCGGCCGCGAAGGCCCGCGCCGCGCCGGCATTCTCGGAGAGGAAGCCATAGCCCGGATGGACCGCGTCGGCACCGCTGCGCCTGCAGACATCGATGATCTTCTCCACCACCAGGTAGCTCTCCCGGGCCGCGGCGGGCCCGATGCAGTAGGCCTCGTCCGCCATGCGCACATGCAGGGCCCCGCGGTCGGCCTCCGAGTAGACCGCCACGGTGGGGATGCCCATCTCGCGACAGGTGCGGATCACGCGGATCGCGATTTCCCCGCGGTTCGCAATCAGGATCTTGGTCACGGGCATGGGTTACTCCCTTTCCTTCGCATCAGATCGCTGGCGTGCGCGGGGACCTGACCCCGATCGCTCTGCTCCCGCTCCCTCGCTCCGCTCGATCACGGAGGGGTCATCGTCCCCGCGGTTCGCAATCAGGATCTTGGTCACGGGCATGGGTTACTCCCTTTCCTTCGCATCAGATCGCTGGCGTGCGCGGGGACCTGACCCCGATCGCTCCGCTCCCGCTCCCTCGCTCCGCTCGATCACGGAGGGGTCATCGTCCCCGCGGTTCGCAATCAGGATCTTGGTCACGGGCATGGCTGGACCTCGGATTCGGGCATGATGGATGGCAATGAGTGCCTTCAGACTAGCAAACCCGCTTCTCGTCATCACCCTCGGCGTCCTGGTGTCCGGATGCGGGCGGAAGGGCGACCCCATCCCCAGGGCCCGGGCCGCGGCCCAGGCCATGGAGGTGAGCCTTGAAGGCCTCCGCATGGTCCGGCTGGTGCTCCCCTCGGCCGATGTGAAGGGCGGGCCGCTCGTGGGCGTGGAGGTGGTGCGGGTGATCTACCTGCCCCTTGGTCTCACCAAGCCCACGCCCGAGGAGGTCTTCAGCCGCGGGGAGGTGGTCCTGGAACGGCGGCGCCCGGACCTGCCCGGCCCCGGCTCGCCCCTCCTCATGGACCTGAAGTCGCTGCAGCGGCCCCAGGGCTGGATCGTGGTGGTGGCCGTCCGCGTGGGCAATGTCCCCGGCCGCCCCAGCGAGGTTCTGCCCTGGCTGGACCCGGCGCTTTGAATCAGTTCCGCCCAGCCGCGAGGCAGCCGGCCCACCACTGCACCACCGCCTGGGCCAGCTGATCCTTCGGCAATGGCCCCAGGGCCGGGTGCGATCCCAGGCTGGTCAGGGGGGTGAGCGTGTTGGCCTGCGCCCCGAAGCCGCGCCCAGCCTGGACATCATTGACCAGGACGGCATCCAGCCGCTTCTTCCTCAGCTTCTCGCCAGCGTACTCCAGGTGCTTCTCGCTCTCGGCGGCGAAGCCGATCACCCACTGGTCCGGTCGCCGGCCCGCGGCCAGGGTGGCCAGGATGTCCGGAGTGCGCATGAGAACCAGGGTTTCGGTGCCGTCGGCCTTCTTCACCTTCTCCATGGAGGAAGCCTCGGGCCGCTGGTCCGCCACGGCGGCGGCGGCCACCAGTCCGTCCGAGCCTGCCCAGCGCGCCTCGCAGGCCTCCAGCATCTGCTGGGCGCTGCGGACCCGCACCGTCTCCACACCCCAGGGCGTGGGCAGGTCGCCGCCGAGCACCAGCTGTACCCGGGCGCCCACATCGCGGAAGGCCCGTGCCAGCTCGACGCCCATGGCGCCCGTGCTGCGGTTGGTGAGGGTGCGGACCGGATCCAGGTCCTCCCGGGTGGGCCCGGCGGTGATGAGCACCTGGCGCCCGTTCAAGCTGGCCAACTTGGGGGTGCCGTGGACCTGGATGGCCTCTGCGATCACGGCCACCTCCGCCAATTTCCCGGCCCCCTCCTCGCCGCAGGCTAGGAGGCCCTCGCCCGGCTCCACCACGGCATGGCCGAAGCTGCGCAGCCGCTGCAGGTTGGCCTGCACGGCGGGATGTTCCCACATGCCGGTGTTCATGGCCGGGGCCCACAGCACGGGGGCCCGGGTGGCCAGCAGGACCGTGCTGAGCAGGTCGCTGGCGAGGCCATTGGCGGCCTTGCCCAGGATGTTCGCGGTGGCGGGCACCACCGCCACCAGGTCCGCCCAGCGGGCCAGCTCGATGTGCTCGACGCTGGGGTTGGCCCGCCACTCGCCCTGGTCCGGGTTGGCGCCGTAGCAGGGCTCCCCCGTCAGGCTCGTGAGGGTCAGCGGCGTGATGAAGCGGGAACCGGCCTCGGTCAGGATGCAGCGCACCCGATGGCCCTGGTTGGCCAGCAGCCGGGCCAGTTCGGCGGACTTGTAGGCGGCGATGCCGCCGGTGATGCCCAGGATGATCTGCATGAGGTCGACTCCGGGAGCCCATCCTACTCTAGGAGCCTATCCAAGTAATTGGAGTGCCCCGCGCGTGCGGCACCGCGCGAGCTAGGCCAGGAAGGCGAGGTGAGCGTAGCGGGCACTACGCGATCCGAGCCTGACGCCGCATCGCGACGCGCGCCGCCGCACGCCCTCCGGGATGGGCCCAGGCGGGCGCCCCGCGGCGTCAGGGCCCTTGAACGATGCCACCACATCGCCCGGCGGGCCCTTCCTGGCGGTGCATCCCGCCTGGACCCATCGCGGGGCGCTCGAATACTTGGATAGGCTCCTAGCCTGCCCGAACCGTTGCCGGAACACCTTTCAGATGCTAAGCTTCCAGGTTCGGAGTGGCCCATGACCCAGCGCACCATTGTTCGTGTCCCGGAAGAAATCGCCAACAAGTACCGCTTCGTCGTCATCGCGGGCAAGCGCTGCGAGCAGCTCCAGCGCGGCGCCTTCCCCAAGGTCGAGGTGGTCGTGCCCGTCAACAAGCATGGCCAGGCCCAGGATGCCCCCAAGCTCGCCTCCTTCTGGGGCCAGGTGGCTGTGGCCGAGGTCGAAGAGAACCGCATCGCCTTCGAAGAGGCCGAAATCCTCACCATCGAAGACACCACCGTGGTTCCCATTTCCGGTGAATAGGCCCGGGCCAGTTCAGGATCAGCCCCCGCCCGCGGGGGCTTTTTCCTGGCCTGAGGATATTTCCACGCCCAGTGAATTTATCCCTTGCGCACCGGCCACCCAGGATCAATGATTCAACAAGCGTTGAATTGGATCCCCATGCCCCTCGCACCTTCCCCCCGTTCCCGCGGGCCCAAACCCACCCGGATCGATCCTGACCAGATCCTGGACGCGGCCCAGGCCGTCTTCGCCCAGGACGGACTGAGGGCGGCCAGCCTCAGGGCCATCGCCCGCCATGCGGGCTGTGATCCGGCCCTGATCTACTACCACTTCGACAGCAAGGAGGCGCTCTTTGGGGCCCTGCTTGGCCGCCGCTTCCCCGGCGTGCTCCGAGAAGTGGAGGAACTCTCGGACGCCGGGGATCTGCGGCCAGCCTCCGAGCGGCTATGGGCCGTGCTCCTGATCTACCACCGCCACCTGAAGGACGATCCTGGCCTCCGATCCATGATCCGCGGGGAGATCGTCCGCGGCGCCGAGGGCCTCACCCATCTCATCGAGGAGCAGATCCGGCCCATCACGACCTGCGTCCGGCGGATCGTCGAGCAGGGCATGGCCCGCGGCGAGCTCCGAGCCGACCTGAGCCCGCTGCTGGTGACCTTCTTCCTCGTGAAGATGCAGCTCGAGATCCTCGATGTCCTGCCCGTGGTGCTGCCCCGCCTCATGGCCCTGCCACCCGACGAGGCCGTCCGGACCGGCATGAAGGCCTGGTTCGACCTGTTCTGGCGCGGCATCGCCCTCGATCCTTCCGCCCCCCTGCCTCCCCTGCCCGATCCGGTCGACTGAGGATTCCCATGCGCCAGCTCCTGCTCCTTCTGCCTATCCTCCTCCTCGGCTGCCGGCGCGACGACCGGCCCCTGCTCAATGGCCGGGTGGAAGCCTATCTCACCGACCTGGGGCCGCGGGCGGGCGGCCGCCTGGTGGAACTGTCTGTCCGCGAAGGCCAGCGCGTGAAGGCCGGGGACCTGCTGGCCCGGGTTGCCGCCGAGGAGCTGGAGGCCGCCGTCCAGCGAGACCAGGCCGGCTTCGACAGCGCCGATGCCAAGCGCCTGGAGCTGGACCGGGGCAGCCGCTCGGAGGACATCGCCCAGGGCGAAGCCCGGGTGCAGGATGCCGCGGCGGCCCTGAGGCTGGCCGAGGACAGCCTGGCCCGGGTGCGGCGCCTCTTCGGCGAGAAGGTGCTGTCCCAGGCGGACCTCGACAACGCCCTGGCCAGCCGGGACCGCGCCGCCGCCAATCTGCACCTCCAGTCGAAGGCGCTGACGGAACTCAGGGCCGGAGCCCGCATCGAGCAGCGCCAGGCGGGCGGCGCCGAGGCCCGGAAGGCGCAGGCCGTGCTCCAGCAGAGTCGCCTTCAGGCAAGCTTCACGGAGGTGCGCGCCCCCTTCGATGGCGTGGTGACCCACCGCCTGAGGGAGCCAGGCAGCGTGATCGCGCCAGGCCAGCCGGTGCTCACCCTGGCGCGCCTCGACCAGCTCTGGGTGCGGGTGTACCTGCCCCAGGCCCTGCAGGGGCAGGTGCGCCTCGGCGCCCCGGTGACGGTGATCACGGCCGACAAGCGACTCCTGGAGGCCACCCTCGACGAGATCGGCTCCGAATCCGAGTTCACCCCGAAGATGGTGGAGAGCCGGGAAGAGCGCGTGAACCTGGTCTATCCCGCCCGGGTGAACCTGTCCCAGGGCTGGGACAAGGGCCTGGTTCCCGGCGCGGCGGTGGACGTGCGTCTGGGCGGCCCTTCGCGATGATGCTGCTGGAGGCCCGTGCGCTCAGCTGCCACTTCGGCCCGAAGGTGGCCGTCCAGGGCCTGGACATCGCCCTGGCGGAAGGTGAGCTGGTGGGCCTCATCGGGCCAGATGGCGCGGGCAAGACGACCACCTTCCGCATGTTCGCCGGCCTGCAGCGACCCACGGGCGGCGAGCTGCACCGGCACCTGGGCCGGGAGGGCATCAGCTATGTCCCCCAGACCTTCAGCCTCGCTCCGGACCTCACGGTCGAGGAGAACCTCCGCTTCCAGGGAGGACTCTACGGCCTGCCGGACCTGGATTCGCGGATGACCAGCCTCCTCGAGTCCGTGGACTTGGCAGCCTTCCGGACCCGGCTGTCAGGGGCCCTGTCCGGGGGCATGAAGCAGAAGCTGGCCCTCTGCGCGGCCCTGCTCACCCGGCCCCGGCTGCTGCTGCTCGACGAGCCCACCACGGGCGTCGATCCCGTCAGCCGGCGGGAGTTCTGGGAGCTCATCCACGCGGTCCACGACCAGGGCGTGGCCGTGCTCTTCTCCACGCCCTACATGGACGAGGCCGAATACGCCCACCGGATGCTGCTGATGAACGAGGGGCGCGTGCTCGAGGAGGGCGACCTGGCCGCCCTGCGCCGGAACCTGCCGGGCCTGGTGTTCCGGCTGGTGAGCCCCAACCGGCGCGAGGTACAGAAGGCCCTAGCCGCTCTCGCGCCGCTGGACCTGTTCGCGGAGGGCGAGATTCTCCGCGTCCGTTTTCCTGACCAGGAGCCCGCGCCACTCCTCGCCCGCCTGGCGGCCCTGCCGGGCGTGGAGCAGGTCCGGCTGGCGGAGGCGAACCTGGAGGATGTGTTTCTGCACGCCCTCACGGCTGGAGGCGGCCATGCCTGAGCCCGTGCTGGAGGTGAAGGGGCTGACCCGGAGGTTCGGCGCGTTCACGGCCGTCTCCGACCTCAGCTTCGAGGTGCGGGCGGGTGAGATCTTCGGCTTCCTGGGGCCCAACGGCGCCGGCAAGAGCACCACCATCCGCATGCTCTGCGGCGTGCTCGCCCCCAGCGGAGGCGAGGCCCGCGCCCTGGGTCGCAACCTGTTCACCGAAGCCGACCAGGTGCGGGCCCACATGGGCTACATGAGCCAGAAGTCCAGCCTCCTCACCGACCTCACGGTGGCCGAGAACCTCCGGTTCTTCGGCGGCCTCTATGGGCTCCAAGGCCAGGCCCTGGCCTCCGAAGTGGAATTCAGGCTGCGCGAGATGCAGGTCTGGGAGCACCGGAACCTGCTGGTGGCGGCCCTCTCCACCGGTGAGCGGCAACGGGTGGCCCTGGCCTCGGCCACCCTGCACCGCCCCCGGATCCTCTTCCTGGACGAGCCCACCAGCGGCGTGGATCCGCTGCGCCGACGCCTGTTCTGGGAGGCCATGGACGAGCTCGTGGCCGAGGGCATGAGCATCCTCGTCACCACCCACAACCTCGGCGAGGCCGACCAGTGCGACCGCCTGGCCTTCATCCTTGGTGGGAGACTCATGGCCTATGGGCGACCCCGCAGCCTCAAGGAGGCCCTGGGCCGCCAGCTGATCGAGCTCCGGACCGAGCAGTTCCGGGCCCTCCAGGCGGCCGCGCGGGCCCACCCCGAGGTGTTGGCCGCCGAGCTGCTGGGCCGCAGCGTCCGCCTTTCGCTGCCCGCCGGTCTGGACTCTGCACGCCTGCTGGACCAGTTGCACCAGGAGGGTTTCGCCTTCGAAGCCCTGCCGCCCGAACCCCCCTCGCTGGAAGACCTGTTCGTGGATCTGGTCCAGCGCGCCCGAGTCGCCTGAGGTACGCCATGTGGAACCGCATCAAGGCCCTGGTCTGGAAAGAATTCCTGCAGCTCCGGCGGGATCGCCTCACCCTCGCCTTCACCCTGGGCATGCCCCTCATGCAGCTCCTCATCTTCGGGCTGGCCATCAACTACGACGTGAAGCACATGCCCGCCGTGGTCCTGGACGAGTCCCAGAGCCAGGAGAGCCGCAGCTTCGTGGACGGCCTGGTGGCCACCCAGTACTTCGACGTGAAGGCCGAGGTACGCTCGGAGGTGGAGCTCCGGAAGGCCCTCGACCGCGGCAAGGCCCAGGTCGGCGTCTGGTTCCCCCCGGACTACGCCCGCCGCATCCGCTCCGGCCAGACTGGCGAAGTGATGATCATCGTGGACGGCTCCAGTCCTACCACTGCCTCCAGCGCCATGGCCACCGCCACGGGGGTGGGGCAGCTCCGGAACACCCAGCTGCTCTTCGACCGCATGGGCTATGGCGGCGCGGCCAGGCCCGTGATGCCCGTCGAGGTGCGGATCCGGCCCTGGTACAACCCGGACCTGCGCAGCCCCACCTTCATCGTGCCGGGCCTGGTGGGCGTCATCCTCTCCATGACCTGCATCATGTTCGCGGCCAATGCCATCGTCCGGGAAAAAGAGCGCGGCACCCTCGACCAGGTGCTGGTGACGCCCGTGACGCCCCTGGAGCTGTTCGCCGGGAAGGTCATCCCGGTGGTCGTCATGGCCTATGCGCAGATGACGGTCCTCTTCGGCGTGGCCCACCTCTTCTTCAAGGTCCCGGTGGCGGGTTCCGTCCTCCTGCTCTACGCCATGGCGGGCCTCTTCATCGTCCCCATGCTCGGCATCGGGATCCGCATCTCCACCATCGCCCAGAGCCAGGGCCAGAGCGCCCAGATGAGCATGCTGACAATCCTGCCCTTCGTCTTCCTCAGCGGCTACATCTTCCCCCGCGAAGGCATGCCCCTGCCCTTCTTCCTCATCGGGGAGCTGATGCCGCTGACCCACTTCATCATCATCATCCGGGCCCTGGTGCTGCGCGGCGTGGGTCTCGAGGCCTTCTGGCCCGAGGTATTGAAGCTGCTGGCCCTCACCGCCCTCATCTGGACCCTCGCCATCCGCAGCATGAAGCGGGCGGAGGCCTGAGCGTCAGGGGAATTCATAGCTCGTCAGGCTGAGGCTGCCCAGTTGCCAGCCGGCAAACAGGAGCACTGGCGGGGTCCCGCCGGCTCCCATGGCAACGAAGAGCGGATCAAGGTGCTCCGAGGTGGGCACGGACTCCATGGCGCCCGGGGCCTGCCGCCACTCCGCCAAGGCGGTCCCGTCCCCGGCGGCCAGTCGCTCGTGGACCCAGCGCTGGAAGGCCACGGCCCAGGGCCGGGGTTCCGCCGCGCCCTGCCAGTCCAGGCGACCCAGGTTGTGGACGATGCCGCCGCTGCCCAGGATCAGCACCCCGCGATGGCGGAACGGCGCCAGCGCCCGGCCCGCGGCCAGCAGCAGCCCGGGCGTGCGGGTGCGGGGCAGGGACAGCTGCACCACCGGGAGGTCGGCCTCGGGCCTCAGGTAGCGCAGGGGCACCCAGGCCCCGTGATCCAGGGGGCGCTGGGCGTCCAGCACCGCCTCCAGGCCCGCTTCCCGCAGCAGCCCAGCTGCTTCATCAGCCAGTCCAGGCGAGCCGGGCGCCGGATAGTCCAGCCCATACAGGGCCTCCGGGAAGCCACCGAAATCGTGCATGACGCCTGGCACTGCGGCCGAGGAGAGCCGGAAGGGGCCGGCCGCCTGCCAGTGGGCCGAGCAGACGAGGATGGCGCGCAGGGGCGGCAGGCGCCGCCCCAGGGCCGAGACCGCCTCCCCCCAGGCCTCTCCCTCCAGGGCCAGCATGGGAGAGCCATGGGCCAGGAAAACGGAAGGGAGGGGAGTCGCGGTCATGGGTCCATGGTCATCCACCGAAATGCGTGTTTCAACTCTTTTTTTGATGCTCGCCCCATCCAACCTTCATGCCGACTGGACACCAGCATTGGGTAAGCTACAAGTCATTCCCGGAGCGCGCATTGAACCTCAGGCTTGGCGTCAACGTCGATCATGTGGCCACCCTCCGGCAGGCCCGCGGAGGCCATGAGCCCGAGCCGGTGGCCGCGGCGCTCCTGGCCCAGAGCGCCGGTGCCCACGGCATCACGGTCCATCTCCGCGGCGACCGCAGGCATATCCAGGAGCGGGATCTGCGGTTGCTGAAGGAAGTCCTTGCGGTGCCCCTGAACGTGGAATGCGCGGCGACACCCGAAGCCCTGGAAGCCGTCATCCCCACCAAGCCCTCCTGGGTCACCCTGGTTCCCGAGAGTCGCGAGGAGCTCACCACTCAGGGCGGACTCGATGCCATCTTCCTCCAGGGGATGCTGAAGCCCGTGATCCGAGAGCTGCGCGGCGCCGGCATTCTCGTCAGCCTCTTTGTCGACCCGGTCCTCGACCAGGTGAAGATGGCCGCCAAGCTGGAGGCGGACGCGGTGGAGCTGAACACGGGCACCTACAGCGACCTGCCCCTGGGCTCCGACCCCTCCCCGGAGCTGGGTCGCCTCCGTGAGGCCGCCCGCCTCGCCAGCCGCCTTGGCCTGCGGGTGCTCGCGGGCCACGGCCTCAACCTCCAGAACGTGGGCCCGGTCGCCGCCATTCCTGAAGTGGAAGAGCTCAACATCGGCCACAGCCTCATCGGGAGGGCAGTCCTGGTGGGACTGGAACGCGCCGTCGAAGAGCTGCTCACGGCCATGGGGGAGGCCTGCCCATGAGTACCGTGCTGGTGGTGGACGACGACCCGAACGTCCGCCAGATCCTGAGAGAGTACGTCGAGCGGGAGGGCCACCGGGTGCTCGAGGCGGCCGACTCGAGCTTCGCCCGCAAGGCCATGGCCCAGGAGCGCGTGGACCTGATCTTCCTCGATGTCCTGATGCCCGGGGAGAGCGGGACGGCCCTCTGCCACTCCATCAAGGACGACCCGGAATGCCAAGGCATGAAGGTGATCCTCCTCACGGGTTTCGACGGTGAGCGGGCCTGGTCGCAGGGTCTGCGGAGCGGAGCCGATATTTTTCTGGTGAAGCCGGTGAACCGCGAACGGATCAAGGTGCTGCTGGAAGAGCTCCTCACTCCGGAACGGCTCGCATGAGCAATCTCCGCGGCGCCCTGGAGAGCATCTCCCTCACCGATGTGGCCCAGCTGCTCCACGTCAATCGCAAGACGGGCATGTTGCAGGTGAGCTCCGGAAAGATCAGCGGGGTCCTGTACTTCTCCAGTGGAGAGGTCATTCACGCGGAGACGCTGTCGGCGCGGGGCGAGGTGGCCGCCTTCGAGATCCTGGAGTGGACCTCCGGCCATTTCGAGTTCCTCTCCACCCAGGTCCAGGTCCCCGCCACCATCCGGCGTACGGTCCCGGATCTGCTCATGGATTCCGCGCGTCTTCACGACAGCCGGAAGCGCCTGCATTCGATCTTCCCCCGCCTGACGGCTGTCCCCTGGCCCACCCTCCCGGCGCCGCAGCTGCTGGATGGCCTCAAGCTCTTCGCCGAAGAGCGCAGGATCCTGCCCTTCTTTGATGGCTACAGGGATTTCCAGGATGTCATGTCCGCCTCCGGGCAGCATGACGTGGCCGTCCTCCAGTCCGCGGCCATCCTGAAGGACGCGGGACGGCTGGAGGTGCTGGAACCCGACGCTCACGTGGCTGTCGTCCCGATGAAGACGGGGCTCTTCAAGAAGGGCGGCCACCTGCAACTCCCCAAGGCCATGGAGGGTTGGTGGACCGTCCTCGGCCCCTACCGCCATGGCATCCAGAACCTCCGGGTCATCTGGCCCCATGGGCCAGCTGTCGAGCGGGTCGAGTTCGTGAGCGGCCTCGCCGACAAGCAGGTGGCCATCCCCCGGGAACTCATGCAGGCATGGGGATTGGCCGAAGGATCCCATGTAAAAGTGAGGCCGGCGCCCTGAGGGCACCCCAGGAGTCCCCAATGAATGAAACGCCTGAAGATCAGCCCCAGGAAGGCACCCCGGAAAGCCTAGTGGCGGAATTCCAGAACCGCCGGGAGCGCCTCGACCAGCGCCTCCTGAGCCTGGAGCACCTCATCGCCGACCTCCGAAGCGAATTGCAGGGGGACTCCCAGGCGAGCCTGCACCGCCTGGCCGAAGCCGCCCAGGACATGGCGAACGGCCGGGTGTACCAGAAGATCGACATCGAAGCCAAGGGCGAACTCGGGGCCCTGGTCTCCAGCATCAACCAGACCCTCCTGAACCTGCAGCAGCTGGACGCCTCGGTCAAGCACCAGAGCACCCAGGTCCCGGAACTCGCCGCCCAGCTGGACGCCATCACCTCCGACACCGAGGAGGCCACCCAGAGCGTCATGAACCGCCTGGATACGCTCATGGCCGCCGCCGATGACGCCACCCGGGCCGTGCAGGCCTGCCAGGACGGCATCGGCCGCCAGAACCAGCACCAGGCCGCCCTCCACGGAGCCATCGCCGGCTTTCTGGAGCGCGCCAGCGCCGGGGAGGACCAGAACGCCCTGGCCCAGGAGGTGCTGGAGTACCTCTTCGCCCATCAGCTGGCGAGCCCGCCCCAGGAAGTGGACCTCGGCCCCGCCAAGGATCTGCTGCAGAAGGTCAGCGACGAGGCCTTCGAGATCCTGAACGTGCTCCAGTTCCAGGACATCACCCGTCAGAAGATCGAGAAGGTCGTCATCCTGCTCAAGCAGTTCCAGGGCGGCCTGAACCGGCTGCTGGTGATTTTCAACATCCACTCCGCCGTGCTGGGGGAGAGCCAGGGCTTCTCGGAGCGGAAGGTCGCGACCCAGGACCACATCTTTGAAACCAGCCTGGAGGCCGACAGCCGCAAGGACAGCGTCGACGACATCATCGCCCAGTTCAAGCTGGCCGGCGGCAGCTGAAACCGCCGCCTAGACCAGCACGATCTCCAGTTCCCCCAGCCCCTCGATCCCACAGCGCACCCGGTCGCCGCGAAGGATGGGACCGACACCGGCGGGCGTGCCAGTGAAGATGAGGTCCCCGGGCGCCAGGGCCATGAACCTGGAGATGTGGGCGATGACTTCAGGGACCGACCAGATCATCTGGGACAGGTCGCCCCTCTGCTTCTCGACACCATTCACCGAAAGCCAGATCGCACCGCGGTCGAAGTGACCACCCGCTGCCAGGGGCAGAATGCTGGAGACCGGGGCTGATTGGTCGAAGCCCTTGGCCGTGTCCCAGGGCTGCCCCTTGTCCTTCGCCTTCGCCTGCAGATCCCGGCGGGTCAGGTCGATGCCCACGGCATAGCCGTAGATGTGGCCCAGAGCCTCGGAAGCCGGGATGTCCCGGCCACCCGTCGCCAGGGCCACCACCAGCTCGACCTCATGATGGAGGTTCGATGTGAGGGGCGGGTAGGCGATGTCACCCCCGCCTGGAACCACCGTGTCGTGGGGCTTGCCGAAGAAGAAGGGGGGCTCACGCTCGGGATCCATGCCCATTTCCCGGGCATGGTCAGCGTAGTTGCGGCCGATGCAGTAGATCCGGCGCACCGGGAAGACCTGGGTGGTCCCCTCGACGGGGAGGGTGGGCGCTGCGGGAACGGGAATGACCGCTTCCATGGGGAATTCCTCCGGATCTGGGCTCAGCTTTTGGCCCTCGGGTGGGCCTTCTCGTAGGTTCGGGCCAGTTCCTCCAGCCCCAGGTGAGTGTAGCGCTGGGTGGTGCTCAGGCTCGCGTGGCCCAGCAGTTCCTGAATGGCCCGGAGGTCCATGCCACGGTTGAGCAGGTGGGTCGCGAAGCTGTGCCGGAGCGCATGGGGGCTGACCTTGGACCGCACTGCCGCGGTGTCCAGGGCCCTCCGGAGCATGGTCCGAACGCTCGTGGTCGTGAGGCGCCCCCCGCGCACGTTCAGGAACAGGGCCGGGCTGGGTGCCAGCCCCTTGTCCGCCAAGAGGGCCGAGCGAAAGCCCAGGTAGGTCTGGAGCGCAACAGCGGCCTGGGCATGGTACGGAACCAGCCGTTCCTTGCGCCCCTTGCCCATGACCCTCAGGGTGCGCTCGCCGGATAGCAGATCCTGCAGGTCGAGGCCCACCAGCTCGGAGACGCGCAGGCCCGAGGCATAGAGCAGTTCCAGCAGGCACGTGAGGCGCGCGGTGGGGAAATCGACCGGTGCGGGGAGGTCCAGGAGCGCCTGGCTCTCACCCTCGGTGAGGAAGGCCGGCAGGCGCTTCGGCTGTTTCGGATTCCGCAGGCCGGCCGCGGGATTCCTGGTGATGCGCTGAGTCTCCCACAACCACCCGAAGAAGCTGCGGACAGTGGAGAGGATGCGCGCCTGGCTCGCCGGATCCAGGCCGCGATCCCCCAGTTCCAGGGCAAAGCCCCGCAGGGTCCTCGGCGTCACCTCCCACCCCTCCCAGCGGGCCCTGGCGGCGTGGTCGAGGAGTTTCCCGAGGTCGCCCTCCTGCGCCCGGGCGGTGTGCGGGGAGACCGCCCTGGCGCGCTGTTCGAGGTGGAAGGCCTGGACCCCCTCGGCGAGCACCGCGCTACCCTTCCCTGCTACCATGCCGTCACATCCCATCATGTCCGGAGTCATTGTGGCGCAGCCTATCGAAACGATTGCCCAGCTTTTCTACCAGGCCGTCGGTCGGAACCTTCCTGATGCCCTGGCCTACAAGCGGAACGGGAGCTATGTCCCCATCTCCCACGTGGAGCTGGTGGCCCTGGTCGAGCGCCTTGCACTGGCCATGGCCGCCCGTGGGCTCAAGTACGGAGACCGGGTGGCGATCATGTCCGAGAACCGGCCAGAGTGGGCCATCGCCGATCTGGCCTGCGCCCTCCAGGGCCTTCCCGACGTCACCATCTACGCCACCCTGAACGCCCCGCAGGCCGGCTACATCCTGAAGGACAGCCAGTCCCGCTGGGTCCTCTGCTCCGACCGGGTCCAGCTGGACAAGGTCCTGGCCCAGTGGGACCAGCTGCCGCAGCTTGAGGCCGCCGTGCTCTTCGATGGCGATCTGCCCGAAGGGACCGGGCGGAACCTCGTGCGCTGGGCCACCCTGCTGGAAGAGGGCCAGGCCATGGAGGCCCGGCGGCCCGAGGTGCGGGGCTGGGCCGATCAGCGGAAACCATCCGACGTCCTGACCCTCATCTACACCTCCGGGACCACGGGCGACCCCAAGGGCGCCGTTCTGACCCATGGCAACCTGGCGTCGAACGTCGTGACCTCTCTCGAGGCCGTGAAGATGGAGGAGGGCCACCGCTGCCTCAGCTTCCTGCCCCTCACGCACATCTTCGAGCGCATGGCCGGCCACTTCCTCATGCTGCACATCGGCGCATCGATCTACTACGCCGAGAGCGTCAACACCGTCCCGGCGGACCTCCTGGAGGTCAGGCCCACGGTCCTGGCCTCAGTGCCCCGGATCTACGAGAAGGTGTATGGCCGCATCTACGATGGCGTGGCCTCAGCCAGCCTCGTCAAGCGCCTCATCTTCCACTGGTCCATGGTGGCCGGACGACGCATCGTGACCCAGCTCTACCAGGGCAAGACCCCGGGCGGGTGGAGCGGCTTCTGCTACGGCATCGCGCGCAAGCTCGTCTTTGACAAGATCTCGGCCAGGCTCGGTGGGCGTTTGAGGCTGGCCGTCAGCGGCGGCGCCCCCCTGGGGGGGAAGATCATGGAATTCTTCTGGATCGTGGGCGTGCCGATCCTGGAGGGTTACGGCCTCACGGAGACCAGCCCGGTGATCACCATCAACCGCTTCGGCGAAGTGCTTCCGGGCTGCGTCGGCCGCCCGCTGTACAAGGACTGGAACGGCCGCCCCTTCGTGAAGATCGCCGATGACGGCGAGATCCTCTGCCAGGGGCCGAACATCATGGTGGGCTACTGGAACAATGAGCAGGCCACGCGCGAAGCCATTGGCGCGGACGGCTATTTCCACACCGGCGACATCGGCCATCAGGACGACCAGGGGCGGCTCTACATCACGGACCGCAAGAAGGAGCTCATCGTCACCAGTGGCGGAAAGAAGATCGCCCCCCAGCCCATCGAGAACCTGCTCAAGGCCGACAAGTACATCTCACAGGCGGTCCTCATCGGCGACCAGCGGAACTTCATCAGCGCCCTGATCGTGCCGAATTTCGACAGCCTGGCACGCTGGGCCGGCTACAAGAAACTCCACTTCGCCACCCATGCCGAGCTCATCCAGAACCCGATGGCCCTGGCCAAGCTCGGCAGCCGACTGGAGCGCGTCAACGAGCACCTGTCGAACTATGAGCGCATCAAGAAATTCATCCTCCTGGATCACGAGATGACCCTCGAAGGCGGACAGCTGACCCCCTCCCTCAAGGTGAAGCGCCGGGTGGTGAACCAGATGTACGCCGACCGGATCGAGGCGATGTACGCTGAGCCCAAGGGCTGATCACGAACCCCGAGTCTGGTAGCCTTGACGATCCATCATCGGAGGATAGCCTTGCGCGTTCGTGCTGCCATTCCCCTCGTCCTGGTCACCCTGCTTGGTTTCGGCTGCCAGTCCCCCCGGACCGGGGCCGGTGCCCTGACCACCCTACCCAGCGGGCTTGGGGTGATGGACCTCGCCACGGGCGAGGGAGCTTCGCCCAGGATCGGCCAGACCTGTGTCGTGGAGGCTCAGGGTTGGATCGAGGAGGGCGGGGTGAAGGGCAAAGCGTTCCTGGATACGAGGAAGCGCGGTTTTCCTGTCAGCTTCCCCCTGGGCGGTGGCCGGGTGATCAAGGGCTGGGAGGAAGGCCTCGCCACCATGAAAAAGGGCGGCAAGCGCCTGTTGCGGGTCCCGCCAGCGCTCGGTTATTCCCCTCAGGAATTGGGGAATGACATCCCCCCCGGATCCATTTTGATCTTCGAGCTGGAGCTCCTCGACATTCGATAGCCTGCGGGCCCCGGCCCCTCGAGGTGTCCCCTGGCACTCCCCCCGCCATCGAAGGCCCCGATCCCGATCCGGCCCATTCCGCCGGCCAAGGAGCCTCCGTCCACCTTCCGGCCCGGGAAGCTGCTCCGCTCCTTTCTGATCGTCTGCGCGATCATTGTCATCACGGAACTCACCATCATGGTCGAGCTGGAGCCCCTGTTCGGGGCCAACCACCTGTCCATGGCCTTTGTGGATTCAGCGACGCTCATCCTGGTCTGCTTCCCCTCCATCTACTTCCTCCTGATCAAGCCCACCCTGCGGGACCTCTTCGCCAAGGCCGAGGCCGAACGGGCGCTGACGGAGGTCCGGGCATCCAACGAATTCCTCCGCCAGGATGCCGAGGAACGAACCCGGGTGGAGGCCCTCGAGCGAACCAAGGCCGATGCCCGCATTCAGTTCCAGGCGCGCATCCTGGCGGTGGTCCAGCAGGCCGTGGTGGCCACGGGCAAGGGTGGCGTCATCCTCTACTGGAACCGCTTCGCCGAGTGGATGTTCGGTTGGACCGAGGAGGAGGTCAAGAACCAGACGCTCGCCAAGGTCACCGGTTTCACGTCGGAGGCGGCCCGCACCGGACTGTCGGGCTTCGGGGCGGTCAAGGGCTGGACCGGAGAAGTGAAGGCGGTCCGCCGGGATGGCACCTCCTTCCCCGCCTACCTGACCTGCTCGACGATCTGGCGCGCCGACGGGTCCGTGGCGGGCTTCGTCTACACGTTCATGGACATCACGGAACGGAAATCCGCGGAGGCCGCGATCCGCGACTCCGAGGAGAAATACAGCACCGTCGTCGAGAACTCGCCCACGGGGATCTTCATCTACCGGAACGGGCGGCTGGAGTTCGCCAACCAGCGGTTCTTCCAGATGGTGGGCAGGTCCCAGAACGACCTCGCGGCCATGGATGTGGCCGACCTCATCCACCCGGATGACTGGGGCATGGTGCGGGAGATGTGGAGGCGGCGCCTGGCTGGCACCGGGGCCACCCAGGATTACGAGTGCCGCATCCTCCACTCCGGTGGCGAGACCCGCTGGATCAGCGGCCGGACGGCCCTCATCCGGTACGGAGGGGAGTTCGCCCTGCTCGGGAACATCCAGGACATCACCGAGCGCCACAAGGCCGAACAGGCCCTCCGGGATTCCCGGGAGACCCTGCACCGCCTTTCCGCCCGGCTCATGTCCGCCCAGGAAAGCGAGCGGCAGCGCGTGGCGCGGGAGCTCCATGACAGCATCGGACAGTCCCTGAGCGCCGTGAAGTTCATGGTGGAGCGGGCTCTGGAGGAGCAGACCGCCTATGGACCGGACAGCCCACAGAGCAGGAGCCTCCGCGCCGTGATCCCCGTGATCCAGTCCTCGGTGGAAGAGGTGCGGCGCATCTCCATGGCCCTGAGGCCGACGACCCTCGACGACCTCGGCCTCCTGGCCACCATCTCCTGGTTCACTCGGGAATTCCAGCTGACCTATCCCCACATGGAGGTGGAACGCCTGATCGAAATCGAAGAGTTCGAGGTTCCCGAGAGCCTCAAGACGAACATCTTCCGGATCATGCAGGAGGCCATGAACAATGCCGCCAAGTACAGCCAGGCCTCCCGGGTCACCGTGGCCCTTCGGCAGGTGCTGGGGGACCTCCAGCTCGTGGTGGGGGACAATGGCGTGGGCTTCAATCCGGGCGAAGTCCGCCGGCACACTTCCGCCGGGGGGTTCGGGCTCGCCTCCATGCGGGAGCGGGCCGAGCTGTTTGGCGGATCACTGATTCTCACTTCCTCGCCAGGCGAGGGCACCATGATCATCGCCCGCTGGCCCCTGCCGGATGAGGCTATTTCGTGACCAGGCCCTTCTCGATGGCATAGGCCGTCAAGGCGGACACGGAGTGCAGGTTGAGCCGGTCCATCAGGTTCGCGCGGTGTTTCTCCACAGTCTTCGGGCTGATGCAGAGGTACTCAGCGATGTCCTTGGTGCGGTAGCCCTCCGCGATGAGCTTCAGCACCTCCCGCTCTCGGCTGGACAGATCGTCGAAGCCCGGCCGCAGGGAGATTCCATCCTTGGAGCTGAGGTAGCCCGACACCACCGTGGTGGCAATGGCGGGGCTTAGGTAGCGCTCGCCGTTCAGGACGCTGCGCACGGCCATGATGAGCTCGGAAGAGGAGGAGTCCTTGAGCACGTAGCCGTCCGCACCGTTCTGGAGCGCCGTGAAGACATAGTCCTCGGTCTTGTGGACCGTGAGCACCAGCACCTTGGTGTTCGGGCTCAGCCGCTTGATTTCCTTGAGGGCCTCCAGACCGTTGGAGCGCGGCATGGAGAGATCCAGCAACATCAAGTCGGGCATCAGCTCCTCGGCGCAGCGGATCGCATCCCGGCCGTCCGTGGCCTCCCCGACCACCTCCAGCTCCGGGCGGGCGGCCAGCAGGGCCTTGAGCCCCTCACGGAGGATGGTGTGGTCCTCCGCGATGACCAGCCTGTGTTTCTGCTCCGGAGCCATGGCCTCCCTCGGTCCCAGTGAACTTGAGGACCCAGCCTAACGACGATGGGCCGCGCTTGACTAGGGTCTGTTTTCAAAGTGGATGCGAGCCGCGACGCCGTCCAGCCGCGCTCATGGCAAGACGGGGGCCGAAGGGCGATGCGGGACATCGTTCGAGGCCGCCAACGCAGCCAGGGGTGCGGCTGGGCGACGTCCCGGAGGGCAAGGGGCGGCGCCCGGCGCGATGCTGCGTCAAGCTCCTCGTCGATAGTGCCGCTATCGCCTTCGTCGCTTTCCTTGCCTCGCTTGGGCGGCGCCCCTTGCGCGGCCACACCCCACTTTGAAAACAGACCCTAGGGCCTTTCGGGTTCGTGACCAAAGGGTTCCACCTGGGCCGGCCAGGCGCAGGCGCTGATGGCCGCGACTTCAGCCCTACCCAGGGCCGGGCCCCCTGGCCTCGGAACTGGCCTCTAGGTGGATCCTGGAGATCGGATGCTGAGCCCGCCCTTGAAATCCTAGGCCCGGCCCTTGCTGGCGATGTAGCCGCGCACGGCCGCCTCGGTCTCAGGCAGTTGCAGCCCCGCCAGCTTGGCGATCCGCAGCGCCTCTTCCACTGGCATGCCCTTGTCGAGCACCAGCCAGGGGCAGATCGCGGCTGCGGCCCGGTTCCCGTTGCTGCAGTGCAGCAGCACCTTGGCGCCCCTTGGCAGATCCCGGAGGATGGACCTGAGGAAGTCGAAGTCCCCGGCGGGGGGCGCCTTGCTGAGAGCGTAGCGCAGGTACTGGACGCCCATTTCCTGCATGCGGACCGACTCGGATTCGCAGTTCAGGTTGGCTTCCCCATCCCGGCGCAGGTCGATCACGTGGGTGATGTGCTGTTTCTTGATGGCGGCGCAGGTTCCCTCATCAGGGAAACCACGCAGGACGAATACCCCGGGCCGCACCTCCGTGGCACCCGGGATGGCCGGGTCCTGGGCCTGGAGCACCAGGGCCGGCAGCAGGAGGAACAGAGTCCGTGACATGGAACCCTCCGCGACATCGCCTGGCTCGCCAGGCTGGTTCGCGGAGACCACCGAGGGGACCGCAGGCGGGAACCCTGGTCCCAACGGGCGGGTCTCCACACTTCCAATGTAGGCCTTTGGGTCAGCTATTCAATGGCCCGGCCTATACAGTCCTGGAAAAAGGCGTCTTGGCGCTGAGCTTGGCCAGGTAGGCGTCGAAGGGCTGCACCAGGTTGCGCACGAAGCGCCGGCCCAGGTGGGTGATGAAGATGCCCTCGGGGCGGACCTCCACGGTGCCCTGGGGGACTTCCTCCAGGAGCTGCGTGACCGCATCAGCGAAGAGGACGGGGCCGTCCACGCCGAACTTCTCCCGCAGCTCCGACCAGCGCAACTCGAAGTGCCCCATGAGGTGGTGAATCACCCAGCGGCGCAGCTCATCGTCCTCGGAGAGGCGGTGCCCCTTGTGGATGGCCAGGTGGCCATCCCGGATGCTGTGTTCCCACTTGGAGAGGATCTTCTCGTTCTGCGCGTAGACGCCCGCCACGTTGGAGATGGCGCTCGGCCCGAAGCCCAGCAGGTCCGAACCCGCCTTTACCGCGTAGCCCATGAAGTTGCGGATGAGCTTCCCCTCCTGCACGGCCTTGGCCATGGGATCGTCCGGATGGGCGAAGTGGTCCATGCCGATGGCCACGTAGCCGGACTTCTCCAGGATGTCCGAGGCCATCAGCAGCAGGTCCAGGCGCAGGTCCGGCGAGGGCAGCGTCTCCGCGGGGATGCTGCGCTGGAAGGGCATGATGCTGGGCAGGTAGGCGAAGCCGTAGATGGCCATGCGGTCCGGCGACAGCTCCAGGGTGGCCTCCAGGGTGCGGCGGAATGTGTCCATGGTCTGGCCCGGCAGGCCGTAGACCAGGTCCAGGTTCACGCCCTCGAAACCCAGCTCGCGACACTGTTTCATGGCCGTAAGGGTGTGCTCCCAGGTCTGGCCACGGGTGATGAGGGCCTGCACGCCTTCATCCAGATCCTGCACGCCGAAGGAGACGCGGTTGAAGCCCAGCTCGCGCAGGGCCGGCAGCTGATCCGACTCCAGGAAGGTGGGGTCCACTTCGATGGCGATCTCGGCGCCCGGCAGGAACTCGAAGCGATCCTTGAAGAGCTGGAAGGTGCGCTTGAGGTCCGCCGCGTTCAGGTAGGTGGGCGTGCCGCCGCCCCAGTGCAGCTGCAGGGCCTGGCGGCGGTCCTTCAGGTGGGAGCAGACCAGGTCCAGCTCCTTCGTCACCGCCTCCAGGTAGGCCTCCACGGGATCGTACTGGGGGCTCACCACCACGTTGCAGCCGCAGTAGGCGCAGCGGCGGGGACAGAAGGGGATGTGCAGGTAGAGCGACAGGGCCTCGTCCTTGCGGACATCGGCACGATCCAGGGCCGCGAGGACCTCGGGCTCCGGGAAGTCGTCGCTCCAGGCCGGCGGCATGGGATAACCCGTGTAGCGGGGGCCCGGGCGGTCGTAGCGACGGATGAGCTCGGCGAGCTGGTTCATGCCTTCACCTCATCAAGCACGGCCCCCACCACGGCGGGGTCGGTCTCAGGCGTCAGTCCGTGGCCGAGGTTGAAGATGTGGGGGTGGCCCTTCATGGCATCCACGATGGCGCGGGCCTTACGGGTGGCGGTTTCCTTGCCGGCCAGCAGCGCGACGGGATCCAGGTTGCCCTGCAGCACCATCTTCGGGAAGCGGCGCCGGGCCTCGCTGATGGGCACCTGCCAGGGCACGGCCAGCCCCTGGCAGGGCAGATCGTTCAGGGAATCCGGAAGGTAGCCCGTGCGGGCGAAGAACAGGGTGGGCGCCGCTGTCACCTGGGAGAGCGTGCGCTTGACGGAAGGAAGCGCGAAGGTCGCGTAGTCGTCGGCATCCAGCTCGCCGGCCCAAGTGTCGAAGAGCTGCACGCCCTGGGCCCCGGCCTCGATGTGCAGGTTGAGCAGGCGGGCGGCGGCGTCCGCCAGCTTGTCCATCCACTTCTGCGCCAGCACCGGGTTCTGGTGAATGAAGGCCTTGGCCTTCGCCCAGCTCTTGCTCCCCTTCCCTTCGATGCCGTAGGCCAGCAGGGTCCAGGGGGCGCCCGCAAAACCGAGCATCGTGACCTTGGGCGGCAGGGCCGCCTTCACCTTCTTGATGGCATTGCAGACCGGCTCGAACACCTTCTCGTCCAGGGGACGGTTGATGTCGATCTGGTCCAGCGTCTTGCCGATGCGGGGGCCGCCTTCGGGAATGGTGACTTCGCAGCCCAGCGCGTCCAGGATCACCAGGATGTCGCTGAAGATGATGGCGCCATCGATCTGGGGGAAGCGGCGGATGGGCTGCAGCGTCACTTCCGCCGCCAGATCCGAGTCATTGAGCAGCTGCTCGAAGGTGACCTTGGCCCGCACCTCGCGGTATTCCGGCAGGAAGCGGCCAGCCTGGCGCATGAACCAGACCGGGGGCTTGTCGAGGGTTTCGCCGTTCAATACTCGAAGGAGAGGCTGCATGAAAACTCCAACATCAAAAAGCAAGGGGTCCACAGATTCCACAGATTAGAGATGCAAGTGGACAACAGCGCAGTGGGGATTTCAGCAGTGGAATCTGTGTGAATCTGTGAAATCTGTGGATAAAGGTCTTCGAAAAGATCAGGCGAAGTCCTTGGCCACGGCGGCCACGGCCTGCTTGAAGTGGGCCAGTTCGGGCTCGCCATGGGCGGCACCCAGGAAGGCCACTTCGTAGCCGCTGGGCGGCAGGTAGACGCCCTGGCCCAGCAGAGCCTTGTGCAGGCGGTTGAAGGTGCCGATGGCCTCGCCCTTCACCGCGTCGCTGCGGCGGACGCCATCCTGGAACAGCGGCCAGAGCAGGCTGCCGTAGCGGGGGCAGCGGAGGCCGGGAATGGTCTCGAAGGCCGCGGCCCATTTCGCGGCGTTGGCTTCCAGACCCGCATAGAAGGCCGGGGTGAGCTTCTCCATGGTGGCGAGGCCCGCGGCCATGGCGACGGGATTGCCGGAGAGCGTGCCTGCCTGGTAGACCGGGCCGTCGGGGGCCACGACGCCCATGATGTCCCTGCGCCCGCCGTAGAGGCCCACGGGCATGCCGCCGCCGATGATCTTGCCGTAGGTGCCCAGGTCCGGCGTGATGCCGAGGCGCTCCGCCGCCCCGCCAGGAGCCACGCGGAAACCGCTGATGACCTCGTCAAAGATCAAGATGACGCCATGCTTGGTGCAGAGCTCGCGCAGGCGCTGGAGGAACTCGGGGCGCTGCAGCAGCAGGCCATTGTTGGCGGGGATGGGCTCGATGATGGCCGCGGCGAGCTCGTTCCCGGTCTCGGCGAAGGTGCGCTCCAGGGTCTCCAGGTCGTCAAGGGTGACCACCGAGGTCAGCTCGGCGATGGCCTTGGGCACGCCCGCGCTGGTGGGGGCGCCGAAGGTGACGAGGCCGGAGCCGGCCTTCACCAGCAGGCCGTCGCTGTGGCCGTGGTAGCAACCCTCGAACTTGAGGATGCGCTCCCGGCCCGTGAAGCCGCGCGCCGCGCGCAGGGCCGACATGACGGCTTCCGTGCCCGAGGACACGAAGCGCATCTTTTCGATGAAGGGCACCATCTCCTTGATCTTGCGGGCCAGGGAAAGCTCGCGGCGGCTGGGGGCGCCGAAGGTGAGGCCTTCGTGCATGGCCTCGTTGACGGCCTCCAGAATGTCGGGATGGGCGTGGCCCAGGATCAGCGGGCCCCAGGACATGCAGAGGTCCAGGAAGCGCTGGCCGTCCTCGTCCTCGAACCAGGCGCCTGATGCCTTCTTGAAGAACTTGGGCGTGCCGCCCACGGCGCGAAAGGCGCGAACGGGGGAGGAGACGCCGCCGGGAAAGTGGGTCAGGGCTTCTTGGAACAGGGTTTCGTTGCTCATGAAAACCTCAAAAGAATTGGGTCCACAGATTTCACAGATTAGAAGAGCAAAGGAACGAATGAGACATCGGCGATTTCAGCAGTTCAATCTGTGTGAATCTGTGAAATCTGTGGATGACTTCTTTTCTATGAAATCCAACCCTTTTCCACGGCCTCGCGGCCAGCATAGGTGACGATCATGTCGGCGCCGGCGCGCCGGATGGCGATGAGGTGCTCGTACATCAGCTGGTCGCCGTTCACCCAGCCCAGGCGGTCGGCGGCCTTCACGCTGCTGAACTCGCTAGATACGTGGTAGGCGCAGATGGGCGCCAGCTGGGCTTCGCGGAGGCGCCAGATGAGGTCCAGGTTCGGCAGGGCCGGCTTGACCATGAGCATGTCCGCGCCCTCGTCCACGTCGAGCAGCGCGTCGTTCAGACCCTCCCGGGCGTTGCGGGGATCCATCTGGTAGCTGCGACGGTCGCCGAACTTGGGGCTGCTGTCGGCGGCGTCGCGGAAGGGCCCGTAGTAGGCGCCCGCATGCTTGATGGCATAGCTGAGGATGCTGGTCTGGGTGTAGCCGTTCTCGTCCAGCAGCTCGCGGATGGCGGCCACGCGGCCGTCCATCATGTCGCTGGGGGCGGCCACATCGGCTCCGGCCTCGGCGTGGCGCAGGGCCATCTCCGCGAGGATGGGCAGAGTCTCGTCGTTGCGGACCACGCCGTCCTCGTCCACCACGCCGCAGTGGCCGTGGCTGGTGCAACCGCAGAGGCAGACATCCGTCATGACGATCAGGTCGGAGCCGAAGGCCTGCTTGAGGGCCTTCACGGCCACGGGGATGACCCCAGTGTGATCGCAGGCATAGCGGCCGTCGGGGCTCTTGGAGTCCGCATCCGGCACCCCGAAGAGCAGCACGCTGGCGAGGCCCTTCTTCAGGTCCAGCTCCACCTGGCGGACCGTGTCCTCCACGCCGGCCCGCACGATGCCGGGCAGGCTGGCGATCTCGCTGCTGCCGGGGTGGGGCTGCACGAAGTGGGGCTGGATGAGATGTCGAGGCCGGAGGTCGGTTTCGGCCACCAGGTTGCGCATGGCGGCGCTGGTGCGGAGGCGGCGGGAGCGGTTCAGCATGGGGACTCCTCCTTCGGGTTCTCTTGAGATGCCAGGTTTTGGGCCAGCATGGCCCAGAGCAGGCTGGGCTTCGGTTCGCAGCAGGCATCGGCGGGGGCGCCGGCTCGGGCGAAGGCTTCGGCCGTGGCCTCACCCCAGGCGAAGCGCCGCACGCCCTGCGAGAGGGGGGCGAGGATCTCGGCTTGGGTGGGGCTCAGGGCCAGGACACCCTCCACGTTCGGAAGGGGCGGAAAGGGTTCCCGGGCCGCCTCGCGGTGGGTGACCCAGGGATGCAGGCGCCAGGAGGAGCCGCGCGCGGCCACTTCGAGGTATTCCCGGCTGCGCTCGCCACGCACCAGGACGAACTCCCCGCCCTGCGGAAACCGGGTCTGCAGCAGCTCCCACAGCGCCTCGGCCCGCGCCTCGACGGGCAGCTGCACATCCAGGTCGTCGCGGCCCAGGGCATCGGCGGTACCCGCCCCCTGGACCAAGCAGGTCATCCCCGCGGGAAGGACCGGTGCCGCGACCTTGGCCCCGGAAGGGCTCAGGACCAGGAGGGCCTGGACGCGGTTCAGCAGCATGGGCGGGGCCGCGCCGGTGACCCGCAGGGAGGTGAAGGAGTAGGGGACCGGCCGCCAGCCGGCCTTGCGCACGATGTCCGCCAGCGGATGCTGGGCGGGCCTGGCGAGCGCGAGGCGGGGATGGTGGGCCGAGGGCGTCATGACAGGCCGATGCCCTTGAGCACGGCGGTCAGCAGAGCCTGGTCATCGGTACCGCGGGCCTCGGCCCGGCGCAGGTCGCCGTCCGGTGCATAGGCGGCCTGGAGCAGCAGGGTCCCGTCGGCCTGGGGCGTGGCCAGGGCACCCAGGGGCTGCTGGCAGCCGCCCCCGATGCCCGCCAGCACCTGGCGCTCCAGGGTGACGCAGCGGGCCGTCATGGCGTCGTGCATGTCCGCCAGCGCCTCGATGAGATCCGGGCGATCCGCCCGGGCCTCGGCCAGCAGGGCCCCCTGCCCCGGCGCGGAGGGCAGTTCCTCCGGCGTCAGCGGCCGGACCATGAGCCCGGAGAGATCCAGCCCGAGCCGCTTCAGGCCAGCCGCCGCCAGCAGGGTGGCGTGCAGGGGCTCGTCCCGGAGGACGCCGTCCCGCACGCGCTGGAGGCGCGTCTGCACGTTGCCGCGGATCCAGGTGAAGCGGGCCTTGGGAAAGAGCTGGCTGAGCACGCGCTCGCGACGCACGGCGCTGGTGCCGATGACGAGATCCTCGGGCGCATCCGGACGGATCACCATCCAGTCCGAGGGGTCTTCGCGGAGGGGGATGCAGGCCGGGACGATGCCCGCCGGGCGCTCCAGGGACACGTCCTTGAGGCTGTGGATGAGCAGGTCCGCGGCGCCCGCGGCCATGGCGTCCTCCAGTTCCTTGGTGAAGAAGCCGCCGCCCACCTGCTTGTCGAGGGGGCCCTGCAGCCACTGGTCGCCGGAGGTGGAGAACTTGCGCCAGGACACCTCGTAGCCCCTGGCTTCCAGAAAGCGCACCATGGGCTCGGCCTGGCCCACGGCCAGGGCGGATCCTCGGGTGGCGACCGTGACGTGCTTCATGGATTAACCGCCTCTCCGTCTGCGTTGGGCTTGGGTTGGGTCTGGATCAGGGCCCGGAAAGCCAGGGTCCGCCCCCGGGACAGGATCTCCTTGAGGGCCTCGCGCTGGGCTTCGTCCAGGCCCGCCATGGAATCTTCGAGCGCCTTCGCCTCTTCCTCGAGAGCGCCCCAAGCCGCGTCCAGGCGCTCCTGGGCCGAGGTCAGGTGGCGCTTGCGGGCCCGCGCCATGGCCCGGTGCCGCAGTCGTCCCGCGGCGCCCGCCAGGTAGGGTTCCGCCTTGAGGGCCGCTTCGGCCCGCTGGGCCCGGGCCGTGGTGGTCTGAGCCAGGAAGGCATTCAGGTCGATGCGGTGGACCCAGGGCAGCTGCTCAAGCCCGGGTTCGGAATCCGGCGGCAGGGCCAGGTCCAGGATGCGGAGGATGGGCCGCTTCAGGGACTGCCAGGCATCCAGGGTGAACAGGGGCTCCGGGGCGGCGGTGGCGGTGACGATGGCGTCGAAGCCCGCCGGATCATGCTGGAGCTGGGCCAGGTCCACGATGGGCAGGCCCAGGGGATCCGCCAGGTCGTGGGCCTTGCTGCGGGTCCGGTTGGCCACGGCGACCCGAAAGCCGCGCTCCGGCAGGCGCTCGGCCAGGTACTGCGTCATGGGGCCCACCCCCACCAGGGCCACCGAGGCATCCCGGGGCAGGCCCTCGGCCAGGTGCTTCAAGGCCACCGTGGCGACGCTGACATTGCCGTCGGCCAGTCCGAGCCGCGTGCGCAGGCGCTGCCCTTCGCGGATGATGTCCTCCACGGACGTCTGGGCCTCATCCCCGGCCACGCCCACCTGGCGGGCCTGCACCAGGGCATCCTTCAGCTGGCCCGGGATCTCGCGATCCCCCAGGTTGGCGGATTCCAGCCCCGCGGACATGGCCAGCAGGTGGACCCAGGCCTCCTCGCCCTCGTAGCGGCGGAACCCGGGTCCCGGCTCGATGGCCCCGGCATCGCCCCCCCACACCATCCAGAGCACCCGCTGGCAGGTGGCGAGGTAGACGAGCTCCCTGGCACCGGCTCGCTTCTGCCACTCCCTCAGGTGGGCCGGCAGGCCATCCCGGACCACATGCTGCGCCACCAGGTCCAGGTCGTGGACTGGCGCGTGAAAGCTGATGAGGACGGGTTCCATATCGAATTCCATCATCGATTGGGGTTGGAGCGGCTCCGTCATCGCTTCGTCATGCCCCTGTGAAAGTGGCCGTCATCACATTCGATGGTCCAGCGGGGGCGGAAACAGGCTTTCGAGGGCGGCCCAGTCCCACTCCCCCAGGCCCGGCAGGCTGCCCTCCCGGAGTCCCTGCTGGGTCAGCCAGGCGTCATAGACCACCAGGGCGCACATGGCCTCGGCCACGGGCACGATGCGCGGCGCGATGCAGGGGTCGTGGCGACCGTGGGTGGCGATGTCCGCGGCGTGGCCCTCCCGGTCGATGGTGCGCTGGGGCTTGGAGATGGAGCTCGTGGGCTTCACGGCCAGGCGAACCACCACGGGAGCTCCGGTGCTGATGCCGCCCAAGGTGCCACCGGCGTCGTTCTTCGCCGGGCCCTCCGGCCCCAGGGGGTCGTTGTTCTCGCTGCCGCGGCGGCGGGCGCTGGCAAAGCCTGCACCCAGCTCCACGCCCTTCACGGCCCCGATGGACATGCAGGCCAGGGCCAGCAGGCCGTCCAGCTTGCCGAAGGCGGGATCACCCAGCCCGATGGGCAGGCCTTCGATCCAGACCTCGCAGACGCCCCCCACGCTGTCTCCTTCGGCCCGGGCAGCCTCCACCGCGGCCTTCTGAGCCTCGAAGGTGGATGGGTCCGCCACCCGCAGGGGGTTCTTCTCCACGAAGGACCAGTCCACGGCCGCTCCCGCGAGGCCCGCGATCTCGCGATTGAAGCCGCGCACGGTCACGCCCAGAGCCGCCAGCTGCTGCTTGGCCCAGGCGCCGGCAGCCACGCGGGCCAGGGTCTCGCGCCCGCTGCTGCGCCCGCCGCCGCGCGGATCGCGGATGCCGTACTTGCGGTCGTAGGTGAGGTCCGCGTGGCCGGGCCGGAACAGGTCCGCGATGGCCTTGTAGTCGCCGCTCTTCTGGTTCTCGTTGAAGACCACCATCGCGATGGGGTGGCCCGTGGTCCGCCCCTCGAAGACGCCGCTCAGGACCTGCACCCGGTCCGCCTCGCTACGGGGGGTCACCAGGTCCGACTGCCCTGGCCGGCGCCGGTCCATCTCCTGCTGGATGGCCGCCAGATCGAAGGGCAGCCCGGGCTTCACGCCGTCCATGACGACGCCCACGGCGGCCCCGTGGCTCTCGCCGAAGGTGACGATGCGGAAGGCCCGGCCGAAGGTGGAAGGTGAATCGAAGAGCATCCAGCCATGGTGAACCGGACCGCCCTCAGCCGTCACCGGTTTTCCAGGAGGGAGGGTCAGGCGGGCCGGTCCAGGTCCCAGGTGGTAGAGCCTTCCGTGGAGAAGGAGGAAAGCTGCGGCCAGGGGCTGGGCCCGGCGAAGCCCGCCACCTGGAGGGCGCCGAGGTATTCGGCCGCATAGGCGAGGTAGGCGGCCAGAGGTCCTTCGCCGCGGATCTTCACCCGGGTGGCCCCGGGTTCCAGCAGCTGGAAGGGCACGAGGAGGCCGGCCATCACGTCGCCCGGCAGGCGCTTCAGGGCGTGGTCAAGCGGTGGCAGGCCCTGGAGCAGCCAGAGGACGCCCTGCTGCAGGCCGGCGATGCCCCGCAGCCTCGGCCGCACCACCCGCGCCCCCTCGGGCGCCATGGGCTGGACCGGAACTCCCAGCAGGGATTCGAACTCCTGCCCGATGAACCCGGCGACGGGCGCGCCTGCGTTCCCGAAGGCCCAGGCGAGCCAGAAGGAGGCTGGCCCCGTGCCTTCGATCCAAGCGCCGGGTTCGGGCTTCTCCCCCAGGGCCAGGTGGGTCCGGGCCATGCGGGCGGCCCGTTCGGTGAAGTCCCGCGCCCGCACAAGCCCGCCCTCGAAGGGATCTGGCACCCCCGCAGGCCGCTCGGCGTAGGCCTTGATCACGCTCTTGTGGATGGCCCGGTGGACCCGGAGGTGGCCTCCCGAAAGAAACCGCGACCCCCGGTGCACGCGGTACTCCATCTGCGGCGTATGCAGGTGGACCCTGGGGCCGACCGCGTCGGCGCGCAGCACGAAGAGCACGTCATCCGCCAGGTCATCGGAGGAGAACCCGCCCAGGCGCTCCGCCAGCTCGAGGGTCGCGGCGAAGGGCACGCCGATGGAATCCACGCTGAACAGGCGCCCAAGGGGGAAAGGCTCGGGCCGCCGCCGGATCTTGGTCCGCCGACCCTGCTCGTCCATTTCCCAGTAGTCACAGGCCGCCAGGCTCAGAGGATGTCCAGCGAGCGCCTTGCGATGGTCCCCGACGAAGCAGGGCAGCAGCCGGTTGTCGGTGTGGATGTACGAAAAATCGCGCCCTCTTCCCTTGGCCTTCTCCAACATCAGGTTCAGGCAGGTGCCGGGATCCATGCGCCGGGGCTCATGGATGAAATGAATCCGCGGATCCGTGAAGGCCGCCATCACCTTGGGCGTTTCGTCGGAGGAGTTGTCCACGATCCAGAGCTCCCAGTCGGGGTCCTCCTGCCTGAGCACGCTCTCCACGGCTTCGCCGATGAAGTGGGCCTGGTTGTAGGAGGGCATCAGCAGCTGGAAAGGTGCGGGCATGGGCGGAGGGTTTCCCGGAGTCGGACCTGCGGTGGCGGGGCTATGGACATGGGATGATAGCGTCCTCGCTTGGATCGGAGAGCCCCATGGGGACGCTGAACATCGCCATCGATGCCCGCCTGGACCCTGGCATGGCCGGTGGCGTGGAATCCGTGATCCTGGGTCTGGCCCACGGGTTGAGCCGCCTCGAGCCCGGCGACGAGGCCTACCATTTCCTCACCTTCGCCGGGCCGCAGCCCTGGCTGGAACCCCACCTCGGCGGGGCCTGCCGCCTGCTGCAGAGTCCCCAGGCAGTGAAGCGGCCCTCGGCCCTGAAGGCCATGGAGCGGGCCCTCCGCCACCGCCTCCGGGCCTGGTTCCCCTCGAAGGAACGGGCTGTCGTAAAGGTCCCGCGCTCCGACGGCACCCTCGAAGCCGCGGGCATGGATCTGGTCCACTTCCCGCTGCAGAGCGCCTTCCTCACGACCGTGCCCAGCCTCTACCACCCCCACGACCTCCAGCATGTCCACCTCCCGGAGCTCTTCACCGCCAGCGAGATCCACCGGCGGGAGACCCTCTACCGGGCCTTCTGCGGACAAGCGGCCCTCGTTCCTGTGGCCTCCGAGTGGGTGCAGCGGGACCTGGAGGCCCAGTTCGGCCTCCCCCCCCGCAAGGTCCCCGTGGTGAACCTCGCGCCCTTCAACGCCGCCATCGCGCCCCTGGCCCCCGGCCGCCTGGAGACGCTGGCCCGGGACCTGGCCCTGCCCGACGGCTTCGTCTTCTACGCCGCCCAGACGTGGCCGCACAAGAACCACCTGGCCCTGCTGGAGGCGCTGGCCCTGCTGCGGGACCGGGACGGGCTCCGGGTCCCCTTCGTGTCCTCGGGCAGGAAGGGGGACTATTTCCCTCGTCTTGGAGCGCAGGATCCAGGAGCTGGGACTGGCCGGCCAGGTCCACTTCCTCGGGTTCGTGAACCATGAAGCGCTGCAGGCGCTGTACGAGCTGTGCCGCTGCGTCGTGATCCCCAGCCGCTTCGAAGCGGCGAGCTTCCCCCTCTGGGAGGCCTTCCAGGCGGGCCGTCCGGCGGCCTGCGCCACCACGACCTCCCTCCCGGCCCAGGCCGCCGGCGCCGCCCTGCTCTTCCCGGCGGAGGATGTGCCGGCCATGGCCGAGGCCATCAAGCGGCTCTGGACCGACGCAGAGCTGCGGGCAGCGCTCGTGGAGAAGGGAACGGAGAACGTGGCCCGGTTCACCTGGGATCGCACGGCGAGGCTCTTTCGGGCCCTCTATCGCCGGACCGCAGGCCGCGCCCTGAGCGCCGAGGATCACCAGCTATTGGCGGCTCCGCCGCTGTTCTAGCCCCGGGGTCCGGCGGCTTGCCGGAAGGGCGCAGGGGGCCGTATCCTCGTGCATTCCTTGAGACCCGGAGCAGCGCCGTGACCCACCCCCACCTCCCCGTGGCCCAGCCGGACCTTGGCGGCAACGAACTCGCCTACGTCTCCCAGGCCATCCAGGAGGGCTGGATCTCCTCCACGGGGCGCTTCCTGACCCGCTTCGAAGCGGATTTCGCCCGCTTCTGCGGCACCAGGCACGCCCTGGCCTGCGCCAACGGCACCGTGGCCATCCACCTGCTCCTCCTGGGCCTGGGCATCGGCCCGGGGGACGAGGTCATCGTCCCCGCCTTCACCTATGTGGCCTCAGCCAATGCCGTGACCTACACCGGCGCCCGCCCGGTGCTTGTGGATTCAGAGCCCGTCACCTGGAACATCGACGCCAACAAGGTGGAAGCGGCCATCACCCCACGCACCAAGGCCATCATGGCCGTCCACCTGTACGGCCACCCCGCCCCCATGACAGCCTTGCTGGACATCGGCCGGCGCCACGGCATCCTGGTCATCGAAGACGCCGCCGAGGCCCACGGCGCCAAGGTGGAGGGGAAGACGGTCGGCGGCCTCGGCCTGGCGGCCACCTTCAGCTTCTACGGCAACAAAATCCTCACCACCGGCGAGGGCGGGATGGTCACGACCAATGACGACGAGCTGGCCGCACGCATGAGGCAGTTCCGCGGGCAGGGCATGGATCCCGAGCGCCGCTACTGGTTCCCCATCGTGGGCTACAACTACCGGATGACCAACCTCGCCGCGGCCCTCGGCTGCGCCCAGCTCGAACGCGCCGGGGGGCTCATCGCCCACCGCCTGCGCATCGCCCGGGGCTACCACGACCGCCTGGCGCCCCACGCCGACCGGCTTGGTCTCCAGCTCGCCAGCGAGGCCCCCTGGGCCAGCTCAGTTCACTGGCTCTCCTGCATCCGAGTGCCCGCGGCCAAGCGGGATTCCCTGATGGCCTTCCTGGCGGAACACCAGATCGAGACCCGCCCCTTCTTCCCGCCCATGCACCGGCTGCCGATGTACTCCGATCCGTCCTTCCGCCAGGGCCGGCCCCTCCCCGTGGCCGAGGAGCTGGGCGATACGGGCATCAACCTGCCCACCTACACCGCACTCGGAGAGGCGGACCTGGATCGCATCTGCCAGGCCGTCATCGCCGGCCTGGCACGCTGATGCAGGACCTCTGGATCGTCGGCGGCAGCGGGGCGGCCCTCGAGGTCTGGGCCGTGGCCAGGGCCATGGAGGCCTCTGGTCCGCAGCCTTGGAAGCTCCGCGGCTTCCTGGTGATCGAAGGAAGCCCCGAATTCGATCCGGAGGGTCTGGAGGTCAGGAACGAGGTAGCCTTCCTCGCAGCCCCACCCACGTCGCAGGCCCTCATCGTGGTGGGCCTCGGCGAGCCCTCCCTGCGACAAAAAGTCGCCCAGACCTATGCCATCAGGGGATTCCAGTTCGCCACACTGATCCACCCCAGTGCGATCGTCGGCCCGGCCTGCAGCGTGGGAGAGGGATCGGTGCTCATGGCCCTGTCCGTCTTGGAAACCCACGTGAACGTGGGCGAGCATGCGCTGCTCAACGTGGGCACTTCCATCGCCCACAATGGCAGCCTCGGCAGGTGCTGCAGCCTGGGCCCAGGCGTGAGGCTGGCAGGATGGGTGGCCTTGGGGGACCGCTGCGACCTCGGCGTGGGCTGCTGTGTGCGTCCCCGGGTAACCCTCGGCCCGGACACCCGGGTCGGAGCGGGCGGGGCCGTGGTGGCTGATCACCCTGGAAGCGTGACCCTGGTGGGTGTGCCGGCAATCCCTCTTCCACGGGCATGAAGGGTTTCCACACAGGCTTCTGCCACACTGAGAGGCATTCACCCCCGGCTTCGAGAACCGCTTTCACGCCTCAGACTCCCATGGGTTCTGGCATTGGACGGGCGCCATTCCCTGGAACCTCAACACACATTAATCGGTGATCCATGCTCCCAGTGCTCAAGCGATTCGAACGGTTCCTGCGACACCGGCTGCGAAAAACCGAGCGCAAGGACCTTGGCCACCGCCTCGGGGCCATGGAACGATCTCTGGAGTCCCTTCTGCTCCTGCAGGCGGAGACCCAGGTCCAGCGCGTCAGGAACCTGCCGCCCAGCACCCCACTGGGAGAGACCGAGTTCAAGGTGTACTCCCAGTTCGGCGAGGACGGGATCCTCCAGTTCCTCACCCGCCACGTGCCGTGCCCGGATCAGCGGTTCGTGGAGTTCGGCGTGGAGGACTTCCGCGAAGCCAACTGCCGGTTCCTCATCCAGAGGGATCCGTGGACAGGCCTCGTCATGGACGGCGACCCCAAGCTGGGGGCACGCCTCCAGGCCCAGTCGGTCTACTGGGCCCGCAACCTCAAGGGGCGCACGGCCTTCATCACGGCCGAGAACATAGACAGCCTTCTAGCTGAGGAGGGATTCACCGGCGACCTGGGGATCCTCAGCATCGACATCGACGGGAACGACTACTGGGTCTGGAAGGCCGTCACCGTGGCCTCTCCCCGCATCGTGGTCTGCGAGTACAACAGCGTCCTCGGCTGCCAGCGCCCGGTGGTGGTCCCATACGATCCCGGCTTCCGCCGCCAGACTGCCCACCCCACCTGGCTCTACGCCGGAGCCTCCCTGCCGGCCCTCTGCCACCTCGCCCTCGCGAAGGGCTACGCCTTCGTGGGGTCCAACCGGGCCGGGAACAACGCCTTCTTCGTGCGCCGGGATGTCCTTGGGGACCTCCGGCCTCTGGAAGCCCAGGCGGGCTATGTGGAAAGCACCTTCCGGGAATCCCGGGGGCCCCAGGGGCAGTTCACCTACCTCACAGGCCGGGACCGCCTTGCCGCCATCCGGGACATGCCCCTGCTGGACGTGGCCACAGGCGAGTCGATCAAGGCGGGGGATCTGCTTGCCCCTGCTCAGGGCCTCTAGGCCACCTCACTCCCGGCAGGGCCCGAGTCCGAGCCTGGGCCCCATGCCATAATTCGGACTTCCTGGCCGAACCCACACTCCCTTTCTACTGGTGCAGCTTGTCCGACTCGAAAATCGCCCTCATCACCGGCATCACCGGCCAGGACGGCAGCTACCTCGCTGAACTGCTGCTCGCCAAGGGCTACGAAGTCCACGGCATCATCCGCCGGGCTTCCAACTTCAACACCGACCGCATCGATCACCTCTACATCGACCCCCACCAGTCCCCGAAGCTGCACCTCCACTACGGCGACCTCACGGATGGGGGCGCCCTGCGCCGCCTCCTGGACCAGGTCAAGCCCGCCGAGGTCTATAACCTGGGAGCCCAGAGCCACGTTCGGGTGAGCTTCGACCAGCCGGAGTTCACGGCGGATGTCGTGGGCCTTGGCGTGCTGCGCCTGCTGGAGGCCGTGCGGGCCTACCAGGACGCCACCGGGAACCAGGTGCGCCTCTACCAGGCTGGCAGCTCCGAGATGTTTGGCTCCGCCAAGCCCCGCCAGCACGAGGGCACCCGCTTCGAGCCGCGCAGCCCGTACGCCTGCGCCAAGGTCTATGCCCACTACCAGTGCGTGAACCACCGCGAGAGCTACGGCATGTTCGTGGCCAACGGCATCCTCTTCAACCACGAGAGCCCCCGACGCGGTGAGACCTTCGTCACCCGCAAGATCACCCGGGCCGCCACCCGCATCAAGCTGGGCCTGCAGGACAAGCTCTTCCTGGGCAACACCCAGGCCAAGCGTGACTGGGGCTTCGCCGGGGACTATGTCGAGGCCATGTGGCGGATGCTCCAGCAGGAGCGGCCCGACGACTACGTGGTGGCCACGGGCGTGTCCATCTCCATCCAGGACTTCCTGGCCCTGGTCTTCGAGCAACTCGACCTGGACTGGAAGCAGTATGTCGAGATCGACCCCCGCTACTTCCGGCCCGCCGAGGTCGATCACCTCGAGGGTGATCCGGGCAAGGCCCAGAAGCTGCTCGGGTGGGAGCCCAGCACCGATGTCGCCACCCTGGCCCGCATGATGGTGGACTGCGACCTCCGAATGGCCGAGAAGGAACTGGTGCTGCGGAAGGCCGGCCACGAAGAGGCGCCCCGCGGAGGCTACCGGTGAGCCACCCGGAGTCCTTCTCGCTGCGGGGCCGGAAGATCTGGGTCACAGGCGGCAACGGCTTCCTGGGCCGTCACGTGGTGGCGCAACTCCGCCAGCGCGGTGCCGAGGTCCTCGCGCCCCGCTCCAGCGAACTGGACCTGCTCGATCCAGGAGCTGCTGTGCGTTTTATTCGGGAGCACCGCCCCTCCGGCGTGGTGCACCTGGCGGCCCGGGTCGGCGGCATCGGCGCGAACCGCGCCCATCCCGGCTCGTTCTTCTTTGCCAACATGGCCATGGGCCTGCACCTCATCGAGGCCTGCCGCACCGAGAGCCTCGAGAAGGTGCTGGTGCTCGGCACCGTCTGCGCCTACCCGAAGTTCTGCCCCGTGCCCTTCCGCGAGGACGACATCTGGAACGGCTACCCCGAGGAGACCAACGCGCCCTATGGCGTGGCCAAGAAGGCGCTCCTGGTGCAGCTGCAGGCCTACCGCCAGGAATACGGCACCCGGGGGATCTTCCTCATCCCCGTGAACCTCTACGGCCCCGGCGACCACCTGGACTTGGCCACCAACCACGTCATCCCCGCCCTCATCCGGAAGTTCATCGAAGCCAAGTCCCAGGGCCATGACCATGTGGAGCTCTGGGGCACCGGGAGCCCCAGCCGCGAGTTCCTCTTTGTGGAGGACGCCGCCCACGGCATCGTGGAGGGATTGCTCCGCTACGAAGGCGGGGACCCGGTCAACCTCGGCACCGGCGAGGAGATCACCATCCGCGACCTGGCCCTGAAGATCCAGGCCCTCACAGGCTTCGAGGGGGAGCTGCGCTTCAACCCCGCCTACCCGGATGGCCAGCCCCGCAGGCAGCTGGACACCTCCCGGGCCCTGGAGCGCTTCGGCTGGCAGGCCCCCACCGGGCTCGACGAGGGCCTACGGCGCACCGTGGCCTGGATGCAGGGCGCCCTGGCTTCCGCCGGGCCGAGCTAGCCAGCCCCGATCATCAGGCAGGAAACGCGGCAAGGCCCTCGTCCAGCGCGCCGCAGATCAGGCCGGCATCCAGGCTCTGCATGCAGGGATGGCCCTCCGTCCTGCAGTCCCCGCGCTGGCAGACCAGGCAGGACAGGCTCTCGTCGCGGACCGCCCGCACCCAGGGCCCCCGGGGGCAGGTCAGGGCCGGATCCGTGGGGCCGAAGGCTACCACCACGGGCACGCCGCAGGCCGCCGCCAGGTGGCTGAGGGCCGAGTCGTTGCCCAGGGCGAGGCGCGCGCCCGCCAGGATGCCCGCCGCCACGGACAGCGGCGCCTGACCGGACAGATCCACCACACCTGGCGCCTGGGCCGCCACCAGGGCTGCGTGGGCCTGGTCCTCGCCCGGGGCACCCAGGAGCACCACCTGGAGGCCCAGGCCCTGCAGGTGGCGGGCCGCCGCAGCGAAGGGCCCGGCGCCCAGCTTCTTGTTCCAGCTCATGGCCCCCATGGCCAGCACGGCGTAGGGCTGGGGGCCGAGCCTCGAGCGGAGCAGGTCCTGCGCCCGGTCCTGCGAGGTGGCTCTCGGACGGAAGGCCAGGTGTGCTGAGCCATCCATCATCGGGAAGGCCTTCCGCAGCAGCAGTCGATAGCGGTCGAGCTGATGGCCCTCAAGGCGCCCGTAGTCCAGGCGGTGCGTGGCCAGGAAGCCCGTCAGCCAGGGCGACCAGCCCACCCGCAGTCGCAAGCCGGCCTGCCTCGCGGCCAGGGTGGCCCGCAGGCTCCGGGGCAGGTTCACCACGCCCCCGGCCCGGTGCGCCTTCAGCAGGCGGGCCATGGCGGAAGCGCCCTGCTTCCCGGCGGGGTCAGCCACGGTGGCGGCATAGGGCGCGGCGCCCTCGAAGAGCTCCACCACCGGGGCCGGTCCCCAGGCCACCAGCTCGTGGCCCAGGGCCCGCAGGGGCGCCACGGCCTGGGTGATCATCACCGCGTCGCCGATGAACCGCGGCAGGCGGACCCAGAGGGCCCCCTCAGGCACGCTCACGCAGGGCCTCCGGCAGTTCCGCGGGGAGCTTCCGGCCCCCATCGTGCTCGGCCACGAGCCCTTGCAGCAGGTTCCAGGCCCGCAGCGGCGACACCCGGAAGGCCGTGCTGTCCAGCTCCACCTTCAGGTCCGTGGGCCGGGACTCGCCGGCGTCGATGCAGGGGCCGCGTACCGACAGCGCGAAGGGCCCCAGGGGATTGATCAGCTCCTCGGGGGAGGCGCCGTTGACGGTGAGCGTGGGTCGTCCCGTGCCGGCCGCCGTGTGGGCCAGGCCCGTATCAACGGCCACATTGCCCCAGGCTTCGCTCTGGATGGCGCAGGCCTGGGGAATGGAGGTACGGCCCGTGAGGTTCAGGCTGCCGGGCACCTGGGCGGCCAGCTGGCCCCCCAGCTCCACCTCGTCCGGACCACCGAGCCACACCACCTCGAGGCCCGCCTCCTGCGCCAACCGCGCGAAACCACTCCATTGCTCGATCTCCGGGAACCAGCGCTTGTTGTAGCCCCGGGTGCCGAAGGAGAGCGTGACGAAGGGGCCACCCTTCCACCCGGCCTGGCGCAGCAGCTCGAAGCCGCCCTGGCCGCCGAACTGCGCGGGCCGCATGGGTGTCCACTCCAGCCGGGAGCTGCCCGTGAGCTGGGCCAGCAGCGGCTCGTAGCGCCGCACGATGTGGATGGGGAGGTCCCGGTAGGTGAAGGTGTGGTGGTAGAGGAAGCCCAGGTGGTTATCGGTGTCGCCGGCGCGGATCGGCACCCGGGCCAGCCAGGCGGCGAAGGCCAGGCGCGCGGACTGGCTGAGATTCACGAAGGCCACGGGGGGGCGGGTGCGCCAGCGGCGCACGAGGGCCCAGGGATCGGGCTTCTGGTCCCGGCCCGCCTCGATGACGCTCTCGGCGATGAAGTCAGGGTGGGCCTCGCTGAAGATGGCGGCGCCGATGGCGTGGCCCACGGCCACCCAGCGGATCTTCTTGCCCTGGGCCTCGGCCACGGCGTTCCAGCTGCGCTGCAGGGCGAAGAAGAACGGGATCGAGAAGATCACATCCCCGAGCTGGCGCGGAAAGCGGATCCAGACCTCGGGCTGCTCGAAGGCCGGGAGCAGCTCCCGCAAGCGCTCATGCCCCGGCTTCACCTGACCCACCGCCCCACCTCCACGCCCCATTGTGCCCGAAGCGCCCTGCAGCCATGGCTTAGGATGGAGGTTCCCCGAGGTCCCCATGCGCCGCCTGCTCCTGCTCCTGAGCCTGCCCTTGCTAGGTCAGGGCCCCCGCTTCACCGTGCGTGACGCCATCCAGGCCGAGTGGGCGCGGCAGCCCCTGACCTGGACCGAAGCCCAGAAGGCCGCCCTGCCCCCGGCGGACCGGGCGCGGCTGGAGCGCACCCTCCTGCGGATCGGAGCGCCGGGCGCCCCCGCCCTGCTGCCGCCGGAGTTGGAGAAGCCCAGGCTGGAGGTCTGGGAGGCCAAGGCCAAGGAAGCCCGCAGCCCCCAGGAGCGCTTCACCGCCCTGTTCACGCTGAACCGCCTGAAGAGCCCCAAAGCACTCACGGCCCTGGATGGCCTGACCGCCGCCGATGCCGCCACCTGGCCGAAGCACCTGCACCTGGAAGCCTCCCTCGCCACGGCGCGGCTCAACGGCGCCGAGGTGTCCCCGGCCCTGCAAGCCTTCCTCGACGGGCGGAAGAAGGCCGGAAAGGTCGATCCCGTCCGCGCCCAGGCCGCGCGGCTGCGGCTGGTGATGGCGGGGAAGGAGAAGGAGCTGCTGCCGCTGGTGCCGGCGACGCCGGGAAGCGTGCTGGCGTTGATGGATGCGTGGAACCGGGCGCCGTGGAAAGAGCGCATGGAGGGCCACCTTGCCCTGTGGTGGGACGTAGCCGCGAAGCAGGTTCCTCCACCAATAAGACCAATCTCCAAGAAGGTGGAACTCAGTCGAATCGGTGCCGATGCTTCGCACCTAAAGAATCCACCGACGAAGTGGGCCATTTGGAGTCGGATCTGGGATGGCATCCCCGATGACCTAGGCGAAGAAATGGGATTTCATTCCTGGCCCGCGGGTGGTCCAGGTGGACCGAGAACAATCACGGTGCACTGGGCTTCAAAAGATCCTGTGATGCCGTTGAATGACGCTGATGGTGTCCGTACCGCCTACCACCAAATTCTGGCCGCCGTGAAAGACCCAATCTATTCCTCGGCGATCCTGCCTGGACTGCGCAAAAGTTCTCCAAACAATGCGGACATCATGCGGGAGCGGTTACTCCTGGAACCTCATCCCACAGCCCGCGCCGCCGCCATCGAGGATCTCCCCTCGGCCCCCGCCGACCTTGCCGCCCTAACGAAACTCACCTGGGCCGACACCCAGTTCGAAGCCCAACAAACGCTCATCCAGAGCTATGCGCGTTGGAAGATGGCACCGGAGGAGCAAAAAACACAGCTGCGGCCCTGGCTACAGCACCCGGACTGGGCCTGCCGCTGGGAGGCCTATCAGGCCCTGGTGAAGCTGGATCCGGCCACCTCCTGGCCCGCGGCACCGAAACCCACGCAGACCGATGAGGCCATCCTGAAGGAGGCCTCGCGGCTGGCCGAGCGCGGCAAGCCTGTGCGCCTGCGCATCACCTTCGCGGGGAAGCGCAGCGTCACCCTGAAGCTCGATCCCACTGTGGCCCCCATGAACGTCGCCAACCTGGTGCTGCTTGCGAGGAGGGGCTACTTCAACGGGCGCCTGGTGCCGCGCGTGGTGCCGGACTTCGTGGTGCAGATGGGCTCGCCCTACGACACCATGGATGGCGGGCCGGGCTACACCGTGCGCTGCGAGAACTCGCTGACCTGGTACGGCCCGGGCAGCGTGGGCATGGCGCTCTCGGGCAAGGACACCGGCGGCAGCCAGTTCTTCATCACCACCAACGCCACGCCGCACCTCACGGGCAAGTACACGCGCATGGGCGAGGTGGAGGACCTGGACCGCGCCATGAAGATCCTCGATGACCTGGAGCTGGGCGCGAAGATCGAGTCCATCAAGGTGCTTGAACCGTGAACGATCTGGAACCGCGAAAGACGCGAAACGCCCTGCGGGCGCGCGAAAGCAAAGGGAACGCGATGGCCGTGTTCCCGGCCCAGGCGCAGTCAGCTATTTTTCGCGCCCATTCGCGTTTTTCGCGGTTCTCCATTTTTGCCTTTTTAGCGGTTCCCTTCGCCTCAGCCCAGGCCCCCATGCTGCAGGACGGTGCCACCGCCCTGCGGCAGGCGCGGCTGGACTGGACGCTGGGGCAGACGCCGCTGGGCCCTTCCTCGATGCCTTCTTTCGAGGTGGGCTTTGGTGGTGCCGGTTCCGATGGCACCTACGCCCCGCTTGTGGGCGGCGAAGGGCTCGGCACGGGCACCAGGGGCTGGGGCCTGGGCCTGCAGGGCCGCATCACGCGCGGCGGCTGGTCCTTTTCCGCCACGGCTCTGGCCCTGCGCGACCACCGCCACACCCTCGGCGTGCTGCAGCGGGCGGCCCTCGCCTACCAGACCGAATCCGGCTGGCGCATGGCCCTGGAGCAGGCCCCCTTCGCCTGGGGCTCGGGCCTGAACGGCGGCGAGCTGCTGGGCGATGCGTCCCGGAGCTTCCCGCGCCTCTCCCTGGCCACGCCGGAAGCAGCCCTGCCCCACCTGCCCGTGTTGGGCCGCTGGCGCCTGGAGGCCTTCGCGGGGCGCCTGGAGCGGGACCGCCCCATGCCCCAGTGGCTGCCGGATCGCGAGGCGCGCCTCCAGGCCCGGGCCGCGGGCCTCGACCTGCAGCGGCCCCTCCTCTGGGGCGGTCTGGTGCGGACCGCCTTCGGCTCCCGGTTGGAGATGACCTTCGGGGCCGTGACCATGGAAGGCGGCCGGGATGCCCAGGGCCACGCCGCCCCCGCGACCGCGGCGCGCACCGCGACGCTGCTGGAACTCCGGCTGCGGCTCCCGGAGCTCGCGCGGCTCCTGCGGACCCGGGGCGCTTCGGCCACACTGAGCCACAGCGCCGCACCAGAGGGCCGGTCCCTCGCGTGGACACCGGCACGGAACCTCGGCGGGCTGCAGCTGGTGTGGGAGGGCTGGGACCTGGGCCTGGAATACGCGGGCGCCGCGCCCCGGGCCGCCCTAGCTTCCACCGAACCCAGCCACCTTGCCGGGTTCTCCACCCACGGCGATCCGCTGGGCTCCGCCTTCGGCCGCGAAGCCACCACCCGCACCCTGGAGGTGGGCCTGCCCCTCTTCCTGGAAGGCCAGGGCCGGATCCGGTTCGTGCGGGCCACGGCCCCCCTGGATCATCCATCAGGCACCGCCTCCTGGTTCCTCCAGGGCGAGGCCCAGTGGCGCACCCCCACGGGCCGGGCTGGCGCCTCCATCGCCACGCGGCGCAACGACCTGCCTGGTGCGCAGACCCGCTGGGGCTGGACCTTCGCCGCCTTCCAGGCCTTCCGGGTGTTCTGAATCAGGCCTTTGCTCGGCTGTAGTAGCCATCGAAGGAGACGGTCCAGGTGGCGCCGCCATCGGGACTCTGCTCCCAGAGCTGGCGCACGCGGCCATCCGGCAGTGGGGTCCAGGTGATGCGCTCCAGCACGCGGCCCCTGGGTCCCTCCGTCGTGCCCCGCAGCACCATGGAAGCGCCCTCCAGGCCTCCCAGGAGGTCCAGGCTGCCGCCCTTGGCATCGACCCAGCACTGCCGCCAGGCCTTGCGGGCCGGAAGGTAGCTGTTGAGGCTCGTGCCCGAGCCCCCCTGGCTGCCCTGCCAGTGCTCCTGCAGCACGGCCCCGCCGAGCAGGGCCACCACGCGGTTGCGGCCGAGACGCTGGCCCTTGGCATCGTGCACCTCCCAGTCGCCGATCCAGAAATCGAACTGGCGCTGCTCGGGGGTGCGATCCGTGGTGGGGGACATGGCCCCCAGCATGACTGGAAGGAGGAGGGGAAGGACATGGCGCATGGGGACCTCGGATCCGCCATGCTGCATCCTGCGCCCGCAGGCGTCCCCCCAGGAGGGGCGAAGCGCGTGGGGGCTGGGGCGAACGGGCGGTCACCGCCCTGCGCTATCCTGAAGCCCCCTGTCGAGGTCCGCATGGCGTTGTCCCGAGATCAGCTGGTCCGCCGCGCGGCGCAGGAGCTGCGCGACGGCTTCTACGTGAACCTGGGCATCGGCATCCCCACCCTCATCGCCAACGCGATTCCCGCGGGGATGGACGTGGTCCTGCAGAGCGAGAACGGCCTGCTGGGCATCGGTCCCTTCCCCACGGACGCGGAGGTGGATCCGGACCTCATCAACGCGGGCAAGCAGACCGTCACCGCGGCGCCAGGCGCCAGCTTCTTCAGCAGCGCCGACAGCTTCGGCATGATCCGCGGGGGCAAGATCGATCTGTGCTTCCTGGGCGCCATGCAGGTGGACATGGAGGGCAACCTCGCCAACTGGATGATCCCCGGCAAGATGGTCAAGGGCATGGGCGGCGCCATGGATCTGGTCGCCGCCGCCAAGCGCGTGGTGGTGGTCATGGAGCACACCAACAAGGACGGCGAGTTCAAGATCCTCCGCAAGTGCAACCTGCCCCTCACGGGCCAGCGCTGCGTGCACCGCATCATCACGGACCTGGCCGTCATCGACGTGGTGCCGGGCCGCGAGGGCCTGCGCCTGGTGGAAATGGCGCCGGGCGTGACCCGCGAAGAAGTCCAGGCCAGGACAGAACCCCCGCTGGTGATGGACGGCGTCGTTGAAATGTCTCTGTGAGGTTGCCGTGGTGATCCGCGCCCTTTCCGCCACCTCCCTCCTGCTGGCCTTCGCCTGCACCCCCCGGGACCACCGTGCCGCCCAAGCCCGCCGAACCCTTCGTCCCCCGGCTGGCCCTCCGCCCCGTGGCCGTGAGCCTCGCCCGCGGCGCCACCCAGAGCTTTCAGGCGGAGATCAACTACCCCGAGGGCATGCGCTACCTGCGCCAGCCTGTCGCCTGGCGCGTGGTGGAACCCGAGGGCGGCACCGTCACCGCCGCGGGCCTCTACACGGCCCCCGCCGCGCCCGGCACCTACCACGTGGAAGTGAGGCGCGAGGACTTCCCCGAAGTCACCGCCACGGCCACCGTGACGGTGAAGTGATGGATCTGTACGGCGCCCTGCGCCCGCTGATCTTCCGCCTCGATCCCGAAACCGCCCACAACCTCGCCTTCTGGCTGGGCGCCCGGGTCGCCGCCTGGCCGAACCTGCCCGAGCCGGACCACGCGCCGGCCCTTCGGCGGAACGCCCTCGGCCTGACCTTCCCCACCCCCCTCGGCCTGGCCGCCGGCCTGGACAAGGGTGCCACCCTGCTGCCGCTGTGGAAGTCCCTGGGCTTCGGCCACGTGGAGATCGGCACCGTGACGCCCCGGCCCCAGCCCGGCAACCCCAGGCCACGCCTGTTCCGCTTTCCCGAGGCGGGCCTGATCCTCAATCGCATGGGCTTCAACAGCGAGGGCGCCGAGGTGGTGGCGGCCCGGCTGCGGCACCGTCCGCCGGGCCTCATCGTGGGCGGCAACCTGGGCAAGAACAAGGAGACGCCCGAAGCCGCCGCGCTGGACGACTACCGCGCCGCCTACCGCCTGATCGCCCCCCAGGTGGACTACACGGCCCTGAACGTGAGCAGCCCCAACACGCCCGGCCTGCGGAACCTGCAGGCACCCGAGGCCCTCAAGCCCCTCCTGGCGGGCATGCTCGACCTGCGCCGGGAGATGGGCCTGGAGCGCCAGCCCCTGCTGCTGAAGCTGGCCCCGGACCTGGCGCCGGAGGATCTCGACGCCATCGTGGAAGTGGCCGTGGCCTCAGGCATCTCGGGCCTCATCGCCACGAACACCACCCTGGATCGCGGCGTGGTGGCAGAACCGTTGCGGGCCCAGGTGGAGGCCAAGGGCGCCGGTGGGCTCAGTGGCGTCCCGCTCAAGCCCAGGGCCCGGGAGGTGCGCCGCCAGATCCTGGTGGCCCTGCGCGGCCGCCTGCCCCTGGTGGCCTGCGGCGGCCTGGGCTCCGCCGAGGATGTGCGCGGCGCGCTGGACGATGGCGCCGTCCTCGCCCAGATCTACAGCGCCCTGATCTTCGAGGGGCCGGGGCTGGTGGACCGGATCCACGCCGGCATCTGAGGGCCCGGCTTGCGCCAGCCTGCGTCTATACTGGGCCTCATGAATTCCAGGTCCATTTCGACCCGCGTCGCCCACCCCTGGCGTCCCCTGCGGGTGGCCTGCCTCAGCGCACTGGTGGTGGGGGTCCTGGCCCAATTCGGCCTCTCCGAGCGCAATCGGGACCTGCTGGTGATTCTCGGGATGATCGTGCTCGTCTCGTTGGCGCTGTTCCATGCGAGCCGGCGGGCCTACCGTTCCGACCCAGAGGCCCGGGGCTGGCAGCTCATCTCCCTCTTTCTCGTGGTCGCCCTCCTGCTGCAGCTCTTCCGCCTTCCGGAGCACTTCGAAGTGGGGTGGTCATTCCTCCACGGCCCCTTCCCCTTCATCCTCTCCTTGGTGGGCTCCACCCTCCAGGCCTTCGCCCTTGCCCGCTGGCAGCTCTCACCTCGGACACGCTTCGAACGCCTCCGCCATGGGCTCGACGGCCTGCTGTTCGCCCTCGCTGTCTTCTTCGTGCTCTGGGTACTGGTGCTCGGCCCGCTCTTCCTGAGCGATCAGTTTCCCGTGGCGGTCCGGCTCGTCTGGCTGGCGACCTTCCTCGTCTACGACCTGCTCCTGGGCCTGACCCTCTACCTGGGGCTTTCCGATCCGGCGAGGTTCCGGGGCCCCCTAGGCTGGCTGGCCGCGGCCTTCATGCTGGCGAGTCTCCTGAACCTCTACATCCTCCTGGGCAAGCTCGCGGGAGCGGTGAAGGTTCCTGATCTGCCAGGGGGCGTCACCTTCGCCCTGCCCTTGGCCTACCTGGGCGCTGCCCTGTCTCCGCATTCCGTGGGGTCGAGGTCAAGTGGGGGCGAGCCACCCCACTTGATCCACCTGGTCCCCTACCTTCCGGTGCTGGGAGCGACCATCCTGGGCATGGGGCAGCTGGCTTTCGGCTCCGGTGAAGGCCATCAGCCGGTCCTGGTCTGGCTGGCCCTGGCGCTGGTCCTGGTGCTGCTCGTCCGGCAGTACCTGGCGCTGCGGGACTACTCCATCCTGTCCCGGACCCTCGAGGCCCGGGTCGCCGAACGCACCCAGGCCCTGGAGCAGGCCCAGGCCCTGCTCCTGCGCACGGAGCGCATGAACTCCCTGGCCACGCTCGGCGCGGGCCTGGCGCACGACATGAACAACATGCTGAGTGCCATCCACAGCCGGGCGGAGCTCGTCATCATGGACCTGGACGAGGGCAGGCTCCCGGACCGCAAGGACATGCTCCGGGTCCAGGAGGCCACCCAGCTCGCCGCGGCGCTCAGCGGCCGCCTGATGGCCCTGGGCCGCCAGGAGGCCGAGCCCCCGCGCCTCCTGGATCTGGGCGAGGAGCTGCTGGCGATCCAGCCGCTGCTCCAGATGCTGCTGCCCGGCAGCCTGACGCTCCGCCTGGACAGCCCCGGGCCCCTGCCCTTCCTGGGCACGCGAGGCCTGCTGGAGCAGATCCTGGTGAACCTCGTCGGCAATGCCCGGGACGCCATGCCCTCGGGAGGCGTCATCACGCTCAGAGGTCGGGCGCCCGGGTCCGAGGAAGGCCGGGTGGGTCCTCTTCTCGAAATCGAGGACACGGGCACCGGCATCCCCGAGGAACTGCAGTCCCAGGTGTTCCAGCCCTTCTTCACCACCAAGGCGCCCGGCATCGGCACGGGGCTGGGCCTGACTTCCGTGAAGTCGCTGCTGGAGAAGGCGGGTGGCTCCATCCAGTTCGCCAGCCGCGCCGGCCAGGGGACCACCTTCCAGATCCGCCTGCCCTACGCCGCCGAGGGCATCTGAAGCCCTCGGAATCGGATCGGCTAGTGTCTTGGTTCCAGCGTTTCCAGTAGGCCTTCGCGGGGCGTTACACTGGTGGACCGAGGTATCGATGTTGTCACTGCAATCGAGGATCCGCGACGCCCGCCTGCTGCCCCTGGCCGAGAAGGTGCTGCGCGGCGAACGCCTGAGTTTCGAGGATGGCTTGCTGCTCTATGAGACGCCGGACCTCAACGGCGTGGGCGCCATGGCCCACCTCGTGCGGCTCCAGAAGCATGGCCGGGCCGCCTACTACGTGGTGAGCCGCCGCCTCTCCTACACCAACGTCTGCTACACCCACTGCCAGTTCTGCGCCTTCCAGGCCAAGCCCGGCGATCCCCGGGCCTACGCCCTCTCCGCGGAAGAGATCATCGCCGAGTTGGAGAAACCGGAGAACGCGGGGGTCCGCGAGCTGCACATGACCTCCGGGCACAACCCCAAGCTGAAGATCGACTACTTCGAGGATCTGTTCACGAAGCTCAAGGCCCGCTTCCCGTCCATCCACCTCAAGGTCTTCACCATGATCGAGATGGACTACTACGCCCGCATCTCCGGCCTCAGCACGGATGCCTTCCTCGACCGCTGCATGGCCGCGGGCCTGGAGAGCTGCCCCGGCGGCGGCGCCGAGATCTTCGACGAAGCCCTGCGCGAGCGGATCTGCATCGGCAAGAAGGACGCCCAGGTCTGGCTGGACACCGCCGCCATCTGCCACCGCAAGGGGCTGCCCACCAACTGCACCATGCTCTACGGCCACATCGAGGAGGCGAAGCACCGGGTGGACCACCTGCTCCGCTTGCGCAAGCTGCAGGATGAATCCCTGGCCTCGGGCTACACAGGCTTCCTGGCCTACATCCCCCTGGCCTACCAGAACGAGGACAACGAGCTCAGCGCCACCCATGTCATCCACGAGACCACGGGCACCCAGGACCTGCGCGAGATCGCCGTGGCCCGGCTGCTGCTCGACAACATCCCGCACATCAAGGCCTACTGGGTGATGATCTCGCCGGGCCTGGCGCAGGCGGGCCTCAGCTACGGCGCCGACGATCTGGACGGCACCGTCATTGCCGAGGAGATCGCCCACCTGGCCGGGGCCAAGAGTCCCCAGGGGCTGCAGCAGGCGGAGTTGGTGCGCCTCATCCGAGAGGCCGGCTTCGAGGCCCTGGAGCGGGACAACCTCTACAACGTCTACGCGACTGCCTAAAAAAGCTCCACCACGAAGGCAGGAAGACCACGAAATAGAATCCCCCTTCCTGAGTATCGGCGAGGCTCCGCATGATCTTTTCAAGATCAAAAGCGGAACCACAGATTCCACAGATGGCACAGATGAACGCCGACCCCATGCTGGTGAAGCGGTCTCTCCAGACAACCCCACCGATGCTCTTTTCCAATCTGTGTGAACCTGTGAAATCTGTGGACCCATCACCTTTTCTGCGGCCATCTGCGGTTTCAGTCTTTCAGGCTGAGTTTCGCCGATAACCAGATCCCGCTTTTTCTTCGTGGTCTTCCTGTCTTCGTGGTGAATGAGTTCCCTTATCAGTCGACTTTTCGCTTCTCATAGGTCCTGGCCGGATCCAGCGCGAAGGCATAGCGGCTGGTCCACAGGCGGTCGTGGATGCGGGCGGCCTGGGCGGCCAGGGGCGAATCGCGGAAGAGCAGCTCGATGTTGCGCGACTCGGTGAAGTAGCTCTCCTCCCAGTTGCTGGTGCCCAGGGCCAGATGGACCTCGTCCGCCACCAGGTACTTGCTGTGGATGACCCGGGCGAAGGGGATGTGGCCTTCCTTCGCCTCGGGGATCGAGGCCACCTTCACCTCCAGATTGGGGATCAGGGCCAGCGCCTTCAGGTGCGGCAGGGCCCGCCCCCCCAGCACCCAGTCCGAGACCAGCAGCCGCACCTTCACCCCGCGCACGGCCGCGGCCCGCAAGGCATTGTCCAGGGCGGGCCAGTAGCGGTCCTGGCCCGAGATCGGGGAGTAGGTCAGGAGCTGCACCCGGACGCTCTGCTTCGCCTGGTCGATCAGGTCCACCAGGGCCTCGATGGAAGGCCGGATGTCCTTGGGTGTGAGGAAGGGCGGGCTGGCCACCAGCTCCACCTGGGAGCGCGCGGACATGGGCGGCACCGCCGGGAAGTGGGGCAGCTTGCGGCCCTCGGCAAAGGCCCAGTCGATGGCGAAGAGCCGCGCCAGCCGCGACACGAGCACGGGCTCGGCGGTGTGCACGCCCAGCTCGTGGATGTGCTCCAGGGCGCGCCAGTCGAAGTTCTGGCTGCCCAGGAAGGCCTCGCGGCCATCCACGACGAAATACTTGGCGTGGAGGATGCCCCTGGAGACGCCCGCCAGGTCGAAGCTGCGCACCTCGGCGCCCGGAATGCGCCGGAGCCGGGCGACCGAGGCCGGATCCTGGTCGAGCATTTTGGAAGACAGCAGGAAGCGAACCTTCACGCCCCGCGCTCCGGCCTTCTCCAGCTCCCCCAGCACCGGCTCCAGGGCACTGCCCGGGCGGCTGGTCACGTAGAACTCCGCGGCCTCGACGCTGACCTTCGCGCCGCGGAGCATGTCCAGCCACACCTCCTTGGCGAAAGGCAGGGCCGGATCGGCGAGGTCCGTCTCCACGGGTATGGACTGCACCAGGCGGGTGGTGGGCGCCTGCGGCTGGGCGGCGCCCAGAGCCAGGCAGGTCGTCAAGATCAGCAGCAGCGAACGCGGGCTCATGGGGTCACTCCACCCGCGAGGATACTCCGTTGACGCCAGCCCATTTCCCCTGTTGATCTGATCGCATGGAGACCAAGGCTGAGTTCCGCGCCCACCTGAAGGCCCGCCGGGACGCGATGCCGGAGGCCACCCGGGCGGCTGCGTCGGAGGCCATCTGCGCCCACCTCGACCGCCTGTGTCGGAATCGCCGATTCACGCGCATCGGCGCCTTCTGGCCCTTCGGCTCAGAGATCGACCTGCGGCCGGCCGTCACCGCCCATCCCGACTGGCTCTGGTTCTTCCCGCGGGTGGCCTCCACCCGGCCGCCCCGCCTGGCCTGGGGTACCGAACCCCTGGAGAAGGGGCAGTGGGGACTCATGGAGCCGGCCCTGGCCCTGCACTTCCTTCCGCCCGTGGAGCTGCTGCTGGTGCCCGGTCTCGTCTTCGATGACGAGGGACATCGCATGGGCTACGGCCGCGGGTTTTACGATGCGCTGCTGGCCCAGCTCCCGGAAGAAATCCTGACCGTGGGCGTGGGCTTCGAAGCCCAGATGCACCTGCCCGTGCCCGTGGAGCCCCACGACTGGCCGGTCCAGGCGCTGCTGAGCGAGGCAGGGCTTCGTTTCCTGGAGACTGAGGACTGAGGCTTCCCTCACCCCAGCTTCAGGATGCTCGATCCATCGGCATAGTCCTCCGTGGGCGTCTCCCGCATCTTCTGGAGCACCTGCACCAGGGCCCGGATGCGGTCCACCATCTCGCCGATCTTCCCGAGCTTGACCTCCTCGGGATACTTTCGCTGCAGCATCTCCACCTGCATCGAGATGATGGCCAGCGGGTTATTGATCTCGTGCTTGAGAGTGCCCGCCATCTGCCGGAAGGAGTCCAGCCGCTCGGCCGCCAGGGCCCGCTGCTGCAGCTCGGTATGGCCACGCAGCACCTGCAGCCGGTGGTGCAGGGCCTCCCACCGGAAGCCTTCGGCCAGCCAGTCGGTGGCGCCGGCCTCGATGAGCCTCGGCGTGTCCTCCTCCGTGGAACGCACGACCAGGATGGGCGTGGTGGCGAAGGAGGGATGGTGGCGGTAGGCACGGATGCAGCCTTCCAGATCCTTGGTGCCGCGGGCATCCACCACCAGGAAACGGAACTTGGGCACCGGCGGCGGCGGCGGTTCCTGCTCCAGGGGATGCAGCCACAGGTTGCCAGCCTCGGCCACGATCTGGAACAGCCCCAGCAGGTCGAGCTCCTCGCTCACCAGGCCCAGCAGCGGCCGGGCGGGCTCCTCAGGCATGGCATCGGGCCCTTCCGGCAGGAACAGGTCCAGGACCTGGTCGGCCCAGTGCCAACGGACGCCGGCGTCCTGGAGGATCCGCTGGGTCCAGGGATCGGGGATCGGAGCATGCAGACCGGGGGGAAGGCTCAGCCGGAGGATCCGGAAGCTGCGCTCCTGGTCCCAGCGGGTGGAGACCACGGCCCCAGGCGCGAGCTGCATGAGCATGGGCTCCACAAGACCGGACAAGGCCACCACGAAGGGCCCACCCGACATCCAGATGGACGCCGAGGGCACCTCCGACGCGCAAAGCTTGGAGCGGCGGAGATTCAGCAAGGATTCCCAGCGGCTGACAAGCTCCTCCTGGAGGGCCGCCAGGGTGAGCGGGTGCCCGGCCAGCGGCACGTGGTCATGGAGGTTCTCCCGGCTCCCGCTGTCCAGCATCGTCGTGAGCTGGTCAAGCTGGACGCGGATGGCGGCACCGGCGGCATCGGGCAGCTCCTCCGCCCAACTCTGCACCCTGCGGATCGGCACCGCCATGGCAGCCAGCAACTCGCCATGGCGATCTGCTTCGCGCTGGAACCCCGTCCGGAGCCGCAGGAGCTCGCCTTGCTGCTCGGCCTGGCTCAGCGCCCGCCGGTTGAGCATGGCCTGGCGGAGGGCCATGGAACCCAGCCGCACGAAGGCCTGGAAGACGGCAAGGTCGAAACGCGTGAAGGGACGGCCCTCGGATTCCCGGTCCAGGTAGAGGGCCCCGTGGATCTCGCCATCATCCTCCATGGGCGCACAGAGCAGCGACCCCCGGTGCAGCTCGACGAGGCTCATGCCACCGAAGCGGGGATCGGCGAGGGGGTTGTTGGACAGCACCGCCGTGTGCTCCCGCGCCACGTAGTCCAGGACGGACCGGGAGAGGCCGATGCCCTCCTGCACCTCGCCCACGCGGTGGGCGGTCCGCCATCCGCCCTGCTCGGTCCTCATGACCAGGAAGCCACGGTCCCCATGCAGAAGGCGCAGGGATTCATCCAGCAGACCTTTCACCATGCCGTCCGAATCGACCTGTCGGAGCAGTTTTTCCGTGGACCGCTGCAACAGCTCCATGCCACGGATCAGCACCATCGCCTGGGCCGGCTCAGGGCGGACCTCGTAGAAGAGATCTCCCACCCGCTCCGCGAAGGTGATGCCATCCAGGCCTGGGAACCCCTCCGTGAAGGTGAGGCGCCAGTCACCCAGCATCAACTCATCCCCATCATGAAGGGCGGCCCCGTGGGGGCTGGTGACGGGGGTGCCGTTGAGCAGCGTGCCATTGGCCGATTCCAGGTCCTTCACCCACCAGATCCCGCCGATGCGGTCGATGCTGGCGTGCACCCGGGACACCCCACCCAACATCGGCTGGGCCACTGCGCAGGTCAGAGGGTCGCGCCCCACCTGGCAGGCCTCGTGGACGGCGTGCCGGATGAGCTGTGTCCCCTCCAGCCAGGACAGGTACGGCATGGGACCTCCACCCATCCTCTTTCGGCAGATGTCCGCTGGTGTTGAATCAGACGGGCAAAGGATACCGCGTGTCGCGGGTCCGGCTGGGCCGGAAGAAGAGCATTGTGTGCCCGATGGTCCAGACGTGCTCCAGACCCGAAACGGAGGCGCACAGGGCCTTCGCGGCCGTGTCCTCGTCCTCGAAGCTGTTGGGGTTGATCTTGACTTTCACAAGCTCCAGGCTGTCCACCATCACATCGAGCTCAGCGGCCTGGGCGGGCGTGACGCCACCCTTCCCCACGTGCATGACGGGCTTGAGCTTGTGGGCCTGGGCTTTGAGGTATTGGCGCTGCTTCGAGGTCAACATCGGATCTCCGGCCTTCCAGTCTATCTTGGTTGGCGAGGTGCCCCATGTTCCGTCCCCTGCTGCTATCCCTCGCCGCCCTGGCCTGCCTCGCCGCGCCCCCCCGCACCCTGCGCGTGGACTACGCCCACACTGGGAATGCCGCTTCGGAGCGCTTCGGCGTGGACCGGATCGTCCTGGAGCCGCTGCCCTGGCCCGGAGACCTTTCAAAAGCCATCGACACCAGCAACCTCGGAAAGTACTGCTTCGAGGTGGCGGACAAGGCCACGGGCCGGCTGCTCTATTCTCGCGGCTTCGCCAGCATCTATGGCGAATGGGAGACCACCGACGAGGCGAAAAACATGGATCGCAGCTTCGGGGAGTCCCTGCGCTTCCCCCAGCCGGAGGCGCCCATCCGCATCACCGTGAAGAAGCGTGATGCCCGCAACGCCTTCGTCCCCGTGTGGACCTTCGAGCTCGACCCCAAGGATCCGCTCATCGAGCGAACCCCCGCCCCGGAGGCCGGCGGCCTCATCGCCCTCCAGAAGAGCGGCGACTCGGCCGAGAAGGTGGACTTCCTCATCCTCGGCGACGGGTACACCGCCGCCGAGCGGGGCAAGTTCGAGGCCCAGGCCCGCAAGGTCATGGACCTGCTCTTCCAGCAGACGCCCTTCAAGGAGCACCGCCAGGACTTCAACGTCTGGGCCCTCTGCCCGCCCTCGAAGGAGAGCGGCATCTCCCGGCCCTCCACCGGCATCCACAAGCGCACGCCCCTGGGCACCACCTATGACGCCTTCGGCAGCGAGCGCTACGTGCTGACCTTCGACAACCGCGTCTGGCGCGACATCGCCGCCCAGGCGCCCTACGAGTTCGTGGAAATCCTCACCAACTCCGAGACCTACGGCGGCGGGGGCATCCACAACCTCTACAGCACCGCCTCGGCCGGCAACAGCACCATCGGCTACCTCTTCGTGCACGAATTCGGCCACCACTTCGCCGGGCTCGCCGACGAGTACTACACCTCCGACGTGGCCGTCACCAACAGCCCATCCCGCCCCGAGCCCTGGGAGCCCAATGCCACGGCCGATCCGCTGAATCCGAAATGGAAGGCCCTGCTCTCCCCTGGCGTTCCCCTGCCCACCCCCTGGAAGAAGGCTGAGTTCGAGGCCCACAGCCACGCCTACCAGAAGGAGCGCCGCGCCATCCGCGCCGCCAACAAGCCAGAAGCCGAGATGGACGCCCTCTTCGCCCGCGAGAAGGTCCTCGAGACCAGGCTGCTGGGCACCGATGTCCACAGCGGCAAGGTCGGCGCCTTCGAGGGCGCCAACTACGAAGCGAAGGGCTACTTCCGCAGCCAGGAGGACTGCCTCATGTTCACCCGGAATGACGCGGGCTTCTGTGCCGCCTGCCGGGCCGCCATCGAGCGGGTGATCCGGCAGTACGCGAAGTAGGTCCTCCCACGACCATCATCCCTCCTTCAGCATCCGCCGGCAGAGCAGGCCCATCAGCCCGGCGGCATAGGCCAGGCCAAAACCGAACAGTCCCGCCAGCACCACCTCGAAGGGCCAGAGGTTGTGGGAAGTGGGCTCCTTCACCACGTCCACCAACACCCGGACCATCACGGCACAGGGCACGGCGCCGCCCACCACCAGCCCCCCGCGGCCAAGCCCGAGCGGTGTCCATCCCGCCACCCAGGCCGAGAGGCACACCAGGACAAGGCAACCCAGGATCGCCAGGGGGTGGGACAGGGTGAAGTGGTTGTAGGGTGCCGTCCACCAGGGGATCCCCACGGCGAGGAAGGCCGCGGAGAACCAAGTCAGCCAAGGTTTCATCGGCGTCTCCTAGGATGCAGCCACCGGGCCGGTTCCATTCCCTCACAAGTCCGGGCGAAGGTGAACCATCAGCTCATTTTCCGGGCTTGGCCAGGGCCTTCGCCCGCAGCTCCCAGAGGAAGCCCGCATCCACCCACCAGAGGGCGGTTTGGCCGTTCCCCGGCTGGGTGCGCTCCGCCAGCAGGTCGGCGAACCGGAGCGGCCTGCCCTCCAGCCGCGGCAGGGCGCGGTCACTGCCGAAGAAGACCACCCGGCCATCCGGACTCAAGCTGATGGAGAATTCGTCCCGGGCGGGGCTGTTCACGGAGGGCCCCAGGTGGACCGGATCGGTCCAGGTGCCATCGTCCCGGAGGAAGTAGCCGTAGTAGTCGGTCCCCCCCAGGGTATCCGGCCGGCCCATCAGCGGCACCAGGATGAAGCGCCCCTCGGGGTCCACCCGCGGATTGGCCTGGCGGGCGTCCGCATTGAACGGTGGCGGCAGCTTCTCTGCCACCGTCCAGGCACCATCCTTCCACGCGGAGCGCATCACCCACCCACCCTGACCCTCCTCCCGCAGGAAGTGCAGCACGCCCTCCCGGGTGATGGTGGGGTAGAAGGTGTTCCCGGTCCCGTTCACAGCCTCGGGCAGGCGCCGGGGCTCGGACCAGCCCTTGCCGGACCGCTCCATCACCCAGATCCCGAAGGGGCCGGGCTTGTCCGCCTTGGGGTCCTCTGGACGGTCCGACACGAAGAAGAAGCGCCGGCCATCCGGGCTGATGCAGGGCTCCAGGCACCGCCAGCGGGGATCCCGGGAGAAGGCCGCCACCTCCGGCGCGGTCCAGCGTCCCGCCTCCAGATGGGTTTCTGCGATCACCGCCTTGCGGAAACCGGGCATGAAGATGCCGACATAGATTCCGGAGCCATCGGGCAGCATCGCGAGGTCCCGCGTCGCCAAGCCGCTGTTGAGAATCCCCGGCGCGAACAACGTTCCCTCCGTACCGGGCATGGGCTGGCCCAGATAGGAAGGAGCCGCCTGAGTCTGCGCCATGAGGGATGCCCCCCAGAGGCAGCCGAGCGTCACGCCGACTTGGACCGTTCGCAGCATCATGGGATCTCCGGGAGGGCGCTCCAGGTTGACACTTCCACCCTCGGAACAGAATCCGGTCTGGGACAGCCCGTGCGAGGACCGGGGCGAATGCGTTCCTGGTGGGAGGATCTCCCTGCCTTCAGGCCAGGGGCGGCTCTCCTTCGGGAACCGCCGGGAGGATGATTTCGGCAGTGCTTCCATTGCCCGGGGAACTGGATAGCTTCAGGGTTCCGCCCAGGCCTTCCACGATCCTCAGGGACATGGCGAGACCGAGCCCCGTCCCTTCCTGCTCGGATTTCGTGGTGAACAAGGGCTCGCAGGCCCTCGCCAGGGTCGCCGCATCCATGCCGATGCCCTCATCGCGGACCTGGATGGCGATTTGGTTCGTCCCCAGCCACCGGAGCTCGAACAGGAGTTCTCCGCCGGTGGTCCGCATGGCATGGGCGGCATTGGTCCCCAGGTTCAGGAACACCTGGTGCAGTTCGATGGAGTCGGCCTCCACATGCGCCACGGGGGAGTCCGCAAGCACCCGGATGCGGACATTCAGGGGCAGGGTCGGACGCAGCAGGCGACTGACCTCCTCCAGGACAGTCGCCACCGGCACAAGGTGGCGGGATGCCGTCCGAGGCCTGCTGAAGGCCAGGATCCGTTGCGTCAGGTCCCTTCCCCGCTCCGCTGCAGCCAGCACGTCCCCAAGCCGTTGGTGGGCTGGGGAGCCGGGCGCCTGGTCATTCCGGGCCAGCTCCGTGAGCACCATGATGGGCTGGAGGATGTTCTTCAGGTCGTGGGTGATCCCGCTGGCCAAGGTACCCAGGATCTCCAGGTTCTGGGAGCGCCGGAGCTCGGCCTCCAGCTGTCGGCGAGCCGCTTCGGCCTGCCGGTGCTCCTCCACTTTCCGCACGAGGCTCTTGTTGGTTTCCTCAAGGCCCCTGAGCAGCACGGTCAGGGTCAGCATGACCGTGCCACCGATGAAGACGGCGTTGCATCCGATCACCACCCAGGCCATCCAAGCCGAAGATCCCATCGGCGCGCCGGGGACGCTCATGAACACCGAAAGCCCCGCCAGAGCCAGGAGACTGAGGCCGAACACTGCGTAGGCCACCCGCCGGGGGAGGAACAGCGCCGCCACGATCGAGGCGAATTCAAGCCAGACCAGGGCTGTTTCCCGCAGGCCGGTCATGGGTCCAATGACCAAGGCCAGCAGCAGGACCATGGCGACCATCGAACCGGCGTGGAAGTGGTAGGGCCAGCGGGGCCTGAGCGCCAGGATGATGACCCACCCGTACAGCACCGTATCCAGGACCACCAGTCCCCAGAGGTGTTCCCGTGCCGAGAGCCACACGCTGGGAAGGTAGGCCAGAGGGCCCAGCAGGGCCGCTGTGAGGACCGTGCGGTCCAGGATCCGTCGCCGCCACTCGGACAGCCCGGGCGGCGCCAGGCCTTCACTCGCAATCGTCAGGTCGGTCGTCAGGGTCATGGTTGATCGGGTTTGGCGGTCGGACTCGAAACGACACCTCGAGGATGGTTGCCGGTCTTATCCAAGCAATGGGTTTGATCCACCATACTCCCATCTCACGGACCACCAGGGGCCCTCCCTTGGACCCTGAGGATCTGGCCGAGCCGGCCCGCGCAAGCGGCAGGGCAGGCCTGGCGTGTGTTGCGGTCAGAGCCACGAAGGGAATCAGCCCTGCAGGGGATTCCTGCGCCTAACGAAGGCGGGACCGCAGACTCAAACCTCCGGTCCCGCGGCCGGTACACCCGACACATCCAGCAGCCGCTCGCGTCGGGCCCGCAGGATCCGGTCGCGTAATTCCGCCGCATCCTCGAACTTCATCTGGGAAGCCAGCTCCTTCATGCGCTTCTCGAGCTTGGCGACTTCGCGCTCGAAGTGCTTGTCCTCCAGGTAGAGCAGCGGCTCCTCGGCGGCCCGCTCCTCCTTGGTGACGTTGATGAACTCCCGGGCCAGGGCCTCGCCCATGACGTCGTCCAGGTTGCGCTTCACGGTCTCGGGCGTGATGCCGTGGGCCGCGTTGTGGGCCAGCTGCTTGTTCCGTCGGCGCTCGGTCTCCCCGATGGCCTGCTGCATGGAGCCCGTCATCACGTCGGCGTAGAGGATGGCCTTGCCGCTCACATTGCGGGCAGCGCGGCCGATGGTCTGGATGAGGCTGCGGGTGTTGCGGAGGAAGCCCTCCTTGTCCGCGTCCAGGATGGCCACCAGGCTCACTTCCGGCAGGTCCAGGCCCTCCCGCAGGAGGTTGATGCCCACGAGCACGTCGAACACGCCCCGGCGCAGGTTTTTCAGCAGCTCCACCCGCTCCAGGGTGTCGATCTCGCTGTGCAGGTACTCGGCCTTCACACCCAGTTCCTGGTAGTAGGCCGTGAGCTGCTCCGCCAGCTTCTTGGTGAGCACCGTCACCAGCACCCGCTCGTCCCGGGCCACCACCTTGCGGATCTCCTCCAGCAGATCGTCCACCTGGGTGCCCACGGGGCGCACCTCGACCATGGGATCCACCAGGCCCGTGGGACGCACCACCTGCTCCACAAAGGCGCCACCGCTCTGCTCCAATTCGTAGGAACCAGGGGTCGCGGAGACATAGATCACCTGCTTCACCCTGCTCTCAAATTCTTCGAATTTGAGAGGGCGGTTATCTAGAGCGGAAGGCAGGCGGAAGCCGTAATCCACGAGGGTGGTCTTCCGGGAACGGTCGCCGTTGTACATGCCGTGGAGCTGGCCCGTGGCCACGTGGCTCTCGTCCATGAAGACGATGAAATCCTCGGGGAAGTAGTCCAGCAGGGTGTGGGGCGGCTGGCCCGGCTGGCGGCCGTCCAGGAAGCGGCTGTAGTTCTCGATGCCGCTGCAGACGCCCATCTCCTTCATCATTTCCACATCGTAGATGACGCGCTGGTGGAGGCGCTGCAGCTCCACGATCTTGCCCTGGGCCCGGAACTCGTTCTCCCGCACCTCCAGTTCCGCCTTGATGTCGCGGATGGCGGCCTTGAGCTTGTCCTCGGGGGTCACGTAGTGGGTCTTGGGCCAGATGGTGAGCTCGTCCAGCTTCTCGATCACCACGCCCCGCAGAGGGTCGATCTTGGACAGCCGCTCCACCTCGTCGCCCCAGAGCTCGATGCGGTAGGCCACATCCTCGTAGGCCGGATAGACCTCCACCACGTCGCCCCGCACCCGGAAGATGCCGGGCTCGAAGCTCAGGTGGTTGCGCTGGTACTGGATGGCCACCAGGTCCCGCAGGAGCATGGCCCGGTCGATGCTCTGGCCCGGCTTCAGCGTCACGGACAGATTCATGTACGACGAGGGATCACCAAGGCCGTAGATGCAGCTGACGGAGGCGATCACGATGGTGTCGCGGCGCTCCAGCAGGCAGCGGGTGGCGCTGAGGCGCAGCTTCTCCAGCTCCTCGTTGATCTTCGCGTCCTTGTCGATGAACAGGTCCCGCTCGGGCACGTAGGCCTCGGGCTGGTAGTAGTCGTAGTAGCTGACGAAGTACTCGACGGCGTTCTCGGGGAAGAACTGCTTGAACTCGCTGAAGAGCTGGGCGGCCAGCGTCTTGTTGGGCGCGAAGATCAGCGCCGGCCGGCCCGCCCGGGCGATGGTGCTGGCCATCGTGTAGGTCTTGCCGGAACCAGTCACTCCCAACAGGGTCTGGCAGCGGTCGCCCCGCTCCAGGCCCGCCACCAGCTGCGCGATGGCCTCGGGCTGGTCACCGGCTGGCGAGTAGGGCGCGACGAGCTTGAAGGGGATTGCCTTGGCCATAGATCCAAAAGCAAACCACGAAGACGTGAAGACCACGAAGAAGTAAATCCGTACGTCCTTCGTGGTCTTCCCGTCTTCGTGGCGAGTCGTTTTCTCTTAGACCTTCCGCAGCACCAGGCAGCCGTTGGTGCCGCCGAACCCGAAGCCGTTGTTCATGGCGTACTCGGCATCGAAGGTGCCTGCCACGTTGGGCGTGACATCGAGATCGCACTCGGGGTCCTGGTTGTCCACGTTGATGGTGGGCGGAATCTTGCCGGTCTTCACGGCCAGGACGGCCACGATGGTCTCCAGACCGCCGGCGGCGCCCAGGAGGTGTCCATGCATGGACTTGGAACTGCTCACCTTGATGCGGTTGGCGTGGTCGCCGAAGACTTTGCGGATGGCCGTGCACTCCAGCTTGTCGCCCACGGGGGTGCTGGTGCCGTGCATGTTCACGTAGCCCACCTGCTCCGGCGCGATGTCCGCGTCCTTGATGGCCGCGCGCATGACGCGCTGGCCGCCCTCGCCCTCGGGGGCCGGGGTGGTGATGTGGTTGGCATCCCCACTCATGCCGTAACCGGCCACTTCGGCGTAGATTTTGGCGCCCCGGGCCTTGGCCAGCTCGTACTCCTCGAGGATCACGATGCCGGCACCCTCGCCCATGACGAAGCCATCACGATCCACATCGAAGGGACGGGAGGCCCGCTCGGGCTCGTCATTGCGGGTGCTGAGGGCGCGCATGGCGGCGAAACCACCCACACCCAGCTGGTTCACCACGGAGTCGCTGCCCCCGGCCATCATGCGGTCGGCATACCCGAAGGCGATGAGCCTCGCCGCATCGCCGATGGCATGGGCACCCGTGGCGCAGGCGGTGGCCACGGCGCTGTTCGGCCCCTGCAAGCCGTACTTGATGCTGGCCTGGCCACTGGCCAGGTTGACGATGAGGCTGGGGATGAAGAAGGGGCTGGTGCGGCGGGGGCCCCGGTAGCCGTTGGCCTCGTCCCAGATGGTGCTGAGGCCGCCGATGCCGCTGCCGATGTAGGTGCCGAAGACCTCGCGCTCGGCCTTGGTGAGCTCGATCTGGTCGAAGCCCGCATCCACCCAGGCCTCATGGGCCGCGCCCAGGGCGTAGTGGATGAAGATGTCCATCTTCTTCTGTTCTTTTTTGTCGATGAACAGATCCGGGTTGAAGCCCTTCACCTGACCCGCGATCTTGCAGGCGAAGTCGGTGACGTCGAAGCGGTCGATGGTGCCGATGCCGCTTTTCCCGGCCAGCAGGTTGTCCCAGGTCTCGGGCACGGTGAGGCCGCAGGGATTCACGGTCCCCATGCCGGTGATGACGACGCGACGGCGCTGGACGGTCCTGGTCATGGGTTCACCTCGGGTAGGCTCGGGAAAACAAACATGCCGCAGGGCCATGGGGGGCGCTGCGGCACGTCATACGCGTGGGGATCAAGCCTTCGCGTGCTTCTCGATGTAGGAGATCGCATCGCCCACGGTGCGGATCTTCTCCTGCTCGCTCTCGGGGATCTCGAGGCTGAAGGCCTCCTCGATCGCCATGATGATCTCGACGGTATCGAGACTGTCGGCGCCGAGATCGTCCACGAAGTGGCTGGATTCGGAAATGGAATCTTCGGGCTTGGCCAGCTGCTCAGCGATAATAGCAATGACCTTCTTGCGCACATCAGCCATCGGGGGCTCCTCCAAACGAACCTGGAAACCCTAACATACCCCGGCCCGAATTTCCAAACCCGGAGTAAAGCTGGCCCCGCAACCCGCTTAGAAACATGGGAATTGCGCCTGGGCCCTGGCCATGGAGGATGGAGCCATGCCCCGCCCCAAGTCCCTCGAGGAACCGGAACATGGCTGGCCCCTCGGCTGGAGCGCCAGCCTGCTGGAATTCCGCACGTTCCTGGCCGTGGAACGGGGTCTGTCAACCAACACCACCTGCGGGTATCTCTCGGACCTGAACCATCTGGCGGCCTGGGCCTGTGAACAGGAAGTCCCCGCCGAGGCCCTGACCCGCGACCAGCTTTCCACCTTCATCGTGTCCCAGCAGGCGGCCGGCAAGGCCCCGCGCAGCCTCGCCCGCATGAGCTCCAGCCTCAGGGCCTTCCTGACCTTTCTCCGCATGGAGGGCGGGGGAGGGGCTGGGCCCGAGGCCTTGGTGAAACCGCCTCGTCCGCCGCGGATCCTGCCCCGCACCCTGGGGGAAAGCCAGATCGAAGCCCTGCTCAATGCCCCGGATACCGCCACGCCTCTGGGTGTCCGGGACCGCGCCTGGCTGGAACTCCTCTACGCCTCGGGCCTGCGCGTGTCCGAATTGGCGGGACTGCCGGCGCTGTCCGTGTTTCTCGATGAAGGCTTCCTCAAGGTCATGGGCAAGGGCAAGAAGGAACGGCTCATCCCCTTCGGCACTGGCGCGGAACGCTGGATCCGTAGCTGGCTCCTCCTGCGGCCGGGGTTCAAACCCAGGGGTGGCGAGCTCTTCGTGGGGCAGCGTGGTGAGGGGCTCAGCCGCCAGCACCTCTGGCGCCTTTTGAAAGGCTACGCGCGCACCGCCGGACTCCGCGCTGAGGCCGTGAGCCCCCACGTGCTGCGGCATGCCTTCGCCACCCACCTCCTCGACCACGGCGCCGACCTCCGCTCCGTCCAGGCCATGCTCGGCCATGCCGACATCAGCACGACCCAGATCTACACCCACGTCCACCAGGCCCGGCTCCGCGCCCTCTACGACCAGCTGCACCCGCGCTCTGGCGGCTGAGATCCGCCGTCACCGAATTGCGAGGTGGACCCTGCCGGCGGGAATGGGTGATCATGGGCCAGGAGCCTGACACCCATGGCCGTGACCAAGACCCCCCGCAAAAAGCCCGTGAGCGCCACCGAGAAGGTGGAGGAAGCCGTCCCCAAGAGCAAGGCCGCCCCGGCCAAAAAGGCCGCGGTCAAGAAGGCCGACGCCAAGATGGTCGAGCCCAAGGTTGTCGAAGCCATGGCTGCCGAGCCCAAGGCCAAGCCCGCCGCCAAGGGCAAAACCACCAGAGGTTCCGCCAAGGCCCCTGAAGCGCTGGTGGAAGCCCCCCAGCCTGCTCCCGAGCCCAAGCCAGTGGTGGTGAAAGCGCCGGTGTCCCCCGTTCTGACGCCCCTGGCCCAGGCCATCCTGACCGCGATCTGCGAAGGCCGGGCGGTGGAGTTCATCTTCGCGGATGCCGAGGCCAACGCGCCCCGCACCTTTGAACCCCGGCACCTCACCTTCGATGCCCTCAGCCAGGCCTGGTACGCCTGGGGTTGGGATCGCCGCTACAACGCCGAGCGCCACCACCGGGTCGACCTGCTGGCAGAAGTCAATGACGTCGAGGGCGTGGGTCGCGCGGCCCAGGGCCCCTATCCCGAAGGCACCCCCGCCAACCAGATCGGCGGCTGGCTGGGCGGTGAGCCCATTGCCGTGAAGGTGAGCCTGGCCAAGCAGTGGGTTTTTGCGGTGAAGCAGGCGCCTCCGGCCTTTCCGAACTTCAAGCTGGAGGAACAGGGCGATGGCCAGGCCCTGGTCACCTTCTCCGCCACGGACCTCCGCGCCATCGCCCGCTGGGCCATGCAGTTCGGCGATGGCATCCAGGCTCTGGAGCCGGCCCGGCTCGTGGATCGCATCAAGCAGGTCGGCGCCGTCTGGGCTGGCCGGGAGCGCCAGGCCCCCCCGCCCGCCGCACCCAAGGCGACTTCCCGTCCAGAACCAGCCCCCGAACAGCCCCGACGCCATGAGGCTCGCCCCCATCGCGAGGCCCGCCCGGAACGGGAGGCCCGTCCTGAGCGGGAAGCCCGTCCTGAGCGCGACCGCGATGAGGCGCACAAGGCCAAGCCCGGCAAGGTGGAAGTGATCCGCTTCGACCGGCTCTGAGCCGTCAGGAGCCCTCGAGCCACCAACCTCGGCGACCGGGCACGAATCCGTAGGTCTGCCCCAGTGGATTGAACCCGATGCCCCGCAGGCGCCGGTCCAGGACCAGGTAGGCCACGCCGTAGGTGAGCTGGAGCACCGGACGGTCGCGCTGGATGTCCTCGTTGATCCGCAAGTAGATGCTCCGGCGCTTCTCCGGATCCAGTTCGTGTCTCCCCTGGACGAACAGGCGATCCACCTCGGGATTCCGATAGCCCGTGACGTTGCTGCCGCTGGCAATGCCATCCGAGGAGAACAGGGGACTTTCACTGTCCGGGTCCAGACCCGTGTTCCAGGCATAGTCCCAGATGTCTCCCTCACCCCTGGTGGACAAGATGTAAGGCTCGTCCACGGGCGTGCGCCGGAGGTCAATCTCGACGCCCACTTTGCGGAGGGCCTCACAGAAGGCGTCGGCATGGTCCCGCCCCGAGTAGCCCCAGGCGGAGAACATGCTCAACCGAAGCCTGCGCCCTCTGCTGTCCACGCGGATCCCGTCCGGGCCCGCCTTCCAGCCGGCCTCGTCCAGCAGGACCCCCGCGCGTTCCGCCCGAGGGAGGGGGGCCACCGCCTGATCGAAGGCCCAGCTCTGGGGCGGCCAGAGACTCGTGGCAAGCCGCTCGGCCCGGAGCCGCCGCTGCCCCTTAAGGAACTCCCACGGCAGGGCCTCCGCGAGCGCCCGCCGCAGCCGCACATCGCCCAGGAGGCTCCTCGCCGGATTGCAGTTGAACCAGAACGTGTTGAAGGAGGACAGGGGCGTGGATTGGGCCACGAGGCTGCCGTCTCCGAAGGCGCCCCGCCGGAGCAGGTAGTGGCGGAACCAGTCCACCTCGCCGAAGTGGTATTCCCGTGTCCGAAGCTGGCGCCCGTACTCAGCCTTGTCCTGGGGCTGGACCCGGAAACGGAAGGCGCCCCAGCGGCCGGGATGCGAACCGTGATAGCCATCCCAGGCCTGCAGCTGGATGTCAGTGGCATGCGCCCCGGGCAGGACACGGTAGGGCCCCGACCCGATGGGCGCGTAGTTCAGTGGATGTTTCAGAGTTTCGGCGCCCTGGCCATAGTGCCGCCGGGGCACGGGCTGGAAGTTGTAGAGGTCCGAGAGCAGTGAGGCGCGCGCCGTCTTCAGGCGGATTCGCACCCGATGCGTCCCCTCGGCCACCAGGCTGTCCAGGGTGCGGACGCCGACCAGGTCGTTGATCTTCCGCACCTGGGGCAGCGAGAGCATGCGCCAGGTGGCCACCAGATCCTCGGCCTCGATGGGCGACCCGTCCTGCCAGGTCAACCCCGGACGGAGCTTCAGCAGGATGTCCCGGCCATCCTTCGAGATCTCCCAGCCCTCCAGCAGCTGGGGCACGAACTGGCCCTGCCCATCCAATGCCACCAGCCGGTCGAAGGCCAGATCCACCACCTGGACTTCGACCTCCCGCGAGAGCAGGAGGGGATTCAGGCTCATGACCGGCTTGTCGAGGGCGATGGAAATGGGCTGCGCCTGCAGCAGGAGGGTGCTCAGCAGAAGGAGGCACGCGCGCCAGGTGGTCACGGCTCGAGCCTCCAGCCCCGCCGGCCCGGCCAGAAGCCGTAGCTCTGGCCCAGGGGATTGTAGGCCACGCCCTGGAGCCGGCGATGCACCAGGATCCGGTTCTGGGAATAGGTGGTCGGGATCACCGGCTTGTCCCGGTAGATGATCTCGGCGATCCGGTGGTAGATCTTTTTCCGCTCTTCCAGACCCTGGGTGTGACGCCCTTCGTCGAACAGGCGGTCGATCTCCGGGTTGAGGTAGGCGCTGACATTGGCCCTGGTCCGGTAGCCCTCGGAGGTGAACAGTGGGCTGTCCACGTCCGGATCAAGCGCGAGGCTCCAGGCGTACGACCACAGGTCCCCGTCATGCTCGGCCGCCTTCTCGGTCAGGCGGGCGAAATCGATGTAGCGGACTTCGATTTCCATTCCGACCCGGGCAGCCTGGCGGGCCAGAAGATTGGCAGGGGCCCTGGGATCGCTGGGTTCCGACTCGTAGGCCACCAGATGCAATCGCCGTCCCCGGCCATTTCTCCGGACACCGTCGGGGCCGGGTTTCCACCCAGCCGAATCCAGCAGGCTGGCGGCCCTTTCAACCTGGGGAAGCGGTCGCGGCTGTGGGTCAAAGGCCCAGCTTTCAGGCGGCCAGAAGCTGCTGGCGATGCGTGTCGGGAAGAACCGTCTGGCTCGCGCCTGATCCTGCCATGGCACCAGTTCGCCGAGGACCTGCCTGAGCAGCGGATCTCCCAGGAGGCTCCGCTTGGGATCGCAGTTCAGGAAGTAGGCGCCGAAGGAGGCCTGCGGGATGGAGGTGGCCGTCACGAGCCCCTCCCCAATGGCCCCTTTCTTCACGAGGTAGTAGCGCAGCGCGCTCACGACCGAGTAGTGGATCCGCTCCTGCTGGAAATCCTGGAGAATGGGGACTTTGGAAGCCGTCAGGTCCAGGAGCTCGAAGCCGGGGGCCACCCCGGGATGGACGCCCCGGTATCCCGCCCAGCGTTCCAGGACCAGGCGCCTGGTTGTGGCCTGACCAACCACGCGGTAGGGGCCGGATCCCACGGGAGCGAAATTGACCCTGTCGTTCAGCGGGTTCGGCCCCACCTGATAGTGATGCCGGGGGACAGGAACGAAATTGTAGAGGTCCGACAGCAGGGTCCCGCGGGGCCGTTTCAGGTGGATGCGCACGGTCAAAGGCCCTTCGGCCACCAGGCTGTCCAGGCTGGTCACACCCGCTACTGTGTCGCCTACCTGCCGGACCCGGGGCAACCGCAGGGCCTTCCAGGTGAAGACCACATCCTCGGCCTGGATGGGCGATCCATCCTGCCAGCTCAGCCCAGGGCGCAGTTTCAAGACGACTTCCCTGCCGCCCTTGAGGAGCGTCCATGATTCCAACAGCTCGGGGATGAATTGTCCCTGAGCATCCATGGTCACCAGCCGATCGAAGACCAGGTCCATGGCCTCGGTATCGGTGTCCCGGCTGACCAGCAGAGGGTTGAGGGTGCTCCACTCACTCACGGACACACGAACGAGGCCTCCTGCCAGGAGGCGAGAGCAGAGACAGATCACAAGAACAAGGAGGCGCCTGCACATGATGATTGATTCATCGGTTGCCGCCTGCGGATCCTAAGTTAGGAGCCTATCTCCCCGTGCTCCGCGTGGCGGCCTCCACCAGCTCCACCAGCGCCTCGGCCATGCTCTGGCCTTCGCGGGGGGGATTCTCCACCACGGTGCCCATGAGCTTCTGGGCGCCGCCGGGCTGGGTGGCGAACAGGTAGAAGGTCGGCACCCGGTGCACGGCCTTGGGTTCCAGGCCCTTTGGCCAGGCCCCTGGATCCAGGCGCTTGTCCCGGTTGACGCCGAGGTAGCGCACCTCGATGAAGGGATTCGGATCCGCGTCCAAGGAGAGCAGGTACGGCAGGTGGTACTGGCTGTCGGCGCACCAGGAACCGAACACCACCACCAGCGTGAAGGGTTGCCGGACGGCCGCCCAGCGGGCCTTCACCTTGGCGTTCACCTTCACCTTGGCCAGGTTGTCACGGTAGGCCGCCCGGTGGGCCAGGATGGCCTCGGCGGTCGTCTCGCCGAGCAGCAGCGCCTTGCTGTCCTGGACGTCGACCAGGGGACCCGCGGGGAGCTTCCCGGGAGGGTGGACGATGGTCCCCTGTTGGGCCTGCAGGACCAGGGTTCCGAGGGCCAGAACGGCAGCTTTCATGGGGATCTCCGGAATCGAGTCTAGCGGAGCCCATAAACTTGACTCATTCACTCAGGAATACTAGCCTGGAGCCTGGAGACCCATCTGTGAAGATCTCGGCCCGAGGCAGGTACAGCATGCAGGCCCTGTTCGACCTGGCCCACCACAGCCATGGCCAGCCGGTGCCCCTCCACGTGATCGCCGAACGCCAGAAGCTCTCCCTGCCCTTCCTCGAGCAGATCTTCAACAAGCTCAAGAAGGCCGGGGTCGTCGCCAGCGTGCGTGGCCCCAAGGGCGGCTACATCCTCACGCGGCCCTGCAACCAGGTGAGCGTGGGCGAGGTGCTGCGCCTCACGGATAGCAGTTTCTACGCCGCGGCCAAGGAAGATCCCAAGTCCGCCAACAAGACCCTGCTGGCCGACGAGCGCATGAGCAAACTGCTCTGGAACCGGCTGAACGACCACATCTCCGCGTTCATGGAGAAGGTCACCTTCGCCGACCTCTGCTCCGAGACCTCCAGCAACACCTGCCCCGACTGCACCTGCCCCGAGTATGTGAAGGATGTGCAGGGCCAACTGGTCCGCGGGGAACGCAAGGCCTGCGGCGTCATCTGAACCGCCTGCGGAAGGGACCTACCCCTTCCCCTTGACGCAGAGGCATGAAGTCTCCGCCTTCACCTGGGCCCGGGCCTGGGCCCGCCGGAACGCCTCCTCCGCGGCCGCGGCCTCGGGCTTCCGTCCCTGGGCTGCCAGCGCCTTCTGGAGGCCCAGGAGGGACCAGTAGTTGGCGGGGTAGGCCCGGAGGTCCGCGCGGTAGGCGGCCTCGGCCTCCTTGGCCCGCCCGGCTGACAGGAGCACGGCCCCCAGGGCGTGGCGGGCGGGGACGACGCAGGCGGGGGGCTCGTCGTACTTGAGGGCGTCCTCCAGGCGGACAGCCTCCTGGAGGCGCTCGATGGCTGCATCCACCCGGCCCTGGCCGAAGGCGATCTCGCCGGCCAGGAAGGCGCGGGACACCTGCATCACCTGCCGGGCATTGTTGGAGCCCCAGGCATGGCTCTCCGGAATCCCGGGCAGGGCCGCCTCGAAGGCCGCCTGCTCCTTCAGGGCCTCCCCGCCCCGCCCTGTGGCGGCGAAGGCCGTGCCCCGCAGGGCATGCCAGCTGGCCGTGGCCAGGGGCAGCCGGGCATCCGGCGCGGGCTCCGCCAGCAGTTCCTCCCAGAGGCCGAACCGCTTCAGGGTCTCCCAGTGCCGGGTGGCGAAGGCCTCGGCGAAGGTGGCGTTGGCCACCACCCAGTCCAGAGGGAAGGCCGTCACCACGGCGCGGCTCTGGGCCAGGGCCACCTCCTTGCGGCCTTCCATGAGGGCCGTGTAGGCAAGGAAATCCGCGTTGTGCACCATGTAGATCCCGTAGAAGCCGATCTCCGGCTGGCGGGCCCGGTAGCGGCCGTCCGCCTCCATGGCCCGCTCGTTGGCCTCGGCGGCTCCGCCCCAGTCGCCTATCCGCGCGTAGATGTGGCCCGGCATGTGGACCAGGTGCCCCGCGTCGGGCACCAGCCGACGCAGGCGGTCGGCCGCGGCCTTGGCCCGCTCGGGATGGGGTGAGCCCTCGTAGGCGTGGATGGTGAGGTGGAGGGCCAGCGGATGGTTCGGGGCCAAAGTCAGGGCACGGCGGAGGGCGGCCAGGATCTCCAGGGTGCCGGGCTGGGGTTCGCCCGCCCGGGTCCACTGGTCCCAGGGCCGGGTGTCCATGAGGGCTTCCGCATGGAGGGCCGCCACATCGGCATCCTTGGGGAAGCGGGCCGCCACCCGGCCCATGGCCTGGGCGTAGGCCGCGTCCAGGGCGCTGCGGTCCGCGGGGTTGGGTAGGGCGTAGCGGGCCCCCAGGGCCTCGATGAGGGCCCGCTCCACGGGTGGCGCCCCCGCGGCGCGCTTCCGGGCCTGGCCCAGGGCCTCCCAGGCCGCCTTGGCCTGGGCCTCCTCCATGGCCGGGTTGTTGATGTGGGGACCATTCACCAGGGCCAGCCCCCACCAGGCCATGGCGCAGTCGGGATCCAGGCGCAGGACCTCCTGGAAGGCCCGGATGGCGGCCTCGTGGTTGAAGGCGTAGGCCCACACCAGTCCCTGATCGAAAGCCGCCTGGGCCCCGGGGACGCGGGTGGCGACGCGGCGCTGGTGCCGACCCAGGTCATAGGGCCGCCAGGGGGCCGAGGCCGTCCCGGAGTCAGGGATGGTGGCCGTGGCCAGGGTGCAGGCGAGGAAGACCGCAGGAAGAAGGAAGCCCATGAACCACCTCTTGAATCATGCCGGCATCAACAATAGTTAAATGGGATTTAAAAGGCAATATCATCATTTTAGCAATCAATTAATGGGCCCGCCGCGGTGCTATGGTTTTTATTTGGATGCATGCCGAATGAGCAATCCCTGCGCCCTGCCCAGCCTGGCCCTGCCGCCCACCGAAGCTGACCTCAAGACCCTGCCCCGGCTGGAGAAGAAGCTGGCCCGCCGCGTGGGCGAGACCAACGCCGCCTACCAGCTCATTGAGGATGGCGACCGCATCCTGGTGGCCGTGAGCGGCGGCAAGGACTCCTGGGCCCTGCTCGACGTGCTGGAGCGGCTGCGCAAGCGGGCGCCCGTGACCTTCACTGTCGACGCCGTCACCGTGGATCCGGGCTTTCCCCAGTTCAACCCCGATCCCATCGCCGAAGTCTGCGAGCGGATCGGCGTGCCCCACCACATCATCCCCGCCCCCATCGACAAGATGGTGCGCGCCAAGCCCGAGGAGCTGCCCTGCATCATCTGCTCGCGGCTGCGGCGCGGGGTGCTCTACTCCTTCGCCAAGGAGCATGGCTATTCGAAGATTGCCCTGGGCCACCACCTGGACGACCTCATCGAGACGCTGCTCATCAACCTGTTCTTCGAGGGCCGCCTCAGCACCATGCCCCTGCGGCTGGTGAGCGACGATGGCGCCAACACCGTCATCCGCCCCCTGGGCACCTGCGAGGAAAGGGATCTGCAGCGCTACGCCTGGCTGCGGGGCTTCCCCATCGTGCCCTGCGGCTGCCCCCTCTGCGGCTGCTCCAGCCTGGAGAGCCGCCGCAAGCAGGTGAAGGAGCTCATCGGCTCCATGGAAACGAGCATCCCGCGCCTGAAGGCCTCCATGCTCGGCGCCATGGGCAACGTGAAGCTCTCGCACTTGCTTGACCTCAACCTCGGTGCCCTGCATGCCAAGGGCGTGGACGAGGCTGTGGAGCGGCTGGGCTAATCCAGGCTCAGCCACAGCCCCTTGAGGTAGAACCCCTCGGGATGGTTCAACGCGTAGGGATGGTCGGCGGGTTGGCCGAGATGCGCCAGCACGCGGGCTTCGCGACCGGCCTCCAGCAGCGCGGTCCACACGGCTTCCTGGAAGCGGGTGCGGTCCAGGTGCTGGCTGCAGGAGAAGCACCAGAGCATGCCGCCGGGCGCCGTGGCGCGGGCGCCGAGGCGGAACACGTCCTTGTAGGCCTTGAAGGCCTTGTCCACGTCCTTGCGCTGCTTGGCGAAGGCAGGCGGATCCACGATGACGCGATCCCAGCCCAGGGGCTCCAGCTGCCGCATGAGCTCGAAGGCATCGCCCTCCATGCGCAGGTGGGCCGCGGGATCCAGGCCATTGGCGGCCCAGTCGCGCTCCGCCTGATCCAGGGCCGGGGCGCTGATGTCGAGGGTCGCCACTTCCGCCGCGCCGCCCAGTCCCGCGTGGATGCTGAAGCCCCCGGTGTAGCCGAAGGCGTTGAGCACCCGCTTGCCCTGGGACACCCGGCCCAGTTGCAGCCGGTGGTCCCGCTGATCCAGGAAGAAGCCGGTCTTCTGGCCGCGCAGCAGATCCACGGTGAGCTTCGCCGTGCCTTCATGGACGGTGACGGGGCCCGCGAGGCTGCCCTTGAGCAGCCGGTTCACCGGATCCAGGCCCTCGTCGCGGCGGCCGGACTGGCTGCGCTCCACGAAGGCCGTGATGCCCTCCCGCTTGCCGAGCTCGAAGAGGATGGGCCACCAGGTCTCCCGCAGGAGCTCCAGGCCCGCCGTGCCGACCTGCAGCACCAGGGCCGAAGCATAGCGATCCACCACCAGCCCCGGCAGGCCGTCACCCTCGCCGAAGATCCAGCGGCAGCCTCCTTCGGGCCCCCAAAGGCCCAATTCCTTGCGGAGGGCCAGAGCCGACTCGAATCGCTCGCGGAAGAAGGTCTCGTCCAGGGGCGCGTCCTCGAAGCGGAAGATCCGCGCCGCCAGGGCATTCGTCGGGCTCGCCGTGCCGATGCCCAGCACGCTGCCGGAATCGTCCGCCAGCCGCACCACGGCAGCATCCGCGGGCTTCGCCAGGGCCCCCGAGAACACCCAGGGGTGGCGCTTGGAGATCAGCGCCTCCTTGCCGGGCTTCAGGCGGAGCAGGGGGTAGGGCCAACGAGGAGTGGTCATGGGTCAAGGGTAGCTTGTTACCCTGGGACCATGCGTTGCGCCGCCTTTTTCCCCCTGCTGGTTTCCCTCGCCCTCCAGGCGGCCCCGCCCGTGCTGCTGCTCAGCGCCGATGGACTGGGCGCGGACCAGTTCACCCCACGCACGATGCCGAAGCTCTGGGCGCTGTCCGGGCAGGGCCGCCGCGGCCAGGGCCTGCCCCCCTTCCCCGCCACCACTTTCAACGGCCATGTGACCCTGGCCACGGGCTGCTGGCCCGAGCATCACGGCGTGGTGGCCAACGGCTACGTGGATCCCGCCACGAAGGTCCTGGTACCGGTCGCCTCCCGGACGGAAGACGTTCAGCGGGAACCGCTCTGGGCGGCCGCCACCCGCAACGGGGTCCGCACCGCCGTCTTCCAGTGGGTGGGCGCCACCGGTCCCTGGGAAGGCGTGAGCCCCTGGCGACTGGAGGTCTTCCGCCTCGGACGGCCGGATTCGGAGGCCCTGGCCTTCAGCGAGGCCGCGCTCCGGGATGGCGCGGGCCTGGTCATGACCTACCTCTCCGGCACCGACGAGGAGGGTCACCTCCAGGGGCCCCACAGCACCGAGACCAGAGCCAAGCTCAAGGCCATGGACGATCAGCTGGCCCCCTGGCTCCAGCGCCTGCGGGCTGCCCATCCGGGCCTGAGGGTGATCCTCACGGCTGACCACGGCATGGCGCCCATGCGCCGGCGCATCCACCTGCCCAGCCTGCTGGACGGCATCCGCTGCGACCTCCTGACCCACGGCGGCAGCGCCTATGTCTACCTCGAACAGCCGCGGGATGCGCAGAAAGCCCTGAAGCGCCTCCGTCGCGCGGGCCTGAGAGCCTGGAAGCGGGAGGACATTCCCGCCCACCTCCACCTGGCTGGCAATGACCGAGTCGGTGACCTGGTGGTGCTCGCCAGGGAGGGCCAGTGGCTGTCCAAGGCGCGCTCCAGCCGGGAGGAGGCCGAGGAGCGGCACGGCCGCTGCGGTGCCCACGCCTATACCGCCGATACCAAGGCCATGCGCACCTGGCTGGTGGTCCTGGGGGCCGGACAGGGCCCCCTCGGCCCCGTGGCCCTCTGGGACCTGGCTCCCACGGTGGCCGCCTGGCTGGACATCCGCTGGCTCAGGCCGCCGGATGGAAGCCCAGTGCCTGTGTTGATCGGGAGCCATTAGATCCGCTGCTAATTGGCGAGATCCTGCAGCCAAGCCAGATAGCGCGCCTCAGCCTTGGCGCTGGGGCCATCGTGCCCCCGGCCCGGCTCAGCCAGGAAGGTGACCTTGGCCCCAGCGGCCTTCAGGCCTTCGACCATCTGGACAGTCTTGGCGAAGGGGCAGTTGCGATCCTCCGTGCCATGGACGATGAAGAAGGTCTCGCCCTTCAGCCGCGCGAGGTTTGCCGGATCGAGGGCATCGGGATGGCCCTCGCCCAGCCACTGGGGGCCCAGATCGGGCTGTCCGGCCAGGACCGCCAGCCCCCGGAAGCGCCCGGGCTGGGCCAGGGCCGTGCGGTAGACCCCATAGCCCCCCATGCTGAAGCCCGCCAGGAACACGCGCTCCGGATCCACCGGGTAGTGGGCCAGGACATCGGCCACGGCCTCCCGCAGGTCGTCCTGGGCGTGGTCCGCGCTGTAGCAGTTGGAGGTGCCCCGGCCTCGCGGCGCCAGCTGGATCCAGCCCTCCGGTGCGCGGCTCCGGTCGAGCATGCCGCGGTCGTCGTCACCGCTGCCGTGGAGGTAGACCAGCAGCGGCACGCGGACCTCCGGCTTCAGGCCTTCGGGTACCCGCAGGGTGTAGGGCTGGAGCGTGCCGTCCAGGGCCGAGCGGTATGCCCGGCGCTGGATGCCCGCCCGGCTGGCCACCGGATCCCGGCCCGAAGCCGCGGCCCCCAGGTCACGGTCCAGTTCCTCGAGGGCTGCCCGCAGCCGCCCCGCGGTCTCTTGGGGTTTCAGTCCGGCCAGTGCGGCTTCGGCCTCCGCCAGGCGGAAGGCGAGGGTGCTCCGGCTGCCCAGGGCCAGGGCCTTGGCACCATCCAGGGTGGATCGGAGCGCCGGAATGGCCGAGGCGGGAAGCACCGTGATGCCCCGCCGGAGAAGGCTGGACCCGGGCCCATCCACCTCCAGCTGATAGCCACCCACTGGCAGGCGCAGGGCCAGATCCAGTTCCTTCGGATGCGGAACCGGATCTGCGGGAGCCTCCACCCGCCTCCGGGCCAGGACCTCACCCTCCCCATTCAGGACCCGCACCGACAGCGGCAGCCCCGACCCCGCCGGATCGACGGCGGCCACCCGCAGGCCGAGGGATTCCCCCACGCGCAGGTTCGCCCGCAGCGGCTCCGCGGCCCAGGCGATGCCAGCCTTCGCAGCCGGGGCCTCGAAGCTCAGCGGAAGGTAGCGCCGCGGACTGTTCTCCGAGCCCAGGAGTGGATCCTCCACGAGTGCGTACCGGACCTTTCCGGCTTCCGCTTCCGCTTGCACATAGGCCAGGTTCAGCCCGATGGAGCCCGGTTCCCGCAACCACGGGTGGTACGGCGAAAGCGAGGACCAGGGGAGGAGAACCTCGAAGGAGGCCCGCCCGCCCCGGCTGGTCCAGGCGAAGCGGGCCCCCGGAAGGGGCGCCATCTCCAGGGCACGATCCCGGTACCAGGTGAAGGCGTACTGCCAGGTGCGCTGCCCCTCGGGCTGGGGCGAGAAGCCCAGTACGCGGAACGCCTCGGCAGGATCGCCGCCGGGCCTTGCCTTTGTGATCGCCAGGAGCAGGCCATCCCCGTTCTGGTAGGCCCGGTCGCGGCAGCGCACCGAGTCCTGCGCGGCCTCCACCTGCATATACATGAACTCAGCACCGTAGGCCACCCGGGCCCGGACCTCGCCTGGCGCGCCCGGGGCCCGGAGGGCGAAGGCCGGCAGGTCCCCCAGCTCGGCATCCAGGGTGCCGTCGATCTTCGGCGCCTGGGCGAGGAAGGGCACCCGCAGGGGCGGAGGAAGCTCCCCCGCCAAGCCCGCCAAGCCGACCAGAGTCAGCCCCCACGCTCTCCAGCCGCCCATGACGCCTCCCGACCACGAGGTGGGCTACGGAAAGCGGGTCGGGCGATTTAGCCGCTACCAGATGATGGCCAGCAGCACCTGGGCCAGGACGATCTTGAGGATGGTCGCCAGGGGATAGACGGTGGCGAAGCCCACGTTGGGCAGGTCGTTGCCGGTGTGGTGGTTCGCATAGCCCAGCACCACGGGCTGGGTGTGGGTGCCCGCCAGGATGCCGAACATGATGTTCAGGGGAATGCCGAAGAGCTTGTGCCCCAGCAGCATGGTGAGGGAATCCGCCACGAAGCAGACCAGGAAGGCCGCGCCCAGGAAGAGCGGCAGCACCGTGACGTTCTGGGAGAGGATGGCCCGGAAACCCTCGCCCGAGATGATGCCGATGCCCGCGGCGAACAGCACCAGGCCGAACTGGCGGATGGTGTGGTTGGCGCTGTAGGGGAAGTTCCAGACCAGGGGCCCGATGCGGTGGAAGCGGCCCAGGACCAGCGCCACGGCCAGGGGCCCGCCCGCGAAGCCCAGCTTGAAGATGATGCCGTGGCTCAGGGGAATGGGCACCTGGCCCAGGGCCAGGCCCGCCGCCAGCCCCATGGCGAAGGTGAGGAAGCTCACCTCGCTAAGGTCGCGGTAGCTGTCGCCGAAGAACTCCTCGATGGCCTCGATGTTGTCCCTGCGGGTCGTCACGCGGACGCGGTCACCCAGCTCCAGCACCGTGTCGCCATCGGGAACGAACCAGAGGTCCCCCCGCCGCACCCGCGTGATGATGGCCGCGTGCTTGTTGATGAGGTCGAGCTTGCCCAGGGGGACCCCCACCACGTCCCGGCTGGACACGAAGACCCGCGTGGCGTCGAGGGCGCTCTGATCGCGATCCAGCTCCACGTGGCTCCGCTGGCCGATAAGCGCTTCGACCTTGGCGAGGTCATCCGGCGAGCCCACCACCGTGACGAGGTCCTCCAGCTGGAGTCGGAAATCCGGTCCCGGGATCAGCAGCTCCGCCTTGCGCAGGACGCGGCCGAAGACCACGTGCAGGCCCTGGGGGGCGCGGATGTCCCGCTTGGTCATGGCCACCGCCTCGGGCTGGGTGACCCGCAGGGTCCAGACCTCCAGCTTCTGGTGGCCGCTCTGGTAGTCCTTGAGGCCGTCGGCCTCCTCGCGCAGGTTCACGCGAAAGACCTTCGCGCTGACGAGGATGATCAGCATGGGGACCAGCACGCCGATGGGATAGGCGATGGCGGAGGCCACCGTGGGCTGGGCCAGTTCCACCGGGCCCACGCCCGTCATGGTCTTGACCCGCTCGATGACGCCGGCCAGGGCCGGCATGTTGGTGAAGCTGCCCGTCAGCAGACCGGCGGCATACCTGGCATTGAAGCCCATGACCTTGGCCAGCAGCACCACGAAGGCTGTGGAGGTCAGCATCACCAGCAGCACCACGGCGTTCTTCTTCATGCCCTCGCGGCTGAAGGCAGCCCAGAAGCTGTGGGAGATGGACAGGCCCATGGCGTAGACGAACACCGCCAGGCCCAGTTCATAGACCAGCTTCATCTCCTTGGAGATGTCCTTCTTGAGGGTCGGATCCAATCCCGGCGCCATGACGAGGGCTCCCAGGGCGATGCCCGCGAACAGGATGCTGGCGATGCCGAAGGAGGCTCCCCCGATGCGGAGCTTGCTGATGGGATAGCCCAGGGCCACCACCGCGAACAGCATCAGGAGGGGATTGTGCGCAAAGAAGATGAGGACCTGCTCGATCATGCCTGCTCCGCGTCGGGGGGTGCGCCCCGGGGCTTCATGTCAACCGCTTGATGGCCGCCACCAGGGCCTCCACCTCGCCGGGCTGCGCCTCCGGAAGCATCGAGAAACGAAGGACCGAGCGCGCGTCTTCCAAACTATACCCCAAGGTAGTGATTGCATGACTGGGTTTCACCGAGCCGCTGTGGCACGCACTGCCTGTGCTGACGGCGAACCCTGCCAGATCCAGGGCCACTTGGAGTGCCTCTCCGGAGCGCCCGCGGAACAGGATGCAACTGGTGTTCGGCAGACGCGGCAGGTCACGTCCGATCACGCCAAATCCGCGGTTCCAGGCCGTGATCTCGGCCTCGAAGGCGTCCCGGAGCGGTGCGAGCGAGGCGTTCCGCTCCTGACGCTCTGTCAAGTGCCGCGCGGCCGCCGCCAGGCCCATGATGGCCGGAAGGTCCTCGGTGCCGCCGCGCCTCCGGCGCTCCTGCGGACCCTCCATCACGATCTCCCAGGGCAGGCCCGGCCTCAGCCACAGCAGCGCGGCGCCCCGGGGGCCGCCCATCTTGTGGCCGCTGAACACGGCGGCGTCGCAGTCCGACAGGTCCACGGGCACCTTGCCCCAGGCCTGGCAGCAGTCCTTGATGCGCACGGCATCGAGCACGGCGGGCGTGGCATAGAGCAGGCCCGTCTCGTTGCTGGCCGCCATCTGCACCACGGTGGCGCTGTCCGGCGGAAGTTCCGGCAGCCAGGCCACCCGCGACCAGTCGCGCAGGGGGTTCAGGCAGGCACTGTGCTCGCCCGGGAACACGGCCGCCGGGCGGTCTCCCAGGGCCGGCTGCAGGCCGCGGATGAGCAGGTGCAGGGCCTCCGTGGCGCTGGCGCAGAAGATCAGTTCCCCCGGCGCCACGCCCAGGGAGGCCGCGAGCTCCCGGCGGGCCTCCTCGAGGCGGAAGCGCGCCCGCTGGCCCTCCCGGTGGGTGCTGGTGGGATTGGCCCAGTCCTCCACCATGGCCCGCCGCACCGCCTCCACCGCCTCCGGATGGGGCGGCGCGCTGGCGTTGGCATCGAAGTAGAGGCGCGGCATGGGACCAATGTACCCTGAGGCCATGGCCAAATCCCTGGAAGGCAAGCTCGTCGTCGCCATCTCCTCCCGCGCCCTGTTCGATTTCGAGGAGGAGAACAAGGTCTTCGAGGAATCTGATGACCGGGCCTACGAAGCGCTCCAGCTGTCACGCCTAGATGTCCCGGCCAAGCCCGGGGTGGCTTTTCCCCTGGTCAAGAAGCTCCTCGCCTTCAACACCGAGCGCGAAGACCTGGTGGCCGTGGTGATCCTCTCCCGAAATGACCCCGTGAGTGGCCTGCGGGTGTTCCGGAGCGCAAAGGAATCGGAGCTCAAACTGGAAAGCGGCGTCTTCACCCGGGGCCGCAATCCCTATCCCTACCTCCAATCCCTTGGTGCCCATCTGTTCCTCTCCGCCAAGGAAGAGGATGTCCGCGCCGCCCTCAATGCAGGCTTCGCGGCGGCACGGGTCTATACCGACAGCACCGCGGCAACGGACTCCCATCCCGGCGAGATCCGCATCGCCTTCGACGGCGACGCCGTGCTCTTCAGCGACGAGGCCGAGCGCATCTATGCCAAGGATGGCTTGAAGGCCTTCCAGGATCACGAAACCGCGCGGGCGGACATTCCGCTCCCCCCCGGCCCCTTCAAGCCCCTGCTTGAAGCCCTGAAACCCCTCCAGGCCCAACCGTCGAACGCGCCCATGCGCATCCGCACGGCCCTCGTTACCGCACGCAGCGCCCCGGCCCACGAGCGGGCCATCCGCACTCTCATGGCCTGGAACATTCAGGTGGACGAGGCCATGTTCCTGGGCGGCCTGGAGAAGGCCGACTTCCTGCGGGAGTTCGAGCCGGACTTCTTCTTCGACGACCAGACCGGCTACTGCGACACCGCCTCCCGCGTGGGGCCCACGGGTCACGTGGTGAGCGGCGTGAAGAACGAAGTGGCGGAGCCTGGAGAAGCGCCTCTATAGGCTCGGAACACTGCGCGTTCCGCGTTGGGGAAGCGCCTGCTCTTTAACAAGTCGTCAACCCTGCTCCAGGGGCGCTCCGCCGTGCGGCCCGCCCCTGGAGCCGCACGGCTAGACTGGAGCGAACGGAGGAACCATGTCCCGCAAGCTGGTGGAGTGCGTGCCGAACATCTCGGAAGGCCGGGATGCCGCGAAGATCAAGCAGGTGACGGACGCCATCGCCGCGGTGGCCGGCGTGAAAGTGCTGGACGTGGACCCCGGGGCGGACACCAACCGCACGGTCATCACCTTCGTGGGCGAGCCCGAGGCCGTGCTGGAGGGCGCCTTCGTCTGCATCCGGGAAGCCGCCAGGGCCATCGACATGCGGCAGCACCACGGCGCCCACCCCCGCATGGGGGCCACGGACGTGGTGCCCTTCGTGCCCGTGGAGGGCGTCACCATGGAGGACTGCGCCGAACTGGCCCGCCGCCTGGGTGCCCGCGTGGCCGCCGAGCTCGCCATCCCCGTCTACCTGTATGAAGCCGCCGCCTCTCGTCCCGAGCGCCGCAACCTCGCCGAAGTGCGGCGCGGCGAGTACGAGGGGCTGGCCAAGAAGCTCGAGGATCCCCAGTGGCAGCCCGATTTCCCAGCCGCCTACAACGCCCAGGCGGGCGCCACCATCATCGGGGCGCGGGAGTTCCTGGTGGCCTACAATGTGACGCTGAACTCCGGCAGCAAGGACCACGCCACCGACATCGCCTTTGAGCTGCGGGAGAAGGGCCGCGTGGCCCGCCGTGGCCGCATCAAGCCCTACTACCAGACCGGCGAGCTGATCTTCTACACAGAAGGCTCCTTCCCTTGCGGCAACTGCGACTTTACGGGCACGACCTTCCAGGAGACGGTGGATCACTGCGCAGCCGTGCACGGATACGATCTGCCAGCGCTGTTCCGGTTGAACGATGCGGATCCCCTAAACCCCGTGGGCCAGAAGGTGCGTCGCCGGGGCCTCTTCGGCCACTGCAAGGCCATCGGCTGGTACGTGGACACCTACCGCCGCGCTCAGATCAGCATCAACCTCACGGACTACAAGCAGACGGCGCCCCACACGGTTCTCGAGGCCGCCAGGAGGCTGGCCGCCGAGCGCGGGCTCGTGGTCACCGGCAGCGAGATCGTGGGTCTCGTGCCGTTCCAGTGCCTGCTGGCCTCGGGCAGGCATTACCTGAAGGCCATGGGCAGGTCCACGGGCGTACCCACGGGCGACATCCTGCAGACCGCCGTCTTCTCCATGGGCCTCGGCGACGTCGCACCCTTCGAGGTGGAGAAGAAGGTCCTCGGCCTGCCCACCTACGATCCAACGGCCCTGGTCTCCATGCCGGTCCACGCCTTCACGGATGAGGTCAGCCGCGACACGCCGGCCCCCGGCGGCGGCTCCATCGCGGCCCTGGCGGGCAGCCTGGGCGCGGCCCTGGCCAGCATGGTGGCCAACCTGGCCCAGGGCGGGGCCGATGCGGAAAAGGATGCCAGGCTCATCGCCCTGGCGGAGCAGGCCCAGGTTCTCAAGGACCGACTCATGGTCGCCGTGGACGCCGACACCAACGCCTTCAATGCATTCATGGACGCACGGCGCCTGCCCGATGCGACGCCCGATCAGAAGGCCGCCCGCCAGGCCGCCATGCAGGCCGGGCTCAAGGTGGCCATCGACGTGCCCCTGGAAACCGCCAAGGCCAGCTTTGCGGCCCTGGAACTGGCCGGAGAGGCCTCGCGCCTGGGCAAGGTGGCGTCCATCACCGATGCGGCCGTGGGCGCCCAGATGGCCTATGCCGGCGTGCGCGGCGGCATCTGGAACGTGGTCATCAACCTCAAGGACATCACGGATGAGGCCTACGTCGCGGGGATGCAGCGGGAGTGTTCCAGCTTGCTGACGCAGGCTGGAGAGAGACTGGGCGAGATCACGGCGTACATCGATCAGAAGCTGCTGGATCGTCTGGCCAAGGCGAGGAAGTCCTGACGTCGTTCCCATGACGGAAAACGGGGGCCTGGCGGCCCCCGCTTTCCGCAGTCGCCAAGCGCCTACTCGTAGATGCCGGCCCCGATGACCATGCCGTTGAAGAGCTCCACGAAGGAGGCCTTCTTCATGACCTTGTTGTTCTGGGCGGGGTTCAGCTCCTTGTACTCGATCCAGCCGTTGCCCTTCTCCTTCACGAGCTTGGTCCAGTCCTGGATCCAGGGCTTGCCATCCGGATCCTTGGCGGTCCAGCGGACCACGCCCACCAGCTCGCGCCGGACCCCGTGGGCCAGCACCTTGCCCTCCAGGTCGTAGACAAAGATGTAGAGGTCGTTGTTCTGGCCCTTGTTGAAGTGGAACTGGCCCTTCACGCCCGAGACCTCTTCCAGGAACTTCTCCTTGGGGTTCTTCTTGGCGAATTCGACGGCCTGCTTCACGAATGATTTCGCCTGGTCACGGGTCTGGGCTGCCAGGGAGGCGGCCGCCAGGGCCGACGCCGCCAGGATGATCCACGGTTTGCGCATGCTGTGCTCCTTATGCAGTGGGCCCCGGCACGGGGGGTTGTCCTTCATAGCGACCCGATCCGGCCTTTTCATGAAAATTTGCCAGCCCGCGGGGACCATGGGTCGTAATTCAACCCGGCTGGAACCGGGCCGAAAAGAGGTGGTCTGAATTCGCTCTTTTATGCCAGGGGTGTCCATCCATGAATCGCAAAGGCTTGGCCCTGAAGTTCTTTCTGCCGGTATCCCTGGCTTTGGCGGCGCTCCTCGGCCTGGTCATCTGGGGTGTCAGCGCCTACCAGATCTCGCAGGCCGAACAGGCCTTCGAGGAACACCTGACCTCACTGGCGGTGGCCTCGCGCTCCATGTTGCACTCCGAGGCCGAGGAGTATAGCCGCACGCACGGCATGACCTTCCACAGGGTCGCCGAGGGTCGCTACTCCAGCGACTCGACCGAGGCGGCCTTCGAGCGGGGCAGCATGACCCTGTTCGAAGCCAACCCGAACCTGGAATACAAGGTGGGTCAGTTCCGGAATGCCAATGGTGACCCTCGCATCTACGTACTGAGCCAGGGCCGCCTGAAGGACTCTTGCATCACCTGCCACGACGCCTTCGGCATCGATTCCTTCAAGTCGAAGAAATCGGGCGACCTGGTGGCCTCCTTCGGCGTGTCCATGTCCACCGCTGAGCTGTACCGGACGCAAAGAAACATCCGCATCCTGTCCATCGCGGTTGGCCTGGGCCTCCTGGGCCTCATCAGCGGCATCATCTCTCACCGGGTGAAGTCCACCATCCTGACTCCCCTCGACCATCTCTCGAAGGCCATCGGCCGGGTGGCGACCGGGGACATGACCGTGAAGGCCCCGGTGGAAAGCGAAGATGAGCTGGCCAAGCTGGCCATCACCTTCAACGGCATGGTCTCCGACCTCAACCGGGCCCTCGGCAACATGGGCCAGGCCTCCGAGCAGGTGGCTTCGGGCAGCACGGAGCTCGCCGCCAGCGCCGAGCAGATGAGCCAGACGGTCCAGGAGACCGCCCGGGTGGGCGAGGGCCTGCGCGAGGCCGGGCGTGAGGTCCTGCAAGCGCTCCGCCAGCTGGATGCCAACGTGGAGGCCATGGGCAACCACACCCGCCAGACCGGAGCCAAGACGGATGCGGCCGTGAAGGACACCGACCTGGGCGCGGAAACGGGCCGGGGCACCGCCGAGGGCATGCAGGCCATCCAGCAGGCCACCTCGCGCATCGTCCAGGCCGTGAAGGTGATCCAGAGCCTCGCCCGCCAGACCAACCTGCTGTCCCTCAACGCGGCCATCGAGGCGGCCAAGGCCGGAGCCCAGGGCAAGGGCTTCGCCGTGGTGGCCGAAGAGGTCCGCATTCTCGCGGAGCGCAGCGGACAGAGCGCCAAGGAGATCGAGGAGACCATCCACGCCATGCAGGATGCCGTGCAGGAAGGTGCCTCCAGCGTGGACGTGACCCTCCACCACCTGGAGGCCATCCGGGACCGGATCTCCGAAGTGTCCGGGAGCATCCACGACATCGGCAGCCTCAGCCAGGGCCAGGCCCGGACCAGCCTGGACGTGGGCCGGCTCATGAACCAGACCGCCTCCCAGCTGGATCAGAACGCCACCGCCACCCACCAGCTGGCGGCCACGGTGAACGAAGTGGCCCGCACGTCCGATGAGCTGTCGCGCGTGGCGGAGACCCTCAAGGAGACCGTGCAGCGGTTCAAGCTGCGATAATCCTGGGCCGCCTGGAACCTCCAGGTGGCCCCAGGAGTCCCATGCCCGCGCCGAACGGAGGTCATCGCCACCTCGACCAGGTCGGAGCCGCCGACAGGGACCGGACCGTGATCACCTACCTGGCCTCCCGCTACCCGCTAGCCTCTGAAGGCGAGTGGCTGCGGCGCATCGAATCAGGGGAGGTCATGCTGGACGAGCACCCGGCCGCTGCCGGTGAGCGGCTCATTCCCGGGCAGCGCCTCGCCTGGAACCGCCCGCCCTGGATCGAGCCAGAGGTTCCCCTCGCGACGGCGATCCTGTACGAGGACCAGGACCTGCTCGCCGTGGCCAAACCCAGTGGGCTTCCCACCCTTCCCGGTGGCGGAGAATTTCTCGAGCACACCCTCCTGACTCTGGTGCGCCGGCGCCATCCTGAAGCCAATCCCATGCACCGATTGGGCCGCTGCACGTCAGGGCTGGTGCTGTTCGCCCCCGTGGCCGCCGCCGGGAAACTCCTCCAGGCTGCCTTCCAGGCCCCCGGCACCCGCAAGGTCTACCGCGCGCTGTGCAGCGGACATCCCTCAATCGATGCCTTCGAGATCACGGCCCCCATCGGGGAAGTCCCCTACGCACCGCTGGGATTCCTTCATGCGGCCGACCCGCAGGGACGACCCTCCATAAGCCGCGTCTCCGTACTGGAACGGCGTGAGGGAGCATCCTTGGTGGATGTAGAGATTCTTACTGGTCGCCCCCACCAGATCCGCATCCACATGGCGTGGGCCGGACACCCACTGGTGGGCGATCCCCTGTACGGCCCGGGCGGGATCCCGCTGCCGGAGACCAGCGCGGTACCTGGCGATCCGGGGTATCTGCTGCACGCGCATCGCCTGGAACTCGCCCATCCGCACACCGGGGAGCGGCTCCTCATCAGCTGCCAGCCGCCGCCGGCCCTTCGAATTTCGAAAAGAAGCTGAAGGAATTTTGAAAGCGGAGGAGAGCGGAGGCAGGACTGGTATCGCCCAGTTTTACTCCGCCCTCCCCAGCCCCCCTGCTGTCCTCCGCTTACTTGATTCTTCTCCGTATGCCTTCAGTTGTGCACGCCCGGCGCTTCGCGGCCCATGCGCTCGACATATTCGGGGTAGGTGCCCCCGAAGGCCAGGGGTCCATCGTGTTCCTCGCCGCCCAACTCAAGGACGCGGTTGGCGAGGCCGCGCAGGAAGGTGCGGTCATGGGACACGAAGAGCATGGTGCCTTCGAAGTCCCGCAGGGCCTCGATGAGCATCTCCTTGGTCGCCAGGTCCAGGTGGTTCGTAGGTTCGTCCAGCACCAGGAAGTTCGGAGGATTGAAGAGCATCCGGCCCATGACCAGGCGGGACTTCTCGCCACCCGATAGCGATCGGACCTTCTTGTCCACGTCGTCGCCCGAGAACTGGAAGGCGCCCAGCAGGTTGCGCAGCACGCCCAGGCCCTCCATGGGGAAGTCCTTCTGCATCTGCTCGAGCACCGTCAGCTCGGGGTCGAGCAGGTCCAGGGCCTGCTGGGAGAAGTATCCAAGGCTGAGGCTGGCGCCCAGCTTCACGGTGCCCGAGTCCGGCTGGATCGCACCCGCCACCATCTTCAGCAGCGTGGACTTGCCGGCGCCGTTCTTGCCCATGACGCACCAGCGCTCGCCACGGCGGATGTGGAAGGCGAACTGATCGTAGAGCTTCCGCGCGCCGTAGGCCTTGCTGACGCCGTCCAGCATGACCACGTCATCGCCCGAGCGGCCCGGGCTGCGGAAGTCCCACTTGACCACCCGCCGCTGCTTCGGCGGTTCGATGCGCTCGATCTTGTCCAGGGCCTTCACGCGGCTCTGCACCTGGGCGGCCTTGGCGGCGTGGGCCGAGAACCGCTCGATGAAGCGCCGTTCCTTGGCCAGCTTGGCCTGCTGGCGGGCGTAGGCGGCCTCCTGGTTGGCGTCCCGCTGCTCCCGCTCCTTCACGTAGAAGTCGTAGTTGCCGTTGTAGGTGACGATGTCGCCGCCCTCGATCTCCAACACCTTGGTGACCACCCGGTTCATGAAGTCCTTGTCGTGGCTCGTCATGAGCAGCGTGGCCGGAACGTTCTTCAGGTAGTTCTCCAGCCAGAGGATGGACTCGATGTCCAGGTGGTTGGTGGGTTCGTCCATGAGCAGCACGTCGAAGTTGCCGAGCAGCACCTTGGCCATGGCCACGCGCATCTTCCAGCCGCCGGAGAGGGCGCCCACATCGCCGTCGATCTGCGCATCCTCGAAGCCGAGGCCGTGCAGGCAGGCCCGGGCCTTGGCTTCCAGCTCGTAGCCGCCCAGGTGCTGGTACTCCTCCTGCACGTGGCCGAAGCGGTCGAGGATGGCCTCCAGTTCGTCGCCCCGCTCGGGATCGGACATGGCATGTTCCAGATCCAGCAGCTCGTGGTGCAGGTCGCCCAGCCGCCCGCTGCCGGCGATGGCCTCATCCAGCACCGGCCGACCGGTCATCTCGTCCACTTCCTGGCGGAAATAGCCGAGGGTCAGTTTTTTGGGCAGCGTGACGGAGCCGTCATCAGGCGATTCCTCGCCCATGATCATGCGGAACAGGGTGGACTTCCCCGCCCCGTTGGGGCCGACGAGCCCCACCTTCTCGCCGGGGTTCAGCTGGAAGTCTGCCTCGATGAACAGGATCTGCCGACCGTACTGCTTGCTGACATTGGAAAACGAAATCATCAGGCCTCGGCTTTCAAGGGAAGTGCCTCCGGGGTGTCGCGGGGGCCGTGCATCAGTTCCACCACCGCCTGGTTCAGCCGGAGCCGCGTGTCGTGGCGTTCGAAGGCGCGGGTGATGTAGCGGGCACGGACTTCCATGCCGCTGGTGCCGGGCACCACCTGGACGCCCGGAACGGCCGTGAAGGCCTTCACCCGGTACCGCGCGGCCGTCTGTTGCCATTCCGCCTCGGCGAGTTTCGCGTTGGCCTCGGTCTGCTGTTTCACCAGCCGCTGCACCTCGTCGATCACCCTGTAGGGATCCTGTCCAATCGGGACCAGGACACGAAGTTCATCCCACATCCACTTCCCCGAGGTGGAGAAGTTGAAGAAGTGCCCTTCGATGGCGAAGTTGTTCACGAAGGCGACCCGGCGGCCCGTAGGGTGGCCGGCGTCGCTCCAGCTGCCGGTCTCCAGGATCACGGTGCGGAGCAGCCCGATCTCCACCACCTCGCCGCCGACACCACGGATCTCCACCCAGTCGCCCACGCGGATGCCGTTCCTCCCCATGAGGATGAACCAGCCGAAGAAGGCCACGATGAAGTCCTTGAGCGCCACGGTGAGGCCCGCGCCAGCCAGACCGAACACGGTGGTGGCCTGGGGCGGGACGCCCAGGGTGAGCAGGAGGATGGCGAGCGCCACGACCACCCGCAGGATCACCTTCAGGACCGACTTGTGGGCACCCACCGAAGCCCGGTCCCCGGTATTCATCCGGTGGAAGCCCCGGCCGATGAGCAGGCCCAGAAGGTAGGCCAGGATGGCCAGGCCCAGGATCACCAGCACCTGCGTGAGCACGCGATGCAGGGCAGTGTTCCGATAGCCGTCGACCAGCCCCATCCAGGTGCCGTAGGTGTCCGCCAGGGCCTGCTGATCCTGGACCCGGCGGGCCATCGTGGCGAGCCGGTACTGGACCTCGCCGTACTGCTGGAGGTAGGACACGGCGGATCTGGCCTGGTCCCGGCCGGGTCCTCCTCCGGCGGCGGCGGATTCCTTGACCAGGTTGGCCGCCCAGAACTTCGCGGCCTCCCGATCCTCCTTCTCCTTGTTGGCCTGGGCTTCGACCTCGGCCCGCCGCCTGGCCAGCGACTGGCCCTTGGCCTGGGCCTCCATCCGGGCCTGGTCCAGCCGCTCGTATTTGGCACGCTGGGCACGCCACTCGAGGATGCGCCCGACCAGGCTGCCCGACTGGAACAGAGGGGGGGCCTTGGTGGCGAGCATGGCCTGGGTGGACTCCCGATCGGCCGCTTCGTGGGCTTCCTTCAGGCGCTTGATCTTGGCCTGAGGGTCCCCGCCGGCCTTGGCCAGATCACTGGAGGCAGTCTCCAGTTCATCCTTGTCCAGGTCCAGCTGGGCCTTGGCGACCTCGAGCTGGTCCTCCAGGGTGTCCTTCATGGTCCCGCTGGCGGCGGCCAGCTGGCGGGAGAGCCGCTGCATCAGCCGCTGGCCCGCCTCTACGGCCTCTTCTGCCTTGGCCTTGGCGCTCGACAGCTGCTTGATTTCAGGCGTCTGGGGAGGCTGGGCGTTGGCAGCCCTCCGCAGGGCATCCGAGAAGGCCAGATCCACCGAGTGGTTGCCAAGGCGCTCCGCCTGGAGGGCGAGCTGCCTCTCTTCCGGGGTTGTCGCCAGGGGCACCAGGCTCCGGGCGGTCAGCAGGGGCGACTGGTCCACCAGCCGTTCCCGGGCATGCGCGGTCCGCCGCAGGCCCCTTCCTGACGGCCCCGCGGATTTCACGGTGGCCGAGGACTCCGCGGACGGGGGCGCCGGCGCCTCGCGAGTCCACATCCACCCCGCCGTGGCCGAACCGGCCAGGAGAAGCAGGACCAGGGCGGGAATCCAGGGACGAATCTTCATGAATCCAGACAATCACGAATGGGTGCGGAACGCAAAAGACCCCGGGGCCGGGCCCCGGGGTCCTTCTACTGGGAAGGTGCTGGCTTCAGCCCTTCTTGGGGGCTTCCTTCTTCTTGCCGCAGTCGGGGCAGTCCTTGCAGGAGGCGACCTTGTTCTTCTCGCAGCAGGCCATGCCGCAGGCGGGCTTCTTCTTCGCTTCGGGCTTCTTCTCCTCGGACGCGAAAGCGACGAAGGCGAACGAGCTGACCAGGGCGAGCGCCAGGAACTTCTTCATGGGAACCTCCGGATGGGTGGGACACGATCCCACGGGAGCAACATACTCCCGAAAATTAGCTTTCCCAACACCGAAAAACCCGACTCGTCCGTTCGGACTAGTTGCCGAACATGTTCTTCATGACCATGAGGGCCATGGCGGGGTTGGCGGCGAGGCGGCGCTTGAGGTAGTGGACCGCGTATTTCCAGTCCTCCGCGAAGGGCACGTAGAGCCGCATGACCTGGCCGCGCTTGACGATCTCCTGCTGCAGCTCCGTGCGGGGCACGCCCAGCAGCATCTGGAACTCATAGGCATCCTTCGCCACGCCCTGCTGGTCGAGATAGGCCATGCAGCGCCGGACCAGCGGCTCGTCATGGGTGGCGATCTCGGGATAGTGGCCGTGTGCCAGCAGGAGCTGCACGTGCTCGAAGAGCTTGTCCTTCATGTCCGGCTTCTCCTGGAGCGCCACGTCGGCGGGCTCCTTGTAGATGCCGATGCAGATGCGCACCTTGCAGCGCTTCGCATGGAGGGCCTTGATGTCCTCAGAGGTGCGGAACAGTCGGCTCTGCAGCACGATCCCGAAGTTGTCGAACTCATCCCGGATCGCCCTGAACATCCGCAGCGTCACGTCAGTGAAGTGCCGGTCTTCCATGTCGAGGGTGATGTGCATGCCGTGGACGGCGGCGGCGGACACGATGCGCCGCAGGTTGGCCTGGCAGTATTCTTCGCTCTCGTTGATGCCCAGCGAGGTGGGCTTGAGGCTGATGCTGGCGAAGGGGCGGTCCTTCAGGGCCTCGACCATGCGCAGGTAGACCTGCACCGTGGCTTCCACATCCTCGCGGCTGAAGACCTCCTCGGCCAGCAGATCCACCGTGGACGAGATGCCCAGCTTCGCGTGCAGCTCGTCGGCCTTGGCGACTCCGCTGGCGATGCCCTTGCCCGAGATGTAGGGGGCGGCGAAGGTCCGGACCAGGGGGCCGGGCATGAGGTCGATGATGGCGCGCTTCAGATCCACGGTGTTCCTCCCGGCAGCCCTGCTTTTCAAGTCCGGATCCCCCGTGGGGATCGGCTTCCTCAGCAGGAATTATAGCGGCCGTCCTCATCCACAACTCGCCGACGAGGACGAGATGTGACGGGAGCGACAGCACGAAAAAGCCCGCAGATGTTTAGTCTGCGGGCTCCTGGTCTGGTGGTCCCTCCCGGACTCGAACCGGGGACCCTCTGATTAAGAGTCAGATGCTCTAACCAGCTGAGCTAAGGGACCACGAGAAGAGAAGTTTACCAGGGCCAAAGCGGAACGCAAGACCCGGTTCTGCACGGGATCCTGGGGGCCGGAGGAGGCCCTCAGAGCACCGGCATCTTCATGGCGTCCCGGACGTCGGCCATGGTCTCGGCGGCCACGGACCGGGCCCGGGCGCTGCCGTCCCGCAGCACGGCCTCGATGTCCCCGGGGCGGGCGAGGTGGCCCTCGATCTTCTCCCGCACGGGCTCGATGCGCCGGGTCATGGCCTCGGCCACCCGCTTCTTGCAGTCGAAGCAGCCGATGCCCGCCTGGCGGCACTCGGTGTTCACCAGCTGGATGGTGGCGTCATCGCTGAACAGCTTGTGGAACTCGAAGACCGGGCAGATGTCCGGGTTGCCGGGATCGGTCCTGCGGAGGCGGGCCGGATCCGAGGCCATCTGGCGCGTGCACTTCTCCAGGATCTCGGCGTTGGTGTCTCGCAGGTAGATGCAGTTGCCGTAGCTCTTCGACATCTTGCGGCCATCAAGGCCGGGCACCTTGGGCGTCTTGGTGAGCACGGCCTCGGGCTCGGGGAAGACCTCGCGCTGGAACAGGAAGTTGAAGCGGCGCACCACCTCGCGGGCCAGCTCCAGGTGGAAGAGCTGATCCTCGCCCACGGGCACTTTGTGGGCCTTGTAGATGATGATGTCGGCGGTCTGCAGCAGGGGGTAGCCGAGGAAGCCGTAGCTGCCCAGATCGGCCACCGCGTTCTGCAGCTTCTCCTTGTAGGTGGGCACCCGCTCCAGCCAGGAGAGCGGCGTCACCATGGAGAGCAGCAGGTGCAGTTCGGCGTGCTCCTTCACCAGGCTCTGCACGAACAGGGTGGCCTGGTTCGGATCCAGGCCCGCCGCCAGGAAGGTGGCCGTCAGCTCGAGGGTGGCCGGCCAGATCTCCTCGACCGATTCGTACTTCGAGGTCAGCGCGTGCCAGTCCGCGATCATGTAGAAGGCCTCGCCCTGGCCCTGCAGGCGGGTGAAGTTGTCCAGGGCCCCCACCAGGTGGCCGATGTGCTGGGAGCCCGAAGGCTGGATGCCGGAGAGGACGCGGTGCTGCATGGATCAGACTCCGAGAATCAAGCGTGCCAATGGGTTGAGCGCCCAGTAGAGGAAGGTGCGAACCGGCCCCAAGAGGAACCCAACGGCCCCGGTCAGCATGAGCAGGAACAGGATGGGCATGGTGTAGGGGTGGTAGCGGATCCGGTCGTACTTGGGCAACCAGGGGTCCGGCAGAACGCCACGCAACACGCCTGCGCCATCGAGTGGTCCTAGCGGGAGGATGTTGAAGGCGGCCAGCAGAACATTCATGAAGACCAGGGATCCTCCAAGTCCAAGGAGAAGCACCTGCCCTAGAGGCAAGCCAAGCCTTACTAGTGTTTCAGGCCCATGGAAGGCTGCCTGCAACAGCTTCCAACGCTCTGCCACTTCGGGAACGGACAGGCGGATGGAGATACACATGACCCCCAGGAAAAGGAAACTCAGGATGACATTGGAAGCCGGCCCAGCCAGAGAAACCAATGCACCACTCGTTTTCATCCGGATCTTCCGGGTGAAGTAGAGCGGGTTGAAGGGCACCGGCTTGGCCCAACCAATGAAGAAGCCCCCGAAGATGAGGCCAAGCAGGGGGAACACCACGGTCCCCAGTGGGTCCATGTGGACGAGGGGGTTCAGGCTCATGCGGCCCTGGCTGGAGGCCGTGTCGTCACCCAACAGATGAGCCGCCGAGGCATGACTGGCCTCGTGGACGCTGAGGCTGAAGAGCAGGGCCACATAGCTGACGAGGATGGTGGGGATGGAGATGTTGTCGAACACCCGGACTCCGGCAATATTCCAGTGTACAGGGCCCGGGCCGATGAACCGAGGGATGGCATGCAGAGGCAGGGCTGGCTCTGGTTATGCTCATCCATCGACCCGGAGCCCGGCATGTATGTCAAAGCCAACTCGCCCCATGCCGCCGCCGCCGGCAAGAGCGTCATCGGGTTCAACCTGATCAACGGCAAGGAGGTCGAGGGCGATCTCTCCCTGATCCAGTCCAAGTCCGCCGTGGACAGCCGGGACCTGGTGGGCATGTTCCCGGACAGCGGCGAGAAGGATGTGGCCCGGGCCGCCAAGGCCGCCGCGGACGCCTTTCCCGCCTGGTCCGGAACGCCCTTCCCGGCCCGGGAGGCCATCGTCCTCCGCACCGCCGGCATCCTGACCAGCCACCGGGACAAGCTGGCCCGCATCATCACCCGCGAGGTCGGCATGACCCCCAGGGAGGCTCTGGGGGATGTGCAGGAGGCCATCGACGCCTGCGCCTTCTTCGCGACTGCCGTCGGGGCCCAGGAGCATTCAGCGGTTTCCGGCCCGCGCCGCCGGCCCGTGGGGGTCTGTGGCGTCCTGGCCACAGGCAGTTCCCCCCTGGCCGCCCCCGCCGGCAAGATCCTGCCCGCCATCCTGTGCGGCAACACCGTCGTGTGGAAGCCCAGCGACAACGCCCCCACCGCCGCCTATCTCCTCCTCCGCGCCATGATGGAGGCGGGCCTGCCGCCCGGCGTGGTGAACACCGTCAACGGCCGGGGCCGGGCCGGCTGCGGCAAGCACTTCCTGGCGGGCATCGACAAGGGGCACTTCCAGTCCTTCAGCTTCGTGGGTTCGGCTGCCCTGGGACGCATCGTGGGGGAGGCCTGCGGCCGGAACCTCATCCTGCCGAGCCTGGATCTGGTCGGAAAGGGCAGTCTGGTGGTCATGGGGGATGCCGACCTGGACCTGGCGGCGGCCGATGCCGTCCAGGCCGCCTTCGGCCAGGCCGGCCAGCGCCCCATCGGCCTGGTCAACCTCCTCGTGCACGAGGCCTGCGCGACGGGATTCAAGCAGCGCCTGCTGGACCGCGTCGCCGCGCTGGAGGTGGGCAACCCCCTGACCCATCCGGACGTGGCCTACGGCCCCATGATCAACGCCCGCGCGGCCACGGCCTTTCGGGAGCACTGGGAGCTGGGGCTGGCCCAAGGGGCCACGCTGCTCACGGGCGGGGCCCAGTGGTCCGAGGCCAATCGCACAGACCAGGTGAAGGGCGACATCGCCCACGGCGCCTACATGCAGCCCTGCGTCTGGGACGGCGTGACACCCGACATGGGGCTGTTCCGCCACCAGGTGACGGGCCCCACGGTGAACCTGTGCGCATTCCAGGACCTGGGCGAGGCCCTGGGCTGGATCGCCGACTCCACTGCGGGCGCCACGATCAGCCTCTACACCCGGGAACCGGCCCCCATCGCATTGTTCCAACAGACGAGCAGGGCCGACATCGCCCGCGTCAACACCATCCTCGACGACCGGACCACCCTGCTGTCCTTCACCGGCCACGGCACCCGCTCGGGCTGTCAGCCGCTCCTCGACGGGTTCACCCGCTGGATGTCCGGGCAGGGCGAGGGCGGGTGGGCTCCGGCCTCCGGCGCCAAGGCACCGGAACCTGTGGCGGGCAGCCTCAAGACTGACTGGGACAGCCTCTAGCTGGCGTCCAGGATGATCAGAGATCCAGCCCGGCCAGGGCGGCGCCAAGGCTCGCCGGCGCCTCGCCCAGGTTGAGACGCATCAGGAATTCGATGTTGCCCTCGCCGCCCTTGATGGGGCTCACCGCCAAGGCCTGGGGGCGAAGCTCCGTTTCGGCGAAGAAGGACCAGGTGTCCACGAGAACCCGGCGATGCACCACCGGATCGCGCACGATGCCGCCGGAGCCCACATCCTCCCGCCCCGCCTCGAACTGAGGTTTCACCAGCAGCACTGCCTCGGCCCCCGGCACGAGGCTGGGCAGTACCGGCGGGATGGCCAGACGCAGCGAGATGAAGCTCAGGTCCGCCACCAGCAGGTGGCTGCGTTCCGGGATGCAGGCCGGATCCCAGGTGCGCAGGTTCACCTGCTCCATGGAGACCACACGGGGATCGCTGCGCAGCTTCCAGTGCAGCTGGTTGGTGCCCACGTCCACGGCATAGACCTTCGCCGCGCCGCGCTGCAGCAGGCAGTCCGTGAAGCCGCCGGTGCTCGAACCCGCATCGAAACAGGTGAGCCCCGCCGGATCGATGCCCCACAGGTCCAGCGCTCCGGCCAGCTTCAGTCCGCCCCGGCTCACGAAGGGCAGTGCCTCGCCACGCAGGCGGATGGTCGCGGCCTCGTCCACGGCGGTGCCGGCCTTGGTGACGGGGCGATCCTCCACCAGCACGTCGCCCGCGAGGATGCGGGCCTGGGCCCTGGCCCGGGTCTCGCACAGGCCCAACTGCACCAGGAGGAGGTCGAGCCGCTGCTTAGCCACGGGCCAGCTTCTTCTGCCGGGCGATCTCCTGGCGGTAGACGCCCACGTTCCGGTTGTGGTCCCGCAGGCTGGGCGCGAAGCTGTGGCCGCCCTTGCCCGTGGCCACGAAGTAGAGGTCCTTCCCGACCAGCGGCGCCCTGGCAGCGGCGATGGCCGCTGGGCTGGGAATGGCGATGGGCGTGGGCGGCAGGCCGGCCACGGCATAGGTGTTGAAGCGGTGGGAGCGCCGGATGTCCTCCACCAGGGGAGCCGTGAACCGCAGGTCCCCAAGGAGCCAGCGGGCGTAGAGGCTGGTGGGATCGCACTGCAGGCGCATGCCGATGTCCAGGCGCTTCTTGTAGACGCCGGCCACTCTCGGCTGCTCCTCCGCCAGCTTCGTCTCCTTCTCCACCAGGCTCGCCAGGATCAGCGTCTCGTAGGGGGGCAGCACACCGCCGTCCAGCCTCGGCCGAACCTGGTCGCGAAAAGCCTCCACCAGCATGAGCATGACCTCCTCGGGCTCCATGGCATGGTGCAGCCTGTAGGTGGCGGGGGCCACCAGGCCTTCCAGGCTCTCGGCCCTCTCGAAGCCGGCGGTCCGGACCAGCCGCGGGCTCTTCCAGAGGGTCCAGAAGATCTCCTCGGGCACGAAGTCCTTCAGGCGCCGTTGCACGGCCCACGCATGGGCGCCTTCCGGGATGGACACGGTGGTGTAGTGGATCTCCGCCCGCCGCAGCTTGCCCGCCACCTCCGAGAGACTGGCCTGGGATTTGAACGTGTACTCGCCGCGGATGAGCTGGAGCTTCCTGGCGCGGGCCCAGAGCTTGAACAGCGAGGCGGAGCGGATGACGCCCTCGCGCTCCAGCTGGTCCGCCATCTGGTTGATGCTCGTCCCCTTCTTCACCAGGACCGTGGCCTCCTGCCGCAGCGGCCCCTGCCCCTTCCAGGCCCACCATCCGCCGAGCACCGGCAGGGCGGCCAGGACGAGGATGGCCACGGAGAGCCGAAGGGAGATGGGGGAACGCCTCATCCCTCCAGAATGCCGTGGTAGCGTGGATCCATCTACCCAGGGAACTCATGAGCACCACCGGCTACCGCCGTCACCTCGGCCTGTTTTCCGCCACCATGCTCATCGCCGGCTCCATGATCGGATCCGGCGTCTTCTCGGTATCGACTGCGTCGACACGCGAGACAGCGCCGACCCACCACCGCCAGCCCAGGCCGGAGGGGGCCGCATGATCACCGGTTACCGCCGCCACCTGGGTTTGTTCTCAGCCACGATGTTAATTGCTGGCTCCATGATCGGATCAGGCGTTTTCATCGTCGCGGCCGACATGGTGCGCACCGGCCGTTCGGGCGGGTTCCTGCTGGCGGCCTGGGGCCTCACGGCGGTGCTGACCCTCTTCGCAGCTCTGAGCTATGGCGAGCTGGCCGGGATGTTCCCCAGAGCCGGCGGCCAGTACACCTACCTCCGCGAGACCTACGGCGCCGCCGTGGGCTTCCTCTACGGCTGGACCTTCTTCGTGGTCATCGAGTGCGGCACCATCGCCGCCGTGGCCGTGGGCTTCGGGAAGTATCTCGGCACCTTCTTCCCCGCCGTCAATGACACGAGCTGGCTCGGGCCCCACCTGGACGTGCCCCTCTGGCAGGTCACACAGAGCATCGCGGTGGGGCCGTACCACCTGGGCCTCACGCCCTCCCGGCTGTCGGCCATCGCCATGGTGGTGTTCCTCAGCGCCGTGAACCTCTACGGCGTCAAGCTGGGCGCCCGCATCCAGAACCTGTTCACGGTCGCCAAGATCGGCGGCCTGGCGGCGCTCATCCTCCTGGGCCTGCTCCTGCCCCCCCCGGTGGCCGCCGTCCAGACGCCCTTCCTGCCCCTGGATGGCTCCACCACCCTGCCCTTCCTGACGGCCCTGCTGGTGGTGCAGACCGGCAGCATGTTCTCGGCGGACGCCTGGAACGCCATCACCTTCATCGCCGGCGAGGTGAAGGAGCCCGAGCGGACCATCCCCTTCTCCCTGCTCATCGGCACCACCCTGGTCTGCGGGCTCTACGTGCTGGCCAACGCCGCCTACCTGAAGGTGCTGGGCCCCACGGGCATCGCCAACGCCCCCCAGGACCGCGTGGGCAGCGCGGCGCTGCAAGCGCTGCTGGGCTCCGGCGGCGGCCTCATCATGGCCGGCAGCATCCTCATCTCCATGTTCGGCTGCCTGAATGGCCTGGTGCTGTCGGGAGCCCGGGTCTACCAGCGCATGGCGGAGGACGGCCTCTTCTACCCCAGTGCCGCCTCCCTGAACGCCCACGGCGTGCCGGCCTTCGGGCTCTGGATCCAGGCCCTCTGGACCTGCCTGCTCACCCTCACGGGCACCTACGGCCAGCTGCTGGACTTCGTCATGCTGCCGACGATCCTCTTCTACGTCTTCACCGTGGGCGGCGTGTTCCTGCTGCGCTGGCGCCGGCCGGACCTGGAGCGCCCCGTGCGTGTCTGGGGCTATCCGGTGGTGCCCGCCCTTTATCTCGTTGGCGCCTGTGCCATCGTCGGTGCCCTCTTCATCCACCGCCCCAGCTACTCCTGGCCGGGCCTGATCCTGGTGGCGCTGGGCTGGCCGGTCTACCTGGCGGTGAAGCCGAAAGTCGTTGCGTCCACCTAGGCCGCTCCCGAGGCCTCCCTGGACAATCTGTCAAGAAAACCCCGGATCGGCCCGTGGACAGCCGACATCCCGGGGATACTTTCCCCAAGCACACACACCACACAGGGGGACTGCCATGAAGCATGTCGTCGTACTCGGAGCCGGCCGCGTGGGCGGGGCCATGGCCAAGGACCTGGCTCCCGACTTCAAGGTCACGGTCGCGGATCGCTCCGAAGCCGCCCTCGCCCGCATGCAGGCCGCGGGCCTCACCACCCTGGCCGCGGACCTCTCCACCCCGGAAGGCGTGAAGGCCGCCGTGGCGGACGCGGACCTGGTAGTGGGCTCCGTACCGGGCTTCATGGGCTTCGCCACCGCCAAGGCCGTGCTGGAGGCTGGCAAGCCCCTGGTGGACATCTCCTTCTTCGACGAGGACTGCTTCGAACTGGACGCGCTGGCGAAGGAGCAGAACCTGACGGCCATCGTGGACTGCGGCATCGCGCCGGGCTGCCACAACATCATCCTGGGCGATCTCTCCCGCCAGTGGGACCGCATCACCAGCTTCGAGACTCTGGTGGGCGGGCTTCCCGTGATCCGCACCTGGCCCTACGAATACAAGGCCGGCTTCAGCCCCATCGACGTCATCGAGGAATACACCCGCCCCACCCGCTACGTGAAGGATGGCAAGGTCGTGGTCTTCCCGGCGTTGTCCGAACCGGAGCTCCTCGACTTCCCCGGGCTCGGCACCCTGGAGTCCTTCAACACCGATGGCCTCCGCAGCCTCATCAAGAGCTTCCCCGGCATTCCCGACATGAAGGAGAAGACCCTGCGCTACCCCGGCCACATCGAGAAGATGCGCATGCTCCGGGAATCGGGCTTCTTCAACAAGGAGAAGATCCGGGTGGCAGGCGTGGAGATCAGCCCCCTCGACCTGACCACGGCCCTGCTCTTCCCCATGTGGTTCATGGAGGAGGGCGACGAGGACTTCACGGTCATGCGGGTCACGGCGGAGGGCGAGAAGGACGGACGCCCGGTTCGCCACCAGCTGAACCTGCTGGACCGCTATGACCGGGCCACGAAGACCACCTCCATGGCCCGCACCACGGGCTACACCTGCACGGCGGCCGTAAGGCTGCTGGCCAAGGGCGGCTTCTCCCGCAAGGGCATCAGCCCCCCGGAGTTCGTGGGGCAGGAGCCCGGCGCCTGGGACTTCATCCGCCAGGACATGGCCAAGCGCGGCGTGGTGTTCACCGAGGGCTGATCGAACTCAGTCCAGTTCCCGATGCCGGATAGTCAGGGCCGCCACATCACCCCTGAGCCGGTGGGCCAGCATCTCCACCAAGGCCACGGAGCGGTGCTGGCCCCCGGTGCAGCCGATGGCCAGGGTGTGGTATGCGCGGCCCTCCTGCTGCACAAGCGGGAGGGACCAGCGCAGCCAGGACTCGGCGCGTTCCAGGAACTCCCTGAATTCATGGGATTCCAGCAGGTACTGCTGGACGGGCCAGTCCCGGCCGGTGAGGGGCTTCAGGGCCTCGACGTAGAAGGGATTGGGCAGGAAGCGGGCATCCAGGATCACATCCGCATCCGCAGGCACCCCGCGCTTGAACCCGAAGCTGAGCAGGCGCACGGCCGTGCTCCGGGTGGGCACCTGCGGCACCAGGGCCGCGACCCGGAGACGGAGCTCCGAAAGACTCAGCTGGCTGGTGTCGAGGATGGTCGTCGCCAGGGCCCGGATGGGGGCCAGCAGTTCCCGCTCCCGCTGGATGCCCTCACCTGCCGTGCCCAGCAGGGCCAGGTGATGGGGGCGGCGCGTTTCGGAGAAGCGGCGCAGCAGGACCTCCTCCGAGGCCTCCACGAAGACCACCTGCACCGACACGCCGCTGGCGTGGAGGCGATCCAGCAGGGGACTGAACTCCAGGGCGAAGTCGGCCTGGCGGCTGTCCATGCCCACGATCAGGCGCTCCCGACGGGGCTGCAGCTTGGCCTCGAGCTCGAGCAGAGGTTCCAGCAGCCGGGGCGGGACATTGTCGAGGGCGGTGCAACCGGTATCCTCCAGCGCCCCCAGCACCGAGTGGCGGCCGGCGCCGGAGAGGCCCGTGACAACGATGAGTTCCATGTCCCTAGTGTGTATCAGGGGCGCAGGCCCTGCCCAAGAAAAACACAGGGGGCCGAGTGGCCCCCTGTGTTCTCGTCCTCCCGGAACAGCCGGAGGATCAATCCTCGAGGCCGCCTGCGGTGAAGCGCAGCACCCGCTGGATGCCGTCGGGGGGATTGCCCTGCTCGTCGGGCCCCAGCTCGAAGGTCTCCGAAGGTCCCCGGAAGAAGTCCTCATCGGGAACGAAGGTGGGCTGGGGTTCCACGCGGTAGAGGTACGAGATGATCTCGTCCTCGTAGCCGAAGCGCATCTGCTCGAAGTACTCGTAGCTCTCGCGCTTGTATTCGACCAGCGGATCCTTCTGGCCATAGCCGCGGAAGCCGATGGCCTCTTTCAAGTGGTCCATGACCAGCAGGTGCCGCTTCCAGGCCGCGTCGATGATCTGCAGGATCGACCAGCGCTCGTAGCTGCGCATGCCTTCGCCGCCCAGGCGCTCATCCTTGCCTTCATAGAATGTCTGGACGAGCGCCCCCAGGGCCCCGCTGGCCTGGGCCTGCGGCATCTGCCCGATGGCATCGACTTCTTCGCCGGTGAGGGTGAACAGCTGCTCGACGCGCTCCCGGAAGCCCGCCAGGTCCCGTTCGCCCTTGTCGGGCAGGAAGTCGTTGGCAATGCCTTCGGCGATCTCGGCCGCGACACGCAGCACGTATTCCTTGGTATTGCCCCTGAGGATCTCAGTGCGCAGCCCGTAGAAGAAGATGCGCTGCTTGTTCATGACGTCGTCGTATTCGAGCAGGTGCTTGCGGATCTCGAAGTTGTGCGTCTCGACGCGCTTCTGGCTGCGCTCGATGGCGCGGGTGACCATGCCCGCCTCGATGGGCTCATCGTCGTTCATGCCCATGGCGCCCATGAGGTTCTTGATGCGGTCGCCGCCGAAGATCCGCATCAGGTCGTCCTCGAGGGACAAGTAGAAGCGGCTGGAGCCGGGATCGCCCTGGCGGCCGGCGCGGCCACGGAGCTGGTTGTCGATGCGGCGGCTTTCGTGGCGCTCGGTGCCGAGGATGTGCAGGCCCCCGAGGGATACCACTTCCTCGTGTTCGGCCGCGGTCTGCAGGCGCATCTGCTCGACGAGGGCGGAGAACTCGGGCGTCTCGAAACCCTCCTCATCGTAGAGGGCGATGTCCTTCTTCTTGGCCTCCAGCCGGGCGAGCCCCTCGGGATTGCCGCCGAGGATGATGTCGGTGCCGCGGCCCGCCATGTTGGTGGCGATGGTGACGGCGCCCTTCCGGCCGGCCTGGGCCACGATCTCGGCCTCCCGCTCGTGATGCTTCGCGTTCAGCACCACGTGGGGGATGCGGGCGGCCTTGAGGGCGTCGGACAGGTCCTCGCTGCTCTCGATGCTGGCCGTGCCCACCAGCATGGGCTGGCCCTTCGCGTGAAGCTCGCGGATCTCTTCCACGATGGCCTTCTTCTTGCCGCTGCGGGTGGAATAGACCGTGTCCGCGAAGTCCTTGCGGACCATGGGCATGTTGGTGGGCACCACGATCACGTCCAGCTTGTAGATGGAGTGCAGTTCCGTGGCCTCGGTCTCGGCCGTGCCGGTCATGCCGGCCAGCGTCTTGTACATGCGGAAGAAGTTCTGGAAGGTGACGGTGGCGAGGGTCTGGTTCTCGGCGTTGACCTCCACGCCCTCCTTGGCCTCGATGGCCTGGTGCAGGCCGTTGGACCAGCGGCGGCCGGGCATCAGCCGGCCCGTGAACTCGTCCACGATGACCACTTCCATGCCCTTGCCGTCCTCCTTGGGGCGGACCATGTAGTCCACGTCCAGGCGGTAGAGGTTGTGGGCCAGGAGGGCCTGGTTCAACCCGTGCAGGGTCTCGATGCTGGTCGGATCGTAGAGGTTGGTCACGCCCAACAGCTGCTCGGCGTAGTGGATGCCGTCGTCCGTCAGCATCACCTGTCGGTCCTTCTCGTCCACCTTGTAGTGGGTGTCCTTCTTGAGCTTGGGGACGATGGCATCGATGCGGAAGTACTTGGAGGTGTCCTCCTCGCTGCTGCCAGCGATGATGAGCGGCGTGCGGGCCTCGTCGATGAGGATGCTGTCCACCTCGTCCACGATGGCGAAGTTGAAGCCCCGCTGGGTGAAGTCCTCCAGGTCCCACTTCATGTTGTCGCGGAGGTAGTCGAAGCCCAGCTCGTTGTTGGTGGCATAGGTGATGTCGGAGCCGTAGGCGTCGCGGCGCTGCTGGTCGTCGAGGCCATGCTGGATGATGCCGACGCTCAGGCCCAACCAGGTGTAGAGACGGCCCATCCACTCGGCGTCGCGGCGCGCCAGGTAGTCGTTCACCGTGACCAGGTGGGCGCCCTTGCCCGCCAGGGCGTTCAGGTAGAGCGGCAGCGTGGCGGTGAGCGTCTTGCCCTCACCGGTGCGCATCTCGGCGACCTTGCCCTCGTGGAGGGCCATGCCGCCCACCAGCTGCACGTCGAAGTGCCGCATCTTGAGGACGCGCCGGCTGGCCTCGCGGGCCACGGCAAAGGCCTCGGGGAGGATCTCCTCCAGGGTCGCGCCGTTCGCCAGCTTCTCCTTGAGGTAGGGCGTCTTGGCCTTCAGGGCCTCGTCGCTCAGGGCCGAAATCTCCGGCTCGAGGACGTTGATGGCCTGGACCTTGCCCCACAGGCGCTTCAACTCCCGGTCATTCTTGGAGCCGATGAGTTTCTTGAGAAAGTTATCGAGCATGGAGCCGTCCAGTCGCGTAAACCATCGATTGTAGCGTGGTGAGCCGCCATTTCCCAGCGCCCGTGACTGCCCCCAAGCCTTCGTGGTTGCCGAAGTTACCGGTCCAAGCCACACTGGATGTTTGGATTCTGGAGGAATCATGACCCTTGAGCGCACCTTTGCCATCGTCAAGCCCGACGCCGTCAAGGACGGCCACATCGGCGAGATCCTCGCGGCCATCGAACAGAGCGGCCTGAAGATCGTGGGCCTCAAGCTGACCCGGCTCACCCCGGCCATCTGCCAGGGCTTCTACCACGAGCACGTGGGCAAGGGCTTCTACGCGGAACTCGAGGCCTTCATGACCGAGGGACCCGTGGCCATCATGGTGCTCGAGGGCGAGAATGCCATCCTCCGCTGGCGCGACCTCATGGGCGCCACCAATCCCGCCAACGCCGCCGAGGGCACCCTCCGCAAGCGCTTCGGCGCCAGCATCGGCCGCAACGCCACCCACGGCAGCGACAAGCCTGAGAGCGCGAAGTTCGAGGTCGGCTACTTCTTCAACGCGTTTGAGCAGATGTAGTCTTTCGGGCGCAGCCCCTGCGAAAATCGGCGCTGTCGGCGCCGATTTTCGTTTGTACGGAACGACGGGTGGAACCTCATCCTCAAGCCTCAGCCACCGCCTGCAGCGCCGACTGGCAGAGCCGCCGGACACCGGGCAGCAGATCCGCGTTCAGCAGGCCCTTGTCGCTGAACCACTGCCCGCCGGCAGGGGGCGGAGGCAGCAGGTCGTCGGGTGCCTTGGTGCGGAGGAGGTGGCTGAGGTAGAGCCGCTGCTGGCCTTCGAGACCCTCCAGGCGCAGGAGCCAGGGCGTGGGCAGGCGGCTGGTGCGCTCATCGAACACCACCGGCAGCACCGAAGAGTCCACGAACCGGAAGGGGATGCCCCAGGCGGCCTCGATCTGCGCGTTGAGCAGCGAGGTGGGCAGGAACCCCGGCGACCAGGGGATCTGGGCAGGCATGAGCAGACCGCGATGGGGGCTGTGGGGCGAAGGCACGAGCAGGACGAAGGGCGTCTGCTGACCATGGACCAGCACCCCTTCGATGAAGGTGGTGAGGTGAACCCGGCCTTCGGCCATGTGTCCTCCTATCTTCCGCCAGCGGTTTCCAGTTCCAGCATGATCCGATCCCGAGCCGCGGAGACTTCCGCCACGGCCGCCTCGGGCTTGAGCTTCAGCACATCCTTGGTGCGGCGGTCCCGCAGCTCCACGATGCCGTCCTTCAGGCCCTTGGCGCCCACGGTGATGCGCAGGGGGAAGCCCAGCAGGTCGGCATCCTTGAACTTGGCGCCGGGGCTCATGCCCTCGCGATCGTCATGGAGCACCTCGAACCCGGCGGCCTCGAGGTCCTTCTCCACCTGGGTGGCGACTCCGGCCACCTCGGCACTGCCCGGATCCAGGCAGAGCAGGTGCACCTGGTAGGGCGCGATGGGCCAGGGCCAGATGATGCCGTCGGCGTCGTAGTTCTGCTCCACGGCGGCGGCCACGGTGCGGGTGATGCCGATGCCGTAGCAGCCCATCACCATGGGATTCTCCTTGCCCTGCTCGTCCAGGAAGGTGCAGGACATGGACTGCGAGTACTTGGTGCCGAGCTTGAAGACCTGGCCCACTTCGATGCCGCGGAAGGGCTGATACTGCCCCTTCCCGCAGCGGGTGCAGGTGTCCCCTTCGGCGGCCATGCGCAGGTCCGTGAAGGTGCAGCCGGGCAGGTCGCGGACGGGATCCAGGCCGAAGTGGTGGTAGTCCGTCCGGTTCGCGCCACAGGTGAGGTTGACGGCGCCCTTCAGGCTGGCGTCCACCAGGATCTGGACATCCTTGAGACCCACGGGCCCCATGAAGCCGGTCTTGGCGCCGGTGAAGGCCTCGGCCTCCTCCAGGGGCAGGAGTTCCATCTCGGCGGCCCCCGTGAAGTTCTTCACCTTCACGGGGTTGACCTCGTGATCACCCCGCAGGACGGCACCCACGAGCCTGCTGGAGCCATCCGCGAAGGTGACGCGGTACAGGAAGAACTTGCTGGTCTGCTCGATGAGCATGCCATCGTGTTCGGCGTCCTTCATCCCCGCGGCCTGCTCCACCTGGCCGACGACGCCTGGCGTGGCGAAATGATCCCGCTTCAGCTCAAAGGCTGTCCCATTCTCCCTGGCCGGCAGGGCCGGAGCTTCCGTCTTCTCGATGTTCGACGTGTAGTCGCAGGCGTCGCAGCTTAGGATGGCGTCCTCGCCACTGCCCGCCAGCACGTGGAACTCATGGGTGAAGCTGCCGCCGATGGCGCCGCTGTCGGCCTCCACGGGCCGGAACTTCACGCCCAGGCGGGCGAAGATCCGCTTGTAGGCGTTGAACATGGCCCAGTATTCGCGGTCCGCGCAGGCATCATCGGGGTGGAAGGAGTAGCCGTCCTTCATGGTGAACTCGCGACCCCGCATGAGGCCGAAGCGGGGGCGGCGCTCATCGCGGAACTTGGTCTGGATCTGGAAGAGGTTCATGGGCAGCTGCTTGTAGCTGCGGACGTTCTTGCGGACGATGTCTGTGATCACTTCCTCGTGGGTGGGTCCCAGGCAGAAGTTGTAGAACTCTCGCTCATCGGGCTTCTCGCCCCGGGCGCGACGCTCAGCCACCTCGGCCTTGGCCTTGCGGTCGCAAAAGCGCAGGAGCTCGTCGCCATAGAACTTCCACCGACCACTCTCCTGCCACAGCTCGGCCGGCAGCACTGCAGGCATGAGCAGTTCCTGGCAGCCATCCTTACCCAGTTCCTCGCGGACGATCTCCTCGAACTTGCGGATGCTCCGGAAGGCCAGCGGCAGGTAGCTGTAGATGCCGGCGGCCACCTTCTGGATCATGCCGGCCCGCATCATGAGCTGCTGGCTCACCACGTCGGCATCGCGCGGCGTCTCGCGCAGGGTCTGGATCAGGAGCTTGGATTGCTTCATGGGGGCCTCGAACCTTCAAGTTTAACCCAGGCCGAAGCCACACCCGCTCCATGAAAACAAACCGCGAAAAACGCGAAACGCCCCGCGGGCGCGCGAAATGAGAACAGGGAACACCACTCGGAAGCCCTCCAATCACCTGGGCATCCAGCCTGTCACAATCAGTTCTATTCCTTTTTAGCGAGCTTTCGCGTCTTTCGCGGTTTCAAGCCAGCAGCGACTGCACCAGTGCGCTCGCGGCCTTGCCGTCGATGGCGCCACCGTGGGCCGCCTGCAGCGCCTTCATCACGAGGCCCATGTCCTTCTTCGAGGTGGCCCCGCTCTGGGCGATGGCCTCCCTGACCGCCGCCTCCAGGGCCGGCCCCTCGATCATGGCCGGCAGGTAGGGCTTCAGCAGATCGATCTCCTGCCGCTCCTGGGCGGCCCGGTCGGCCTGCCCCACCTTCTCGAACTGGGCGACGCTATCCTCCCTGGACTTCACCAGGCGCTTGAACACGGCGATGGCCTCCGCCTCGGGCAGGGTCCCCTGGGGCCCCAGGCCCTTGGCCACCGCCTCGTTCTTGTAGGCGGCCAGAGCCATGCGGAGCACCTGGGTACGCGCCGCGTCCCGGGCCAGCATGGCGGTCTTCAGATCGGCCTGCAGGCGAATGAGCATGGGCATCTCCAGAGGTGAGGCTCCATGGTGGACCCACCGCCCGGTGGGCTCAACGCCGGAAATCATGAAGGATCCTTCCTGGGCCGAAAGGGAGCCATCACTTTGCCAGGGGTCCCATGAACGTCGCCTTCATCAATCCCTTCATCGAGTCCACCCTCCGCAGCCTCGAGATGATGGCCAGCATCACCGCCGAGAAGATCGGGCTGTCGGTCAAAGAGGACCTCATCACCACCTACGACATCTCCGCCATCATCGGCATCACCGGGGACACCTCCGGCTCCATCATCCTGAGCTTCCCGGCCTCCGTGGCCTGCCGCATCGCCAGCAACATGCTCATGGAGGAGATCGCCACCCTCGACCAGAGCGTGGAGGACGCCGTGGGCGAGATCGGCAACATCGTGGTGGGCGACGCACGCCGCCTGCTCATCCAGGACGGCTTCAGCCTGTCCATCTCCGTCCCCACCGTGGTGGTCGGCAAGGGCCACAAGATCAGCCGCAGCGGCGACGTCCCCTGCATCGCCATCCCCTTCAAGACCGAGTTCGGCGAGTTCGAGGTCAATGTCGGGTTGAAGGAATAGGCCATCGGAGCATCGAAAAGGGCGCCGCAAGGCGCCCTTTTCGTATCTGAAACGTCAAAGCCGTTTCAGCCTTGAAGGCCTAAACCTTGTCGAACTTGATGACTTCCACGGGGCAGCTGGCGGCGGCGGCCTCGATGGCGGCCTCCTGGGCGGTCTGGACGTCGTCATTCAGCTCGCTCATCTCGTCGCGGTTCTCGCTGTCGACGCCATCCTTGCGGACCGAGCCGTTGATGTTGCAGCTGGTGTCCGTGACGTGGAACACGTCGGGGCACTCGGCCTCGCAGGCGTTGCACACGATGCAGCCTTCTTCGATCCAGACTTTGGTAATGGCCATGGTCGTCTCCTCGAGATTCAAATGGGGCCCGGCGTGGGCAGACCTAACCAACCTAGCATCGCCGCCGCCGGGGACCAAGCGTCGCCTGGGCCCTGAAGCCATGGGAGACTGGACTTGTGACGGAGGTCCCCCCATGAGCCTGAAGGAGACGGGAATTCTTGCCCGTATCCGGGATGTACTGCCGGGTGGCACAGAGCTCATGGATGACTGCGGTGCGCTGCCCCCCACGCCCCCGGGCCAGACCCTGCTGGTGACCACGGACCTCATGGAATCGGACCAGCACTTCCGCCTCGCCTGGCATCCCCCCGACCTGCTGGCGCACAAGCTGCTCTTGGTGAACCTCTCGGACCTGGATGCCTCCGGCGCCCGCCCCTTCGGCTACACCCTGACCCTGGCCCTGGGCCCGGAGGTCGAGGCGCCCTGGCTCGAGGCCTTCCTGGCTGGTTTGGCCGCCGCCAGCCGGGAGGCCGAGGTGCAGGTCCTGGGAGGTGACACCGTGGGTCGGCCAGCCGGCCTGGGCCTCGGCCTGACGGCCTTCGGCTTCGCACCCCGCTGGCTCCGGCGGGATGGCCTGCAGCCCGGCGACCGGATCTTCGTGGACCAGCGGCCCGGCGCCAGCCTGCGGGGCCTGCGCAAGCTCCAGGCCGGGCAGCGGTGGGACCCGGCGAATCCGGATCCGGAGGTGGCAGCCCACCTGGCGCCCAGGCCCAACCTGGGCCTGGGGCTTCGCCTGGGGGCGATCCCCGAGATTCACGCCTGCCTGGACCTGTCGGATGGCCTCAGCCGGGATCTCCGGAACCTGGCCGAGGCATCGGGTCTCAGCATCGTCGCGGACCGGGATCTGGACGAGGATGCCCTGCGTGGGGGCGAGGACTACGCCCGCTGCTTCGGCACCTCCCTCCCCCAGGCCGAGCTGGAGGCCAGGCTGGGCCTGCCGCTGGTCCCGGTGGGCCGGGCCGTCCCGAGGGGCCCGGCGCCCCTTCTCGTCTATGATGGGGAGACGCCGCGCGCCTTGCCGGACCTTGGATTCGACCACTTCGCCCCATGACTGATGCCGCCGCGCCGACCTCGCCCATGCCCGGTTCCACGCCGCCCCCCAGAGGGCTCTGGAACCGTCTGAAGGCCCACATCCTCCACCCGGAACTGAACCCCGAGCAGGTGGCCTGGAGCTTCGCCCTGGGCCTCTCCATCGCCTGGAATCCCCTCCTGGGGCTCCATACGGGGATGGTGTTCCTGTTCTGCGTCATCTTCCGGCGCCTGCATCGGCCTCTCATGATCATGGCGATGCTGATCAACAACCCCTGGACCATGGTGCCCATCGCCACCGCCAGCACCTGGGTGGGCAATCTGGTGCGCGGCCGCTTCAGCAGCACCAACCTGGCCAGCGTGCAGTGGCACGAGATCGGCTGGCGGAGCTTCCTGACCTGGGATGGCTTCGAGGCCATGACCACCATGTTGCGCCCCATCCTCAAGTCCTACCTCATCGGCGGGTTCATCTGCACCGTTCTCGCCCTGCCCATCGGATACTTCTTCATGCTCTGGCTGGCCAAGCGGCTGCGCCGGATCCACTGGCCCCACCTGCACCACGCATCCTGCCCACCCCACGACATCCCCCCCGGAGGCTGATCCCATGGACATGCGCTTTCTGATGAAACAGGCCCAGCAGATGCAGGCCAAGCTGGCGGAAACCCAGGCCAACCTGCGCGTCGAAGGCACCGCCGGCGGCGAGCTGGTGAAGGTCACCCTCAACGGCTCCAAGGAGCTGATGGGCCTCTCCATCGCCAAGGACGCCATGGATCCCGAGGATCCCTCCATGCTCGAAGACCTCCTGCTGGCCGCCTTCCGCGACGCCACCACCAAGGTCGACGAGGCCATGAAGAAGCAGATGGGCGGCATGGGTGCCGGCCTCAACCTGCCCGGCCTGGGCCTTTGATCGGATGAAGCTGCCGCCGCCCCTCGAGGCCGTGGTCGAGAGCCTCCAGAAGCTGCCGGGGGTGGGCTCGAAATCCGCCCAGCGCATGGCCCTGCACCTGCTGAAGGAAGGGCCGGAGGCCATGGCCCACCTGGCCCACCAGCTGCAGCAGGCCGCGGAGAAGGTCGGCTTCTGCGGCGTCTGCGGCGCCTTCACGGACCAGCCCACCTGCCCCATCTGCCTGGACCCCCGCCGGGATCCCGCCAGCCTAGTCATCGTGGCGGAAGCCTCCAACGTGCTCAGCTTCGAGCGCAGCGGCCACTTCCGCGGGCGCTACCACGTGCTGGGCGGCCTCATCTCCCCCTTGCGGGGCGTGGGCCCGGATCAACTGCGCATCCGCGAGCTGTTGAAGCGCCTGGAGGATCACGCCATCCAGGAGGTCATCCTGGCCACCAATCCCACGGTGGATGGCGAGGCCACCGCCAGCTGGCTGGCCCGTCTGCTGGAACCCATCGGCATCCGTACCACGCGCATCGGGCTGGGCCTGCCGATCGGCAGCGACCTCGAATACGCGGACGAGCTCACCCTGGATCGGGCCATGGAGGGCCGGCGGATCGTCGGTACTTAGTACTTCACACTCACGTCGCCCCGTGCCCAGGTCTGGCAGGCCAGGCGCTGGTCGGGGTTGGCCTTGAGGGCGAGGAGCACGCGGGACTCCGCCCCGCCCTTCTCACTGAGGTGCTCGGCCCCCTCTACCACCGTGACGAGGCAGGTGCCGCAGCGGGCATGGCCTCCGCAGCGGTGATTCAGCGGCACGTTCGCCTTGGCGCTGGCGGCGAGGAGGGCCGTCTCCCGGTCGCACTCCGCGATGCCGGGTGTCTTGCCATCGAATCGAATGGTGTGCATGGGTTACCCATAAGCCATGAATGCAGAAGGGATAGAACAGAGCTCCCTCCACTCTATCAGGCCGGTCCCCGGCCCAGATGCCCTTTCGCCGTCGCCAGGAAGCGCTGCCGCGCCAGGGCGTGATCGACCACGGGTTCCGGGTAGTCCAAGCTGACCCGCCGGCCCCGGGGGAGCTTCCAGGGCTCGTGGATGAAGGCCGTTGGGCAGTCCGCCAGCTCAGGCACCCAGCGCTTCACATAGGCGCCGTCCGGATCAAACTTGAGCCCCTGGGCCACGGGGTTGAAGATGCGGAACCAGGGCTGGGCATCGCAGCCGCAGCCCGCGCTCCACTGCCAGCCCGCGCTGTTCTGGGCCCAGTCGCCGTCCGTGAGCCACTTCAGGTAGTGGGCCTCGCCCAGGCGGTAGTCCAGCAGCAGGTGCTTCGCGAGGAAGCTGGCGGCCACCATCCGGGCGCGGTTATGGACGAAGCCCTCAGCCAACAGCTGCCGGGCGGCGGCATCCACCACGGGATAGCCCGTGCGACCTGCCGCCCAGGCCTGCCATCCCGCCTCGTCCACCCGCCAGGGGAAGCTCGAGAAGTCACCGCGGAATGGCTGCTCCAGCAGCTCCGGCCACTCCCACAGCAGGTGGTGGCTGAACTCGCGCCAGAGCAGCTCGTTCAGGAAGCGACGCCCGGATTCACCGGCTCCGGCCGCCGCGGCAGCCTGCCAGACCATCCGCACCGAGAGGGTGCCGAACTTCAAGTCGGCGCTGAGCCGCGAGGTGCCGGGCCGGTCCATGCGGTCGCGGTCCGCGCCGTAGTCGACGATGGGGCCGCCCACGAAGGCCTTCAACCGGGTCCGCGCGGCCCTTTCTCCGCCTGCCTGCAGATTCGGGTTCAGCGACAAGCCAAGGTCCGCCAGCGTCGGGATCGGCGCCGTCTCGAAGACCGACCCCTCAGGTACCGGTGGCAGTGCCCGCGGCGCGGGCAGCGCCGGCGCGAGATCCAGCCGGATCCCGGCCGCCCTCGCGAAGGGCGTGAACACCCGGAACATGGCGCCCTGCCCGTTCCGCACGGAACCCGGCGGCAGGAGGGTCTCGCCCTCGAACAGCCGGAGGGCGATGCCCTCGCGATCCAGGGCCTCGGCGATCCGACGATCCCGCTCCCGGCCGAAGGGTTCCACCCAGCGGTGGGCCAGCACCTGATCCGCTTTCCACTGCGCCGCCAGGCGCGGCACCACCTCCAGGCTCCGCCCGGGAACCACCAGCAGGCGCGAACCCAGGTGCGCGAGGTTGGCCTCCAGCGCCCGCAGCGAGTCCAGCAGGAACTGGATGCGGTGAGGCAGCTCCCGGGCCCGTTCCGGCGCGAAGAAGAAGGGATCGAGCACGAAGAGCGGAATCACCTCGCCAGAAGCCGCAGCCTCGGCCAACGGGGCGTGATCCGCCAGGCGAAGATCCTTGCCCCGGAACCAGACGATGGATCGCATGCCTCGAAGCCTACCCTGCCCCGGCTTCTGCGAGGGGCGTCGAAACCTGGACTGGCCGCCATCAAGCCCAGGCGACCCTCAGGGAAAGGGTGAGGCGACTCGCTTCAGCCAGGCCTCCCGCCAGAGAAGGGGCATCTGCCGGGCACAGCCCATGTACTTCCGACAGGTCGTTCCCGCCAGCGTGACGGTGTCCTGGACCGTGCGCAGCCTCCCGGTCTCCTCGGCGAGGATGGTCTCGACACGGCTCAGGACCTGCAGGCGCTGGCCGCAGAAGCCGTACATGTCGTTGCTGAAGGCCAGCCCCTTGAGGCACCCGCGGGCGTCCAGGGTGCGCAGGACCTCCTTCATGCTCTTGACCTCCACCCACTCGCCAGGGCGCAACCCCAAAGGTTCAGGCATCCTGTCACGGGTCGTCTGCAGGAAAGGCAGCCGGGTAAGCAGCGTCAGTTCCACCTTGTGGACGCCCGCGTAGTGGAGCATCCGGATCACGCCGGGAACCGTGAAGGTACCCGCTCTCACCAGGTTGAGGTACCCGATGGGACTCCACTTCGAGTGGCCGCGCCGAGTGGCCCGGCCCAGGTCCGTGCCCTGGCAGAAAAAGACCGCTGGGTCCGCCCCCCGGGACGATGGCAGGGCGAACGGGGACGCGGGGGGCGCCGGTGTTCCCGCCGGGCTGGGGCCCTCGACCTTCCGCAGCCAGCGTTCCTTCCAGAAGAGCATGCAGCCCAGCTGGCAGCCCCCGTGGGCGCCGCCATCGCAGCGCAGCCCCGCCAGAACCACGCAGTCCCGGAGCGCCCGGATGGGCTCGGGCTCCCCCGGCGGCAGGGCGCGGACGCAGGTGCGGTCCGCCCGGACCTGCACCTGGAAGACCCGCCCACAGTAGGCCAGCATCTCGGGCATGAAGGGCAGCGCCTCCAAGGTGGAGTCGGCATCGAGGGTGGACCGGATCTCCACCGCGGGAAGCACCTCCACCCAGTCTCCAGGAAACAGCATGAAGGCTCCATTCTCCTGGGCGAAGATACTCCCTCCGGCCGGCGAATTGAACGCCAAGCCCGCGCCACGTTCAAGGGCGACCCTCAGATGGCCTGGCCGCCCCGCTCGCCGGTGCGGATGCGGATGCACTCCTTCAGGTCCTGGACGAAGATCTTCCCGTCGCCCACCTCGCCTCCGCCATGGCGGGCCGTGCGGATGATGGTGTCCACGGTGATGTCCTCGAAGGCGTCGTTGCAGGCGATGGTGATCTGCACCTTGGGGATGAGGTTGGGCACGACCTTCTTGCCCCGCTGCACCACGATCTCCTGCTGGCGGCCGTGGCCGCTGACGCGCAGGACGGTGATGCGTTCGATCTCGGCCTCGATCAGGGCCTCGCGGACCTCGTCGAGCTTCTCTTCGGGAATGATGGCGGTGATGAGCTTCACGCTGCGCTCCGATCAATTCAGATTGTTCAGGCCATAGGCCCGTTCGCCGTGGATCTCGTGGTCGAGGCCGGTCTTCTCCACCGACTCGGCCACGCGGAAGCCCACGAGCTTCTCCACCAGGAACGCGATGAGCAGCGTCATGCAGACCGAGAAGAGGATCGTGGCGCCCACGGCGAAGGCCTGCACCTTGAACTGGGCGAGAATGCCCCAGCCGGGCGATTTGGCCGCGGCCTCCGCCCACCAGGAGTCGCGGATGAAGAAGGTGAGGCCCAGGGCGCCCACGATGCCGCCGGTGCCGTGGATGCCGAAGGCGTCCAGGGAGTCGTCATAGCCCAGGCGGTTCTTCAGCAGGATCATGCCGAAGCAGGCGCAGGCGGCGATGGCCCCCAGCACGATGGCGCCACCAACCTGAACAACCCCGGCCGCGGGCGTGATCACCACCAGGCCCGCCAGGATGCCCGAGGCCATGCCCAGGCTGGTGGGCTTGTCGTCGCGGATGGTCTCGATGAGCACCCAGGTCAGCGCCCCGGAGGCCGCGGCCACCTGAGTGACGGTGAGGGCCCGCGCCGTGTCCAGGTTGGAGGCGATGGAGGAGCCCGCGTTGAAGCCGAACCAGCCCACCCACAGCAGGCCGGCCCCAATGAGGGTGAAGGTGAGGTTGTTGGGCGCCATGGCGGTCTTCGGGTAGCCGTGGCGCGCCCCGAGGAACAGTGCGAGGGCCAGACCCGCGGCGCCGGAGGAGATGTGCACGACGGTGCCGCCCGCGAAGTCGATGGCGCCCTTGGCGCCCAGGTTGAAGAAGTAGCCGTCCGGCGCCCAGACCCAGTGGCAGAGCGGACAGTAGACGAGGAGCACCCAGAGCGTGATGAAGGCCACCCAGCCCCGGAAGGAGATCCGCTCCGCCACGGCCCCGGCGATGAGGGCCGGCGTGATGATGGCGAACTTGCCCTGGAACATGGCGAAGGCGTACTCCGGCACGCCCGCCGGCAGGATGGTGTGGTCGATGCTGCGCAGGAGCACCAGGCCGCGGCTCCAACCGATGAGACCACCCAGGGCGTTGGGTCCGAAGCTCAGCGCGTAGCCCACCACGGTCCACAGGACGCCCACCACGGCCATGGCCGCGAAGGAGTGCATCATCGTGCCCAGCACGTTCTTCGTGCGCACCAGGCCGCCGTAGAACATCGCCAGACCCGGCACCATGAGCAGCACCAGGGTGGTGGAGGTGAGCATCCAAGCCGTGGCACCGGAGTCGTTCGCGGGCGTCGCGCCCTGGGCGGCCAAAGGCAGGCCTGCTCCGAGCACCAGGGGGAGGGAGAGCATTCGCTTCCAGGTCATCGGGTCCTCCGGAAAAGGGCTCGTGAATCCAACGGGCGGGCGGGCTATTAAAAAAGCCTATCCCGAAGGCCCGATTCGACGCCCCAGTTATGACCCTGCCATTTACATTTCTGATGGACCCATAACTGGCGTCAGCTGCCTTCGCCGCTCAGCGCCACCTGCCAGAGCCCCGAGGGATCGGGATGCAGCAGCCACTCGGAGACCACCGGACGGCGCGTCCAGGCGCCCATCTCCAGCTCCTGGTCCAGCTGGCCGGGACTCCACCCGGCATAGCCCAGGAAGAGCCGGTACCGCGCGATCGGATCCCCCAGCAGAGCCTCCAGCAGGTCCTTGCGGTGGCTCACGAAGTGGGTGAGATCCACCACCGTGTCCTCCTCCTCGGGGAGGCCGCCCTGCACCAGGAGGATGCCGCGCTGGGGATCGACCGGCCCACCGCGCCAGGCCGTGGCCTCCTCGGAACCGAGGTAAGACATGCCGCCCTCGGCGCAGACCTGTGCCAGGGCGAGGGGGAGCGGCCGGTTGAGGATCAGCCCGAGGGCCCCCTCCTCGTCGTGCTCCACGATCAGCACCACGCTGTGCAGGAAGTTCGGATCCAGGAGCGCGGGGCTGGCCACCAGGAGACAGGGAGCTTCGTACGACATGATGCCGATGATGATAGCCCACGGCACCAGATAACCTGGAGGGATGCGTACTCCTCCACCTTCCCACCTGGGTGCCCTTCTGGAAGGGCTCAGGCTGCTCAAGCGCCACCCCTGGCTGGCCCTCGCACTCGCCTTTCTGGCCATGCTGCTGGCCCAGCTGGGCCCGGCCCTGGAGCTGGCCGCGGGGGTGGGGCCGAACCTGATCCTCCAAGCCATCTTCGGGTTCGCCGGACTGCTTCCCCTCGAGATGTATTTCATTCCCCGCCTGCAGGCCCAGCTGGATGCCGAGACGCGGGATGATGCCGCCAACGTCGCCATGACCTGGCAGAAGACCTTCGATGAACGCTGGTTGCGGACCTTCCTCGCCCGCCTGGGCATCAGTGTGGCCATCGGCCTGGGCCTGCTGATGTTCCTGATCCCGGGCATCCTCATCCTCACCCTGTTCGGCTGGGCTCCTCTGCGCATGCTGTTGCGCGGCGATGGCCTGCTGGCCGCCTTGAAGTGGAGCCAGGTCGCCATGGTCCGGCACTGGCCCCGCGTCATCCAGGCCGTACTGGCCATGACACTGGTCGCGATGACCTATCAGATGGCCGCCAGCTGGGCCCTGGACCGCCTGCTCCCCGCGATGGATCCGGATGCGGGGCCGGGAGCCCTGCTGCGCCTGATGCACCCGGCCTTCTGGTGCTTCAACCTGCTGGGCGGGACGCTCAACCTCTGGCTCAGCTGCGCCCTGCTGGCCCTGTACCAGCGGCTGGAGGGCTCCATCCAGCCAGTCGAGAGCGTCTGAGGCTCAGCAGCCGCAGCCAGGGGCCACGGTTCCGACCTGGACGCAGACTTCGCAGACGCGGATGGCCTGCCCGATGCCCAGCAGCTCGAGCTGGGGGCTGAGGAAATCCGCCTTCACGGGTTCCTCCTTCATGAGGTCCGTGGAGAGGTACTTCTTGTTGCTGTCGCTGAAGACCGTCACCACCACCGCGTCCCGGCCGAGGCGGTCCTGGGCCTGCAGGGCCGCCAGGAAGTTGGCGCCGCTGCTGATGCCCACGCCGAGGCCCCGGTCTGCCAGCTTCTGGGCCATGAGGATGGCGTCCCCGTCATCCACGGCCAGGATGTCGTCCAGCTGGTCCAGCTTCACGATGGCGGGGATGAACTCGTCGGAGATGCCCTGGATGCGGTGCTTGCCGACCTTGTGTCCGGTGTGCAGGGTCGGCGAGTTGGCGGGCTCGACCGGATGGATCCGGATGGCGGGGTCCATCCCCTTGAGGAACCGCGCCACGCCCATCACCGTACCGCCGGTGCCCACGCCCGCCACGAAGGCCTGGGGCTTCAGCCCCACCGAGGCCAGCTGGGCCCAGAGCTCGGGGCCAGTGGTGGTGGCGTGGGCCTCCACGTTGGCATCGTTGGCGAACTGGCAGGGCAGGAAGGCGTCGGGCGTCTCCGCCGCCCAGGCCTCGCTGAGCCGGATGGAGCCCAGGAATCCGCCCTCGGCATGGCTCACCAGGCGCACCTCCGCCCCGAAGGACCGGATCAAGTCCTTGCGCTCCTGGCTCATCCAGTCGGGCATGAAGATGGTGACGGGGTGACCGAGCGCCCGGCCCAGCGCCGAGAAGGAGATGCCGGTGTTGCCGCTGGTGGCCTCGGCGATGGGCGCCCCCGGCTTGAGGACGCAGCTCTCGTGGGCCTGCCGCAGGATGTGCAGGGCCATCCGGTCCTTGATGCTCCCGGTGAAGTTGAAGTTCTCCGCCTTGGCATAGATCCGCCGCAGCTCGCCCCGGTACTTCAGATCCAGGGCCAGGAGGGGGGTGCGACCGACCAGGCGGCTCAGAGTGTGGAGGGTCGGCTGGATTCCGGTCATTCCTTGGCCTCGTCAGGGTTGCCCATCCACGATCTCACATACCACCCGGGGGGGGCTGATCAGGAGAGACGAGCGCCCAGCCCTTTACATCTCGTCAGTGAAGTAGCCGGGGTCCTCGATTTCGACGAGCTCACCGGCCTCCAGACCCGCCCGCTGGGCGGGCGTCAGGGCCGCCTCGAGCCACCTCGGATCCGTGCGTCCATTCAGGAAGTGGGCCGAGGGTTGGGCCGAGTCATAGTCCGCGCGCAGACGCCAGAGGTGGACCCAGCCCACGTGGTTGATGCGGGCCCAGACCTTCATGTGCAGGGCCCTCCGGCCTCCCCCTCTTTCCGGAGGACGGCCACCGCGTGAACCAGCAGGGGCCAGGCCAGCTGGATCTGCTCCAGGGCCGCGGCGGGCCGGCCCGACAGGTTCAGGATCACGGTCCTCCCGGCGATCCCGCACACAGCCCGGCTGGCGAAGGCCAGAGGATGGCCCCCCTTGGCACGGATCAGCTCGCAGATGCCGGGAGCCTCGCGCTCGATGACGCGGCGGGTGGCTTCCGGCGTCGTGTCCCGGGAGCCGAAGCCTGTTCCCCCGCAGGTGAGCACCAGGGGCGCGCCGCCCGCCACGGCGCCATGGAGGTCCTGCTCCAGCAGGTGCGGCTCGTCCGGCATCAGCGAGGCGGTCACGGCCTTCACGCCCTGCCCCTTCAGCCAGGAAGTCAGCAGCGGCGTGGACTGGTCCTGATACTCGCCCCGGGAGGCGCGGTCCGACAGGGTGATGAGGTGCACGCGCTCCATGTCAGGGCATCACGAGATCATCATCGGCCAGGGCCTTCTCCGTCTGGGCCTGGCGGTAGGCGAGGTAGCGCTCGCGAATGGCCGCGTCGCCCGTGGCCAGGATGGAGGTGGCCAGCAGCGCGGCGTTGATGGCGCCGGCCTTGCCGATGGCCAGGGTGCCCACCGGGATGCCCGGAGGGCATCTGCACCGTGGAGAGCAGGGCGTCCATGCCCTCCGTGGCCCAGCCCTTCATGGGCACGCCCAGCACCGGCAGGTGCGTCTTGCTGGCGCAGACCCCCGCCAGGTGGGCCGCTCCGCCCGCCGCCGCGATGATCACCTTCAGGCCGCGCCCTTCGGCACCCCTGCAGAACTCGACCACCTTCTCCGGCGTCCGGTGCGCGCTGGCGACATGGGCCTCGCAGGGAATGCCCAGGGCCTTCAGGGTCAGCGCCGTGTGCTGCATGGTCTCCCAGTCGTTCTTGGAGCCCATCAGGATGCCCACCAGGGGAGTCGTCGTCATGGATGCCTCGGGGAAGTGCGGTGGGGATGGATCAGGGAAGGGCCATTCTAGCGGAGGGAACCCGTCGCGGCGAAGGCCCTCAGCGCCGCACCCAGCTGAGCACCCACAGTACGCCCAGCAGGGCCAAGGCGTCGCGTTCGGTGGGGTCCATGCGCTCATTGCGGGAGGCGAGTTCCTCGGGGCCGGGGCCGCGCATGACGACGCGGTGGGTGTCGCGGGCGGGATCCTCCAGCAGCACCCAGTCCGGGGCCGTGCGGCCCACCACCGCGGCACCGATGGAAGGGTTGCCCGGCTTCCAGCGAATGTCGAGGGGCTCCCACAGGCCTGCGTTCATGAGGCGCCACGGGCCTTCGGCGGGCACGGCGGCCAGCTCCAGCACCGCGTCCCGGTCCAGGAACCGCACGATGAGCCGGGCCCCCGGCGGCGGCACAGGCTCGGGCTTCCGACAACCGAAACCAGTGAGTAGGAGCATCACCACCAGCAGAACCCGCATGAGGCCTCCCGTCCCGTCCAGAGTGTGATCCCACGCCTGGGATTTTCCCATCGGCACAAAGGGAACCCTGGGCCGCCATGCCCTCCCCACCAGGAGCACCACTATTTCCGATAGTACGCCCGGATGGCATTCACCACGGCCACGGCGTAGCGCTCCCGGAATTCGGGGTCCTTCAGGCTGGCGGCATCGTCTTCGTTGGTGAGGTTCGCCACTTCGATGAGGGCCTTGGTGGCGCCGGTGCTGTAGCGGAGGACGGCCGGCACCCACTTCCCCCCGCTGCGGTAGATCACGTTGCGGATGGGACGATTGGCGTGGACGGGTATGCGTTCCTTGTGGAGGGCCTTCATCAGGGTCTCGGAGAACTGGCGGCTGCGGGCCTCGCCCTGCAGCTTCTCCCGGCTGGTGAAGGTGACGCGGGCGGAGCGCCTGCCTTCGGCCACATGGCCCGTCTTGGCGCCGCCCAGGGCGAAGGTGGTGGGTACCAGGGCCGCGCTCGGCACATACACCATGGAGCCTCGGGCCGAAGGATGCAGGCTGTCCGCGTGGAAACTCAGGAAGAGGGTCTTCTGCGCATCCCCCTTGGTCCTGCGGAAGGCAGTGAAGAGGTCGTTGGCCAGCACCCAGCGCAGGTGGACGCTCACGGCCGAGGGGCTTTCGCCATCCACGGCGAAGGGCGGCGTGGTGAGGATCTCCGCAGACCGGCTGGGAGTAGGGATCTCCTCCCGGATCTTGAAGCCCAGGCCGGGATAACGGATGGTGCTGCTCACCTGGGCGTCGGTCTCCTGCTCGAGGAGGCGCCGGACCCGCATGGCGATGTCGTAGACGAAATCGGATTCCCAGATGCCGTTGGCCCTGGCGCCCGTATCGACGCCACCGTGGCCCGCATCCAGGACGATGCGCACCCCCTTGAGCTTGGGCCCCGCCTCCACGCGGATGGTCCGCCGCACCTCCGCGCGGACCTCCCGCTCCTCGGCCAGCTGGGAGCTGCCTTCGGCCTGGAAGGGATCCGCCAGGAAGTCCACGGGGATCTTGATGAGCTGGCCCGGCTGGATGCCCCGCACGTCGGCGATGCCCGTGCGCCTGGCGATGCGGTCCGCCAGATCGTTCACACCCTTGGGATCGACGCGATCCGTGTAGCGGATCACGACACTGGAGTAGAGCGCCTCCCCCTTGCGCATGCGGTAGGCGGCGTACTTGCCCTGGGCGTCCTCGCCGAAGGAGAGCATCGCGCGATAGGCCGCCACCCGCGCCTCGTCATCCAGCTCGTCTTCGGGCTGGGTGCGGTCGGGCCCCTTGCCCGTGCCGCCAAGATCCACCGACAGCAGGCTCCGGGGAATGCGCCAAGTGTCGCCTTCCCGAAGTTTCTCCGGCAGATCCGGGTTCGCGGCCATCACCTTGTCGTAGTTCTGCCCGTGGCCCGTGAACAGCGCCGCCAGGGTCCAGACCGATTCCACCTCGGGGTGGCGGATCCGGTGCCGGACCTCGTCCGGGCGCCACTGATCCTCGGGGAACAGCGCGGCCAGGGCCCAGCGCTTGCCCTCGGGGCTGAGGTTGTCGAAGGAGACCCAGCCACTGGGATCCGCGTCCTTGCCCAGGAAGGCGCGAGGCAGCGCCTTTCCCTCCACGCTGAGCCCCCGCCTGAACTGCAGGCGGAGCAGGATGGCCCGGCCATCCGGCGTGCGGGCGTGGGCCAGGATGGGTGCAGGTTCCTGCGCCGCGGGGGCGGCGATCAGGGCTGGAAGGCAGAGGAGGCTCAGGCCTCCCACGGGGCCTCGCCCGCAGGCAACGCCTCGCCTGTGCGGCCGGCACGGACCCAGGCGCGCATGGCCTCCTGCAATCCCTCCGAGTCCTCGGCGCGCTCGCGCAGGAAGCGCTTCAGGCGCCGCTCCAGGTGGCCCGCGCCCTCCTCCAGCAGGAAGATGCGGTCGTGGAGCCGCTCGTGGGGGGCCTTGCCGGTGCTGGGCGGCAGCTTGAGCGTGCCCATGTCCAGGGTGGCGGCGTTGAGCGTGAACACCCACTCCAGGTCGCCGGAGAGGATCCGCAGCTTCACCTTCGCGGGGCGCATGCCCCGACCGAGAGCCTCGAAGGCTTCGCGGCATTCCGAGGGATTGCCCTTGCGGAGGGAGATCTCCTTCACTTCACCCCGCTCGGAAATCAGCTGGATGGCGTCATCCACGAAGCACCCGGAGCCGTCGCCATCCTCGCCGCTGGCGCCGCCCTCGGTCATGCTGCGCATCCACAACCAGAGGAGGAATTCCTCACCGAGGAAGCGCCCTTGTTCCATGAGTTCAAGAGGCTTCACCTCAGGCCTCCTCGAGTTCGAGATCCAGGGGATCCAGCGCCATCAGGGCTTCCACGGACAGGTCCGGACAGAGCCGGCCCGACAGCACCAGGGGCGCCAGGGGGTGGATCTCGCAGCCGAAGGACTTGATGAACAGGGTCGTCAATGCTCCCTGGGCCTTGCTGGATGAGGCCGTGGTCCAGAGGATGCCGCCCTTGAGATCCCAGGCCACTTCCACCACCTTGGGCGTGGGCAGCACCTTGCGCAGCAATTCGACCTTCACCTCGTCCGCCAGGGAGATGCGGGCCTCCTTGCCGATGAAGGCCAGGTCCTTCTCCTTCTGCAGGCTCTGCAGCCGCAGGTCCACGTGGGCCTTAAGCAGGGAGGGCGGCACGCGGCGGGTGTCGATGCGCAGGCCGAAGACCGCGAAGCGCTCCTGGCTCACCCAGTCCTCGTCCGGCGGCGTGATGAGCGGGTTGCGCCAGTCGCACCAGCCCATGCGCTCCTCCTCGAGCCCATCCTGGAAGGGGCGGAACTGGTCCTGCTCCAGGCCCGTCTGGAGGTCCCTCTCGTCGGGCACGGGGCCGAGCACCAGGAAGCGTTTGAGGGACACGGTCCCCTGAAGGATGCTCATGGGGCACCGCCTCCGAAAAGCCTGCGGAACCGATCCCAGAACCCCCTGCCCCGGGTCAGGCTGGGATGGGTCAAGTCGAGCGCCTCGCCGGGCTTGGGCAGCAGGAGGCCGGGATCGTTGAGGGTGAGGAGCACGCCCGTGATGTTGTCGCGGCCCCCGTGCGCGAGCGCTTCATCCACCAGAAGCTCCAGGCTGCGCCGGGGACTGAGCCCCTGGCTCAGCACCTCCTGGATCTGTGCATCGGGGACCTCCCCGTGCAAGCCGTCGGAACAGCAGAGCAGCCGGTCGCCCCGGCGGAGCGCAAGCCGTGAGAGGACCACTCGCAGCGGCTGCGGCGAACCAAGCGCCTGGGTGATCATGTTGCGCTGCGGATGGGTGCGGGCTTGTTCGCGGGTCAGGCTGCCCTGGGCCACCAGATCATTCACCAGGGTCTGGTCCTCCGTGAGCTGATGCAGCACCCCCTGCCTCAGCAGGTAGGCCCTCGAATCACCGATCTGGGCCACATAGGCGCAACCGTTCCAGATGACCGCAGCCGTCAGGGTAGAGCCCATGCCGCGCGCCGTGCGGTCGTCGTCCGAGTACCGGAGGACGGCATCGCTGGCTTCCTCCACGGCCGTCTCAAGGGCCTCGAGCAGTTCAATCTCCCGGTCCTTGACTGCCGCGAGACGGCCCCAATGGCCGAAGAGGAACAGCGAAACGGCCGCCAATCCTTCGCGGCTCGCGACCTCACCGGCGGCGGCCCCACCCATGCCATCAGCCACGGCCACCAGGAGCCCAGACTCCCCCACCTTGAGGGACTTGGCCGGTTCGTTGATGATGGGCTCATCGCCATCAAGTGCGCTCAGCAGGTAGGCATCTTCATTGTTCTTCCGGACCTTGCCCGGATGCGTGATGGCAGCGTAGTCGATGAGCATGAGGATAGACGGCCCTGACAGAGGTGGGCGGAGTTACGGTGGTGTACAGGCGGCCCTTTCCGTTCATCATAGCGGGTGGAGACGAGAATCCATGTCAGAAGGGCGCTTTGGATCAGAACTTCCCGGCGAGGCTGCGGCGGATCGGGGAAGTCGCCCTTGAGCGCCACGCTGGCCATCCTGGGTCCCGGTGTCCTGGGCCTGTCGACCGCGCAGTGGGCTGCTGAATGCGGGCTGGAGACTCGGCTGCTGGGCAGGGACCGGGACCATGCCGAAGCGGGTCTCCAAGAGGTTCACCGTCGCTGGCACCGCGCAGTGGCCAAGGACCGGATGGCTCCCGAAACGAGGGATCGCTGCATGGAGAGGCTCTCAGCCGCGGCCTTCAGTGCATCGGCCCTGGAGGGTGCCTCGGCTTTCCTCGAGGCACTACCCGAAGCCCCCGAGCTCAAGGCCCCGGTGCTGGCGGCCGCCGTCAACTGGGGTTCCCCTGACCTGCTGCTCCTCTCCGGAACGTCGGCACTTCCCATTACGGACCTGGCCTGCAGGGCGGGAGCCGTGGGTCGCCTGTTGGGTTTTCATCTGTTCGTGCCCGTGCCCCGGATGGCCGTGGTCGAAATGGCCGTCCCGGAGGGGACGCCCCAATCTTGGGTGGATCGGGCCAGGTCCATGGGGTCGGACCTCCGGAAACGGGTGGTGCAGGTCCGCGACCAGCCTGGCTTTGCCGCGGCCCGGATGGCCCTGGCCCAAGGATTGGAGGCCATCCGGCTGGTGGAGGCCGGCGCGGCGTCGGCCGAGGACCTGGACGCCCTCCTGACCCTTGGCTATGGACACCCGGTCGGCCCCCTTGAGTTGTCTGACCGCATCGGACTAGATCTGCGCCTTCGCATCGCCGAGGGGCTCTTCGCCAGCGGAGAGCATCGGTTCGCGCCCCCCGAACTCCTGCAGTCCAAGGTGGCCAAAGGCCAGACAGGGCTGAGGACGGGGCAGGGCTTCTACGCCTGGACATCGACCCGGAGGCGATCATGACCATTCCCTGGCTGTTCTTCTGGGGGGTGGTGGTCCTCCTCGTGATCTATGTCGCATATCGGATCGGCAAGGTCCTGCTGCGGCTCTTCATCGGCCTCGCCGCGCTGGCTCTGCTAAGCTGGGGGCTCTGGAAATTCTTCCAATCCTGAATCCCGATTCCCGAGGAGCCAGCATGGCCGCCATCTCCTGCACCCACTGCGGCGCCGACCTGACCGCACCCCAGAGCGTTCGCATCGCCGAGTACCACTTCGGCCGGATGGAAAAGGTCGACGAAGATCCCGGGTTCAAATACCACTTCGAGCAGGCCGACAACTTCACCATTCTGTGCAACAGCTGCAAGCGCCTGGTGCGGACCCTCCCGATCAGCAAGTAGCCTCTTACCCATCATGAAAAACGGCCCCGTTCGGGGCCGTTTTTCATGACTCGTCCTCTGACTACTGACGGAGGATGCGAGGCGTGATGAAGATGAGGAGTTCTGCGTTCTGTTCCTGCTTCGTGTTGTTCCTGAACAGGAATCCAATCAGGGGGATCTTGGAGAGGAAGGGGACTCCCGTCGTGCCGAGGTTGGAGTTGGTGATATAGACACCACCCAGCACAGCGGTTCCACCATCACGAACCAGGACCTGGGTCTCGATGGATTTGCGGAGGATGGTCGGGGTGCCCTGAACCGTCCGTGAGAAGTCCGCCTCGGCCTTCTCGATCTTCAGATCCATGATGATCGTGCCTTCGTTGGTGATCTGCGGAGTCACATCCAATTGAAGGTTCGCATCAATGAAGGCCACCGTGATGGCTCCGCCCTGGGCCCCGCCCTGCTGGGTGGGATAGGGGATCTTCTGGCCACTAAGGATGCTGGCCTTCTTGTTGTTCTGAGTCACGACCTTCGGCGAGGACACGATCTTCAGCGTGCCGTCCTTCTCCATGGCCTGGAGCACGGCATTGACACTGAACCGGTTGCTGAGGAAGGAAAGCCAGAGTTCCCCGGCGGGAGCGGCGATGGAGGTGGATCCGTCTTTCCCGGGCGACCAAGCCACGGAGGCGTTCTGGCCGGAGGCCGGGCGATTGAAGCCCTGAGCACCGTTCCAGAAGGGCGAGGAGGTACCTACCCAGGGCGTGCCAGTCGTAGAGGTCGAGCCACCCGTGATGGCCACAGACCCGTTGTTGGACTGGGGCCACTTGACACCAAATTCCCGCTGCCAGTTCTTGTTGGCCTCGACCACCCGGGCCTCGATCTGAACCTGCTGGATCTGGACATCCAGAGTCTGGAGCAGGTCGTCGATGACCGTGATGTTGCGCGGCAGGTCCGTGATGATCAGGGTGTTGGTGCGGTCATCCAGGATCGCGGAGCCGCGCTTGGTGAGCATCTCCTTGAGGATCTTCTGGACCTCGCCGACCTTCGCGTATGAGAGGGGGCGGGTGATGGTCTGCAACTGACCAGCAAGGGCTCGCGTCTCTTCCAGGCGCTTGCGCTCCTCTTCTTCCTTCTGGAGCTTCTCAACCTTGGCGACCCGGAGCACGCCATTCTGGATCTCCTTGCCGAGTCCAGCGTTCTTGAGGACCACGTCCAGGACCTGATCCCAGGGCGTGTCCGTGAACTTGAACCCGAAGTTGCCCTGCACATCCGGATCCATGACCAGGTTCAGTTTCCCGGTGTCCGCCAGAATCCGCAGGAAATCCCGGATTTCTGTGTTCTGGAGGTCGATGGTGATCTTGGAGCCGGAGTAGTTGGCAAGCCCTTCTCCAAGGGTGCGCCCGGCCGCGCGGCTCTGCGGCTGGGCATGAACGGGGGCGGGCTTTTCGGGCTCGGGCGTCTGCACAACCTCGGGTGTCGCAACCGTCAGAGCGGTGGAAGCGACCAATTGGGGGAGAAGCTGGAAGGACCCGCCAGCCCCGGGAAGCGCCGCGAGAGGACGGACGCTGGATTTCGGGAGGGGTTCAACAATCGGGCCTGCGGGAGCCGCTGTGGCGGCCGCGATCTCAACCGCAGGGGCTGCCGGGAATACCGTCTGGCTGATTCCACCGAATTTAGCCTGGACATGGCCTTGGCCGGGCGTCATGTGGAGTTGCACCCCATCGGAACTGGACCCGACGAGGACCTGGGTGCCGGGGGCTACTTCCAGGACCATCCGGGTCACCGGCTTGGGGTCGGCCGAGAACTGGGCGAGCCGGGTCTTCAGGATCAGCGGATGGGCCAACTGGGCGAGGTCCTTCCGCGTAACTGCTGTGCCTCGCTCAACTCCGCGCAGATCCACCACAATCCGATCAGGATTGGACAGGACCTGGACACCGGGTTGAGAAGTCATTCCAGTCACGCGAATGAAGACTTTGGCACCGGCCCCATCCACTTCCAAGGAAGTGGATGCGAGGACGGCCTTTCGAATTGCCGTTTCAGGAACGGGCGATGCGTGGAGGGACCCGGTGTGGATCCCCGCCAGGACCACGCCCCCTGCGACCAGCAAGGAACTCAGGCGAGCATTCATCGTTTACCCTCCTCACGCTTGAACGTCTTCGTGATGGTTCGGAATATGGATCGGTTGGTTGTGTTCATTTCCCACTGATGGAAAGTCACGGCCTTGTCGGTAATGGCAGTGATTTCCGCATCCTTGAAACGGTGCCCCACAGGCAACCAGCGGACATTCCCGCGGCTGTCTGAGACGATTGCGAAATTCTTGCCATCCTTCTTGATCATCCCCTTCACGGCGATGTCGTCCAATACGTCGAGGGCATCAGCCGGACGCTCATCCCTGGGCGCGGAGAAAGGATCCCTCTGGATCGACGGCTTATACGGAGTCGCCTTGATAATGGCCACATCCTCGATCGGTGCCTGCGCTGGGGGAGCCGGCGCCTGGGCCATCAGCAAGGGGGCCGCTAACAGGAACAAGGTAAGGGGGGGTCGAGTCATGACTGGGCCTCAATCCTTTTCAACGCTGGGCTTGGCTGCCGCGGGTGCGGGCTTCTTCGCAGGCGGTTCAGCCGTAGGAGCGGGTTCGGGATTGTAGATGAATGCGCTGATGGTGCACTTGGCCGATGCGGGATAAACGCTTCGGTTATCGGTCTTCCGTGTGAACTCGATGTTGGAGATGTTGACGATTTTGTCGTAACCGGAGACCAGAGATGCGAACTGGCCGAACGAGTGGAACCCGACCCGGAACTCGAATTCCACCGGTTTCTCGGTGTAATAGGCATCCTTCCGCTCAGGCTTGAGGGAGAAGGACACCTGGTCGATGCCCGCATCGTCGGCGATCTTCTTGATGCGGTAGGGGATCTCGCCGTAGTCCGTCTCGGAGGGCATGATCTTGATCAGTTCCTCGATGCGCTTGTCCTGCTTGGCGACCTCTTCCCGGAGCTTCTCATAGCTCTGCTTCAGGAGTTTGCCTTTGTCCACATCGGCTTGGAGCGTCTTGTTCTCTGTGCGGATGGCCTCGAGATCGGTCCGTTTCCCGCCGAGCAGGAAGTAGACCAGCCCTGCCAGGACAATCCCGGCCAGCGCTCCCACACCAATCTGTTTCTGAAGTTGAGGGTTCATGGCCTACCTCAGACGGCGTTCTGGAGTTCGAAGGAGATGGTGAATTCGAATGCGCCGCTCGTACCCCGCTTGGCCCCGGGGTAATTGATCTTTTTGAACCACCGGGTTCGGGACTGCAGGTTCCCGTAGAAGGCATTGATGGACTCGAAGTTGCGACCCTCCCCCTCCACAGTGATGGTCATACCCTTCTGACTCACCTTCTTGAACCAGACATCATCGGGAAGGCTGTTCGCCAATTCCTCCATGAAATGCACCGGCAGGGCCTGCTGGCGCTTCAAGGTGGTCATGACTTCTTCCTTCTTCTGGAGTGCATCCTTCTTCTCCCGGAACTTCTTCTCCAGGGCAATGAAGGGCTCGTACTGTTTCTTGTCACGCTCCAGTTCGGCTTTCTTCTTCTCTTCCCTGGTGAATTCACTGTTCAGCCAGAGGTAGTAGCCACCGCCAAGAGCCGAGAAGAGGAGCCCGACCACCACGCCGGCAATGGGCAGGCTCGAGCGACTGCCGCCTTCGCCCGTGTAGACCTGGACAGGCTCGGCCGAGGCCTTTTCTCCGCCCTTCTTCGCCCCGGCCTGGGCCAGCGCATCACCGAGCAGGTTGATCTTGATCATCGGTCCCCCACTTGGCGCATGGCCAGTCCGACGACGACGGCGGCGGCGCCACCGATCTCACGGACCGTCACGGGATCCTCGGTGCGGCCATCGACCTCGATGAGTTGGAAAGGATTGAACCGGTCTACCGATACCCGGAGACGGTCGCTTAGCACGTCCAACAGACCATGGATCATGGCGCCGCCACCACAGACCAGTACGCGATCCAGGCGGTCGACTTTGAAGCTGCTCTTGAAGAAGTCCAAGGTGCGGGTCAGTTCGTCGGCGAAGGCATCAGACACCGCATTGATCGAGGGTTGGATCTCCTCCGGTTCCCGCCCTTCCGAAGCCTGGTTCCGCTTAAGGCGCTCGGCGGCCTCACGGCTCACACCCCAGTCCTCAGAGAGTTTCTCGGAATAGCGGCCGCTGCCCCAAGCCATGTCTCGCCAGAACACCGACTTACCCCCTACCATCATGGTGAGGTTGGTGAAGGTGGCCCCCATGTTCACCAGCGCGACAACTTCATCGCGTCCGCCACCCATGGTGTTGATCTCATAGGCGTTCTGGACAGCGAAAACATCCACGTCCACGACCTTCGGGCTGCAGCCGGCCTGAGCAACGCAACTGACATAGGCCTCAAGCTTGTCCTTCCGACAGGCGACGAGGACCACATCCATGTTGCCTTCGCCGGCCCGTTCCTCGATCAGGTAGTAATCAAGCGCGTAGGAGTCCAACCCCTGCCCTGCGGGGAAAAAGCTCTCTGCCTCCCAGCGGACAGACTCGGCCAACTCAGCCTGGCTCATGAGGGGAAATGTCACTTTTTTGACCATCACCTGTTGGCCCGACACAGAAATGGCCACTTCCTTGGCTTTGATTTTCTGTTCTGCCAGGGCCTGACGGATAGCCGACGCCACAGCGTTGCTATCCATGATGTCCCCATCCACGATGGCGTCAGCAGGAAGCGCCACTTGCCCCAGTTTCTGGAGTCGGTAGCGGATGTTGCTTCCCTTCCCCATCTGTTGGAGCTCGCAGACTTTTACGGAGCTGGAGCCAATATCCAAGCCGACAAGACTTTTGGGTTTGCTTCCGAAAAGACCCACCGGATGCCTCACTTGGAGAAATTAGGTAATGGAAAGAGTACCGCCAGAATGGATTAGGTCAAGGTTAACTATGCTTGCGCTAGGCTTCCTCGGGTTCCCAGCCCACCAGGACGGCGGTGATATTGTCCTCGCCTCCGTGCTCCCTGGCCGCTGAAATCAATGATTCAACAGCATGTTGGATGTCGTTGGATCGCTCCACGATGTCCCAGATCTGTTTGTCGCCGATCATTCCTGACAGGCCATCGGAGCAAAGCAAAAGTCGCTCCGATTTGGAAAGCTCCAAATTCTGCAGCTCCACATCCAGTTCTCCGCCATTGCCAAGGGCCTGGGTGATCACATTCCGGAACGGATGGACCCTGGCCTCGGAGGGTGTCAGGATGCCGTTCGCCACCTGCTCAGCCACCCAGCTGTGGTCGCGGGTCACCTGACGGATACCTTCCGGCCCGAGAACATAGGCCCGGCTATCCCCAACATGGGCGAGGGTGACCTTCGGTCCATGGAAAAGACCTGCAACCACCGTGGAGCCCATGGTTTCCCGTTCCGGATTGCGCCGAATGTCTTCGGCGATGGCCTGATCCGACAAGAGCAGAGCAACCTTCAACCGGTTCCCGTCGTAGGTAATGGAGGGGTCGTACTCCACGGGCCAGGTTCGGTCCTTTTCAAGGGTCTCACCAACGAAGCGCGCCACAGTCTCAACCACGATCTGGCTGGCGACTTCACCAGCGGCATGGCCACCGAGACCATCCGCCACGATGAAGAGCCCCAGGTCCGGATCCGACAGGAAACTGTCCTCATTGTGTTTCCGAACACATCCCACATCGGTGCAGCCCGCGGCGCGGATCCCCATGATCATCCCTTTCCCGTCAGTCGGCCCCACAAGTCCCTGAGTTGATCGAGGAGTCCCGCCGGCGGCAGAGGTTCCTTGACCTTCTGCCCTGAGGAGGAACTCCCCTTGGTCCCATGGCCACCCCTCGACCCCCTTGGGACAGGTGTGCGCAGCTTCGGATGGTTGGGCGAGATCTCGCGAGCCGCTTGGAGGTGACGCTGCGCACGGGCACCCATCCCCAGGGTCTGGAAATGGTTGGCCAGTCGGATGTGGCTGTCCACGTCGCGAGGGGCGAGGCGCACAGCATTCTCAAGGGCCTTCACCACGGCTCGCAGGTCCCCCCCCTCCTTCTCGAGGATGGAGGCGAGCAGTGAATGGTAATGGGCCTTCTCCTCATCCAATCGGATGGCGTAGTGGATGAGGGCTCTGGCCTGGTCGTTATTCCCTTCCTCGAAAGCAGCCTTCGCCATGGAGGCCCAATCCTCGGCAGTACGCTCCTGGGCTGATTCTGGTTCCCTTTCGGTGGCGTTCGGAGACTGCGTCTTCGGCATCTGCTGCTGCAGCGTGAGCCGCTTGGCCGGATCCTTGAGAATGCTGAAGGCCTCGGCCAACTCCCGGAACTTCGACTCGGCCTCCTCCTTCTCGGCGCCCGTGTAGCGGTCCGGATGCCAGCGCTTGGCGAGCCGATGGTACGCGGCCTTGATGTCCTCAGGCGAGGCATCGGGTGGAATTTCCAGGACATTGAAGGGATTCATGTGTTTCCAGGGAGGCCAGCCACCGGCGAGTCGAACGGGATGGAAGGACAGGGCTTGAGCAGAGGATGGTAGCCTATTTCCATCCAGAACGCAGTTCCTGAGCTTCAGAACGGGGGCGATTCCCCTCGGGAGGTGGCTTCACCAGGCTGGCAGTGCCCCAGGCTCGATGGCACAGTAGAAGGCTCTGGAGGCGCAGGCATGGCGGTGGGCACGGCGGTGGATTGGCGCGAAGGCCTCGATGCCGGCGATGTGTCCTCCGAAGCCCTGGTCCGGGGTGCCTTCGAACGCATCCGCAGCCTGGATTCCCACTTTCACGCGATCCTGGCCGTGGACGAGGAGCGCAGCCTCCGGCTGGCCCAGGCCGCCGATGCGCGACTGCGGTCCGGAGAACGCTCTCCTGTGCTGGGCCTGCCCATCGTACTCAAGGACAACCTGAACTGGGCGGGCCTGCCGGTCTCCTGCGGCTCCCAGGTGCTCGGTGGATATCAGGCCCCGTACGATGCGACCGTCGTGGCTCGCCTCGTCCAGGCCGGGGCGATCCCCGTGGCCAAGGCCAACATGGACGAGTTCGCCATGGGTTCCAGCGGTGAATTCAGTGCCTTCGACCCCGCCCGCAATCCCTGGGACACGACTCTGGTCCCCGGGGGCAGCAGCAGTGGTTCCGTGGTGGCCGTCGCCGCAGGCTACGCGCCCCTGGCTCTCGGAAGCGATACGGGCGGATCCGTGCGCCTGCCGGCCAGCTTCTGCAATGTCACCGCCCTTCGCCCAACCTATGGCGTCCTCAGCCGCTTCGGCTTGACGGCCATGGCTTCCAGTCTGGACCAGGTCGGCCCCATCGCCGCGACCGCCGCGGATGTGGCCCTGGCCCTGGGCGTCATGGCCGGCCGGGACCCCCTGGACAGCACCTCCTCAGACCTTCCCGGCGCAGAGCGCCTGGGTTCCTTGCGAGCAAAGGACCTCAAGGGGCTGCGCATCGGCCTTCCCCGCGAGTACTTCGGCGGAGGCCTCGAGCGGGGCGTACGCAGCCTCCTGGAAGAGGCCCTCCGCGTGTTCACCGACCAGGGCGCTGAACTCCGGGAAGTCAGCCTTCCCCACACGCGCTACGCCATCGACGCCTACTACCTGATCTGCACCAGCGAAGTCTCCAGCAACCTCAGCCGCTTCGATGGGGTCCGCTACGGGCATCGCGCCAAGAGGGGAAACCTGCCGGCAATGATCGCCGAGACCCGTGATGAAGGTCTGGGCGCCGAGGTCAAACGCCGCATCCTGCTTGGGACCTTCTGCCTTTCCAAGGGGTATTACGAGGCCTTCTACCTCAAGGCGATGAAGGCCCGGACCCTCATCGCCAGGGATTTCGAACAGGTCTTCGAGTCCGTGGACGTGCTCGCCACCCCGGTCAGCCCGGGGGTGGCCTTCCCCTTCGGAGCCAAGACCACCGACCCCATGGCCATGTACCTGGCCGACACTTTTACGGTGACCGCCCCCCTGGCCGGACTCCCCTGCCTATCCATGCCCGCGGGGTTCATCGCAGGACTGCCGGCCGGCATCCAACTCATCGGGCCCGCTTTCTCGGATGTCATGCTGCTTGAGGCGGCCCATGCCTTCCAGCAGCTCACCACCCACCACCTTGAGACCCCTCCCCTTTCCGCATAGGAGCGAACCATGGCCTTTGACGTCGTCATGCCCCAGATGGGCGAGAGCATCGCCGAAGCCACCGTGCTGAAGTGGCACAAGCAGGTGGGCGAGACGATCGCCAAGGACGACACCCTCTACGAGATCAGCACGGACAAGGTGGATGCGGAGATCCCTGCTCCCGCCGCCGGCACCTTGCTAGAAATCCTCGTGGACGTGAACATCACCGTTCCCGTGGGCACCGTGGTCGCCCGCATCGGCGATGCCTCAGAGAAGCCCACGGGGGCTCCGACCTCACTCCCCGCCGCCACCCCCGTAGAGCAGGTGGCAGCCGCCGCCATCATCCAGGCCCCCGTGGAGGATGACAACAGCCTCGAGGGCCGCCTGAGATCCAAGAGCAGCCCCCTGGTCCGCGAGATGGCCAAGCAGCACGGGGTGGACCTAGCGAAGGTGCAGGGGACCGGCCAGGCCGGCCGGGTCACCAAGGAGGACCTGGAGGCCTTCCTCGCGAAGGCGCCTGCGGCAACGGCTCCGGCTCAGTCCATCGCCCCCGCCCTGCCGGCGGTGCACGATCCTTCCGCGCCGACCATGGGGATCACCCCCGCCCTGGCCGTCCCCCCCGCTCCCGCGGCCCCTGCCTTCGCGCCAGGCGAGCGGGTCAAGGTCGAGCCCATGAGCCGCATGCGGAAGATCATCGCCGATGGCATGGTGGCCAGCAAGCGCACCTCGGCCCACGTCTACACGGTCTTCGAGATCGACATGACCCACGTGGCCCAGCTGCGCAACAAGCACAAGCAGGCCTTCGAATCCCAGTTCGGCACCAAGCTAAGCTTCCTGCCCTTCGTGATGATGGCCGCCTGCAAGGCGCTGCGCGCCTATCCCGTGGCCAACGCCTCCGTGGACGGCGACAACATCGTCTACAAGCAGGACATCAACCTGGGCATCGCCGTGAGCCTGGATTGGGGCCTCATCGTGCCCGTGGTGAAGAACGCCGACATGATGAACCTCGGCGGACTGGCCCGCAGCCTCAACGACCTGGCCGAGCGCGCCCGCACCAAGCAGCTGAAGCCCGACGAGATCAGCGGCGGCACCTTCACCATCACCAACCCCGGCGTCTATGGCGACACCTTCGGTCTGCCCATCATCAACCAGCCCCAGGTGGCCATTCAGGGCGTGGGCGCCATCGTGAAGCGTCCCGTGGTCATCACCGGCCCCGATGGGACCGACTTCATCGCCATCCGCCAGATGATGTTCAGCAGCCTCGGCTTCGACCACCGGATCATCGACGGGGCCACAGGCGACCTCTTCATGGCGTTTGTTAAGAAGGAGCTGGAGACTTCGACCTTCGGGTTGGAGTAGGACACAAGGCTCTCCACTAATGCTCGAAGGAGAGGTCTCGCGTCTCTCCCCCGCCAGGGGGTGATACTGAGAAGAAGGACCTGGAGACTTCGACCTTCGGCCTTGAATAGCCGCCAGAGGCGGCCCCAGCAAAACGGCGGCCTTCCGGTCGCCGTTTTGCTAGTACGTCTCCCGCACCATCTCTCGGTACATGGCGAATTCTCCCTGGAAATGCAGCTGGATGATGGCGGTGGGGCCGTTGCGGTGCTTGGCGACGATGAGCTCCGCCGATGGATCCGGTTCCTCCGTGGCCGAGGGCATCATCTTCCGGTGGATGAAGGCCACCATGTCGGCGTCCTGTTCGATGGCACCGGAATCCCGGAGGTCGCTGAGCTGGGGACGGCCGCCCGTCCGGTGCTCGACTTCACGGTTCAGCTGGGAGAGCACCACCACGGGAATGCCGAAATCCTTGGCCATGAGCTTGAGGCCACGGCTGATTTCACCGATGCGCACGGCCTCGTTCTGCTTGGCACCGCGGCTCCCCTCGGGGCTGCTGAGCAGCTGCAGGTAGTCGATGATGACGAACTCCACCCGCCGGTTGCTCTGGCTGCCCTGCTTCACGATCATGTTCTGGATCTGGGGCACCGTGATCGAGGCCCGATCACAGATGAACAGCGGCATCTGGATGAGCTCGTCCCGGGCCTTCATCACGTCGTTCATGCGGCCTGTGGCGCGGCCAGATTGCAGATCCTTCATGTTCGTCTGGCTCTTGGCGGCGAGCAGGCGCATGAAGACCTCCTCGTGGCTCATCTCCAGGCTGAAGAAGGCACCGCAATGCCCCGGGCGTGCATCCCTCTCCTGGGCGGCCCGCAGGATCCAGTTCAAGGCCAGTGCCGTCTTGCCGATGCCGGGACGGGCCGCGAGTACGATGAGGTTCCCCGGCTGAAAGCCCTGGGTCAGCTCATCGAACCGGCTGAAACCGACACGAACGCCAGGAGACAGGCGCCCTTCCATCCGGTCCGAGAGGCGCTCCATGGTGTCATCGGCGACGGCCTGGATGCTGAGGAGGCCCCGGGCCTTGGCATCGCCTTGGGCCAGGTGGAAGAGGCTCTGGGCCGTCTGATCGACCAGCACTTCCGGCGCCTCGTCCTCCTCGGCGGCCTGACGCACCAACTGGGCCCCCAGGTGCACCAGCCGGCGCAGCTTGGCCTTGCGACGGATCACGTCCGCCAGGACCTGGGGCCGCTCCACGTCCTCGCCCGCCAGGAGTTCCACCAGCCCGGGATAGCCGCCCACCTTGTTCAGGCTGTCGTCCTGGTCCAGGGCATCCTTCAGGGTGAGGGAGTTGACCTCAACCTGCGCCTCGATGAGGGTTTTCAGGGCCCGGAATACCGACCGGTGGGCCGGGTGGACAAAGTCCTCCTCGGCCAGAGTGAACACCGCCTCGCTGGCCGCGAAGCCGGCCCCGGGCGCACAGCAGGTGGCCAGGAAGGACCGTTCCGCGTCGATATCCTCCGGAAGCCGTTCCGGCAGCCAGTCCGCCATCACCACTCCCGATTCAGAGTCCTGGAGGAGTGTAGCCTCCGCCGTTCACATCCACAAAAATGGGATTGGTCACGGCGATGGGATAGATCCCCTTCATGATCTTGTTCCAGGGGGTGCCGACCCGGTAGGCGCCTGACTGGCTTCTCGCGACGCCAGCTTCGGCGACGAACCAGGCATCCTGGCCCGAGGGCATGGACAGGCTGATGGTGGCGGTCCTGAGCCTGGGGTCGGTGGTCGAGGCCGTGAAGCTGGCCAACGGAACCAGGATGGGCGCCGAGCCATTCACCACCAGGCGCACCTCGTCCACGGGAACCCAGTCGGGAGCGTAGAGGGAGATGGCCACGCTCACCGTCGCGTTGGCGCCGGTGACGAGTCCACCGGGCCCGATGGCGCCCACTGCGACATCCAGCAGCGGCCCCGTGGAGGCCACGGCGGCACCAGCGCGGAGGGCGGCCAGAACGGGATCCAGGGCCGTCTGGCTCAGAGTGGTGGAGGGGGTGAGTTTCAGGTAGGTCCGGGCCAGGCCCACGGGGGTGTCCAGGCTGTAGCGGGCGGCAGACAAACCGAGCCCTTTGGTGAAGGCTGCGGGCGTCTGCTGGTTCAGGATGGCGAACCAGTCGGCACGGACGGCGGTGAACTCGGCATACCAGGCGGTGGGATCGGCAGGATCGCAGCCGTCAGCCCGCAGCAATTCGAGAGCATCGAAGTCCCCCACCCGCTTCCCGAGAGAAGAGGGACCTGTCTGCGTCCACCAGGCATTGGCACCGGTCCCGAGCGCCACGGTCCGGTCGAATCCGCGGATAGAGAACAGCCCCTTCGGTCCCCTGGGTTGATGAATGACGGTAAAGCCGCCTTCGGCCTGGGTGATGAACTCCGCGAGGTTCCAGCCCGTGGAAGGCCGGGCCCCGCCATTGCGGTCGGTGGTGGGGACGGGCGTGAAGAGCGCCGTCACGAACCCATCCCCGAGGGATGCACTGCGGGCACCCACTACGAACGGATCCGAGCCCAGTGGTGTGCGCTCGGCGTCGGTCACAGCCGGGATGTCGATCTCCGCCCTGAACTCCGTCCGCAGGGCGGTGGGATCCGTGAGGACGTCCTCCTCGGTGCGGGCCACCACCTGGATTCCCTCCGCGACCGCCGAGCTCAGCAGTTCAGCGGGATTGAATCCGCCCGTGGTCACCTGGGTGGGGGCGGGGACATCAAAGCTGGTCCACCCCGCCGGCAGCGTGGGCGGGCTCACGATGAAGCCATGGGTGACTTTGTCCTGGCCATCAAAGGCCTTGACCGGCAACGAGTCGAGATGGGACATGGGACCGCGGGTGGCATAGGCGAGATAGTCCCCGGGTGGGAAGAACATCACCGCCGTGGAGGCTACGGAGCCGAAGGCCGTCCCGAAGATCTGATTGTCGGCGGTGTACTGGTAGGAGCCGAAATTGGTGCCGACTCCAAACTTGGCTTTATAGACCTCGCTGAAGGTGCTGGAGAGCAGGCGCGTGCGCTGCATCTTCGGATCCGGGACCCCCAGTCCCTGGAAAGTGAGCCGGAGCGGGTTGAGGCCACCGTACTCCAGCGTGCCCGCCTGGCGGGCCGAGAACCCATGGGCGGTCTGTTTGTTCCTGATCACATTCCCGGCGGAATCGAGAAGACCGGCGTCGTTGCGTTCGGGACTGATGGCTTCAGCGATCTGCCAGGCCTGGGTCTTCGACGGAGTGATGAAGGTGCGGAGGATGGCCCGGGTGGCATCGAGAGCGTTGGTGCCTTGGACGAGGGGGTCACCAACCTGGTAGGCGTTTCTCGAATGGACTCGGTAGCGGAACGAAGAGCCGCTCTGCCCGGGGATCGGGATCACCGGCAGCAGCATGCCAATGGCCCCCTGACCGGAGCGGATGTCCGTCGGCTCCAGCCATTCCACGCGTTCAAGCTGCCAGTTCGCAGGGTCGGAGAGGCGAATCGGAGCGTCGGAGTCGCTCCCATCGTAGGTGTAGCGTTCAAACTTGAACTCGGTCTGGAGCGGGCCGCCGCGAATGGCGGTGCCAAACGCGCTGAAGGCCAGGTACCCGAGGTCTTCGTTCCGCAACCCGGCCCTGGCCTGGGCCATCAGGTTGGTGACCGACGTGGCCTGGGCAGGAAAACTGGAGGCATAGCTGGGTCCACCCACCAGGTACACCCTGCGGCGATAGGTGAGGGACTCACCCGGGGCCAGACCGGCCTTCTCGGGGCTTCCGACCACCAGCCGGGCGGGGACCCGCGGCCGACTCTCCGTCAGGCCAGACTGGGGATCCGAGGCAACCAGGGCCATGCCTTCATCATTGAGGGGGAGGATGCCCATGGATGAGTGGGAGTCCACGGTATCGCCGGCGGACTCGGCCCCCATGAGCGCCACCATGGCTGCGCGGACGCTGGTGTGGAGGGGATCCGTGAAATCGGAGCCCGGAATCTCCACGCCCCAGTCACGGACGGGCGTCGTTCCATCGAAGGCCAGATTCGCGGGTACGTTGAAACGGAAGCCGCCCCCGCGCTGGGACAGGAAGTCGCCCACGCTCTGCACAGGGAGGGTCGTGCCGCTCGCGGGCGTGAGCGTCGTCTCCAGGGTGAAAAAGATCTCCCCCTTGTTGAGGGTGATCCGGTGGAGCACCGACACACCATTCACCCGGCCCTGCGAGTCCGTGGCGACGCCGAGCTTGCCTTTGGAGTCCAGGAGGTAGCCCTGCATGTCCAGGTGGACTGAATCGGCCTCGGTTCGAGGCACGTATCGGTCGAACACCAGGGGCAGGTCGGGATCCTGATTGGCCACCGGCCCCAGGCGCTCGAGCATGTCCGTGGGCATCGATACCCGGTGGAAGCTCTGATCCAGGGAGATGGAGCCCACGTCGAGCACCGCCCCGCCGGAGGGCGCTCCAAACTGCCCCTCCCGGTCACCGAAGGCTGCGCCATCCACCGCCAGCTGGATCGAGTCATTGCCCAGGTAGAAGTCACCGGGGCCCGCGGTCGCCTTCAGGCCCGTGACGCGATCACCGCCAGTGGACGGGATCTCCTCCACGGCTACGGCGGGCCGGGCCACGCCGGTGGCCCGGAAGCACCCCATCCCCCCCGCTGAAACCAGCAGGGCGAAGGGCACCAGGGTCCGCAGGCGGGACTTGGAGGTGACCTGGAGGAAGGTGGCAGGGGAAGCAGGGCTCATGTTCATCAATCGATCTCGCAGGAAGCGGAGGTCCGTGGGTATGGGCGGACGAAAGGTCTATGCTAACTCACGATGCCGATCTCCGCCTTCCTTCATCGCTGCTGGCAACGCCGGTGGCCCCTGATCCTGGTCCCGACGCTGGCCCTCCTGGGAGATCTGCTGTGGACCCTGGGAAGGTTCCCCAGGTTGCACCACCTGCAGATCTTCTCGGCGGATCGCTTGCCCACGGTGGGCGGGGCGGTTCTGGTGCTCGGGGCCGGGGTCTACAGCGATGGTGAACCCACCTCCATCCTGGAAGGTCGGCTCCGCACAGCCCTCGAGCTCTACCGGAGTGGTCGAGTGCGGTGGTTCCTCGTTTCCGGGGACAACCGCCATGCCACCTACAACGAACCCCAGGCCATGCGCCGCTGGCTCGTCAAGCAGGGGGTTCCGCCCACCCACATCGTGAGCGACTACGCAGGCCTGCGCACCTGGGACAGCCTGCGGCGGGCACAGGCGGTGTTCGGGCAGCGCCAGGTCGTGATCGTGACCTCGGATTTCCACCTGCCGCGGGCCTTGTACCTGGCGGACCACATGGGGCTCCAGGCCTGGGGCGTTCCTGCAAGGACGGACGACCGCCCCTGGACTTCGAGGTTCCGGTTCTGGACGCGCGAATACATCGCCCGCCACCTGGCTCTCTGGGATGCCTGGTTCCCCCCGGATGCCCGGCTGGGCCCCAGGGAGCCCACGCCCGACGACTGGGATCCCGTCCGATGATTGGATTGCGGGATGCGGTCATCCTCGAGGCCCGCAGGCTGCCCCAGGGTCGGTTCGGGGGAAGCCTCGCAGGCCTGGGCGCCGTCAACCTGGGACTGTCCGCGGTGGAGGAGATCACCGGGAACCCCGCCCTCCCCCGGCCCCGAAGCCTGGTGTGGGGCATGGCCCGCAGCCACACCCAGGGCATGAACCCGGCCCGGACCCTGGCCCTCAAGGGCGGGTTGCCCCATGACACCCCCGCCTTCACCCTCAACATGGCCTGTGGCTCCAGCCTCCAGGCCCTCATCCTCGGGGCCCAGCGACTGGAGGGCGATGGGGCGCCCGTGCTGGTCGGCGGCAGCGAGGCCATGTCCGACACGCCCCACCTGGTTCCGGGGCTTCGTCAGGGCTTCCGCATGGGCCACCGCCTGCTTCCGGATGTCATGCACCAGGATGGCCTCCGCTGCCCTGTCACGAGCCTTTTGATGGGAGAGACCATCGAAATCCTGGCCAGGAAACGCGGCATCACGCGCCAGGAGGCTGACGCCTGGGCCGCGGAGAGCCACCGCCTTGCCCAGCTCGGTGACACGCGCGCCGAGCGCCTGCCGCACCCCAGGCTCGATCACGACGAGTGCATCCGGGCCGATGTCTCGGAACCCTCCCTGGCCCGGCTCGCACCCGCTTTTGATCCGGCTGGCCAAGTCACGCCAGGCAATGCTTCAGCGCTGTCCGACGGGGCCGCGGCGCTGCTGTTGGCCCGCCGGGATCAGGCCGGCGACGCCAGGCCCCTCGCGCGGATCCTGGGCTGGAGTGAAGCTGGCGTGGATCCCCTGGACATGGGCGAGGCGCCCGTGCCGGCCGTGCGACGCCTCCTCGCCGAGCACGGGATGACGGTTGGCGACGTCGACCTCTGGGAGCTGAACGAGGCCTTCTCCGCCCAGTTGCTCGTCTGCCAGCGCCAGCTCTCGATTCCGGCGGAACGGCTGAACGTGGCGGGCGGCGGCGTGGCCCTGGGCCATCCCATCGGCGCCACCGGCGCCCGCATCGTCTGCACCTTGGTCCACCAGCTGCGGCAGCGCGGAGGCGGACTGGGCATCGCCACCCTCGGCATCGGCGGGGGGCTGGGCCTGGCGCTGCTGGTTGAAACCGAGCCCTAGACTGCCGTCTCGGCCAGAAGCGCCTTCAGGGCGCGGTAGTCGGTCTTGCCGGTACCCAAAGTGGGGATCTGGTCCACCTGGCGGACCACCCGGATGTTGTGCAGCGAAGAGAGTCCAGCGGCGCGGATGGCAGCGTTGGCTTCGTCCCGGGCGATGCCGGACACCGAGAAGAGGATCAGGTCGGGATTCAGCTCCTCAGGTGAGGACTCCACCGCCAGCAGCGGTTCCGTCTCCTCCTCCCCCTGGAAGCGCCGGGAGAGGACCTCTTCAATGGCCGGCAGGGAGACCATCTCGCCGCCCAGCTTCACGAAGCGCTTGAGGCGCCCGGAGAACACGAGCACGCCCCGATCCTGGAAGACAAGGTCGCCCGTGCGATACCACTGGCGCCCCTCGAAGGTCTCGAACGGAGACTCCACATCCGGGTTCAAGTAGCCGGCGAAGATGCTGGGGCCTCGCACCAGGAGCATGCCGGGCTGTCCGGGTTCGACCCGCCGGCCGGATTCCAGATCGACGATGGCCCACTCCACGGAAAGCAGGGGCCTCCCGATGGTGCCGGTGCGGGGATCGTCCTCGCGGTTCACCGAAACGACAGGAGAGCATTCCGTGATGCCGTAGCCTTCCAGGACGGTCGTCCTCGGCCACCGCCGCGCCAGGGTGGCGTAGATCTGCTCGGGGCACTTCTCCGCCCCGGACACGACGACGCGCAGGGACTCCAGGTGTCGATCCTCGGCCATGCGGAGGATGCCCCCCAGGAAGGTGGGCGTGCCGACCAACAGCGTCGCATGGTAGGCCTCGATGAGACGGGCCAGCATCCGGCCCTCGGTGGGGTTGGGGTGGTAGACCACGCGCAATCCCACCAGCAGAGGCAGGATGGTCGTGGTGGTCAGGCCGAAGGCGTGGAAGGGTGGCAGGCACCCCATGACCCGCTCGTCCTCGCGGAAGTTGAGAGCCTGGGCCGCATCCCGGATGTTGGCCAGGATGTTCCCGTGGCTCAGGGGCACGGCCTTGGGCAGGCTCTCGCTGCCGCTGGTGAAGAGCACCGCGGCGGTCGCCGGGGGCTTCGCAGTCAGGAGCGACACCCAATTGAACCGGGCCCGGAAGGCCGCGACCAGCTTGGTGGGAAGGGTGATCTTCTTGCCGACCTCATCCAGCAGAAGCAGGCGGCCCTTGACGGCCCCCAGGTCCACCCCCTGGGCGTCGAGGCGGTTGACGAGGGTGGAGACCGTGACGACGTGCTTGACGCCCACGAGGTCCAGTCCGTAGCCCATGCTGCGGGCGCCGGCGGTCCAGTTCACCAGCACCGGCGTCTTCCCGGCGAAGAGCAGGGCCAGGTAGAGGATGCTCGCGCCTCCGGAGGCCGGCAGCATCAGCCCCACATGGGAGCCTTCCAGGGCTTCGAAGATGGGTTTCAGCACCATGATCGCCGTGATGACGTCGCGGTAGGTCTTCACCCCGCCCGTCTGGTCCGCCAGCACAACCCGACGCGGATCCCGTCTGGCCTGCTTCAGGAACACCTCGGGGATGGTATCGCCAGCCGGCATCTCGATGGGGAGGTCCGTGCGCGAATGGAACCAGGCGTGGGGCACGGCCTTGAGTTCCCCCTGCCGCAGCGAGACGGCGGCCCCGGTGGCGGCCAGCATCACGTCTGACACGGTCTGGAGCGAGGCTGGATCGCTGCAGGCGTACCCGTAGGCCCGCTGGATCCACAGTTCCAGTTCACGGTGCCCCAGGGCGTCCAGGTTCAGGTCCCGCACCAGGGAGTGGGGTTCCTGGATGTCGGCCTGACCTGTCTCGGTCTGGAGGTGCCGGCGCACGGCGTCCCGCACGGTCGGCGGCACGTTGCGGGGATTGCCCTCGATCCGCGCCCTCGGCGGCTCCGGCAGGGTGCGCGGGGCGTGGTCCCTCCAGACCAGGTAGGGCACGAAGGTCCTGGGCGTGGCCTCCCGGTTCAGGCGGGCCTCCAGGGCCTGGTTCAGGGATGCCCGCCCCTCTTCTAGTGGCAATCCGAACACCTCCTCCAGGACCAGCCGGACTTCTCGGCGGGGCGTGAAGAACAATCCGTTGGCGAGGAGGTAGCCCAGGCTCTTGACCAGTTCGAGCCCCAGCGCGGGTCGGCGGCCCGAGGCGGCACTGAACCGGCTGCCCCAGAGACCCTGAAGGCGGACCAGGACCACCCTGGTGCCCGGCGCTTGCCGGAGGATGGAGGCCACGACGCTGTTGTCGGACAGATCCTCCGTCTTCTGGCGGGCCAGGCGTCCCCCTGGAAACAGAAGCAGGCTCTGCCCGGAATCGAGACGGCCCGCCAGCGCCACCAGCTCCCGGTCCAGGACCTCACGGCAGCGCTCCCCGTGGGTGACGGGGTCCGGGAGAGACCGCGCACCGAGCAGGCGCGCCAGCCAGCGAAGGGGGGCGGGAGCGGCGTGATCCCGCCCTGCGACCAGGATCGGCGCGAACCGAGGGTGCAGTTCAGAGCTCAAAAGGAAGGGATCCAACAGGGTCGGGTGGCTGGCCAGGAAGAGGATGCCCTTCCCATCCCCGCTCGAGGGGGGACCGCCACCCTCCCGGTGGATTCGGTAGCGCAGCCGCAACAGCGGCCGACCCATGGCTCGGATCAGGAATGCAATCATCGGGAATCAGGACCTGCCTACCGGAAAACGGAGGAATCCAGGATTGTAGCGGGAATTATTTCCAAGCCCTAAACGGGTTCAGTCACATCTGCGAAGATGAGTTGGGCACCTGCGCGCCCCCTGAGGTCTTCATGTCCGACGCCCCCCTGATCCGACTTACTAACATCACCAAGGTCTATCAGATGGGTGACATGGAAGTGCGGGCCCTGGACGGCGTGTCCATGGAGATCGCCCGCGGGGAATACGTGGCGATCATGGGGCCCTCGGGCTCCGGCAAGTCCACGATGATGAACGTCATCGGCTGCCTGGACACCCCCACCGATGGCACCTACGAGCTGAACGGCAAGCTGGCATCGGCCATGACGGACGACAACCTGGCCCAGATCCGCAACGAGGAGATCGGCTTCGTCTTCCAGACCTTCAACCTCCTGGCCCGCACCACGTCGCTGCAGAACGTGGAACTGCCGCTGATCTACGCAGGCAAGACTCCCGCCGAGCGGCACGAGATGGCCCAGAAGGCCCTGGAGAACGTGGGCCTCGGCACCCGCAGCGACCACATGCCCAACCAGCTCTCCGGCGGCCAGCGCCAGCGCGTGGCCATCGCCCGGGCCCTGGTGAACGACCCCTCCATCCTCCTGGCGGATGAGCCCACGGGCGCCCTGGATTCCAAGACCAGCATTGAAATCATGGCCCTCTTCGAGGAGCTGTACCAGAAGGGCAACACCATCATCCTCGTCACCCACGAGGAGGACATCGCCCGCCATGCCCACCGCATCGTCAAGCTGCGCGACGGCAAGATCATCCACGACGAGCCGAACACCCCCATCACCCCCGAAGAGCACCTGGCCAACCTGAGCCTTTGACCGGACCTGACCTCCGGTAGAATTCAGGGATGCAGAGACTCGTTCAGGGCATCCACCACTTCCAGACCCAGATCTTCAGCTCACACAAAGAGCTGTTCGAGCGGCTGGACCAGGACCAGACCCCCGAGACGCTGTTCATCACCTGCTCGGACTCGCGCATCAGCCCGAACCTGATCACTCAGACCCAGCCGGGTGAGCTCTTCATTCTCCGCAATGTGGGGAACCTGATCCCGCCCTACGAGAGCATGGGGGGCATGGCCGCCGGCATCGAGTTCGCAGTGGCCAGCCTCCAGGTGAAGGACATCATCATCTGTGGGCACTCCAACTGTGGTGCCATGAAGGCCCTGATGGAACCCGAGACCGTGAGTGAGCTGCCGGCCACCAAGGCCTGGCTGGCCCATGCCCGGGCCACGGAGCGCATCATGTGGGAGAGCTACGGCCACCTCAAGGGCAACGAGCTGCTTCACGCCACCGTCGAAGAGAATGTGCTGGTGCAGTTGGACAACCTGCGGAAGCACCCGTCTGTCGCCAAGGCCGTAGCCAACGGCATGCTGCACCTCCACGCCTGGTACTACAAGATCGAGACCGGCGAAGTCTTCGCCTTCGATCCCGGGCGTGGGCAGTATGTCTCCGTCACCGGCACGGACGGTCTCGCCCCGCTGGCCGAGGAACACCGCGCGACGGATCTTTCGATCTAGATCGAGAGCCGATCCAGCCGTTCCGGCCGGTCCCGCCAGCCCTCGTCCACCTTCACGAAGAGCTCCAGGCGCACGGGGCGCTGGAGCAGCTTCCTCAGCTCGCGCTGGGCGCTCTGGCGGATGTCCTTGATCATCTCGCCGCCGCTGCCCAGCAGGATCTTGCGGTGGCCATCGCGATCCACGAGGATCTGGGCCGCAATGAGGACACCCTCCGGGCCGAGATCTTCTGGATATTCCTCGTGCCCCGGCTCCAGCCACTGCTCGATGAGCACCGCCACGCCGTGGGGGACTTCCTCCCGGGTCTTGCGGAGCACCTTCTCCCGGATGAATTCGGAAGCCAGGGACCGCTCGGTCTGGTCCGTGAAGACCTCCTCGTCATGGAGCCAGCCGGGCTGGGCCGCATCCCGCTCCAGGATCGTCCAGAGGGGATCCAGGTTCAGGCCCATCTTGGCGCCGATGGGGACGATCTCCTTGAAGGGGAGCAGGTCCTTGTAGGTGGCGATCTTCTCGAGGAGCCGCCCCTTCGACAGCAGGTCGATCTTGTTGAGCAGGAGGTAGGTGGGCCGGCCCAGCTTGCGCAGGCGCTTGGCCAGGGCGTGTTCCCCCGTACCCAGGTAGTCGTCCGCATCCACCACCCACAACAGCAGGTCGGCCTCTTCGAGCGCCTGCTCCACGTGGGCCATCATGCGTTCGTTGAGGGCGTGCTTGGGCAGGTGGATGCCGGGCGTGTCCAGGAAGGCCAGCTGCACATCGCCGCGATCCACGACGCCCAGGACCCGGGTCCGGGTGGTCTGGGGGATCTGGCTGGTGGCCGCCAGCTTCTGGCCCAGGAGGGCGTTCAGCAGGGTGGACTTGCCGGCGTTGGGGAGGCCGATGATGGCGAGGGTCGCGTGGCGGCGCGTGGGCTCAGCCACGGTGCACGCCCCGCTTGGCCTCGCGGATGAAGGTCAGCAGGTAGGCGACCTCGGCGATGTGCCCCACTTCCTTCTCGGTCTGGGCCATGGCCTCCTCCCGCAGGAGCCCCGAGTGGAAGAGCAGGCGGTGGGCCCTCTTCAGGCCCTCGACCACCTCGACGGGGAAGCCCTTCCGCTGCAGGCCGATGGTGTTCACGCCGTAGCTCTTGGTGTCCCGGGCGCCGGCCGTCTTCATGAAGGGCAGCACGTCCTGGGTGGCCACGGTGAAGCCGCCCATGAAGGCATGGTGGCCCACCCGGCAGAACTGGTGCACCGCAGAGAAGGCGCCGATGTTGCAGCCGTCGCCGACCTCGACGTGTCCCGCCAGCGTGGCGCAGTTGGCGAAGATGTTCTTGCTGCCCACATGGCAGTCGTGGGCAACATGCGAGCCCGTCATCAAGAAATTGTCATCCGCCAGGGTGGTCAGCCCGCCACCCCCTTCGGTGCCCCGGTGGAGGGTGCAGCCCTCGCGGATCACGTTGCGGTGGCCCACCTGCAGGCGCGTGGGGGCGCCCTTGAACTTCAGGTCCTGGGGGCCCATGCCCAGCGTGGCGTGGGGGTAGATGTCATTGTCCTCGCCGAGCTCGGTATGGGGGCCGATGACGACGTGGCTGCGCAGCAGGGTGCGGGGGCCGATGATGGCGTTGCCCTCGATGACGCAGAAGGGGCCCACGACCACACCTTCGCCCAGCCGGGCTTCCGGGCTCACCACGCTGCTCGGATGGATCTGTGCGCTCATTGTCCCTCTCCCTCCGCCAAGTCCATCAGCATGGACATGAATTCCGCCTCGGCGACCTTCTGGCCGTCCACGAATGCCTCGCCCCGCATTTTGCAGATGCGGCCCTTGAACTGGATGACCTTCACTTCCATGACCAGCTGGTCGCCGGGCAGGACCGGCTTGCGGAACCTCACACCATCGATGCCCATGAAGTAGATCACCTTCCGGGCCCGGTCCTCGAACTCCCGCATCAGCAGGCAGCCCCCAGTCTGGGCCATGGCCTCCACGATGTAGACGCCCGGGAACACCGGCCGGCTGGGGAAGTGCCCCTGGAAGACCGCCTCGTTGAAGCTGACGTTCTTCAGGCCCCGGATCCATTCCTTGGGCTCGAAGTCCAGGATGCGGTCCACCAGGAGGATCGGATAGCGGTGGGGCAGCAGGTCCATGATCCCCTGCAGATCGATCGTGCGTGGTTCGCGTTCAGACATGGACACTCCAATCCTCTAGCCTACCGCCTCCGGGCCCTGGCCTCCACCCTCAGCCCTTGGGCACAGTCCGTTCAAACACTTTGGCCTGGATGAACAGGTCCAGCAGGGGTCGGTCCAGGGCCCCCTCACAGGCCTCCTCGTCCAGGATGGCCAGGCTGCGCTCCAGGGGCACAGCGCCCTTGTAGGGCCGGTCCCGGGCGGTCAGGGCATCGAACACGTCGGCGATGGCCATGGCGCGGCTCTGGACCGGAATCCCGGTAGCTCCGAGCTGGCGGGGATAGCCCCGGCCGCTCAAGCGCTCGTGGTGGGCATAGGCGATCTCAGGCACGCCTGCTAAGTCCTTTGTCCAGGGGATGCGCTCCAGGAAGCGGAACGTGTGGGTGACGTGGCTCTCGATCTCGAGCCGCTCGGCCTCCGACAGGCTGCCCCGGCGGATCCGCAGGCTGGCCATGGACTCCGGTTCGACCACCTCCCGCCGCTCGCCGCTCCAGTGGGTGAAGGTGAGGGTCTCCAGCAGGCCCAGCCCCGTGGCCACTTCCTGGGCCATGACCGTGGGTTCATTGCTCTGCCGGATGAGGTGCATGAGTCGCTCAGTCTCGATCTGGCGGTCAAGGATGGCCTGCTCCCAGCGAGAGGCCTCGAAAGGATTGCCGCTGCGCCAGGCCTGTGACAGCAAATCCAGGGCCTCTTCCAGCTCCCGCTGCCGAAGGCGCTGGAGGATGATCTCCAGCTGGCTGGGATCAAGCTTCTTGGCCTTCACCAGGACCTGCTCGCGGACCCCGACCTTGCCGAAATCGTGGAGCAGGCTGGCGTACCGGATCTCCCGGAGCTGGCGGTCCGTGAACAGCAGGTCGCCATAGATCCCGTTGGGCGTGGCGTTGACGGCCTCGGCCAGCCCCACGGTCAGGTTCGCCACCCGGCCGGAATGGCCGCTGGTGACGGGATCCCGGGCCTCGATGGCCGTCACCGAAGCCGCCACGAAGCCCTCGAAGAGCTGCTCGATCTCCAGGCGGAGCTGGGCGTTCTTCACGGCCACGGCGGCCTGGCCGGCCAGGCTCTGGGCCAGGTTCTGGTCTCCGGAGGAGAAGGTTCCAGCGCCCCCGGAATCATCATCCAGGCGGTTCAGCAGCTGGAGGATGCCCAGCACCTGGCCCTCGGTATCCAGCATGGGCACCACCAGCACGGAGGAGGTACGGTAGCCCGCCTGCCGGTCGAAACTGTCGTTGAACCGGTAGGGGGCGGTTTCAGGTATCTGGTAGACGTCCTGGATGTTGAGGCTCTCGCGGGTCAGGGCCACGAAGCCCGCCAGGGTCCGGTCTGAGACAGGCATGACGATGCGGTGGAAGGGCAGCTTCACTCTGGCGTTCTGGGTGTGGGCGAAGAGCAGCTCCCGCCGCTCCCCTTCGCCCGACAGGAGGTAGATGGAGCCGGCCTCGGCCTTGAGCAGCTCCCGGGCCTTGGTGAGGATCAGGTCCAGCAGCCGGTCCAGGTTCTGCTCGGACACCAGGGCCCGGCCCACCTCATGGAGCCGCTCCATGGACTGCCGGTCCTGGGCCCGCTCCCAGCCGGCCTTCATGAGGGCCAGGGCCGCCTCGGCCCCGGGCCAGGTCCCGCAGCCGGCGAACTGGCCCTCCCCGGCCAGGCCCAGCACCACGTCCGCCGGGGCCCCATCCACGAAGACCAGGGCCCTGCGCATCTCCCCGGCAACGCGATCCAGGAGGGTGTTACGGTGCTCTGGGGGGAGGGCGACGGTGAAGCGCAAGGCGGAAACAGGCTCCAGAAAAGTCAATGCAGGCTCTGGGACGAAGAAGGTGCCGCCAGCATATCGGAATTCCCCTTCGCGCAAGGAAGCCTGGCGGGGCCCCATCGAGCGGCTGGCCTGGGGCGGCATGGGGGTGGGCCACGCCGAGGATGGCCGCCTGCTGCTCCTGGAGGCGCCCCTGGCCCTCTTCCCCGGGGAGGTGGTCGAGGCCGAGGTCATCTGGAAGGTCCGGCACGGCGAAGGCCGCATCACCCATTGGGTCGCCCGGGACCCCCGCCGGACTCAGGCCGCCTGCCCCGTGGCGGAGTCCTGCGGCGGCTGCGAACTGTGGGAGGCCGGCCGGCACACCTCCGACCTGAAGCGCCAGATGGTCGCCGACCTGCTGCGCCGCCAGGTGGGGGAGGCCGTGCCCTGGAGCTGGCACCCGGCCCCGGACTCGGCCCGCCGCCATCGCATCCAGCTGCACTGGGATGGGGCGGAGCTGGGCTATTTCAAGCGGCACAGCCACGCCCTGGTCCCGGTCACGGAATGCGCCGCCGCGGCCGAGCCCCTGTCGAACGCTATTCCGCGGCTGCTGGCCGCGCTGGATGGCCGCGCCCTGCCGGCTCGTCCCGGCCGCTGGGAGCTTTCCACGGGATCCCCCGCCAGCACCGTGTGGGCCACCGACGAGCGGGGACGCACCTGGATCCTGGAGCCGGATGGCTGGCACCGCAACGCCGAGCCCATCCGCCACCGCCTGGGTGACGCCATCCTGCAGCACGAGCCCGGCGCCTTCTTCCAGGTGAGCCCGCCCTGGGCCGCGGAGGCCTTCGGTGGCCTCCTGCAGTCCTGGGACGTGAAGGGACATACGCTGTACGACCTCTACGGCGGGGTCGGCCTCTTCTCGGCCCTGCTGGGCGCCCGCTTCAGCCACCGCGTTCTGGTCGAATCGGGGGAAACGGCCGTGGCCTGGGCCCGGCGCAACCTGGAGGCCGCGGGGCTTCCCGCCGAATGCCTCGTGGCGGATGTGGCGGCCTGGGTGCCCGAAGGGCTGGGCGTTGCAGAGGACGTGATCCTGCTGGATCCGCCCCGGGCAGGTCTCGATGCAGCCCTCTGCGACCGCCTCGCCACCGCAGGCGCCGGCACCCTGGTGCTGGTGGGCTGCGATGGCGCGGCCTTCTGCCGCGACGTGAAGCGCCTGTCCGGCGCCTGGAGTCTCGACCAGCTGGCCGTGCTCGACCTCTTCCCTCTCACCAGCCTCGTGGAATGCGTGGCCCTGCTGACGAAGCGCCCATGACGGCGCTGGGACGCCACCTGCTGGTGGAGTTCACAGGCTGCGACTCCGCCGCGCTGGCGGACCTGGCCGGCGTGACCACGGCGATGCTGGAGGCGGCCCGGGCCTCGGGTGCCACCATCGTCACCCACAGCTTCCACCACTTCAGCCCCCACGGCGTCAGCGGCGCCGTGATCATCGCGGAGAGCCACCTGGCCATCCACACCTGGCCCGAGCACCGCTTCGCCGCCGTGGACTACTTCTCCTGCGGGGCCGTGAACGCGGGGGCGGCCATGCAGGTCCTGGAGGCGGCCTTCGGCGCCACCGCCACAGAGGCCCTGAGTCTCACCCGGGGGCCCCTGGGCCGCACGGACGAATGAGCCTGCCCCGGTCCTGGCTCCGCCCCCTGTTCATCGCGGGGGGCCTGCTCTGCCTGGGCCTGGCGGTGCTGGGCCTCTTCCTGCCCCTGCTGCCGGCCACGCCCTTCCTCCTACTGGCCGCCGCCTGCTTTGCCCGGTCCTCGGAACGGCTGCACACCTGGATGCTGCGGCACCGGCATTTCGGTCCCCTGCTGCGGGACTGGGAGGCTCATCGGGCCATCCGGCCCTCCGCCAAGCGGACTGCCACGGTGGCCATCCTCGCCAGCGCGGCCCTGACCTATGCCCTGGCCCGCCTGCCCTGGTCCGGCCGCCTGGCCATGGGCCTCTGCCTGGCCGGCGTCCTGGCCTTCATCTGGACCCGACCGGATGGAGGACGGGACTGAGCGCCCCCTCCAGCGCCAGCAGCCGCTCCTTCATGGCCAGCCCGCCCGCGTAGCCCGTGAGGCTGCCGCTGGCGCCGATCACTCGATGGCAGGGCACCAGGATGGACACGGGGTTGGCCCCGTTGGCCCGGCCCACGGCGCGGCTGAGGTGCGGATCGCCCAGCTCGGCGGCGAGCTGGCCGTAGCTGCGGGTCTCGCCGAAGGGAATGCGCTGGAGGCCGGCCCACACCCGCTGCTCGAAGGGGCTCCCATGGAGGCGGAGGGGCACGTCGAAGGCCTTGCGCTGGCCCGCAGCGTAGGCCTCGAGCTGTTCCCGGAGGCGGCCCACTCCGGTGGCATCCGGCCGGGGCACCGGCCCCAGTCGGGCCAGCTTCCTCAGCAGGGGCATGCGGAATTCATGGTCTGCGAAGCCCAGGTAGATCACGGCACCGTCCGCGTCGAAGGCCGCCTGCACGGGGCCGAGGGAGGTTTCAATCCGGTGGATGCCGCTCATGCGGGAGTTCCTTTCAGGCTGGACCAGAGGTGGAAGGTGGCGAGGCTGCGATGGGGCGCGAAGGGGGCCATGAGCGCCTGGGTCTCTGCACCGCCCGGCCGAGCCTCGAGCTTGAACCAGCGCTGCAGCGCCAAGGTGAGTCCCGCATCCCCCACGGGCACGCAGTCGCGGAAACCGAAGCCTCGCATCAGCACGTACTGGGCGGTCCAGGGCCCGCAACCCCGCAGGGCGAGCAGATCCCGGGCCAGGCCCGTGGCGGTGGCACGCCCTTCCAGGAGCAGGCGGCCCAAGGCCACCTCGGCGGCGGCATGCAGCAGGTACTCGGCCTTGCGGCGGGAGAAGCGCAGGGCCAGGAGGTCCTCGATCTTCAATTCGGCGATCCGGGCCGCATCGGGATGGGCGAAGAGGCCTCCTTCCACCGGGAGGCCCGCCAGGCGGATCAGATCGCGGCGCAGGGCGTAGGCGAAGGCCAGGTTCACCTGCTGTCCCAGGATCGCCCACACCAGAGCTTCGAAGGGATCCAGCGTGAGCAGCACGCGCAGTCCCCCACGACCCCATGCAAGTTGTGGATGGGCCGCCTCGAAGGCGGCGGGGTCGCCCTGCCAGCCCAGCAGGCGGAGGGCCGCGCCGTGGGCCGTGGCCATGGCGGCCGGGCCCGTCGCCCCCTGCAGGGACACGTCCACGGCCTCCTCCCGGAAGGCCAGGCTGAGCACGGATGGCCGGCCTTCGCAGAGGAAGGCCTTGTGCAGACGGTTCCCCGCCGCGCGCTCGGACACGCTCTGGCCATCACGCCCGTGGAAGGCCAACACATCCTGTACCCGCAGGCCCGCAGGCAAGGACAAGGTGAAGTGGTCCGACCCCAGCATGGTGCGGAAGGCGCCGGGGCTCAGGCCCGTCTGGCGCCGGAAGGCCTCGTGGAACCCCGAGGCGCTTTCATAGCCGGAATCCATGGCCAGTTCCGTCAGCTCGCCCTGCCCCGCCGCGAGCCGGGCACAGGCCCACTGGATCCGGACGCGCTGGAGGAAGGCCGCGGGCTGGAGGTGGACATGGTCACGGAACAGGTCCTTCAGCTTCGTGACGCCCACTCCGGTTGCTTCGGCCAGGGCCTCCACCTCGGGAAAGGCGGCCGGGTCCTCCGCAGCCTGGGCCAGGGCGGCTTCCAGCCGGGCCAGGTCCGCGTCCTCGCCCCGGTAGAAGGCATCGGGGCGGCAGCGCTTGCAGGGGCGGAGACCCGCGGCCTGGGCCGCCGGTTCGTCCGGAAAGAACCGCACGTTGATGGCCAGGGGTTTCCGGGCCGGGCAGGAGGGCAGGCAGTAGATCCCCGTGGTGAGGACGCCCGTCAGGACCCGGCCGTTGAAGGACGCGTCCTTCGCCAGGATCCGTTCGTAGAGGTGCTCATCCGACCAGCGCATGACTTCATGCTACGGGCTGGCGCGAGGACCGTCCTCCGCTGGGCGGCGCTGGAATTATTCCTCAATCCCAAACCAGGGGAAGTCTCGGTTGCGCGGGGGCCTTCGGCAGCACGCCTTCGAGGCGGAGGAGGAATTCCTTCATGTCCAGGCCGCCCCCGTAGCCCACCAGCGACCCGTCCGAACCGATCACCCGGTGGCAGGGGATGAGGATGGAGATGGGGTTGGCGCCATTGGCCCGCGCCGCGGCGCGGATGCACTTCTCATCGCCCAGGCGGCGAGCCAGTTCCAGGTACGAGATCGCCTGGCCGTAGGGGATCTTCAGCAGCTCTTTCCAGACCCGCCGCTGGAAGTCGGTGCCCTCCATGTGGATGGGGATGTTGAAGTCCCGGAGGTTGCCAGAGAAGTAAGACTCCAGCTGGCGCTTCAGGAAGGGGAGGCATTTCGGAGCCGGATCCGTGGGTTCCTCGGGCGGCACCCCATGAAACCGGATGAGCTGAAGCAGCTTCCCCTCGTCATCGAAGACGGCCCCCAGGTCCCCGACGGGCGAAGCGATGGAATGGAAGGCACCAGGCATGGAACCAAGCATGTCAGAATCGCGGTTTTTTGGGATAAAGAGGCAGGCCCGACAGCAAGTTGAGGGCAAGCATCAGGCCCCGGGCTTCCGCCAGCCCAGCCCGGATTCAAGGTCCCGGAGGGCCTTGGGCAGAGGGCCCTCGCCCGGCAGGATCACCCGGTGGGCGGGGATCAGGAGCGCGATGGGGTTGCTGGCACAGGCCATCACCACCACCTCCTCGTCGAGGCCCAGCCAGGCGGCGAAATCCGAGGGCTGCCGGGTCTGACCGTAGGGGATGGTGCGCACCGTGTCCCAGATCCGCAGGTGGGAGGGCCTGCCCTGGGGATCGAGGGGCACTGTGAAAGTGCGGAGGGTGCCGGCCAGGTAGGCATCGATCTGGCGATCCAGGAACCGCTTGGCTTCCCGCTGCTCCTTCGGCGGGAGCGGACTGGTCTTGCGAGGGTCGAAGCCTTCCAGCACCAGCTCCAGAAGTCGTCCCCGGCCATCGAAGGTGGCCCGCATGGGCCCCATCGGAGTGTTCAACTCGTAGTGCCAGAGGATCATGCGTGAATCATCGCATACTGAGGTTATGCCTGCCGCACCCTTCCGCCTGTCCATCATCGACTACCTCAACGCCGCCCCCCTGAACCATGGCTTCAAGCACGGACTGGGCTGGGAGCACTTCCACCTGAAGTTCCATTACCCATCCGCCTGCGCCGACCGGCTGCGGGAGGGCGAGGTCGATGCGGGCATCGTGAGCTCCATCGAGTACCTGAGGATCCCGGATCTGCGCATCGTGCCGGGGCTCTGCATCGCCTCGCCGAAGCGAGTGCGGAGCGTGATGATCCTGTCCCAGGTGCCTCCCGAGCAGATCCGGAGCCTGGCCCTGGATACCTCCAGCCGCACCAGCGTGGTCCTGGCCCAGCTGCTCCTGCGTGAGCGCTACGGCGTGACCCCGACAGTGGTGGACATGGGCCCCGACCTGCCCGCCATGCTCGAGGCGAACGACGCGGCCCTCATGATCGGCGATGCGGCCATGCGGGCGCCCAAGCAGGGCCTCTTCGTCCTGGACCTGGCGGAGGAGTGGCACGCCTGGACGGGCCTGCCGTTCGTCTTCGCCCTCTGGCTGGTCCGGAAGGATGCCCCGGAGCTGCCCGTACCCGGCGGCGTGGCCCCTTTCTTCCACAAGAGCCTGGAGATCGGCCTCGCCCAGCTCCCGGCCATCGTCGAGGAGGCCCGGCGCACCATCGGCTGGACCAAGATCGAGCTGCATGAGTACCTGACCGAGAACATCAGCTACACCCTGGGTGAGGCCGAACGGGAGAGTTTGGCCCTATTCTTCGAGAAGGCCGTCCGCCACGGCTTCGCCCCCGACATGAAGCCCCTGCGGTTCCTCTGACCCCCCACCTGGAAGCCTCCATGACCGACCTTGCCGCCCTCTTCCACGCGCACATCGCCGAGCGTCAGCGCACCACGGCCGAAGCCCTGGCCCAGACCGGGTTCGAAGCCCTGGTCATCTCCAGCGGCAAGGCCTACACCCACTTCGCCGACGACCAGGAAGCCCCCTTCCACCCCACGCCGCACTTCGCCCACTGGTGCCCGGTGGCCGGCCCCCACCACGTTCTCGTGATCCGCCCCGGCCACCGTCCGAAGCTGATCCGGTTCGCCCCCGAGGACTTCTGGTACGAGCAGGCGCCCCTGGGGAACCCCTTCTGGGCCTCGGCATTCGAGATCGAGGAGGCCGGCAACATCGACGAAGTCTGGAGCCGACTGGGCACCCTGAGCCACGCCGCCTACATCGGCCCCGAGACGGACCGGGCCGAGAGCGCAGGACTGGAGCTGAACCCCGCGCCGCTGACGGCCCACCTGGACTGGCACCGCACCACGAAATCGGCCTACGAGGTCCAGTGCATCGAGGAGGCCACGGTGATCGCGGCCAAGGGCCACCAGGCCGCCCGGGCCGCCTTCCTGGCCGGAGCCAGCGAGCTTGAGGTCCATCACGCCTATGTGCAGGCCGCGGGCATCGTGGATCATGAGATGCCCTACGGCAGCATCGTGGCCCTCAACGAGAAGGGCGCCATCCTGCACTACGAGGGCAAGCGCAAGGTGGGGAACGGCGCCGTCCTGCTCATCGATGCCGGCGCCCAGGTGCGCGGCTACGCCGCCGACATCACCCGCACCGTGGCCGCGCCCCGCTGCGACAGCCGGTTCGCGGCCCTCGTCGCGGGCATGGAGAAGATCGAGCTGCAGCTCTGCGATCTGGTGAAGCCGAAGATGCCCTACGGCGACCTCCACCATCAGGGGCACCTGCTCATCGCGGGCCTGCTGAAGGAGAGCGGCCTCCTCCACGCCACGCCCGAGGAGGCCGTCGAGAAGGGGCTCAGCCGACCCTTCTTCCCCCACGGCCTGGGCCATCATCTGGGGATCCAGGTCCACGATGTGGCCGGCCGCCAGGGCACGCCGGACGGAACCCCGGCCCCGCCCCCGCCCCAGCACCCCACGCTGCGCACCACGCGCGCCATTGATGCGGACCAGGTCTTCACGGTGGAGCCGGGTCTCTACTTCATCCCCATGCTGCTCCGCCCCTTCCGCGAGAACGAGCATAAGGCCAAGTTCGACTGGACCCTCATCGACGAGCTCACCCCCTGTGGCGGCATCCGCATCGAGGACAACCTATTGGTGACCGCCACCGGCCATCGCATCTCACCCGGCCGCACCTTCCCCTCTAAGGCAGTCGGCAGAGACCTCTGAGAGGCCCAAAGAGGCCTCAATATGCGATATATATTAGGTCCCCTTCGGAGTGCGCCATGTCCTTCCGCGCCAGCTTGGCCTGTCTGTTCCTGGTGTCCCTCCTGCTCGGCCAGGGCACGGAACGCCTCACCCTCGAGGCCATCGCCCACCCCACCCTCAAGAAGACCTTCGTGGGGACACCCTCCACCCGGCTGGAGTGGCTGCCGGACGGAAGCCTGATGCAGACGCGACGGGAGGGCGACCAGGTGGCCCTCCTCCGCGTGGAACCCACAACCTGGGAAGCCAAGCCGCTGATCGAATCGGCCCCGCTCCAGGCCGCCCTGGTGGCCGCCGGAGCTGCCGAGGCGGAGGCCCGGACCGCCCTCGGACGGGGCAGCCTCACCTGGAACGAGGGCCGCAGCGCCTTCCTGATCACCGTGGCCGACTCACTCTTCCATGTGGACGTGAAAGCTTCTGCCGCCAAGCGGCTCGCGGGCGGCCGTCCCGACGAGGCCACCTTCAGCCCCGATGGCACCCAGGTGGCCTACCTGCGCGGAAACGACCTCTACCGCGTGGCCGTGGCCACGGCCAAGGAGACCCGCCTGACATCCGGAGGCAGCGAGACCGTCTTCAACGGCCGCCTGGACTGGGTCTACCAGGAGGAGGTCTATGGCCGCGGCAGCTTCCGGGCCTTCTGGTGGTCGCCGGATTCCAAGCGGCTGGCCTACCTGAGCCTCGACGAAACCAAGGTCCCGGTCTTCACCCTCGTGGATGACCGCACCCAGCCCCACCAGCTCGTGAAGGCCCGCTATCCCAAGGCCGGCGATCCCAACCCCACGGCCCGTCTGGGCGTGGTGGACCTGGCTGGCCGCACCACCTGGCTGAAGAATCCCCACGCGGGCAGGGAGACGCTCATCGTGCAGGTGGGCTGGGATCCAACGGGCCGGCTGCTCGCCGCCCACCAGGACCGGGTGCAGTCCTGGCTGGAGCTTCGTCGCTACGAAGGGGCGGCGTCCACGCTGCTGATCCGGGAGGAGAAGCAGGCCTGGCAGGAGCGCCTCCCCCTGCCCCACTTCCTCCCCGATGGCACGTTCCTGTGGGAATCGGAACGGACCGGCCATCACCACGTCTACCACTACGACCAGGGTGGCCATCTGCTCGGCGCCGTCACCACGGGCGATTGGGATGTGAAGAAGGTCCATGGCGTGGACGCCAAGGGCCGCCTGCTCTACTTCGACGCCACCGAGCGCAGTCCCATCGGCCTGGACGCCTACTGCATCGGGATCGACGGCAAGGGCCTGACGCGGCTCACGGACCTGCCCGGCACACACCGGGTGCGCTTCAATGCCGCCCGGACCGCCTTCCTGGACACCTGGAGCGACATCCGCACGCCCGCGCGGCAATCGCTGCACGATGGCGCCGGGAAGCAGCTGCGCCTCATTGACGCCAACCCCAGCGAGAACCTGAAGAAGCTGAAGCTGGGCGAAGTCCGGTTCCAGCAGGTGAAGACCCGGGACGGCTTCCCCATGGAGACCCTGCTTGTGCTCCCCGTGGACTTCGATCCCACGAAAAAATACCCGGTCTTCCAGCACACCTACAGCGGCCCGGCCGCCCCCACGGTGCGCAACGCCTGGAGCCGCGACATGCTCTGGTACCAGTTCCTGGCCCAGCAGGGCATCGCCACCTGGATCTGCGACAACCGCAGCGCCTCGGCCAAGGGGCTGGCCAGCGCCTACGGCGTCCACCGGAACCTCGGCGTCCAGGAGCTGCAGGACCTGCTGGACGGCCACGCCTGGCTGAAGGCCCAGGGCTGGGCGGACATGGACCGCATCTGCCTGGATGGCTGGAGCTACGGCGGCTTCATGACCGCCTTCGCCCTCACCCACAGCAAGGGCTGGAAGCTGGGCATCGCCGGCGCCCCCGTGGTGGACTGGAGCCTCTACGACAGCATCTACACCGAGCGCTACATGGGGCTCCCCGCCGACAACAAGGCCGGCTATGAGGCCAGCTCCGTGGTGAAGGCCGCCAAGGACCTCTCGGGGCGGCTCCTCATCCTGCACGGCACCCTGGACGACAACGTGCATCCCCAGAACACGGTGATGCTCGTCGACGCGCTGCAGAAGGCCGGCAAGGACTTCGACCTGCGCCTGTACCCCGGCGCCGATCACGTGAGCGCGTTCGGCAAGCCCTGGCAGAACTGGGACCTCGTCCGCGCCCGCTGGGACTTCATCTCCCGGTATCTGTAGGCCTCAATCCGCCTTCGCCGGCAGCATGCGGTCGTACACCCACAGCAACGCCGCCGTGAGCACGCCCACCCCGATGATCGTCCAGAGCATGCCTGCCGGCTGGTGCTTCACTTCGCCGAAGTGATGCATCAGCTTGCCGCCGAACCAGCCACCGATCAGTGAACCGAGACCGATCGGAAGGAACGCGAAGCCCATGTAGGTGCCCTGCTGCCCGGGGGGGGCCAGGCGCGAAATGTACTCGTAGTAGCGTGGCGACTGGACGATCTCACCGAGGGCGACGCAGACGAGCGTGATGATCACGCCGGTCACGGAGGGCATGAAGATCAGCACGATCCAGGCCAGGGAGGACATCAGGGTTCCGAGCGTGACGGCCTTGACGGACGAGATCCGCTGCGTCGCCAGGTTGATCAGCACGGTCAAGGAGATCACCACCAGCGGACCGGTCATCAGCAGGAGCTCGGTGTCCGCCTTGGGATCTATGTATTTCGCCACATACAGGGGAAGCGTGATGAACTCCTGCCAGTACACCACCCAGTACCCCGTGAAGATCAGCAGGAACAGCATGAACTTCGGGTTCGAGATCACGGTGAGGAAGTTCCTGCCGGTCTCCGCCAGGGAAGGTGGCGGGGCATCGCCCTCCTTTCGTGGCTCCTTGAACATCACCAGCACCGCGAAGAACATCACGAAAACGCTCACCGCGGCCACGCGGAAGACGTTCTCCACGCTCATGTGCCGGTGGACATAGGAGGCGACGAAGGGACCGGCCGCGCCGCCGATGTTCACCAGCGTGTAGTAGATCGAATAGCCGATGGAGCGGACATTGTCCTTGGAGGCTCGTGCCGTGGTCCCGACCACGGCCGGCTTCACCAGGGCGATGCCCAGAGCCGGCAGCATGAGCAGGAACGCCACCAATGCGCCCAGGGGCACCATGCCACGGATCGGCAGCATCCAGGAGGATCCCAGCGATCCCAGCAGGAAGTAGGAGCAGCTGAGGATCAAGTACGCCAGGGAGAGCGACCTTCGGAAACCGAGGCGGTCCGCGATGGCCCCGCCGAAAGCCGCAAGGAACCAGACCAGCCCCCCGAAGAGGCCTGCCAGGCTGCTGGCATCCTGCGTCGGGAATCCGAGCGACTCGTTCAGATACCGCGCCAGGGAGGCGAAGGCCGCGTAGTACGACAGACGCTCGAATAGCTCGGTGACGTTGGCCACCCAGAAGGGGCGCTCAAATCCGTCGCGGATGTCGCGCAAGCGTTGAGCTGTGCTCAAGGTTCCTCCAGGGGAAGGGGCTTCCCTCCCGATGTTCCCGGATCACTGGAGGCGGGGTCAACCCGCTCCGCCTGGGGGTCCTTACTTTTCGGACTTCGCGAACTCCACCACGGCGCGGAGCATGTCGCCAACGGACATGATGCCGACGAGCTCACCCTTGGCATCCACCACGCAGAGGCCGTACAGCTTGTGGTCCAGGATGGCCTGGGCCGCCGTGGCGAGGTCTTCCTCGGGCCGGATGGTCCGGGGCGAAGAATTCATGACGTCCTTGACCGGCGTCTTGGACAGCAGGTAGTGGACTTCCCAGGTGTCGAGTGAAGTCGCCTTCCCGGGCGTGTAGTCCTTGATCATCCGTTCCGTGATCAGCCCCGTGAACTGGCCCTTGGCCATGACGGGCAGGCGCCTGATGCCCTTCTCCTTCATGAGATGGATGGCTTCGATGATCGAAGCATCCTGATCGATGGTGATGGGGTTCTTGGTCATCCACTTTTCGACGGAAGTCATCGTCTTCTCCTCACATGCCCAGGAAGGCCTTCTTAATATGATCGTTGTTGAGCAGTTCGTCACCTTTCCCGGTGAGCACCACCCGGCCGGTTTCCATGACGTAGGCCCGGTGGGAGATGCGCAGGGACTGGTAGACGTTCTGCTCGACCAGGAGAATGGTAACCCCCTCCTTGTTGATGCCGGTGATGATGTCGAAGATGTTCTTAACCAGCAGTGGGGAAAGACCGAGAGACGGCTCATCCAGCAGCAGGATCTTCGGGTTGGCCATGAGGCCTCGGGCGATGGCCAGCATCTGCTGTTCGCCACCGGACATGGTGCCCCCCAGCTGCTTCTCACGCTCTTTGAGCCTGGGGAACAGATCGAAGACCCAGTCGATGTTCTTCTGCCGGTCGGCCCGGGTGGCCTTGACGTAGGACCCCATGCGGAGGTTCTCCAACACGGTCATCTCGGGGAAGATGCGGCGGCCTTCGGGCACCTGGACCAGTCCCGCCTCCACTACGTGGTGCGACTGCATCTTGCCGAGGTCCATGCCCTCGAAAGTGATGGTGCCGGAGCTCGGCTTGACCAGCCGGGAGATGTTCTTGAGCGTCGTGGATTTGCCGGCGCCATTGGCGCCGACGACGGTGACGATCTCGCCCTGGTTCACTTCCAGGTCCACGTCCCAGAGCACCTTCAGATCACCGTAGGCGAAATTGAGCTTCTCGATCTTAAGCATGGGCTTCACCCAGGTAGGCGCTGATCACGTCGGGGTTGCTGACGACTTCCTGGGGGGAGCCCTCCGTGAGCTTCTCCCCCGAGGTCAGGACGACGATCCGGTCCGAGATGCGCATGATGGCCTTCATGTCATGCTCGATGACCATCTGGGTGAGCCCCCGTTTCTTGATGTCGAGGATGAGCTGGATGATCTCCTCGCTCTCGGCCGGGTTCAGGCCGCCCATCACCTCGTCCAGCAGCAGCAGCTTGGGCTGCGTGGCGAGGGCGCGGGCCACCTCCAGCTTCTTCCGTTCCCCGATGGGCAGGCCGCCCGCGATGAAATCCGCACGGTGCTCCATGCGGACCACCTTGATCTGCTCCATGGCCAGTTCCCGGGCGACCTTCAGGGATGACGTGCGCGCCAGGGCGCCCACCATGACGTTGTCCACCACGGAGAGCTTGGCCAGGGGCCGCACCTTCTGCCAGGTGCGCACCATGCCCAGCATGCAGACCTTGTCCGGATCCAAGCCGTTCATGCGCCGGCCGTCGAAGGTGATCTCCCCTTTCGAGGGCGGATAGTAGCCGGTGATGCAGTTGAACAGGGTGGTCTTGCCGGCGCCGTTGGGCCCGATGAGCCCCATGATCATCCCCTCCTCCACAGAGAAGGAGACGTTGGAATTGGCCGCCAGGCCACCGAAGAACTTGCTGACGTTCTTGATCTCCAGGATGGCCATCAGACTGCCTCCTGCTTCCGGCCTTTGGCCAGCTTCTTGATGAATCCCATGAGTCCGTCCGGCATGAAGAGGATGACCACCACCACGAGGATTCCGTAGAGCAGCACATGGGCGTGGGAGAGGTTCTCCTTTAAGAAGATCCCGATTTTCGACTCGGCATTCACCAAGCCGATCTTCACCAGCGCCTCGGTGATCATGTTGCTGCGCAGGGCCTCCGAAAGTGGCACTAGAACCAGCGAGCCAAGCACCGGGCCCCACAGCGTTCCCATGCCGCCGATGATGCAGATCAGCATGATCTGGACGGACACATCCAGGCCCAGCACGGTCGGCGGGTCCACGAAGCCCACGTAGATGCCGTAGAAGCTGCCGGCCAGGGAGGTGAGCACTGCCGAGATGACGAGCGCGATGTTCTTGTAGAGGGAAATGGAGATGCCCAGCGAGTGGGCCGCGTCCTGGTCTTCGCGGATGGCCTGGAAGAAGTAACCCAATTTGGAATGCTGAACCAGATACGTGACGGCGATGGTGAGCGCGACCAGGAAGAGGCCGATGTAGTAGAACGGCACCTTGGTGGCGAAGTCCGTGATGAGGGTCCCACCGATCGTGAATGCGGGCAGTTCGGTGGCCAGGATGCCTTCGGCGCCATTGGTCAGGGTGGTCAGGTTGATGGCGGACAGCCGGAGGATCTCCGCCACGGCGATGGAGGCCAGCACGAAGTACGGACCCCGGAGGCGGAAGCAGATGCTGCCGATGATCAGGGCCACCACGATCACCAGGGCGATGCCGGCCCACACGCCATACCATGGGGCGATCTGCTTGGTGTGCATGAGCATCATGGTGGTGTAGGCGCCCACGCCGAAGTAGGCCGCGTGGCCGACGGAATGCTGGCCGGCATAGCCGCCAAGGATGTTCCAGCTCTGCCCCATCATCACGCTCATGAACAGCAGGATCATCATGTGGAGCGCGTAGGGGCTGTCCACGTATCTGGGAATGATCAGGAGGCCGCCGAGGGCCCCGAGCACGAGGATGGCCTTGAGGATGGTCTTGGTCATGTCGATCTCCTCAGGTCCGCGACTTGCCCATCAGGCCCGAGGGCTTGAAGAGGAGCACCAGCAGGAAGAGCACAAAGACGATCACATCCTTCCATCCCGAGGAGATGTAGACCGCGCTCATGGATTCGGTGACGCCAATCAGGATCCCGCCGAGAGTGGCGCCCACCACGCTGCCCATGCCTCCCAGTACGGTGATGACGAAGGCCTTCAGCGTGAAGACCCCACCCACCTGGGGGAAGATGTAGTAGGTCGGCGAGATCAGTGCGCCCGCGGTGCCCGCCAGGGCAGAGCCGAGTCCAAACGCGATGATGGACATGCGCTTCACGTTGATGCCCATGAGCTGGGCCGCATCCCGGTCCTGGGCCGTGGCGCGGATGGCCTGCCCCGTGTCGGTCTTCAGCAGGAACCAGTACAGCGCCGCGGTGATGGCCGAGGTGATCAGGAAGGAGATCAGCAGGGGCGTGGACACCGAGACCCCGCCACCCACCTGCATCGTGGAGGAGGAATAGGATGTGGTGAGGATCTTGTAGTCGGAGGTGAAGATCAGCATCACCGTGTTGCTCATGATGAGCCCGAGGCCGATGGTCAGGAGGATCTGGTTCTGGGCCAGGGCGTTCAGCACCCGGTTGATGAACACCTTCTGGAGGAAGCCCCCGAACAGGAACATCAGGGGGAAGGTGATCAGCACCGAGACGAAGGGGTCGATGCCCAGCATCGTGAAGATGATGTAGGTGAGGTACATCCCCACCATCAGGATGTCGCCGTGGGCGAAGTTGATGACCCGCATCACGCCGAAGATGAGCGTGAGGCCGATGCCGATGAGCGCGTACACCCCGCCGATCAGGATGCCGCTGATGAGGGATTGCATGAAGACAGCCATGGGCGTGGAAACCTCCGGTAAATCAAGCCAAAGCTCGGCTCAGTCGAACATCGGCACTGGGCCCCGGGAGGCGCGTCGCGCCTCCCGGGACAGATCACTCATCTACTTCCACTTCGGGAAGGGGTAGACCGCCTTCTTCGTGGCGAATTTGGTGGGCAGGATCGTCTCGTAGTTGCCGGAGAGGATCTGCTGCACCAGCATCTGGTGGTTGTTCTGGTTCGTGAAGCCATCGTAGTCCGCGAACTTCACCTCGCCCATGACGCCGTCCCACTTGCCAGCCTTGAGTGCGTCACGGGTCTTGGCGCGGTCGCCACCAGCGTTCTTGGCGGTCTCCGCCATGATCATCATCGAGGCGTAGGCGCAGGCGGCGTGGTAGGTGGGCTCCTTGCCGAACTTGGCCTTGTAGCGGGTGCCGAAGTCCTTCGCGCCGGGCCAGCTCACGTCATCCGTCCACTGGGTGCAGGAGATGACGCTCTCGGAGATGGCCTTCTCCTTGGCGAACTCGGTGGTCGTGAAGCCGGCGCCAGCGCCGAGGAAGGCCTGCGGCTGAAGGCCCACTTCCTTGGACTGCCGCATCAGCAGGATGGCGTCGGCCACGTAGGAGACCATGAACACCAGGTCGGGGTTCTTCGACTTGATCTGGGCCAAGGTGGACCGGTAGTCCGCCGACCCCTTGGGGTACGACACGTCCGCCACCACCTGCATGCCCTTGGTGGCCACATAGTCCTTCGCGGTCTTCGACGTGGAGGTTCCGAAATCGGTGTTCTCGTACACGAAGGCGATGGTCTTCGGCTTCCCCAGCGACAGCGCCGCGTCGATGAGGCTGGAGGCGTATTTATCGGCCGGGGCGTTCATGCGGAAGACGTACTTCAGGCCCTGGCGGGTGATCTCCTCCTTGGCGGCGGCCGGGATCAGCAGCGACACCTTGTACTTTTCCGCCAGCTTGGCGACGGCGTTGGAACAGGCCGAGGTGTAGGGGCCCACCACGCCCACCACGTTGTCGCGGGTGGCCAGCTTCTCCATCGCGCTCATGGAGATCTGCGGCTTGCCCGTGTCGTCTTCCCATACCAGTTGGAGCGCGAGGCCCTTCTTCTTGAGATCCTCTTCCGCCAGCTTGATGCCGTTGGTGATGTTCTCGCCGATGGGCGCCTCGGGGCCGCTCATGGAGTTGATGACGCCGATCTTCTGTGCCAACAGGCACGGGGACAGCGCCAGAGTGGCGCCCAGGGCTAAGAGGTGCTTGCGCATGGCTGCTCCTGAACAAAGAAGATGTGGATGGGTGGTATTGGGAATTCTACACCCGATCGCCACAAAAAAACCACGGAACTCATGGGATGTGACCCAGGAGTTCCGTGGTGTTGCGAATAGAAGAATCGACTAACCAGGTCGACTTAGTAGGACCACATCAGGGAGGCCACGAGGCTGTCCCCACCCTGCTCTCCGGTCTGGCCGGCGCGGGGGGTCAGGAAGTTCTTGCTGCGCATGACGTAGTCGAGCTTCAGCTTGCCCGCGGACTGCTTGGTGGGGATGAAGACGTAGTTGTAGCCCACGGTGATTTCCGTGTACTTCGGGCTGAGGTCGTTGCCCGTGGCCACGCCGGCGGTGGTGTTCTTGTAGGGGTTGAAGGCGGTGTACCAGTTGTCGCCGGAGTTGTAGTTCAGCATGTCGTAGCGGCCGGTGATCCAGTGGTTGCCCATCTTGTAGGCGCCGTCCACCACGTAGCCGGTGAACTTCTGGTCGAGGTGCTCGCGCAGGGGCGCGGTGCCGGCGGCGGCGAAGAGAGGGGTAGCGGCGGCCCAGCAGGCCCGTGGCGTACTCGGCGCTCACCTGGAAGTTGGCAGTATTGAAGGCATAGTAGGCGCCCATCAGGGTCGTCTTGTCCTTGTTGTCCTTGATCTGGGTGGCGGAGGGAGCGCCGACCGTCCAGGAAGCCGGCACCGTGGCCGCCGACATGGAGGAGTCCTTCAGGTTGGTCACGCCTTCGCGGTAGTAGGCGCCAGCCTTGTGCTTGGACAGGAAGGTGCTCTCGAAGCGGAAGGTGTAGTCCTTCTGGGCGTTGCCGGCACCAGTCAGGGTGTTCTCGTTGTTCTTGCCGCCGGCGCCGTCTTCCGTGGTGCCGTTGGAGATGGCGAAGTTGAGCTTGCCCTGGAAGGCCTTGGCATCGCCATAGGTGTAGCTGGCCCAGATGCCGCGGTCGCGGGCATCGGCGAAGCGGCGATTGATCTGGTTGCGCTCGAAGAAGAGGATCTCGCGGGCGGCAACGAGGGTGGCCTCATAGGCGGTCGGCATTTTGAACTGGCCGGCCTTGATGTTGAAGCCCTTGACGGGGGCCCAGGTCAGGACGAAATCCTGCAGGACATTGTTCGGCGCGGCGGTGGTGTTGCTGTTGTTGGGATCGAACATGAGGTTCCAGCTGATCGTGTCCGTCACGGTGCCGCTCATGTAGATCTCGGAGCGCTTCACCGCGAAGTTGTTCTCCTGGAAGCGGGAATCGAGCGTGTAGTACTTGGCGGCATTTCCAGCCCCGGGGGCGGCGGTGGAGTTGTACCGCAGGTTGTTGTCCATCATCTGGGTAGCCCAGAACTCGAGGAGGACGCCTTCAATCTTGACGGTGGGGGTCTGGGCCGAGGCGAACCCGGCGGTGAGCAGCGCGGCGATGCCGGCGATGCGGGAGATCTTCATGGGTGTGCTCCTAAGTGGGAGGGTTGGGGGGCGGTGGGATGACCAAGCAGAGGGTGGTCTGACCAACGGACCAGCGTGCCTGGGTGGGGTCTGTGGAGTTCAAGCTAAACGGGCCAAAAGGTGGCGTCCACCAAAAACCCGTGGAGGTTCCCGCCCTTGTGATGCAACGCACATAAGGGTATCAACACCCAGATGAACTCAAGGAAACAAGGGTGTTACGAACCAGTACCGAGACTGAACGATGGGTCGGTAAAACCCTCCCATGAGCGCCCTTGCGCCCGTGCGACGAGACGCATCCCGCAGGTTTCCGGACTGGTTGTGGATTCCCTGCTCTTGATTCTTCCGGAAAAAACCTAGTCGCCGAAGGCGATCCCAAGGTCGCGTCCCGTCTGCAGGGTGTCGCAATCCAGGGGAACGGCCTTCATGCGGCCGGCGACCTCTTCCAGGGGCACGTAGTTCACCCCCGCCAGGGCCAGGGCCACCATGATGCCGTTCTGCCCCTCCTCCAGGGCCCGCACGGCGGCGGTGCCAAAACGGAGGGCCGCAAGGCGGTCGAAGCTGGTGGGGCTGCCGCCACGCAGCAGGTGGCCCAGGACGACCACGCGAGCCTCCTTCCCGGTGCGTTCCTGCAGCTCCCTGGCGACCCACTCCCCGATGCCCCCCAGGCGCTCGGCGTGGCCGACCTCCGCCTGCTCCAGCACGGAGCGGTGGCCATGGGCCGGCTGCGCCCCCTCGGCCACCACCACCAGGGAGTACATGCGCCCCACCTGGTCCCGGGCCCGGATCTTGGCGGCGACCTTGTCCAGGTCGAAGGGGATCTCGGGGATCAGAATGGCGTGGGCGCTGCCGGAGATGCCCGAATTGAGGGCGATCCAGCCCGCGTAGCGCCCCATCATCTCGACCACGAACACGCGCTGGTGACTCTCGGCCGTACTGTGCAGGCGGTCCAGGCACTCGGTGGCGAAGCCCACGGCCGTGTCGAAGCCGAAGGTGGTGTAGGTCTTGTCGAGGTCGTTGTCGATGGTCTTGGGCACGCCCACCACGCGCAGGCCCTTCTGGAAGAGGGCATGGGCGATGGTGAGCGACCCGTCGCCGCCGATGGAGATGAGCGCATCCAGTTCCTTGCGTGCGAAGCACTCCAGGATCTCATCGGTCCGGTCCACATCCTTGACCGTGCCGTCTGCCATCTTCATGGGAAAGTGCAGCGGATTGCCCTTGTTGGTCGTTCCGAGGATGGTGCCACCCAGGTGGCCGATGCCCCGTACCCGGTCCCTGGTCAGCCGGAACACGCCCCCATCGGGAAACCGCTCGGGGAAGAGGATGCCATTGAAGCCCTCGCGGATGCCGTAGGTCTCCCATCCTCGGTTGGAGGCTGCGATGACCACGGCGCGGATGACGGCATTGAGACCAGGAGCGTCGCCGCCCCCGGTGGAGATGGCGATGCGTCGGATGGGGTTGGACATGGCACACTTCCTGGTTGATTGGTCGTGGGGCAGAACGGGTCAGGGCAGCGGTACGGGGACGGGAGCCGCATTCCAAATCTCCCTGGCGTATTCCCGGACGGTGCGGTCGATGGAGAACTTGCCCATCCCCGCCACGTTCAGGATGGACCTGCGAGCCCACTCTGTGGGATCCGCATAGGTGGTCGAGACCCGTTCCTGCCCTTCCAGATACGAGGCGTAGTCCGCGCAGTGGAAGTAGTGGTCCGAATCCCGGAGGATCTGGCCCAAAGACTGGAAGCGCCCGCCGTCGAGGGTCGAGATGGTCTCGATGGCCCCCCGGAGCTCCGGGTTGCCCTGGATCCAGTCTCCGGGCCGGTAGCCGGAGTCCCGCAACCCGACGATGCCTTCCGCCGTGTGCCCGAAGATGAAGATGTTGGGCTCGCCCACTTCTTCCTTGATCTCGATGTTGGCGCCGTCCAGTGTGCCGATGGTGAGGGCACCGTTGAGGGCCGCCTTCATGTTGCCGGTGCCCGAGGCCTCGGTGCCGGCCGTGGAGATCTGCTCGGAAAGCTCTGAGGCGGGGAAGACCAGCTCGGCCAGGCTCACCCGGTAGTTAGGCAGGAAGGCCAGGCTGAGGCGGCCCTGGGTGGCGGGGTCGGCCTGGATCGCCTGGGCCATGGCGTTGGTGAGGTGGATGATGTTCTTCGCCACCCAATAGGCGGGAGCGGCCTTTCCACCGATCATGACGGCCCTGGGCACGCCGGCATCCCCGCCGTCCCGCAGGCGGTTCCAGAGCGTCGCGACGTGCAGGAGGTTCAGCAGCTGCCGCTTGTATTCGTGGATCCGCTTCACCTGGACATCGAAGAGGAAATCTGGATCCAGGCTGGCATCCAGGGACTGCCCCGCCCAGGTGGCCAGCGCTTCCTTGTTGGCGCGCTTGACCCGCGTCCAGCGTTCCTGGAAGGACGCGTCAGTGGCGAAGCGCTCCAGGTCGCGCAGGGCATCCAGGTCGCGGATCCAGCCTTCACCGATGGCCTCCGTCACCAGGCGGGCCAGGCCCGGGTTGCACTTGAGCAGCCAGCGCCGGGGAGTGATGCCGTTGGTCTTGTTGTTGAGGCGGCCCGGGAAGAGCTCGTCCATCTCCCGGAAGGTCGAGGCCTTCAGGATGTCCGTGTGGAGCTGCGCCACGCCGTTGACGGAGTGGCTGCCCACGATGGCCAGGTTGGCCATGCGCACGCTGTGGCCGTTGTCCACGATGGCCAGGCGCTGGAGCTTGGCATCGTCGAAGGGGTAGCGTTCCCGCACCGTCAGCCGGAAGCGGCGGTCGATCTCCTCGACGATCTCCGCATGGCGGGGCAGCAGGTTGCGCCACAGCTCCATGGGCCAGACCTCCATGGCCTCCGGCAGGATGGTGTGGTTGGTGTAGGCGCAGACCTGCTGAGTGAGGGCCCAGGCTAAGTCCCACTCCAGGCCCTCCTGGTCCAGCAGCACCCGCATGAGCTCCGGAACCACCAGGGCCGGGTGGGTGTCGTTCATCTGGACGGCCACCTTGTCGGGCAGGTCCTCCCAGCGCCAGCTGGGCCGCTTCTTGAACCGGCGCACCACGTCCTGGAGGGTGGCCGACACGAAGAAGTACTGCTGCTTCAGGCGCAGTTCCTTCCCGGCGCTCTGGTCGTCCGCCGGGTAGAGCACCTTCGAGATGTTCTCGGAGATGGTCTTGTCCTCCACGGCCCGCACGTACTGGCCCGAGTTGAACCTCGCCAGGTCGAATTCACGGCTGGACTTGGCCGACCAGAGCCGCAGGGTGTTGACCGTGCCATTGCGGTACCCCGCGATGGGCGTGTCGTAGGCCATGGCCCAGACATCCTGGGTGTCCAACCATTCCACGCGGTAGCGCCCGTCGGCGTCGAAGTGGCCCTGGGTCCGGCCGTGGAAACGCACCGGGAAGATGGCGTCCGGGCGCTGGATCTCCCAGGGGTTGCCGTAGCGCAACCAACCATCGGGGTACTCCGCCTGCTGGCCGTCGATGATCTTTTGGTAGAAGATCCCGTACTCGTAGCGGATGCCGTAGCCGTAGAAGGGCAATTCCAGGGTGGCCGCGGCGTCCAGGATGCAGGCGGCCAACCGGCCGAGGCCGCCGTTGCCCAGCCCCGCGTCCCACTCCTGCTCCGTGATGCCCTCGAGCCGGAACCCGAGTTCCCCCATCGCCCGGCTGTAGGCATCCTCGGCGCCAAGGTTCACCACATTGTTGAGGAGCGCCCGCCCCATGAGGAATTCCAGGGAGAGGTAGTAGACCCGCTTGGCGTCCTGGTGGTAGTAGGTGCTTTGCGTGCTGAACCACCGCTCCATGAGCCGGTCGCGAACGGCGAAGGCCAGTCCCTGATAGACATCGAACTCGGAGGCCGTGTGCGCGTCCTTGGCGATGGAGTACATCATCCGGTGGGCGAAGGCGTCGATGATCTCGGGCACCTGCATGCCTCCGGCCCGGGGCGTGGGGATATTTCGGGGTCCGGCAGTCATCGAGGAGCTCCCTTCGGACGGGTCAAGGCCTGGACTCCGCTGCGTCGTTCCCAGGCCCCTGTTCAACTGGCAGGTAACCCGCCTATCGGAAATCCTTCCGGGGAGGGTGAAGAGTGGCATTCCTGCCCCGGAGGACCGGCCTGGCAGGTCGGACAATGCCCCCGGCAGCTCCAGGTACATGAGCGGCCTGGGTGCTTAAGCTCCGGTGGCCGGGCAGGCATGGGCTCGCGGGTGGACATGTGCCCAGGTTACTCCCGCCCGGGTTGCCTTCAAGCGAGCGGTACCTGCCCACGGCCCTCAGCCCGGGGCCGCAACCAAGAACCGTTCGAACACGCAGACGCTGTCCGCCTTGGTCCAAATGCCCACATGGCCGCTGACCGCCTGGTCGAGGGTGTGCTCCAGGAAACGGTTGCCATCGAGAAAGCCTTCCAGGTTCCGGCCTTTGACCAGGACCTTGAGCTCGTGCCACTGGCCACGAACGATCGTCAAGTTCCGGGCCCACTTCACCGCGTTCCGCTTACCCTTCACGACGCGCCAGAGGGCGAGGTTGTTCTCGAGGGCGTTGGCCCGCAGGGCGTAGTAGTTGCCATTCGGCCTCAGGTCGAAGAGGATGCCGGTGGCCTGATCCACCCGCCCGGCCACAGCCTTGAAGCGCAAGGTGATCTCCCCTTCCTGGAAGTCGCTCACATCCCGGGCAACCGCATAGGGGAAGTAGGCGAAGGCCTTCACGCTGTCGAGGAATTCCGCGTACCGCTCTCCGTACAGGGCTCTGGCTCTGGCGGGGAGGTTGGCCAGACGCTGCCCCTCCCTCCAGCGGGTTCCATCGACCTTCACCACCTTCCGCCCCTGGTCCTGGGTAACGGTCCACTTCCCGACAATGGGGATAAGGGACCGAGGCTCCTCGCCAACCGTCTCGGCGGCGAAGTCCAGGATCTTGGCGGGCGCTTGTGCGAACAAAGGGAGGGCCAGGAAGACCAGGGGGATCATCGGTGACCGGAACATGGGTCTTCTCCAGGTAGCCTTCGGGTGCGGCAGGCAAGGCCTGGGCAGAGGTTCAGGCACAAGGGGTGTGAAAGCAACCGGAACAGGGGCCTCGCCGGAGGACTTGGACACCTTGGGTGGCTGGAGCACGCCAAGCCCTACTTTCTGCCCCCGCCCAGCAACGCCTGGCTGGGAAGGCAGAAAACCGCTGCGCCAATTGGGCGCAAACACGGGTGGACTCATCACAAAATCAAAGGCCCACCACAAGGATGGGCCTGAGTGTTTGGTTTTACTGGTGGTCCCGGAGCGACTCGAACGCCCGACCCTCAGATTCGTAGTCCAACGATCCACGCTTCACTACCTATCACACGACTTCTCAACTTTCCTGTTTTCAATCTTGATGAAAGGTGACGACAGGCAGTGAAGGCTTGTGAAGTAACTCCTGTAGGACCACACTAGGACCACGGAGGTGGTTCATGGTCGCCAAGAAGCCCACAACGCTGAAGCCCGAACGCACACGCACCAACATCAGGCTCACGGATGACCGTGCACGGAAAGCCACCAAGACCATATGGGACTCCGAGATCAAGGGGTTCCATGTCCGGGTCACTCCCGCTGGTGGTCGTTTCTTCCGCGTCCGGTTCCAGGGAAAGGACGGGAAGAAGGTCTGCGCCACTCTCGGACCTGTAGAGAACTGGACCCTTGAGGGCCGGACAGACGAGAACGGTGAGCAGGTGCAGGGGGCCCGGAGCTGGGCCAGGACACGCAGACAAGCCTTTGAGACCAAGAAGGAGCACCCTGGCAAGGAAGCGAAGGCGACTAAGGCTACACCGGACCTCAATGCCTGGGTGGAGGTTTGGCGAGTGAGTGAGAAGGGCAAGCTGAAGCTGAAGCCCACCACGCAGGCCAGCTACGAGTCCCTGCTCACTAAGCACATCCTCCCACTCCTGGGTGAGAAGAAGCTGCGTAGCATCAAGGACGAGGATGTGAACGACCTGCACGAGGCAGTCGCTGAGGGTGGTCACACCACCAATGCGAACCGTGCGGTGGCAGTGCTGTCCAACCTGCTGAAGAGGGCCGCGATTGCAGGGAAGATCACCAAGGGCACCAACCCATGCCTCGGCTTCGAGAAGTCAGAGGAGAGCAAGCGGGAGCGCACCTTCAAGCCGAGAGAGTATGCAGCCCTGGAAGCAGCACTCGTCCAGCTAGAGGCAGCGTGGCTCGCAGCGAACGAGGAGAAGGATGAAGAGGATGAGAAGAAGGAGCGTGAGGACACGCTCGATCCAGCGGCTGCGGACCTCATCCGCTTTCTGGCACTGAGTGGGCTGCGCAAGAGCGAGGCGGCGAACCTGAAGTTCGGAGATGTGGACGAAGAGCGGAACTCCATGTCCTTCGTTGACCACAAGACCTCGAAGAAGAAGGGCAAGAAGGTGCTGCCGCTGAACCCCAGCCTGCGGGTGATCATCAAGCGCAGGCGGGAGATGCTCGGGGAGGTGGTGACACCTGACCCCTTCTTCGTGTTCCCGGGCAAGCTGGTGACCATTGGTGATGCGAAGAAGCAGGGTCCAATCGTTGGTATAGCGAAAATGTGGTCCCGAGTGATGAAGACTGCGGGATTGATTCACCCGACCAACACACCCGTGCCGCATGACTTGAGGCGCACCTTCCAGACCGTATGCATCGACCTCGGCTACACCGCTGCCATTGGTGACATCCTCCTAGGTCACAGTCTGGGAGCGATCCGTGACACCTATATCAGGCTGGACACAGACGGTGTCCTGGGGCTTGCCAGTACCGACACCTCCAACTGGATCGCCGCAGCGATGGCAGGGAAGAAGGTCAAGCCCTACGAGAAGGTCAACCAAAAAACCCAGGCCGGGACTGCCTGATCCGGTCCTGCCTTCGCACCCACCGACCCCAGGAGTCGTGCTTCTGCCACTCTCCCTACCCTACTGGCCCAGCGACAGCGCGAAGACCTCTATCGAGATCTACAGCACCGCTGCGCAGCAAGTTGGACCCACTCAAATCAACTGGCTTCCCCGAGGGCAATACAAGCAGATGTAGCGAGAAGGTGGAGAGTCAGGTCACTCAGGACCAGCGAATGAAGAATAATAAGTAGGGATCACGAAGATCTAGCACATCGTGATCAGCATCCCATTCGATAATTTCGTATCCAGAAGTTGCATTCGCCAGGAGTGCGATTTGAGAGCAAGATCCTGTAACGCTTGACCCACTCGGTGCATCGCTTTTACAAAGTTGGCAAATTCGGTCGAGAAGATTCTGATATCGAAATGTAAGCTCAGGCGGGTCGAGTGAAATCGCCCTAACAATTATTGGATAGACATCTAACGTTTCACCAGATTTTAGCGTGTAGGCATTTCGAGCCTGGCCCCTAGATTTCGGACCCTCCTTCATTACATTCAATACGGATGTGTGATCACTCATTGCAGAAGTGCGAGAACAGACGCTGGTGAGAAACGCCTGAGAATGAGGCAAAGTTACGACCGATGCTGGTTTCTCTCGAATTCCAGCCTCAAAGCATGCGTTAAGACAAAGAGCTTGCATCAGTTGCGGTGAACCTGCGGCTTCCTCGGCCAATAATTTTAGTGAGGCCGTGTCGAAATCAATTTCAAGAATGCCGAACCCCTTCTCAGCTATTTGGAACAACCGATCTGGTGTCCAGTAATCCAGGTCGATCTTGGTCAGGCGACCCCGAAGGTCTGGATTAGCTCGGATCACATCGTCTGCTCGATATGGAACGGCAGCACAAACAAACCTGACATGCTGCCTAGCGGCCTCCTTGATGACTTCTGCAATTTTGTGCTTTGCACTCTCTGAAATATAATGAAAATCATCGATAAAAATTACATATTCGGTTTCTCCAAATTCCTTGACTAATAAGTTTAGGTAGTCTGCAGAATATTCGGCAGTACTCTCGGATTCTGCTTTGTGAGTAAATCCACCAGTAACTTCAGCTGTTCCTTTGACAAATATTCCGGCTTCACCCCAACCTTGCCACCCAATTCAGATTCATTGGCCTTCGTCGCTGATCTGGATGTGCGAATACGTGTCCCAACTTTATCGAAGACCCTCTCCCACAATTTTTCGGGTATATCCACACCAGCGCCTGTGACATGAACAAGGTGTTCCTTGCCAACAAGGTTCTCAACGAAAACTGTCTTCCCTGATTTTGATGGTCCTGAAATTGATATAACCCCTGAACCCATTTCTAGCGCGTCAAGGAAATGTCGTTGCTTATCAATGATATGCTCGTTAATAAAGGTATGTTCAGGATATGAACCAGGAGTGAAGATGTCTTTAACCCGCATGACTGCTCCGGTTTGAGTGAATGAAAAGGAAATCCTAAGGAATGAAGCACATTGGCCACGCCTGCACCGAGGCGATGAGTGGAGTCGAGGAAACTGGGACATGAGGGAGATCAGTAGTCACGGCATGCGGGGGCCGAGCGGGGGTTAGGCGGCTGAGGTGTGTTGGTGTGGACCAGGCTAGTGACACCGAGTTATTTCTTCGGGGCTTTTGGCCCTTCTCGATATGCCCGACCGTGTACCTCGGTTCCCCCATAGTGAGGTACCTGCTTGTCGAATACTACATGAGTACCACCTAGACCTTTAGCTTGTTCCAGCGCATCTTCCTTGGCATTTGCATATCCCTTGGCTGCGAATACACCATACCAACCTGAGAAACCATGCACCTCGCCAAGAAATTCCATATCTTTGACCTGTGTTTCCAGAGCTTCCTTGATTTGGTCTTCCTTTGGTACAGATTCAGTGTCCTTCTGGTCATGGACAACGGAGCTGGCAACACGGCTTTCTGGAGTCGTGCAAGAAATGAAGATTAGAACGATGATCGGAAGAAGGATTCGCATTGTAATTCCTTCCATTGTGGTTGAAGGACAGCCGCGAGGTTTATCGCTGGTTGCGCGAGCCTAACGGATGAAGCTAAGCGGCCCAACCTGCAGCCGCAAAGATGAACGAAGACGAGAAAGATGTACCACCAGAGAGGAAACCAAGTCGTGCAGGTTGGGTCCGACTTGAGCGAAGGGTTAGGGCGCTCAGGGCCAACCCTTAAACCTATTGAGCTTTGGCCTTGTCGATGGCCCGTTGTCGAAGTTGTTGATATTCCTGCTCATTTAGCAGGCCCTCTTTCTTCATCTTCTCTAATTTCTCGAGTTCGGCTTTCAGATCAAAAGTGCCAGTTTGTGGGGCGGTGGTATTGGCTGTTGTAGAAGATACCTTAGCCTCTATGCGCTGATTGATATTGATGTCAGTGGTTGGATTTTTCGTTGTATCAAAGTCACCTTTTCGACCAAATGAATCGACTTTGCCATTGATGATGCGAACGAACATAAATTGGAAATTCCGTTTTCCCTTCCAGTCCCATCCACTGTTTTCATAGGACTCATACTCGAGGTACTCGACTGGACCTTGTACCGAAACACGAGTCGGTTTTCCCAGAGCTTGAATCACTTCATTTTTGCGCATACCAACTGAAACACGCGTTAAGTCAACTTCTGGTTTGTCACGAAAGCATCCGATCATCACAAGGGCCATTGCACTGATGACCAGAAGCTTAGAGTTGGTTTGCATGAAAGCCTCCTGTTACTGATGTGGAATCGTAGAGCGCTCTAACGGACAAGGTTAACCGGCCTCGCCTTCACTAAGGTTCTGAAGAGGTCCGATCAAGTTGTGGAATGGATAGCCGATTCGACATCCTATCTTTTGAACCTGAGCGCCCACTGGTTTCCTGAGTCAGTCAATAGGATGGTCAAATCGCTATTCATCGAAGTTCCATCTGTCAGGAAGCCCAGGCCGGAATAGTTTGACGGGATGGGGTATGGCCCAACTCCAGGCATGTTCAGCTGAACTCGAAATGCGTTTTGCGACGGATTGGGTTGGGTAATAGTCCCGCTGAATGCTCTGGAATCTGGAGTGACGTACCACCTTCCAGTAAAGGTGCCGTCACTCAGAATACTTATTGAAACTGGATAGCCATATCCATCTTGCATGTAATTGTAGTTGCCCGCCAAGGTCGTCAATGTCACTTGGCGGGTAAAGACTGGATTATATGTAAAATGAAAAGACCCGTTGCCTACTGGACTTGTATAGCTCGCGCTCATAGTGCTGGCAGTGACTACGGTGCCATTCGTAATAGTGACGGGGGCCGTGAAACCTACTCCGGTGAAATAAGTACCGTTGGGTGCCCACAGAGTGCCGGTTCCAGTGAAGGAACCACCGGAAACAACAAGATTGCCCGTTGCAAGAAGGCCATTGTTGGTTGCCCAACTGAACTCTCCAGAGTCCAAGACAATGACGGTTGCTGCTACCGACTGGATGGTGCCTGCATAGATGCCAGCGGGATTCTGCGGCCCAACGGGAAGGGGAGGAGTGACACTTCCACCGCCACCACCACTACCACCGCACCCGAGGGCCAGCAGCAGCGATCCTGTCAATGCGAAGACACGAATGTTGCTCATGGGTTCCCCTTCGGTTACTCGAGAGGATCCGGCTGATCCATGGTGATGACGGTCACAGAAATATTGTCCTAATAACACAAGTCATACCCACCGGGATTAAACAACCCGTCCTGCACAGCCACGACCACAGGTGCTGGTTTCACCTAAGTTGGCAGCCCAGGTGCCAAAACTGTCCAAACGCCCGGCCTACCCGGTCCTGTTGCAAACATTCCAAGCCAATACCTTCAAACCAGCCGATGGAGTGGCCTCGCCCCTGGCCGACGCCTCCAGCAAGATCTACAGCACGGCTAGCTTGTTGCTGGTGGGCGTATACTGAAACCGCATGAAGAGCGGCTCCTGAGGGAGTCCAGCAACCGAAGTCAATGTGACTCACGGTGCTCATCCATCACGGGCATGCGCGAGAGCGGACAACTCTCGAAACGAAGGAGCAACCATGAGCACTAACTACATCACCCGCCTCATAGCCGAGGCCGAGCAGGGCGACCTATACGCGATCCACAACCTTGGTCTGCTGGGCTGGGAGGCGTTCCACGCTCCATGGGAGCAGCCACCTTCAAATGTGGTGTGGTCAATTCTGAAAGACCACCCCGGCTTGAAGCTGGCAGAAACGTTGGAGATGATCGAGTTTTACGGATTCTAGTCAGATTTGGAACTGAAGATGCATGCCAGAGCGACCCCATCCCGGGGTCCGGCAACCGAGCAAGATGCCACGGTGCCACGGATCAAGTCGATCCCATGCGCAGGACACAACCTGAAAGGAACACATCATGAACGAGCATTTTTGGGCGGTCTGGATTGAGGACGGCGGAAAGCCTAACCAGCCCTACGCAAGTCATGAGGCTGCACTGGCACGAGCCAAGTCCCTGGCCCAGCAAACCCGCAAGCGGGTGTTCATCCTGGAAGCCATTGAGGTGGTCAGTGCCCAGGTGCCTGATGCCCCCGTGACCTTCGACATTGCGGAGGTGGTGTGATGGCCTTAGAGATCCTGTTTCTCAGCCTGGTGCTCAGAAAATCATCTCTGGATCGTCTCGATCCTGACGCTCAGGACATTGCCCAGGCATTGTTCAATTGGGAGCCCGACTGGTTCAGGGAGGATGAGCACCTCCTCGCTACCAGTTTCATGGCCCCTGCAGATGTGCGTGCATTCGGCACTGCCCTTGAAGAGCGGACGGCACTGACTCGCAAGAGGGACTGGACTGCAGTGGACATGGCAACTGGACCAGCGGATCCATGCCACTGGCTAGAATTCAGGGGTGGTGTCGGCAAACTCGCTGGCGCATGGCTTGAGGGAACTGAACCTGGGGAACTAGTGCGTGTTGATTCTATGGTGCCTGGTGGGCTGAAGGACCTCCCATGTCCAGGAGGCGTGATGAAACTATTTGGCAGGGACTCCCATCACGACGCCGAGGGACATCGCGAGGACTTCGGACGCCTAATCCCAGACTGGGGTGGGAAGGACCTGTGGCTCCTTGAGGTGGGCGAAGGCGTCGATGGCAACGGGGTAGAGCGACGTGCCGGGTTCCTCTCTGTCGAGCGTGGCAATCACGACTTCAACACCCTCGGGAGGAAGCGGAGACCGCAACCAATATCTTCAATGGGACTGGACCACCCGATATTTCAGGAGGGACCATCAGTGATCGGCGTGAGGAGGCTGAAGTGACTCACAACCTGAACATCACTGCGCTAATTCCAAGTGAGCAACAACGTATCTTCGCTCTGCTGCGTACCGAGCCAACTCTTCGGGACAAAACCGAAGAGGAACTGCGGATGGTAATCAATGAGGACCCGATGCTCTTACCCCATCTATATAGGGAGCGAGTGCTGGAGGCTCAACTCTATTGGCCTGACCCTCCACCTACCTACATCCGCGCTTCCGCTGCCAGAGGAGTGTCCTGGTATTCAGCCGGTGTCTTGGGAGCCAAAACCTAGGGTAAAGGGTAGGCGGCAGCGACGCATTCACCCAAATGGAGTAGAGATGCCGAAAACTGCGTCAATCACCACCATCCTCGCAGACATCACCACCCTGAAAGTGGATGCCATCGTAAATGCCGCCAACGGGTACCTCCTTGGCGGTGGCGGTGTAGACGGAGCTATCCATGCTGCTGCTGGCCACCAGCTCTACATGGAGTGCCTTTCCCTAGGAGGATGCAAGGTGGGTGACGCCAAGATCACCAAGGGCTACAACCTCCCAGCCAGATTCGTCATTCACACAGTCGGCCCGGTTTGGAGTGGTGGATCTAAGGGAGAATCTAGGATGCTGGCCTCCTGCTACCAGAGATCCCTGGAACTAGCCCACGAGCACGGTCTTCGTAGCATCGCCTTCCCCTGCATCAGCACCGGGGTTTTCGGCTACCCTTCGGACCAGGCAGCTGCAGTGGCTGTGGACACCGTTAGGTTGTCCCTGGTGGGCTTCCAAGGGATTGAGCGTTTTAGTTTGGCGGCTGCTCGCCGAAGGACTTGGCCCACTATCAGAAGGCCCTCACAGAGGCCGGTATCGGCACCAGGAACTCGTCCAACCCATGGGGTATATCCCAGGGCTGATCCGCGCCCTGGCTTTTGAAAACCAGTTTTGCAGCACATCTGCGCAGAAGAGGAAGGCCGCCCATCCAGGCGACCTTCCTCTGTGGTTATCATATTTATTTTATTTATTTTAAGACCTGGTTCAGGCTCCTCAGAATATGATTCATCCGTCGAACGAGTGCTCTATGCTCCGTCCACTGACCGCCCTTCCAAGCATTCCGTGAGGCTGTGGCTTTCCCTTCCTCGCTCTTGGGGCCTGTTGATCGATTCCACGGCTTCCATCGATGGATAGCCTCAGCTTGTCTCTCTCTGCGCTCCTCGGTCCAGCCATGCGTCATGGCTAACCCTCCAATAGTTCGTTTTGTTGGACTTTAGCTTCCTCGCACGGGGCCGAGTGGTTGCAGAGCTGGAATCGTTGTTGACCTGTTGGGGCCAGACGTGATGTTGGCTTGACGAGCCAGGACGACAGGCGGGTTTTTAATTCCTGCCAGCACCTCAAGGGTTCTACAGCACTGTGCCTGGGCCTTCAAGGCGAGGCGAAGATCAACCTCAATGTGTTTCACCAGGGTGGTCCGAGATGCTCTGTCGGCAAGCTTCATAAAAATTGCCTGAAGCGAGAAGGCCTGGCCAATCAGCATGGACTCAACCTCAGTGATCCCCTCTATGAATGCGCCGGTAGATTCCTCGAGCGTGTCCAACAAGGCGCAAAAATCGACTTTGCCTAATGCATCTAGATAGACAGAGGACGTAACGGCGGCAGAAGTAACGGGAGATAGGCGCAACTGCGCTCGATGTAGCTCTGCTTTAAATTCTTCTTGTTTCTTCGCTTGATTCTTAACACCTGAGCTGAGGGCAGAACTATTTGCAGAACTGGACGTCGGTCGTTTCTCAACCCCCGCTTTCGATTTCGCATTCAGGATTTTTCTCATACCGTGCCTCTTGGGTGGGTGCGTGACACTGTCACGCTTTGGGGTCCCATAGACTGAGCATTGGAGCGGTTGTGACATGTGACAGACCCCTTACTACGTAAAGCTGTCACGTCACGCTCAGGCCCTACCCCCAGGGGGTGGCTCTCTGCCAGCCACCCCTGGAGGTGTTTATGGGAATTAAATTGAGCTGTCACGCTTGGTGTCGCCTTGTTATGTCCTTTCAATTGCGTCACTTTGCGAGCATTGGCGTGACAGGTCTGGATCATGTCACGCCTCCTCGTCACAGGTACTTGACTGGGCATTACCGCTGACCTTGGCCTTACCCGCAGCGGTCAACTCGTCCTTCTCGGGATGGATCAACCCGTTCTTGCGGAGCCGACCCATCAATTGCCGGAGTGCTGCCTTCGGGTCCTTGCTGTTCGGGTATGCCCGCTCGGCCAGCTGGTCCTTGTCGAAGGTCTGGAACTTCTTCAGCTGCGACAAGACGTCAAGAACCATGTCCGCTGCGGACTTGCCTTTGGTGCCCTTCCCCTTTGATTGCAGGATGTCGTGAAGGATCTCGGAACCGTTCGCCACCAATCTCCACAGTCCAGCGTTCTGGGTGTGCTGGGTAGCCTTCCGGTTCACGCCCCCGTCATTCAGTTTGGTGATCCCCACTACCGCAAATCGCCGTGTGCAACGGTCTGGGTCCAGCCCGGCCTTCCTTGCCTCTCCAGATATAACCCACCCAAATTGGAGCGTGGCGCGTGAACTATTGACGATTGCACTGCTGCCTCGCACCAGTTCAGGGTCCATTCGATCGGTAAACTTCAGACTCCCGTTGCTGATTTTCCTTAGATGGTGGACCACCCACACGCTGCAACCTAGCCGTGCGTTAAGCCCCAGGATCGCTGCGACAAGTGGTCGCGTTTCTTTGGCATCGTTCTCATCACCTTCATGGACACTGTTGAGGGTATCCAGGTAGCAGAGTGCTGGGGGGGCTTCACACGTCTTCATCGCCTCCTCGATTTCACCGGCAAGTCCAGCCAATGCCATGTCGAGAAGTTCAGGTGCCATACTCGCGTATTGATTGCGAGGGCGTACCAGGAGTCGGAGGTTGGCATCAAGCAGCCTGTGATGCTCTTCAGTGAAATCAGCCCCGTAGGAGCGCACTGCTGCAGTGATTCGCCTGTGGACTACCTTTTGGTCATCCTCCAGGGCAACGATGCAGACACCACCTGGGCTGAATGTAGAGAAGCCAAGGACTGGAAGCCCAGTCGCTTTGCCCACAGCCATCTGCACGGTAAGGATCGACTTTCCATGGCCCCCTTGAGCAGCGACCAGACCGAAAGGGACTTTGGGCGAGATCTCCTCAATTTCGTACTCGACCGGTTCGATGGACTGGTGTCGCATCTCTGACCAGCGGACTGGCTGCAATCGCCTCCTGGGAGTGAGGCTGAGCTTTACAGCTTCAAGCCCTTGGGCCTGGTGGAGGTCATTGAAATCCTTCTGCCCTTTGACTCGGTCAGGTCCGAAATCGGGGAAGAGGTGCCTGCCCAACTACAGCCTTGGCGGCTTCGGTGGCCTTCGTCTTGCCTGGGTTGTTTTCAGTCCAGGTGTCATCATCGCCACAAATGATCAAGGCATGTCGGGGGTACTTCGCCCGGATCGACTTGGCAACTGCCAGCATGTTCCCAGCATCGAAAGCGACCACGACTGGCTGGCCTGTTGCCTCGTGGACGCTCGCCCCTGTTGCATAGCCTTCAACAAGGTAGATGGTACAGCTGTCGGTGATGGTTCCGATCAAGAACCAGCTGCCCTTCTTCTTACCGCCTGTAAGAAACCGCTTCGTTCCATCCGGCCTGATCTTTTCGACAGTCGTGAGTTCGCCCTTTGCGTTGGAAGCTGGGATGAGCAGATCGTCGCCATGCACGCGCAGACCATGTGCCTGAACGCCCTTCTTGGTTAGATAGGGATGAGTCTCACAAGGCGATGCCACGGCCCACATTTCCGCAGCAACCTTCGCCGCATCGGCATGGGTCTTGGCCTGCTCGACTTCAACCTTGGCTTGGTCATCCCTGATCCGGGCCATGAAGTCGGCTTCCTCCTTCGCTGTAAGAGGACGCCCAAGGTCCGCTTGCCATTTCTCCCACCTCTTGCCATCGGCGTGATTCTGGAAGCCACCAATGGCGATGCTGTCACTAGGGCTCCACAGGTATGCGCCGTCCTTGTTGCTGTCACCCCGTCCATCGAGCGGGCATCGGTCGATCGCTCCTTCCGACAAGACGTCTGGGAGGATCAAGCCTCTGCGATATGCAGCCTCTCTGAACTGCTGTTCTTGGGTTAGACCATGAGGGTCGCTCTGGGAGGTTGAATCATTGTTGGCCATGCTCATTTTTTGGGTGGTGGTGGCTCTGCGAGAGGTCATGTCTTCCCTCCCTTTGTCGGGAGATATTCGGGGATGAGGCTGCTCCCAACCCATATGGGAACGATGCCGAAGGGCTTCTCTGCGATACCCAACTTGTGTAGGCACGCCATGCGCTCCAGGGCGACCCCAAGGCAGCACGCCAGAAAGGAGCCCGCGTCCGTTGGCTGCATGAGAAGCCGCCCGCCAGGGGCATTTTTCAGGATGAGAATGTCAACTCGCCCACCAGGAGTGATGGCCTGAATGAACTGAATGCCATTAGGTTTCAAGGCGGCACGGCGCAGCAGGTTACTGGCTTGAGCTTGACTGAACACAACAGTCCCACCTTGGCGGATTGCATGCTCCGTGGTCGATGGGGGGATGGAGAGCTTGTCTGCTCGCTTGTGGGCACTCATCAGTGCACCGCCGTCTGCGATGGCGGTGCACTGATGAGCGAGGTGATGGCCTCGACCACCTGGGCGGCTTCGGCTATTGACAGGAACAAGGCGGTCTTGCCAATTCTGATCGAGATGCGTGTGCCGTTGAGCCGCTCTATCAAAAAGGCCGCTTGCTCGTTATCGCAGTGAACGGTGATGCTTTGGTAACCCGTCAGGGCGTTCGTAGTATTCGCCATGCCAGCACCTCTATCGCTTCGTTGACGCAGAGGTGAGTGACTGGGCGAACGCCTGGAGGTCCTGGTCGCGGACCAAGCGTCTACGGCCCAGTAGGACGGTCTTGATCTTGCCGTCCTTGATCAGTGCCCAGGTGTAGGTCTGGCCAATCCCAAGGGCCTTGGCCACGGCAGGTATGCCGTGTAGGAGGGCAGGACAGCCCGGAGCCTGTCCTGGGGTCGCAGTGCTTGTTGCGGTTTTGATAGGCATGTGGCGCCTCGGAGATGGTTCCCTCCAAGGCGGGGGTGGTGGAACCTCTAGACCCACAACCAAGACCACTGAGGTCATGTGCGGGGTAAGGCTTCAACACCGCTAGGTGTGAGAGGGTCGTGGGGGCCACCTCTCCGGGGCTTTCTTCATCAATGCGGCTTGCCGGGGCCGGAATGCACACTCTTAAGGGAGTGCTCCTGATGCTGCGTCATGAGTTGTCGCTGTGATCAGGGTCCCACCCTGCTGCCGAAAACGGTCCTGGCTCGATCCTTGGCTCGATCAGTCCCCGCTAGGCGGTAGTGCATTTCCATCGGATCGATTGATCCGGGTCGAACCAAAATTCGATTCTGAATGTATACGGCTGGCATCACACGAGTGCAAGAGCATTTAACTGTACAGATGGCTTGTAACCATACACTTACGCCAGAATGAGCCAGATCCGCATCAGTGCTGAATCTGAGCCCGTGGAGAGGCAGCAAGATTTTTTCTAGGGCACTACCTAGGGCTTCAGCCCGTGAGTTCGGAAATTACAATGCCGACAAAAAACAACAGCCACCCAATAGGTGGCTGTATTTTACTGGTGGTCCCGGAGCGACTCGAACGCCCGACCCTCAGATTCGTAGTCTGATGCTCTATCCAGCTGAGCTACGGGACCGCATTGAAAGAATGATTCTACCGGATCTGCGGGGGCTGTCCATCCCAAAGGCTGAGGGGCTCGGTGGTGGAGGCCCCCGAGCAAGGGAGGCCGGTGAGGTCCGTGGCCAATCGGTCCATGAGGGCCCGGGCAGTGGTCGCTTGCCGCCCAGCACCAGGGTGAGGTTCGCGAAGGGCATGCCGTTCCAGGACGGCTTCGCGGCTGAGCCGGGCGGTCTGGCCCCCGGCTGCGACCAGGGGACGCACACCCAGTTCCTCGGCGCTCACAGGGCAGCCGCCGCCAGGGATGATGGCCGGCAGGTTCCGTCGAGAGCCTCAAGCAGTTCTCCCGCTCGGTAGCCGCGATGGGCACCCAGCGTCTGCAACCTCCTGCTCGGTGGTCCCAACTGAAGGTGGCCGTCCCGCGGATGACGAAGAGGATGCGCCCCATGGGGCACGGATGGCCCAGGGCCGCTCGCAGCCGGGCACCGCATCAAACCAGAGATGGATGCCCGAGGACAGGCGCGGCTTCCGGGTCTCTCGAACCACTGGCCCGTGGCCCCATCCGTCCAGGGCCCCAGCGCGACCACCCAGCGCCGGGCTGTAAGAGTCCGGAGGGTGCCGTCCCGGCGGTCTCGAAGACGGAGGGTCTTCAACTCGCCACCCGCATCCCCGAAAGCCTCGGGTTCGGGGAAATCCAGGCGGAGAGCCTGGCTGAGGCCGCCAGGTCCCGCGTCAACTCGCGGTCCCAGGTCGTGAGGTCGGCGTGGCCTGGCGCCCGGAAGGGCTTTCCGCCCCGCGGGGATCGGCCGCGAAGACACCCCGCGGAACCCTGCCAGGGTGGAGGGTGGGGCCAGTCCAAGCCGGTCGGCGCCCCAGTGGTCATAGGGGCCGATGCCGAACCGGTGGGCCAGACCTCACGCCCAGAACCGGTGGGGCATCCAGAAGGCCTCCCAGCGGCAGCGGCGGGGGCGACTGCGGGCCCATGTGGCGCGCTCGACCAAGCGCTTCCCGCATCTGCGCGAGGTCGCCGGTGAGCATGTAGCGGATGCCTCCATGCAGCAGCTGACTCGACCACTGGCTGGTGCCTCCACCCACTTCGCCCTTGTCGATCAGGGCGCAGGACACCGCCCCCAGGGTCAGCTCCCGTGCCAGGCGGAGCCGCTGGATCCCAGCGCCGAGATGGCGACTTTCGGTCTCCAGCGCCCGGGGGCAGCGTGCAGAGGCCTTCCAGGTGGGTGCGAGGCTGGGTAGTCTCGGGCACGGGCCTCCCTCGGCCCAGTGTGCCCGAGCGGAGCCCTGACTGTCGTCCATCCCACGCCCCGCCTCTTTTGTCCAGGAGCCGTTCGCGGGAACCATGGAGGCATCCCCGCCAGCTCTGGAGCAGCCCTTGAAACACTCTGGAAGTCCGTCGTCCAACCTGACCGTGATCGTCCGGGCGCTCGAGCAATCGCTCGGCTTTATCTTCGACCTGATCCTCTTCCCATCGTTCGAACTTGGCCTTTCGGACCGAAGGGCGTGGCCCTGACCAGATCCTTCCACCTTCGTCCACCTGTTCAACTTCCAGATGATCGGCATGCTCGTGGGCGCGTCCTCTGGGGCATCCTGGGCGACAAGAAGGGCCGCATGTCGGTGCTGTTCGGCAGCATCACCTCTACTCCTGGCCAACATCGCCAACGCCTTCCCGTGACCACCATCCCCGCCTATGCAGCCATGCGCTTCCTCCTTGCAGGGCCTTGGACTTTCGGGAGA
>JADKCH010000002.1 GCA_016714685.1 Candidatus Geothrix odensensis
TGCTGGGGCGAGCCTCCTCCTGAGGAGTGGCCCTCCTCGCCTGGCTTGGGCTTTCAGCCTGATGACCACCATCTACTTCTGTCCTCTCCGGGCTTTTGGCGGTCGAGGCCACCCGCGCAGCCCTGCGCGCCCTGCTGCCATGAGGTTCCTGACGCCCTCACCCTCTTCCCCGAGTTCTTTCGAGGCGGCCCGCCTGGGCATCACGGGCCGCGCCTTCCGGGAGCTGGGTCACGGTCTGCACACCCACAGCTACCGGCCCTTCGCCGGCAACGCCTTCGGCCATGTGGATGACTCCCCCTTCGGGGGCGGCCCCGGCATGGTCCTGCGTCCCGAGGTGCTGCGCGACACCCTGGCCTCGGTGCCACGGCAGGGTGCGGGCAAGGTCATCCACTTCAGCCCCGCCGCCCCGCCCCTCACCCACGCCAGGGTGCTGGAGCTTGCGCACCTCGACCAGCTGATCCTGGTCTGCACCCGCTACGAGGGGCTGGACCAGCGCGCTGTGGAAGCCTGCATCGATGAGGAGTTCAGCATCGGCGAAGCGGTGCTCAGCGGCGGCGACTGCGCGGGCCCTCTTCCTCATCGACGCCGTGTGCCGCTGGCTGCCCGGGGTGCTGGGGAACGAAGCCCGCGGCGCAGGACAGCTTCGCCACGGGGCCTGCTGACACCACCACTACCCGGCCCCGCGGTCTTCGAAGGCCTGGAGGTGCGGCCGCCCTCCAGGCGGGGACCATGGCGCCATCCGCCTCTGGCGTCCTCCTGGGAGGCCATGGCCCGCACGAAGCGGCTGGGCTGCGGCCTGACCCGTGGGCGGCCTTCCCGGTGGGACCGCCTGGCGGAGCTGGACCTGCCCCGCCCAGTGGTGCGCTCTGGCAGGTGGAGCACCCGGGGATTGGGACTGCCTGAAGCCGAAGGGCTGGAAGGGCTTAGCCCGGCCCGGGGAAGCGCCTGAGGATCCTTCAGTTACTCTTGACGAGGCCCGGCGCAACCGGATGTGCCTGGGGTCCAGCTGCCTGCAGACCTGGCCCGGCCCGCCCTGCAGAGCCAGTCCACGGGGAATGGCCTCCCCAATGAGACCGTCCACGATTTCATCCTGGGTCACCAGGGCCGCCTGTGGGCCGCCACGATGGAAGGTCCAGCCTGGTTCAACGGCCAGTCGTGGGAGCCCTTTCCCCTCCCCGGGGGCGGGGCTTCGGCCTTTGTCCGGACGCTCCTGGAGACCCCGGACGGCAGCCTCTGGTTCGGCACCGAGAGCGATGGCCTCTGGCAGCACAAGCAGGGCGGCTTCACCCACCACTGGACCGGAAACGGCTTCCTCAAGTGCGTGGAACCACCTGCTGGGGTTCAGGCGACGGGCAGACCGAACCTGGCGGCACCAATGAAGGGCCGCTCTGCTTCACCGGGGGCACCTGGCGGCTCATGGGGCGGGAATCAGGGTTGTCGGATCCCATGGTGTGGAAGCTGCGGGAGGTGACCGACCGGGACGGGAAGCGCCGCCTGTGGGCGGCCACGGCCCGGGGGCTCTGCCGCTGGACCGGGACGGCCTGGCAGGCCATCGACCAGAAGGAGGGTTTCCCCCGTGGAACCCATGCCAACGACATCCTCGAGGTCGATGAAGGCGGGGGGCGGCGCTCCATCTGGGTGGGCTCCTGGGGCCTGGGCCTCGTCCGCTGGGATGGGACCCGCTGGCAGGTGCATGGCCCGAAGTAGGGGTTCTCCAGCCTCAACCCCACCACCCTGGCCGTCACCCGTCACCCGAACGGCCGCACCCTCATCTGGGCGGGAACCTACGAGGCCGGTGTCCTGTGGTTTGATGGCCGCCAGTGGCGGCACCTGACACCCGAAAAAGGCTTTCCCAGCGTGGGCACCCTCGGGATGCTCGCCAATCCTGGCGGCAAGCCCTCCCTCTGGGTGGGAAGCCGCGGGGCGGGGGGGGTCTCGCTGGACATGAGCGGGTTGGCGCACCCTGACCGGGATCAGGGCCGCGGAACCTCTGAAGTGACCTGCTTTGCCGGGGAGGGCGCCCTCGAGCCCGGCCGTGAGCGCTTCTGGATAGGGGCCTGGCGGGGGCTCGTCACTCTGGCAGGAGGCCGACCGAAGGTCGCTTCCGGCCTGCCGAGCGATTACCTGATCTCCCTCCTGCACAGCCGGCCAGAGGGGGGGCCCTCCCGCCTCTGGGCCACCACCCTGAAGGGCCTGATGCTCCAGGAGGACGGCAAGCCCTGGCAGCTCATGGGGGCGAAGGAAGGCTTCCCCCCAGGGCTCGCGAATGCCCTTGCCGAGGTGCCCGGACCTCAAGGAACGGCCACCCTCTGGGTCGGGCTGGACCGCGGGGTCGCCCACCTGGACCAGGGGCGCTGGCAGGTGTCCACCGCTGCGGAGGGTTTCCCCTCCACGGCCGTGGTCGCCCTGGGGGTCACCCAGGATCCGGATGGCTCGTCCAGTCTCTGGATGGGAACCCGGGAGGGGGATATCCGACGACACAAGTCGGGGATGATCCAATCCTTCGGCCGGGCTTCGGGATTCCCGCCGTTCACCCCGACCTCCTTTCACGCCAGCCGCACCCCGGATGGGCGCAGGTGGCTCTGGGTCGGCACCATCGGCGGCGGGATCGGCTGCCTGGAAACTGACCGCCCGACGCCCGCTGACTACCTTCAGCCCCGAGGCTCTGCCTTCTGGGCTGCCCTCGGCATCAACCGGATCGCCGAGGACCGAAGGGCCGACTTTACCTGGCCACCTCCGGCGTGGTGAGGGTCACCCTGACGCCAGCGGTCCTGCCCTGAAGCCGAAGGGCCTGGAAACCTTCACCCTGGGGGATGGGCTGCCCTCCCTCAACTGCCTCGCGGTCCTTTCGGACCACCAGGGGTTGATTTGGGTGGGGACCTCCAAAGGGGCGGCGGTCCTGGACCCTGCCCAGGAACAATTCCCGCCCCCGCCACCCCCACCCTTCATCGAACGGGCGGAACTCATCGGCAGGGGCCTGCAGGTCCTATCCGGCCAGCGCCTGGGCCACCGGGACAACCACCTGGCTTTCCGGTTCGCCCTTCCGGTGTTCCACCGACGGGAAGACATGGCCTATCGCAGCCAACTGGTGGTCTGGAGGCCACACCCAGCGACTGGCGGGGGAACCCGGTCCGGGAGTTCGCGGCCCTCCCACCCGGCAGGCACACCATGCAGGTCTGGGCCAGGGACTATCTTGGCCCCGTGTCGGAGCCGACGACCTTCTCTCCTTCACGGTGGCCAGGCCACCCTGGGGCACTCCTGGGCCTACGGACTCTACCTCCTGGCGCTCGGGGCGACCTTCTTCGGGCTCACGAAGTGGCGGATCCGAATCCTGAACCGCAGGAACCAGCACCTTGAGGATCAGGTCTCCGCCCGCACCCAGGAACTGGAAGTGGCGAATCGGGAGCTCAACAGCGCCCTCGAGGAAGTTCAGGTCCTCCAGGGGATCATCCCCATCTGCGCCTACTGCAAAAAGATCCGGGACGAGGCCGGGTACTGGGACCAGGTGGAGAGCTACATCTCAGCGCATACGAATGCCAACTTCTCCCATGGCATCTGCCCAGAGTGCGTGATGGAGCATTTTCCCCCGGTCCCCAAGGCCCCCGGAGGGGAATAGGGTCCACAGCCTCCGGGTTGGGAATAACCAAGGCTTCCCTTTCGCCCCCATTCCGATAGACTGGTGGACTCCCCGTCTGGGGACTTTCGAGCCATGTCCGCCGATCTCGGTGTGGGACCGCTGGCCCAGGAGCCCACATGAGCCACATCATCGACCAGCTCGAAGCCAGTCTGCTTCGCCACGACCTCCCCCGCATCCAGCCCGGCGACACCGTCAAGGTGCACGTCAAGGTGAAGGAAGGCGAGAAGGAGCGCATCCAGCTCTTCCAGGGCATCATCATCGGCATCAAGGGCGGCGGCATGCGCACCTCCTTCACCGTCCGCAAGGTGGCGAGCGGCGTGGGCGTCGAGCGCATCTTCCCCCTCAACAGCCCCACCATCGACAAGCTGGAAGTCGTGCGCCACGGCAAGGTCCGCCGCGCCAAGCTCTACTTCCTCCGCGAGAAGCTCGGCAAGGCCGGCCGCCTCAAGGAGCGCCGCACCGACGGCGGCGAGTAGGCTCTGCACCCCTCCGGAAAAGGCGCCCACCCGGGCGCCTTTTCATTGCCGGATAATCCTCGAATCAAAACGAATTAACTCAAACTAGATCTTAATTTCTAGCTTGGCTTTTTCTGCATTAAACATGCTTCCTGTCTGGCCTCCTGTGGGAACATGAGTCCGGGCACCTGAGCTGGTCCAGCCATGGCAGCCATCCCGGGAGGAATCATGAAAACCTCGTCGCTTCACATCCTGGCCATCCTGGCCGCCGCAGCTGTGTCCCTCCGGGCAGAAGCGCCCAGATACGGCGTGCAGGGCCTGGTCAACGTCCCTCTGGGGGACCTCAAGACCTACGTGGACAGCAAGCCGGGCCCCGGGATCGGGGTCCACGGCACCTTCGACCTGGGCGATGGCCACATGGTGCGCCCGCGCCTCGACTACAGCATCTATCCGGAAGCCTCCTTCGCCACGGTCAAGCAGACCGCCTCCTACCTCAGCCTGGGCGGCGACTACCTCTTTTTCATCGCTGGAAAACCTGAGGGGCTCTATCTGACGGCCGGACTGTCGGCCATTCGCTGGTCCTTCGAGCACAAGGACCCCATCTCCAACGTGAGCAGCAACACCACCAAGGCTGGCCTGGCCTTCGGCGTGGGCTACCAGTGGAACGCCACCGTGGGCACCGAAGCCCGCTGGCTGCATTCCCAGGTGGCCAGCGGCTTCACGGCGGATGCCCTGCAGGCGGGCATCACCATCCGTTTCTAGGACAAGCCCAAGGGCAACCTGGAGTGACCTGGCAAGCTCAAATTGCCAGGCTCAAGTTGGATGAGCCTCATCCAGCTTGAGGTGGTCATCACAGACACCTCCTGGAAAGTGGTGCGATGATCGGCCTCACGCCAAGGGTCGAGACCGTGGATATCAATGCACCTGCCCATTCCGCCTCCGCCCGGTTGCTCCTGGTGGGCTTCACCGCGGTCGCCCAGGCAGAACTCCGGCAAGTGTTCGAGGCTGCCGGGGAACTTGACCTCACCTGTTTGGATATCACTCACTGGACCGAGGCAGAGCTCGACTCGTTTGAAGGACACCCCTCGGATGCCCTGATTCTCCGGGCTACGAAATCGACTGCGGACTGGGTCAACCGGATCAGGACATTCCGGGCGCACCATGCGAGCCTGCCCGTCCTGGTTCAGGTTCCCAGGAGTCAGCAGGGGCTGGGGGACACCTACCTCCAGGAAGGTGTTCAGGAGACCTACGCCACCGCCACCCAGGCCCCCGGGGCACTGCGCCGCGCCCGATCCAGGCTGGCCTCCCAGTGGGTTCCGGCTCCGACTCAGGCGGGTGCCTTCAAGCGGGAGGAATCGCAATACAAATTCGAAGGGCTCTTTCATAACCTGTATGACTGGATCTATGTCGTGGGCATCTCCGAGCAGGGTGAGATGACCTTCGAGACCGTGAATCCACCCCTCCACGCAGCGGGCAGCTTCCTCAACCCGGATTTCGCCGGACGCTCCCCGGAATCCTGCCTGAGCCATAGCAGCGCGGGACAGCTCATATCCCATTTTCGCAGGGTCCTCGATGAGGGTGCTCCGCTCCAGTTCGAAGAAGAGCACCTCGTCACCCAGGAGATCCGGACCTTCCAGACCATCCTCACCCCCGTTCGGAACAAGTGGGGCCGCATCCACCGCATTGCCGGTATCTCCCGGGACATCACGGCCCTGAAGGTGGCCCAAGCTGAGTTGCGGGCCAGCGAGGAACGCCTGAACCATGCCCTGGAAGGGACTCAACAGGGGCTTTGGGACTGGAATCTCGAGTCGGGAAGCATGTACCGCAGCCCTCGCTGGTTCGGGATGTTGGGCTACGAGACGGGGGCCATCGCGCCCACCCTGCAGGCGGGCTTCGACCTCATCCACCCCGAAGATCGGCTCCAGACTGAGGCCGCACTCAACGCCCACCTGGAAGGGCGACTGCCAGGGCTGCAGGCCGAATACCGGTTGCGGACCCATTCCGGGGATTGGCTCTGGGTGTTCGATGCAGGCAAGGTCGTGGCCTGGCGCAACGATGGTAGTCCCGCCCGCATGGCCGGCATGTGCACCGACATCTCCGAGCGCCGGCGGGCGGAGGAATCCCTTCGTGCCCTCGTGGGCGGCGTGGTGCACGAGATCCGGAACCCGGTCTACGGTATCTCCATCAATCTCGATGCCCTGGAAGCCACCTTCGGGGACGAGCCCCGGTACCGTTCCTTCCTAGGAGCCCTGCGGGAGAGCGCGGAACGCATCCAGGGGCTCATGAACGACCTGCGAGATTATGGTGAACCAAGGACGCTCAATCCTGAACCCTGTCGCGTCCGGAGCCTGCTCGAGGACGCGGTCCGGACCTGCGACACCCTGAGCCGTTCACGCAACTGCAAGGTGCGCCTGGCCCTGGAAGACGAGGCGCTGGTCCTCCCGCTGAACGCGCGGCGCATGCACCAGGTCTTCAGGAACCTTCTGGAGAACGCCCTGCACCATTCCCCCCCCGAGGGGACCGTCTCTGTGCGGGGACGCCACCTCCGCGACCAGGGGCATGATTGGTGGGTCTTCTCGGTCGAGGACGAAGGAGCGGGCTTCGAGGCGGAGAGCTTGGCCCGAGCCTTTGAGCCCTTCTTCACCCGCCGGAAGGGTGGCACCGGATTAGGGCTCTCAATCGTCAAGCGGGTTGTGGAGGAGCACGGAGGAACCGTCTCCGTCGAGAATGATCCGATTGGAGGTGCCCGGGTGACGCTTCGCCTGCCCGCCCCCAGGCGGCGGATGGAACTGATCGGAGAAACCCGTGCCTAAGCCGAAGATCCTGATCATCGAGGATGATCCCGCCGTCCGCCATGGCATGACCGCCTACCTGCGTGCCAACGACATGGAGGTGGACGAATCGGACACCTGCCAGAAGGCCACGGAGCTCTTCCGGAGCGGGGGCTACGATGTGGTGGTCGCGGATTACAGCCTTCCAGACGGGACTTCACTGGACCTCCTGCCGCAGTTCAAGCGCCTGAGCGAGGACACGCCCTTCATCATCCTCACGGCGCATGGCTCCATCGACCTCGCCGTGCGGGCCATCAAGGAAGGCGCCGAACAGTTCCTCACCAAGCCAGTGGAGTCCAAGGCCCTGCTGGTGCTGGTCCGTCGGCTGCTCCAGCAGCAGCGCTTGCGCAAACGGCAGGAAGTGGCGACGAGGGAGCAGCCCGGACCCCTGAACCCATTCCAGGGCACCAGCTCATCGATCCGCCGCCTGGAGGAGCAGGCCGGGCTGATGCTCGAGTGGGACAGCCCGGTCCTGATTCTCGGCGAAACGGGCGCCGGGAAGGGTGTCCTGGCGCGCTGGATCCACGCCAACGGTCCGCGGCGGGAAGAGACCTTCGTGAACCTGAACTGTGCGGGACTCACCCGGGAACTCCTCGAATCCGAGTTGTTCGGCCATGAGCGGGGGGCCTTCACGGGCGCCATCAACGCCAAGCAGGGCATGCTGGAGGTGGGCCACCGGGGCATCGTCTTCCTCGACGAGATCGGGGACATGGACCCCGCCATCCAGCCGAAGCTGCTGAAGGCCCTCGAGGAGAAGACCTTCCGCCGCCTCGGAGATGTCCGGGACCGCCATGTGGACATCCGCCTGATCGCCAGCACCAACCGGGATCTCGAAGAGATGGTCCACGCCAAGACCTTTCGCGACGACCTCTACTACCGGGTCAGCACCCTCACCCTGCGCATCCCCCCCCTGCGGGAGCGACCCGAGGACATCCTCCAATTGGGTGCAACCATCCTTCGCAGCGTCTGCAGCCGCATGGGCAGGGCCGAAGTGCAGCTAAGCCCCAAGGCCGAGGCCGCCTTGCAGGAGTACGCCTGGCCGGGCAACCTCCGTGAGCTGTCCAACGTGCTGGAGCGGGCCATGGTGCTGCAGAAGGGGGACCGCCTCGAGGTGGGTGACCTGGGGTTGGATGGGCGAAGGCCCTCCCAGGGGGTCATGGAATCCGAGCTGGTGACCATGAAGGAGATGGAGCGTCTCCACATCGAGCGGGTGCTGCAGCGCTGCCATTCCAACGTGACCGAGGCGGCCCAGATCCTTGGCATGGCCCGGCGGACCCTGTACGACCGGTTGAAGATCCTCGGCATCGCCATTGGCAAGGACTGAGCAGGAACCTGTGTGATTCATGCGGGAAGTCGCGCGAATCCGAGGATGGCGGCTGACGATTGCTGTCGAGATTCCTTTTCCCATTGTTTAAACCAATAGGTATGAAATGGCTCAAGGATTGCAGGCGAACGGGAGCCCTTCCCGGGCCGATGCCTGTGACGAGGGGACTGACCACCATCCCACTCCCATCTGGAGGCACGACATGAACTGGACAAAGCATCTTTTCCTGGCCGCTATGATCGGCACCACCCTCGTGGCCCAGGACACCAAGGAGGTAGAGACGTTCATGAAGGAGGCCGTGGCCTTCGCGAAGGCGAATCCGAAGGAGGCCTTTCTGAATGAAGTCACCCGGCCCACGGGTCGCTTCAATATCCAGAAGACAAAGCGCCTCTACCTCACCGTCTACGACGAGGCAGGCATCGTCCTCGCGCATGGGAAGAAGACCCAGGAAATAGGCGTGAACCAGCTGGAAGCCAAAGACAAGAACGGGAAATCCTACATCAAGGACCGCATCGACTTGGCCAAGAAGAAGGGGGGCGGGTGGACCGAGGAGACGAAGCTCAATCCCAAAACCATGCAGGTCCAGGTCAAGAAGAGCCTGGTCGGCTACCAGGGCGGGATGGTGATCTGCTGTGGTGTCTACGAGCAGTGACGTGAAGCACCCGGGCTGGCGAGCGAAAGCCCGCACAATCCGTGCGGAAATTCGCGCGAGGCTCCTTGGCAGGAGGTCTCCGGGTAGGCCTAAGCCCTAGAAACACCGCCAACCAACCACCGGGTAGAGAATGGCGCGGGGATTGCACACCATGCGAACCCCCCAGACATTCCTGGGCCCACCTATCCACGATTCCCTCGACTGATCCTTCAGTCGGATGACTTTGTCCTATCTCATAAGGAGGCAGCACCATGCTCAAGTCACTCGTGGCCACCCTGTTGGTGGCAGGCCTTGCGGGCGGTGCCCTGCACCTCGGCGCCCAAGAATCCAAGCCCCTGTATGTTCGCCAGACCTTGGCCAATCCCGCGCCCAAACTCGACGACGTGGCAGGGCGCGAATACAAGTTCCTGATCGACCCAGCCAAAACCAAGAACACACCAGCCGCTGCCTTCAAGGACCTCTGGGCCAAGGTCCAGGCCGCCGGAGCCAAGCACGGATTCACCATCACCGAGAAGGACAAGAACCCCCTGAAGGTGGAGATGACCACCAAGGAATACCTGGATACGCCCGATCAGGCGCTGTGGAAGAAGGGCTACCTCATCCGCATCACCACCAAGTACAAAGCCGGCATGGCGGAGGACAAGGGAAAGGTGACCGTGAAGGCCATCTTCGAGGACCTCGACAAGACCCTTGCCGCGCCCTTAACTGTCGTCGGCATCAAGGGCGAGTCCGAATGCCAGGACAACGTGGGGATGGCCGCAGGCGGAACGCTCAAGGGCTATGTGGAGAAGGGCGCCAGCTTCAGCGTCACGCTGTCGGACCTCGGCAAGATGACCCTTGGCGACTTCGGGAAGTACATGCCCGAGCTGCTGACGCTGGGCCTGCCCGCGGACACCAAGCTGGTGTCCAACAAAGCCTATTCCTACCGCGCTCGTCCCGGATTCATCGTGCTGCCGGGCACCGAACCCTGCGGTGTCTCCATGGAAGGCTGGACCAACAAGGAGGACGGGCCGATCTTCCTCTACGACTTCTCGTACGGCTATGAGGACCTCACCCTCTACGAAAACGCCGAAACCCACCAGGAAGGCGAGCGCTTCATGACCAAGGTGCTCTTCGGCGAATTGAGCGGGCTGGCCCTTCCGGACAACGGCAAATGGGGCGGCTCCAAGGTGCGCGTCTTCATGAACCGGCCCATCACCAAGTAGGACCTTTGGCCCTGGTCCAGTCTTCAATCCACCTCCCCTAAGGAGAATGCCCACGATGAACATGCACACCCTTCAGAACGCAGCCCGCCTCCTGCTGGCCTGTTCCTTCCTGCCCCTGGCAGCCCAGGATCCCGACCAGCTGGACAAGCAGTACGGCCTCCTCTCCCAGCCCGCCTACATCAAACACTACGAGGCGGACAAGACGGGCAAGGTCATCCTGAACCCCTACCTGCAGGTGGCGAGCAAGGACTACCCGGCCATCCTCGATGTGAAGATGGCCCCCTACAACTGGGTCATCGACGCCATGGGTCGGGTGGGCATCATCCCCGAGGCCGCCCATCCCCTGGGTCGCACCTATGAGAAGGGCTTCTTCCGCCCCGAGGACCAGTCCAAGCGGAAGCCCGGAACCCGCGAGAACTTCGGCCACGTTTCGGCCCTCGGCGGCGCACCGGGCCGCATCAGCGGCGAAATCCTCTATGACAAGGCCTCCAATTCCTGGACCATCAACAACAAATCCGGGCGTTACACGAAGCACAACACGGACCGCACGCCCGAGCAGCTCGTGAACGCCGCCACCCTCATCCGCGAGATCGTCGATCCAGGCAGCGCGTCCTGGGGCCCGGTCTTCTTCCTCCTCGACTACGCCCACGAGTCCGTCCAGGAAGTGCTCCTGAAGGATCCAAAGCTCGCCTACGACGACGCGGCGAAGAAGAGCCGGCCCCACATCATCGTGCTGCCGGCCGCTCCGGTGGAGCCCAAGGTCGAAAAGGCCGTGGACGCGGCGCCCAAGGCAGAGGCCGCGCCCAAACCGGTCGTGGAAGCTGCGCCCAAGGCGGAGGCCCCCAAGGTGAAAAAGGCCAAGAAGCCGAAGGCCGCCAACAACGACGATCCCTCGTGACCCGTGCCTGATCCCACCCTCGTGAATCCAGGAGATTCCCACCCATGAAAAACCGAATCATCACTTCCCTCGGGTTCGCCCTCGCCCTCACCGCGATGGTCCCCCTCGCCGGCCAGGGCGTGGTCACCCCGGTGGTCTACGTCGTCAAGGGCGAGAAGAACTTCAAGACGGCCTACGATCCAGTCAACGTTGATGGCACCCTCAACGCCATCATCGAGATCCCGGCGGGCACCACCGCCAAGATCGAGACCTTGGACAATGGCACCATGGAGCTGGAGCAGAAGGACGGAGCCCCGCGCTTCGTGAAGTATCTGGCCTACCCGGCCAACTACGGCCTCATCCCCCGCAGCGTGCTGCTCAAGTCAAAGGGCGGTGACGGCGACCCCCTGGATGTCATCGTCCTGGGTCCCGCCCTCCCCACCGGAACCGTCGTCAAGTGCCGCCCTCTGGGCGTGATCAGCCTTGTCGACAACGGCGAGGTCGACGACAAGATCGTGCTCGCCCCCGTGAACTCCATCTTCGGTTCCCTGAAGGGGATCGAGGAACTCGACAAGAAGTTCCCCGGCGTGACCAGCATCATCCAGACCTGGTGGACCTCCTACAAGGGTTACGGCAAGGACGGCAAGCTGCAGCTGAGCTCCAAGGGCTTCAAGAGCCGCGCCGCCGCCATCAAGATCGTCGGCGATGCGGTCCTCGACTACGAGATGTCCGTCACCACGGATGCGGATCGGCGCGCCCTGGATGAAAAGGGCAATCCCCGCCTCTACCGCTGGCCCGGCGCGAAGAACCTTGGCGAGTAGGTCATTTGCGTGAATCATGGGGGGCGGCGCCAAGCCGCCCCCCGGTTTTTTCTTGGACGGCCATGCTCAGGACCCTGCTCCTCTCCCTGACCCTATCGGCGGCGCTTCTGGCCCAGGACACGGTCATCGTTCTGCTGCGCCACGCCGAGAAGGCCCACAAGGGCGACACGGCCGAGCTTTCTGAGGCGGGGCACCGCCGGGCGGCCGGACTGCCGCCGCAACTTGCGGCCTACCGGCCCTCCGCGCTCTTCGCCTCCAACCTCCCAAGAACCCAGCAAACGCTTGCACCTCTTTCGAAAGCCCTGGGGCTGCCCGTGCAGATCTATGTTCGAGGTGAGGAACGGGCGCTGGCCCGGCGCCTCCTCGCGCTGCATGGGGGCGAGCGGGTGGTGGTCTGCGGTCACTCGGACACGCTGGGGACCTTGATCGAAGCACTGGGCCACCTGGAGCCCTTCCCTGAGGTTTCTGGCTACGACCGCTTCTGGGTTCTCCGGATCAGAGAGGGCACCGCCTCGGTGACCCTCGAGGAACACCGCCAGGCGCCCGTGGGCGGACATCCGCCTCCACCTGCACCGGTGAGGGCCCGATGACCAGGCCCCGGTCTGCGCCATGGATTCTCGGCGGCAAACGGGTCGTGTCCTTCGTCCTGTTCGCCATGGCCCTGCCCGCGCTGGCATGGGAGCCCCGAGGCCACCACCTCATCGCGTCAGCCTCACTCCAAGCTTTGCCGACTGAATTGGCACCTTGGTTTTCGGGGCAAGAGGCTGTTTTCATCCGGGCCTCCCTGGAGCCTGATCTATGGAAGGCCAACGATGCCTCCGAGGTCTGGCGTCACCGCATCGCCTGTGAAACCTATGGAGGCCCGGCAAAAGTCCCCCTCCATGAGGCCACTGCAAGGGCGCAAGTGGGCGCCTTCGCCTTCGAACAGGCCGGACAGCTCCCCTGGGTCATCGCCGAGCGGCACCGACGGCTGGTGGAGGCGTTCAAGGCCCGCGACGCTCGCCGGGTGGTCCTCGAGGCCGGTTGGCTCTGCCATTACGTGGCCGACGCCCAGGTTCCCCTGCACACGACCCGGGATCGCAATGGCAAGGCCACCCGTCAGAAGGGCATTCACAAGCGCTGGGAAGCCGACCTGGTGGAGCACGGCGTGAGTTCTCTGCCGGCTGCAGCCGGGGCCGAAGCCCCGGCCGATCTGCCGGCTGCCATTGCGGGGTGGATCAGGGAAAGTCATAGCCTGATTCCCGCGCTGCTGGAGGCGGATCGGCAGGCTGGTCGCGAGGCGCAGGGGAATTCCGAAGCGCACACCAAGGCCTTCTGGTCGCTGCAAAACCGTCAGGTCCTCCAACAACTCAACCGCGCGGCGGAACGGAGCGGCGGCTTGGTCCTTTCAGCCTGGGTGCAGGCCGGGAGACCTCAGCCTTGAAGCACTGAGCGGCTCGACCGCCCCAGCGAGCGAAGACCCGCAATGACCGTGCGGATTTTCGCGCACCGTATCGGTGGACTCGCGCTCGGGTGAAGCCATCTGTCAGATTACATGGGCAATTAACCTTGCCGTCCGGAATGGCCCATGATTTGCACTGGATGACCACAGCCCGTCCAGAGGTACGAGGGCTCCCACCTCCATCCACCTCATCGCCCAGGCACCCAGCCGGTGCCGCCCCCCCTAGAGGAGTTTGCATGAAAGCCATTACCTCCCCACTGATCTTTGCCCTGCTGGCCGCGCCCCTGGCCGCCCAGACGCCGGCGGAGACCGACAAGCGCATCGCCGATCTGGAGAAGCAGGTTGCCAAGCTCTCCAAGCTCGAAGCCAAGAAGGATGACGCCAAGGATGGCGGCTTCTCGGTCAAGTTCGGTGGCCGGTTCCACCTGGACAACACCTACTTCAGCGGCAACGAGAACCGCCTGACCAACGGCACCTTCATGCGGCGCGCGCGCATCAGCTTCAAGGTGGGTCTGGGCAAGGACTGGGTTGGCGAAGGCGATGTCGATTTCGCCGAGGCGGCCGTCAACATCAAGGATCTGTGGATCGGCTACCAGGGCTTCAAGAACAGCCTCATCCAGGTGGGCCAGTTCAAGCAGCCCTTCGGCATGGACACCCTCGGCTCCTCCAACGCCACCTGGCTCATGGAACGCTCCTACAGCGACATCTGGGCCTTGGATCGCCATGTGGGCATCGGGTACCAGACCTGGGGTGAGCGCTGGCAGGCGAAGGCCAGCTTCTTCGGCCAGGCCATCAACGATACGGCCGATGAACAGTCCGCCGCCGACGAGAATGTCGATTCCACGGGCCTCCTCAAGACCTACAAGATCTCCGGCGACCACGGCTATGGCTACGCAGCCCGCTTCACCTTCGCCCCGGTCCTGATCTCCGAGACCAAGGCCATGCACCTGGGTGTGGCGGCCGTTCAGCGCACCCCCAATGCCAGCGCTCCCGGGGTGTACGCCGTGGACCTCTCTGGCCGTCCCGAGCAGAACAAGGTCTGCAAGGAGAAGTTCCTGAACGCGGCCGTGACCAACGTCGACAACTGGATGCAGACCGGCATCGAGTTCGCGGGCGTGTGGAAGGCCTTCTCCTGGCAGAGCGAGTACCAGCAGACCAAGGTGAACCGCCGGGGCACCCAGATGCAGAAGTGGTCGGGCACGGCCCTGGTGGCCACCTCCGCCGCCGAGCAGCTCGCCAGCACCGTGGACCACAAATTCTCCACCTACTATGGCCAGGTGTCGTGGATCTTCGGCGGCCAGCGCACCTATGAGGTGAGTGAGGGCCTCTTCGGCAAGGTGGTCCCCTCCAAGAACGGTGCCTGGGAAGTGGTGCTGCGCTACAGCAAGATGGACCAGAACGATTTGACCGACGTCGATCCCGTGAAGGGCGGTGTGGCCTCCAACACCACCCTCGGGCTGACCTACTACCTGAACAAGAACGTCCGCTTCATGCTGAACTACACCAAGGTGGACAACGGTGAGAACGCCATGGCCAACAAGGCCTACAGCCCCACCGGCGTGAAGCTCGTGAATGATGACTTCAACATCACCACCATGCGCGTGCAGGTGAACTTCTAGGGTTCACCAACTGGTTCGGGAGGGGTCCTCTCGCGAGGCCCCTCCCGACTGACATCAGGCTCTCGGCCCTTTCCTCCAGGACACCCCCCATGCCCCAGGCACTCCCGAGCTGCGGTGCTCCGGTCCTCATTCCCCGCTGGGAATGGCGGACCTTCGCCCCAGCACTGGATTGCGCCAGGAAGCTGCAGGACATGGGCGCCCGGCTGGGCTCCTCGAATGACCGGGAAATCAGTCTGATCAGCTTGACCAGCTCGCACGATGTGACGATCCGTGACCGCCGCATGGCCCTCAAATGGCGGAAGCAGTCCGGTCAGGACGGCCTGGAACTCTGGGATGTCGTCCTCGATTCCGCCTTCCCCTGCGCCCAGGACACCGTGCGGAGGCTCTTCGAGGCCTGGGACATTCCTCTCCCGATCTTGCATCGACCGTACTACACCATCCACGCCCTGCTTCTCGAGGTCATCCAGACCCACCCGAACCTCCGGGTGGTCGAAATCGAGAAACATGCGGAGTCCTTCTCGGTGCAGGGCGCGCGATGTGAGTGGACCCGCCTGCTCGCCAACCATGTTCCATGCGAGTGCCTTTCCATTGAACACGAGGACCCCTGCATCACCCTCCAGGTCATGCGAAGCCTGGGGCTGGAGGCACGACCCCACGCCAGCTATCCCACGGGGCTGAAAACCGCCCTCCATCTCAACACCCAACACTGAACCTTCACTGGAGCCACCATGGCCAAGGAAATCGAACGGAAGTACCTGATCAATCGCGCTGCGTGGACGCCCCAAGGTGAGGGCATCCACTTCAAGCAGGGCTACCTGAACGCCCAGAAGGAGCGCGTCGTCCGCGTGCGCATCGAAGGCGCCAAGGCCAAGCTCACCATTAAGGGCATCACCACCGGCGTGACCCGCTCGGAATTCGAGTACCTCATCCCTGTTGAGGACGCCGCCATCCTGCTCGACAACCTGTGCGAGCAGCCCCTCATCGACAAGCACCGCCACAAGGAGGTCCACGGCGGCAAGACCTGGGAGATCGATGTCTTCCATGGCGAGAACGAAGGTCTGGTGGTGGCCGAGATCGAGCTGGCCTCCGAAGACGAGAAGATCGACTTCCCGGCCTGGGTCGGCGAAGAGGTCTCCAGTGATCCCCGCTACTTCAACTCCAACCTCCTGAAGCACCCCTTCAAGAACTGGACCAAGGCTTAACCTCACCACGCGGGCCACCCCAAAGGTGGCCCGCCCATTCTGGGTATTGCATGGCAGCCGAAGCCAACCCTGCAACCAAGGCACCATCGCTCCAGGAACTCCTGGACATGGAGAAGATGACGCTCTCCTCCAAGACCCGGGAGGCCCAGAGCCCCACGGAAAGGTGGATGCGATACCTGGGGTTCCCGGGAGGGATCCTCCTTTTTCTCATCATCCTCTTTCTTCCGCCCGGCGCGGGCCTCAGCGCTTCGGCCCAGTCCGGCGCGGCCTGTTTCGCCCTGGCCCTGGTGTGGTGGGTGACGGAGCCGTTTCCCACCTACGTCACGTCGCTCGTCCTCATGTTCCTGCTCCTGGTAACGCGCACTTCCAATGCCAAGGCCATCATGGACGTCCTGGGTATGGAGGTGATCTGGCTGAACCTGCTGGCCTTTATCCTCAGCTCGATGCTCGTCAAGACCCGCCTAGCCAAGCGCATGGCACTCTGGCTGGTGGTCCGCTTCGGGCACAAAGCGACCTGGGCTCTGCTGGCCTTCCTGGTCCTGCAGTTGGTCCTGGCGCCCCTGATCCCCGCCACTGCGGCGCGCTGCGTCATGACCCTGCCCCTCATGATCGTGGTCGCCACCATCTATGGGTCTACCGAGGCCACCCCGAACGCCTTCGGCAAGAACCTCATGCTGCTCAACCTGGCCTGCATCTCCGTACTCTCCTCCATCACCATGACCGGCAGCTCGGCCAACCTGATTGCCGTCGGGCTCATTCAGAACATGGGCGGACATCGGGTCTACTACATGGACTGGATGCGGGTGGGTGCCCCAGTGGCGATCCTCACGATGGTCCTGATGTGGATCCTGGGGCAGAAGCTGCTCTTCCGCATGAAGCCCGAGGAACAGGTTCCCCAGGTCGAGGGGGGCCTGGACTTGGTGCGCCGGCAGTACGAAGCCATGGGCCCCCTCGGATTCCAGGAGAAGAAGGCCATAGCCATCTTTGGCCTCGTGCTGTTCCTCTGGATGACCGACATCTTCCACATGCGGTGGTTCGGGGTGGAGATCAGCGCCCCCTTCGCCGCACTGCTCGGGGCCGTCATCGTTCTCTTCCCGCGTTGGGGCATCCTCTCCTGGGCGGAAGCCGATATTCCCTGGCACCTGCTCATCTTCAGCGCCGGCGCCTACGCCGGAGGGCTGGCCCTGGATGACACCGGCGCGGCCGAGTGGGGCGTGCGCATGCTCTTCGGAGGCATGAACCTCAAGGGCGTGCCGTTCGGTATCACCTACACGGTCGTGATCTCCGTGATGATGTACAGCCACCTGCTCACCACCTCGAAGACCGTCCGGACCCTCATCATGATTCCCATCATCATCACCCTGGCCAAGGCGCTGGGCTGGAATCCCCTGTCCCTAGCACTCCCCGCCGCTCTCTGCATCGATTGGGTGGTGGGCCTGCCCATCAGCGGGAAACCCAACGTGGTGCTCTTCTCCACCAACCAGTTCACGGTCTCTGACAACTTCAAGTACGGGATGATGACCTGCACCATCGGCGTGCTGATCTTGGTGCTATCGGGAGCCACCTGGTTCCACTGGCTAGGCATCACCCCCTCCTTCTGGGCGGTGGCGCCATGAGTCTGCTGCGCCTGCTCCTTCTCCTGCTCCTGCAGACGACCCTGGTGGCCGCGACCCGGGTTGAGTCGTACACCATCAAGCTCCAGGCCCTTCAAGAGGGCGGCGGCAGGGCCGTCGCCACGGTGGCGCTGGTGGGCTGCACCCCCGGCAGCCTGGTCTTGCCCCTGGGTTTCCCTTCCCCGGAAGGCCTGCGGCTGGAGGAATCCCCTGCGGGGGTGAAGCTGGCACTGGGCCCCCGCAACGGCATGACCTCCCTCCACTTCATGTTCCCGGAGGGAATGCCCACCCAAGCCAGCCTGCGATTCTCTTTCGCCGTGAAAGAAGTCTTCCAGGTCGTCCAACTCGCCCCGGGAGAGAAGAGTCTCCTGCCGAAGGGCAGCAGACTCTTCCGCCATGCCTTCGTGAACACCCAGGAAGCCCTCATCGGCACCTACCGCCTGGAGTTCCTCTTCCCTGAAGGGCTAATGGCGCAGGCCATCCGTGAGCAGCTGCCCAAGCCAAAGAAAAGCGAGGTCATGCCCAGGGTGCTTTTGTCGAAGTCGGCGGGTTTCCAGGCGGCTGTCCTTCAGTTCTCGGACCTTCGCCAGGGAGATGACACCTCCATGACCCTCGAGTTGGTCCCGAACCGGCGCAGCCTCGGCTGGCTGTGGGCAGGTTTGCTCATGGCTGGCCTCTACCTCTTCAAGTTCAGAGACCTCATCGCCAAGAAGGGCCCTGTTCCCGCTCCCTGATCGACCATCTCCACCGACGCCCAAGCTCGTCTCCCAGGAGGTTTGATTGCCCTCAACCCTGCTCATTCAATTCTTCATCACCGTCGCGCTCTCCGTGGCGGGTGTCCTGGGGTTGGCCTTCCTGTTCGTCACCTTGTCTCCCTGGCTTCAGCGGTGCGCCAAAGCCCTGCTCAGGAACTTCGCTTCCAACGTTCGCCACTGACCACCTCCCGACGCCGAACCGGCACCCCCCAGATCCCCCGCGGAGACCCGTTTGCTTCCACCCCAGGCCACTCCTTTCCTCCTCACCCTCGCCATCAGCACGCTGATTGGCATCGGCCTGCGCGACTACTACGAGCAGGAGGGAAAGCGAGACACCTTTGGCACGGTGCGGACCTTTATCTTCCTGGGCCTGCTAGGGCACATGCTGTACCGGATTCCCGTCATCGGAGCCTATGCCTTCCTGGTGGGCATGGTCGTGGTGGGCCCCTTCCTACTGGTGTACTACAACAACAAAGTGGCCCAACAGAAGAGCCCGGGACTCATCGGGGTCCTCATCGCCCTGCTGACCTACAGCGTGGGGCCGGTGGTAATCCACGAACCGCACTGGTACCTGGTGGCCTTCGCCATCACCATCCTCTTCGTCCTCCATTCCAAGGGCCGCATCCGGCAGTTCACGGATCGCCTGGAGACTGGCGAGGTCGTCACCGCCTGCAAGTTCCTGGCGATCGCAGGAGTCATCCTGCCCCTCATTCCCGCTGTCCCGCCCACCGACGGCTGGGTGGGGCGGCTCTTCAGCATCCTCCCCGTGGGGCCCCATCAGATCTGGATGGCCGTGGTGGTCACCACCGCCATCTCGTATTTCGGTTATGTGCTGCAGACCTATCTCTACCCGAAAAAGGGTCTGCTGCTGACAGGCCTCATCGGCGGTCTCTACTCCAGCACCATGACGGTCCTGGTGATCTCGAAGAAGACCCGGACCCACGACGATCAGGCCCGGGAGGCGGCGGCGGCGATCATGCTGTCCACCCCCACCATGTATCTTCGGATCCTCTTCCTGGTGGCGGCCTTCATGCCCCTGGGCGCGGTGCGGCTGCTGCCGCCCTTCCTGCTGTTCTCCGCGCTATCCGGGGGCTATGCCTGGTGGCTGCGCCGGGGGCAGACCGGCGAGGCCGCACCCGAGGCGGCCCCCGAGGTGGAGGTGAAGGAGAAGAATCCCCTGGAGCTGAACGCCGCCCTGCTCTTCGCCCTGATGTTCGTCACCGTGTCCCTGGTCACCAAGTACGTGCTCCTGTTCTACAAGGAGTTGGGCCTGCGGATGCTGTCCTTCCTGGTGGGCGCCTCCGACATCGTGCCCTTCATTGTGTCTGTGCTGCAGGGGAACCTGGGCATCGGTCCCAACCAGATCCTCCAGGCCATCGTCATCGCTACCGCCTCCAACAACGTCATGAAGACCGCCTACGTCTTCACCTTCGGCCACCGCCAGACCGCGCGCCTCACGGCCCTCGGCATGGCCGGTATTGTCGCCCTGTCCTTCCTCTACGCCGGTCTGGCCCTCTAGGCCAAGCACCCCTCCCCTGCCACTGATTCTCAGGGCAATCACACCCGGATGGTCTGTCCATCCCATCTCACCAGGAGCACCACCATGGCCGATCCGTTTGCCAAGAACGCCGCCACCACTGCCGAAGACGCCCTCAAGATCATACCCCGCGCCGAGTTCCGCACCTTCGGCCAGGGCGTCATCGAACTGGTGAAAGAGAAGATGTGGAACGGCAAGACCGTCCTCTTCCAGGCCCGTCGCATGCCGATGGAAACCTACTTCCTGAGCGCGAAGACCAACGAGGCCAACGTGAAGGTGCGGGATGGCCTGCTGGACATCAAGACCAAGGTGGGCGAGACCCCCGAGGGCTACGAGATCTTCCAGCCCCGCGGCAAGTTCCAGTTCCCCGTGAAGAAGGAGGACTTGACCACCATCTTGTCCCACCTCCAGGCCCAGATGGACCTGACCCAGGACATGTACACCATCGACGAATTCATCGCCATGGCCCGCAAGCATGCCGATCTCGTTCCGGTCACGGTCGAGAAGATGCGCTACGGCTTCACCATCGACGGCATCATCTGCGAGTACGCGCAGGTCTGGTTCAACGGCGCCATGGTGGAGACGGCCTGCGCTGAGAGCGAGAACTACGCCGGCATGCGTCAGGTCATCGAAGGACTGGGCATCGCCGCCATGCCGAACACCAACTACCTGAAGGCCGCCAAGAAGGTCATGGGCATGGAGTAGGGGCCTCTCCGGCCCCGGTCCCAACCCTGGGGCGGCTTCGGGGGGAGCCGCCCCAGGGTCATTCGATCCATCCTCTCTGCGCTGTCTTGCAACCCCCTGTTCAGGCCCGCTCCGGAGTCCGTCATGCTTCCTCCCCAAGTCGCCCCCTTCCTTCTGACCCTGGCAATCAGCACGCTGATCGGGATCGGCCTGCGGGACTACTACGAATCCGAGAAGAAGTTCGACACCTTCGGAACCGTCCGCACCTTTGTCTTCTTCGGCATGCTGGGCTTCATGCTCTACCAGATCCCGGGCGTGGGGCAGTTCGCCTTCCTGCTCGGCATGGCGGCCATCGTCCCCTTCCTGCTGGTCTACTACAGCAACAAGGTGCGTCAGAAAAAGAGCCCTGGGCTCATCGGCGTCCTCATCGCCCTCCTCACCTACACGACCGGACCAGTGGCCCTCAACCAGCCCCACTGGTTCCTTGTGCTCTTTGGCGTTTCGATCCTGTTTGTCCTGCACTCCAAGGGTCGCATCCGGCAGTTCACGGACCGTCTAGAAACGGGGGAGGTGGTCACGGCCTGCAAATTCCTGGCAATCGCCGGCGTGATCCTGCCCTTGATCCCGGCCGTCTCGCCCACCCTCGGGGCCATGGGCCAAGTGTTCAGTGTCCTTCCCGTAACGCCCCGTCAGATCTGGATGGCCGTGGTGATCACCATGTCCATCTCCTACCTGGGCTACGTCCTGCAGACCTACCTCTTTCCGCGCAAGGGCCTGATGCTGACCGGTCTCATTGGAGGCGTGTATTCGAGCACCGTGGCCGTCCTCGTCCTTGCCAAGAAATCCAAGCGCTACCCCGGGCACGATGACGAGGCCGCCGCCGCCATCCTGCTCGCAGTATCCATGATGTATCTCCGTCTGCTGGTCCTGGTCACGATCTTCCGCTTTGGACTGGCCTTCCAGGTCGGCCCCGCCCTGCTGGTGCTCGCTGGCCTGGCCGCGGGTCACGCCCTCTGGATCCGCCGCAAGGTGCCCGTCGTCCTTCCGGCCCTCATCGAGGACATTCAGGCGCAAGCCAGCGACGAAGCTGCCCCGGGCACCCTGGCTGAGGGCCACGAGCCTGCCCTGCGCAAAAATCCTCTGGAGATCAACTCCGCCCTCTTTTTCGCCTTCATGTTCGTAGCCGTCTCCCTCGCCACAAAATATGTGCTTCTCTACTACAAGGGCCTGGGTCTTCGCATGCTGTCCTTCCTGGTTGGCTGTTCGGACATCACGCCCTTCGTTATCTCGGTACTTCAGGGCAACCTGGGAATCGGCACCCCCCAGATCCTGCAGGCCATCATCATCGCCAGCGCCAGCAACAATCTCTTGAAGGTGGCCTACACCTACATGTTCGGCACCCGGCGTACCGCCAACCAGGCCGCCATGGGAATGGTGCCCCTGGCAGCCATCTCCATGGTCTATGCGATCCTCGCCCTGCGCTGATAAAGGCGCAACCGCGCAAGGAGCATCCGTGTACCGCACCAGCCTGCTTCTGTTGATCGCGATGACAATGGGGGGCTATCTCCGAGGTGCGATCCCCACCTTCTGGGTTCTCGAGAAAGGCAAGACACCCTCTTTCTCGAAGACCGGACCCCGTCGGCAGGACCTCAGCGGGGCGGTCTGCGTAGATGGCCGCGCCTACCTCGCCTATGATGGCGGCGCCAATTCGGAGCATCCCGAGATCAGGGTCACGACCCTGGATCGAATTCCCCAGCCGGGGGCCCTCCTGAGCCGCGTGGTCGGTCAGAAGGACCTGGAGGGCATCACCTTCCATGACGGCCAGTTCTTCGCGCTCTCGGGCCTCTCTCAGGCAGACGAGGATACTGAGTCCTATCGGCTGCTCACCTCGTTCACACTCGACCCCACGGGGCGGTTTGTCCGGCATGAACGCTCGGTGGTCATCCGAGACCTCCTCCTGGAGGCGCTGAAGGAGCTCCCTGACGATCGCTGGTATTCCAGGGTTGCCGCCACCTTCGGCGTGAAGGGCGGCCTCAGCGCGGAGGGCATCTCCTGGGTGCCCGACCAACCGGAAACCCTGGTGATCGGGCTACGCTCTCCCCTCTACGGAGCCATGTTCGGTGATCCCACCTTCGGGAGGACCTTCGCTCTCGATCGAGGCAAGGCCCTGCTGGCCTTCGTGTCGAGGCCCTTCTCTGATCGCCCCAAGGTCCGCCTCCAACCCATCGACCTGGGTGGCCAGGGGATTCGTGATATCCAATTCATCCCTGAGTTTGGTGCTTACCTGGTGATCGGGGGACCCGTGGACAAGGCCCCGGACTTCTCCCTCTGGCTCTGCCGGGTCACGGGCGAAACCGAGCGAATCCACCTGCCAGAGCTCAAGGGCCTGTGCCGGCCGGAAGCGATCATGCCGGTTCCCGGCCGGAACGAGATCTACCTCTTCAGCGAAGAGGGAGGGGCCTACTGCGAATCGCCGGAGTACACCTACCTTCGACTGGGCTTTTCCGTCCCCGGCCAGCCGTAATCCCCACCCTTCTCTTCCGATCCCGAACGGCGCACCCACCTCCCAGGACCGTACGATCCACCGATGAAGGCAGTCCTCCATGGCATCCATACGGACCTTCCTCACCAGCAGCCTCCAGGGCAAATTCATCACCCTGTTTGGGAGTCAGGCGCTCCTCCTGTTGGTGGTGTTCACGCTCGGATTGACGGGGCTGAGCCGCCTCAAGATGGGGCAGGTGGAACTGGGGTCCAACCTGCCCAAGGCGGCCGTGGCCGCACGGGTTCTGCACGATTCGGATGTGCTCCGGGTGATCCATGTCTCCCTGCTGGGGGGCGGACGGAGTCCTGACTATGTGGACAAGCGGCTGAAGCGGCTCAAAGAGGTTGAAGATGCCCTGGCCCGGTCCCTTGCAGACATGGAGCGCGTGAAGTGGTCTTCCTCCGAACGGGAGAAAGTCGCCATCATCCTCACGGGCATGCGGAAGTACATGGAAGAGTTCCCTCCGTTGCTGGTGCGGGCGAGAAGGGCCACCCTCGATGAGATCCCCGAGCTCATCGAGGCCAACACCGGGTTCCGCAGGGAAGGTTACAACCTATTGCTCGTGCTGCTTCAGGACATCCAGGATCAGGGCGCCCGGCAGGTGGCACGGGACCTGGCCTCCAGCCTGGTCAGCGAGCGGTGGATGATCGCCGGGCTGGTCGCCGCGATCCTCGTCGGGCTGGGCATCTCACGCGTCGTCAGCCTGCAGGTCCGCCGGCAGGCGCTGGCCCTCAAGACCTCCATGGCGGCGCTGGGCGGCGGCGATCTGACCCTGCGCTGCCCGGTCCAGAGCCAGGACGAACTTGGAGAAGCCGCGACCAGCCTGAACCAGGTGATCGAGCAGCTGGGACGGGATATCCAGGCCATCACCGAAGCCACAGACCGCACTGCCTCCTCCGCCACGGAGCTCTCGGCCACGGCCTCGGAGGTCAACCAGACCGTGGATGAGATCAGCCGGTCGGCCGGGGACCAGCAATCCGCCGTTCTCCTCGGCACCGAGCTGCTCCGCCAGATGAAGGAGCTTTCGGAGACCGTGAGCACGGGGTCTGAGCGCCTCGCCACGCTGGCCTCGGCCTCCAGGGAAGTCGGCGAGAAGGGGCGCCTCAGCGCAGCGGAATCCGATCGGGCCATGGGCGCCATCCAGGAAAGCTCCCAGAAGGTCAACCGCATCATCACTGTGATTGCGGACATTGCCCGGCAGACCAACCTCCTCAGCCTGAACGCCGCCATCGAAGCCGCCAAGGCCGGCCAGCAGGGCAAGGGGTTTGCCGTGGTCGCCGAGGAGATCCGCAAGCTCGCGGAGCGCAGCGCCACAGCCGCCAAGGAGATCGGTGCCCTCATTGGCGAGAGCAGCGAGCGGGTGCTGACGGGATCTGCGGCGGCAGCCCAGGTCAGCGCCTCCCTGGACCGAATCCAGGAGCACATCCGCGAAACCGGCGATCGCGTCGGAGCCATCAGTGGGGCCATGATCCAGCAGGCTTCCTCCGTCGGCCAACTCCAGCGGCAGCTGGACCTGGTTTCCAGCCTCACGGAACGGAATGCCTCCGCCACCGTACAGCTGGCCTCCGCCATGCAGGAGACTTCGCGGACCACCGAGGACCTGGCGAGCCTAGCCACGGAACTCCGGGTCCTGACCCACAGGTTCAGGATCAGCTAGGGTCCAGTCGACACGATCGGATCTGGGCCGCCTGACTACAACCCGTAGTCCTTCCACCGCCGGCCCACCCGGTCCAGGATTTCCTCGGGGAACACCAGGTCGCGGGGCCACTCGCGGGCATAGCCGTCCCAGGGGCGGTTCTTGCGGGTGGCGTCGATGCCCACCTTGGAGCCGAAGGCGAAGCGGTCGGCGGCGTGGTCCAGGACATCCAGCGGCCCTTCCGTGAAGAGCATGTCGCGCTTGGGGTCCACGTTGCTGGTGAGGCGGAAGAGCACTTCATTCATGTCGTGGGGGTCGATGTCCTCGTCCACCACCACGATGCCCTTGGTGAACATGATCTGGCCCGTGCCCCAGATGGCGTTCATGACCTTCTGCGCGTGGCCCGGATACTCCTTCCGCATGGAGAGGATCACCAGGTTGTGGAAGGCGCCCGCCGCGGGCAGGTGCATGTCGCGGATCTCGGGCAGCACCATGCGCAGCAGCGGCAGGAAGATGCGCTCGGTGGCCAGGCCCAGGTAGGCGTCCTCCTGAGGCGGGCGGCCCACGATGGTGGCGGGGAACACGGGGTTCTTCCGCATGGTGACGGCTTCCACGTGCAGCACCGGATAGTCGTCCGCCAGGGAGTAGTAGCCCGTGTGATCGCCGAAGGGGCCTTCGCGACGCAGCTCGCCGGGGTTCACGTAGCCCTCGATGACGATCTCTGAATCCGCCGGCACTTCCAGGTCGTTCGTCACGCAGGACACCATCTCGATGCCCTCGCCCCGGAGGAAGCCCGCGAACATCACCTCGCTGAGGAAGGGCGGCAGCGGCGCGGTGGCCGCGTAGGTCAGGGCCGGGTCGCCGCCGAAGCTCACAGCCACGGGCATGCGCTCGCTGCGGTCGTAGCCATGGCGGTTCCTCGCACCGTCGTGGTGCAGCTGGGTGTGGAAGCCCAGCGTCCGGTCGTCGTAGACCTGCAGGCGGTAGAGGCCCATGTTGCGGTGCCCAGTCTGCTTGTTGCGGGTGTGGCTCATGCCCAGGGTGATGAAGGGGCCGCCGTCCTCGGGCCAGGTGGTGAGCACCGGCAGCTCCGAGAGCTTCACCTGGTCGCCCTTGAGCACGATCTCCTGGCAGAGGCCCTTGCGCACAGTCTTCGGCATCCAGTTCGAGACCTCGGCCAGCACCGGCAGCTTGGCCAGCTTTTCGAAGAAGCCCGTGCCGGGCTTGGGCATGGCCTCCTGCACCAGCTTCTCGATGCGATCGGCGATGGCATCGAGGCCGCGGGGCTCCTTGTCCACGCCCAGGGCCATCTCCATGCGCTTGAGGCTGCCGAAGGCGTTCATGGCCACGGGCATGGCCTTGCCGGTGGGCTTTTCGAAGAGGAGGGCCTTGCCGCCGCCGGGCTCCTTGGAGACCCGGTCCGCGATGGCGCCCATCTCCAGGTTGGGATCCACCTCGGGGGCCACGCGGGCCAGTTCACCCACGGCCTCGAGCTGCTTCAGGAAGGTCTGGAAATCACGGCCCATGGCGGTCCCCCGGGATCTTGATCCTACCCGGCCGGATCCCATCGGTGACCAGGATCCACCCGTTCGTCCGCTGGTGCCGGCTGTTGGTACGGGAGGGCCCACCCTGCGTCCCACCCTCCCGTAGCCTCAGATCTCGGGGTGATCACCGGCCTTCCACGGCCCCCAGCCCCTCGGGCCTTCCGGCCCCTTCTCCAACCCATCCACCCACTGGAGGATTCCATGTCCCATGCCCGCACCCTGCTCTGCCTCGCCCTCGGCGCCAGCCTGCAGGCCGCCGCGCCCATCCACTTCGGAGGCGCCATCCACGTGAACGCCCCCCTCGCCGACCTGAAGACCGACCTCAACAACAAGCTCGGCTTCGGGGGGAGCTTCCAGGTGTCCTTCGAGACGGGCGAGCGCGGCCTCCTCCGCACCCGGCTCGACGTGGACCACTTCCCCGTCTCCACCTATGACCGCTCGAACTCGAACTACCGGGAGGAGGTCGGCCTGAACAGCCTTGGAGTGGGTGCCGACTGGCTCTACGCCTTCAGCGGCAACCGCAACCGGGGTGGCTATGGCCTGGCCGGCATCGGTGTCCTGCGGTGGTTCCAGACCTTCTCCGCCACTGACCACAGCGGCAGCAGCAGCTGGTCCTCATCGGACACCAAGAAGAACCGGGTGAGCCCCTGGCTCGCCCTCGGCCTCGGCTACCAGGTCAACCGCACGGTGGGTCTGGAGCTGCGGGGCGTGGCCTCCCGCTACGACGGGCCCAACACCGGCGGCCTCCAGGCCCCCTTCACCGATGTCCCCACGTCGCTTCGCACGGCGGTGGCCACCCAGGCGGTGCTCACCCTGCGCTGGTAGTCCCGCCCTGGCTGGGTCAGGCCCCGGGAGGGCGGGACCTGACCCTTCCGCTGGGGGGAGCGTCCCAGGACAATCATGATCATGCTGTCCTCTCCGGTCCGCCCCTTCCAGGGAGCCCCCTTCCGGTGGCTGCTGAAAGCCATCGCCCTGGGCGCCCTCCCCACTGCCCTGATCGTCTGGATCGTCTGGCCTGGAGGCCTGCTTCCCGTGATCATCAACGCGCTCATCGGCGCCTTCTGCGCCGTGATCATCTGGGGTGGATATGAACTGGCCAGCCCCTGGCTGATGGACCACCCCCGCCGGCTCCCCCCGGACCGCGCCGCGCTGCTGTCCCTGGGCAAGTGGATCGTCCTCTATGTGGGCCTCGTGGCCCTCTGCCTCAGCCTGGGGAACCTGGTCTTCCGCATCAACCTGCTCAATCCCTTCACCGTCCTGTTCACCGGACTGATCGGCCTGCTGCTCTCCAGCCTGGTGGTGAGCGTACGCACCACCTCCTCCCTGGTGGCCACCGCCCGGGACCTGGAGCAGGCCCGGGGCCAGGCGAACCTGATCGCCCTGAAGGCCCAGCTGAGCCCGCACACCCTCTTCAACGCCCTGAACACCATCGCCGCGCTGATCCCGGAGGACCCGGCCGGGGCCGAGCGGGCCGTGGAGCATCTCTCGAGCCTGCTGCGCCGGATCCTGCAGGCCCTCGAACTGGAATCCTGGACGCTGCAGGAGGAATTCCAGTTGGTGCGCGACCTGCTGGAGCTTGAGCGCATCCGGTTCGGCGATCGCCTGGAGGTGGAGTTGGAGCTCTCGCCCGCCCTGGCCCACCGACCCATTCCACCGCTCATGCTGCTACCCCTGGCCGAGAACGCCCTCAAGCACGGCTTCCGCCCCAAGGTCGGGGCCTGCCACCTGAGCCTCCGGGCCTCGGGCTGCTGCGTGACCGTGACGGACGATGGCGTGGGACGGGACCCTGCGGCCCCGGAAGGTGTGGGGCTACGGACCGTCCGGGAGCGCCTGGAGGCCATGGGCGGCGCCTGCGCTGGCCCGCCACAGAGGGCGGCTGCATCGTGGAGGTGAGCCTGCCATGAGCCTGCGCTACGCCCTGGTGGAGGATGAGCCGCCCGCCCGCCTCCGCCTGAAGCGGATGGTGGCCGAGCTCGCCCCGGATTCGATCTGCGTGGCCGAGGCCGAGGATGGGGAGGGCGGCCTGGCCCTCCTTCGGAACACCACTCCGGACCTGCTCTTCCTGGACATCGAGTTCCCCCCCGAAGGGGCCTTCGGCCTGCTGCGCCGGGCCCGGGAGGCGGGGTTGGCCCTGCCGCCCATCGCCTTCGTGACGGCCTTCGACCAGCACGCCGTGGAGGCCTTCCGCTGGGCCGCCTGCGACTACCTCCTGAAGCCCCTCGACCGGGACCGCCTGCGGGACACGCTGGGCCGGGTGTCCTCCGGGCCGGCGGCTCCGGATCTGAACCAACTCTTCGAGGCCCTCCAGTCCGCCCAGCGGCACCAGGTCCCTGAGCGGTTCACGGTCCAGGTGAAAGGCCGCCTGCGTGTCCTGGCCTGGGCGGAGGTGAGCCACCTGCGCACGGAGAACCGCCTCCTCCTGGTTCACACCCCAGAGGGGCATTTCGTGCTGGACCGCACCCTGGACGAGCTGGAGGCGACCCTGGCCCCTCGGTTCATCCGGGTCCACCGCGGGGCCATGGTGGCCCTGGACCAGATCCGGGAGCTGCTGCCTGAACCGGGGGGGACCGGGGAGCTCCGCCTCGCCGACGGATCGCGCCTGCCCGTGAGCCGGGACCGCATGCCCGACCTGCGCCGGCGGCTGGCCTGAGGCCTCCGGGTCAGGCGGCGAGGGCCCGTTCCAGGAATATCCCTTGAGGATCCTAGAGATTCCACGCATACTGATGGGCCTTGCCCTGGCCATGGGCTCCCAAGCGCGTCCGATGGACTGCCGCCCATGTGCCCCAACCAAAGAGGTTTTCATGTTCGCAATCATCAAGACCGGCGGGAAGCAGTACCGCGTCGCCGAAGGCGATGTCATCCGCGTCGAAACGCTGGAGCAGGAGCCCAAGCAGGCCGTCACCTTCGATCAGGTGCTCCTCATCGACAATGACGGTGACCTGAAGATCGGCAAGCCCACCGTGGCTGGTGCCACAGTCGAGGCCGTTGTCGTCACCCACGACCGTGCCAAGAAGGTGATCATCTTCAAGAAGAAGCGCACCACCACCTACCAGCGCACCCAGGGCCACCGCCAGAACTACACCGAGGTCCGCATCAAGGCGATCAAGGCCTAGGTCTGCTTTTTTCGCCAGAGCGAAACTAGCTTGGTCAAGACATCGAAAATCATTCTGAAGAGGTTCTTCCATGGCTCATAAAAAAGGCGTCGGTTCCAGCCGCAACGGTCGCGATTCCCACTCCCAGCGCCTCGGCGTCAAGGAGTTCGGCGGTGAGCAGGTCACCGGTGGCTCCATCCTCGTCCGCCAGCGCGGCACCAAGTTCAAGGCCGGCATCAACGTCGGCATGGGCAAGGACCACACCCTGTTCGCCCTCATCGACGGCAAGGTGCGCTTCCAGGACAAGGGTCAGTCCGGCCGCTTCATCCACATCGATCCCATCGAGGGTTGATGCTGTCCGGGGGTTTCGCGCTGCGCGCATACCCCCGGGACCCCCACGCACAGGCCGGGCGGAGCCCGGCCTGTGCTTATTCCCACCTCCCCAGGAAGTGAAGACTCACCATGTTCCTTGACCAAGTCCAGCTCCGCGTCACTGCCGGTCACGGCGGCGCCGGCGCCATGAGCTTCCGCCGCGAGAAGTTCGCCCCCGAGGGCGGTCCCGATGGCGGCGACGGCGGCAAGGGCGGCTCGATCACCCTCCGGGCCAACCGGGCCCTGAACACCCTCAACCCCTACCGCCAGAAGCGTGAGTTCACCGCCGAGCGCGGTCGCCAGGGAGAGGGCGGCATGCGCCATGGCAGCGATGGCGAGAGCATCCTGCTCGAAGTGCCCCTGGGCACCGTCGTGAAGGATGGGGAAACCGGCGAAGTGCTGGCCGAACTCCTGTCCGACGGTGAGGACGTCTGCGTCGCCCGCGGCGGCCGCGGCGGCCTGGGCAACACCAACTTCAAGAGCTCCACCAACCGCACGCCCCGCCACCACCAGCCCGGCGAAGAGGGCGAAGCCCGCATCCTCGATCTGGAGCTGAAGCTCATCGCGGATGTGGGTCTGGTGGGCTATCCCAACGCCGGCAAGAGCACCCTGGTGAGCCGCCTCAGCGCGGCCCGGCCGAAGATCGCCAACTACCCCTTCACCACCCTCGAGCCCCAGCTCGGCGTGGTGAGCCTGGACCGCTTTGGCGGCGACCTGCTGGACAGCTGGGTCATCGCCGACATCCCGGGCCTCATCGAGGGCGCGGCTTCCGGCGCCGGCCTGGGCATCCAGTTCCTCCGCCATGTGGAGCGCACCCGCATGCTGCTGCACCTGGTGGATCTCTCCGATCCCATGGAGGAGCCCGCGGACGCCGTCCGCATCATCGAGGGCGAGCTGGAGGCCTTCAGCCCCGTGCTGGCCGCCAAGCCCCGCTGGCTGGTGGGCACCAAGCTGGACGCCCTGCAGGACGACAGCCGCCGCGAAGCCTTCGTGGCCCTCTGCGAGGCCCGGGGCCAGGAGCCCATCTTCATCTCCGGCGTCACCGGCGAGGGGCTGCGCGAACTGGCCTTCGCCGTGGACGAGGCCCTGAAGGTGATGGCCGGACAGAAGAAGGCCACCCCCAAAGACGAGGTCTGGTAGTGCGCATCGGCCTCCTTGCGAGGGGCGTTCAACCCTCCTCACGAAGGTCATCTGAAGCTGGCGCGCCTGGCTCTGGAGCACCTGAATCTGGACGAGCTGCGTTTCGTCCCCACCGCCCTGAGCCCCCACAAGCCCAATGCGGGCGACCCGGGTGCGGACGCTCGCTTGCGCCTGCTGGCCGAGGCCCTGACCGGCTTCGACCCCCGCTGCCGGGTGGAGCCGCTGGAGCTCCAGCGCGGCGGGACCAGCTACACGGTGGACACCCTGGAGGCCCTCGCCCAGCGGGAACCTGGTCACGCCTGGATCCTCCTCATGGGCAGCGACCAGCTGCCGACCCTGCCCGCCTGGCGCCGGCCGGAGCGCATTTTCGAGTTGGCCTCCGCCGCCGTGGCGCTCCGCCCCGGCTTCCCCTTACTGTTGCCCGCGGTGGCGGGGCTCTACCCCTCTGCCACCTGGAGCGGGCGGCCCGGCGAGCTGGTGGCCCTGCCCGCCACCGGGCTGGACCTGGCCTCCTCGAACCTCCGGACGCGCCTGCAAGCCTCGCCGGAGGAGGATCCCGGGGGACTCCCGCCCCAAGTTCTGGGTACCATCCGAACCGAAAACCTGTATCGTTAGCCTGCTCTGGAGCCCGCATGACCCTTGATTCCCGGCTCGCGACCGTCGTCGACGCCGCCCGGTCCAAGAAAGCCTTCCGCATCCGCCTCGTGGACGTGAGCCAGATTGCCAGCTTCACCGACACCATGGCCTTCATGAGCGGCGGCAGCGATCGCCAGAACCGCGCCATCGCCGAGGCCATCGAGGATGCCCTGAAACTGGCCGATGAGCGCCCCATCTCCCGCGAGGGCGAGGCCAACGGCAACTGGGTCCTCCTGGACTACGGCAACCTCGTGGTCCATGTCATGGACGAGGAGACCCGCCGCCACTACAACCTCGAGGGTCTCTGGAGCACCGGCCTGGAGCTCGAGCTGCCCGCCGAGGCCCACCCCGATCCCGAAGTCCGCTCCTAGGAGACGACCTCCATGCCCGCCACCCCGATCAATCCCTACGAAGCGATGCAGGCCCGGCTGCGGGTGGCCGCCCAGCTCTACGGCCTGGATGACGCCCTCTTCAAGGTGTTCATGGCCCCCAACCGGTCCATGATCGTGAGCCTGCCCGTGCTCATGGACAACGGGCACTGGGAAGTCTTCACGGGCTACCGCGTCCAGCACAACGTGGCTCGGGGCCCCGCGAAGGGCGGCATCCGCTACGACCTGAACGTCAGCCTGGAGGAGATCAAGGCCCTGGCGGCCTGGATGACCTGGAAGTGCGCCGTGGTGGACGTGCCCTTCGGCGGCGGCAAGGGCGGGATCGTCTGCGACCCCAACCGCCTCAGCGTGGGCGAGAAGGAGCGGCTCACGCGCCGCTACATCGCCGAGATCATGGACATCATCGGCCCGGACCGCGACGTGCCGGCGCCGGACATGGGCACCGATGCCCAGACCATGGCCTGGGTGCTCGACACCTACAACATGCACGTCCGGCGCACGGAGAACGCCGTCGTGACGGGCAAGCCCCTGGGCCTGGGCGGGAGCCTGGGACGCAACGAGGCCACCGGCCGCGGTGTCCTCATCACCGCCCGCGAGGCCATGCAGCGCCTGGGCAAGCCCCTGGCCGGTGCCACCGTGGCCGTGCAGGGCTTCGGAAACGTTGGCAGCCAGGCCGCGCGCCTGCTCCACGAGGCCGGCGCCCGGATCGTGGCCGTCAGCGACCTCCGGGGTGCCATCAAGAACGACCGCGGCCTCGACATCCACGCGCTGCTGAAGCATGTGGCCGAGGCGAAGACCGTCACCGGCTTCAAGGGCTCGGAGCCCATGGAGGCCGCCTCGCTCCTCACCCACGCCGTGGACATCCTGGTCCCCGCCGCCTCCGAGAACCAGATCACCGAAGACAACGCGGCCCATGTGCGGGCCAAGATCATCGTGGAGGGCGCCAACGGGCCCACCACTCCCGAGGCCGATCCCATCCTGCTCGAGCACGGCGTCCTCGTGGTGCCGGACATCCTAGCCAACGTCGGCGGCGTCACCGTCAGCTACTTCGAGTGGGTGCAGAACCGCCAGGGTTTCTACTGGCGGGAGCGCGAGGTCAACGAACGGCTCGTGGACTACATGACCCACGCCTTCCAGGCCACCTTCGCCACCACCGACAAGTACAAGACCAATCCCCGCATCGGCGCCTACATCCTGGCCCTCGACCGCGTCGCCCAGGCCATGAAGTACCGCGGGTTCTACGCCTAGCCATCTGAGCAGATAGGATAGAGGTTCGCCCTCTTTCCGAGTCTGCCCGTGGCCCGCACCCGTTTCCAGGATCCCTCGACCGCCGTCCCCCTGCGGGCCCTGCCGGCCGCGGCCCTGCGGGCCGTGCTCAGCGAAGGCTACTCGGGACGGCAGTTCAAGCAGGACCTGACAGCCGGCTTCCTCGTGGGCATCGTGGCCCTGCCCCTGGCCATGGCCCTGGCCATCGCCGTGGGCGTGCCGCCCCAGCAAGGCCTCTACACCGCCATCATCGCCGGGTTCATCACAGCCCTGTTGGGCGGATCGAGGATCCAGGTGGCCGGGCCCACGGCGGCCTTCATCGTGGTGCTGGCGCCCCTCTACGTGAAGTTCGGGCTCTCGGGCCTGCTCATGTCAGGTCTGCTCGCCGGGCTCTTGCTCATCGGCATGGGCCTGCTGCGCATGGGCAAGCTCATCGAGTTCATCCCGTTCCCCGTGACCACCGGCTTCACCTCGGGCATCGCCACGGTGATCGCCGTCCTCCAGATCAAGGACCTGCTCGGCCTGAAGCTCGACCATGTCCCAGACCACTTCATCGAGCGGCTCGGTGCCATGGGACGCGCCTGGCACACGATCTCCCCCTGGGAGCTGCTCATCAGCCTGGGCACCCTGGCCATCCTGCTCATTCCGCGGCTGCCCAAGCGGCGCCTGGTGCGCCTCCCGAAGGTCCTGCGGAAGATCCCCGCCCCGCTCCTGGCCCTGCCCGCGGCGGCCGTTGCCGCCTGGGTCCTGGGGCGCTGGATCCCGGGTTTCGAAGTGGACACCATCGGCAGCCGCTTCCACACCATGGTGAACGGGCACCTGGTGGCCGGCATCCCCCAGGTGCTGCCCTCCTTCATGTGGCCCTGGAGCGCCCCGGGCGTGGATGGCCAGGCCATGGGCCTCAACCTCGGCACCATCCGGATGCTGCTGCCCAGCGCTTTCGCCGTGGCCATGCTGGGGGCCATCGAGTCGCTGCTGTCCGCCGTGGTGGCCGATGGCATGGCCCGCACCCGCCACGATCCGGACGCCGAGCTGCTGGCCCTGGGCGTGGGCAACGTCATCGCCCCTTTCTTCGGCGGCATCCCCGCCACCGGCGCCATCGCCCGCACGGCCACCAACTTCCGCTTCGGTGGGCGCACCCCCGTCGCCGCCATGGCCCATGCCCTGACCATCCTCCTGGCCATCCTGGTGCTGGCCCCCCTCATCCGCTACCTGCCCATGGCCAGCCTGGCGGCCCTGCTGCTGCTGGTGGCCTGGAACATGTCCGAGGTCGAGCACTTCCTCCACACCATCCGCGTGGCACCCAAGAGCGACGTGGCCGTCTTGCTCACCTGCTTCTTCCTCACCGTCGTGTTCGACATGGTGATCGCCGTGACGGTGGGCATCGTGCTGGCCTCGCTGCTCTTCATGCGGCGCATGGCCACCGTGGCGGAGGGCCACGTGAGCCGCCCGGACCACCGCGCCCTGCCAGGACCCCTGCCCGAGGGCGTGGTGATCTACGACCTCTCCGGCCCCCTCTTCTTCGGCGCGGCGGAGCGGGCCCTGAACGCCATGCGGGCCATCGCCGCCGACGTGCGCGTGATCATCTTCCGCATGGAGCAGGTGCCCAGCGCGGACGTGAGTGGCCTGGTGGCCATGGAGGGCGTCCTGCGCGAGATGGAGCGCCAGCACATCAAGGCCATCTTCGTGGGGCTCCACGGCCAAGCCCTCAGCGTCTTCGAGCGCGGTGGGCTCAAGGACAAGGAGGGCGAGGTGGCCTTCTGCGCCACCATGGTCGAGGCCTTCCACGTCATGAACGCCAAGCTGCACACCTACAAGCGCCGCAACCTGGGGCCCATCAGCTTCCAGGTACTGCACCGCGAGAAGACGCGGAAGGCCATCTCCGATCAGAACAATCGCAACAGCGCGACGTAGCCGCTCACCGTTTTCACCCCGGCGATGTCGCTCTGCAGGCCGAAGCCCAGGTCCACGCGCACCGAGGTGAACCACCAGAACCCCGGCAGGTCCCCGGCGAGCCCCAGGCCCGTCACACCGTAGGTCTTCCGGTCATCGAGGCCTCGGGCCCGGGCGTGCTCCAGGCTCACGGAGAGCCGGAGGCTCGGTCCCGTGGGAATGGCAAGCGCGGTCTTGGCGTAGGCCACCTGGTCGGCGGTGATGGCATTGGAGCGGATGCCGGCGATGCGGACCATGGAGCCGAAGCCGCCCACATCGAGGGAGTTGAACCGATCGAAGGCGCGGCCCCCCACCCAACCCGCTTCGCCATGGAACCAGAACCCGGGCTTCACCTCACGATCCAGGCCGAGGCTCCCGCCGTAGCGCTTGAAGGCCCCCTCTTCGGGGACGGATTTCGGATCGGCCGCCGTGCCGTAGGTGCCAGCGGGCCGCTTGCCCCAACCGTGGAAACCTCGGATCTGGAAGCCCCGGAACAGCCAGGAGCCCTGCAGGCTGCCCATCTTCGTGAGTCCCGAGGGGGGCAGGGCATAGCCCGGCGTGCGGTACCGGGTCTCGCCTTCGCTGTAGTCGTCGTAGAGGAAGTCGCCACGGCCCTCCAGGCGGAAGCCCAGGCCCAGGTCACGGCCCAGTTCCACGCCCGCCATGCCGAAACGCCGACCCACACCATCCTGGTTGGCCAGCCTTCCATCCACCACCGGTCGCTCCGTGCCCTTCAAGAGCAGGCCCATGGCGCTGGCGCTGACATCGAAGCCGCCCAGCCCGCGGGGAATGGCGAGGTTGATCGTGTTGAAGACGCCCGCCACGAGGGCGTTCACCTGCACGCCCCTGCCGAAGGCGTTGTAGTCGAAATACACGAAGCCGCCCAGGGGCACCACCGAGGGTGTCATGCCTGGATCCACCAGCACGAGCCCAGCCAGGGCGCGGCCGCTGCTCTTGGCCTTCTCGTCGATCTTGCGGGTGCCGTCGCCCTGGCGCGTGAAGTAGCGCGCCCCCTCCGGCGTGACCTTGAGCATGGTGCCGCTTGAAGTGCGGGCGGCGTCCCGCTCGGCCAGGAACTGGTCGCTGTTCAGGTTGAAGTCGCGGTAGGTGAAGCGCCGCTGGACCTGCACCACGCCGTCGGTGCTCACCCAGCGCTCGTAGGTCTTCACGGCCACCGGGCGCCAGACCCCAGGCGCCACGGTCCCATAGGTGAGGATCTCGCGCTCGCTCTTCACGGTGCCGGGCAGGTCGTTGCGCTCGCGGCGCTCCTCGAGGATCCGCCCGCTGGCCTCGTCCACTTCCAGCTCGCCCGCGTAGGCAAGCGGATCGGGGCTCACTGGCTCGAAGCGCAGCAGGCGCCGGCCAGGACCGGCGGGTCCGCCATCCCGGTAGCGGTACCGCTCGGCCAGGCTGAGGGCCACGGGCAGGGACACGGACTGGCGGCTCTCGATGAGGGGCAGCTGCACCTCGCCGGCGAGGTTGGCCTTCACGCCGTTCAGCCGCACCTCCTTCTGCAGCAGTTCGGGCCAGTCCCCGGCCTCCTCGAAGTAGCTGAAGGTGAAGCCGAGGTCGCCGCCCGGGCCTCGCGTGCCCTGGATGTGCAGATCCAGATCAGCCTTGGCCTGGAGCGTCCGCACCCCCGCCCGTGAGCGCAGGTGGGCGGCGCGCACCTGCGCCAGCAGCGCGCCCACGTCGTAGGCGTCCGCGGCCGTCACCGCCACTTCGTGGCGCTCCTTCGGCAGGGGCACGGCCGACCAGGTCCCGTCCACGAAGGTCCAGCGGCGGGCCTCGCCGGCCCGGTTGCGCAAGGTGAGGTCGCCCACGCCGCCTTCAACTTCCACGAAGCCCGTGGGAATCAGGCCCGCGAGCTGGGCGGAGGAGCCGCCGGCCGGCACCACCAGGCGGCCGCCATCGCCCAGCAGCGTGGAGGCCTGGGGGCCGGGATCCTTCGGCAGCCAGAGGGTCCAGGGGCGGCCCGGGAAGGTCTCCTGGGCCTGAGCCAGCTGGGCGCGCCAGGCGGCGCTGTCCACATTCAGATCGGAGGGCAGCAGCGCGCCGCCATCCACCGCGCCCCAGGCGGTCTCATCCAGGACGGGGGTGGCCTTGGGATCGAAGGCCACGTAGAGCCTCTGCCCCGGAGCCTGGGCCCGGAGGGCCTGGGCCGCCGCCAGCAGCAGCGGGACGCGGGCCTCGCCCTGGGGCAGGCGCAGCCGCACGGCCGGAGCCTCCCGGACCGCGGCCACCAGGGGGATCCAGCGCTGCCGGGCGGCCTCCACCTGGGTGGCATCCCGGTTGTCCCGGGGCAGCAGCAGGGCGGCTTCCGCCGTGGTCAGGTCCAGGTCCACCGGGGGAGCCTCGCCGATGCGGAGCGGGGCCAGGGTGGGCGCCTGGGCGGCCAGCACCAGCGTGAGCGTGGGAATCAGGGCGAAGAGAGGGCGCGGCACGATGCCTCCAGATCAGGAAGGCTACCGCGGCGACCGCCCATCGGGTTATCCGGTATCCTCGAAGGTCTATGCGATTCACGGTCCGACTCACTCATGCCAACGGGGAAGTGCTGGTGCGCGAGTTCGAGGCGGAGAGCGCCGAGAGCCTCCGGGCCCGCGTGCTCGCCGAGGGCGGCTTCCCCCTGGAGATCACCCGGACCGACACGGCCTTCCGCAGCCGGAGCCAGCTCAAGACCGAATCCCTGGTGCTCTTCAACCAGGAGCTGCTGGCCCTCCTGAGGGCCGGAATCCCCCTCCTGCAGTCCCTGGAGCTGCTGGTGGGCCACGGCAAGGATGCCCAGCTGCGGCGCAGCCTCACCCAGGTGGTGGAGCTGGTGCGCGAGGGCATGTCCTTCTCCGATGCCCTGGAGCAGGCGGGGTCCTTCCCGCCCATCTACCGCAGCAACGTGGTGGCGGGTGAGCGCAGCGGCACCCTGCCGGAAGTGCTGGCCCGGTGGCTGTCCTTCCAGAAGTTCGCGCAGACCAGTCGCCGCCGCATCATCGAGGCCCTCTTCTACCCGACCTTCCTGGTGCTGGTGCTGATTCTGGCCCTGGGCGTGATCTTCAACGTGGTGCTGCCCCGCTTCGCCGAGTTCTACGCCGGCGGCGACATCGAGATGCCCTTCTTCACCCGCATCCTGCTGGGCGCCGGCAAGCTCGTCAGCTCCACCCTCTGGGTGCAGGGCGTCCTTCTCGTGGGCCTGGTGGTCCTGGGCCGCTGGATGGTGGCCTCCGAGGCCGGGCGCAAGCTGGCCGAGCGGCTGCTGCTGATGCTGCCCAAGGTGGGCACCTTGTATCGCATGTACCACTCCAGCGTGTTCTGCCGGACCCTGGGCGTGCTCCTGTCCGGGGGCCTGCCGGTGGTGCAGGCCCTGGAGGTGGTGCAGCGCACCAGCCCCAGCGAGCGCATGAAGGCCGGCCTGCTCCTGATCACGGACAAGGTCCGGGCGGGCAGCAGCCTCCACCTGGCCCTGGAGCAGGCCAAGGTCCTGGACCCCCTCGCCGTGGAGATGATCCGCGTGGGCGAGCAGAGCAGCGCCCTCCCCGAGATGCTCGACCACGTGGCGAACTTCTTCGATTCGGAAGTGGAGAAGGCCACCACGGCCGTCACCAGCCTCATCGGCCCCGTGCTCATCCTCTTCATGGGCGTGGTCGTCCTGGGCCTGCTGCTGGCCATCTACGTGCCGCTCTTCAACGCCAGCAGCATGGTGCGGTAGGGACTTCAAGGCTGGTCCCCGAAGGCGCGGAAGCGAAAATTCAATTCCTGCTCCGTGATTTCCGCGACCAGCTTGCTTGACCCGGAAGCTACCGGTATCTACGTTTCAGCCACTTCTGCGGATCCTGGGGCTGGGCCTGGTGGCGGATCTCGAAGCCCAGGCGTGGGCCATCCACGGTGTCGCCCACGGCGCCCACGGCTTCCCCCGCCTTGAGCACCTGGCCCTTGGCGACGCCCAGGCCCAGGAGGTGGGTGTAGAGCGTGAACCAGCCCCCGCCGTGGTCGAGGATCACCATGGGGCCGTAGCTCTGGTAGTAGTCGGCGAAGGCCACCTTGCCATCGGCCACCGCCGCCACGCTGGCGCCCCCGGGGGCGCTGATGAGCAGCCCGCTCTGCATGGTCTTGGTCCTGAAGCGCGGATGCAGGTGCTCCCCGAAGCCCAGGGCCAGCGTGCCCTCCACGGGCTGGGGCAGCTCGCCGCGGAGTCCGGCGAAGGCCACGGCGGGCTCGAAGGCCTCGCCCTTCGGCTTGCTGAGCAGGCCCGCCAGCAGCCGCTCCAGCTGCACGGCCTCCTCCGCCAGCTCCGCCTGGGCCTGCTTCTGGGCCACCTCGTCCTTCTGCAGGCCCTCCAGGAAGCTGTTGAGCTTCTCCTCCTGGAGCCGCAGCGCGGCCTGGAGCTGGGCGGCCTCCTGTTCCTCGTGGGCCAGCCGGGCGAGCACCTCTTTCAGCGACTTCTCCTTCGAGGCCAGGTCTCCCTGCAGTCGCTGGATCTGGCCCAGCTGCTTGCGTTCCTGCAAGCGCGCCCAGGCCAGCATGCGGCCCCGCACCAGCCAGGCCTCGAGGTCCTTGAAGGTGACATAGAGCGCCACGTCACCCCAGGGACCCAGGGCCTGCATCCAGCGCACCTGCTTGCGGAGGCTCCCCTGGAGGCGCTGCATCTCACCCTGGATCCGCGTCCGCTCGCGGCCGATGACCTGCACCTCGTTCTGGGCCTGGTCCCGGCGCAGGCGGGCGCCCTCCACCTGGGCCTTGGCCCGGTCCCGCTGCAGCGAGATGCCCTGGATCTCCACCAGCACGCCCTTGCGGCGCTTCTTCAGGGAGGCCAGCTGCTGGTCCACCTGCCCCAGCCGGCCCTGGATGGCCGCCAGCTTCTGCCGCAGCTCCGCCGGATCCTGGGCGCTCTGGGCCGCGAGGATCGCCGGGAGGAGGACTGCGGCCAGCGGTCGCACGCTCCTACTTCCGCCCACCCGCCGGAAGCAGCATGGCCAGGGCGCCCAGCACCAGCGGGCCGCCGATGGACAGGGGCAGGGCCAGCGGCGAGAAGGGATCCGAGGGCAGCTGGGCCATGGGGAGCAGACGGACGAGCACCTCGAGTCCCTTCACCTGGCCGGCGCTCCAGCCCAGGTCCTGGCCGAAGTCCAGGAAGAAGCTCAGGCGCGGCCCCAGTTCCCGCAGCAGCAGCGTGAAGAGCAGGGCCAGGCCGGCGCTGGACTTCAGCAGGCGGGAGAGCAGCACGGCCCACAGCAGCATCTGGAGGCCTAGCAGGAGCCCGTGCAGGTCCGCGCGGAGCAGCTCCGGCGGCCAGGCCTCGCCGATGAGCCGCCAGCTCAGGGCCCAGACGGGGATCAGCGCCACCTGCGACAGGAAGAGGCCGTGGGCGAAGCCCAGGCCCGTGCCCACGAAGAAGCCCTTGAAGCGCTCCCCCCGCGCGGCCGCGGCCGTCCACTGGCTCACGGGACCGAAGGCCCCCAGCAGCACCACCAGGGACACCACCCAGTACATCACGCCCTGCAGGTTGCCCACCGCGTAGGAGCGCAGCGAGTCGGCCCCCAGGGGGATGACGGTGCCGAAGACGAGGATCTGCGAGCCGCCCTCCCCCTGCTGGCCCCGCACCGCCATGACCACCAGGCCCGTGATGAACAGGCAGGCCAGCGCCCAGCCGATGCGCAGCTTCGAACTTCCAAACCGATCCATGAAGGCTCCACAGGATCCTTCGAGTGTAGGGCAGGACACCCTCAGCGTGCGGCCAGCACCCGCGCCAGGTGGGCCTTCACCTCGGCCAGGCGCTCGGGCAGCACCGCCACGAACACCGTGTCATCACCGGCCAAAGTACCCACCTGCCCCGGCGCCGGATCCGAGTCGAGGCTGAGGCCCAGGGCCTGGGCGAAGCCGGGGGCCGTGCGCAGCACCAGCAGGTTCGGCGGGGCCTCGGCGATGCTCACCTCTGGAAGGACCTGGCCACCCGCTTCCACACGGCGGTAGCGGCCATGGACCTTCTGCACCCCCAGCCGCTTCAGCCGCCGGGACAGGGTGGACTGCGTCAGCTCATGGCCCTGCGCTTTCAGCCGCGCCTGCAGGTCCCCCTGGTCGGTGATGGGGGCGCCGTCCAGCAACTGGAGGATGAGGGAATCCAGGTCCATGCATGGATGGTGCATGAAATTGCATAAGCCAACAAGTCGAAATCCTCAATAACACATCAAATTCACCAAATTCATGCTTGAATCCGGCCTACAGGCGCGCATAATATGCAATCTGCCGCCTGGTTATGCACCCTCCATGCGCGCATATGCACAGGATGCCTGCATGACCGCCGCCCTCCCGATCCCCGCCCTGCTCCCCACCTACGCCCCCTATCCCTTCCCCCTGGTGCGGGGCGAGGCCGACCGGGTCTTTGACGACCAGGGCCAGGGCTGGTGGGACTTCTACGGCGGCCACTGCGTGTGCGCCACGGGCCACAGCCACCCCAAGGTGGTGAAGGCGGTGGCCGAGCAGGCCGCCTCGCTGCTGTTCTACTCCGCCGCAGCGGCGCTGCCCGTGCGGGACCAGGCCGCCGCCGCCATCACCGCCTACGCCGGCATGGACTCGGTCTTCTTCTGCAACAGCGGCGCCGAGGCCAACGAGAATGCCCTGAAGCTGGCCCTGCTGCTCACGGGCCGGAAGCGGCTCGCCGCCTTCGAGGGCGGCTGGCACGGCCGCACCCTGCTGGCCCTCTCAGTCACCGACGATCCCAAGATCACTGAGCCCTTCGCCGACCAGCTGGTGCCCTGCCTGCGCCTGCCCTTCGGCGATCTCGCGGCCCTGGCCGCGGCCGATTTCTCCACCGTCGCCGGCGTCATCCTGGAGCCCATCCAGAGCATGGCCGGCATCAAGACCGCCTCCCGCGCCTGGTTCCAGGCCCTGCGCGCCAAGTGCGATGCCGCGGGCACCCTGCTCATCTTCGACGAGATCCAGACCGGCATGGGCCGCCTGGGAACGCCCTTCGCCGCCCAGTTCTACGGCGTGCGGCCCGACCTCATCACCTCGGCCAAGGGGCTCGCCTCAGGCGTGCCCATGGGCGCCCTGCTCATGACCGCCGCCGTCGCCGCGAAACTCAGGGGCGGCGACCTGGGCAGCACCTTCGGCGGCGGCCCCCTGGCCTGCGCGGCACTGCTGGCCACTGTGGACGTCATCACCCATGAGGGCCTGATGCCCAGCGCCATGGCCGCCGCCGCCCGGTTGAGGCTGGAGCTCGCGGGCTCCGTGGTGACGGAAGTCCTCGGCGAGGGCCTGCTGCTGGGCCTGCGCAGCACCCACGCCGCGGCCCTCAAGAAGCACCTCCTGTCAAAACACATCCTTGTCGGCGGGTCGGGCGATGCCACCGTGCTGCGCCTGATGCCGCCCCTCAATGTCAGCGGCGAAGCCCTGAGCGCCCTCATCACCGCCATCCACGCCTTCCAGCCGGAGTCGAAATGAAGCACTTCACCCGCATCTCCGACCTGGGCCCCGACGGGGTCAAGGAGATCCTCGCCACCGCCGCCACCTGGAAGAAGAACCGCCCCGGCGCCATCTTCATGGACCGCATCCTCGGGATGGTCTTCTTCAATCCCAGCCTGCGCACCCGGGCCAGCTTCGAGGCGGCCATGCTGCGCCACGGGGGGCACGCCATCGTGCTGGAGGTGGGCGCGGGCACCTGGAAACTGGAGGACCGCGACGGGGCCATCATGAACGAGGACCGCGCCGAGCACGTGCGCGAGGGTGTGCCCGTGCTGGGCCGCTACGCCGACCTGTTGGCGGTGCGCACCTTCAGCCACGGGAACGGGGACGCGGAAGACGAGATCGATCCCGTCATCAACGCCTTCCGGCGCTTCTCCACCGTGCCGGTACTGAGCATGGAGAGCGCCCGCGAGCACCCCCACCAGGGCCTCGCCGACCTGCTCACCATCCAGGAGGCCCACGGCAGCACGAAGGTGCCCGTAACCCTGACCTGGGCGCCGCACATCAAGCCCCTGCCCAAGGCGGTGCCCAATTCCTTCCTGCTCACGGCCGCCGCCTGCGGCGCCGACATCCGCGTGGCCCACCCCAGGGGCTACGAGCTGAGCGCTGAAGTCCGCGCCGAAGCCGAGGCCTATGCCGCCGCGACCGGCGGAAAGATCACCTACACGCACGACCAGGACGCCGCCCTGGAAGGCAGCGCCGCCGTCTACGCCAAGGCCTGGGGCCCCTCCACGCAGTCGGGCCTGACCGCCGCGCCCATGGCCGACCTCGGCGCCTGGATGCCCACCGCCGCCCACATGCAGAAGGCCGCCAAGGAGGCCATCTTCACGCACTGCCTGCCGGTGCGTCGCAACCTCGAGGTCCACGACAGTGTCCTGGACGGCCCCTGGAGCCGCGTCGTCGACGAAGCCGAGAACCGCTTCCATGTGCAGCGGGCCACGATCCATCGCCTGCTGAACGCCTGAATCTTTAAGGGGAAAAATCAACCACGAAGACAGGAAGACCACGAATGCCGGTATTTCTCCCTGTCCTTCCCTCCTGTCATTTCTTCGTGGTCTTTCCGTCTTCGTGGTGAAAATCCAGATCCTCCGTTCCTGAACACTCCTTGATCGAATCCGGAGTACTCCATGCCGCTCTCCCCGAACCCCTACGCCGCCCTCAAGGAAGCCTCCCAGTACGTCCGCCTCTTCCGCGGCAAGACCTTCGTGGTGAAGGTGGGCGGCGAGGTCCTCGCCGAGCCCAAGATCCGCAAGGCCCTCTGCGAGCAGCTCGCCCTGCTCTGGTCCTTCTCCATCAAGGTGGTGGTGGTCCACGGCGGTGGCGCCGAACTCGATGCCGTCTGCGAGGCCATGCACATCCCCATCGAGAAGGTGGCCGGCCGGCGGGTGACGAGCCCTGCTGTACTGGACGCCGCCAAGATGGTCTTCGCCGGCCAGGTCCACATGGATCTGCTCGCGGAGCTGCAGGCCGCGGGAGTCCCCGCCGTGGGCCTCACCGGTCTCGATGCGGGCCTCGTGAAGGCCCACCGGCGCCCGCCCGTGGCCGTGATCCCCGATGGGGCCACCGAGCCCCAGCTGGTGGACTACGGCCTGGTGGGTGACATCGACACCATTGATCCACATGTGCTCAGCCACCTGCTCGAGGGGGGTTTCGTGCCGGTGGTGGCGCCGCTTTCCGGGGGGGAAGACGGCGCCATTTACAACACCAACGCGGACACCATCGCCGCGAGTCTGGCCACCGCCCTGGGCGCCGAGAAGCTGTTCTTCCTGCTGTCGGTGCCGGGCCTCCTGAAGGATGTGGCCAAGTCCTCCTCCCTCATCCCCCATGCCACCCTGGAGGAACTGGCTGGCTTCGAAGCCAAGGGCGTGATCACCGGGGGCATGCGACCCAAGCTCACCGCTGTGAAGGCGGCGCTCCAGGGCGGTGTGCCCAGCGCCCACCTGGTGAGCGGCCTGGCTCCGGACGCCCTGCTGGCGGAGATCTTCACCAACGAAGGCAGCGGCACCATGATCGTGCCGGGGCTCGCCGCCGCGGTGGCCGGATGAGTCCCGCCGAGCTGCTCACGATCCTGGTCGGCACGCCCAGCGTGTCCGGCGAGGAAGGCCCGCTGGCGGATCTGCTCCAGGACCTTCTCGCCGCGCAGGGCTTCCAGGTCCAACGCCAGGGCCACAACCTCTGGTTCAGCTTCGGGAAGCAGGGCGGCGCCCGCCTCCTGCTCAATTCCCACCTCGACACGGTGCCGCCCTGCGCCGGCTGGGAGGGCGATCCCTTCGCGCCCGTCTGGCACGGCGCCCGCCTCCAGGGCCTCGGCGCCAACGACGCCAAGGGCTGCGTGGCGGCCCTCCTGCTGGCGGCCTTCGAGCTGTCGAAGCAGCCACTGGCTGGCGAAGTGGTGGTGGCCCTCAGTGCCGAAGAGGAGACGGGCGGCCAGGGCATCGCCACCATCCTGGATCAGCTCGGCTCCTTCGATGGCGCCGTGGTGGGCGAGCCCACGGGGCTCCGGATCTGCGCGGCCCAGCGGGGCCTCCTGATTCTCAAGTGCACCGCCCGGGGCCAGAGTGGCCACGTGGCCAACGCCCAGATGCTGGGCGCCGAGAACGCCATCCACAAGGCGGCCCGTGACATTGCCAAGATCGCGGCCATGGACTTCCCCGCCCATCCCCTGCTGGGCTCGCAGAAGGCCCAGGTCACCCAGATCCAGGGCGGCCTGCGGCGCAACCAGGTGCCCGATGTCTGCGAGTTCTTCGTGGACCTGCGCAGCAGCCCCGAGCAGGATCACGACGCCCTGGCGGCGGGCTTCCAGCGGCAGCTGGAGAGCGAGGTGGCGATCCACTCCAAGCGCTACCTGCCCAAGGGCACAGATCCCGGCCACCCCATCGTCCAGGCGGCCCTCGCCGCCGCCGGCAAGGCGGGGCCTGTGGGCTCCGGCACCACCTCGGACTGGGCCTTCCTCGGCAACATCCCGGCGGTGAAGGCCGGACCCGGCGACACCTTCCGCAGCCACACCCCCAACGAGTACCTGACCCTGCCCGAGCTCGAAGCGGGCGCGGCCTTCTACGCCCAGCTAGTCCCCACCTTCTTCAAGCTGCAGGTGCCCCATGAAGCCTGACGGAACAACCCTCTGGGCCAAGGACCTCCCTCTGGACGTGGCCATCCACCGGTTCACGGTGGGCGAAGATCCGGACACGGACCTGACGCTCCTGCCCTGGGACTGCCTCGGCAGTGCCGCCCACGCGAAGATGCTCGCCGCCACCGGGCTCCTGGAGGCCGCCGACGCCGGTGCCCTGGTGCGGGGCCTGAAGCGCATCTCGAACCTGGCCCGGCAGAACGCCTTCCCCATCCCGCCCCACCTGGAGGACGGCCACACCGCCATCGAGGCCGACCTCACCCGCAGCCTCGGCGCCGTGGGCCAGCGAATCCACCTGGGCCGCTCCCGCAATGACCAGGTCATCCTCGCCTTCCGGCTCTACCTGCGGGATGCCCTGCTGCGCCTGGGCCTCCGTGTGTCGGACCTGGCCGAGGCCTTCCTGGCTTTCGCGCGGGCGAATCAGGACGTGCCCCTGCCGGGCTACACCCACCTGCGCCGCGCCATGCCCAGCACCTTCGGCATGTGGGCCGCGGCCTTCGCCGAAGGCCTGCTGGAGGAGCTGGAGGCGCTCCAGTCCGTCTACCAGCGCCTGGATCGCAGCCCGCTGGGCTCCGCGGCGGGCTTCGGCGTGCCCCTGCCCATCGATCGCGAACTCACGGCGAAGCTGCTGGGCTTCTCCAAGGTGCAGCGCAGCCCCATCGATGTACAGAACAGCCGGGGTCGCCACGAGACGGCCATGCTGCAGTGGGCCGCCTCCACCGGGGGCGTCATCGAGAAGTTCCTGTGGGATGTCTCCTTCTACAGCACCGAGGAGTTCGGGTTCCTCAAGCTGCCCGACGCCTTCACCACGGGCTCGAGCATCATGCCCCAGAAGAAGAACCCCGATGTGGTGGAACTGGCCCGGGGCCGCTGCCGCGAGCTGCGGGGTACCGCGGGCCTGGTGGAGCAGGTCGCCTCGGGCCTGCCCTCCAGCTACCACCGGGACCTGCAGCTGCTCAAGCGGCCCGTCATTCTGGGCCTGCGCCAGGCCGACGAGCTCTTCGGCGTCCTGGTGCGGCTCGTCCCCGCCCTCAGCGTGAACGCCGCGGCCACCGCCGAGGCCAGCACCGACGAGCTCTACGCGGCGCACCAGGCCTATGTCTACGTGCAGGGCGGCCTGCCCTTCCGCGAGGCCTACCGCAAGGTGGCCCAGCAGCTCCAGGACGGTACCTTCACCCCGGACCGCGCCGCCCTCACCGCCACGCACCTCGGCGGCGCCGGGAACCTGGGCCTCGACGACCTCGCCGCTGAGCTCTCTGCGGCGCGAGCTTGGATCGAAGGCAAACGCGAGCTCCATGCGGAAGCGGAGGCTGCGTTGTGGGCGAACTGAAAACATTCACCACGAGGACCACCAAGACCACGAAGGGTTCACGAAGAGAACACAGGCCCTTCTTCCTGGTCCTCCTGTCCTCGTGGTCAAACATTTCTTCGAGAGGCCTCCCATGAGCAAGCTCGCCGTTCTCGCCTTCTCCGGTGGTCTGGACACCTCCTTTTGCGTGTTCTACCTCAAGGAACAGGGCTACGACGTGGCCACGGTCACCGTGAACACAGGCGGCTTCTCCCCCGAGGAGCTGGCCCGCATCGAGGCCGCCTCGCCGACGCTGGGCGCCCTCAGCCACACCACGGTGGATGCCCGCGCCGGGCTCTTCGACGGCTATCTGCGCTACCTGGTCTACGGCAACGTGCTGCGCGGGCAGATGTACCCGCTCTCGGTGTCGGCCGAGCGGGTCTGCCAGGCCCGGGCCGTGGCGGAGCTCGCCAAGGCCATGGGCGCCACGGCCATCGCCCACGGCTCCACCGGCGCCGGCAACGACCAGGTGCGTTTCGATGTGGCCTTCCGCGCCCTGGCGCCGGAGCTCGAGATCCTCACCCCCATCCGCGACCTGGGCCTCTCCCGGGCCGAGGAGATGGCCTACTGCGCGGAGCGTGGCCTGGTGTTCCCGGAGAAGACCAAGGACTACTCCATCAACGAAGGCATGTGGGGCACCAGCGTGGGTGGCCGCGAGACCCTCGACGCCTGGACCACCCTGCCCGAAGCGGCCTTCCCCGGCGGCGTCATTGGCACCCTGGCACCGAAGACTCTGACCATCAGTTTCGATGAAGGCGTGCCCGTGGCCCTGGACGGCATCGCCATGGATCCCGTCACCCTCGTCGCCCAGCTCAATGCCGTGGGCAAGGTCTATGGCATCGGCCGCGGCGTGCACCTGGGCGACACGATCCTCGGCATCAAGGGCCGCGTGGGCTTCGAGGCCCCGGCGGCGCACCTGCTCATCGGCGCCCACCGCGAGTTGGAGAAGCTGGTGCTCAGCGGCAAGCAGCTCTTCTGGAAGGAGAGCCTCGGCAACCTCTATGGGTCGCTTCTGCACGAAGGTCACTTCTTCGATCCCCTGGCCCGCGACCTGGAGGCCTTCCTCCAGTCCAGCCAAGACCGTGTCCGCGGCGAGGTGCGCCTCACGCTCCACCCGCGCACCTTCGTGGTGGAGGGCGTGCAGTCGCCCTACTCGCTGATGGACCCCCGCATCGCCACCTACGGTGAGGCCAACAAGCTCTGGACCGGCGCCGAGGCCACGGGCTTCGCCAAGGTCTTCGGGGTACAGCAGACACTGAGCTTGAAAGCGAAAAGCAACTGATAAACCACGAAGACAGGAAGACCACGAAACCGACCTTGCCCTCACTGCTTTGCTTCGTGGTCTTCCCGTCTTCATAGTGAACCTTCTAGAGGAATATGCCATGCGCATCCATGTCGACAAGCTCGCCTCGGTCACCCGCAACCTGCGGCTGGGGCGCACCCTCACCCTCGGCAGCGAGATCCTGCTGGAGGAGGGCTCCGTCATCGCCTGCCAGGTGCGGGGCGAGAAGGGCACCTACAACCAGCTGGAAGATCCCCACGGCCGCATGAGCACGCTGCATGACGGCGACATCCTCGTGGGCGCCCTGGGCCACCGCAACGCGCTGCAGGGTTACGAGGGCGTCATGCCCCAGAGCCTGAAGCCCGGCGACACCGTGAACCTGCTGAACATGGGCGGCGTCATCGGCCAGTGCCTCTCGCACAACCCCGATGTGGGCAAGCCCTTCGAGCTGGAGGTGCTGGGCCAGGTGCTGGTGTTCCCCGAGTTCCAGTCCCGCGCCGGCCAGCCCGCGCACATCCGCATGGGTGCCCTCAAGGGCACGGGGCTCGCGGCCCACTGCCCCGTGGTCTACGTGGCGGGCACCTGCATGAACGCGGGCAAGACCGCCGCCGCCTGCGCCACCATCCGCCAGCTCAGCCGGGCCGGTTACCGGGTGGGCGCCTGCAAGCTCACGGGCGTCTCGCTCATGCGCGATGCCCTGGCCATGCGCGACTACGGCGCGGAGGTGGCCCTGGACTTCACGGATGCGGGCATCGTTTGCACCGATGCGGGCAGCGCCGCGGGGGTATCGCACGTGATCTTCTCGGAGCTGGCCTCCCACGGGGTGGATGTCATCGTGGCCGAGACCGGCGACGGCATCATGGGCGAGTACGGCGTGCAGGCCATCCTGCAGGACCCCGAGCTCATGGCCCTGAGCGGCGTGTTCATCGTCTGCGCCAACGATCCCGTGGGGGCAGCCGGCGCCGTCCACAACCTGACCACCACTTATGGAATCCAGGCCGACCTCATCGCTGGTCCCGCCACCGACAACCGCGTGGGCGAGCGCTTCGTGGCCACCTTGGGCCTCCCCGCCCGCAACGCCCGGGCCGATGCCGATGCCCTTGGCCGCTTCGTGTTGGGGCTCCTCGAGCCCAAGCTCGCGGCCAAGGCATGAGCCAGGTCGACGTCCTCATCCTCGGTGCCTCCGGCTACGGCGGTGGCGAACTGCTGCGGTGGCTCTCCAACCATCCGGCGGTGGCCTCCATCCGAGGCACGGCCCGCAGCCATGCGGGCAAGCCCTTTCACGCCCAGCACCCGCACCTGCGCGGCCTGGTCGAGGGCACCTTCGAGGCCGCCCCCGACTGGGCGGCTATGGCCCAGAGCGAAGCACCAGTGCTGTTCGCGGCTCTGCCCCATGGCGAGTTCGCGAAGCAGTGGGCCAACTACCAGACCGAATGGGATCGGCTGGGACTTGCGGACAAGCTCACCATCATCGACCTCTCCGCCGACTTCCGCCTGGATCCCGCCTGGGTCTACGGCCTGGTGGACTGGCAACCCGAACGCCTGATGGGCGCCCGGCGCATCGCCAACCCCGGCTGCTTCGCCACGGCCCTGCAGTTGGCCCTCCTGCCTCTGGCGGAGTGGAAGCCCGGCTTCGTGGCCGTCACCGCCGCCACGGGTTCCAGCGGGTCGGGCGCCGCCCCCTCGGACACCACCCACCACCCCACCCGCGCCAACGACTTCCGCGCCTACAAAATGCTCGGCCACCAGCACGAGGCCGAGGTGCTTCGCACCCTCGCCACCGCCGGCTGGGAGGTCCCCCTCAGCTTCGTGCCCCAGAGTGCCCCCATGGTGCGCGGCATCTTCGCCACGGCCCAGTTTCCACTGCCTGAGGGAGTCGACGAGGCTACCCTTCGGGCGCACTACGAGGCCTACTACCGGGATCGCTTCTTCGTGCGGATCGTGGAGGGCAGCCCCCGCGTCGCCGCCACCACCGGCAGTGCCTTCGCCGATCTCGGCGTCGCCGCCCGGAACGGGCACGGCGCTGTGATGGTCGCCCTCGACAATCTCGGGAAGGGGATGGCGGCGCAGGCCGTGCAGAACATGAACCTCGCCCTGGGGCTGCCGGAATGGACGGGGCTGAAGGCGGCGGGTGGATGGCCGGGCTGACTCCGTGATGTGAAACACAGACCGGCGTCCGATACTAGATGCCGAGGTTCCCATGGCCCGGCTTCGGATCCCCCATCCTCCCGAGGGCGTTCCCGCCCATATCGACCTTCCGGCGGAGGGCGCCACCCTGGGCCGGGAGGTGGACAACTCGATCCGGCTGGCCGTGTCCTCGGTCTCGCGGCACCACGCCACCCTCGCCTTCCAGGGCGGCGCCTGGTGGGTGGAGGACCGGGGCAGCGCCAACGGCACCTTCGTGAACGACCAGGCCGTTCAACGGGCCCTCCTCCGCCCCGGGGACCGCCTGCGCCTGGGCGACCTCACCCTGGTGCTCGAGGACGCGCCCCCTCCCCCGGCGCCCCGGCGTCGGCGCGGGGCCTGCCTCCTGGGCTGCCTGGGCGTGCTGGTGGCGCTGGGGTTTGGCACCTGGGCTTCCTGGACCTGGATCGAGGGCCAGGTGCGGGCCCTCCTGCCCCGCCCTGCGGCTGCCGTTCCCACGGCCGCGCCCCTCCGCCAGGCCCAGGCGGCGTTGCCCCCGCCCCGGGTGGTGACGCCTTCGGGGGCAGACCAGCCTTCCGTGACGGTGCTGAAGCGCCTGCCCCGGCCCCTGCCCCGGGGCCTGGAGGCCCTTACCATCGCCGCCGTGGGTGGCGAAGGCTCCCACCGCCTCGACCAGCCCGTGGTGCTGGAGTTCCCCTACGACCCCGCCCGCCTCGCCGAAGGCGTGAACCCCGAGGAACGCCTGGCCCTGGCCCACCTCGACGAAGGCACGGGGCGCTGGATCCTCGCCGCCGCCCAGGTGGATCCCGCCCGCCGCGTGCTGCGCACCCGCACCCGCCACCTCAGCGTGTGGAGCACCGTCTACATCACCCGCGGCTTCCATGTCCACCGCTCCCGGCGCTTCAGCGTGGTCTTCAGCCCCGGCGAGCCCATCGTCTTCGGGAAGGTGAAGGGCCGGGCGGGCCAGGTGGATGCCTGGGACTTCGCTACCGACCTGGGCCGCACCCTCGACGGGGCCCTGGAGCGCTACGAGCGGGCGGGCTTCCGCCCCCCCGAGGGGGATTCCGGCGAGGATGGCCGCATCTGGGCCTTCCTGGGCCACGCCACGGAGGACTGGCTGGGCCAGGAGGCCGCCGAGAGCCAGTGGGTGGCCTTCTCCGGCAACCTGCTCTTCCCCGCCAACTACGACACCCCCCGCCAGGCCGAGCACGACGCGGCCCACGAGCTGTTCCACAAGATCCAGAACCGCGACCTGAACCTCGTGTCCATGGACCGCCGGCGCTGGTGGATCGAGGCCACCGCCGACTACGCCGCGGCCCGCATCGCCCTCCAGCAGGGCGGCACCGACACCACCATGGGCGAGCGGATCCGCCCCCGCTACCTCGAGAAATCCATCACCTTCAACATCTCCCGCGATGACGGCAGCCAGCCCCACAGCTTCCACGAGTACAGCACCAGCCATTTCCTGGACTACCTGGTGAAGCAGGGGGCCGACTTCCGGGCCATGTACGAGGCCGTGGTGAACCCCAGCCTGGGCGACCTACTGGATGCGCTCGACCCCATGGACAAGTACCTGCGAAGGACCTTCGGCGCCAGCCGGGGCCTGGATGCCTTCTACCGCGACTTCGCCCGCTTCTATGTGCTGGATCCCGCCTCCCCCATGCCGGCCCTGCCCAAGGGCTTCTTCGAGGAGGTGCCCTCCGGCCGCCTCCAGCTGGCGGCGGGCCAGCGGCAGGGCCGACTCCAGGCCACGGTGGAAGGCCCCCATGCCGCCCAGGTGCTGGCCATCCGGGCCGAGGCGCTCCCCGGGCGCCCCACCCGGCGCCTCCAGCTCACCCAGGAGCCGGGCACCGGCACCGGCCTCATCACCGGCGTCTACCGCGTGAAGGCCGGCGCCAAGGTGGCCCTGGCCTCCCAGCAACCTCTGGGCATGCTGGGGGCCAAGCCCCTGGTGGCCGACCTGGCCGCCGACGAGGGCCTGGTGCTCATTGCCTGCAACGGCACCGGCACCTCCCGGTCCCTCGGGGTGCGGGTGCAGGACCTCAGCCCCGAGCCCGCCCGGCCCGCCGCGCCCCCGCCCGCCGCCGGCGGTGTGCGGCGCCTGCTGCGGGTCACCGCCTTCGGCTGGGCCAGCTGGGACCGGGTGGCCCAGTGGAACGGCGTCGCCTGGGGCAGCCGCTGGATGGAGTGGGGCACCCACGGGGAGGACATTGCCGTGCCCGACAGCGGCAGCTTCTCCCTCACCCGCTGGGCCGGCGGCTACGACCTGACCCTCCAGGGCGAGCTCACCCCAACCCAGGTGGTGTCCCTGCGGATCCAGGGCCGCCGGGCCGTCCCGGGCGACATACAGGAGACCTGGGAGGTGGTGATCCGGGGCCTGCCGGTGGTGCCGGGCGACCCCTCCCTCTACCAGGCCATGGCCACCCCCCAGGCCAGCGTCGTGCCCAAGGATGTGGCCCGGTTCATCGCCAAGGCCACCTATGAGCGCACCTTCCCCAACGGCGAACGCCAGACCCTCGCCGGGGTGAACTGGACCCACCGCACCGGCCCCTGGGCCACCCTCCCCGACAGCCCCAATGCCCAGTGCGCCTATGTCAGCGTCAAGACCCAGCGCGTCAATGCCCGAAACGAGCCGGTGCCGTAGCGCCGGTGGCCGCATCCAACATTCGGTTATCCCCGCTTGCGCCAGCCCAGCAGGGCCCCTAACGCACCACCACCCACGCCTTCCGCCCCTTCTTCAGGGCGCGGAGGAGGGCGGCCATGGCCTCGGCGGCATCGGTGGGGGTCTGGGTGCCGGTCTTCTCGTCGAGGAGCATGATCTGGCCGGGGGCCACCGGTGGCAGGGTGAAGGCGGGGAAGTCCCCGGAGTCCTGGTCCATGGACTCGGGCCGGGGGCGCTGGGCGACCTCCTCCATGAAGCCCGCGCCGCTGTCCAGGCCCACCAGGCTCACGCCGTAGTGCTTGGCCAGGGCGCCCAGGGTGACGGCGCTGGGCCGGGTGCGGCCCACCTCCCAGCTGCTGATCATGGCCTGCTCGCAGCCCAGGGCCTGGCTCACCTCCACCTGGGTGAGGCCGGACTGCTTGCGCAGCCAGCGCAGCCGCTCCGCCAGCGTGCGGGGCTGGGCGGGCATGGGCGAGGTCTCGTAGGGGCCGCGGGTGGGCATGGCTCCATTGAAGCCCCGGAGGACCCGCACGTCCAGAGATACGGACGCAATTCCTGCATTTGTAGGAATCGAGGGCTCCCCGAATTTTGCAATGTCAGGTATCCACCGAGCCGCCGTTCCGCTAGAAATAGAGGCATCCACTGCCGCCATGACGTTCACCGAATGTGATCCCCCCACCGAGCCCGGGGCGATGCCCTCCTGGGCCCGCTCCGCCGACTGTGTGGCGGTGGATCGCTACCTGCTGGGGCCGGAGCTGGGCCGCGGCGGCATGGGGCGGGTGCACGCGGCCTGGGATCCCGTGCTGAAGCGCGTGGTGGCCCTGAAGCTGCTGCTGGGCCACGACCCCGACCTGCACCTCCGCCTGCTGCGGGAGGCCCGCACCCAGGCCAAGCTCGACCACCCGGGCATCTGCCGCATCCACGACCTGGGCCACGCGGAGGGCCGTCCCTACATCGCCATGCAGCTGGTGCAGGGTCGCTCGCTGGTGGACCTGCATCCTGAGCTGGACTTCCGGGCCATGGCCTCGGTGCTGGCGGGGGTGGCGGACGCCATCCATGCCGCCCACCAGGCGGGCCTGATCCACCGCGACCTGAAGCCGGCGAACATCCTCGTGGAGACCCGCCCGGACGGCAGCCTGCATCCGTGCGTGGTGGACTTCGGCCTGGCCCGGGATCTCACCCTGCAGGACCAGACGCTGTCCTGGGCGGTGATGGGCACGCCCGCTTTCATGAGCCCCGAGCAGACGCAGGGCGAGGCGCTGGGTCCGAGCACGGACATCTACAGCCTGGGCGCCACCCTCTACGCGCTCATCACCGGCCAGCCGCCCTACGAGGGCAGCACGCTGGCTGGCCTCATCACCAACCAGTCGGACAGCGGCGTGCGAGCCGTGCGGCGCCTCAACGCGGCGGTGCCGAGGGACCTGGAGACCATCACCCTGAAGTGCCTGGAGCGGGAGCCAGCCCAGCGCTATGCTACGGCCCGGGCGCTGGCCGAGGACCTGCGCCGCTTCCTGGCGGGCGAGCCCATCCTCGCCCGCCCGGTGGGCCCAGTCGGCAGGCTGTGGCGCTGGGCCAGGCGGCGTCCCGCCCTCGCCACCACGGCCGCGACGGGCCTTATTGCCTCCGGGCTCCTGCTGGCCTGGAACGGCCACATCCGTGCCACCTCGCGTCTGCGCGAGCAGGCGGCCCAGCGCTTCGCCCTGGAGATCCGCGACGCCGAGCACCTGCTGCGCATCGAGCGCATGATGCCCGGCCACGACATCCGCCCTGCGGAGGCGAGGCTGCGCGCCCGCATGGCGCAGATCCGGCAGGCCCTGAACCGGCTGGGCAAGCCGTCGCAGGGGCCGGGCCACTACGCACTGGGCCGCGGCTACTTGGCCCTGAAGCAATACCCCGAGGCCACCCGTGCCCTGGAAGCCGCCTGGCAGACCGACTTCCAGGCGCCGGAAGTGGCCTATGGCCTCGGCATGGCGTTGCTGAAACAGCACGAAGAGCTGAGGCTGCAGTCCATCGCCAAACACGAGCCCAGCGAAGTCAGGCTGCGCCTGAAGCAGGAGATGACTCCGCCAGCCCTGCAGTGGATGGCCCGGGCCAAGGGGGCGAGCGTCGACCATCCAGAGTATGGAGCTGGACTGGCGGCCCACGCGGAAGGGCAGGTAGAGGAGGCGGATCGCCATTTCGCGCAGGCGCTGGAGCAGGCGCCATGGCTCTACGAAGCCTGGATCGACCGGGCCAGCAACCAGATGGATGAGAGCCGATTCGCGGGCAGGACCGCCACGCCCGAGCAGGTCAAAGACGCCCAGGCCACCGGCGAAGCCTACCTGCGCCGGGCCCAGCAGCTCGCCCCCAGCGATGATGAGGCCCTGCTCAAGCATGCGCAGCTGCTCACCGGGGAGGCCATCACCCGTGCGGCCCGGGACGACCGCCGCTCCCGGCCGATCCTGGAGGCACACCGCCTCCTCGAACTGGGTCTCGCCATACGCCCGGATTCGGAAACCATCCGGGTCTTCCTGCCGAGCACAGCCCTGCAACTGGGCTTCCTCATGCTCTCCAGCGGTGGAGATCCCGCCCCCATGATCAGGACCGCGGCCCTGCGCCTGGAGTCAACGGCGGAGCGGAAGGACTGGTCGCGGGAGACCGAGTGGCTCATCACCATGGGCACCCTGCACCACCTCTGGTGGGTGGTGGCAGAGGCGGACCAGCGCTTCGGACGGGATCCCAAGGGGGCCCTGGCCAAGGCCCGGTATTGGCGGAATCGCGTCGCCCCAGACATTCACCATGCCTTTTCCCTCCTGATCGAAGCCAAGGACCTGGCAGATCGGGGCAGGAACCCGGACCAGGTCTACCGGGAGGCCATCGGAATTCTGGTTGGCCTCCGCACCGCACTCGAAGGTGAGAGCCAGCCCTTTTGGCACAGCACCTTTGGGCAGGCGCTCTATGAGCAGGCTCAGTGGGAGTGGATGGCCAGGCGGGGCGGGCAGGAGCCCCTTGGGCGGGCGATCGCATCCCTCGAGAGCAACCGCTCGAGGGATGCGCGCTTCGCCTACACCTTCTACCACCTGCCCCGGGCCCATGCCCTGCGGGCGCGGATGGCCCTCGCCTCGGGGCAGGATCCCTGGCCCCATGTGAAGGCTGCAGTCGCCCGCGGAAGGCAGGGGCAGGCCATCAACCCCGACAACGCCCACCTCCACCTGGCCGCGGCCGATGCCTACCTGGCAGAGGGCCAGGCCTGGAGCGCCGGAGGACTCGAGGCTGGCTCCTCCTGGGCGAACTGCCGCGCGGCCCTCGCCCTCGGGGAACGCGCCAACCCCCGGGACTACCGGCTCAAGCTGCTGCGGGCGGAGCTGGAACTGACGCTGGCCCAGGCAAGTGGAGGGCCCGCCCCTCACCATGTCCATGCCGCCACGGCGGCCTGCCGGGAGGGCCTGGCCCTCAAGCGGGATGAGCCGGGGTTCCGCCGGCTTCTGGCCCGCCTGGGCGACCCGGAAGCGCTGATGGCTCGTCCGACTCTCGACCCATAGGTCCTTTTATAGACAACACTTCGCGCTGTGGGATGATGGTCTCCCCTTTCCGGAGCATCCATGAATCCATCCCTTCTCACCCGCGAGGCCCTGGGCCAGTTCGCCACGAAAGCCGCGCGGCCTTCGAGGCGGAGCTGAAAACCCTGGTGGAGATCCCCTCCATCAGCGCCGACCCGGCCCGGCAGGGCGATGTGCGGCGCGTGGCGGAGGCCGCTCGCGCGCTCTTCGAGCGGCACGGCGGCAAGGCCGAGATCCTGGAGACCAGCGGCAATCCGCTCATCCATGGCTGGTTCGGCGAGGACCCCAGCCTGCCCACCATCACGGTCTACAACCACATGGACGTGCAGCCCGCCAATGAGCCCGAGTGGACGGCGGAGCCCTTCACCTTCGTGGTGGACGGCGACACCTACCGCGGCCGCGGCAGCACGGACGACAAGGGACCGGCAGTCACGGCCTTCTTCGGTGCCCTGGCGGCCCGCCGGGCAGGCGTGCCCCTCAACATCCACTTCCTCTGGGAGACCGAAGAGGAGATCGGCTCACCCAGCTTCGGGGGCGGACTGAACCGCCACAAGGACCGCTTCCGGACCGACGCGATCGTGGTGAGCGACACAGTCTGGATCACCCGCGGCAAGCCCAGCACGCCCGCTGGCTTGCGCGGCCTCAAGGGCTTCCGGCTCACGCTGGAGACCGCCGATCACGACCTGCACAGCGGCGTGGTGGGCGGCGCGGCGCGCAACCCCCTGGCCGAGCTCATCAAGGTGGTGGCCGCCATGATGGACGGCGAGACCGGCAAGGTGAAGATCCCCGGCTTCTACGACGAAGTGGTGAAGCCCTCCAAGCAGGAACTGGAGGAATGGGCCAATGCCGGCTTCAGCGTGGAGACCTTCAAGAAGGACCACATGATCACCGGCATGCGCACGGAGGATCCCCTCAAGGTCATGAAGCGCGTCTGGGGCCGGCCCACCATGGAAGTGCATGGTGTCGTCGGCGGCTACACGGGCCCCGGCATCAAGAGCGCCGTGCCGCCCCGGGCCGAGGTCAAGATGAGCTGCCGCCTGGTGCCCGACATGGACGAGCACAAGACCATCGGCCGCATCCGCGCCTTCGTGAACGAGCACTTCCCCGACGTGCAGTTCCACGAGGAGCATGGGCTGGCGCCCTTCAAGGGCCACGTCACCGGCCCCTACGCCGAGGCCATCAAGGACGCCTACAAGTTCGCCTTCAACGCCCCCTGCAGCTTCACCCGCGAAGGCGGCAGCATCGGCGCGGTGAAGACCATGGAAGACATCCTCGGCTGCGAGGTGTTCTTCCTGGGCCTGAGCCTGCCCAGCCACGGCTACCACGCCCCCAACGAGAACTACGACTGGGAGCAGGCCAGCGGCGGCATCGCCGCGTTCGCGCACTACTTCCAGACCGTGAGCGGCATCAAGAACTGAAGGCCCTTCCCTGTGAGAATCGCCGGCCGATGGCCGGCGATTCTCATTAGAAGGTGCCTTGGACGAGGCCCCCATCCACTAGCAGGCTCTGGCCGGTGACATAGGAGGCTGGGCCGCTGCAAAGGAAGGCGATGACAGAGCCCACTTCTTGGGGCTGTCCGATGCGCTTGGCGGGGATGGCGGCGGCCTGGCGGCGGAAGTGCTCCTCCACCGTGATGCCCTCAGCCTGGGATTTCACCTCGGCTAGGTGATGCTGGCGGTCCGTCATGACGTGGCCCGGCAGCAGTGCGTTGACCGTGATCCCTTCCGCGGCGGTCTCCAGGGCGAGGGTGCGCGTGAGACCCGACAGCCCCGCCCGCAGGGTGGAGCTGATGGTGAGCAGGGGGTAGGGCTGCTTGGCCACCAGACTGGTGATGTGGACGATGCGGCCCCACTGCCGCTCCCTCATGGCCGGCAGCACCAGGCGCGTCATGCGCACCACGTTCAGCAGGGTGGAGTCCACGCCGGAATTCCAGTCCGCGTCGCTGAGGTGGTCGAAGGTCGCAGCCTTGGGACCGCCGGTGTTGGTGACGAGAATGTCCACCGGACCCAGGGCCGCCACGGTGGCCCCGTGCCAGCGCGCCAGGTCATCGGCGCTGGAGACATCAGCCGCCACCGCCAGGGCCCGGACGCCCAGGGCCTCCAGCTCCTTTCGGGTCGCCTGCAGGGCCTCGGCGCCCCGGCCGCAGAGGGAGACCGCGCAGCCCTCGGCCCCCAGGGCCAGGGCCGCAGCTCGGCCCAGGCCCTTGCTGCCAGCCGCCACCATCGCCACCTTGCCCCGAATGCCCAGATCCATGTCGTCCTCCAGGCTCCCAGGATAGGCAGTCCTGGTCCGGGCAGGACGCCCCGGCATCCTTTCCCACCTCACTTCATGGAGGCCCGCAGCTCCACCAGCACCTGGTCTGCCCCATCCACCCGGATGAGGCCTAGGCGCGGGTACTCGAGGTCGAGGATCACGAAGAAGGTGCTGGAGAAGAGGGCCGCGAAGCCCAGGATGTGGGCCCAGCTCGCCACTTTGCGCTCGGCCATCCCGTAACCTGCGAGGAGCGCCCCGACCAGCATCAGGGCTGCGAGCATCCCGAAGACGATGACCGGCGGATGCTGTTCCAGGGCCATGCCCCGCGTGGTGGTGATATCGATCATGTCGTTGATGGCCGGGACCAGGAGCATGGCCGGGTGGGACTTCGCTTCGTCCCGACAGGCCATGACAGCCTGGGACCAGATGCTTTGCTGCAGCTGGATGGAATGCTCGAGGCCGGTCCTGGAGGCGGCTGAACCGCGCGGGTTCTGGGAATAGGCCAGACGGGCATCCAGATATTGCCGGAAGGCCTCCCGCAGGGGAGCCTGGACCGACGGACCCAGCAGATCGATCCGGAGGTAGGCGGTTCCGATGGCATTCACCTCCTGCGCGATCAGCTGCCGCCGGCCCTCCAGCCGCGAGGCGGCCCCCGAGAAGGTGAAAGCCAGCAGCAAGCCCATGAGCCCGAACACGGCGCCTTCCACCGCCCCCAGGCCCTTCCGGGCGCCCTCCGGATCTCCGGCCAGATGGCGGCACCCCAGGCGCCGACCAAGCTCCTGCAGCAGGAGCATGCCAAGGAAGAGCGCAGCGGCGATCGCGAGCGTGATCAGCGTGAAAGCCATCCTGCTTCCTCCAGCCACATGGGTTGGTCGAATGCTAGCAGCCGGGATTCCCCCCACCAATCGACGGGGCTTTGACAGGAGGTTGGCCCCGTTGCACCTTGGGACATGAGCCGAGCCTCCTCCCGTCTCCTCCTCGTGCTGCTGGTCGCCGTGACCGCGGCCTTCCTGCTGCTGGGCTGGCAGCCCAAGGCGGACCGCTTCACCTGGTTCATGGAGAATGTGCCGGTGCTCCTCGGCGTGCCCGCGCTGGCGCTCACGCACCGCCGCTTCCCCTTCACGAATCTCCTCTATGCCCTCATCGCCCTGCACTGCCTGGTGCTGATGGTGGGTGGACACTGGACCTACGCGGAGGTTCCCGCCGGGTACTGGGCCAAGGACTGGCTGCACCTGGCGCGCAACCCCTACGACCGGCTGGGCCATCTCTTCCAGGGTTTCGTGCCGGTGCTGATCTTCCGGGAGGTGCTGCTGCGCAAGGGGGTCTTGCAGCCCGGAGCCTGGTCCGTGGTGGTGCTGCTCCTCATGGTGCTGGGGCTCAGCGCGGCCTACGAGCTGTTGGAGTGGCAGACGGCGGTATGGACCGGGAGTTCGGCCGATGCGTTCCTGGGCACGCAGGGCGATCCCTGGGACACCCAGTGGGACATGGCCTGCGCCCTGATCGGGGCGGGTCTGGCCCTGGGCACCCTGTCGCGGCTCCATGACCGCCAGATGGGAAGTTGAGTCCAAGGACTTATCGGGAATCGGGAAAAGACCGATCCATCCCCTAAGCCGTCGAGGCAAAATTCCAGGGGAGTCCCCATGGTCTTGGAGGAGCGGTACCAGTTGGATGCACCCGCCACGCATTTCGCGCCGGCGGAGCGCGCCACGCCGGAGGCCCTCCGGCTGGAAGCTGAGGCCTGCCTGGGCCATCCGGTGGCCAGGTTCCTCGTGCAGGCGCTGGACGGCCTGGTGCTGATCCTCGATTCCCATCGCCAGGTGCTGGCCACCAACGACCGGGTGCTGGAGGTGGTGGATCCCGAAGACGGGACGCCCCTGGGACGCCGGCCGGGCGAACTGTTTGGCTGCGTCCACGCGCCCGAGGGCCCCGGCGGCTGTGGCACCAGCCAGGCCTGCGCCCACTGCGGCGCTGTGCTGGCCATCCTGGAGGCCCAGCACAAGGGGACCCCCGTGCGGTCCGAGTGCCTGCTCACCCTCCGTCGAGGGGACCATCACGAAAGTGCCGAGTTCGAGATCGTGGCCAGCCCCCTGGCGGTGGGACCACACCGGTTCATCGCAGTGATCCTGCACGACCTCAGCGCCACCAAGCGCCGCGACGCGCTGGAGCGCCTGTTCCATCACGACGTGGCCAACCTCATGCAGGGCATCCGGGGCTGGGCCGACCTGCTGGCCTCTGGCGCCAGTTCCTCCCGGGACATCGCCCAGAAGCTCGCGCATCTCACCGACCTCCTGGACCGGGAGCTGAAGAGCCACCGGGCCATGGCCCAGGCGGAGCGCGACGAGCTGAAGCCAAGGCTCCGGGCCCTCCTGCCGCTGGAGATCCTGGTGGACGTGGGAGACCTGCTCAGCCGCCATGCCCTGGCCCGGAACCGCGAGGTGGAGATCCTGCCCGCGCCCGAGGAGGTGATCTACACCGACCCCGAGCTGCTCTCGAGGGTCGTCCTGAACATGGCCGTGAACGCGGTGGAGGCTTCCTTCACGGGGGAGACCATCACCCTCTCCGCCCAGCTGGAGGGCCCTGACATCACGTTCCGGGTCCACAACCCGGGCACCATCCCGGAAGACATCCGCAGCCGCATCTTCCAACGCTCCTTCAGCACCAAGGCCAGCGTTGGCCGGGGCCTGGGCACCTACGCCATGAAGCTCTTCGGCGAGACCGTGCTGCGCGGGAAGGTGGGCTTCGACACGGGACCCGAGGGCACCACCTTCTGGATCCGGATCGCCCGATAGCTCAGGACTTGAGGGGACGGGGCGCGGCCGGGGGTGGGCAGCCCTGGGCTTGGCCCAGGCCCTTCAGGTAGGCTCGCCGGACGATTCCCGCCGCGATGGCCTTGGTGACCTGCCGCGAGGCCCGTTCGGCGCCCGTCAGCTTGCGCACCCAGCCGCGGAAGGGGATCAGCGCCTCGGCGCTGGTCTTCACGGCACCCACCGCGGCCTCGTCGAGCTCGGCCCGCCCGCGTTCGGCCAGGCTTGGCCCTGGTCCCTTGGGCGCGTCCAGGTCCTCGCCCAGGGCCGCGTCCAGCATCTGGATCTCGGCGGCGAGCCCAGCGCAGGTGGAATCAGCCGGCGGCGCGTAGGGAGCCTGCAGGGCCGTGAGCAGCACCGCCGGGATCTTGGTGCGCAGCAGGTTGAGGTCACCCAGGGGAGTGGTGGCGGCCCCGGCCAGCTGGTGGACCACCGGGGGACCGGTTTCCGGCTTGGAGCAGGCCACCAGCGGCAGGAGACAGGTCAGGGCAAGGCCGGAGGTTCGCATGGTCTCGGAGTATATCGGGACCGCCGGCCCAGGGTGGCCGGGGCGCCACTGCTACCCTCGTGGCATGCACGCTCTGGAACTCGACTCCCTCACCAAGCGGTTCGGCGACAAGGTGGCGGTGGACGGCCTCAGCCTGGCCCTCGCACCCGGGGCCTTCCTGGGGCTGCTGGGCCGCAACGGCGCCGGGAAGTCCACCACCCTGAAGATGGTGACGGGCCTGCTGAAGCCCACCTCCGGCAGCATCCGCGTCCTGGGGCTGAACCTTGAAGCCGATCCGCTGGCGGTGAAGCGGCAGATCGGCGCCATGCCCGAGGACATGGCCCTGCTGGACATGCTCACGGGCCCCCAGTACCTGCGCTTCGTGGGCCGCATGTACGGCATGCCCGATGCCCTCATCGACGGGCGGCGGGACGAGCTCTTCGACAAGCTGGATCTCTCCGCGCCGCCCAAGCAGCTCATCGCCGACTACAGCTTCGGCATGAAGAAGAAGGTGGCCCTCTGCGCCGCGCTCATCCACGGGCCGCGGGTGGTGTTCCTCGACGAGCCCTTCGAAGGCATCGACCCCGTCACGAGCCGCACCATCAAGGACATCCTCCACAGCCTGCAGCAGAGCGGGGTGACCCTGGTGCTCACCAGCCACATCCTGGAAGTGGTGGAGCGGCTCTGTCCCCTCATCGCCATCCTCGACGAGGGCCGCCTCAAGGGCTTCGGCCCCCTGGAGGATCTGCGGCGGGGCGGCGAGAGCCTCGAGCAGCTCTTCGTCAACCTGGTGGGCGGCACCCAGAAGGGCAGCCTCTCATGGCTCTAGGCTCCTTCCGCGCCCTGCTGGCGGCCCACGGCCAGACCACCTGGAACCAGTCCGCCCGCGAGCTGGGTCGGCAGGGCCAGTGGGCCCTGGTTCTCACCGTGCTGGTCGCCGCCACCTTCGGCGCAGGCCTGCTCCTGGTGGGCACGGGGGTCCTTGGCTGGGTCCTCGGCGGCGCCCTGGACCGTCCGCTCCTGCCCCTGGTGCTCGGGGGCATGCTCAGCCTGGTGAGCTTCGGCGGCGGCCTCATGGGCGGGGTCCTGGGCGGGGCGCGCCAGCTCGCCTGGGAGTCCTACCGCGGCTTCCCCCTGCGGACCTCCACCCTGTATGGCGCCGAGCTGGTGGCCGGCTTCGGCGACCTGCTCCCCCTCGCCCTGGGCAGCGCCACGGCAGGCCTGTTGGTGGGCATCGGGCTCCGGGTGCCCGCCACCCTGCCCCTGGTGCCCCTCGTCTGGCTGGAGACCGTGCTCACCTTGCTGGCGGTCCAGCTGCTCATCGAGGGCCTGGCGGGGGCGCTGGTCCGGCGGCTCCGGTGGCTCCTCATCGCGTTGGGGGTCCTGGTCTGGCTGGGCAGCACCCTCCTGGGCGGCCGGGTTCCGCCCAAATCCACCTCCAACCGTCCCGCCCCCATCTCCACCGCTCAGGCGGAGCGGCTGCGGGTCATTGGCCACCGGGTGGGTACGGCCGTGGATCTCCTTCCCGCCACCGCCTCCGTGCGCAGCCTCCTGCTGGCCCGCCAGGGGCGCTGGGGCGCGGCCCTGGGAATCCATGCCTACCCGCTGGGCGTCCTCGCCCTGCTCCTGATGCTGGGCACCCGGCTCATGCGCCGCGAAGCCGAGGCCGAGCGCCGCCCGGAACCGAACACCCGGAGACAGCGGCTCTGGTCCTTCAGGCATCCGGCCGAAGGCATCGGGCGCCTGCACTTCCAGACCCTCATGCGCAGCCACCTGGGCCGCTTCGCCTTCCTCATGCCGCTGATGACCCTGGTGCTGCTCAAGGGGCCCCTCAGCCAGGTCTCCGTCCAGGCCCTGTGGACGGTCCCCGCGGGTTTCGCCTACCTCTCGCTCGTGGGGAACAACTTCACCTTCAACCAGTTCGGCCTTGACCGCCATGGCGTGAAGGCTTTGCTGCTGCTGCCCGTGGCTTCCCGGCACCTGCTGCAGGGCAAGCTCCTGGGCATGGCCGCGCACCAGGGTCTCCAGGCCCTCCTCCTCGCGGGGCTGCTGGGCCTGGTGGACCATGCGCGGCCGGACCTGCTCCTGGCGGGCCTTCTGCTGATGGCCTGCATCTTCCTGGCCCAGACCGCGGTGGGCCAGTGGACCTCGGCCTGGGCACCGCGCCCCATGGTCATGAACAGCCTCAAGAACAACAACATGCCCTTCACCATGGGACTGTTGAGCGTGGCCGCCTCTGGCCTCTGGACGAGCCTGTATGGCGGCCTCTACATCCTCGCGGCCTGGCTGGCCCCCGGCTGGCTGGTGCCGGTCCTGGCCCTGGCCTTCGTGCTGACCCTGGGCGCGCACCTAGCCATCCTCCCCCACGCCGCCGCCTTCCTGGACCGCCGCCGCGAGGTGCTGGTGGAGCGCCTCGGATGATGAACCCCGCCGCCCTGCAGCTGGCCGCGGAACTGGGGGGCACCCTGCTGAGCGGCCTGGGCGGCGGTCTCCTGCTGGTCGAGCGGAGCCAGGGCCATGGCCTGGCCCAGGTGGCGGTGCTTGGACGCGGTGCCGCCGACCTGCTGGCCCCACTGGAGGCGGCGGAACGCCTCCAGGCCGGGGGTCTCCAGCTGAACCTCCTGGCCCTGCTGCCCCTGCCCGGCTGCGACCTGACGGCGAGCCTGGACCTGCACCGCCGCCGCCTCGGCGCCCTGGTGGCGGCCCTGGACGCGGGGCTGCCCTGGCTCAATGGCAAGCCCATGCTGGCGCGCCGGCTCCCCGGCCGCATCCGGCGGGCGACGCCCGTGCCCCTCGCCAAGGCCCCCATGGGCCCCCTGGAGAAGACGGAGCTGAAGGCCTTCCTGGCGGACTGGGACAAGGATCGCCGCAAGATGGTCTTCCGGCGCCCCGAGTGGCGCGAGGCCCCGGATCACGCGGAACACGGCGGCTTCGAGACGGAGCTCTGGCCCGGCGTGCCCCTGCCCGATGGGGCGGAGCTGCGGGTCGCGCCCCTGGAGCTCCCCTGCGCCACGCCCCTGGCTGATGCCCTCCGAGTGGCGCTGCGCCTCGCCACCGGCACCCCGGTTCCCATCCTGCCGCTGCCCGAGGATCCCGCCTGCCTGCACGCCCTACGCCGCCTCACGCCGGAGATCGCCGCCTTCCGTGGCCCGGTGCGGGCCTGGGAGCTGGCCCTGGCAGAGCTCGCGCGGCTGCCCGGGCCACCCCATTTCTGTGCACGGTGCTGAGCGCCCCCGCTACATGTTCAGCGCGCGCCCGTGCACGGCCCGGGCCGCCTCGGGGAACACCTCGTTCAGCGTGGGGTGCGGATACATGGTGTTGATGAGCTCATCCACCGTGAACTCCCCGCCCATGAGCGCCACGCTGGAGGCCACCAGCTCCGTGGCCTTGGGGCCCAGGATGTGGATGCCCAGGATCTCGCCGTACTGCTTGTCGGCCACGATCTTGATGAAGCCATGGGGCTCGCCCACGATGTTGGCCTTGGCCATGGGCGCGAAGGGGAAGCTGCCCACCTGCACGTCGTAGCCCTTGGCCTTGGCGGCCTTCTCGCTCAGGCCGATGGTGCCCACCTCGGGATCGCAGTAGGTGCAGGCGGGGAAGCGGTCGTAGCGGATGGGGTGGGGATGCGCGTCCTTGCCCAGGCTCTGGGCCGCGTGCTCGGCGGCCACGATGCCCTCGTCGCTGGCCACGTGGGCCAGCCAGGGTGTGCGCACGATGTCGCCGATGGCGTAGAGGCCGGGCTCGCCGGTCTGCATGAACCTGTCCACCACCACGCAGCCGCGGTCCACCTGCGCCTTGGTCTTCTCCAGTCCGACGCCCTCGAGCTTCGGGGCGCGGCCCACGGCCACCAGCAGGTGGCTGCCCACGACTTCGCCCGGCGTCTCGCCTTCCAGGTGGCAGACCACGCCATCGGCCCGCTTCTCGATGCGGGTGATCTTGGTCTTGGTGCGCACGTCGATCTTGTAGGACTTGCGGAGGATCTTGGCGAGTTCCAGGCCGATGTCCTCGTCCTCCAGGGGCAGGATGGTGTCCATGAACTCGACGAGCGTGACCTTGGAGCCCAGGCGGCTGAACACGGAGGCGAACTCCACGCCGATGGCGCCCGCCCCGAGGATCACCAGGTGCGCCGGCAGCTCGGTGAGGTCCAGGATGTGGTCGCTGTTGAGCACCTGCTTGCCGTCGGTCTCCAGGCCGGGAATGTCCTTGGGCCCGGAGCCGGTGGCCAGGATGATGCGCTTGGCCTCGTGGACCTCGCCCGCCACCTCCACCTTGCCGCCGCCCAGGAGCTTCCCGAAGCCCTTCAGCACGGACACCTTGTTCTTCTTCATGAGGAACTCGATGCCCTTGGCGTTCTTCGTGACGATGCGGCCCTTGCGCTTCACGATGGTCTCGAGGTTCGCCTTCAGGGCCTTGGCCTCGACGCCATCGATGCCGTAGCTGTTGGCCTCCTGCATCTGCTCGAAGCGGTGGGCCGTCTCCAGCCAGGTCTTGGCGGGGATGCAGCCGCGGTGGAGGCAGGTGCCGCCCAGGGCCGGGTCCTTCTCCACCAGGGCGGTGCTCAGGCCCAGCTGGGCCCCACGGATGGCGGCGATGTAGCCGCCGGGGCCGGAGCCGATGACGATGAGGTCGAACTGGGCCATGAATCCTCCATGGGTCGAACAAGGTCAGTATCCCACGAGCGGCGCGGCTCCGCCCTTGATGGCAGCGACGAGCGCAGACCGCTTGGTTCAGCAGTAGACGAGGGCCGTCCGCACTTCGAGCCGGGCCGCCCGCCATTCCGCCCAGGCGGTCTTCAGCTCGATCCGATGGACCGCCATGGAAGCCCGCCACTCCGCCTTGACCTCCCGCCAGGCCTCGGCCTTGGCCAGCCCCTTGGCCCGCCACTCGGCCTTCTTCTGGCCCAGGACCTCATGCCGGTCGTGCAGCGCGGCCAGAGCCGCATCCAACTTCAGCCGGGCGGTGGCGAGGCGGTCGCGCATGGGGTGGGCGCTGCCGGGGCTGGCCAGGGCCAGCCGCTCGCGCAGGCGCTTCTCCTCCATGCGCAGCCGGGCCCGGGTCATGGCCTCGGCCGACACCCGCCGGAACTGGCCCACCAGGCCCAGCCAGGCCAGGACATTCAGCAGCCACTTGGTGGTGTCCCACTGGTACCAGAGGGCCCCATTGCGGTAGTCCCACTGCCACTGGTGGTGGAAATTGTGGTAGCCCTCGCCATAGGTCAGGGGCGCCAGCAGCCAGTTGTCGCGAGCGGTGTTGGCGTCCGTGTAGGGGCGGCTGCCGAACATGTGGGCCGCGCTGTTGATGAAGAAGGTGGTGTGGTGGGTCAGCACGATGCGCAGGGCCAGTCCGAAGACGAGGTGGCCAAGCACGTTGCCGGTGCCGAGACCGATCCAGAGCGGGATCGTGGCCACCACGGCCCCGATGAGGAAGTGGTGCCGGTGCTGCCACCGCACCAGCGGGTCCTTCTCCAGGTCGGCCACCCCGACCAGGGGGTGGTCCTTGGCTTCCATCACCCAGGTCCAGTGGGCGTACCAGAAGCCCTTGCCGATGGTGTAGGGATCCTGGTCGGAGTCCACATGCTGGTGGTGCAACCGGTGGTCGCTGGCCCATTTCAGGGCCGAGTTCTCGAAAGCCGCGGCGCCCAGGCACAGGAACAGGAACCGGACCGGCCAGGAGGCCTTGTAGGCCCGGTGGCTGAAGAGGCGGTGATAGCCGCCACTGATGGCCGTCCCGATGGCGAAGACCATGGCCAGGCAGACCAGCACTTCGCTCCACCGCAGGCCCGCAGTGGCCAGCCGCCAGGGCACGAGCACCAGCGCCAGCGCCAGGGTCCCGGTGAGGAAGGTCGTGTTCAGCAGGTTCCAGCGCTTGGCCAGGGACATTCATTGACTCCAAAACAGAGATCAATTGTAACGGGGGTAGGAAATCGCTCCCATGCCAAACTTGCCAACGCCAAGAAACAGCGCTGCGGAACGCTCCCATCGTAAAGGTCCCCTGACTCCGGCCGAAAAGTCGGGGTCCTCTCAAGGAGTGCCCATGCGAACCAAGCTCGCCACCCTGCTCTGCCTGCCTGCCCTCTGCCTGCCCCTGGCCGGCCAGGATGCCACCCAGGCTGAAACAGAAGCCCTCGTGAAGGAGGCCATCGCCTTCGCCAAGACCAACGGCAAGGAGGCCGCCATCAAGGAGATCACCAAGGTCGGCGGCAAGTTCCACCGGCACGGGGGCGAGCTCTACGTCTTCATCTACGACATGGACGGCAAGGTCGTGGCCCACGGCCAAGGCGCCAGCAAGATCGGCGTGAACCAGATGAACGCCAAGGATCCCGACGGCGTGGAGTTCGTGAAGGAGCGCATCAAGCTGGCCAAGGCCAAGGGCAAGGGCTGGCACGACTACCAGTACGTGAACCCCACCACCCAGAAGCGGCAGCCCAAGACCAGCTACATCGAGGTGTGGGACAACCTCATCTTCGGCGCGGGTATCTATAAGAAATAGTCATCGACCGGCCCCCGGTCTTGTCCGGCCGGCGCCCCGCCGCTAAGGTGGTGGATTCCCTGCACGCCGCACAGAATCCAAACCCGACGGGGGACGCCATGAAGATCATCGTGACCGACGAGGTGACCGACGAGGGTCTAGCCCTGCTCCAGCGGGACCCGCGGGTCACGCTGGACGTGCGCCTCGGCCTGTCCAAGGAGGCCCTGCTGGGCTGCATCGGCGAGTACGACGCCATCATCACCCGCAGCGGCACCACCGTGGACAAAGGCCTGCTGGACGCGGCCACGAAGCTGAAGATCGTGGCCCGGGCGGGCGTCGGCATCGACAACGTGGACGTGGACTACGCCAGCTCCAAGGGCGTGATCGTGGTCAACGCCCCCTTCGGCAACACCAACAGCGCCGCCGAACACACGATGGCACTGCTGCTCTCCGCCTGCCGGCACATCCCCGCCGCCAACGCCAGCCTGAAGGCCGGCGAGTGGAAGCGGGCCAAGTTCACGGGCGTCGAGCTCAAGGGCAAGGTTGCCGGCGTCATCGGCCTGGGCAAGGTGGGCGGCCGGGTGGCCACGCGCCTCAAGGCCTTCGAGTGCGAGGTGCTGGGCTGCGATCCCTACATCGCCGCCAAGCGGGCCCAGGACCTGGGCGTGCGCCTGGTGGGCCTCGACGAGCTCTGCCAGACCTGCGACATCATCACCGTGCACACGCCTCTGAACGACGAGACCCGGGGCATGATCGGCGTCCGGCAGCTCACCCGCATGAAGCCCGGCGTCATTCTCCTGAACGTGGCACGGGGCGGCATCCTCGAGGAAGGCCCCCTCCTTGAGGCCCTGAAGTCCGGTCATGTGGCCCTGGCCGCCGTGGATGTCTGGTCGGAAGAGCCCCCGGCCACCCCGCTCCTCAAAGAACTCATCGCCCAGGAGCGCCTGGTCGTCACGCCCCACCTCGGCGCCAACACCCAGGAGGCCCAGGTCAACGTGGCCATCGACGTCTCCCGGGAGATCCTCAACCACCTGGACCGGATTCCCATGGAGAACGCCGTCAACCTGCCCCGCTTCGACCCGGCCGTCATGGACCAGATGCGGCCCTACTTCAAGCTCATGGCCGTGCTGGGCGAGTTCGGCCTGCAGCTCATGAAGGGCAATCCGGACCGCATCACCTTCGGCTTTGACGGCGCCATCGCCCACCACGACTGCTCCCCGCTCACCGTCAGCGGCCTGGCCGCCCTGCTCGACCGGGTGGCGGACCAGCCCGTGAACATGGTGAACGCCGGGCTCGTGGCCGAGCGCATGGGCCTGGTGGTGGAGGAGCGCAAATCCACCCAGGGCGGCGCCTTCTCGAACCTGGTCACCCTCAGGCTGGATGGGCCCGGAGGCTCCCGCGTGGTGTCCGGCACCCTCTTCGAAGGCTCGCCCCGCATCGTCGGCCTGCGGGACTACGCCATGGACTTCATGCCCGAGCCGCACATGCTCCTGCTGAGCTACCAGGACCGCCCCGGCATGATCGGAAAAATCGGCACCGTGCTGGGCCAGCACGACATCAACATCGCCTTCATGAACCTGGGCCGCCGGGAGCGGAAAGGCGAGGCCATGGTGGTGCTCTCCGTGGATTCTCCTGTGCCGCCCGCGGTCGTGGCCGAGCTCCGGCAGGTCACCGAGGCCACCTTCGCCCAGGCCCTGCATCTGCCCTCGGCCTGAGGACTGGCATCATGGAGGCTGGGAGGCCTCTTTGAAACTCATCGCTTGGGACTTCGACGGAACCTTGGTGGACAGCCGTCCCCTCATCGAGGCGGGCATGGCCCACGCCCTGGATGCCCTGGGCCAGCCGCGCTCGGTCATGGCCGAGTGGCTGAAATACGTGGGACTGCCCGTGGAGGCCGGCATCCGCCACACCTTCGAGCCCCTGGGGCTGGATGGACCGTCGGTGCTGAAGGCCTACCGCAGCTTCGGCCACGCGGAACACGAGCACATGATGCAGCCCTTCGCGGGCATCCCCGAGCTGCTGGCGGAGCTGAAGGGGCGCGGCCAGCGCATGGCCGTGGTCACCTCCAAGCGTCGTCTCCCCCTGCTCCGCCAGATGGCCCAGTGGGACTGGGAGCCCTACTTCGACCCCATCATCACCCCGGACGAGGTCACCCATGGCAAGCCTCACCCGGAGTCCCTGGAGCAGCTTCAAGCCCTGACCGGCCTGGCCCCCGAGGACATCCTCATGGTGGGCGACACCCCCTTCGACCTGGACATGGCCCGGGCCGCCGGGGTGCCCAGCCTGGCCGTGGGCCACGGCTTCTACGATCAGGAAGCCCTGGCCGCCTGCGGCCCCCGGGCCTACGCGCCGGACACGGCCGCCCTGCGGGACATCCTCCTCGCCTGGAGCCGCTGATGACCAAGCTCACCCACCTGGATCCCGAAGGCCGTCCCGTCATGGTGGATGTCTCCCCCAAGGCCATCACCCGCCGCGTGGCCGTGGCGGCGGGCTACCTGGAGCTGGATGAGCCGGCCGCCCAGGCGCTGGCCCAGGGCGGGGGCCCCAAGGGCGATCCCTGGTCCGTGGCCCGCATCGGGGCGGTGGGGGGCGTGAAGCGCACGGCCGACCTGATCCCCCTGGCCCACCCCCTGGCCATCGAGGCCGTGGCGGTGGCCCACCACTGGGACGCCTCGAATCGGAGGGCCTGGCTCCGGGTGCAGGTGAGCTGCGAGGGCCGCACGGGCATCGAGATGGAGGCCCTGGCGGGCGTGACCATTGGCCTGCTGGTCCTCTACGACATGCTGAAAGCCGTCAGCCACGGCATGGCCATCGGCCCGGTCCGGCTCCTCCACAAAGAGGGGGGGCGGCGGGGCACCCTCACCATGCCCTGGGACGAATGCCCCTGGAACCCCGGCCCCAGCGAAGGCTAATTGGAAAACATTTGCATGTTCAAGGCTCCAGGGCCCCGGTAAGATAGGGGATTAACTGTTCCTCATTGAACGTCACCGGGGTTCTGACCCCCTCATGGAGGCCTAGCGAAGCAGGCTTTTCCGTTCCAGCCGGGAGTCCCCCCATGCGCCATGCCGTTTTGACTTTAGTGCTTGCATCTCTCAGTTTAGGCTTGCAGGCCGCCCCCAAGCGAACCGCCAAGAAGGCGTCTTCCCGGCCCGCTGACGGCTCGGTGCATGTGATCAAGAAGGGGGAGACGGCAGCTTCCGTGGCCCGGGCCAACGGCCTGAGCCTGAACGAGCTGGCCGCGCTGAATCCAGGCAAATCCCTGTCCAGGCTCGCCATCGGCACTCGGCTAAACCTCCGCACCTCCCGCAGCCTAGCCCAGGCGCCCTCCCCGAGCGAGGACGCCAATGCCAGCCCTCGGCTCCCCCTCTTGGCCCTGCCCGGCACCCCCGTGGTGGTCTCCACCCCTATGCCCCACCTGGAGCGCCTGCTGCCCTACCAGGTGCGCAGCCCCCGCCCGTCCGAAGGACCCATTAGCTCCGCCCAGGTCGATTCCCACCAGGCTCCCAGCACCACGGCCCAGCTCCTGGCCCGCATGCAGTCGGTGATGCCGCCCGTCACGGAGGCTGAACTCAGGGCCCTTCTCCCCACCTATGCCCCGGCGGATCCCGAGCGGCTGGACCTGCTATGGCCCGTGGAGACCCGGACCATCAGCTCGGCCTGGGGCCCCCGCATGCGCACCAAGACCGTTCGCGTGAAGAACCAGCGGAAGAAGCGGGTGCGGTACAAGGGCCGCCACCGGGGGGTCGACCTGAATGCCCCCATCGGCACCGCCGTCTTCGCCGCCCTGGACGGCCAGGTGGTGCTCTCCGGGAAGCACAAGCAGTACGGCAACTATGTCGTGATCGAACACGGCAACGGGGTCGCCACCCTCTACGCCCACCACCGCCTGAACCTCGTCCAGGCCGGCGAGATCGTCCGCCGCGGGCAGAAGATCGCCGAAGTCGGCCGCACCGGCAATTCCACGGGGCCTCACCTCCACTTCGAACTGAAGATCGATGGCGTGCAGCGGAATCCCCTGCCAGTGCTGAATGACGAGGAAGAGATTCCGGCGGAGCTCGCCGCCCAGAACGCGCTGCTCGGACCGGGTTCGTCCCGCTGAACTTCCGGCTCCTCCGCCGCACAGGATGAGAGCACGCCTCCGGATCCTCACGCGGGATCCGCCCCGGAGGCCGTGGTAGACTGGGTGCTTTCGCCGTTTCGAGGTGGTCATGCCGTTGTCCCGAGCTTTCCTCCAGACCTTGGGGGCCATCGTGCTTCTGGCTGTGGCCCTGGCCTGCGGCGGAAATAGCGGAGACAGTACCACCGCCAGCACCACAGCCACGATCACCGGCACCGTCACCTTCTCCCGGGTTCCCCTCGCCACTGACGCCAACGGGGTGCCCACCGGCCTGAAGGACGCCAGCGTGGCCGCCAACCTCCAGAGCCTGCCGGCCAGGGGCGTGGCGATGCGGGCCTACCAGAAGATCGAGCAGACACTGCCAGACGGGTCCAAGGAACTCCGCTGGATCGTGGTCCGCACGGCCATCGCTGATGCCGCGGGCAAATACTCGCTCGTGGTCACCAAGGACCGCCCCACCATGGTCGAGGTGCTCGGCTCCTTCGCGGGTGGGGGCAGCATCCTGGTCCATGTGATCGCTGAGCCGACTGGCATCAACAGCACCACCACGGCCCTCGACCGCCTCCGCTACGCCCTCAGGAAGGCCGCCAATGGCACCGCCCCTGCGAACAACAACACCCCGAATTCCGTCATCACCGCCGATGCCGTGGTCGATTTTTCCGTGGGCCTGAATGATGAGTGGTGGCTCGTCAACCCGGCTTTCAACCTCGCCACGACCGAAGCGCCCCTGACAGACCAGGCCGTGCTGGAAACCAGCGTGGCCGGGCGCACGGCCGGCCTGGGCAGCGGCAGCCGCATTCTGGGCATCGGCGATACCATCGCCACCTTCGTGACCCTCTACGGATCCGCCACGCCAGGTGCCAGCCTCGACCTCCACTATTGGCCCGGTTTGTCTGAGCCGCGCGGTTCTTATGTGGAATACGACACGTCCCTGTTTCCCCAGTCCTACGATATGTCCACGGGGAAGCACCACTTTTTCGGCTCCCTGCGGGGCGGTTTCGACAACGACGACGCATGGGACGAAGGGGTGATCATGCCCCTCCTGGCCCGGAACTTCCTCTTCGCCAGCAGCCTGGGCCGCACCTTCACCGTGGCGGCCAGTCCCCTTATTCCTGCCGGTACGGCGCTCAGCGACCTGGTGCCTGACATGGCCCGCCTCGAGGGCCTGGCGGAGGTCATGGCGGCCAACGCCCTCAAGTCCCCCTACCTGGCTGACACGCAGGGCACCACCCTGGTCTCGATGGTGGATATCCGGGACACCAGCGCGCTCAGTCCCAGCCAGCTGTCGCCCTATTCAGCCCCCGCCATCCGGGCCCTGGGCTGGGAGATCGTCCTGAAGGCGAACAAGCTGCCCTCCCCCGGCGTGGCCGCAGATTGGGCCAAGATCGATCCCTTGGCCACGGGGCGGTTCTTCCTGGCCCCGGCCTTGACCAAGGCCGCCACGACCACCTCCGAAGCCCGGGATGTGGAGCCGCTCAGCATCTACAACCAGCTCGATCGCCTCAAGGAAGCCAAGGCCAGTGGCGAACCGGCGGACCTTGCGGGCATTTTCACCGATCCCGTCCTGACCAGCCTCACCACCCCCTTCGGGATTACCTGGCCGCGACCCACTACCGGGGCCTACGCTTCCTTCGTGGCGGACTGGGGTACCGATCCCACGACCCCCTTCCCCCCCATGACCCTCAGCATGGCCAAGGCCATCCAGGTGAATGGAGCCTACCCCAACCTGACCCCGGGCGAGGTGTTCTACGCCGGCTTCAGCCTGAATGCGGACAAGCGCTGCACCCTCACCGCCACCATCACCCCTGCGCTGGGCCCGGACTCGAAACTTGAAGTGGACCTGCCCTGGATGGTCCGGACCTTCACCTTCACCGGCTCGGGTGGCGCCACCGAGGCCCTCACCATTCCGGTGAACAGCACCCTGGTTCCCTACTACCACCCGGTGCGCCTGCGGCTGAAGAGCCCCGCCAGTCTGCAGCCGGATGTCGTGGTGACCCTGGCGCTCAGCCCCTCGCTCTGATCCCGAGCCCGACATGACCTTTTCCGCGGCACTGACACTCCTGAAGGCGAAGGCGCCCTTCGTCCCTGAGCTGGTGATGGTCCTCGGGTCCGGACTGGGGGCCCTGGCCGAAAGCCCCGAGGCCAGGGCGGGCCTGTCCATCCCCTTCACGGATCTCCCGGGATTCCCCGCCCCCACCGTCGCGGGGCACGGCGGCAAGCTGGTCTTCTGCGAATTCGAGGGGCGCAAGGTGGCGCTCCAGGCCGGACGGTTCCATTTCTACGAGGGCCACCCCATGGCCCTCGTGGTCGCCCCCATGCGCCTCTACGGACGTCTCGGAGCCAAGGCCGTGCTGCTGACCAATGCCGCTGGCGCCCTGAATCCGGCCTTTGGCGTGGGCGATCTCATGACCCTCACCGACCACATCAACCTATTCGGGACCAATCCCCTCATCGGGCCCAATGTGGAGCCGGGGCCACGCTTCCCCGACATGACCGCCGTCTATGACCCCGCCTTCCGCCAGCAGCTGCAGGCCTGCGCCCGGGAGCTCGGCCAGACCCTGCGGGAAGGCGTCTACCTGGGACTGACCGGCCCCAGCTACGAGACCCCTGCCGAGATCCGCGCCTTCCGCACCATGGGTGCCGACGCCGTGGGCATGAGCACCGTGCCGGAAGCCATCGTCGCCCGGCATGAGGGCATGCGGGTGGCCGGGATTTCCTGCCTCTGCAACATGGCCGCGGGCATCCTCCCCCAGGCCCTCACCCACCAGGAAGTCCTGGAGGCGGGCGCCGCCGCCGCCGGCCGCTTCGAATCCCTGATCCGGGCCTTCGTGCGGGACATGCCTCGGTAGCCGGCCTGGGCGTCTGAGATGGCAAAGAGAAAGCCCGGCTATGCCGGGCTTTCTCGCGGGGGCCCGGGGGTGTTCGCGCAGCGAGTAACCCCCGGACAGCGTCATCCATCAGGCGTTGTGCCGCTGGTGGTCATCGATGAGGCGGCTGACCACATCCGGCTCGGCCAGGGTTGAGAGGTCGCCCAGGCCGTCGTACTCCGAGGAGGCGATCTTGCGGAGGATCCGCCGCATGATCTTGCCGCTGCGGGTCTTGGGCAGGCCCGAGGCGATGTGGATGACATCGGGCGCCGCGAAGGCGCCGATGACCTGGCGGACCTGCTCTTTCAGGGCGCCGATCAGCTGTTGGTTGTCGCTCTCGCTGAAGCCGCCATTGAGCAGCACGTAGCAGTAGATGCCCTGCCCCTTGATGGGGTGCGGATAGCCCACCACGGCGGCCTCGGCCACGGCCTCGTGGGCCACCAGGGCACTCTCCACTTCGGCGGTGCCCAGGCGATGGCCGCTCACGTTGATCACGTCGTCGATGCGTCCGGTGATCCAGTAGTAGCCGTCCTGGTCCCGCCGGGCGCCGTCACCGGTGAAGTAGTAGCCCGGGTACTGGGTGAAGTAGGTCTCCCGGAAGCGCTTGTGGTCCCCGAACACCGTGCGCGCCTGGCCTGGCCAGGGAGCGCCCAGGCACAGGGCGCCTTCCACGCCGTTGCCCTCGATGGGCACGCCGGTGGCGGGATCCACAATGACGGGCTTCACGCCGAAGAAGGGTAGCGTCGCGGAACCGGGCTTGGTCGGGGTGACGCCCGGGAGCGGCGTGATGAGGATGCCGCCAGTCTCGGTCTGCCACCAGGTATCGACCACGGTGCAGTTGCCGCCCCCCACCACGTCGTGATACCAGCGCCAGACCTCGGGGTTGATGGGTTCACCCACGGTTCCGAGCACCCGGAGCGATTTCCGGCTGTACTTGCCGATCCATTCGTCCCCTGCCGCCGCCAGGGCCCGCAGGGCCGTCGGCGCGGTGTAGAAGATGGTCACGCCGAGGTCGTCGATGATCTGCCAGTAGCGGCCCGCGTCCGGATAGAGCGGGGTGGATTCGAAGATCACCGAGGTGGCCCCATTGGCCAGGGGGCCGTAGACGATGTAGCTGTGCCCCGTCACCCAGCCGATGTCCGCCGCGCAGAAGTAGATGTCGTCCGGGTGGTAGTCGAAGACGTACTTGTGGGTGAAGGCCGCATAGGTGAGATAGCCGCCCGTGGTGTGCAGGAGACCCTTGGGTTTGCCTGTGCTGCCCGAGGTGTAGAGGATGAACAGCGGGTCCTCCGCCCCCATCCATTCGTTGGTGCAGGTGGAGCGCTGCTTGGCGGTCTCCTCATCCAGCCAGAGATCCCGGCCCGGCTGCATGGGGACGTCCCCGTCCGTGCGGCGGGCCACGAGGACGCACTCCACCAGGGACATGCCCTCGATGGCCCGGTCCACGGTGCGCTTCAGGGGCACCCGCTTGCCGCCCCGCAGTCCTTCATTGGCCGTGACCACCACCTTGCACTTGGCATCTACGATGCGATCACGGAGGGACTCCGCGGAGAACCCGCCGAAGACCACCGAATGCACGGCCCCGATGCGGGCGCAGGCCAGCATGGTGTAGACCAGTTCCGGAATCATGGTCAGGTAGATGCAGACACGGTCGCCCTTCTTGACACCGTTGTGGAGCAGCACGTTGGCCACGCGGGCGACGTTGTGCTTGAGGTCGCGGTAGGTGATATGGGTGTACTGGCCGGGTTCGTCCTGGGCCCAGATGATGGCCGTCTTGTCACCCAGAGTCGGCAGGTGGCGGTCCACGCAGTTGAAGCAGGCGTTGATGCGGCCCCCCGAATACCAGGAGAAGTCCACTTCCTTGTAGTCGGCGTCGAACACCGACTGCCAGGGATGGAACCAGGTCAGCGCCTTGGCCTGTTCGCCCCAGAACCATTCCGGGTTGTCCAGCGACAAGCGGTACAGCCGCTGGTACTCCTCCATCGTCTTGATGTGGGCCCGCTCCCGGATGTGGGGTTTCACGGGGAAGAGGTCTTGGGACATGGGTCGGCTCCGTACCAGGGTGTTTCAGGATGAGACGGGGCGGAGGCCCTCGGGAAAGACTGTGGACACTGGGTCTTCCGAGCGGATCCGCGAGGAACGGGAATGAAGCGAGAAGGGTTGGGTGGCGACCATTTTCCGGCCCGCATCAGCCCTTGTCCAGTACTCGTTGCCGCGCGGCCAGTGGACCGGAAGGTCGATCCATCCTGCCACCCGCGCAAGGAAGAAAGGCCGGGCGATGGAATGATCCGCTCGCCCGGCCTCCTTCCTATCTCCAGCGGTGGGGCCGCCAGAGGGTCATGTCAGTGCTGATAGGTGCTGATGTCCCGGTCCTTGGTTTCCTTCAGGAAGAGGAAGCCGATCACCACCGTCATGAGGGCCACGATGACCGGATACCAGAGGCCGTAGTAGATGTTGCCCTTGAGAGCCACGATGGCCGTGGCGATCAGGGGCAGCATGCCGCCGAACCACCCGTTGCCGATGTGGTAGGGGAGGGACATCGAGGTGTAGCGGATGTTGGTGGGGAAGAGTTCCACCAGGAAGGCCGCGATGGGTCCGTAGACCATGGTCACGTAGATCAGGAAGACGAAGAGGATCAGCAGGGTCATGGGGTAGTTGACCTTGCTGGGATCGGCTTCCTTGGGGTACCCGAGTTCCGTCAGCGTCTTCTTGAGGGTGGCTTCCGAAGCAGAACTCCAGCCCTCCACGCGGGTGGTGACGATCTGGCCCGTGGTGGGGTTCTTGCCCGTAAGGGTGGCGACCACCATCTTGCCGGGCTCCGGCGCGACCTTGGTGAAGTTGAGGCCCTGCTTGCCGAAGAAGTCGTTCACCCGATCCAGCTCGGAGAACTTGCTCCAGGGCCCGACGAAGAGGTTGAAGGTCTCGTCCTTGGGGTCGCCGGCCACGGTGATCTGGGTGCTGTACTGGAACGTCTCAAGGGCTGGGTTCACATAGTGCGTGAGCGCCTTGAACATGGGGAAGAAGGTGAGCGCGGCGATGAGGCAGCCGAAGAGGATGATCTTCAGGCGGCCGATCTTGTCCGACAGCCAGCCGAAGAAGATGAAGAAGGGCGTGCCCAAGAGCAGGGAGGCGCCGATCAGCATGTAGGTGGTCTTGAAGTCCAGCTTGAGCGTGATCTGAAGGAAGAAGAGCGCGTAGAACTGGCCGGTGTACCACACCACCCCTTGGCCGGCCGTGGCACCGAGGAGGGCGAGCAGCGCGTACTTGTTGTTGGGGTATTTGAGGAAGCTGTCGGTTAGGGGGGCCTTCGAGCCCTTGCCCTCGGCCTTCATCTTGGTGAAGACCGGGGACTCATGCAGCTTCAGCCGGATCCAGACGGACACGCCGAGGAGGAAGATGGACATCCAGAAGGGGATGCGCCAGCCCCAGGTGGCGAAGGCTTCCTTGGTCATGGCGGTGCGGCAGCCGAGGATGATCCCCAAGCAGAGGAAGAAGCCCACGGTGGCCGTGGTCTGGATCCAGCTGGTGTTGTAGCCGCGGCGATTGGGCGCGGAGTGCTCGGCGACGTAGGTCGCTGCGCCACCGTACTCACCACCAAGAGCCAGGCCCTGCAGGAGGCGCAGGGTCACCATGATGATGGGGGCCCACCAGCCGATGGTGGCAAAGGTCGGCAGGAGGCCCACGCCGAAGGTCGAGAGGCCCATGACCACGATGGTCACCAGGAAGGTGTACTTGCGGCCGATCAGATCGCCAATGCGACCAAACACCAGCGCGCCGAAGGGACGGACGAGGAAGCCGGCCGCATAGGCCGCGAAGGCCGAGAGCAGGGCGGCCGTGTCATTCCCCTTGGGGAAGAACAGGGTCGCGAAGAAGGGAGCCAGCGTCGCGTACAGGTAGAAGTCGTACCACTCGAAGACGGTGCCGACCGACGAAGCGACGATCACCATCCGTTCTTCTTTGGTGAGCGGGGTCTTTGCTGCGACTTGCTCGGTTGCGAGGGCCATACGTGGTGCCTCCTGGAAAAGGGACGTGAAATAAAAACGCAATAGGGTGATTCCGGCGCTGACACTGGACGTGGCAACGATCCGAAATCCCCTGTGGCCGGAATGCGGAAAGAACAGCTTCGTTATGAAACCCGAGATGGGCACGCCATCATTCGGGACGCTTATTTGGGTTGGCAGCCCTTAGCTAACGCTTTCCTTCGGGTAAGGTCAAGCGAGTTCCATGAGAAATTTCACAATCCTCACGGTAGGAAAAGACCGCCCAATTCGTGATTACAAATGATCTTTGGATCGTCTTATTGGTTTCAACAGGACCACCTCAATCTCCTGGTCACGACAGTCTTCAGGCTTGCTGGCATTTTTCCGGTAGCTTTAGAGGCAGCGCTCACTCCGCACCCCAAGCTCTGGTCAAGCGATGCCCTGAGGAGGAGTTCGAGTCGGTTCCAGGTCCCCGGCCCTCTATGATGGTTCTGCCCCACCCCCCCCAGGACGTTCGATGCGCATCTCACTCATGGCTGACATCCACGCGAATCGGCGTGCGCTGGATGCCTGCCTGGCCCATGCGCGGGCGCAGGGTGCAAGCCGCTTTGTGTTCCTGGGTGACTATGTCGGCTACGGCCCCGAACCACAGGAGGTCTTGGACCGCATCATGGAGGCGACAGCCCGCGGTGCGATCGCGGTCGCCGGCAACCACGACCACGCCGTCGCCGAGACCCGTGAATCCATGACCTCCGATGCGGAGACCGCCATGGCCTGGACGAGGGGACAACTGGGCCCCGGCGAACGCGAATTCCTGGGCAGCCTCCCCATGCGCTTCGAGGACGACACCCGCCTCTACGTCCACGCGAGCCCGCAGACCTATCCGGAGTGGATCTATGTGAGCGATGGTCCCGCTGCGAAGCGCGCCCTGGAGGCCAGCCGCGCCCAGACCGTGTTCTGCGGGCATACTCACCTTCCGGCCCTGCACGGCATCACCGCCACCGGACAGCTCGTGTCGTTCCAGCCAGTCCCATCGGTGCCTGTGCCGCTCCTTCGCCACCGTCGCTGGCTCACGGTGGTCGGTGCCGTGGGGCAGTCCCGGGACGGTGATCCCAGCGCGGCCTACGCCATCCTGGACACGGATCGCTCCGAGATCACCCACTTCCGCGTGCCCTATGACGTAGAGGCCACCGCGCTGGCCATCCTCCGCGCCGGCCTCCCCCCTTCCCTGGCGAGCCGACTGCAGAAAGGGCGCTGAACCATGATCCGGTCAGGCATCGAGCCCGGGGCCACCCTCGATGGGTTCCTCATCGGGGAACGCCTCCACCGCGGAGTCATGGCCTCGATCTGGAGCGTAAGCCACCCCGATCACCCCCTTCCCCTGGTCATGAAAGTGCCCCTGATGTCGGAGGGCATCGATCCCGCAGCCATCGTGGGATTCGAGATGGAGTCGATGATCCTGCCCCGGCTGTCGGGTCCGCATGTCCCCCGCTACGTGTCCCAGGGCGACTTCGGCGTGCAGCCCTACCTGGTGATGGAACGGATTCCCGGCCCCTCTCTCCTACCCACGCTCCTGCAACTGCCCCTGCCCTGGGCTGCCGTCGCAGCCCTCGGAAGGAGCATCGCCACCGCTCTGGACGACCTCCACCGGCAGCACGTTGTGCACCTGGACGTGAAGCCATCGAACCTGCTCACGCGTCCAACAGGCGAACTGGTCCTCGTCGACTTCGGGCTATCCCATCACGATGAGCTGCCGGACCTCATGGGCGAGGAGTTCCGGTTGCCCTACGGCACCGCCCCTTACATGGCGCCAGAGCAGGTGCTGGGGCACCGGAAGGATCCCCGCAGCGACCAGTTCGCCCTGGGCGTCCTGATGTATTTCTTCCTCACCGGGGTACGGCCCTTCGGGGATCCCCAGCGGCTCTCCGGGCTCAAGCGGCGGCTCTGGCGGGATCCCGTGCCGCCCCGGCGGCTCCGCCCGGACTGCCCCGCCTGGCTGCAGGAGGTCATCCTCCGCTGCCTCGAGGTCCATCCCGCCTGGCGCTTTCCCACGGCTGGCCACCTGAGCGTGGCGCTGCAGCACCCGGACCAGGTCAAGCTCACCGCCCGCTCCGAGAAACTGAAACAAGACCCGTTCCTGACCGTGATCAGACGCCGCTTCGCCGATCAGCAGCAGGCCAGCCCCAAGGCCAAGGCCCCCGTCCGCCATGATGGGGACGCGCCGATCCTGGCGGTGGCCATCGACCTGTCGGTGGAGGCCGCCCCCATCGCAGAGACCCTCCGCACCATGGTCTTCCGCATGCTCCCAACCCTGCCCGGGGCCCGGGTCGCCTGCATCAATGTGCTCAAGCAGGGACGGATCACCCTGGACCAGACCCTCGACGCCCAGGGACGGAACATCCACCACCAGCGCCTGGTGGAGCTGCGCAGCTGGGCCATCCCGCTCGACCTCGAGGAGGGCCGGATTACCTATCACGTGCTGGAATCACCGGACCCGGCCTCGGCGATCCTGCAGTACGCCAACGCGAACCATGTGGACCACCTCGTCATTGGCGCCCGGGCCAGCTCCCTGCGCCGGTCGCTCCTGGGCAGCGTCTCCAGCCAGGTGGCCGCCCAGGCACCCTGCACCGTAACCGTGGTCCGGTCCCGCCGGCTGCGGAAGGCAGCCCTCCTGGAGGAGGCGGACGAAGAGTCCAGCGGGTCCTGGACCGTGGGCTGACCAGGCTTTAATCAAAAACGCCCCGGCTTCCCGGGGCGTTTTTATGACTTTCGTGACGGCCTACTCGGCGTCCTCGGCCTTCGGCTCGGGGAGGGTGTAGTCCACGAACTCGATGAGGGCCATGTCGGCCGCGTCGCCGAGGCGATGGCCAACCTTGAGGATGCGGGTGTAGCCGCCGGGACGGCTTTCGAAACGCTTGCGGAAGTCGGCGCCGAAGAGCTTCTGCACGGCGTCCTTGCTTCCGAGACGGGCCATCGCCAGGCGGCGGTTGGCCACGGTGTCTTCCTTGGCGAGGGTGATGAAGGGCTCCACATACATGCGGAGCTCCTTCGCCTTCACCAGGGTGGTCTCGATGCGCTCGCTCTCGATGAGGGCGGTCGCGAGGTTCTTCATGAGGGCCTTGCGCTGGTTGGTGGTGCGGCCCAGGCGCTTGCCGGAAACGTTGTGACGCATGGGGGCTCCTTACACTTCCTGCTCGAGCCGCATGCCAAGGGAGAGGCCGATACGAGCGAGCTCGTCCTTGATCTCCTGGAGCGACTTCTTGCCGAAGTTCTTGGTTTTCATCAGCTCGGCCTCGGTCCGCTGGACCAGCTCGCCGATGGTGGTGATGTTGGCATTGCGGAGGCAGTTGTTGGCCCGCACGGAAAGTTCCAGTTCCTCGACGGACTTGCCCAGCCAGGTGTTGGCGGCCTCGCTTCCGAGGGTGGCAGTGCCCATCTCCATCTCCGTGAAGTCCTCGTCCTGACGGGCGAACACGAGGAAGTGATCACGCAGGATGAGGGCAGCGTCGGAGACGGCTTCCTTGGGATTGACGGCGCCGTTGGTCCAGACCTGGAGGGTGAGCTTCTCGTAGTCCGTGCTCTGGCCCACGCGGGCGGGTTCGACGATGTAGTTCACCCTGAGGATGGGGCTGTGGTTCGAGTCCATGGGAATGAAACCCAGGCCCAGGGTCTCGCTGTGGTTGCGATCGGCGGTGACGAAGCCGCGGCCGAGGCAGACCACCATCTCGATCTCCAGTTCGCCTTCCTCGCCCAGGGTGGCGATGTGGATGTTGGGATCCACGACTTCCACGTTCTGGTTGCAGCGGATGGCGGCGGAGGTCACCGTGCCCTCGCCCTTGGCGGAGATGGTCACCGTCTGGGGCTCGCTGCTGTGCAGCTTGAAAGGCACTTCCTTGAGGTTCAGGAGGACGTGGGTGATGTCCTCCCAAACCCCGGGAAGGGTGGTGAATTCATGCATGACGCCCTTGATGCGGACGTTGGTGACGGCGGCGCCCTGGATGCTGCTGAGCAGCACCCGGCGGACGCTGTGCCCGACGGTCGTGGCGAAGCCGCGCTCGAAGGGGTAGGCCACGAACTCCCCGTAGGAATCCGTGAGGGACCCGGGGGTCACCTCGGCGAAACGCGGCCTCTGGAAATCGCTGAGATTCAGCATCCGTCCCCCTCTACTTGGAATACAGCTCAACGATCAGCTGCTCGTTGATGTCAAGGGTGATGTCCTCGCGGGTGGGTGCGGCGAGCACCTGGCCCTTGAAGGCAGCGGCGTCCAGGGTGAGCCACTTGGGAATGCCACGCCCGGCCGAGGTCTCGACGGAGGACTTGACGCCGTCGTTCTCCTTGGCGCGCGTTCCCAGTTCCACCGCCTGGCCAGGCTTGACCTGGTAGGAGGGGATGTCCACCCGCTTGCCGTTGACCAGCACGTGCCCGTGCATGACCATCTGGCGCGCGGAGGACCGGCTGGGCGCGAAGCCCAGGCGGTAGATCACGTTGTCCAGGCGGCACTCGAGGAACCCGAGCAGGTTGTGGCCGGTGACGCCCTTCTTGGCGTCGGCCTTCTCGAAGTAGTGGCGGAACTGCTTCTCGAGCACACCGTAGATGCGCTTGACCTTCTGCTTCTCGCGAAGCTGGAGGGCGTAGCCAGTGGGCTTCTTGATCTTCCCCGCGCCGTGCTGGCCGGGGATCTTGCCCTTGCGGGTCTCGAACGAGCACTTCTCCTTGAAGCAGCGCTCGCCCTTGAGGTAAAGCTTCATGCCCTCGCGGCGGCAGAGGCGGCAAACGGCGTCTGTGTAACGTGCCATGTCTCTCCTCCTCTCTTAAACCCGGCGCCGCTTGGGCGGCCGGCAGCCGTTGTGGGGGATGGGGGTGACGTCGCGGATGCTGGTCACCTGGATGCCAGCGGCGTTGAGGGCGCGGATGGCGCTCTCACGACCGGCCCCGGGGCCCTTGACGCGAACGTCAACCGAGCGGACACCCTGCTCCTTGGCGGCCTCGGCAGCGACGCCGGCGGCAACCTGGGCTGCGAAGGGCGTGCCCTTGCGGGTGCCGCGGAAGTTCTGGTTGCCGCTGGAAGCCCAGCAGAGCATGTTCCCCATCGGATCGGAGATGGAGATGATGGTGTTGTTGAAGGACGCCTGGACGTGAGCCACGCCGTGGGGGACGTTCTTCTTTTCCTTCTTCTTGACCACCTTTTTACCGGCGGTCCGGGTCTGAGTCTTAGCCATGTGCTCCTCGCCTTACTTCTTCTTGCCGGCTACGGTGCGTCGCTTGCCCTTGCGGGTGCGGGCGTTGGTGTGCGTGCGCTGGCCACGGACGGGGAGGCCCTTCCGGTGGCGCAGGCCGCGGTAGCAGCCGATATCCATGAGCCGCTTGATGTCCAGAGAGATGTTCTTGCGGAGGTCGCCCTCGACCGTCTCTTCGGAGGTGATCACGCGGCGGATGCGGCCGACCTCGTCTTCGGTCAAATCCCGCACCTTGGTGCCGAAATCGACCTTCGCGCGGGTCAGGATGCTGTGCGCCTTGGCGCGCCCGATGCCGAAAATGTAGGTGAGCGCGATCTCGATGCGCTTGCCGATGGGCAGATCAATACCTGAGATGCGTGCCATCGTTTCTCCTTAACCCTGACGCTGCTTGTGCTTGGGGTTCTTCTTGCAGATGATCCGGTTGATGCCTTCGCGCCGGACCACTTTGCAGTGCTCGCACAGCTTCTTGATGGAGGGCCGTACTTTCATGGTGTCCTCTCGTTTACTTGAATCGGTAGATGATGCGGCCGCGGGTGAGGTCGTAAGGGGTCACCTCGACGAGGACCCGGTCACCGGGAAGGATGCGGATGAAGTTCTTGCGCATCTTTCCGCTGATGTGCGCCAGCACCTGGTGTTTGTTCTCCAGTTCGACCCGGAAGACTGCGTTGGGCAAGGCCTCGACCACTGTGGCTTCCAGCTCAATGGCTTCTTCTTTGCTCAAGCGTGTTCTCCGAAGACGTGACGCAGCGATTCAAACACCAGCTCCGGGGGGCGATTGCCATCCACGCTCCGGAAGTTCGGCCGATGCTTGTAGAAGCCCAGGAGGGGCTGGAAGGTCGAGTTGAACTCGCCCATCCGGCTCTGGAAGGCTTCGGAGGTGTCGTCGGAGCGGTGCTTCAGGGGACTTCCGCACACATCGCAGACACCGGCTTGCTTGGGGGGCTTGGACTCCATGTGGTAGATGGCGCCGCAGGCATTGCTGCTGCAGACGCGTCGGCCCACCACGCGGGCTTCCAGCACCTCCTGGGGGACATCGACCAGAACCACGTGCCCGACCTTCATGCCCTTGGAGGAGAGGAAGTCTTCCAAAGCCTGAGCTTGCTGAAGGGTGCGTGGGTAGCCGTCAAACAGCACGTCAGAGGTCTCGTCCAGCAGCCGCGCAAAGACAAGCCCGTTGACGGTGTCGTCGTCCACCAGTTTTCCCTCGGCCATGATGGCTTTCGCCCTCAGGCCGATCTCCGTCCCTTTCGAGACGGCATCTCTCAGAATGTCACCGGTTGACAGGTGAGTCAAAGAGAATGTTTCCACCAGACGCTTGGCCTGGGTGCCTTTCCCGGAGCCGGGGGCCCCCAGGAGGATGTGGGCCGTCAAGGTCATGCGGCACCCCCGCGGGTGGAGCGGCCGCGGATGCGGCCCTTCTCCAGGAACCCGTCGTAGCGGCGCATGACCAGCAGGCTCTCCAGCTGGGCGGCACTGTCCATGGCCACGCCCACCACGATCAGCAGGCTGGTGCCGCCGAAGTAGAAGTTGAGGCCCTGGATGTTGTTGGTGATGAGCAGGGGCACCAGGGAGACTAGGGCCAGGTAGATGGCGCCCACAAAGGTCAGCTTGGACAGGATGCCGTCCATGAAGATGCTGGTTTCCTTGCCGGGGCGGATACCCGGGATGTAGCCCCCGGACCGCTTCATGTTCTCGGCGGTCTCATCGGGATTGAAGACGATGCTGGTGTAGAAGAAGGCGAAGAAGATCACCACGCCCACGAAGACGGGGGTGTACACCCAGAAGTGGGTCTGGGGGCTCACATAGGCCGCCGCCTTGGCCAGCCATTCCCATCGTGTGAACTGGGCGATGGTGGCCGGGAAGAAGATCACGGAACTGGCGAAGATGACCGGCATCACGCCGGCAGTGTTCACCTTCAGGGGCATGTACGAGCTGCGCTGACTGGACATGCCGGCCGAGTCCGCCCGACGGGCGTAGTGGATGGGGATGCGCCGGTAGGCGTTCTCCACCAGCACCACCGCCAGGAGCACCACGATCATCGCCGCGATGAGCAGGATGAAGATGCCAGGGGGCGGGACGTTGGCGGCACCCTTCAGGGACTGGGTGATCATCACGGTGAGGGTGGTCAGCGCCTGGGGCAGGCCGGCCACGATGCCGGCGAAGATCAGCAGGCTGATGCCATTGCCGATGCCCCGCTCGGTGATCTGCTCGCCGATCCACATGACGAACATGGTGCCCACCGCGAGGGTGAACGCCGCCAGGAAGCGGAAGGCCGTCGGGGAGAGGGAGCTGGTTACGACTTCGAGACCCGGGGCGTTCTGGCTCTGGGCCAGCGAGGCAATGCCCAGGCCCTGGACGAAGGCCAGGCCGACAGTCAGGTAACGGGTCCACTGATTGATCTTCGCGCGACCGGCCTCGCCTTCCTTCTTCTGGAGGTTCTCCAGGTAGGGTACGACGGCGCCCATCAGCTGCAACACGATGCTGGCCGTGATGTAGGGGGCGATGCCGAGGGCGAAGACGGAGAACTTCTTGAAGGCACCGCCCGAGAAGAGGTCGATGACATCGAAGAGGCCGCCGCCGCCGCGACGAAGCGCTGCCGCCAGGTTCTCGGCATTCACCCCGGGCACGCTGACGTGCACACCCAGCCGGTAGATGGCCAGGAGGAGCAGGGTGAAGAGGAGCCGCTTGCGCAGCTCCGGGATGGCGAAGAGGTTCCTGAGGCGGTTCATGGGCCGTTACTCGGCCGACTTAGCGGCGGGCTCCTGGATGGTGCCGCCCTTGGCCAGGATGGCTTCCCGGGCGCCCTTGGTGATGCGATCGGCGACCACGTTCACCTTTGCGGTGAGCTCGCCGCTGGCCAGCACCACGATCTTCTCCACGCGGGAGTTGACGAGCTTCTTCTCGCGCAGGGCATCGAGGGTCACCGTCTCGCCATCCTTGAAGTGGATGGAGATGAGGCTGAGGGTGATCTCCTTGGTTTCCGGAGCGAAGATGTTGGTGAAGCCGCGCTTGGGCAGGCGACGGACGAGGGGCATCTGGCCGCCCTCGAAGCCGCGCTTGCTGCGGTAGCCGGAGCGGGACTTCTGGCCCTTCTCGCCACGACCGGAGGTCTTGCCGAGGCCGGAGCCCTTGCCGCGGCCGAGCCGCTTGCGGGTCTTGGTGGCGCCCTCAGCGGGGCGGAGTTCGTTGAGCTTCATGGTCTACCCCTTCACCTTGACGTCAATGAGATGGGGAACGAGCTTGACCATCCCGTGGACGTTGGGGGTGTATTCGCATTCGCGGGTGTCGCCGGGACGCTTCAGGCAGAGGGTCTGCATGAAGGCGCGGTGCTTGGGAGTGGTGCAGATGATGGAGCGCTTGAGGGTCAGCACCACCTGCTTGCCGATGAACTGCGACATGTTAAACCTCCGCCTGATCCAGGCCCCGATTGGTCAGGACCGTGTAGGGATCCATGAGTTCCTTCAGGCCCTCGAACGTGGCGCGAACCACGTTGTGGGGATTGGAGGAGCCCAGGCTCTTCGTCATCACGTTGTGGATGCCGGCGGCTTCCATGATCGCGCGGACCGCGGCGCCGGCGATGATGCCGGTGCCCTCGGGGGCGGGCTTCAGCAGCACGCTGCCAGAGCCGAAGATGCCCGTCACCGGGTGCGGCAGGCTGCCGTTCGGGGTGAGGGGGACGCGAATCATGTTGCGCTTGGCGCTCTCAATGCCCTTCTTGATGGCGGAGGGCACTTCGAGGGCCTTGCCGAGACCGAAGCCGACCTTGCCATTGCCGTCGCCCACCACCACCAGCGCGGAGAAGGAGAAGTTCTTGCCCCCCTTCACCACCTTGGTGACGCGGCCCACGTAGATGACCTGGTCCTTGAATTCCCCGGCTTCGGGGTTGCGGGATTCCCTGTTGTCTTTGACTTCTGCGATCGCCATGGTCATCCCCTAGAACTGAAGCCCGGCTTCGCGGGCGCTGTCGGCCAGCGCCTTGACGCGGCCGTGGTAGACGTAGCCGTTCCGGTCGAACACCACCGAGGTGATGCCCTTCTCCTTCAGGCGGGCGGCGATGCTGGCGCCGACGGCCTTGGCGGCCTCGATGTTCGCGCCGTTCTTCAGTGAAGCGCGGAGATCCTTCTCCAGGCTGCTCGCGGACGCCAGGGTGATGCCCTGGGTATCGTCCACCGCCTGCACGTAGATGCGCTTCAGGCTCTTGTAGATGGTGAGGCGGGGACGCTCGGGCGTACCGCTCACGCGGCCGCGGATGCGGGCCTTGACCTTGTCTCGTCGAATCTGGATATCGTTCGCCATGGGTTCCCCTTACTTCCCGGTCTTGCCGGCCTTGCGGCGGATGACTTCGCCGGTGTACTTGACACCCTTGCCCTTGTAAGGCTCGGGCTTGCGGAACTTCCGGATGTCGGCGGCGACCTGGCCGACCAACTGGCGGTCGATGCCGGTCACGACGATGTGGGTGGTCTTTTCCACGGCCATCTGGATGCCCTCGGGGGCTTCGTAGTTGATGGGGTGGCTGTAGCCGAGCTCGAGCTTGAGCTTGGCGCCCTCCATGGCGGCCTTGTAGCCGACGCCGACGATGTCCAGTTCCTTCTTCCAGCCCTCGGTCACGCCGGTGACGGCGTTGCCAAGCAGGGCCCGGGTCAGGCCGTGGTAGGCCCGGTTCTGGGGTTCGTCATTGACGCGGGAGAGAACAACGGAGTCGGCCTGGATGTCGAGCGTGATCCCGGCAGGGATCGGGCAGCTGAGCTTGCCCTTGGCGCCCTCGACAACGGCCTCGGACCCGGCGACTGTGACCTTCACGCCCTTGGGCAGCGTCACGGGCTTCTTTCCGATTCGAGACATGGGTGATTCCTTAGATGAGGGCGGAGGCTCCGCCCATTTCAGGATGGGTTACCAGACGTGGGCGAGGACTTCGCCGCCGACGTTCTGCTTCTTGGCGTCCTTGCCCGTCAGGAGACCCTTCGGGGTGGACAGGATGGCGATGCCGAGGCCGCCGTGGACATCCGTGATGTCCTGGGCGCCGGTGTAGATGCGCAGACCGGGACGCGAGACGCGGCGCAGGCCGTGGATCACGTTCTCCTTGTCCTTCACATACTTCAAATTGACGATGAGGTACTCGCGGCCCTCATGCTCGACCTGCTTGAAGGAGTGGATGTAGCCCTCCTGCTTCAAGATGCCGCAGAGACCGGCCTTGATCTTGGAGGCGGGCACCACCACGGCATCGTGACCGGCCATGATGCCGTTCCGGATGCGGGTGAGGTAATCAGCGATGGGATCGGTATTCATGGGTCCCCTCTCCTACCAGCTGCTCTTCTGGACGCCCGGCAGCTCGCCATTGAGGGCGAACTTGCGGAAGCACAGACGGCAAAGTTCAAACTTGCGCATGTAGCCCCGGGGCCGGCCGCAGCACTTGCAACGATTGCGGTGCTGGGTCGAGAACTTCGGCTTGCGCGAATCCTTGACGATCTTGGAAATCTTGGCCATCGGTATGATCTCCTTGGCTATTTGCGGAAGGGCATACCGAGGTGGGCCAGCAGGGCCCGCGCTTCGGCGTCGTTGGCGGCGGTGGTCACGAACGTGATGTTCATGCCCTTCATCTTGTCCACCTTGGAGTAGTCGATCTCCTGGAAGATCAGCTGGTCCTTGAGGCCCAGGGTGTAGTTGCCGCGGCCATCAAAGGACTTGGTGGGCACGCCGCGGAAATCGCGGACGCGGGGCAGGGACAGGGTCACCAGGCGGTCGAAGAACTCCCACATGCGGGGACCGCGGAGGGTCACCATGCAGGCGATGGGCATGCCCGCGCGCAGCTTGAACTGGGCGACGCTCTTCTTGGCCTTGCGGACCACGGCCTTCTGGCCAGCGATGGCGGTGAGTTCATCGACGGCCACATCCAGCACCTTGATGTTCTGGATGGCATCGCCGACGCCCATGTTGATGACGATCTTCTGCAGGCGGGGCACCTGCATGGCGGAGGAGAAGGCGAACTCCTCCTTGAGCTTCGACACCACCTCTTGGTGGTAGCGAGCCTTGACGCGGGGCTCCGCGTGGCCTTGCGTGGCAGTCATGGATTCCTCCATTTCCGAGGGGCGGCTATGCCCCAGGGGTTCGGGAGAGCGGGGGGGCTTGGGACGGCGGTCCGGCCCGTTTCCCCCCAACCTCGGTTGTCATGGCGCGGAATGCGCCGTGGATGCCCGCCCCGCGCACGGGGCAGAACGACCATCCTCCCACGAAAGCGGGAGGATGGAAAGCGATTTACTGGGGACGCTTGCGGGTGCCCTTGCCGGTCTTGGGATCCAGGATCATGACGTTGGAGGCGTGGATGGACGCTTCCTTCTCGATGATCCCGCCGCCCTCGCCGGTCTGGGGATTGGGCTTGGTGGCCTTCTTGATCATGTTGAGGCCGGCCACGACGACGCGGTTGGTGGCGGGGCTGACCTTGGTGACGGTGCCCGTCTTGCCCTTTTCCTTGCCGGCGATGACGACGATCTGGTCGCCCTTCTTGAGCTTCATCTTGGTGGTGGTGGCTTCCATTACAGCACCTCAGGGGCGAGGGAGACGATCTTCATGTACTTCCGCTCGCGCAGCTCGCGGGCCACAGGGCCGAACACGCGGGTGCCGACGGGCTCGCCATCCTTCTTGATGATGACGGCGGCGTTCTCGTCGAAGCGGATGTACGAGCCATCCTTGCGGCGGTAGGCCTTGCGCTGGCGGACGATCACCGCCTGGACGACGGCCTTCTTCTTGACGGTGCCGCCGGGGATCGCTTCCTTGACGGAGGCGGTGATCACGTCGCCAAGCTGGGCGATCTTGCCCACACCCCCGCCCAGGGGCAGGATGCAGCAGATCTTCTTGGCGCCGGAGTTGTCGGCGACGGTGAGCATGGTTCCCATCTGGATCATTGGAGCTCCTTACTCGCCGGCCTTCTGGACGATCTCGAGGACGGCCCAGCGCTTGCGCTTGGAAAGGGGGCGGGTCTCCACGATCTTGACCAGGTCGCCAATGGAGCAGGCGTTGGTCTCGTCGTGGGCCATGAACTTGGCGGTCTGCTTGACGGTGCGGTGGTAGAGCGGGTGCTGGAACTTGCGCTCCACCTTCACCACCACGGTCTTGTCGGCCTTGTTGGAGACCACAATGCCGTTACGAGTCATCTTGGTTTCGAGGCTCATGGGTTCTCCTAGGCCAGCTTGGTAGCCAGGGCGGTTTTGACACGGGCGAGCTCACGGCGAGTCTTGCGGATCTCGGCGGTGTTCTCGACCTGGCCCACGGCGTGCTGGAAGCGAAGGGTGAAGCGCTTGGCGGCCAGTTCGGCCTCCAGCTGCGCCAACTCCTCGACGCTCTTGCCGGTCATATCGGAAAAGGGGTTCTTCTTGGTCATGGCTCTCACTCCTCCGGCGGCGTGCGGGTGATGAACTCGGACGCCACGGACAGCTTCATCTGGGCCAGGCGCAGGGCCTCGCGCGCGATCTCCTCGGTGACGCCTTCCATCTCGAAGAGGATGCGTCCGGGGCGGATCACCGCCACCCAGCCATCCGGAGCCCCCTTGCCGGAACCCATGCGGGTTTCCGCGGGCTTCGAAGTGGTGGGACGGTCGGGGAAGATGCGGATCCAGATCTTGCCGCCGCGCTTGATGTGGCGGGTCATGGCGATACGGGCGGCTTCAATCTCACGGTTGGTGAGCCAGCAGTGCTCCATCGCCTTGAGGCCGAAATCGCCGAAGGCGAGATCATTGCCGCGGGTGGCGATGCCGCGGGTGCGGCCCTTCTGGACTTTGCGGTTCTTGACCTTCTTGGGCATCAACATGGATTCACCTCAGCGCTTCACGGTCTCGGCGACCAGGTCACCCAGGTTCACCCAGACCTTAATGCCGATGATCCCGTAGGTCGTGTGGGCCTCGGCAAAACCGTAGTCAACGCCCGCGCGAATGGTCTGCAGGGGCATCTGGCCGGAGAGGTAGTCCTCGGTCCGGGCGATCTCGGCGCCGTTCAGGCGGCCGGAGACCTTGATCTTGAAGCCCTTGGCGCCGAAGCGGATCGCGGCCTCTTCCGCCTTGCGCATGGCGCGGCGGAAGGCGATGCGGCGCTCGAGCTGCTGGGCGACGCCCTCGGCCACGAGCTGGGCATCGACTTCAGGCTTCTTGATTTCCTGGATGTCGACGGACACGGGACGGTTAAGGCGCTTCTGGAGGTCTTCGCGCAGCTTGTCGATCTCCGCGCCCTTGCGACCGATGACGATGCCGGGGCGGGCGGTGTAGATGCGCACGGTGACCTTGTCGGCGGCGCGCTCGATGTCGATCTTCGAGATCATCGCGTTCAGGCTGTGCAGCTGCTTCTTCAGTTCGCGGCGGAGCTTGATGTCCTCATGAAGCAACAGGGCGTAGTCCCGCTTGGAGAACCACTTGCTGTGCCAGTTCTTCTGGTAGATGAGACGGAACCCGTACGGGTGGACCTTCTGACCCATGACTACTCCTCCCCGGCCGCGGACGCGAGCTGGATGGTGATGTGGCAGGTGCGCTTCTGGACCCGGTAGGCGCGGCCCATGGGCGCAGGGCGGACGCGCTTCATGCGGAAGCCTTCGTCCACGAACGCGGTCTGCACCAGAAGCTGGTCCGGATTGACGGAGGGATTCTTGTCGATGGCGTTGGCCACGGCGGAATCGAGCAGCTTGCGGATGGGGGCGGCGGCGTACTTCTTGGCCTGCGCGAGCACCCACTGGGCCTCGCCGACGTGCTTGCCGCGGATCAGGTCCACCACGAGGCGGGCCTTCTGGGCCGAGCCGCGCAGGTGGCGAACGGTGGCGGTGGAAACGATATCAGCCATCGCTACTTCCCCTTCGCCTTGGAATCGGACTTGCCGGCGTGACCCTTGAACGTGCGGGTCAGGGCGAACTCGCCCAGCTTGTGGCCGATCATGTTTTCGGTGACATACACAGGAATGAACTTGTTGCCGTTGTGCACGGCGAGGGTCAGTCCGATCATCTGCGGGACCACCGTCGACCGGCGGGACCAGGTCTTGATCACGCGCTTGTCGTTGGCGGCCGAGGCGACTTCCACCTTCTTCTGGAGGTGGGCGTCAATGAACGGGCCTTTTTTCAGGGATCGTGCCATTGTCGTGTCTCCTAGTTGATCCGCTTGACGATGAACTTGTCCGTGCGACGGTTGCCACGGGTCTTGTATCCGCGAGTCGGCTGGCCCCAGGGCGTCACGGGGTGACGGCCACCGGAGGTGCGACCCTCGCCACCACCGTGCGGGTGGTCGACGGGGTTCATGACCACGCCGCGGACGGTCGGGCGGATGCCCTTCCAGCGGGTGCGGCCGGCCTTGCCGATCTGGATGTTCTCGTGTTGCAGGTTGCCGACGGTGCCGATGGTCGCGTAGCACTCGAGGTGGATCTTGCGGATCTCGCCAGAGGGCATGCGGAGCTGGGCGTAGTCGTCTTCCTTGGCCACGAGCTGGGCGAAGGTGCCGGCGGCGCGGGCGATCTGGCCACCCTTGCCGGGCTTCATCTCGATGTTGTGGACGGTGTTGCCGACCGGGATGTTCCGCAGGGGAAGCGCGTTGCCCACCAGGATGTCGGCGTTCTTGCCGGCGACCACGGTGCGGCCCACTTCCAGGCCATCGGGGGCCAGGATGTAGCGCTTCTCGCCATCAGCGTAGACCAGCAGGGCGATGCGGGCGGTGCGGTTGGGGTCGTACTCGATGGTCGCGACCTTGGCGGGGACTTCGAGCTTGTTGCGCTTGAAGTCGATGATGCGGTACTGGCGCTTGTGGCCACCGCCGATGTGGCGGGTGGTGATCCGGCCGGTGTTGGAGCGACCTCCAGTGCGGTTCCTCTTGGCAATCAACGAACGCTCAGGCGTGTCCGTGGTGATTTCCTCGAAGCCGAACTTGGACATGCCGCGCTGACCGGGGGTCGTGGGCTTGAGCTGCTTGATGCTCATGGTTGTCCTCTTGCCTCAGGGTTGAAAGGGGCGGGCGATAGTGGGCAAAGCTTTTCCGTCCGCCGGAGTGGATCGAATTCGCCCTACTCGGACGCGGGAGCGCCCTCGGCGAGTTCGACATAGGCCTTCTTGCGGGGATTGGAGGTCCCGACAAAGCGGCCAAGGCGCTTGGTCCGGCTGGGAATCCGCACGGTGCGGATGGCCTTCACCTTGGACTGGAGCAGGAGCTCCACAGCTTCCTTGATCTGGTGCTTGGTGGCCCAGGTGGCCACCTCGAACACCTGTATGTTCTTCTCGCGCAGGATCTGGCCCTTCTCGGTGAGGAGGGGCTTGCGGATCACGTCAAAGATCTTGGTCATGGCTTCACAACCTCCTGGAGGGCCAGGACGGCTTCCTTGGAGAAGATCACCTGGTCGTACTTGAGGAGCTCATAGACGTTGACGCCCAGGCTCTCGACGGTCTGCAGCTTCGGGTTGTTGCCGGCGGCCAGCGTGAGCTTCTCGCTGGCCTCGGTGCCGACCAGGAGGGCGGAACCGGTGACGCCGAGCTTGCCGAGGGTCTGGATCAGGGTCTTGGTCTTGTGGGACGCGACATCCCAGTTCTCGACCACCAGGATCTGGCCGCTGGCCAGTTTGGCGGACAGCGCGTTGCGCAGGGCGGCGCGCCGGGCCTTCTTGGGGAAGGCGTAGTCGTAGGAACGGGGGTGCGGACCGTGGGTGGTGCCGCCGCCCTTCCACAGCGGGCTGCGGATGGAGCCCACGCGGGCGCGGCCGGTGCCCTTCTGCTTCCAGAGCTTCTTGCCGGAGCCACTGACTTCCCACTTGTCCTTGGTCTTCGCCGTGCCGGCGCGACGCTTGGCCAGGAAGTGGCGGACCGCCTCCCAGATCAGGTGCTGGTTCAGGTCTTCGAGCTTGAACACTTCGGGCAGCAGGTCAACGGTGCCCGCGGGCTTGTTCTCGAGGTTGACGACGGGGTGCTGGAACGCTGCCATCCTAGGCCTCCTGCTTGATGACGATGTACCCACCCTTGGGGCCGGGGACGGCGCCCTTGATGAGCAGCAGGTTGTTCTCGACATCCACCTTGGCGATCTCCAGATTGCGGACGGTCACCTGGGCATCGCCCATGTGGCCGGGCATGCGCACGCCAGGGAAGACGCGGCTGGGATAGCTGGACTGGCCGATGGAGCCAGGCGCGCGGTGGAACATGGAGCCGTGGGTCGCGCGGCCGCCAGCGAAGTGGTGACGCTTGATGACGCCGGCGAAGCCCTTGCCCTTGCTGATGCCGGTGACGTTGACCTTGGTCTTCGCCTCGAAGGCGCTGGCCAGGACACTGTCGCCGGGCTTGGAGGCGTCGGCGGCATCCACCTTGATCTCGCGGAGCACGCGGACCGGGGCGACACCGAGCTTCTCGCAGTGGCCCTTTTCGGCCTTGGAGGCGCGCTTGCCACCGTTGGGGTCCACGAAGCCGATCTGCACGGCCTCGTAGCCATCCTTGGCGGAGGTCTTGCGCTGAACGACGACGCAGGGGCCGGCCTGGATGACCGTCACGGGGACGATCTGGCCCTGCTCATTGAAGATCTGGGTCATCCCCAGCTTCTTTCCGATGATTCCTTTGGACATGTTTTCTCCCCCCTCTACCGGTTGCCCTGACGGCTGAAGACCTTGATCTCCACGTCGACGCCAGCGGGCAGGTCCAGGCGCATGAGGGTGTCCACGGTGTTCTGGGTCGGGTTCAGGATGTCCAAGAGCCGCTTGTGCGTGCGGATCTCGAACTGGTCCCGGCTCTTCTTGTCCACGTGGGGGGAACGGTTCACGGTGTACTTGTTCGTCCGGGTGGGCAGGGGAATGGGCCCCGCCACCGAGGCGCCCGTGCGCTTGGCGGTGTCCACGATCTCGCGGGTGCTCTGATCGAGCAGACGGTGGTCGAAGGCACGCAAACGGATGCGGATGTTGTCTTTCATGCTCACTCCATTGGGACGCTGAACGTCCATAGACGTGGGGCGCTGACCGCCCATGTAAATCCGTCCCAACGACAGGGACAGGGCTGATCAGCATAACAAAAGCCGCTGGAAATACAACGGCTATTTTGAGAAGAACGCACGACCACCCGTGGGTGGAAGCGGTTGGATCAGGAGGCCCGGCAACCTTGCGGTTCGAGTAATGACCTCACCCCGAGAGGGGCTTGAAAAGCAGGTAAAGCAGAAATGACTAGTGTTGTTAGCTGTGGTAACCAGTTTTGCCGGGTCGAGCAGCGGGGGTGCGGGGGTGTGCGCGCAGCGAAGCGGAGCGCGGAACCATCGCTGCCCTACTTGGCGCCCTTGACCTTGGCGACGATCTCTTCGGCCACGTTGCGGGGTGCTTCCTCGTAGTGCGAGAACTGCATGGTGTAGTTGCCGCGACCCTGGGTCATGCCGCGGAGGGTGGTGGAGTAGGCGAACATCTCGGCCAGGGGCACCTTGGCGGTGACGACCTTGACGCCAGCCCGGTCTTCCATGTTCTCGATGCGGCCACGGCGGCTGTTCAGGTTGCCGATGACGTCGCCCATGTAGTCCTCGGGGACCACGACCTCGACGGCCATGATGGGTTCGAGGATCACGGGGGAGGCCTTCTCGCAGCCACTCTTGAAGCCCATGGAGCCGGCGATCTTGAACGCCATCTCGTTGGAGTCCACGTCGTGGTAGCTGCCATCGTAGATGGTGATCTTGATGTCGACGCAGGGGTAGCCCGCGAGGACGCCGGACTGCATGGCCTCCTGGATGCCCTGGTCGATGGGCTTGATGTATTCCTTGGGGATCACGCCGCCCTTGATGTCGTTGATGAACTCGTAGCCCTTGCCGGCTTCGTTGGGTTCCACATACATCTTCACGTGGCCGTACTGGCCGCGGCCACCGGACTGACGGACGAACTTGCCCTCGGCATCCACGCGCTTCCGGATGGTCTCGCGGTAGGCCACCATGGGCTTGCCCACGTTGGCTTCCACCTTGAACTCACGCATCATGCGATCGACGATGATCTCGAGGTGCAGCTCGCCCATGCCGGCGATGATGGTCTGGTTGGTCTCGGGGTCGGACTTGACCTTGAAGGTGGGATCCTCCTGCGCCAGGCGGCTCAGGGCGACGCCCATCTTCTCCTGGTCGGCCTTGGTCTTGGGCTCGATGGCCACCTGGATCACGGGATCCGGGAAGTCCATGGACTCGAGGATCACGGGGTGGTTCTCGTCGCAGATGGTCTGGCCGGTGAGCACTTCCTTGAGGCCCACGGCGGCGGCGATGTCGCCGGTGCGGACCTCCTCGATGTCCTCGCGCTTGTTGGCGTGCATCTGCAGCAGGCGGCCGATGCGCTCGCGACGGCCCTTGGCGGCGTTGTAGACGCCGGAACCCGCGGAGAGGACGCCGGAATAGACGCGGATGAAGGCGAGTGAACCGACGAAAGGATCGGCCATGATCTTGAAGATCAGGGCGGAGAAGGGCTCCTTGTCCTCGGCCTTGCGCTCGACTTCATTGCCATCAGAATCGACGCCCTTGATGGCGGCGATGTCGAGAGGGGATGGCATGTAGCTCACCACCGCGTCGAGCATGGGCTGCACGCCCTTGTTCTTGAAGGCGGAGCCGCACATCATCGGCGTGAAGGTGAGGTTGATGCAGCCAGTGCGGATGCCCGTGCGGATTTCGTCTTCGGTCAGTTCTTCACCGCCGAGGTACTTGTCCATGAGCGCATCGTTGGTCTCGGCGACCATCTCGATCATCTTCTCGCGCCACTCCTTGGCGGTCTCCACGAGCTCCGCGGGGATCTCGCCGTAGATGACCTTGAAACCCTTGTCGCCTTCATCGAAGGTGAGGCCCTTCATCATGACGAGGTCGACCACGCCCTTGAAATCCTCCTCGGCTCCGATGGGGATCTGGATGGGCATGGGACGCGCCTTCAGGCGGGTCTTCATCATCTCGACCACGCGGAAGAAGTCCGCGCCGGGGCGGTCCATCTTGTTCACGAAAGCCATGCGGGGCACACCGTACTTGTCGGCCTGGCGCCACACGGTCTCGGACTGGGGCTCGACGCCGCCCACCGCGCAGAACACGGCGCAGGCGCCGTCCAGCACGCGCAAGGAGCGCTCCACCTCGGCCGTGAAGTCCACGTGGCCGGGGGTGTCGATGATGTTGATGCGGTGCTCGATGCCCTTCAGCTGGCCCGTCTGGGCGGTCCAGGCGGCGGTGATGGCAGCGGAGGTGATGGTGATGCCCCGCTCCTGCTCCTGCACCATCCAGTCGGTCGTCGCAGCGCCTTCATGCACCTCGCCGATCTTGTGGATCTTGCCGGTGTAGAAGAGGATGCGCTCCGTCGTGGTGGTCTTGCCGGCATCGATGTGCGCCATGATGCCGATGTTCCGGTAGCGCTCGAGGGGGGTCTGACGGGCCACAGCGGCCTCCTGAAAGGATCAATTCGGAATCGGGGTCGTTCGTGCTGCTTCAAAGACCTTCGCGGAAGGAGCCGCCCAGGAGGCGGCTCCTTCCGGTCAGACGGGCTGCTACCAGCGGAAATGGGCGAAGGCCTTGTTGGCCTCGGCCATCTTGTGGACGTCGTCCTTCTTCTTGATCGAGGCGCCACGGAAGTTCATGGCGTCCAGGATCTCGCCGGCCAGCTTGTCGCGCATGGTGCGCTCGCCGCGGGAGGCGGAATAGGTCTTCAGCCAGCGCATGGCCAGGGACTGGCGGCGGTTCTGGGGAACCTCCACGGGCACCTGGTAGGTGGCGCCGCCCACGCGGCGGGACTTCACTTCCACCGAGGGCTTGATGTTGTTGAGGGCCTTCTGGAAGGCCTCCAGCGCCTCTTCGCCGGACTTCTTGGCGACGATCTCGAGTGCCCCGTAGAGGATGCGCTCGGCGGTGGCCTTCTTGCCGCGCTCCATGAGGATGTTCACGAACTTGGAGACGGTGAGGCTGTTGTAGACGGGATCCGGGAGGATCTCACGCTTGGCGGGTGCATTGCGACGAGCCATGGTCTACCTCCCTACTTCTTCTTGGCCGGCGCGGCGCCAGCCTTGGGGCGCTTGGCGCCGTACTTGGAACGGGACTGGTTGCGGCCGGCGACGCCAGTGGCGTCGAGGGTGCCGCGCACCACGTGGTAGCGCACGCCCGGCAGATCCTTCACGCGGCCGCCGCGGATGAGCACGATGCTGTGCTCCTGCAGGTTGTGGCCCACGCCCGGGATGTAGGTCGTGCACTCGATGCCATTGGTGAGGCGCACGCGGGCCACCTTGCGAAGCGCGGAGTTCGGCTTCTTGGGGGTGGTGGTGAACACGCGGGTGCACACGCCGCGCTTCTGCGGGCAGGCGTCGAGCGCGGGGCTCTTGGTCTTGTTGATGAACGTCTTCCGCCCGAAGCGGATCAGCTGATTGATGGTAGGCACACCATCCTCCTAGGAAGGCACCGGTGGATCCGGGCCTGGGCCCGAGAGGTTCGCCGGGCACGCCGGGGAACGTCGGACGGATGAAATCCTGCGCCGACCCACAGGGCCGGAACCATCTAGGCTATCGGAATGCCCCTGAAAGTCAACGCATCAAGTGTGAATGGGGACAGACATCATCCAGCCAGGGGACAGCCGCAACCCCCGGCCGCACAGCCGTGGCCCGACTTGGGCGACTCGGCCGCCGGGGCCGACGCGGGCTCGGAAGCGGCGCCCTTGTACCAGCCAGCCCCTGCGAGCGCGAAGGCGGCCACGGACAGCTGACGCTTCATGCCTTCCTGGGCCCCGCAACCAGGGCAGGCATGAGACTGCGGCGCGGACAGGCTCTCCAGCTTCTCTTCGGACTGGCCACAAGCATCACAACGGTATTCGTAGAGGGGCATGGCAGACTTCTCCTGGGAATCGTCCCCGAACCAATGATTTTATCCAGGTACTGAGATGCCGTCACCGACCCGTTTCTTCCAGACTCCCGAAGCCTTCCTCGCGGCCCTGCCCCGGCCGAAGACCCTCTGCTTCACCAACGGCTGCTTCGACCTGATCCACCCGGGCCATGTGCAGTACCTGGCCGATGCCCGGGCCCTGGGCGACTTCCTGGTGGTGGGGCTCAACAGCGACGCCTCCGTGGCCCGCCTGAAGGGAGCCTCCCGCCCCCTCCAGGACGAGGCGGCCCGCGCCGCCATCCTGCTGGGCCTGCGCAGCGTGGATGCCGTGGTGCGCTTCGACGAGGACACCCCGTACGAGCTCATCCGGGCCCTCCAGCCTGACGTGCTGGTGAAGGGCGGCGACTACACGCCGGAGACTGTGGTGGGCCGGGACCTTGTGGAAGTCCGGGGCGGACGCCTGGTGCTCATCCCCTTCCTGCCGGGGCACAGCACCTCGCGGATCGAGGCCCGGATCAAGTCGGGGCGGGGCGTCACGCTGGAATAACAAGCGGGCCGCGTGAGCGGCCCGCTTGGCGTGGTGGCTGGGTTCTAGACCAGCGGGGACAGCAGCTGCCAGTACTTCGGCAGGGGCCAGAGGTCGGCGTCGCAGGCATCCTCGAGGGCATCGAGCACTTCCCGGAGGGCATGCTTGGACTGGTTGACCTCATTGCCGAAGGCCTCTGTGCGGGCGTGCAGATCCTCGAGGGCCTCGGCCTTGGCCAGGGCGGCCTTCATGGCGGCCAGGCGGGCCTGGGCCTCGCCCGCGAGCGCAGCCTGGGTCTGCAGCGCGGCCTTAAGGGTCTCGGGTACGGAGATGCCGGCGGCGGCCAGCTTGCCCAGGCTGTCGGCGCGGGCGCCGAGGTCGGCAGTCACCGAGGGCAGGATCTGGGTCTCCGCCATCTGCCGCAGGACCTGGGTCTCGATGGCGATGACCTTCTGATACTCCTCGTGGCGGATGTGGAGCCGGGACTCCTGCTCACCCTCTGAAAGGATGCCCGGCTTGGCGAGCACCGCCTTGACCGCGGCCTCTTCCCAGATGTGCAGCGCGGCCACGGTGTCCTTGGCGTGGGGCAGGCCCCGGCGCTCGGCCTCGGCCTTCCACTCGTCCGAATAGCCGTTGCCCTCGAAGCGGATGGCCTTGGTCTCTTGAATGGCCTGGCGCACCACGGAAAGGACGGCCGCCTTGTGCTCCTTGCCGGCCTTCAGCTCGGCTTCCAGCCTGGCGTTCAGGTCGTCCAGGGCCTCGGCCACGGCGGCGTTGATCACCGTAAGGGGCAGAGCGATGGGCTGGCTGGACCCCACGGCACGGAACTCGAACTTGTTGCCCGTGAAGGCGAAGGGGCTGGTGCGGTTGCGGTCCGTGGCGTCCTTCTCGATGCGGGGCAGGTTGCCAATGCCAAGGTCGATGATCTTCTGGCTGGAGGCGTCGGCGGCGGCGCCCTTCTCGATGGCGTCCAGGATGTGGTTCAGCTGGGCGCCGAGGAAGGCGGACATGATGGCCGGGGGCGCCTCATTGGCACCGAGGCGGTGGTCGTTGCCCGCGAAGGCGATGGAGGCCCGCAGCAGCCCGCCGTGGGTGTGGATGGCCTTCAGGGTGGCGCTGAGGAAGTAGAGGAACTGGAGGTTCTCCTCGGGCGTGTTGCCGGGCTCCAGAAGGTTCTGCCCCTCGTCCGTGGCGATGCTCCAGTTCACGTGCTTGCCGCTGCCGTTGACGCCGGCGAAGGGCTTCTCGTGCAGCAGAATGGCCAGGCTGTGGCGCTCGCCCACGGATTTCAGGATCTCCATGAGCAGCTGGTTGTGGTCGCTGGCCAGATTGGCGGCCTCATAGATGGGGGCGATCTCGAACTGGTTGGGGGCCACCTCGTTGTGGCGGGTCTTGGCGGGGATGCCCAGCTTGAAGCACTCCAGCTCGACATCCTGCATGAAGCCGAGGACGCGCGCCTTGATGCTGCCGAAGTAGTGATCCTCCATCTCCTGGCCCTTGGGGGGACGGGCGCCCTGCAGGGTCCGGTTCGCGAACATCAGGTCCGGCCGCTGCTGGGCCAGGTCGATGTCGACGGCGAAGTACTCCTGCTCGGGACCGCACTGGGCCACCACGGATTCAGCGTTGATTCCGAAGTGCTTGAGGGCGTTCTTGGCGGCAATGGAGACCACGCCCATGGAGCGCAGGAGGGGCACCTTGTGGTCGAGGGCCTCGCCGTGGTACCCGACGAAAGCGGTCGGGATGCAGAGTGTCTTGCCCAGGGGGCCTTCCATGATGAAGGCCGGGCTGGCGGGATCCCAGGCGGTGTAGCCACGGGCCTCGAAGGTGGCGCGCAGTCCCCCGCTGGGGAAGGAGCTGGCGTCGGGCTCGCCCTGGATCAGCTGGCTCCCGCTGAACCGCTCGATGACCACGCCGGGTTCATCCCAGGTGATGAAGGCGTCATGCTTCTCGGCGGTGGCGCCCGTCATGGGCAGGAACCAGTGGGTGAAGTGGGTGCAGCCCTGCTCCAGGGCCCACTCCTTCATGGCGAGCGCCACACTCTTGGCCACTTCGGGGGACAGGGCCTCGCCGCGCTTCAGCGCCTGGCGGTACGCCTTGTACACATCCTTCTGCAGCCGTTCGCGCATGGTGCGTTCGCTGAACGTGTTGCAGCCGAAGTACTGGCTGATCTTGATCTGATCCAGCCGTGAGATGCTGGAAGTGTCTGGCGCCTGCGCCTTGGCCATGGTTCCCCCTGAGGATGAGTGAGGCATGAATCCATATACACGTGGACCGATGTCCGCCCCAGGGGGGCAGTCATCGGATTCCCACATCCACATGGACCCTGCGATCCACCCACAGGATAGCCGAAGCCCGCTTGTGACAACAGGTTTTGATGCGTGTGGGCGGGCTCTTTTTTGGCTCGGAAACCTCCAGTGCGAACAGGAGGCCCTGCCCCGCGCCGCCGCACTGGCCTGGGAACGCGTGGCCTTCGCCAAAGTCTTCGATCATCCGGAGCCTGGACTCCGAATCCGTCGGTTTCTCGACAAGGGCTAGAATCACACCATGGATCTGACCGCCCCCTACGTCCCTGACCTCGACAGCATTCCCGCCGGCCTCGACCTGGTGGCGGAGATCCGGCGCTTCAAGTCCAAGCGCAAGGCTGTGCTCCTGGCGCACTACTACCAGGAGCCCGAGATCCAGGATCTGGCCGATTTCGTGGGCGACAGCCTCCAGCTGAGCCAGCAGGCTGCCAAGGCCGACGCCGACGTCATCGCCTTCTGCGGCGTCCACTTCATGGCGGAGACCGCCAAGATCCTCAACCCCACCAAGACCGTGGTGATCCCCGACATGGACGCCGGCTGCAGCCTGGCGGACCGCTGCCCGGCCGATTATTTTGCCGAATGGCTGAAGCAGTATCCCGATCACGACGTCGTGAGCTACATCAACTGCTCCGCGGGCGTGAAGGCCCTCAGCACCATCATCTGCACCAGCAGCAACGCCGTGCGTGTGGTGGAGAGCCTGCCGAAGGATCGCAAGCTCGTCTTCGCGCCGGACCGCCACCTGGGCAAGTGGGTCATGAAGCAGACGGGCCGGGACATGGTCCTGTTCCCGGGCTTCTGCATCGTGCACGAGCAGTTCACGGCCAAGCGCCTCGCGGCCCTCAAGGCCCAGCACCCCGAAGCCAAGCTCATCGCCCACCCTGAATGCGACGCCACCGTGAGCCAGCTGGCGGACTTCGTGGGGTCCACGGCCGCTCTGCTCAACTTCGTGGCCAAGGACAGCGCGACGGCGTTCATCGTGGCCACTGAGGCCGGCATTCTCCATCAGATGCGCCAGCGCCGCCCCGAAGCGGAATTGATCCCCGCACCGGCGGACAGCGGCTGCAACTGCAGCCTCTGTCCTTACATGAAGCTGAACAGCCTGGAAAAGCTCTACCTCTGCCTGCGGGACCTGAAGCCGGAGATCCTGCTGGACGAGCCGTTGCGCCGCCGGGCCCTCCAGCCCCTGGAGCGGATGCTGGCCCTGGGCTGATGGACTGTCGACGGCCGCTGGCCTGGCGGTAACCTGAGGGGAACCTTCGCTCCGGGCCCCCATGCATCGCCACCGAACCTCCCGCTACCGCGCCCTGCATCCCGGCGTGGGCCCTTCACGCTGGCAGCAGCTCCAGCAGCGCAGTGGCATCGTCCTGCTGGTCCTCGCGGGGCTGGTCACGGCGGCGATGCTGTTCATGGCCCCCAGGCTCGACCGCCTGGACCAGTTGGACCGGGGCCGGAACGCCTTCATGGAGACCCACTGGGTGAACTTCGAGGCCGTGGAGCGGCACTGGAAGACCCTGCCCATCCTCCAGGCGGTCCGGACTGGCGACGAGGAGGACGTCCGCAGGTTCCTGGCCGACCAGCCCCTCACGGTGGCCCTGCTGGACCGCTTTGATGGCCGCCGCCTCTGGACCCGCCAGGGCGACCGGCTGGTCGAGCCTCGGGATCCCGCCCTGGCCCAGCGCTATCTGGGCTGGTGCTCCCACGCGGAGATGGCCCAGCGGTTTGAATGGAATCCCCCCCAGGCACAGGATCCCGATTTCGGGAAGATCGCCACGGTGGTCCTCCTGTCGGACCGCTGGCTCGTGATCAAGCGCTGGCGGCCCGGATCGCCCGAGGTTGAACTGGAACTGGGCAAGGCCCTGGCTCCCAACCGGGCGCTTCGGATGGGGCTGGTGCAGGAGAAGGATCTGGAGCGCTACGACCTGAAGCTGGAACCCTGGGGCGCCGAGCCCAACCTCCAGGTGGATGCGGAACGGCTCTCGACCCTCCCCCTGGGCAGCGCCACCAAGACCAACGCCTTTGGAGATGGCTGGATGCTCGCCGGCGTGGGCTTCGACCAGCAGCAGGCGGCCTTCCGGAAGCTCCTGCGGCGGCGGTACTGGCTGGCCTCCGGCGTGTCCGCCCTGGTCGGCATGGCCATCCTCCTGGGGCTCTGGCTCCGCCACCGCAGCCGGCGCAAGGCGGTCCTCGACGCGGACCGGCTGGCCTCCATGACCCACAGCCTCAAGACGCCCCTGGCCATCCTCAAATTCCGCTGCGACTCCCTCCGGCTGGGTCGGCTCAGTGCGGATCGCGCCGACGAGGAGCTGCTGAAGATCGGGGAGGAGGTGGACCACCTCACCACCCTCATCGAAAGCGGCCTCCGGGTGATCCGCGGCGGCGGTCCCTCCGGCCCCCGCGACCAGGCGACCCGGGACTGGTTCCTGGAAGTCGCCGAGGACCTCCGCCCAGCCTTCGAGTTGGAGGAGAGGCAGCTGGACCTGCGCCTGGCCGAGGAGGCCGGCCATGCCCCCCTTCCATCCTTGCGGGCGGCCCTCCTCACCCTCCTGGAAAACGCCCTCGGCCATGGCCGGGGCCGCGTCACCCTCCAGACCTGGCGCAACCGGCGGCGATTCTGCATCCAGGTGAGCGATGAGGGCGAGGGGCTCGAACCGCACCAGCTGAAGTCCCTCGGCAAGCCCTTCCAGAGGCTGCGGGTGCAGGGCAAGGAGGGGTTCCAACGCGAAGGCCAGGGCCTCGGCCTCAGTCTGCTCATCCAGGTCGCCGAGCAGGAAGGCTGGGGCCTCACTTTCTCGTCGGCCCCCGGCGAGGGCTTCGTCGCCCTACTTGAGGTGCCTGCCGCATGACGGGCGGCTGGATTTGCCCCTCTGTATGTATATTTCCGCGATCATAGATAGACGCTTAGGAAATAAATCGTAATTTCAACTTGTCATTCCCAGCGAAGGTCGCCATGGTGAATCCACCGATCCTTGAGCGAGATTCCGTGACCCACATCCTCGTGGTGGAGGATGAGCCGTCCCTCTGCCAGCTCCTCGTCAACAACCTGAGCTTCGAAGGCTATTCCGTGGAGGCGGCCGGGGACGGTGTGCCTGCGCTCGCGGCCCATGCCGCCCACCGGGCGGACCTGATCGTCCTGGACCTGATGCTGCCCCAGATGGACGGGTTCGCAGTGCTCCGGACCCTCCGGGAGGGCAAGGACGAGGTGCCCGTCCTGATGCTGACCGCCCGCGGCGAGGAGACGGATCGTGTGCAGGGCCTGAGCCTTGGCGCGGACGACTACCTGGTGAAGCCCTTCTCGGTGCTCGAGCTGATGGCCCGGGTGAAGGCCATCCTGCGTCGCACACGACCCATGGACCGCCCCCCCCTGCTGCGCTCGGGGCCCTTCCGGTTCGATCTGCCCCGGCTGGAGGCACGCCGCGACGGCCGACTGCTGGACCTGACGCCGAGGGAATTCCGCCTGCTGGAGATCCTCATCACCCACCCGGGCCGCACGCACAGCCGGAAGGAACTGCTGCAGCTGGCCTGGGAGCAGGACGCCCGACCCAGCGCCCGGACCGTGGATGTCCACATCGCCAACCTGCGAAGGAAGCTCGGCGAGGAGCAGGGCTCGTCCTGGATCACCACCGTGGGCGGCGAGGGCTACCGCTGGATTACCCAGGTGGAAGCCGAGCCCCAATAGGAATTCCGGGGGTCCCCCTCGCAGATCCTGGCAGAGCCACGATCTGCTTCCACTCGGCTCGCCCCAAGGTGTGTTCCGGGCCAGAATGGGGCATGACGCCCTGGAACCCCCACAGCTGGCAGCGCTTCCCGGCCCAACAGCAGCCGGCCTATGACGATCCCTCCGAGCTGGAGGGGATCCTGGCCCGCCTACGCCGGATGCCTCCGCTGGTCGTGCCCGAGGAAGTCGACCGGCTCCGCGGCCTGCTGGCGGAAGCGGCGGCCGGCCGCCGCTTCCTGCTTCAGGGCGGGGACTGCGCCGAGCAGTTCAAGGACTGCACGCCCGAGTCCATCGAAGGCAAGCTGCGCGTCCTGCTCCAGATGTCCGTGGCCCTCACCCACGGGGGCCGCAAGCCCGTCGTCCGGGTGGGCCGCATCGCGGGCCAGTTCGCCAAGCCCCGCAGCAAGCCCACCGAGATGGTCCAGGGCCAGGAGCTGCCCAGTTACCGGGGCGATCTCGTCAACGCCCTAGAGGCGTCCGCCGCCGCCCGCCGCCCTGATCCCGAACGCATGCTCGAGGCCTACTTCCACGCCTCCGCCACGCTGAACCACCTGCGGGCCCTCACCGCCGGGGGCTTCGCCGACCTCCACCACCCCGAGCGCTGGGAGTTGCCAGGCGGCACGGGCGAAGTCCCTGCCTACCGCCGCACTCTGGACCAGGTGCGCGAGTCCCTGGATTTCCTCGAGGCCCTGGGCGGCGTCCAGCGGGAGGTACTGGAGCGCATCGACTTCTTCACCAGCCACGAGGCCCTGCTCCTGCCGTACGAGGAGGCCCTCACCCGCTGGATCCACGAGGATGGCAGCTACTACAACCTGGGGGCCCACATGCTCTGGGTGGGAGAACGCACCCGCCAGCTGGATGGTGCCCACCTCGAGTACCTCCGCGGCATCCGCAACCCCATCGGCGTGAAGGTGGGCCCCAGCGCCACGCCGGAACACCTGGTGGACCTGCTGGCGCAGCTCGATCCTGACCATGAACCCGGCCGCATCACCCTCATCTCCCGCTTCGGCGCCGCCAAGATCGGAACCGCGCTGCCCCCATTGCTGCAGGCCGTGCAGGCCACGGACCATCCCGTGCTCTGGAGCTGCGACCCCATGCACGGCAATGGCACGGAGAGCGCCACGGGGCTGAAGACCAGGGAGTTCGGCGCCATCCTCTCCGAGCTGCGCCAGGCCTTCGAGATCCACCGGGCCCACGGTTCCCACTTGGGCGGCGTCCACATCGAGCTCACGGGCGAGGCCGTCACCGAGTGCACCGGCGGCACCGAGGGCTTGTCCGAAGCCGATCTCGCCAAGGCCTACGAAACCGGCTGCGACCCCCGCCTCAACGGCACCCAGAGCCTCGAGATGGCCTTCCTCATCGCGGAGATGATGCGGGGCTGATCCAGCTCAACCTCGACCCCCGACCCAGGGTCGTATTGATGTGTCCGGAGGTTCCTTGCGGCGTCTGCTGTCTGTTCTTGGGGTGGTATTGGGGCTCCTGGCCTGCGGTGGAGGCGGATCCGCGCCAGCCCCGGAAGCGGATGTCTGGGGACCCACCACGGCCGCCATCCAGGCGGTGCAGGCTGAGTTCCCCGGGGGCCTCACGGTGGAGATCATGACGCCATCGGGGGTGGTGTATTCCAAGGCCTTCGGCGGCTTCACCAACCAGGAGGCCGTCCTGGTGGCCTCCGCCTCCAAGTGGGTCACCAGCACGGTCATCCTGCGCCTGGTCCAGGCCGGAGCCTTCCCCCACGGGCTGGATACCCAAGCCAAGGAGCTCCTGGTGGACGGCGGCGGCAGCCCCTGGGCCGGCCCCATGGGCGACATCACCCTGCGCCACCTGCTCAGCTTCACCTCCGGCATCAGCGGGGATGACCCCGCCTCGGAGAACGTGCTCATGACGCTGGATGCCGCGGTGAAGCAGATCTACGCGGACTTTGCGGCCACGGCCGCCGCCCCTGGGACCTACTTCCACTACGGCAGCACCCACATGCGCATCGCAGCCCGAATGGCGGAGCGGGCGACCCAGAAAAGCTGGGAGCAGATCTTCACGGAGCAGTTCCGCGATCCCCTCGGCTGGTCCAGCGGCAGCATCTTCAGTGGCGGCGGGCCCAATCCCAATCCGGCGGGCGGCCTGAAGTGCACGGGCCTGGAATACACGCGGTTCCTCATGATGCAGCTGCGCGATGGCCTCGACGGCAGCCAGGTCTTCCTGCCGCAGCCCCTCATCGCCACCCAGCGCACTGATGGCTATGGACCCGCCACCACCCTGGCCTACAGTCCCTACGTCGCCATGACCGGGAAGACCTACCACTACGCCCTGGGCAACTGGCTCGAGACGGCCGGGGGCGGAGCCCCTGCCGCGGGCGACCCGGTCCTCCGGTATTCCAGCACGGGCACCTTCGGCTGGGCACCCTGGGTGGCGGCGGACCGCGCCTATGCCGGGATCATCATGACCCTCCAGGCCCAGGGCAACACCCTGCCTTCGGAGCGCCTCAAGGCCCAGCTCGACCCCCTCGTCCGCACGGCGCTGGCCCAGCACCCGCCGGTGGTGCGCGTCGTTCCCTGATGGCGGTCACTGCACCGTGGGATGGACGCCCGCAGGCCCCAGCCGCAGCACCAGCTGCTCGAACCCGGCGCTGAGGCGCACCTCCGCCCCTGCCACGGGTTCAGAGAAGGGCTTCAGCTTCGGGGGAGGGAGCAGCAGCACTTCGCCCGCCCTCAGGAGGGGAAGCTCCAGCCCCTCCCAGGCCTTCAGTGGCGCGCTGCGGCGGGCGGTCCCCACCTTCAGCTCCAGCTGTCCGGTGGGCCACTCATCGGTCAACCAGGCGCCCAGCACGGCGCCCCCCGCTTCCTCCAGCGCGAGGCAATATCCGGCCATGCCGCCCCCGGCCAGCCCCACGGCGGCCAGGCCGGGCTGGGGCGGCGCCGACAGCTCCGCTCCCGGCCCGCGCACGCTCAGGCGATCCAGCCAGTGTCCGTCCAGGCGCCGCAGGGCCACGGGCCGGGGCAGGCAGGGCAGCAGCGCCACGGCTTCCAGGGTCGGCGCCAGGGTCGTCGGCAGGGTGCCCCGCCGATCCCACTTCTCTGCATAGGCCCAGGTCTGGCGCGCCCGGGCCAGGGCCCTGGGGCCTCCTTCCAGCACGCGGCGGAGGCTGGCAGGCAGCAGCGCCTCGGCCAGGCGCTCAGGCTCCCCTTCGCCCAGCTTGCGCAGGCGCACCGCCTCGATGCGGTTCAGATCCGCCAGCCGGCCCGAGGCGAGGCGGGCCACCAGGGCCCGGCGTTCGGCAGGCCCCTCGTTCCAGACCGCCGTCCCAAGCAACATCGACATCAGGCCTGTGCCTCCAGCCATTCGCGCGTGGCATCCACGAGGGGCCGGGGCCGGTTGGTGGTGAAGTCGAGCATCACCTGGACGGTCTTGCCTTCGGCGTAGAGCTCGCCGCCCAGTCCCCGGGTGATCCGGTAGCTCAGCTCGAAGGAGCTGTTGCCCACCTTGGTGCAGTGCAGCTCCACTCGCACGTCGTCGCCGAGGAGGATCGGCATCCGGTAGTCCACCTCGGCGCGGGCGATGAGGAAGCCCTCCTCCTGGAATTTGCGGCCACCCAGGAAGCTGCGCCACCACTGGAAGCGGGCCTGCTCCATGTAGCTGACCACCACGGCATTGTTCACATGGCCCATGGCGTCCAGATCGCTGAACCGCACCTCGATGGGATGGGAAAAGGCCATGGATCCTCCGGAGCTTCAACCTTACCGCCAACCCATGACATCATGCGGCCGATGCCTGCCCCCCTCCTCCTCGCCTATGACCCTGCCTGCACCCTCTGCTGCCGCATGGCCCTGTGGTTGGCCCGGCGGGACCGCCAGGGCCTGCTCATGATCTTCTCAGTGCGGGATCCGAACCTGTTGGCGCTGGCGCCGGAGCTGGGCGGCAGGCCCGTGGAGAAGGAGATCCATGGCCTGGACATGGACACCCGCGAGATCTGGGCCGGGGCCGACCTGCTGCGACCCATCGCCCATCGCCTACCGGGCTGGCAGTGGACCGCCCCGCTCCTGGTCCTCCCGGGCCTTCCGAGGCTGCTGAACCGAATCTACCTCCGCTGGGCCGCCTGGCGGTTCCGGCGCACCGGCCGCCAGCCCTTCGCGTAGCCTGGAGGCATGACCGCCGAATCCCGATCCTCCTGGCAGCCCGACCGCAGCTGGGCCGATCCTCTCATCGCGCTATTGGCGCTGCTGGCGCTCCTGGCCGCCGGCTTCACCCTCCGTGCCCGGGAACAGGGCGCGCGCCGCCCGGCGGAGCGGGCCAGCCTCCAGGCCCGCATGCTGGAAGTGGCGCTGGCCGGCCCCCGCGCCTTCACAGGACGGTCCGTGGCGGCCAAGGAATGGACGAAGGCCGAGACCCAGCTGAAAGAGCCCTGGGACCGGGCCCTCCTGACGGTGCTCAGGGCCGAACTGGGCGATGCGGATCAAGCCGCGCCGAACCTGGGCGAGGCCAGCGCGGCGCAGCTTGGACCCGCCGGGGAACCCTTCCGGCGCGCCTACCTCGCCGCCTACGCCGGAGGTCCGATGCCCACTCCCGGGGAGCGCCTCGAGCTCCGCCGCCGCCTGGGGGACGGCCATGCCGCCGACCTGCTCGAGGCCCGCCTGCTGGACCGCGAGGGCGGGGGAGAGGCCCTGCGGGCCCAGGCCCGGCGGGCTCTGTTCATCCGCCTGGCCGGGCTGGGCCTCCTCGGCCTGGGAGTGATGGCCCTCGCGGCGACCGGACTCGCCGTAGGCATCTACCTGCTGACAATCCGGGACAGGAACCCCGCTCCCGCGTTACCCGCCTGGTCGCTCTCCGGGCGCGCCACCGCCCTGGTCCTGCTCGGCTGGTTCCTGGCCTTCTTCCTCTCCGGGAGCCTGGCGGCGCTCCTGCTTCAGCCCTGGCCGGGCCTGCGGTGGCTGGCCCTGCCGCTGGGCTACCTCCTCCATGCCGGCTTTGGGATCCAGCTCCTCTGCCGGGCGGAGGGTCTGCGCTTCGGCGAGCTGTGGCAGCGCGTCGCCCCGGGCCGGGCCGGTCGGGACCTCGCCTGGGCGGGGGCCTTCCTCGCCCTGGCGGTCCTGCTGGTCATTCTCGTGGCCCTGGTCTCGAGCCTGATCCTGAAGCCGGACCAAAGCCCTCAGCGGGACCTGCAGGAGCTGCTGCGCAGCCTGTCAGGCTGGGGCCCGACGCTGGCACTGTTCCTGACCGTGGCGGGCCTGGCGCCCTTCTTCGAAGAGCTGCTCTTCCGGGGTTTCCTGCTGCCCGTGCTCGCGCGGAAGCAGCGGCTGGCGGTCGCCCTGGTGCTTTCCGCGCTGCTCTTCGGAGCCATCCATCTGCAGCCCGCAGGCCTGCCCGTCCTCGGCACCCTGGGCCTGGTGATGGGCCTGGCCATGCGGCACACCGGCAGCCTGCGGACCCCGATCCTGGTCCACGCCTGCTGGAACGGGGGCCTGTTCCTGCTGATGCGGGCCTTCGCCTGACGGTGGGCCACTAGGACGTGAGATGGATCCGTGAGAGGGCCGGCGCCAGCCACCAGAACAGCTGGAGCAGGGCGAAGACGAAGACCACCCACTTGAGGATGGTCGCCCAGTCCGTCTGATCGGGGTTGGGCTCGGTCGTGGCCTTCTGGGAGGCCAGGAAGGTCTCCACGGGGTCCTCCGCCAGGGTGATCTTCACAGCCTGGCTCTGGCGCAGCCGGGCCTCGGTGGCCTGGGGGCCGCTGTCCTCGCCATGGCCTTGGGCAAGCTCGGACGGGATGCGGAACCGCGCCGTGGACACACTGCTGCCGTCGTCATCGTGGCCCAGGGCCGCGAAGAGGCGGGCCCGCATGCTGGCCGGCCCGGGCAGGGCGTCGATGAGCTCCTCCATGAACTCCGGCAGGGTGGTGTAGCGGTCGTCAGGATCCACGGACAGGGCCCGCTGGAACACAGCAGCCAGGCGGGGTGGCAAGTCGGCCGGGATGGCGATGGGCTCCTGCAGGATGTGGATGATGATCTCGGTGAGCCCGCCACCGGGATGGGGCAGCTGGCCCGTGAGCAGCTCGAAGGCGGTCGCCGCGAAGCTGTAGCGGTCCGAGGAGGGCGTCCCCTCACCGCCCTTCAGCACTTCGGGCGGAGCATAGGCCGGCGAGCCCAGAAAGTCCCCGGTGACCGTGAGGCGCAGCGCGAGGGTCTGGGCATAGCCATCCTGGGCACCCTCATCCAGCAGCGGGGCGTCCAGGGGATGCTGGGGATTCAGGCTCATGTGGCCCATGCTGCGGGCAATGCCGAAATCCATGAGCTTGGCCCGGCCCTCCTCGCTCAGGAGGATGTTGTCGGGCTTCACGTCGCGGTGGACGATGGCGCGCCGGTGGGCGGCCCGCAGGGCCCGCATGGCCTGGATCAGCACCTTGGCCGCAGTCTCGGTATCCAGGTTCTTTTCCTTGATGTGCTTGCCGAGGCTCTTGCCTTCCACATATTCCATGGCCAGGAAGGGCCCCAGGTCCTCTTCCACGCCGACATCGAAGATGGTCACCAGGTTCGGGTGGTTCAGCTGGGCGCTGATCTCGGCCTCGCGCCGGAAGCGCAGCATGGCCTGATGCCGGGCGCTGCCAGCCACCCGGATCACCTTGATGGCCACCCGCCGCTTGAGGAGAGGATCCTCCGCGAGGTAGACAGTCCCCATGCCGCCCTGGCCGATGGGCCGCAGGACCTGGTACCTGCCGATGGTTTTCGGGTCTGCCATGGAAAGGAAATTCTAACCAGGAGACCCCCTCCCCAAGTCCAGATAGAATGGAGGATTCGACATTCTGGAGTGCCCATGGCCGCCCTGCTCGAAGCCATCGAGATCAAACGCAAGATGTTCTTCGAACTCGAAGAGACCCCCTTCCACTGCCTGGACGTGGAGATTTCCACCCCCACCGCCCGCGGCGGCCAGACCCTGGTGCGTATCAAGATGCGGAACCTGCTCACCCGGGCGGTCTTCGACAAGACCTTCAAGGCCGGCGACAAGTTCAAGGAGCCCGACCTCGTCCTCACGCCCGCCAGCTACCTCTACAGCGATGGCGAAGGCTCCCACTTCATGGACCAGGAGACCTACGAGACCCACACCCTGGGTGAATTCCTCATGGGTGACGCCCTCAACTACCTCACGGAGGGCCTCATCGTCACGATCCAGAAGTTCAACGGCAATCCCATCGGCCTCCAGATGCCCACGACGGTGGAGCTGACCGTCACCTACACCGAGCCCGGCGCCCGCGGGGACACGGCCAGCGGCAACGTCACCAAGCCCGCCAAGCTGGAGACCGGCATCGAGATCAAGGTGCCCCTCTTCATCAAGGAGGGCGAGAAGGTGAAGGTCAGCACCGAGACCGGCGAGTTCGGCGGTCGGGCGTAATGACCCGCAAGTTCCGCCTCGGCCAAAGCCGGGAGGCCCAGGACATGGACCACCGGGAGGTCTATTCCCGGGAGCGGGGCGGCGAGAGCAAGCGGCGTCAGCAGCACGCCGAGCGACTGGAGACCGGCATCGAGTCCCACGATGCCGAGACCCTGCTCCGGCTGCCCGATCCCGCGCCCTGGATGCACCTGCCCGAGGCCATCCTGATCCAGCGGCACAGCCAGTGGGTGGATCTGGAACTGGAGGACCGCACTGTGATGCGGGCGACGCTGGGCGGCAAGCTCAAGGGCGTGCGCCTGGTCTGCGGCGACCGGGTGCGCTACTCCGCCGTGCCCGTCGAACCGGAGGATCCGAGCCTCCCGGCCCATGTCCCCGTCCGCGGCGACGGCGGCTCCCCCGAGGCCCAGGTGGTGGCCGTGATGCCCCGCAAGACCCTGCTCAGGCGCGGTGGCATCGACGACCGCGAGCCCTGGCAGCTCATCTGCGCCAATGCCGATGAGTTGTGGATCTGCGCAGCGGTGGTGGATCCGCCCCTGCGCCCGGGCCTCCTGGAGCGGGCCCAGCTGCTGGCCCTCGACGCCGGGCTCACCTTCCGCGTCATCGTCACCAAGCGGGACCGGGCCTCCAAGAAGGACACCCTGCCCGAGCTGGATCCCCTGCGCGAGCAGGGCGTGGCCATCCACGAGACCTCCGCCATCCACGGCACGGGGGTCGATGGCCTCCGCGGGCTGCTCCAGGGGAAGGTGGTGGTGCTGCTGGGCCACAGCGGCGTCGGCAAGAGCACCCTGGTGAACGCCCTCCATCCCGTGGCAGCCCTGAAAACCGGAGGGCTCACCAAGTTCGGCACCGGCAAGCAGACCACCACGGCCTCCCGCTGGCTGGCCATCGAATCCGGCGGAACGCTGGTGGATACTCCCGGGGTTCGCACGCTCAGTGTGCGTGGGCTCCACCGCTCCCTGCTGGAGCGCGTCTTCCCCGAGTTCCCGGTCGAGGTCCTCGAGGACCCCATGGCCTTCGATGCGGATGACGAGGAGACTCTCGACCGCCTTGAACTGGACTACCCGGAGCGCCTCCAGAGCCTCCAGCGGCTGTGGCAGGAGATGGATGACCGCAACCCGAACCAGAACGTGTGGCGGTAGCGGAATCTAGACCAGGCGCGGCGAGCAGCGGATTGAAGCTGTGACATTCATTACGAGTGTAGGGATCCCAGAAGGTAAGGATTGCCGACTCGAATCATCCGCGAAACACTCAGGTCATGCACAACCGCATGGGCGCCAGAGCCTCCTTCGCCGCCCTGTGGCGGGCACACCCGGCCATCCTCTCCGGCCTGCTGGCACTCCTGTCCGCCAATGCCTTGTTGCCGCTGGCCTACCGGATCCACCCACTGGCCAGAGTCCTCGATTACCTGTCCGTGTTCATCCTGGCCTTCTGGGCGGCTGGCCTCGCCTGGCGGCGCTCCCGCGGCGAAGGTCCCACCGCCTTCGGCCTCCTGGGCCTGGGTGCAGCGCTCGGTGGCCTACGCTACGCACCGACCCTGTTCCGCCCTCCCCATGCGGCGCTCATGGGCCCGGCCATCTCGATCCTGTCCCTGATCGCCCTCGGGGGTGGTTTCCTCCTCTGGCCCCAACAGGAGCGAATGCCCAGGGATCGTGTTCGCACCTTCCTCGACGGCATCGCCATCGCGACCTCGCTCTTCACCGTGGCCTGGATGGCCACCAGCTCCATGGCCTCCGTGGGGCACCTGTCCCGCGGCATGCTGCTGCTCTACATGATCCAGATCGGGGTCTGTCTCGGCGTGCTGTCCCTCTGGCTGCTCCAGGAGACCCGCCTGGCCCTGCCTGAGCAGGCCCAGGCCAAGCGCTTCGTCCGCTGGGCCCTGGTGGTCCTTCTGATCTTCAGTTCCCTCAGCGTGCTGTTCCGGATCACCGGGCACTACGGCCACAACTACCTCGGTGATGCCGCCGAAGTCCTCCACCAGATGGCCAATGCCCTGCTCGTCCTCGCGACGCTGAGCCCCGCCACCACCCCGGCTTCCCCGCCCCAGCGGGAGAGACCTTCGGTCCTCCGGGCCCTCATCCCCACCATGGTGTCGCTGGCCGTCCTGGCCCTGGCCGCCATCCAGATCTTCCGGCCCCAGGGCGAGGCCCCCCGGGCCCTGCTGGCGCTCGGATCCGTCCTGATGGGCATCCTGGTGCTGAGGCATGGGCTGCTGATCCTGGATCTGGAGCGGCTGTCGCAGGGTCTGGAGGATCGCGTGGAGGCACGCACCCGCGAGCTCGAGGCCCACCATCGCGAGGCCCTGAACAGCCTGCGGGTCCGGATGATGGCGGGACTCGCGGCCGGGCTCGCCCATGACCTCAACAACATCCTCGGGATCATCCGGATGCGCCTGGAACTCCTGCGGGAATCCTGCAACTCCGTCCAGCTCCAGACGGTCGACATCCTGCAGGATGCCTCGGAACGGGCCATCAGCATGACCCGGCGGATCCTGGAGAGCGGGCGCTTCCAGGACCTGACTCCGGTCCGCATCTCCCTGCCTCAGTGGCTCGCCGACCAGGAGGAGCTGTGGCGGGCGCTCCTTGGCCCTGGCCAGCGGCTGGCCATCCAGGCCGGGGAGGAGCTCTGGGTGCTGGCGGATCCCCAGTCGCTGGATCAGATCCTCCAGAACCTGGTCTCGAACGCCCGCGATGCCATGGGCCCTGAAGGGACCCTGCGGATCGTCGCCGAACACCGGACCGGCATGGTCCGCCTCGAGGTGCAGGACGACGGACCCGGCATCCCATCGACCCAGCTCGAGCATCTGTTCGAGCCCTTCTACACGACCAAGCCCTCCGGGACGGGGCTGGGCCTGGCCACGGTCCGGAACCTCGTGCTGCAGAACCGGGGCGCCATCCAGGTAGAAAGCGCACCCGGCCGGGGCACGGTCTTCTCCATCGATCTGCCAGTTCCCGCCGAAGCCCCCTGATAGCCTGGGGTATGCAGGACCGCATGCAGACCCCTTCGAAGTTGCTTGATCTCTTCTACGGAGCGGTCTTCGGCTCCCTCTTCCCGCTCTTCCATTTCGCGGCCCGGTCCTTCGCCCGGCGCGAACGCGGGCACGACATTGCCGATCAGATCGCCAACGCCTTCATGGATGTCCAGCCCAGGTATCTGGAGGCCATTCTGGACAACACCGCACAGGTCATGGGTCTGAAGGCGACCCATCCCCTGGTGGAGCGCACGGCCCGCGACATGGTGCGCCAGCATGCCCGGGCCTGGGTGGATTTCTTTTTCTACGGCCAGCGGCCAGCGGAGGAGGCCCTCGCTCAGTTCGCCCGCATCGAGGGGATGGACCAATTCGATGCGGTCCTGGCCGAGGGCAAGGGCGTCATCCTGCTCACGGCCCATGCCGGCAACTTCGAGCTGGGCGGAATCCTGCTGCGCTCGCGCAACCTCAAGGTCCATGCCGTCTACAAGCCCGACCATTTCGCGGCGGTTGAGCGCCTGCGGGAGGGCATGCGGGCCCAGGGCGGCGTGGTGGGCATCCCCGTCGATGGCGTGGGGTTCTCCACCTTGCCCCTGGTAAAGCTGTTGAGGGAGGGCGCCCTGGTCGGCATGCAGGGGGACCGGGACTTCAGCCTGAACGGCGTACCCATGCCCTTCTTCGGGCGCGAGGTGCCCTTCCCCCGGGGCCCCTGGGAACTGGCGGCCATGACCGGCGCACCGATCATCACGAGCTTCTTCTATACGGACGAGGAGCGCCGCTTCCACGCCCATTTCGGGGAGCCCATCCGGATCGCAGGCGGCCGGGGCGGGCGCATGGAGGCCATCCAGGCGGGCATGCGCTCCTATGTGGCGGATCTGGAGGCCTTGATCCGCCGCCACCCCAGCCAGTGGTACTGCTTCTACCCCTTCTGGGACGACCCGGCACGGCACGCCTCCTGATCGCCCGGCATCCCAGGTTCACGGTCTGCGGGGTCGCGCCGAGTCCCCGGTCATAGGATGATTGATCCAGGCTCAGGCCTTTCTGGGTTCGTTCCCCGATTCACTCAAGGAGTCCCTTCCATGCGCGGTGCCCTTCCCCTGTCGCTCCTGCTCGCAGCCACCCTCGGCTGCCAGTCCAAGAAATCCGATGCCGTCGTGGCCGCGCCGACCACTGGCGCTCCCATGTCCGGCGAACCGGCCCAGGCTCAGGGGCTCACCGGCAAAGTGCTCGAGCGCATCGACGCCGCACCCTACTCCTACCTCCGCCTCCAGACCGCCCGCGGCGAAGTCTGGGCCGCGGTCCCCGAGGCCAAGCTCGAGAAGGGGGCCGAGGTGACCATCGCGAGTCCGATGCTCATGAACAACTTCGAGTCCAAGACCCTGAACCGCACCTTCGCCGAGATCTTCTTCGGCAACCTCGCCCCCGCCGGAGGCGCGCAGGCCGCCATGCCCGCCCACGCCGGCGCCCCCCAGGGGCAGCCCGCCGCCGCCCCCGGCGCTCCGGTGGTGCCCAAGGAGGCGGTGAAGGTGGACAAGGCCTCCGGCGCCGACGCGCGCACCGTGGCCGAAGTCTGGGCGCAGAAGGGCGGCCTGAAGGAGAAGTCCGTCACCATCCGCGGCCAGGTGGTCAAGTACAACCCCGGCGTCATGGGCAAGAACTGGATCCACCTGCAGGACGGCAGCGGCGAGGCCAGCAAGGGCAACCACGACATCACCGTCACCAGCCAGGACCCCGCCGCCAAGGGCGACATCGTGACGGTCAAGGGAATCGTCCGCCAGGACAAGGACTTCGGCGCGGGCTACGTCTACGCGCTGATCGTCGAGGATGCCAAGGTGGTGAAGAAGTAGGCCCAGACAGACCCCGCCAAACTGAAAGCGGGCGCCCTCGGCGCCCGCTTTCAGTTCCAGGGAACGCCGGACTAGACGGCGGCGGGAACCGCGGCCAGTTCCTTCACCCAGGCCGCCACGGTGCGGACCCCCTTGGGCGCCTGCAGGGCCTTCTGGTAGCGCCGCAGCTCGCCATCATGGTTGACGATGAAGTCGCTCTCTTCGGCCACGTTCGTGATGGGCAGCCAGGCCGTGGCCGAGCGGCCAAGGCTGGAGACCTCGGCCTCGAGCGCGAGGCTGAAGGCGGCGGCCTTCAGGATCTGGCCCAGGAGCTCCGACTCCTTGATGCTGGTGAAGGCGGCATCGTGCAGAAGTACCACGGCCTTGACCTCGCCACCCTGCACCTTCCCGAGCAGCTCTTCGAGGGCCCCGAAGCGGAACCCGCGCTCTGTGAAGCCGCGGCGGTTCAGGATGCCATCCGCGCTGGTCTGGTACTTGGGCAGGACCACCGAGATGGTCTTGTCGCCGCTGCCGTAGCGCAGGTCGGCCGAGGCGGCCAGCTCGCCCAGGCGCTGGGCCGCATCGCAGCCAAAGGTGCCCTGGCCGATGACGGCAACCGGTCCGACGGCCTGCAGGGCCTCGCGAATGGCCTCCGCGGAGGCGGCGGCGCCCATCAGCGTGGGGAGGGGCGCCGGCCCTGTGCGGTTGTACTGCGCGTAGGCGTAGCGCTCCTCATCGCTGATGAAGTGGGTCGTCTCTTTGCCCTCCAGGGGCCGCGGGCGGAAGCGGTGGATCTGGTTGCCCTCGTGGTCGATCCAGATGGGGTTGCCCAGGGCCGAGTGGCGGCTGATGGAAGGCACGCTCTTGAGATACCAGACCCGCTTCTTGAAGCGGAAGTCCCGGCTCGTGAGGGCGCCCACGGGACAGAGGTCCACCACGTTCCCGGCGAAGGGATTCTGGTCCATGCTCTTGCCGGTGAAGGTGGTCACTTCAAGGTGGGAACCACGGGAGGCCACGGTCAGCTCGCCGCCTCCGCTGATCTCCCGGGTGAAGCGCACGCAGCGCGTGCAGTGGATGCAGCGGTTCTTGTCGATGACGATCTTGGCGCCCAGATCCTCATAGCGGTAGCGCCGCTTCACCTCGGCCATGCGGGAGTCGCCGCTGCCGTAGTGGTAGGAGTAGTCCTGGAGCTTGCACTCCCCGGCCTGGTCGCAGATGGGGCAGTCCAGCGGGTGGTTGATGAGCAGGAATTCCATGACGCCGGCCCGGGCATCGGCCACGGCGGGCGTGTTGGTGAAGACCTCCATCACCACGGCTTCGGGATTGTCCTTGGGCGCGGGCGGCACCGTGGTGGTGCAGCTGGTGGCCAGCTTGGGCTGGCCCTTGATCTCCACCAGGCACATGCGGCAGGTGGCCACGGGGGTGAGAGCCGGGTGGTAGCAGTAGTGGGGGATGTCGATGCCCACGGTGCGGCAGGCATCCAGCACCAGGGTGCCGGGGGTCACGCTCAGTTCAACGTCGTTGATCTTGATCGTCGGCATGGGCCCACTCCAGGCCTTCCAGGATGGGGCTTGGGGCCGGGAAGGTAAAGGTGGCCCCTTCAGCCCCTTCCGATGGCGCCCACCATGCAGCGCCGGCAGAAGTCCAGGAAATCCTCCAGATCCGGGATATCCACATTCACTGTGGCGGGGATCACATTCGGGATCACCACCCGCTTGCGGAGTTCGCCCGTGGATTCAAGGGAGAACACGAACCAGGCGAGGCGGTCCTTCTCGGAGGACAGCGTCAGGCTCACCACCTTGGTCTCGAAGAACAGGTCAGGCGCTCCGCCGTCCTCCGGCGTCTTCCACTCGGGGATGTGGCTGCGCTTGACGAATTCGGCCTTCAGCTGCTCCAGGGTGTGCTGGACCGTGAACTGCACTTCCACCTGGACATCCATCCCGGCCTCCTGATGCCACCCTTTTCGGCCAGATCCGCCAGAACCCAAACCCTGACATCCGTCCCTTCCGGAAGGGCCAGATGCATGGGAAAATCAAGGGTTCAGGGGGCGGACATGCCGACGGCATTGATCTCGGTGTACGACAAGTCGGGGCTCCTGCCCCTGGCGGAGGGCCTGCTGGCCCAGGGCTGGAGGCTCCTGGCGACGGGTGGCACCCTGCGCACCCTCCAGGAGGCCAAGCTGGAGGCCATCGAGGTCGCCGCCTACACGGGGGCCCCAGAGTGCTTCGACGGCCGCGTGAAGACGCTCCACCCCCGCATCCACGGTGGCCTGCTCTACCGCCGCGACCTCGCTGACCACGTAGCGGACGCCAAGGCCCAGGGCATCGAACCCATCGACCTGGTGGTGATCAACCTCTACCCCTTCGAGGCCACCATCGCCCGGGCCGGCGTCACACCCGCCGAGGCCATCGAGCAGATCGACATCGGCGGCCCCAGCATGATCCGCAGCGCCTCGAAGAACCACGCCTCCGTGACGGTCCTGACCGATCCGGATCAGTACGGGCCCTACCTCGAAAAGCTCCAGGCCGGCACCTGGAGCCTGGAGGATCGCCGCCGCTGTGCCCTGGAGGCCTTCCGCCGCACGGCCGCCTATGATGCCGCCATCTCGGGGTGGATGGAGCGGGAGTTCACCAAGGACGCGTCCTCGGACCTGTCCCACCACCTCTGCGTCAACCTGGTCCAGAAGCAGGGTCTGCGCTACGGAGAGAACCCCCACCAGCCCGCCGCCTTCTACGTGGAGCCCGGCCGCAAGGCGGAGGGCATGGCCGCCTGCCACCAGCACCAGGGCAAAGAACTGAGCTTCAACAACCTGCTGGATGCCGACGCCTGCGCCCGCCTGGTCTGGCAGTTCCCGGCTCCGGCCTGCGTCATCGTCAAGCACAACAACCCCTGCGGCGTGGGCCAGGGTCCCCACGCCCTGGAAGCCTTCATGCGGGCCCAGGCCGGCGATCCCGTCAGCGCCTTCGGCGGCATCGTGGCCTTCAACCGCCCCGTGGGCGTCGAGGTGGCCAAGGTCATGGCCCAGAACTTCTGGGAGGTCATCCTGGCCCCCGCCTTCACCGGCGAGGCCCTGGAGGTCTTCGCCGCCAAGAAGCAGTTGCGCATCCTCCAGACCCCCGATCATTGGCCCCAGAGCGCCGAGGGCCTGGACACCCGCTCCATCGGCGGCGGCTACCTGGTGCAGCGGGCCGATGACGCCTTCGTGCCCTTCGAGGACTGGGAGATGAAGGCCAGCGGCCCCGGCACCACTCCCAAGCCCGAGGACCTCATGCTGGCCCAGCGCGTGGCGAAGGCCGTCAAGTCCAACGCCATCGTGCTGGTCAAGGATGGCGCCACCGTGGGTATCGGCGCGGGCCAGATGAGCCGCGTGGACTCCGTGGAGATCGCCTGCCGCAAGGCCGGGGATCGCGCCAAGGGCGCCGTGCTGGGCAGCGACGCCTTCTTCCCCTTCCCGGATGGCCTGGAGGTTGCCGCCAGCCATGGCGTCACCGCCTTCGTGGAACCCGGTGGCAGCCTGCGCGACAGCGAGGTCATCGCCGCCGCCCAGAAGCTCGGCGTGTGGCTCTTCTTCACCGGCATGCGCCACTTCAGGCACTGATGCTGTCCGGGGGACCGCGCTGCGCGCTACACCCCCGGAGCCCCCGCGCGCGGCACGGGCAAAGCCCGTTCCGCGCTTTCCTTTCCGATCGTCCGGTATCCTGGATCACCTATGAAAACCTCTGAACTCCGCCAGCGATTCCTGCAGTACTTCGAGCGCCAGGGGCACCGCCGGGTGGCTTCCAGCGCCGTCATCGGCCCAGCGGACGACCCCACGGTGATGTGGACGAACTCGGGGATGATCCAGTTCAAGGACGTGTTCCTGGGCAAGGAGAACCGCGACTACAGCCGGGCCACCACGAGCCAGAAGTGCCTGCGGGCGGGCGGCAAGCACAACGACCTGGATCAGGTGGGGTTCACGGCCCGCCATCACACCTTCTTCGAGATGCTGGGCAACTTCAGCTTCGGCGATTACTTCAAGGCCGACGCCATCCGTTTCGCCTGGGAGTTCCTCACGGGGCCCCTGGACAAGGGCTGCCTGGCCCTGGATCCCACGAAGCTGTGGGTCACCGTGTTCGAAGGCGCCGATGGCGTGCCCGCGGACACCGAGGCCGAGGAGCTGTGGAAGGCCGCCGGCGTGCCGACGAACCGCATCATGCGCTTCGGCAAGAAGGACAACTTCTGGCAGATGGGCGACACCGGCCCCTGTGGTCCCTGTTCCGAGTTGCACTACGACCGCGGCGAACACGTGCCCGGGGACGCCACGCCCAACGGCGAGGGCGATCGGGTCATGGAGATCTGGAACCTGGTCTTCATGCAGTACGAGCGCGATGCCAAAGGCGTCCTGGCCCCCCTCCCCAAGCCCAGCATCGACACGGGCATGGGCCTGGAGCGCACGGCCAGCATCCTCCAGGGCGTGGACACCAACTACGAGATCGACCTGTTCACGCCGATCTTCGAGGCCATCTGGAAAGCGGCGAAGGTGAACCCCGAGGACCGCCAGGACCACGCGATCCGCACCGCCTCCCAGGTGGTGGCCGACCACATCCGCGCCGCGACCTTCATGTGCTTCGACGGCGTGGTGCCCAGCAACGAGGGCCGGGGCTACGTGCTCCGCAAGATCATCCGCCGGGCGCTGCGCTTCGGCCGGAAGCTCGGCATCGAGGGGCTCTTCTTCGCCGATCTGGCCCCCGCCGTGTTCCAGGCCATGGGCGACCAGTACCCCGAGCTGCTCGGAGAGCTCGGCCGCATCCAGAAGTCGCTGCACCGGGAGGAGCAGCAGTTCAGCCAGACTCTCTCCACCGGCCTGAAACTGCTTGAAGGCAGCGACATCTCCAGCGGCACCCTGGCTGGCTCCGACATCTTCCGCCTCTACGACACCTACGGCTTCCCCGTGGACCTGGTGGAGGACTGGTGCCGGGAGCGCGGCATTGCCGCCGACCTGGCGGGCTTCCAGCAGGAGCTGAACGCCCAGCGCACCCGGGCCCGGGCCGCCATGAAGGCCCACGACCTGCGCCTGGCCGGCGACCTCGCCATCCTGGCGGATCTGCCGCCCACCCGCTTCACCGGCTACGAGAACCTCGAGGGCCAGGCCCACGTGGTCGCCCTCTTCGATGCGGCGCACCGACGGGTGAAGCAGCTCACCGGGGAGGGCTTCGTCCTCCTGGATCGCACACCCTTCTATGCCCTGTCCGGCGGCCAGGTGGGCGACACGGGCCAGCTCCGCTTCGAGGGCGGCCACGCGGAAGTTCTCGACTGCACGGCCCCTGCCCAGAAGCGGCACCTCCACAAGGTGGTAGTCACGGGTTCCCTGCTTGAGAACACCTCCGTCAACGCCCTGGTGCACCCGATTCGCCGGCGGCGGGTCCGGGCCCACCACACGGCCACCCACCTGCTGCACGCCGCCCTGCGCGAAGTGCTCGGCACCCACGTCAAACAGGCCGGCAGCGTGGTGGATGCGGCGCGCCTGCGCTTCGACTTCACCCACTTCGCCCCGCTGGAACCAGCCCAGATCGCGGAGATCGAGCGCCTCGCCTCCCGCCAGGCACTGAAATCCGTCGACACGCAGGTCCGCGAGATGGACATCGAGGAGGCCCTTTCATCCGGCGCCATGGCCCTCTTCGGCGAGAAGTACGGCGATGTGGTGCGGGTGGTGCAGGTGCCCGGCTTCTCCACCGAGCTCTGCGGCGGCACCCACGTGCCCAACACCGGTGAGATCGGCGTGGTGAAGATCATCTCCGAGGGCGCGGTGGCCGCCGGCGTTCGGCGCATCGAGGCGGTGGCCGGCGAGATGGCCCTGGAGCTGCTGCAGGCGGATGAGGCCATGATCCAGGGTCTCTCCCGGCAGGCCAATGCCAGCCGGGAGGCTCTGCCCGAGCTGCTGGCGGCCAGAGATCACCGCATCGCCCAGCTCGAGCGTGATCTGAAGGATGCCAAGCTCAAGGCCGCGGGTGGCGGCGGCAGTGCCGAGCAGGTGGAGCAGGTAAAGGGCATCACCCTGGTCACGGCCCTCATCGAGGGGCTCGAAGGCAATGCCCTGCGGGAGTTCATGGACCAGGTCCGCACCCGGCACACCAGCGCAGTCATCGTGCTGGCCTCGAAGACCGCCGAGGACAAGGTGACGGCACTGGTCTCTGTCTCCCCCGACCTGGCCCACGATGCCGGAGCCCTGTTCAAGACCATGCTCCCCGCCTTGAATGGCCGTGGGGGTGGCAAGAAGGATCTCGCCCAGGGCGGAGGCACCAACCCTTCCGGCCTGCCGGAAGCCCTCTCGGCGCTCAGGGCCGCCCTGTAGTCCAGAGTCACCCTGGACTTCCCGACGTCCGAAACAGATCAGTGACCCAGGGAGGACTTGCTTTTGCTTCCCATTCGCCGGCTGCTGCTGCGGGACCTTCTGGTCCTCATGGCCGGTCTGTCCGCCCTGATCCTGGGCCTCTCCTGGTGGAGCCAGCAGCAGGCCCTGAAACGCCAGGCCTCTGCCCGCACGGAATCGGCCCTCCACCATCTGCAGACCGTGCTCCACCTGGAGCTGAAGGCCTCCCAATCCCTGGGCGAGGTGGTGCGGGGCTGGTGGCTGGATGGGGCCCTGGATCCCTCCCGACCGGAGGAGGCAGCCCGGCTCCTCCATCCCCTGCTCACGGCCCAGCGGAGCATCACCAGCCTCAACCTCGCCAGGCAGGACGGGCCCTCCCTGCTCTTTCTCCGGCGGAGCGACGCCTGGTTCATGCGGGAACTGATCCAGCCGGGGCCTCAGGCCCGCATCCGCTGGCACCGCCTGGGCGCCCCCGGCGACCGGATGATCACCGAGGCCTGGACGCCCATGGACTACGATCCGCGCACGCGGCCCTGGTACCTGGCCGGGATCGCCGCATCGGAGCCGTCCTGGACCGAACCCTACACCTTCTACACCACCAAGGATCCGGGCATCACCTGCACCTTTCCCATTCGCGATGCCCGGGGCCTGCTCGGCGTCGCGGCCCTGGACTTCCTCCTGGACGACCTGACCGCCAGTGTCTGGTCCGCCCAGCCGACGCTCCGAAGCCGCTGCTTGGTGGTGGATCCAGAGGGACGGGCGGTCATCCTTCCCAATGATCCGGCCTTCCAGACGCCCGCCTCCCGGCGCCAGGCCTTCCTGAGCCCGGTGGGCACCGGTTTCCTGCAGGCCCAGGCCAGGCTCCTCAAGGTGCCCCTGGGCCGCACCCTGTCCTTCAACTACCGGGGGGACACGATGATCGGCCTGATCACCGGGTTCGCCTCGCTTCCCGGCATCCACTGGCGCCTGCTCATGACCGTTCCGGAGGAGGATCTGCTCGGTCCGGCCCGGTTCCGCCTCTGGAGCATGTTCGGCATGGCCGTCCTCAGTCTTGGGTTGGCGGCCTGGCGCATCCTCCACATCGCCCGCCGGGTGGCTGGGCCCATCACCCAGCTGGGCGCGGCGGCCGAGGCCCTGGGTCAGGGGGCGACTCCTCCCCCCATCCACTCCCGCATCCTCGAGATCCGCAGCCTCGATCGGGCTCTGCGCAAGGCCAGCGAGAGCCTCATCGATCAGGCCCGGCTCCAGCGCCAGCTGGAACACAGCCAGCGCATGGAGACCGTGGGAACCCTGGCCGGAGGCATCGCCCACGATGTGAACAACCAGCTCGCCGCCATCCTGGGCCAGCTGCACCTCTGCCGGGAGACCCTACCCGATGGTCATTCCGCGCTGAACCGGATCCATCGGGCGGAAGAGGCGACCCGCCGCTGTGCCCAGACCACCAAGGCCCTGCTTTCCTTCAGCCACCAGTCCCGCCCCGAGCTTCAACCCCTGGACCTCAATGCCCTGGTCCAGAACACGGCTGCGATCCTGGAACCCCTCCTGGGGGGCCGGATCCGACTCCGTTGCCACCTCGCGCCGGACCTCCCCCCGATCTCCGGGGACGCAGTGCAGCTGGAGCAGGTGCTCCTCAACCTGGGCGTCAACGCCAGGGATGCCATGCCCGGGGGTGGCACCCTCAGCCTGACCACGCACCTGGGTGAGGACGGCCGAGTTCTCCTCGACCTCCAGGACACGGGCTCGGGCATTCCCGAGGCCATCCTGTCCCGCCTATTCGAGCCCTTCGTCACCACCAAGGAGCAGGGGAAGGGGACGGGGCTGGGGCTGGCGATGGTGTTCTCCATCCTGAAGGCCCACGGCGGGGACATCCACGCCGAGAACATGCCGGAAGGCGGTGCCCGGTTTCGCGTGCGCCTGCCCGCCGCAGGCGCTGGCGCAGTGCCGATGACGCAGGGGGCGGAGCGACTCAGGACGGCCTCACCCAATCTGGCCGGGCGCCGCATCCTGGTCGTGGAGGACGAACCGCTCCTCCGGGAGATGCTCGCGGATGCCCTGACCCTGGCCAGGATGCAGGTGACGACCGCCCCGGACGGCGCCCTGGCCTGGAAGGTCTGGCAGCAGGCCGGCGGGTTCGACCTCGTGATCAGCGATCAGCGCATGCCAGACTGTACTGGACTGGAGCTGATGGCCCTCATCCGGGAGAGCGGCTCCGAGGTCCCCTTCATCCTGGTCAGCGGTCAGGGACTCGAAGGCATGGAGGGCAGGCTTGCGGCGGACCGGCGGGTCCGCCTCGTCCCCAAGCCCTTCGAACTGCCCAGGCTCCTGCCCCTCATGGAAGACATGCTGAGCCTCCGGAGAGGCTGAGCGGGCGATCACTTCGCGGTGGGTCCGCCCTTCTCGTGGCACCCGAGGCAGGTGGCCAGCTTGGCATCGGGGCTCCGCCAGTAGACGAAGTCCTGATTGCCGAAGTCCTTCTGCAATTCCGTGGGCACCCGTCCCCAGTAGAAGGCGAAGGCGGTGGTTCCATCGGCCTTGGTCTCCTTCATGTAGAGGGGACCGGGCTCCGTGCTGGGCTTGCCCTTCTCGTCCGTGAAGGTGGACATCACGGCATAGGCCCCTGGGGGCAGGGGTTTGCCGGCCTTGTAGGCATCGATGCCCGAGGCGGAGACCCACACCCGGCGCCAGCGGTCACCATGGGCCTTGCTCCGCACCGGGGCCGTCTCCGCAGGCTCGAGGCTGGCGTAGTCCAGGGCGCGGATGGGCAGTTCGGCTTCCACATCGTCGCGCTTGGCGCGATCGGCCTCGGCCGCGGCCTTGTTGGTCTCCTCGTTGCCGAAGACCATCACGCCGCCCAGCTTCCCGCTGAAGGCCCAGCAGCCCAGCCAGAGGAACCCGACGAGAAGGGCCGGTGCCCCCACACCGCGTTCCCAGAAGCGGCGGCCGGCATGGCGGTGTTCAGAGCCCGCGCCGAAATCCCGCCTCCAGACGCGCCAGAGCATGAAGACGCAGACGCCGCCGATGAGGAACCCCGCCATGGCCGCGAGGATGTGGATCTGCAGGATCTTCTGCAGCACCTGCTTCTCGTTGACCACCACGGGGAGGAATCCCGAGGGACTGATGAGATTGATCTGCCGGCCCCAGACCAGCCCGCTGAACAGGGCGATGGTGCTGCCGAGCCAGCCGATGACCGCCAGGAAGAAGGAGGTCCCGGCAAGGACCTTCCCGTGCCTCGGATGGAAGGAGGCGAGCATGGCCAGGGGCAGGACAGCCACCAGCCCGATGGGGATGTGGACAAAGGCCGGGTGCTCCCGCGCGATGAACTCGAGCAGTGGGGATGCGCTCATGGGACTCCAGAACTAGAAGATTCGCGTCACGTTGAAGCCGATGGACCAGTTGCCGGACAACCGGGGGCCGCCACCGTAGTCGCCGCTCATCACCTGGTTGGGAGTGGTGCCGCTGGCGTTGGTGCCAACCAGGGTGAACCGGTGCTTGAAGGTCTTGTACGAGATCCCGGCAGCGAATCCATTCTGGTAGGTGGTGCCATCCGTGATGCCCCCAGGGGCCGCCTTCGCGAATTTCGAGGGGCGGGGATAGTACTCGCTGACGAAGGAGAACTTCTCCGTGAACCCGATCCGGAGGCCCAGGCCCACATTGAACACCCCGCCCGTGTTGGGCTTGGTGTTCGGGGTGTGGCCCGGGGGCACGGCCAGGATCGTGTCCGTGGTGGTGGTCTTGGTGATGTAGCTCGGCACCACCGAGAAGATGATGTCGTCGGTGATGAAGATCTCCGTCGGCACCTGGATGGCCAGACCGGAGATGCCCACCTTCCCGAGGGGCGTCGTCGTCTCCTTCACCACCTCGTCGAAACGCTCAGCACGAATCGCCATCCGGACCCGTTCGCCGTTCAGCACCTGCTCTTGCAGGCCGAAGGTGAAGGTCTTGTTGTCCGAGGTGCGGTAGATGAAGGCGTTCAGGCCGGGGATGGGCTTGATGCCGAAGGTGAAGCCCAGTCCGGCATAGGTGAAGCCGTCCAGGCCGTAGACATCCTTGCCGTGGTCCTTGACCGGTTGCACGAAGCGGTGGGTGAACACCACGCCGATGTCCCAGTACTGCATCCGCTCCGCGGAGGGCAGGTTCACCACCAGCGGGTATTCGGAGGACTCGGCACGGAGCGCTCCCCCAGCCAGGAGGGCGCAGGCAAGCAGGGGAGCAGTCTTCCTGGTCATCGGATCTCCAGAACCATTACTTGGCGGCGAACTTGCGCATGATGGGGATCATCTTCTCGACGTCGGCCTGGGTCATCTTGTCCTTGAAGGCGGGCATCTTGTCCTTGCCTTCCATGGTGACCTTGATCCAGTCGCTGTCCTTCTTCTTGTTGGCCTTGCGGCTGTCCGTGAAGTCGAAGCCGTTGTCGGGCAGGGGCTTGCCGCTGTTGTCACGGCCACTGCCGTTGGCCCCGTGGCAGCGGGCGCAGGCGTCCATCCAGTACTTCTGGTAGTCATTGCCCGAGAACTTGGGCGCATCCTTGGCGGGATCCCCGGCGAGCAGGGAGACGCCAGCCAGAAGCAGGGCGGAAAGGGTGATGGGACGCATGGGACCTCCTATGGGGTGGTGGAAAGGCGGGATAGCTGTTCAGTTCCAGATGTGGTTGTTGGTTGAGTGGCTTTGACCATGGCAGGAGAGGGCACAGCCGCCACGACCGATGGTGGCATTCACGGTATAGGTGAGGGCCCCGGTGGCCGGCTGTGAGCCGCCGCCGAACTTGATCGTGTCGCTGGAGAGCTGGTCCGGGCTCACCCGGACCGCGGTGGTATTCAGGTATTTGAAGTGGTTGACGACGCCAGGCTTGTTGTTCGTGGCCGGGTTCATGTCATGGCAGTAGTTGCAGGTCTGGTTGTGATCGTTCGGATTGTTGTGCCGACCGGTCGCGTCGTTGTACTGGGTCGCCGTCGAGGTGATCTTGTGGCAGGAGAGGCAGTAGGTCGTCGCATTGAAGGCGAGCTTGCCGGTCTGCCACCCGGGCGTCGTCTGGCCCCCATGGCAGCTCACGGCGTTGCAGGTGAAGGCCGTGAGGCTGGGTGTGGTACCCAGGGTTCCCGTCTGCGCCTTGAAGACCGCGCTGATGGTCACTGGGGCCGGCCCCGTGCCGGTCGGCGTGCCGTTGGGACCGCGGTTGGCCCCGTTGTAGTGCGGCTGGTTCGCCCCGCCTTCGCCGGGCTGCGAACCGGTATGGCAGGTGGCGCAGCTGAGGGTGGTGGGCAGACCCATGTGCTTGGCGTGGGCTCCCGCGATGTTGGGGAAGGCCGCCCCGGCGGGGCCCTGGGTCTTGAAGTTGGAATCGGGATGGCAGGAGAGGCAGGTGCCTGCACCCTTGCCTGCCGCCAGAGGCGATGCGCTGATGTGGCACGTGGTGCAGCTGGGGCCGACCTTGCCCGCCCCGGGTCCGCTCTCATCGTGGCAGTTGATGCACTCCCCGTTGAACATCGCGAGCGTAGCTGTCTGGTGGGTGTTGCCCGTGCCCGAGCTGGTGGTCATGCCACTGAGGAAGGGTGCCGGGTGGGCAGCCGCGCCCGGACCGTTGACGTGACAGCTGTTCGCATTGAAGGAGGAGCTGAAGCAGCCTGGCGCGCCGATCACGGGCGAGGTGGCACCGGCCGTGACGCCGTGGCAGAGTCCACAGACGGCGGCCCGCTGCGCGGTGTTGACGGCGGCAGCCGCATTCCGGTGGGAGGCGGTATAGGTGCCGCTGGCGATGCTGCTCGGAGACTTGTACCAGCTGTCCGGATGGGCCTTGGCCTGGAGGTGGCAGCTTGAACAGGTGGTGGTGGTGGTGCCGCCATCGAACTTGGTGGTGCCCGGAACCCCGTGGCAGGTCTGGCAGTAGAGGAGGTCGGCCTTGGCCACCACGCCATGGAAGGTGGCGTCCGTGGCGCCGGAGGTCTTGGGGTCCGTCCAGGTCGCCCCGATGGGGTGGGGCGCCACGCCTGGTCCATTGGCATGGCAACTGATGGCGGCGTGTTCCGAGTTGCCGAAGCTGGCGCTGTAGCAGCTCGGGGCGGCGATCAGGGCCGAGGTGGTGGTCTTGGTCACGGCGTGGCAGATCACGCAGGAGCCATTGGCGTTCAGGGGATCCGTCGAATTACGGTGGGAGGGCACGTAGCCCGGGAAGGTGTTGACGGAGGCCTGGTGCCAGGTGGTCGGGTGGGCACCCGCCCCAGTCGTCTTGGAGTGGCAGGAGGAGCAGGCCGTCGTGGCGGAGCCGCCATCGAACTTGGTGGTGCCGGGCGTCCCGTGGCAGCTCTGGCAGTACTTCAGGTCCTTCTTGGCTTCGATCCCGTGATAGGCCGAACTGGTCGGATTCTTCCAGACATCGCCGAGGGGATGCGGAGCCCCGGCATCGGCGTGGCACAGCGTGGCGTTGTAGCAGCCCGGCTGGGTGCCCGCGGGCGCCGGGGTGGCGGGGTGCCCCGCGGGATTGTTCGGGGAGCCGGGGTAGTGGCACTGGGCACAGGCTGCGGCATTCGAGGTGTCGGTGGTGGTGTGGCTCCACAGCGTGCCGCCGGAAGTCCGCCACGGCTTCGGGGGGTGGGGCGCGTTCACCCCGTGGCAGGTGAAGCAGGAGCTTGCGGAGGCCCCGCCCGAGAAATCTGCGCCATGGCAGATCGAGCAGGAGGCCAGGCTGCCGGCGCTGGTGGGATCGGCGGAGACCTTGGCCCGAGTCCCGTGGATGCTCGAGTCGGCCCATCCGGGCACCGTCTGGTGGTGGCAGCCCGTGGTCATGCAGGTGGGGATGCCACTCCCCACTTTGATGACGGACATCTCGTGGCACTTGGTGCAGGCGTTCACGCCGGCCAGGGCCTGCCCCGGGTGGGCGGTCTTCCAGCCGCCGGGGTGGTAGTTGCTGTAGTACTGGGCGGCGTCACCCTTCTTGGCGCCACCGCATCCGACCAGGGTGAGGGTGGCAAGCAGAGCGAGGCCAAGCGCCCCTCTCAGGCTCATCTTGCGATTCCAGCTCCAAATCCAGTTCATGGCAGGCACCCAGGAAAGGCAGGCAACTCGAACGCGAGGGCACTGTCGGTGGAAGATCAGGTCGTTCATGACACGAAGGAAGTCCAATGTCATCGGCTTGTACCGTGTTGCGATGTGCGAAAGGTGGAGGTTGATCAGCATATCCCTGCCTGGCAAGGGTGGGCACAAGGGGTTCGAAAAAATCCTCGACCAACCGGGATCCGATCCTAGTGGGGTGGGATTCATTGACTATCGCCTTTGGGGTCCCTTGTGCCCATATCCCGATTGGAACCTTGTTCTTAGACCATTCGATCTAGCGGCTAATCGTTGATCGCACCCGGCGGATGACCTACCCTTCAGCTTCGATGCGGACTCGAGTGGCAGGAAACCGATCTTTACTCCGGGGAACTTGGCGATGGCTTGTCATGGCGTTGCCATGGGTCTGGCTGTCCGTCACGGCCTTTGCCCTGGACCCGGCCCGGCCGCTCTCCTCCCACGCGCAGCGCACCTGGCGCAGCGAGGATGGCCTGCTCCAGGACACGGTCGTGGCCCTGCTGGAATCGCGGGATGGCTTCCTCTGGATCGGCACGGAGGCCGGCCTGGTGCGCTTCGACGGGGCCGCCTTCGATCACTACTCCCGGCTCAGCCTGCCGCGTTTCGAGCACAACGACATCCAGTGTCTGGCCGAAGGGAGTGATGGGGCCATCTGGATCGGCACTTCCGAGCCCGGCCTGTACCGGTTCCACCGCGGAGAGATCCGCACCCTAGGGCCGGCGGAGGGACTCCCGGACCAGCCCATCCGCCGCCTGCTCCGCGATCGCAGCGGAAGGCTGTGGGCAGCCCCGGCGGAAGGGCCCCTGCTCCGCTTCGATGGGACGCGGTTCCAGGCGGTGCCATCGGATGCCGCCAGCCTGCGGATCCGGGTGCTCACGGAGGACGCGGAGGGCACGTTGTGGGTGGGCACGGCGGGCTCCGGCCTCTGGCGCCTCAGGGAGGACCGTCTGGTTCTGGTCGCGCTCGCGGCGGGCGAGATCACCGCCCTGACGGTCGGGGCCGATGGCCAGGTCCTGGTGGGCACCCGCTCCCAGGGGCTGATGGTCTTGGCCGAAGGCCGCCTGGAAGCGCCAGCCTGGACGAGCCGCCTGCCGCTAAAGCCCATCTCCTCCCTCATGCGGGATCGACAGGGGAGCCTCTGGATCGGCCTGGAACAGGGCGGGCTCTTCCGCCGGAACCCGGAGGGCCGGCTGGAATCCACTCCCAGTCCCCTCGGCTCCCGCTGGACGCCCCTGTCGCTGCTGGAAGACAGCTCCGGCGCCCTCTGGGCCGGCAGCGAGGACCGGGGACTGCGGGTCATCTACCCAGTCCCGTTCCAGCCCCTGCCCGTGCTGGGCGCGGAACCGGAGGGACCTGCCTGGATGGTTTGCCAGGACCTGCAGGGCAACGTCTGGTGCCTCACCGGGGAGCAGTCCCTGGGACGCGTCCAGCAGGGTCGGATCGAACCAGTCCGCAGCCAGAACCCCCTCGGTGGTCCCATCAGCTGCCTCTGGCCCCGCCGCAGCGGCGGGTTGTGGATCGGCACCCGGGCCGGTGAACTCTGGGTCATGGAGCAGGGCCAGTTTCGCCGCATCCGGTGGGCTGGAGAGCCCTACCTCGATGCCATCGTCTCCCTCTTCGAGGACACCCAGAAAAACCTATGGGTGGCCACCGCCCACCAGGGGCTGATCCAGTGGGCCCCTGGCGCGCCACCCGTCCGGTTCCCAGCCATCCAGGGCGTGGTGGCCATGGCGGGAGGCGGCTCCGGCCCTCTGTATTTGGCAAGCCGCACCCAGGGCCTGGGCATCCTTGAGTCCAGCCAAGTCCGCTGGCTGGGCCGCTCCGAGGGGCTGGGGTCCAACGGCGTGAACGCCCTGCACCTGGACGGCGAGGGCTCGCTGTGGATCGGCACCATGGATGGCCTGCGGCGCTACGTGGACGGCACGCTCCAGACCTTCGGCGGGCGTCCCGGCCCCCTGCTCCTGTCCATCCACGCCATCCTCGAGGACTCCGCCCAGCGCATTTGGCTCAGCACCGGCCAGGGCGTGCTCCAGGTCCCCCGGACCGCGCTGATCCGGAGCCTTCGGCAGTCGGGGCCAGTACCGGGAATCCTCTTTGATCATCACGATGGCATGCCCTCCCGCGAGACCCACGACGGCCCCCAGCCCGTGGCCTGGCTCACGCGGGAAGGGGAGCTCTACTTCCCCACCAGCCGGGGATTGACCCGGCTGGACGGGCGCGCCACGGCGCCGCCAGGTACGCCCTTGCGTCTCCACATCCTCAAGGCGGAGGGCGATGAGATCGTCCTCCCCGACACGCGACCCATCCAGGTCCCCCCCGGCACCCACCGGTTCGAGGTGTACTACACCGCGACCTCGCTGACGCGCTCCGACAAGGTGCGGTTCAGGTACCGCCTCGAAGGCCTGGAGCAGGGCTGGAACGAAGTGGGGGACCGGCGGTTCTCCGCCTATTCCAACGTGCCTCCCGGGTCCTACCGGTTCGTGCTGCAGGCCTGGCGTCTCGGCGATGAGGGCCCCCCGAAGGAAGTGACACTCGAAGTCCACGTCCAGCCCTTCTTCTACCAGCGGCCAGTCTTCTGGGTCCTGGGTGCCACCCTGACCCTGGTCTTCGGCTGGTGGCTGCTTCGCCTGCGCCTCCAACAGGCTGAGGCCCGCTCCGCAGTGCTCGGAGAACGGAACCGCATGGCCCGGGAGATCCACGACCACCTGGCCCAGGGCTTCACAGGCGTCCTCCTCCAGCTGGAGGCGGCCGAGGCCAGGCTTGCCCGCATGGAAGGCGATCCGGCCCCGGTCCTGACCCGACTGGACCATGCCCGCAACCTCGCCGTGGCGAGCCTCCAGGAGGCGCGCCGTTCGGTCATGGTGCTCCGCCCGAGAAAACCCGAGGGAACCGATCTCCTGGGTGCCCTGCGCCTGCTTACGGACCGCCTGCTGGCGGGCACCGACATCCAGGTCGAGCTGGCGGTGATGGGAAAGCCTAGGGCCCTCCGGGAAAGCCTGGAGGAGGAGCTCCTGCGCATGGCCCAGGAGCTGATGACCAATGCCCTCCGCCATGGCAAGGCCCGCTGGGTGCGGGTGGTGCTTGAGTTCGAGCCTAGGCAGGTGCGCATCCATGTCGAGGATGACGGCAAGGGCTTCGACCCTGCGGCCTCCGTGGCGGGATACGGCATGCGCAGCATCCGTGAAAGCATCAGCAAGCTCGGAGGACGCATGGATATCGACAGCAGCGAGGGCCTCGGCTCCCGCATCACCATTACCCTACCCACCCGGAGGTGGCGTCCATGACCACAACCCCGTCAGATCGGATCCGCCTGCTCATCGTGGACGACCATCCCATCGTCCGCGATGGCCTGGTCTCCATCCTCCACGAAGGTGAGCCTGACCTCGAGGTGGTGGGGGAGGCCGGCGACGGCAAGGAGGCGGTGGAAGCCTGGAGGACGCTCCGCCCCTCGGTGACGATCATGGACCTCCAGCTCCCCGGCCAATCGGGTGTGGAGGCCATCAAGGCCATCCGCCGCGAGGACCCGGAGGCCAGGATCCTGGTGCTCACCACCTTCGACGGTGATGCGGACATCCAGCGGGCGCTGGAGGCCGGTGCCCGCGGCTACCTCCTCAAGAGCGTGCGGCGGGCCATCCTCATCGAGGCCGTGCGCGCCGTCGATGCCGGGCGCCGCTACCTCCCCCCGGCCACGGCCGCCCGGCTGGTGGAGGCCATGGAGTCCGAACGCCTGACCCCCCGGGAACTGGACGTGCTCAAGCTGCTGGCTGAGGGTCAGCGCAACCGCGAGATCGCGGATGCCCTGGGCCTGGCTGAGCCCACCGTGAAGATCCATGTGAACAACCTGCTGCGCAAGCTCCAGGCCAAGGACCGCACCGAAGCGGCGGTGATCGCCCTGAAGCGGGGGCTGATCCACCTCGGTCGGGAGGGCTCGACTACCGCCTGAACGTGAAGAACACCGCCCCCACCAGGCAGAGCCCTGCCCAGAGGTGGTTCAGATGCAGCCGCTCCCGCATCCACGCCACCGTGAACACGGCGAAAACCAGGAGCGTGATGACCTCCTGGATGACCTTCAGCTGGGGCAGGCTAAAACGGCCATAGCCGATCCGGTTGGCTGGGACCATGAGGGTGTACTCGAAGAACGCGATGCCCCAGCTCGCCAGGATGGCGATCCAGAGCGGGCTGTCCCGGTGGTGCTTCAGGTGGCCGTACCAGGCGAAGGTCATAAAAATGTTGCTGAGGAGCAGCAGGACGATCGTTCGCATGGCCCCGGCCTCCTGGTGATGCCTAGCGGGCGATCTCCACGGCGCGCAGCTCACGCATGACTGTGACCTTGATCTGGCCAGGGTACTGCATCTCGGATTCGATGCGCCGCGACACGTCCTTGGCGATCCAGTAGGCCTGGTCGTCGTTCACGGAACCGGCATCCACCAGGATGCGGATCTCGCGCCCAGCCTGCATGGCGAAGCTCTTCTGCACGCCCTTGTAGCTGTTGGCGATGCCCTCCAGCTGCTCCAGGCGCTTGACGTAGGTCTCGAGCATCTCGCGGCGAGCGCCAGGACGGGCGGCGCTGAGCGCGTCGGCGGCGGTGATGAGCATGGCCTCCACCGTGCGGGGCTCGAAGTCCCCGTGGTGGCAGCTCATGGCATGGATGACCTCTTCCTTCTCGCCGTAGCGCTGCATCAGCTGCATGCCGATCTCGATGTGCGTGCCTTCCACCTCGCGATCGATGGCCTTGCCAATGTCGTGGAAGAGCCCTGCTCGCCGAGAAAGCCGCGCGTCGGCGCCCATCTCGCCAGCCATGTACTCGGCGATGCGCGCCACCTCCTTGGTGTGCTCCAGCACGTTCTGGCCATACGAGGTGCGGTAGTTCAGGCGGCCCACCAGCTTGTGCAGCTTGGGGTGCACGTCCGGGAAGCCGAGTTCGATGCAGGCGGCTTCGCCGATCTCCTTGAGGTGCTGGTCCATGTCCACCTTGACCTTCTCCACCACCTCCTCGATGCGGGCGGGGTGGATGCGGCCGTCCGCGAGGAGCTTGAGGATGGCCTGGCGGGCCACTTCGCGGCGGATGGGATCGAAGCTGGAGACGACGATGCTCTCGGGCGTGTCGTCCACGATGAGGTCGCAGCCCGTGGCCTTTTCCAGGGCCCGGATGTTGCGGCCCTCGCGGCCGATGATGCGCCCCTTGAGGTCGTCGCTGGGGAGCTGGACGGAGCTGACAGCCTGCTCGGTGACCACGTCGGAGGCCACCCGCTGGATGGCGGCGCCGATGGTCCACCGCGCTCTCTTGGCGGCATCCTCCACGGCCTCGTCCTCGATCCGCCGAACCATCTTGGCCGCGTCCATCTTGGCGGAGTACTCCAGCTGCGAAATCAGCTCCTTCTTGGCATCATCCCGGGTGAGACCGGCAATCTCCTCGAGCCGCCGGGCCTGCTCCTCGACCAGCTGCTTGGCTTCCGCCTGTTTGGCCTCCAGCTTCTCGATCTCGGCCTTGCGCTTTTCCGACAGGATCTCGAGGTCCTTGGCCTTCTGATCCACCTGCTGGACCTTCTTGTCCAGCCCCTCCTCCTTGGACTGGAGGCCCTGCTCCTTCGCCTGGATCCGCTGCTCCTGCTTCTCCAGGTTGTTCTGGCGCTCGGTGAGCAGCTTCTCGGCTTCCTGGCGGGCCTGGAGGGCCTGCTCCTTGGCCTTGAGCTCGGACTCCTTCCGGACCGACTCGGCATCCTTCGCCCCGCGCTCCATCAGCCGCTGGGCTTCGCGCTTGGCCTCCTCCAGCAGCCTTTCCCGTTCGGCCTTGATGTCCGATTCTGCGTTGGCCTTGGCCTGCGAGGCTTCGGCCGTGGCCTTCTGGGCCCGCAGGGCCATGAGCAGGCCCACGCCGGCTGCCGCGAAGAACAGCAAGAGGAAGATCCAACTGATCAAGTTCATGGGCGACTCCAAGGAAGAGGATCCAAAGAGCCACCAGCACCCGGTATGAAAATCCCCGCTCAGTCGTGGAGGCGTGCCGAGTTCCCTAGTTTAGTAGGGGGGAGACCAGAAACCCTGGCTAAGGCGCGCCGTCGCGCGGAACGCACAGGACAGGGGGAAGGACTCCCTAGTCGACTTACGGAACAAGCGCTTGGCCATAATCACGGGCCTCGCAGGGAGATCAGTCTCCGTCCTCGTCAAGGAGTGGCACGGGGGCGGAAGGTTCGTCCGGAACATCGCTCAGTAGCTTGGAAAGGGTCTGTTCCAGGTTTTGGGTGTGCTGGTTGGCTTCCTGTTCCAGACGCGCCACACGGTGCGCCAGGTTCAGGGCGCCCAGGAGGTACCAGGACGGGGTGTCGAGGCCCTTCGGGACGCTCCCCCATCTTAGCTGGCATTGGGAGTCCATGTCCTGAAAGGTGTCCTCCAGTAACTGGAGGGCCGCGGCCAGGGTCTCCGGCTGATCCGTCTGGATCTGCAGAGAGCGGCCCTGGACCGTCACCGTGACCGGCTTGGTGCCCGGCAGCGGGGCGGGAGGCTTCATCCCAGGGCCTCCAGGGCCCGGAGGATGGCCGCGACCTGATCCTTCACCGCCTCGCGGTCCTTCTCCAGGGCCGCCTTCTCGGCCAACGCCTGGTCCAGACTGGAGCGGAGGGACTGGAGCTCCTGGTCGCCGGCGGCCTTCAGGCCATCCAGTTCCTCCTTCAGCTGGTTCCGCTGCTGGACCAGGGCCTGCATCTTCGTTTCGAGCTGTTTCAACAGGTCCATGGACGCCTCGTGAAGCCCATCTTACGCCCGGAGCTGGGCCCCGAGGGACTCCGCCGCGGCCAGGGCCGCCGCCACCCAGCCATCCACCTCCTCGCCCACGAGGGTCCGGTCCGCCTGGAAGCGCAGGCGCATCAGCCAAGCCTGGCGGCCCTCCGGCAGGCTCTTGTGGCGGAACACATCCACGCAGCGCAGGTCCTGCAGGGCGTCCTTGGGCAGGGTCGCCCGCATGGCGGCCGCAAGGGCTTCATGCGACTGGCCCAGGCCCACCAGGAGCGACAGGTCGCGTTCCACCGAGGGGAAGCGGCTGAAGGGCCGGAAGGCCGGGATGATCCGCGCGCCCTCTTGGGGCAGGCGGTCCACTGGAACCTCGAAGCCGAAGAGGCCCTCGCCGAGGGACCGCAATGGCGCCGCGCCCTCCCAGCCCAGGTCCCGGGCGATGCCCATGAGGTCAGCCTCCCGGACGGGGCGGGTGGGGCTCAGATAGTCCTCCCCGCCCTGGGTGCCGCCCCAGGCCACGCCCAGCATGAACCGCTCGAGGGGGCCGGCAGCGCCCGCAGTGTAGACCGGCGCCAGCTCGAACAGGCGCACTTGCCGCGCGCCCTGCCGCAGGTTCTGGTCGGCCATGGCCTGCAGGCTGGGAAGCAGGGAGCCCCGCATGACCGAATACTCCTGGCCCAGGGGATTGGCCAAGGTTCGGCCCTCCGCCGAGTTATCGGGTGCGGTGAAGGCGGCGTCCGCCTCGGGGCTGATGAACCCGTAGGTCACGGTCTGGTGGAAGCCCAGCTGGGCGAGCCTGCGGGCCAGGCGCTGCCGCTGGAGGTAGGCGGGAGCCAGGGGCTCCGGCGGGCCTTCCAGGGGCGGAAGCACCGAAGGGATGTGCTCGTAGCCGCGCAGGCGCAGCACCTCCTCGGCGAGATCCTCGGGGATCGCGAGGTCGTGACGCCAGGAGGGAGGCGTGATCTGGAGGGTGCCGCCGTCGAGATCGGTCGCACAGCCCAGCCGGCCGAGGGCTTCAGCGGCCTCGGCCAGGGCCAGGGGCTCTCCCGCAATGCGGGCCAGGAGCGCTCCCGTCAAGGACACGGGCCGGGCACTGGCAGGTGCCGAGCCGACGGTCCAGGCGCCCACCAGGGTCGCCTGGCACCAGGCCTGGAGCCGCCCCACGAGCAGGTTGCGCGCCACCACGGCCATGTGCGGATCCGCTCCGCGCCCGAAGCGGTGGGAGGCATCGGTGTGCAGGCTGTGGCGCCGGGCCGCGGCCTTCACGGCCTTCGGATCGAACCAGGCGCTTTCCAGAAGCACCCGCGTCGTGCCTTCGGTGACCTTGGTGCCATCGCCGCCCATGACCCCGGCCAGCGCGATGGGACCTTTCTCGTCGGCGATGACGAGATCCTGTTCCACCAGCTTCCGCTCCACCCCGTCCAGGGTCACCAGGGTCTCTCCGGCCTTCGCCCAGCGCACTGAGACGGCGCCATGGATGCGGTCGGCGTCGAAGGCGTGGGTGGGGTGGCCGTAGCGGTGCAGCAGCTCGTTGGAGGCATCCACGGCCGGAAGCCGCTTGGGCGAGGCTTCGAGGGCCAGCAGGAAGGACTGGACCTCCATCGGGGTCGCATCCGGCCCAAGTTCGAGCACCGCCGTGCTGTAGATGGGGCAAGCCGGACTCTCAAGGCGCACCTCGACCACCGGCCGCCCCTCCGCCAGGGTGGACACGGCGATGGGCGCCAGCGGCTGCTGCAGTTTCGCGGCCACCTCTCGCGCCGCGCCCCGGTGCGACATGGCGTCCCCGCGGTTGGCTGTGATGTCCACGTCCAGAACGTCGCAGCCCTCGCGGGTTGCGACGCCATCCACTGGGAAACCCAGGGAGGCCAGCAGCTCACAGAGCTGGCGCGTTTCCAAAGGTGCGGCCGCGGGAATCTCCTGGGCCAGGGCCTTCCGTTCGATCCACATCAGTCCAGCCCTCCCATGGCCTTGAGGAAGCGCTGGTCGTTCTCGAAGAACAGGCGCAGATCCGGTGTCTGGCTCAGCATCATGGCCATGCGCTCGACCCCCATGCCGAAGGCCCAGCCAGACCATTCAGTCGGATCGATGCCGGCGTACTTCAGCACGTTGGGGTGGATGAGGCCCGCGCCGAGGATCTCCACCCAGCCCGAGCCCTTACATACGCGACAGCCCTGGGCGCCGCAGAGCGGACAGCTCACGTCCACCTCGCAGCCCGGTTCGACGAAGGGGAAGTACGACGGTCGGAGGCGGATCTCCGTCTCCGGCCCGAACAGCGCGCGTAGCGCGTATTCCAGCGTGCCCTTCAGGTGCTGCATGCCGATGCCATGGCCCACGAGCATCCCCTCCACCTGGTGGAACATGGGGCTGTGGGTGGGATCGATCTCATCCTTGCGGTACACGCGCCCCGGGGCCAGGAAGCGGATGCCACCGCGCCTGGTCAGCTCCGGCGCCACGCGCAGGAGCGTGCGCACCTGCACCGGGCTGGTGTGGGTGCGCAGCAGCAGTTCCGGGTGGGCCGCGAGGTAGAAGGTATCCGACGAAGCCTTCGCCGGATGATCCTCCGGAATGTTCAGGCCATCGAAGTTGTGGGCCTCGGTTTCGACTTCCGGGCCTTCCTCCACATGGAAACCCAGGGGGCGGAAGACGTCCACCAGGCGGTCCATGAGGCGGTTCAGCGGGTGCAGCGCCCCCTGGGCCGGCAAGGGTGGCGGCAAGGTGGGATCCCAGCGCGAGGCCAGGGCATTCAGGTTCTTCCTGGCCGCCTCCAACTCCGCCTGACGGGACTTCAGGCCCTCCTCCCACTGCTGCTTGAGGGCATTGATGGCGGCGCCGAGTTCGCGCTTCTGGTCCTTGGGGGCCGTCTTGAGCAGATCCATGAGCACGGCCGCATGGCTGCCCTCACGCCCGACATAGGCCCCCTTGAGCCGCAGGAGGGCATCCAGGTCGGCGCAGGCGGACAGCGCCTCTGGGAAGGCTCGCCCGGCCTCGACGATCTCGACGGGAAGCAGCTGATCCATGGAACCCTCAGGGACAGGTGTCTCAAAACAGGGAAAGGCCGCTCGCGCGGCCTTTCGGGTGTCTGCGATGTGCTGCGTTCGCGATCAGCCCTTGGCCACGGCCACGAGCTTGGTAAACGCTTCGGGATTGCGCACGGCGAGATCCGCGAGGATCTTGCGATCGAGGTCCACGGAAGCCTTCTTCAGGCCACCCATGAACCTGGAGTAGCTCATGCCGTTCTGCACGGCGGCAGCGCTGATGCGGACCACCCAGAGGCGACGGAAGTCGCGCTTCTTGACCTTGCGGTCGCGGTAGGCGTAGCCGAGGGCCTTTTCGACGGCTTCCTTGGCGGAGCGGTACAGGCGGGACTTGGCGCCGTAGAAGCCCTTGGCGAACTTCATCATGCGCTTGCGGCGCTGGGCGCGCTTAAAACCACGTTTGACGCGAGTCATGTTGCTTCCTTTCCTCGAGGCAGCTCGGAAGAGCGTTTGAAGGCCTCATCGGGGGTGGCCTCAGCCACCGGGTTGAACCAACGATTGTGAGATCGCCGGCGGGGGAGTGCTAGCTCCAAGCAGGCTCAGCCTGCGCGGAGTGCGGGGGCCAGGGGGTGCGCGCGGAGCGCGGAACCCCCTGACAACATCAATCAGGCGTAGGGAAGCATCGCCATGACGGCCTTCTGATCGGCCTTCGCGACCATCCGGCCCATGTCCAGCTGGCGCTTCCGCTTGGCGGTCTTCTTGGTCAGGATGTGGCGCTGGTGCGAGCAGCCGCGCTTGAACTTGCCGCCGGCGGTCTTCTTGAAGCGCTTCTGGGCGCCCTTGTGGGTCTTGATCTTGTATCCGCTCATGGGTTCCTCACTGGATCGGGGCTTCGGTTGCTGGTGTTTCGGTCTTGGCTGGCTTGGGCTTCTTTGGAGCTTTCGGGACTTCGATGATCTTGGGAGCGAGAATCGCATGCATGTCGCGACCATCAATGCCGGCACCCTTTTCCACGATGGCCTTGTCGCCGACGCGCTGGATGACTTCCTCGATGATCCGGTAGCCGATGTCGCGGTGGACGACTTCGCGTCCGCGGAACATGACCACCACTTTGACTTTGTCTTCCTCCTCCAGGAACCGCAGGATGTGCTTCACCTTGAAATCGAAGTCGTGGTCGTCGGTCTTGGGTCGGAACTTCACTTCCTTGACCACGATGTTTTTCTGTTTCGCTCGGGCGGCGTGCTCCCGCTTGGCTTCCATGAACTTGTATTTGCCGTAGTCCATGATTCGGCAGACTGGCGGCTGTGCGTTTCCGGCGACTTCCACCAGGTCGAGGCCGCGCTCTTCTGCGATCCGGATGGCCTGGTGAGGAGGCATCACGCCAAGCTGTTCGCCATCTTCGGAGATGACGCGGACCTCTTGGGCCCGGATGCCGTCGTTGATGCGGGTCTCGTTCGGACGAATGGTTCCTCCCCTAGTTGCACAAGGACAAAAAGTCTAACACTTGACTTGACCTTCGCCAAGCACGGAAAACCAAATCAGCGTTGGCGATCCTGGACCTCGGTGGCCAGGGTCTGGAGGAATCCCTCCAGGGGCTGCACGCCCAGGTCACCCCGGTGGCGGTGGCGCACGGAGACGGTGCCCGCCTCGGCCTCCCGGTCCCCGATGACCAGCATGTAGGGCACCTTGGCCAGCTGGGCCTCGCGGATCTTGGCCTTGAGGCTCTCGTTGCGGGCATCCAGCTCTGCCCGCAGCCCCAGGGACTTGGCGCGGGCCGCGATTTCCGTGGCAAAGGCGTTGGCACGGTCGGTGATGGGCAGGATGGCCACCTGCACCGGCGCGAGCCAGGCCGGGAAGGCCCCCGCGGTGTGCTCCACCAGGATGCCCATGAAGCGCTCGAGGCTGCCCAGGATGGCCCGGTGCAGCATGATCGGGCGTCCCTCGCCGCCATCAGGGCGGGTGTAGTTCAGGTCGAAGCGCTCGGGCAGCATGTAGTCCACCTGGAGGGTGCCCAGCTGCCAGGGGCGCTTGAGGGCATCCAGGATCTGGAATTCGATCTTGGGACCGTAGAAGGCACCCTCGCCCGGATTGAGGGTGAAGGGCATGCCCGCCTCGTTCAAGGCTTCGCTCAGGGCGTTTTCCGCCGTATCCCAGATTTCTTCGGAACCCAGACGCTTCTCTGGCCGGGTGCTCAGAGCCACCCGCATCCCATCGAAGCCGAAGGTGTCGTAGACCTCCTTCAGCAGGGCGAGGAAGTCGGCCATCTCGGCCTTGATCTGATCGGGCGTGCAGTAGATGTGGGCGTCGTCCTGGCAGAAGGTGCGCACCCGCGTCAGGCCATGAGTCACGCCGCTGCGTTCGTAGCGGTGCAGCCGGCCGAAATCCGCGTAGCGGATGGGCAGATCCCGGTAGCTATGCTTCTGGCTGCCGAACATGATGCAGTGGCCGGGGCAGTTCATGGGCTTCAGCGCGTACTCCCGCTCCTCGGCGGTGGTGAAGTACATGTTCTCGGCGTAGTTCTCGTAGTGGCCGCTGGTCTTCCAGAGGGCCACGTCCAGCACCTGAGGGGTGATCACTTCGCTGTACCCGTATTTGAAGTACAGCTCGCGCATGTAGGTGACCAGTTCGTTATAGACCTGGGTGCCCTTGGGGTGGAAGAAGGGTGAGGCCGGCGCCTCAGGGTGGAAGGAATACAGGCCCAGTTCTTTGCCCAGCTTGCGGTGGTCGCGGGCCTTAGCCTCCTCCAGCCGCTTGAGATGTTCGTCGAGTTCCTTCTGGCTGTGGAAGGCAGTGCCATAGATGCGGCTGAGCATCTGGTTCTTCTCGTCGCCCTTCCAGTAGGCGCCGGCGATGCTGAGCAGCTTGAAGGCCTTTAGCTTCGAAGTGCTGGGCACATGGGGCCCGCGGCAGAGGTCGTAGAAATCCCCTTGACGATACCCGCTGATAATATCCCCCGAGGGGATGCCCGAGACGACCTCGACCTTGAGGGGTTCGCCCATCTCGGTGAAACGAGCCACGGCGGCGTCACGGCTCAGATCCTCTCGGATGACCTCGACGCCCTCGGCCACGATCTTGGCCATTTCGGCCTCGATGGCAGGCAGGTCTTCGGGGGTGAAGGGCTTCTCCACCCAGAAGTCGTAGTAGAAGCCATCCTCGATGACCGGGCCGATGCCGACCTTGGCGCCCGGGTAGAGCCGCTTGACGGCATGGGCCAGGAGGTGGGCCGTGGAGTGCCGGATGAGTTCCAGGCTCTCAGGGGCCTTGTTGGTGACGATCTCGACCTTGGCCCCATTCACAAGGGGAGCCTTCAGGTCAACCAGGTGCCCATCCACCTTGATGGCCAGCGCCGCCTCGAGCAGGCGAGCACCGATTCCACCGGCCAGATCGGCCCCAGTGGCGCCCTCCGGCAGCTGCCGAAGGGAGTCATCTGGAAGGCGGACCTCGATGGACATGGGTTCCTCAGAACAAGAAATGAATTTTATCAGTAAATGACTCCGGGCCATCAAATGTGATGGCCCGGAGGGGTTTTAACGTCGCAGCGACCTACTTTTCCACGCATGTGATGCGCAGTATCATCGGCCCTCCAGGTCTTAACGGCCGTGTTCGGGATGGGAACGGGTGTGACCCCTGGGGAAAAGCCACGACGAAGGGTTAGAAGGGTGAGAAGGGATTTGGCGAGGCGCGTATGCGCATCAGGGTATTGAAGTTTGATGTTATTGATTGATGAAAGGTCAAGTCAGTGGACCGATTAGTATCGCTCAGCTTAAGCCGTTACCGGCCTTACACATGCGACCTATCAACGTGGTGGTCTTCCACGGGTCTCATAGGGAGATCTCATCTTGAGGGGTGTTTCGCGCTTAGATGCTTTCAGCGCTTCTCACTTCCCGACATAGCTACCCAGCATTGCATTTGGAAACACAACTGGAACACCAGAGGTCAGTCCATCCCGGTCCTCTCTGCATTAAGGACAGGTCCTCTCAAATCTCCTGCGCCCACACTAGATAGGGACCGAACTGTCTCGCGACGTTCTGAACCCAACTCACGCACCACTATTGATCGGCGAACAGCCGAACCCTTGGGACCTGCTTCAGCCCCAGGATGTGATGAGTCGACATCGAGGTGCCAAACCTTGCCGTCGATATGAACTCTTGGGCAAGATCAGCCTGTTATCCCCGGCGTACCTTTTATCCGTTGAGCGATGGCCCTTCCATTCGGGACCACCGGATCACTATAACCTGCTTTCGCACCTGCTCGTCGTGTCTGACTCGCAGTCAAGCTCCCTTATACTATTGCGCTCTACGGCTGATTTCCAAACAGCCTGAGGGAACCTTCGTACGCCTCCGTTACGCTTTAGGAGGCGACCGCCCCAGTCAAACTACCCGCCTGACATTGTCTTCCACCCGGATCACGGGTGCGAGTTAGAGATCAGCGTTAAACAGGGTGGTATCTCAAGGGTGACTCCACCGACCCTAACGAGCCAGTTTCATAGTCTCCCACCTATCCTGCACAGTCCAACGCCAACCTCAATGTCAAGGTGTAGTAAAGGTGCACGGGGTCTTTCCGTCTAAGTGCGGGTAACCGGCATCTTCACCGGTGCTACAAGTTCGCTGAGTCTCTGCTGGAGACAGTTTCCAGATCGTTACGCCATTCGTGCAGGTCGGAACTTACCCGACAAGGAATTTCGCTACCTTAGGACCGTTATAGTTACGGCCGCCGTTCACCGGGGCTTAAATTCGTAGCTTCGCTTGCGCTGACCACTCCTCTTGACCTTCCGGCACCGGGCAGGCGTCAGCCCCTATACCTCCTCTTTGGAGTTTGCAGAGACCTGTGTTTTTGTTAAACAGTCGCCTGGAACATTTATGTGCCACCACCTCGGGCTATGAACCCTACCGTGGTACCCCCTTCTCCCGAAGTTACGGGGTTAATTTGCCGAGTTCCTTCAGCAGAGTTCTCTCAAACGCCTGAGGATTCTCTCCTCGACTACCTGTGTCGGTTTGCGGTACGGTCACAAACAGCTCTCCTTAGCAGCTTTTCTCGGCAGTGTAGGATCAGGACTTTTCGTCAGAAACCTTGAGCTCATGGCGCCCGGACTTCCCTAAGCACCACCCTTGGATCCTTTCGCAGAACATTCCATAGCTCTGCGTCCCTACCTTCCTGCGTCCCTGCATCGTACAAACGAGATGCTCATGGTGCTGGAATATTAACCAGCCTTCCATCGCCTACGCCTTTCGGCCTCGGCTTAGGGTCCGACTAACCCAACGCGGATTGACCTTGCGTTGGAAACCTTAGTCTTACGGCGGACGGGGTTCTCGCCCGTCTTTACGCTACTTATGCCGACAGAGTCTCTTCCCATGTCTCCAGCTGTCCTTACGGTCAACCTTCACAGACGTAGGGAATGCTCCCCTACCACTTACGTTCGCAGCTTCGGTAACATGCTTTAGCCCCGTTGAATTGTCGGCACAGACCCGCTTGACCAGTGAGCTATTACGCTTTCTTTAAAGGATAGCTGCTTCTAAGCTAACCTCCTGGCTGTCTAAGCACATCCACATCCTTTTCCACTTAGCATGTATTTTGGGACCTTAGCTGGCGATCTGGGTTCTTTCCCTCTCGACTACGGATCTTATCACCCGCAGTCTGACTGCCGGACTTCACGGCGTGCCATTCGAAGATTGGTTGGATTCAGTAAGCTGGTAAGCCCCCTAGTCCATTCAGGTCTCTACCTGCACGACGAAACATCCGACGCTAGCCCTAAAGCTATTTCGGGGAGAACGAGCTATCACGGAATTTGATTGGCCTTTCACCCCTATCCTCAACTCATCCAAGCGGTTTTCAACCCACACTGGTTCGGACCTCCAATAGGTTTCACCCTACCTTCATCCTGGTCAAGGATAGATCATCCCGTTTCGCGTCTATTTCCAGCGACTGGTCGCCCTATTCAGACTCGGTTTCCCTACGGCACCGCCTCATCGGCTTCGCCTCGCCACTGAAAATAACTAGCCGGCTCATTATGCAAAAGGCACGCGGTTCCCCTGGTAAACCATAGGGGTTCCACTGCTTGTAGATTGACGGTTTCAGGTTCTATTTCACTCCCCTCATCGGGGTTCTTTTCGCCTTTCCCTCACGGTACTGGTTCACTATCGGTCAGATGAACATATTTAGCCTTACCGCATGGTCGCGGCAAATTCTGTCAAGGTTTCTCGTGCCCCGACATACTTGGGAACACCACTCAGAGTCCTCGTAGCTTTCGCATAAGGGGCTATCACCCTGTATCGCCGGCCTTTCCATGCCGTTCCGCTAACTAGAGGTTTTGTAACTCTGTGTTGAGGGCAGCCTCAACCTGTAGGTCCCACGACCCCCCATACGCAACGCCTGCCGCTTACACGTATGAGGTTTGGGCTCTTCCGGGTTCGCTCGCCGCTACTACCGGAATCACTGTTGTTTTCTGTTCCTGTGGGTACTGAGATGGTTCACTTCCCCACGTTCGCTTCCCGAAGCCTATGTATTCAGCTTCGGGATCGTCTAGGCTTTCACCTAGACGGGGTTTCCCCATTCGGACATTCCCGGATCAATGCTCGCGTGCAGCTCCCCGAGACTTTTCGCAGCTTACCACGTCCTTCATCGCAGCCATCAGCCAAGGCATCCACCGTCAACCCTTAATCACTTGACCTTTCATCAATGAATAACATTGACTTCAAACCCAAAAAGCATTGATTCGCTATATTTGCCTCGCTAAGCCCACAACGTTACCTTGAACGCCATGGATACCCTTCTCTATTCCTTCTATTTTAATGTCAAACAACTCTGCCTTCCGGCAACCGACCCGCGAGTCGGCCTTGAGCTGGATTCAAATCCCTAGGGATCTCAACTCAACTCAAATGCTTATACCTCTGCCTTGCGGCAAATGGTGGTGGGCCTAGGTGGATTCGAACCACCGACCTCACGCTTATCAGGCGTGCGCTCTAACCAGACTGAGCTATAGGCCCCTGGTTTTTGTGCTCCAGCGACCGCTGGTGGACCCGACCGGGATCGAACCGACGACCTCCTGGATGCAAACCAGGCGCTCTCCCAGCTGAGCTACGGGCCCAGTTACAGACGCTTCAAACACGCTCGTCAAAGATTGCACGAGCGTCTTTGAAAACCGGATAGATACTTCGATCACAGGAAGCGTTGACCTATCGTCACTCTAAAAGTGACTCTCCTTAGAAAGGAGGTGATCCAGCCACAGGTTCTCCTACAGCTACCTTGTTACGACTTCACCCCAATCACCAAGTTCACCATTGAGACCTAGCCCCTTGCGGGTTACCACAGCCTCTTCAAGTGCTCCCGGCTTTCGTGATGTGACGGGCGGTGTGTAAGGCCCGGGAACGTATTCACCGTATCATTCTGATACACGATTACTAGCGATTCCACCTTCATGTAGTCGAGTTGCAGACTACAATCCGAACTGAGGACGACTTTCTCCGATTAGCTCCATCTCGCGACTTTGCAACGGTTTGTATCGCCCATTGTAGCACGTGTGTAGCCCTGGACATAAGGGCCATGAGGACTTGACATCATCCCCACCTTCCTCCCGGTTAACCCGGGCAGTCCCAATAGAGTTCCCGACATTACTCGCTGGCAACTATAGGTAAGGGTTGCGCTCGTTGCGGGACTTAACCCAACATCTCACGACACGAGCTGACGACAGCCATGCAGCACCTCTGCAGCAGTTCTTGCGAAAAGGCATATCTCTATACCGGTCCACTGCAGTTCAAGCCCAGGTAAGGTTCTTCGCGTTGCGTCGAATTAAACCACATGCTCCACCGCTTGTGCGGGCCCCCGTCAATTCCTTTGAGTTTCAGCCTTGCGACCGTACTCCCCAGGCGGAACACTTAACGCGTTAGCTCCGGCACGGAAGGGGTCAACTCCCTCCACACCAAGTGTTCATCGTTTACAGCGTGGACTACCAGGGTATCTAATCCTGTTTGCTACCCACACTTTCGCGCCTCAGCGTCAGTTACTGTCCAGGTGGCCGCCTTCGCCACTGGTGTTCCTCCTCATCTCTACGCATTTCACCGCTACACGAGGAATTCCACCACCCTCTCCAGTACTCTAGCCTTCCAGTCTCAGATGCAGTTCCCAAGTTAAGCTCGGGGATTACACATCTGACTTAAAAAACCGCCTACGCGCCCTTTACGCCCAATAATTCCGAATAACGCTTGCCCCCTCTGTATTACCGCGGCTGCTGGCACAGAGTTAGCCGGGGCTTCCTCTCCAGGTACCGTCAAATGAAAGCGCTATTAACGCCCCCACCTTCGTCCCTGACGACAGGGTTTTACAGTCCGAAGACCTTCATCACCCACGCGGCGTTGCTGCGTCAGACTTTCGTCCATTGCGCAAAATTCCCCACTGCTGCCTCCCGTAGGAGTCTGGACCGTGTCTCAGTTCCAGTGTGGCCGATCACCCTCTCAGGCCGGCTACTGATCGTCGCCTTGGTGGGCCATTACCCCGCCAACTAGCTAATCAGACGCGGGATCCTCTCTCTTGCCCCAGGCCTTTCGGTCCCCAGGTTTCACCGTCATCATCCGAGACCACGGTCTCATGCGGTATTACCACTCCTTTCGGAGCGTTATTCCCCACAAAGAGGTAGATTCCCCACGCGTTACTCACCCGTCTGCCATGCACCTTGCGGCACATCCGACTTGCATGTGTTAGGCACGCCGCCAGCGTTCATTCTGAGCCAGGATCAAACTCTCAAGTTTCATTCTGAACTCTTATCCCAAATCCTTAGACTTGGAAAAAATGCTCTGGTCGAAAAATTGTTCTGAATTCTGCCCACCATCCTTAGACGCTGAACAAAACCCTCAAAGGCTTCCTATCTTCTATCCGGTTTTCAAAGACGCTCACCATGCTCTCAAGCATGTCGGACTTGGCCTCTCAGCCTCCTCCTGCACCCCACAGCCTCAACTGCGCAGGACATCCAGACTATCACCTGAGCACCCAGATGCAAGAGAAAAATTTACTCTTGGGGCACCAAACCTTCATCGTGGGCCAACCTTCGGCCATCATGGGCCATCGGAGAGGCCATGAAGACGCTACGCAAAGCCGTCATCCCCGTCGCGGGCCTGGGCACTCGCTTCCTGCCGGCCACCAAGGCTCAACCCAAAGAAATGCTGCCTTTGGTGGACACACCCGTCATCCAGTACGTCGTGGAAGAGGCCATCCGGGCCGGGGTGGAGAGTCTGGTGCTGGTCACCGGGCGGGGCAAGGTGGCCATCGAGAACCATTTCGACGTCGCCTTCGAACTGGAGGACACCCTGCGCCGCCGCGGCAAACAGGAAGAACTCGCGGTGATACAGGGCATCAGCCATCTCGCCCATTTCGCCTATGTGCGCCAGGGCGAACCCCTGGGTCTAGGCCATGCCGTGCTCTGCGCCCGCTACGCGGTTGGTGACGAGCCCTTCGCTCTGCTGCTCGGTGACGACGTTTTCGACGAGCGGGATTCCGCTCTGGACTCTCTGATCGCTGCATACCGTTCCTCCGGAAAGTCCGTCGTCGGCGTTCAGGAAGTACCCCCCGAACACGTTTCCCGGTACGGCATCGTCAATGCCCCCGGCAGCGATCAGGCTGTCTGGGATGTGACAAGCATTGTCGAAAAGCCATCCCCCAAGGACGCCCCCAGTCGCTGGGCCGTCGTGGGCCGCTACGTGCTGGAACCTCGCGTTTTCGAACACCTTGCCGCTCTGGAACCCGGCGTGGGCGGTGAGTACCAGCTCACCGATGCGCTGGCGGTCCTGGCTCGCGAAGGCCGTCTGGTCGCCACACCGATTCCTGCCAAGCGCTACGACACCGGCAACAAGCTCGACTACCTGAAGGCCAACGTGGAGTTCGCCCTCAAGCGGGAAGATCTTCGCGAGGACTTCACCGCATACCTGAAAGAACTGACACTGGATCTCTAGCGCCTCAATCGCAGTGCGTTCAACACCACCGTCAGCGAACTGAGGCCCATGGCCGCGCCAGCCAGCATGGGCCCGCCGAAACGCTCGAGCTGCCCGAAGGCCGCCAAGGGCACCAGCAGCAGGTTGTAACCAAGGGCCCAGCCAAGGTTTTGCTTGATCACACGCCGCGTGCGCAGGGCGAGGCGCCTGACCGTGAGCACCGGTTCCAGGCCTGCCCGCAGCAGCACCAGCGGCGCTGCTGCCATGGCGGCGCCTGTACCCTGCCCGCCCGCGCCTGAGCCCATGGCGATCCCACAATCCGCCTGCGCCAACGCAGGAGCGTCGTTGACGCCGTCGCCCACGAATCCGACCACCGCCCCGCTCGCCTGCATCGTCCTGAGATGGGCCAGCTTTCCTTCGGGCCGGACCTCCGCGGTCACCCGTGTGATCCCCGCAGCCCGGGCCATGAGCTGCGCAGGTTCGCGCCGATCACCGGTCAGGAGGTGGAGCTTCAGTCCCTGCCGCTCGAGGCCCGCCACGATACTAGGCGCCTCCGGCCGCAACCGATCCCCCAGGATGAAGGTCCCCTGGAGACCCTGTTCATTCGCCAGCCCCACCGCGATTCCGTCCGGGTCCACGGCCGGGAAGGATGCCCCCACGAAAACCTCGCTGCCGAGGCGCCATGTCGCGCCGTCCAAGGATCCCGATACGCCACCTCCCGGGTCGACCCTGAACCCCTCAACGGCTTGCAGGTCGCCGGCAAAGGCGGCGCGAAGCCCCCGGGCAATGGGATGCTCCGAATCGCGTTCCAGACTGGCAGCCACCTTCAGAAGCTCGTCCTCAGGCCTGTTGCCCGAGACCACCACCCGCCTCAGCATCGGCTGTCCCTCGGTCAGCGTGCCCGTCTTGTCGAACACCAGGTCCGTGGCCCGGCCCAGGGCCTCCAGGGCCGTCGCATCGCGCACCAGCACACCGTGTTTCGCCGCCGCGCCGATGCCAACCATCACGGCCACTGGCGTGGCCAGGCCAAGGGCGCAAGGACAGGCGATCACCAATAGCGTCACCGCCGGACGCCAAGCCTGGGCGAATCCGCCGCCCCAGGCCCACCACCCCGCGAAAGTCGCCAGGGCCAGGACCAGAATCACCGGCACAAAGACGGCGCTGATCCGATCGGCAAGATCCTGGGCTGGGGCCCTGGAGCCCTGGGCTTCGGCCACCATGGCGGCCATGCGTGCCAGCTGGGTCGCCGCACCGACCGCCCTGACCTCCATCTCCAGGGCCGATCCATGCACCACGGTCCCCGCGACCAGGGCATCACCAGGCCCTTTCGCCACGGGCAGAGGTTCCCCCGTGAGCATGGCCTCGTCCACCTCCGCCTGCCCCGAGCCGACCCGCCCATCCGCCGGAACGGTCTGCCCCGGAAGTACCCGTACCCGGTCCCCGGGAACCAGCACCGCCACGGGAACCTCAAGCACGGTTCCGTCCGCCTCAACCCGCAGGGCCGTTGGCGGAGCCAGGCTTAGCATCGCCTTCAGCGCGTCAGTGGCATGCGTCTTCGCCCTGGCCTCGAGAAACTTCCCCGTCAGCAGGAAGGCCACCAGGGCGGCGGCCGTTTCGAAGCTGAGCTCGTGGACGCCCCGCTGCCATTCGAAGACGGCGAAGGCCCAGGCAGTGCCAGAGCCCAGCGCGATGAGGGCATCCATGGTGACCTGCCCGTGGAGGGCCTGACGCGCGGCCCGCTGGAAGAACCCGAGGCCGGCTCCGAATACGACCGGTGTGGCAAGCAGGGCCTGGATCCAGCCGGGCAGGTGGCCGGGCCAGCCCGGCAGCATGGACATCAGCAGGGGTGCGGTGAGCGCCAACGCGAACACCATGCGCCGGCGGGCGGGCGCCAGGTCTCCAGCCGGAGGTGCATCCGCCTGGACCTTCGTCAGCCCATAGCCCGCATCCTCGACCCGAAGGGCCAGCGCTTCAAAGGTGGCCGCCCCCTCCACCCGCACGGTGCCCGTGGCGAGGTTCACCACGGCGGCGGTCACGCCGGGCGCGTCCAACAAGGCCCTCTCTACGTGGCGGACACAGGACGCGCAGGTCATCCCCGTGACGGCAAAAATCTGTCGAGCCACCGCCCCTCCCCCGCCTACCTAATGCGACAAATCGGCCTCAGGCCGGCCGGACCAGTTCGTAGCCTGCGTTCGCGACGCGTTCCGCCAAGAGCTCAAAGGGCGCATCGCCCAGAACCTTGGCCGTTCCATTCGGAACGTCCATGTCCACCTGGACGATGCCCGCGACGGACCGGAGCGCTTTCTCCACGTGCTTCGCGCAACCGCCACAGGTCATGCCCTTGACCTTGAAAACCTGGGTATCCATGCATTCCTCCAGTATCGGGATCAGGCCTTGTGTTCGGCGAAGGACGGCAGGCGAGCCGCCTCGAGCAGCAGGGTTTCCATGAGGTTGCACCCCAGCTCGCTGCTCTGGCCATCCGGCGTGCCGAGGGTGCTCCGCAGGATGTCCACCAGCAGCCTGATTTCTGTCAGCTTGACCTCCAGGGCCTGGAGCTTCCCCCCCAGCGCCTCGCGGACGTGCTCGCAGGGCGCGCTGTCCTGGCGGAGGGCCCGCAGCAACTCCTGGACCTCGTCGAGGCTGAATCCGGCGGCCTGGGCGGCCCGGAGGATTCTCACCCAGTGGATGGCCTCCGCCGGAAAGAGGCGGTACCCCTTGGGTGAGCGGGGCAGGTCGCCGAACACCCCGGCATCCGCATAGAACCGCAGGTTGCGGGCCGTGATGCCCGAACGGGAGGCCAACTGGCCGATCTTCAGCATCCGGTTCGAGGAACCAGCTTGAGCGGCGTGGGTGTCTGACGCGGTCGCCATGGGGACCTCCCGTGAAGCGGACTCCCCAAGGGTAAGGTTCCAGTTACATGGAGGCTCAAGGATAAAAATCACACCTCAACTATATGCTCCGATAGCGATGAAGGTGGAGATGAAGCAGGGTCACAGCAGCCGGGGTGACACCGGGGATGCGACTGGCCTGACCGAGGGTCTCTGGTCGATGCAAAGACAATTTTTCCAGCACTTCCCTTGAGATGCCGTGCAGCTGCTCGATGCGGAAATCGGAGGGAATCCGGACCTGATCCCAGGCCCGATGGCCCTCCAGGAGCTTCGCCTCCCGGTCCCGGTAGGGGGTGTAGCGGAGGTCAAAGAGCAGCAGATCCCGCTCCGTGGCCAAGTCCCACCCCGGTTGCTCCCGCCCCCAGTCATCCAGCAGCGCCAGGCAGGCATCAGCCTCCGCAGGGCCGATGTGCTGCCGCCGGAACAGGTCCGACAAGCTCAGGCCGGCCTCCAGCCGAAGGCCGGCGGCTGTGGCGATGCCACCGAAGGGGCTGGTCTGGGTCACCCAGGCGGCCTCGCACTGCCCCCTCAGGGCCTCCCGGCGGAGCACCTTGGCTTCGACCCGGGCCAACTCCTCCGGCTCCAGGGCCCCCACTTCCCGGGCCACGGCCAGCAGCCGGGCATCCGCCAGATCGCAGGCCAGACCCAGCCGGTGTTCCGCCCGCGCCGTGAGCATGCGGTAGGGCTCATCCGTCCCCTTCGTCACGAGGTCATCCACCATCACGCCCAGGTAGGCCTGGTCGCGGCCGAGGACGATGGGTTCCTGCTCCCGCAACCAGCGTACGGCGTTGATGCCCGCCAGCAGGCCCTGGCCTGCTGCCTCCTCGTAGCCGGTGGTGCCGTTGATCTGGCCCGCGAACCAGACGCCCTCCAGGCCCTCGACCGAGAGGTCGCGGCGAAGCTGCAGGGGATCGAAGCTGTCGTACTCGATGGCATACCCGGGGCGCAGGATCTCCGCCGCCTCGAAACCCGGGAGGCTGCGCACCATCCGCAGCTGCACGTCCGGCGGCATGGAGGTGGACAGCCCCGCCAGGTAGATCTCCTCTGTCTCGAGGCTCTCCGGTTCCACGAAGATCTGGTGCCGTCCCTTGTCCGGGAACTTCACGAACTTGTCCTCGATGGAGGGGCAGTAGCGGGGCCCGACCCCCTCGATGTGGCCCCCGTAGAGGCTCGACTGCGGCAGGTTCTCCCGCACGATGGTCTCGGTCTGGGCCGTGGTATGGACGATGTGGCAGGGCACCTGGGGCTGCGGAATGCCGGGACTGAAGAAGCTGAAGGGTCTGGGCGGGTTGTCACCGGGCTGGACCTGCAGCCGGGTGAAGTCGATGCTGGCCCGGGCAAGGCGGGGGCTGGTGCCCGTCTTGAGCCGCCGATGGCGCAGGCCCAGGGCCCGCAGCTGCTCGGCCAGGTGGGTGCTGGCTGGTTCCCCGGCGCGCCCGGCCTCGAGGCGACGCGCCCCGATGAGGATGCGGCCGTTGAGGAAGGTGCCGCTGGTGATCACCACGGCGTCGCAGGGCAGCACCGATCCATCCAGAAGCTCGACCCCCCGGAGGTTCCTGGTACCCGACTCCCACAGCAGGGCCGCCGCCGTGCCCTGCCGCAGCTTCAGGTGCGCCTGGTGTTCCAGGAGCCGCCGGGCCGCGATGCGGTACTTCACCTTGTCCGCCTGGGCTCGGGGGCCGCGCACGGCCACACCGCGGCTCTCATTGAGGATGCGGAAATGGATGCCCGTAAGGTCGATGAGACGCCCCATGGCGCCCCCCAGGGCGTCCAGCTCGCGCACCATGTGTCCCTTGCCGACCCCGCCGATGCTGGGATTGCAGCTCATCTGGCCGATCTGGTCGAGGTTCATGGTGAGCAGGGTCGTGGCCATGCCCATCCTCGCGGCGATGTGCGCCGCCTCGATCCCGGCATGCCCGCCGCCGATCACGACCAGATGCTTCATCGCATCACCCTGGACCGCCGCCTGGGATCGGGCCTCCCTCCTATCGTGGGGACCAGTCCCCCTGCTTGAGAGACCCGGCGCGCATCACGACCAGAGCTTCCATCACCTGACCTGTCCGGGAGCCCCCTCCTTCGGGGGACATTCAGTCCCCCACTCCCGCGCTCCGCTTCGCGGTTTCGCGGAGTCGGGACAATCCCGGCATGTCCGCCGCCGATGACCACCAGGTGCTTCAACCTTTCTCCTCCGAAGAAAGCCAGCATACCCTTGCCCGGCGACTCCAGCCTCCCCGCCCCAGGTGTGAGAAACTACCTCCATGCGACCCCGTCTGACTCCCGAGGAACGCCGCGCCCGGCGCCAGCGCGCCATGCGCCGGTCCATGTTCGTGCTGCCCTCCAGCATCACCATGGCCTCCGTCTTCTGCGGCTTCTCCAGCGTGGTCATGTCCATCAATGCCGCTGGCGCGACCCCCGAGCGGTTCTTCCTCTGGGCTGCGGGCCTGCTGGTGCTGGCGGGCGTCTTCGATGGCCTGGATGGACGCGTGGCCCGCGCCACCAACACCGCCACTGACTTCGGCGTCCAGCTGGACAGCCTCGCGGATGTGATCAGCTTCGGCATGGCCCCGGCCATCCTGGCCTACCGCTACGCCTTCTTCCAGCTGGGCATCCACGATTCCCACCTGCGGGCCGCCGGCTGGGCCGCCTGCTTCGTCTTCACCGCCTGCGGAGCCCTGCGACTGGCCCGCTTCAACGTGCAGGTGGGCGCGGTGGACTCCCGCTACTTCGTGGGGCTCCCCATCCCCGCCGGGGCGGCCTGCGTCGCCTCGGTCATCATCTGGCATCCCACCCCGCCCACCACGACCGCCCTCGCCTATTCATTCGCCGCGGGGCTCTTCCTCGTGGGCCTGCTGATGGTCTCCACCATCCGCTTTTCCAGCTTCAAGAAGAAGGCGACCTCGCTCCGTTCGGTCATGGTCACCTACCTCAGCGTGACGATCCTCCTAGCCCTCCTGGTTCTCTTCCAGCAGCGCTTCTTCGTGGGCTTCTTCGCGGCCTACATCGCCCTGACGCTGCTCATGAACCTAGCTTGGAAGGTCGGCTGGCGGGGCGTGGAGCCCCCCCATGACGGCCCCGAAGATCCGGAGACCGTGCACTAACGTCTGATGGTCGTTCCTACAGCGGCGTGGCGCCGGCGGGCACGGCCACACCAGCCACCGCAGCCACCTTGGCGTTGGACAGCAGCTTGCCGCCGGTTCCGGGCCCGATGCCCAGCGCCGCCCCCTGCTTGACCCCGGCCTCCGTGGTGGCCGCCGTCGGGATCTTGATGCCCGCCATCCGCTGGATCAGGAAGCTGGCCGCGGAGGAGCCATCCCCCGCCACCTTGTCCCCCGCCAACAGCACGATGGCATCCGGTTTGCGGCCGGACAGGGTTCCGATGGCCTTGCCCATGTCCTGGGGCCCCTTCACATCCACGACGATGACCTTCAGCCCGGTGGCCGAACCCGTGAGGGCGGCCAGTGAGGGCTTGCTGCCGTTGGCATCGCAAACCACGGCGACCGTCTCGCACTGCGGCCAAGCCTTCTTCATCGCACTGAACATCGCGTCGTAGTCGCTGGCCAGCAGGGCCGGAGTGGCCAGGGCCAGGAAGACGAACGCAGGTCGCAGCATCGACATGGAACCACCTCCAGAGGATGCTTCATCGGCAATTCGCCGGGTTGTCTGAACTTCAGATCTGGTGTGGTTTTTTTCCTACTACGTGAGCACACCGGCGATGCAGGCACTGAGGAAGTTGGCCAAAGTGCCCGCCAGCATGGCCCGGACGCCCAGCCGTGCCAGGTCACCCCGCCGCTCGGGGACCAGGGCCCCGATGCCGCCCACCTGGATCGCGATGCTGCTGAAGTTGGCAAAGCCACAGAGGGCGAAGGTGGAGATCAGCCTGGCCTTGGCGGAAAGTCCGGTCATGGCCCCCAAGTCCAGGAAGGCCACGAATTCGTTGATGACCATGCGCTTGCCCAGCAGGGCACCCACCAGGCCCGCCTCGCCCCAGGGCACGCCCATCAGGAACGCCGGGACCTTGAACAACCAGCCGAGGACCAGCTCCAGGCTGAAGCCCGGGTGGATGGCCTTCATCAGGCCATTGAGCAGGTAGATGAGGGCGATGAAGGCGATGAGCATGACCGCCACGTTGAAGGCCAGCTGCCCGCCTTCGAAGGCGCCCCGCGCCGCGGCGTCCAGCACGTTGGCGTCGTGGTTGGGGATATCCACCTTGATCTCGCCGGAGGTCTCGGGAATCTCCGTCTCCGGTTCCAGCAGCTTGGCCATCATCACCGCGCCGGGCGCCGTCATGATCACGGCGGTGAGGAGGTGCACGATGTCCACGTGCGCCACCTGGACGTAGGCCACCATGATGCTGCCCGACACGTGAGCCATGCCCGCCGTCATGATCACCATGAGCTCACTGCGGGTCATCTTCGCCAGGAAGGGCCGGATGGTGAGTGGCGCCTCGGTCTGGCCCATGAGGATGCTGGCGGCCACGCTCACGCTCTCCGCACCGGACACTTTCAGGAAGCGGCCCATGGCCCTGGCGGCCGCGCCCACCACCCACTGCATGACGCCCAGGTAGTAGAGCACCGCGAAGATCGAGGCCACGAAGATGATGGTGGGCAGCACCGCGAAGGCGAAGACCATCCCCACCTTGCCGGCGGGACCGTCGGAGAGGGATCCGAACACGAAACTCGCCCCCTCGTGGGCATAGGCCATCAGGTGCTCGACCACGATCCGCATCCGGTCAAAGGTGGAACCCACCAGGTTTCCCCGCAGCAGGCCCAGGACGATGACGCCGAAGAGGCCCCAGTTGAGGGTCTTGTTTTCATAGGAGGCGAAACGCCGGAGCAGCATGGGCGTGAACATCAGGACGAGCACCACCCAGCCCATACCCTTCGGGAAGGGCAGGAAGGACAGCAGGTCGGCAATGAGGGTGCCCTTGAGCACCACCAGCGCGAAGATCCACTGGAGCCCCAGGCCCCAGGCGATGGTCTTCCAGTGGATGGCGCTCCGCTTGTGCGAAAGCAGGTACGCAAGGGCCACAAAGGCCACGATTCCGGCCAAGCCAATCAGACGTTCCATCGAGCACTCCCTACAATTGACCGTTCAGGGCCTCGATGGCCTGTTCCATGTGGAAGCGGGCCCGGCCCAGGATGCCCTCCCGCTGCATCACCAGTACCAGGGTGCAGTGCTCCCGGGCCCCGATCATCAGAATCCAGTGCTGGTCCGTGGCGAAGGCCACCTGCTTCACCTCGCCGCGGTCAAACTCCTCGACCGCCTGCTGCAGGTGCCGTTTCACCACATGCTGGTAGGCGCCCAGGAGCTGGAGTCCCTCGTTGGACACCTGGATCGTGCGCGAGCAGATGGGATCTCCGTCCCGGTCATTGAAGGTCGCGGCCAGGGCCTCGGGCACGCGTTCGATGAGCTGATCCAGGATTTGCTGGAACATGGCGGGACTCCGGTGATACGTGCCCAAAGCATGACCGGAGTCCGGCCGGATGCAAAACGACCTCTACATTCCGCGCAGCGCCTGGAGCGCCCAGGTGCCCAGCAGCAGCGCCCAGACCGACAGGCGCAGGACCCGCGAATCCGGAAGCCCGGGATAGGGCTCGCCCCGCCAGGCCCGACGAAGATCCCAGACCGCAAGAAACGGGAGCAATGCGGCGGCGCCCGCCGCCACCGGATGCCAGTGGAAGGCCCCGGTCCAGTCCCAGCGGCCCAGGGCAAGGACGCAGCGGGTCAAGCCGCAGGTGGCGCAGGCGAACCCCGTCAGGCCCTTGAAGGCGCAGCCTGGAAGCAGTGCCGCCACTGGCTGCAGAAAACCCGAGGCCCAGGCACCCAGGGCCGCGAACAGGGCCCCCAGCGCCACCCAGGGCACCCGCCTCATGCGCCCAGCCGGAGCATGAGCAGCATCAACGCGAAGAGTCCCAGGGCGAAGCAGCCCAGCAGGACCGCGTGCACCACCGTGGCCGCCACCCCCCGCCAAGGCTCGCAGCCATGCCGGGCCGCCAGCGCGAAGCCCCGGAACAGCCACAGGTAGCCATCGAGAAGCAGCAGGGGCAGCGCCAGCAGCGGGCCCAGGACGGGCAGGAACCCCGCCAACCCCAGCAGGGTTCCCAGCGCGGCGATGCGGAGCGCCTCGGCTTCGGCCAGGAGACTGGTCCGGAAGCCCCGGTTCTGGTTCAGCCCCCTCAGCAGCCACAGCCCTGTGTGGTCCCAGACCGCGTGGTGGAGCCATGTTCCCAGCACCCCGGTGGGCACGACCAGGAGCAGCCAGGGCCAGACTTGGCCGAAGGCCGGCGGGGCGGGCAGGGCGCCCAGGGAGGCCTGGAGGACTTCCGGGTCCAGCCCGAACCAGCCGAACCCCCCGGCCGGAATCGCCCCCTGGCGGAGGGAACCGTAGGCCCGTAGCGTGTGCGATACCGTCAAGGCCGCGTTCACGAGGGCCAGCGGCACCCAGACCAGGACCATGTCCCGGGCGGCCTTGCCCAGAGGCGGTGGCGGCGACTGGAACGCGGTGCCCGGATGCCGCAGGGCCTGGAAGGAAGCCTCCAAGGCCAGGATCATCACCGGCCCAGGAAGATGGCTTCGAATTCGCGCAAGGCCAGGGCATCCCCGTCCCGTTTCAAGGGCTCGTGGAAGTTCTTCGGGCTGAGGTCGGCGAATTCCCCGAAGGTGGCGACATTCCCGTTGATGTAGGCGATGAACTCATCCTGGCGTCCCCGGATATAGGGCCGGAAGGGGCGGGACATGACGCCGAGCACCGCCGAATCCAGGGCCGTCCAGGTGTGGAGGTGGCTTTCGAAGCCGTTCCTGCCCTCCCAGTAGCGGTAAGAGGTGAGCATCTTGGCGCCCACCGAGAAGGGCACCACGGGCAGGCGGCCCTTCTCGGCCCGCCCCTCCACCAGGTAGACCCGGTGGCCCGGGCGCTGGTGCACCAGCCGCAGAGTGCCCTTGAGGCCCCGCGTATCATCGATGCTCCAGGCTCCATCGGCATGGATGAAAGCGTAAAAACCCGGCACGAACTGGCAGTGTCGCCACATGGCCGCGCCGAGCACCGGATGATCGAAGAGCTTCTCCATGGTGGCCAGGCGCACCTGCTTCGGCTGGGTCCGGGTCTCGAACACGAAGTCGGCCCGCTTCATGATGTCCAGGGCTTCGGCCCGGGCCGCCGGCGGCAGCAGATCCAGGAAGGCGGGAGTCTGGGCTTGAACGGTGGCCGCCAGGAGGATCCAATACAGGGCTCTCATGGCAAGACGCTAACACTTTCCGGCCGAAACGGTGGTTCTTCACCCGGGACCCCTTCGAGCCGATGGGAACAGGATGGCCACTCCCCTCCGCCACATGCCGACGACGCCGCTGGATGAGCTCCGCGGCTGGCTGGAAAGTCCCATGGAAACGGATGCCGGGGCGCAGGTACGCCTGAATCAGCTGCTGCAGCAGCTCCGCCAGCTGGCCCTGCCCGAGCTCGGCAGCCGTCTGGTCAAGCCCTCCACCCCACCGACCCTGAAGCGCTTCCTGTTCAGCCTCACGGCGAAGTTCGACTGGCCGGAGTGGGTGCCCTGGCTGCTCCAGGTCCTGCAGCACGAAGCGGACCTGGGCGTGTTCGATGAAGGCTGCGCCGCCCTGGGACGCCTCGAACTCCGCTCCGCGCGGGAGGCCCTCCAGAAGCTCGAGACGCAGCGCACGGATCCTGATCGCCAGCTGATCCTGCGCCGGGAGCTGGGCACCGCGGACCCCCAACAGCCCCTCTCCTTCTATCTGGGCCGACTCCTCGAAGGCGAGGCCAACCCCCGCCTGGCCCACCAGGGCGCCCGGGGACTGGCCCTGGTGGCCGAACCCGGGGACCTGCCCGCCCTCTGGGAGGCCCTGCCTGGAGCGGATCCCCTCGCCTTCCGCCTCCTGCTCCGCGCCGTGACCGAGCTTCCCGGGGAGCCCCAAGGGGCCCTCCTGCTGGGGCTGTTCCAGGAGACCCTGCAGACCCTGGAGGATCTCGAAAGCCTGGAAGCCCTCACGCAGCAGGTCCAGGTCGGGGCCCGCACGGCCGCCCGGTCCGTCCTGGTCGCGGCCCTGGCGGCCCGCATGGGCGGGCAGCACCCGGAGGTCATCCGCGCCCTCCAGGAAGCCCTCGATGCCGGCGAGGAAGGCCATCCCATCCCCCCGGTGGAGCGACTGCGGGAAGAGGCCAAAGGCCCCTATGAGCGCTTCGTCACGGACTCCCTCATTGTCCTGCTCGAAGGGAAGGTGGCCCGCTTCAGCGCCCTGGTGACCGAGGCCCAGGACACGGCCATCAGGCAGCAGGCTTCCCTGGGCCTCACGCTGAACCTGGTCTGCGAGGCCCTGGTCCACCGCGTGACGGCAGGGAGCCTCGCCAGCGGCCAGGCCGTGCCCATCCTCCAGGATGCCTTCGACCGCTTTGCGCACAGCGAGGGCCTGGATTATGCGTTCTGCCGCCTGGTGCCGGCCACGGACGAGAGCGCCCTGGGGCGGGTCCTGGCCGTGTCGGACCCGAAGCGCCGCCTGGCCTGCCTGGATGTGCTCGGGGCCCGCGAGGAGGATGCCCTGATGCCCTTCTTCATGCGGGCCATGCAGGACGGCATCGTCGAAGTCGGGCACCGGGCCATGCATCATCTCGGCAAGCTGCCCTCGAGCTTCCCGGCCGTGATGGGCCTGTTCCAGTCCGGCCAGCCCGAGCAGATCCGCACCGCCCTCCGCATCTTCACGGTCAACGGAACCAAGGCCGCGGCGGAACCCCTGATGGCCTTCCTGCGGACCGACGTCCGGGATGACCTCCTCCTGGAGGCCGTGGAGGCGCTGGGCGCCACCCATTGCCCCAGTGCCAGCACCGTCCTGCTGGACCTCCTTCACGATGGGAAGCCGGCCCGCCTCCAGGAGGCCCTGGTGGAGGCGCTGGCAGGGTTGGCCACGCCCGAGGCTGGGCTCGGGCTGCTGACCAAGTCCGCCCATCTCAAGCTGTCCCAGGTGCTCATCCGGGCCCTGGAAGGGCTGCTCGCCGCCTTCCCCGGCTTCGAATGCCCCCTCCCCGTGGAGTGCCTGCCGTCCCTGGAGCAGCTCATCACCCGCTGCTGCGACGACCGGGAGGGCGAGGGCCAGCGGCTGCGGGCGATCCTCGCCACCCAGCACCTCTACTGCTTCGACCAGGGGCTCTACTCCCGGCTGAAGGATTCCTTCTCCGACTTCCTCTTCGACCTGCGGACCAAGGGCGACTGGGATCGCGACACCAACGACCGGGTCGCGGCCATCGTGAAGGAGCTCGGGCGGCGCAGCGCCAGCCTCAGCCACATCGCGGGCAGCGAGGAGAAGATCCGCGCCATGCTGAACGGGCTCCCGCCCAAGGGCCCCGGCCGGGCGCCCGCCTTGCTGGCGCTGCGCGAGGCGCTGCAGGATCCCGAGTTCATCCTCCGCACGGAGCTGGCCCGGGAGTTGTCGGCCTTCGTCATCCAGGAGAGCCAACGCACAGACCAGGACTGGAGGGAGCTGGCCCGGCTCTGCGAGATCGGGGGCCTCAGCCGGCAGCAGGACCTGGTCGAGCCACTCAAGGACATCTTCAAGGGTGCCGCAGGCCTCGGCCTCCGCAGCGCCGCCAAGGAGGCCCTCCTGGCGTTGGGGCTGGACGAGGCCGCCATCCATCGGCGGGCGCCCATCGCCACGATCCTTCTCCTGGAGCCCAGCGCCTTTTTCCGGAAGCGCCTCACCGCCGCGCTCGGATCGAAGTGGGAGGTGCGCGAGGCGGGGAGCCGCACCGAAGCCGCACCCTTGCTGACGGAGCGTCCAGTGGACCTGCTGATCTCCGAGCAGGCCGATGCCATGGGGGACCTCCGCCCCTGGCTGAAGATGCAGGTGGAGACGCGGCGCTGTCGGCAGGTGCTCCTGTCCACGGCCGCCCGGGACACCAGCCCAGGCGAACCCTGGCTCATGGGCACGCTCTACAAGCCCTACGCACCCGAGGCACTCTTGAAGACGCTGGAGTCCTGAGCCGATCCCGGCCGGATATGCTGTCCCCAGATCCGAGGCCCGCATGCACGCCCTGTCTCCATGGTTCCGAACACCGGCCGCGCTGCTGTGCGCCCTGCCGGGCCTGGCCCAGGCCCCGGCGCAGGATGGCGAGCTGGCGGCGCGGCTGTATCGCAGTGGTGAAAGGGCCTATGCCTCAAAGGCCTACAAGGAGGCCCTGGAGACCTGGGCCCAGCTGCTCCAGAGCAGCCCCCAGAGCGAGTTCGCACCCAAGGTGCTGCTCCGCCTCGCCCAGTACCACGTCGACATCGAGCGGAAACCCGAGACGGCCATGCCCTACCTGGAGCGCCTCCGCCGCGACCACATCAAGTCCCCCGAAGCCGCCGATGGCCTGCTCCTGAGGGGCATCCTGCAGGCGCGGCAGGCCCGCCGGCCCTTGGAGTTGAAGGACGCCATGGCGGACTTCAACCGCGTCCTCGACCTCTTCCCCGACGCCGGGGCCTGCGCGGAGGCCCGTCTCCAGCTGGGCCGGGCCTGGCGGGACCAGGGCCAGTGGGGCCGGGCCCTCCAGCACTTCGTGGAGGCATTCCGTCTCCACCACGGCTCAGCGGTGGCCTCCCGGGCCATGCTCGAGGCTGCCACGACCATGGACCTGCTCGGGGATCTGCCCGGCTGCCTCCGGATGCTCCAGCGCTTGAGGGCCGAGCATCCCCAGACCCCCGAGGCCCAGGAGGCCACCTGGCGGACCGCCGTCCTGGTGAAGCACCGCCTGCAGAAACCACCTCTGCGGAATGAGGGGCCCTGGCCGGCGGGCCGGGCGAAGTGGCTGAAGACCCCGACCCTGCTCGCCCTCGCGTCGGATGGCGCCCTGCTCATCTTCCAGAATGAATTGGACAGGGTGTTCCGGTTGCAGGGGACCGAGCTGGTGCCCCAGGGCCCCCCGGCCCCCGGCACCCGGGTCCTGTGCGCCGGACCCGAGGGGACGACCTGGATGCTCTCGAAAAACACCCTGGTACGCGAAGAAGGGGGCGTCGCCCAGCCGCTCGGCACCCTCAGCGCGATCTCAGGGGCGGCCGTGGACCGCTGGGGCACCCTCTGGGTATCAGACGCCAAAATGCCCGCCCTGACCCTGTTCACCCCGGATGGAAGCTCGCGCACCGTGGCCTCCCCGCCGGCCGGCGCCATGGCTGCGCTCCCCACGGGTGGCCTGGTCATCTCCGCCGATGCGGACCGGAAGCTGCTCTTCCTCGACCGCGACGGCCAACCCCGCATCGTCGTCCCCTACGGCCAGGACCTGCCGGCACCCTTCAAGGCGGTGACGGCCCTGGCCACCGACGGGGCGGGCCAGATCGCCGCCCTGGTGGATGGCGGGGATTTCGGCGAGGGCGTCGTGATCTACGGCCCCGACGGCGCGGTGCTGCGGCAGGCCACGTTCAAGGCCCTGGGCATCAGCGGGCGCATCACCTCCCTGGCCATGGATCGCTCCGGCGGCCTGATCCTGTGCGACCGCCGCAACGACCTGCTGATCCGGTTGAACTGACATGCGCTTCCGACTCCTCCTGCTCCTCTCCCTCTTCTGCGGCCTGCTGACGGCCCAGGATGCGGCCCTCAAGGACACCTTCCTCCAGGCCAAGGCCCTCTGGGCCACCCAGGGTGACCGGGAGGGCGCGACCGCGCGCTTCGACACGGTGGTGGCCGCGCTGGCGCCCAAGGCCGCCGGGCTGGAGCCCGAGTGGAGCCAGGTGCTCTGCGAGAGCTACAACTGGCTGGCCGTCCTCGACGACCGCAGCGCGCAGAGCAAGGCCCGGGCCCAGGCGCGACTCCAGGCCCTGCTGGATCTGAACCCTGACTTCGAACTGGACAAGGCCCTGACTTCGCAGCGACTCGCAGCCCTCTTCGAGCGCATGAAGTCCGAGAAGTACGCCCTCGTCAAACTCAGCTTCCTACCTGAAGGGGGTCGCCTGGTCATTGACGGCAGGCCTTTCCCCTCCCTGTCCCGGAAGTTCCTCCCATTTGGAACCCACAAGCTCAGCTACACCCGGCCCGGCCACGCGCCCGCCGAGCTCACCCTGGAACTGGGCCCCCATGACGCGAAGAGCGCCGATTTCAAGCTGACCCGGACCGCCTCCACCATCACCCTCTACGTCCAGCCGCGGGACGTGGAAGTCCTGCTGGACGGCCAGAGCCTCGGCTACGCGATCGGCCAGGGTGGTCCCGAGGCGGCCGCCCTGGCTCTCCCCCTGGGCCTGCGCCCGGAGGACTTCTCGGCGGCCTTCGTCATCCCCGAGCTCCACCCCGGCAAGCACCGCCTCGAGCTGCGCGCGCCGTGCCTCCGCACCAAGGTCCTCGAGCTCGGTGCGGACCTCGCGACACCCGCCGCCGACCACACCCTGGAACCGATCCGCCTGGAGCCCTCGCTGGGCAGCCTCTCGATCTCCTCTCCCTGGCCCGGAGGGGAGCTGTTCCTCTCCGGCCAGAGCAAGGGCCCCCTGCCCCAGGTGAACCTTCCGGTGTGCACCGGGGCCTACGACCTGCTGGTGCGCTTCCCGAGCGGTGGCTTCGCCCAGCGCCTCATCATGGAGGAGGGCAAGGCCGTGAGCCTGGAAGTCCGTCCGAAGCCCCGGCTGGCCTTCGCTGGGCTGGAGGGCGGGGACTTCACGGGTCGCGCCCGGTTCCTGGCCCTGCTCCAGTCCCTCGGGGACCGTCTGCAGCAGGTGGCCTTTCTTTCAGCGCGCCCAGACGAGCCGCCCGCCGATGCCCTGGCCCGGTTGCAGGCCTCCCGGGAGGCGGAGCTGATCCTGCTGGCGAGGACGGTTCCGGATCCAGTGATCCACCGGATCGAGTTGGTGCTTCGCACCCTCGACGGCGAGGAGGAGCGCCTCGTCGTGAAGCCCCTGGAACAGGATCCGCTGGCCTCCCTGGCCGTAAGGCTCAACGCAGTCCCCAGCCTCCGGCGGCCTGGCCTCGGCGCCACGCTCCTGGATGTTCCCGGCGAGCCTGGCCCCTGGGTGCTGGCTGCCACCGAGCCGGCCTTGAAGGCGGGCCTGCAGGCCAGGCAGGCCCATCCTGCAGGCCCAGGGGCAACCCGTCACCACGGTCCAGGAACTCCAGCAGCGGACGGAATCCGCCAAGGGCACCCTCTCGATGAGCCAGGACGCCACCGCCTTGACAGTGCCCCTGCATGCGGAGGCGCTGGAAGTCCCCCTGGGGTCGCCAGCACTCTGCTACCCGGCCGTGCTCGCCCAGCTGCGCCTGCTCTACGCCGGCGCCACGGGAGACGAGGCCAACCTCATCAAGCTCAACCTGGCCCTCGTCCTGATGCAGTTCCGGAAGTACGACAAGGCCATGGAGCTCCTGCGAGACGCGCGCCTCAGCACCGTCCGCGGCGTCAGCCAGGGCACCCTCGACTACCACACCGGCCGCTGCTTCCTCCACCTGGGCTCCAGCTACCAGTCCGAAGCGGGACAGGCATTCCGGCAGGCACTGAAGTATCCTCAGGCAACCCTTCTCGGTCCCGACGGTCCCCTGGTCGCCCCCCTGGCCAGGCAGGCCCTCGAAGACCTGAAGTGAGCCGGAGGAATCCATGCGAAAGCAGCGCGGTGAAGGCAAGATCGGTTGCATCGTCACCATGCTCGTGCTCGGGCTGATCATCGCCGTGGCCATCAAGGCAGTCCCGGTGTACTACGGGAATAGCGAGCTGTCGGATGCCTGCGACTTCATCGCCAGCGGAGGCAGTAAGAAGCCCATCGAAACCCTTGAGCGCGAGGTAAAGGAGAAGGCCCGCGAACTGAACGTGATTGAGGCACTGACAGACAAGGGAGCCATCAGGATCACCAAGACCGGGGGCGGCGATGCCGGGACCTGCACGATCGTTCTGCGCTACAAGCGCACCATCGATTTCTATGGCGTCTACAAGTACACCATCGTGACGGACAAGCGCATCACCAAGCCCATCTTCGAGAACATCAGCTGATCGCCCCTTGCGGTCGGGGGCGCCTCGCGGCACCCTGCCCACATGCTTCTGTCACTTCCCCAAGACAGGTTCCTGGCGCCCGGTGAGCCCCTCAGGCCCGTGCGCATCCCGGGGTCCAAGTCCGTGACCAATCGCGCCCTGCTGCTGGCCGCCCTCACCCCGGGTACCAGCCACCTTCAAGGCGGTCTGGAAGCGGAAGACACCCGCTGGATGCGCCAGGCTCTGCGGGGCCTGGGGATCCCGATCGTCGAGGAAGGTGGCGCCTGGCGCATCCAGGGCGGCACACGACCCCGGGCCCTGGGGCCGCTCTGGCTCGGGGCGTCCGGCACCACGCTGCGGTTCCTCCTCCCCTGGCTGGCCCTCTGCGCAGAGGGGCCGGTCCGTCTCGAGGGCGATCCCCGGCTCTTCGAGAGGCCCCTAGGCCCCCTGCTCGGCCCCCTGGAGGCCCTGGGCGCCCGGTGGTCCGCCGATGCCTCGGGGGCCTGGCTTCGGCCGAGTCCGGTGCCACCCAAGCAGCTGAATTTCCATGTGGATGCCCGCCTCAGCAGTCAGTTCCTGTCCGGCTTGGCCCTGGCCGCCGCGGGATTGTCCGGGCCCAGCCAACTCACCTGGGAGGAGGTGGCCAGCCCCAGCTACCTGACCCTCACCACCCAGTGGCTGCAGCGCTTCGGCTGCGCGGCTGTCCTGGAATCTGGGCGGTGGCAGATCCCGGGCGGGAGCCTCCAGCCCAGGGACCTGATCCTGCCGGGGGACTGGAGCGGCGCCGCGGCCTTCCTCGCGGCGGCGGGGGCCGCGGGACGGCGGCTCGAGGTGGGCCCGCTGGACCCCGAGGACGCCCAGGGCGACCGGGCCATGGTCACCATCCTGGAAGCGGCAGGCTGTACGGCCCGCTGGATCGATGCCCAGACCCTCGAACTCCAGGGACCCCTCCAGCGCGGTCTGGAGGCGGACCTGACGGATTGCCCGGACCTGGGCCCCGTGCTGGCGGCCCTCGCGGCCCTGGCTCCGGCCCCCTCGGAGTTGAGGGGACTCCATACCCTCCCCCACAAGGAATGCGATCGCCTGGATGCCTCCGCGGAGCTGGTGCGTTGGCTGGGCGGCCAGGCGGAAGTCATCGGGGACCACACCCTGCGGATCGCACCGGGGACGGCTGTGGCCGACCGGAGCCCGATCAGCCCGCGCAACGACCACCGCATGGCTTTCGCCGCCGCCCTGGGTGGGTTGCGCTGGGGAGGCGAGTTGCAGGATCCCCAGTGCGTGGCGAAGACCTTCCCGGACTTCTGGGGGGTTTGGCGGGGGATGCTCGGATGCTGAGGGCCGCCTGGCTGGGCGACTGGAAGGCTCCTTGGGGCCTGGACCGGGGCCGGCGCTGGGGAGATCCGGCCTGGGCCCTGGCGGCCATCTCCCAGGCCTGGCTGCTGGGCGGCCACGAGGGCCGCTGGCCCCGGCTGAAACAGGAGGCCCGGCGCCCCCAGGGGCCCAAGGCATCGCAAGCACCCGTGGCCTTCGAAGCCCAACCCGATCCAGCCTGGGTGGCCCTGCTCCGTCATGGCAGCACGGGTGCGGCCCCCAGCTTGCGAGGCAGCCGTGAGGATGAGCTGGTGGCCTGGGCCTGGGAAGCTCTGCTGGACGGGGATGGCACCCCCTGGATGGCAGCGGGCTCGGTTCTGCTGGACCTGCCCCAGCGCCTGCGCTGGGTGGCCCTGCTCGGCGCGGTGGATGCCGGGGGCACCCTCCACCTTCCGCCCTACCTGGACCTGGTCCCGGCCGGATGGCGCTCCCTCCCAACCGGCTGGTGGGAGTTCCTGCTGAGGTCCCTGGATGGGGAGGGCCGGCTGCTGCCGGAAGGCCCCCTGGATACCGGGCTGCCCTGGCCCGCCATCCAGGGCCGCGCAGAATCGATCCTGCTCCCCGAGCTCCCGGAGGACTTGGTCCCCCATCGCGCCTCGGGCTGGCTGCACCAGGGCCCGGACGGCGCCTGGATGCTGGACCCGAGGCTCCGGGCCTGGGCCCGCGGGTTCGGCGCCTCGCCCCGGGGCCTGGAGCCCCTGGTGCCCCGCAACCTGGGGGCAGGGCTCCCACCGGAGTCCCCGTTGGCCGAGGTTCTGGCTCTGCGGATGCCCGCGGACCCGCCACCGGGGTGGACCCCCTCGCTGGAGGCGGATCTCCAGGAGCGGACGGCACGGCCGGAACCGCCCCCCGCTTCCGGCCACCCCACCTGGGACCGGCTGCGGATGCGCTGGGGCGGCGAGGCGGCGGAACCCGTGCCGGGCTATCCGGCCTGGGGGACGACAGCCCACCCCTGCGCCGACCCCTTCCACTGGATGGCAGAGGGCCTGGAAGCTTCTCGGGCCTGCGAGCCTGAGCGGGCCCTGCGGGCCTTCACCCTGGCCCATGCGCATTTCATGCGGCTGGGCTCATCCGGCTGGGCTGCCCGAGCCGCGTCCAACGCGGCCTTCATGGGCCTGCAGTGGGCGGACCTCCCGGCCCACCGGCGCTGGGCGGACCTGCGTGGTCCCCTGCCCCAGCCCTGGCACGACCATGAGGCGGCCCAACTGGCGGATGTGTACCTCGACCCGTCCTCCGCGCTGGCTCGCATCCGAAGCCTGGTCGACACCTACCCGGGTTTCCCCCCCGCCTGGGGCCTGCTGGCGGTCCACGGCCTGGACCGGGAGCGGTGGGACCTGGTGCGGGAGGCCCTGCCTCATGTAAGCGGCCATCCCTACGCCCGCTTCCTCGAGGCAGCCCTGGGGCCCCTGGTGGAAGGCCCCCCCGAGGGGGCCGATCCGGAGGCCCGGCTCGGCTGGGAGGCCCACCGGCTCTTCCGCGGCCATGGATCGTCCCCGAGCGTATGGGCGGCCTGGCGGGACTGCCCCAACCAGGTCATGCGCCTGGAGCTGGGCCTCCAGGTGCTGGAGCGGGTCCCGGAGGAGCGGTCGGCCCTGCGCCTGCTCGCCCTCCAGACCATCGCCGACCGGGCGGATTCCAGCCGACACCAGCGGCGCCTGGCGGCCCTCTGGCCCCGTCCTGACTCGAACGAGGATCCGGCACCCACCCTCCTCTTCAAGGACTGGCTGGCCGGGCGGGAGACTCCCACCTGGATCGCCTGGGAGGAAGAGGGCCAGGTCCACTCCCTGGGCACGGGCGAGGCACCTCCAGAGGGGGCGCTCAGCCGCCTGGCCAAGGATGGGACGCTGCCGCCCATTCTCCAAGGGGGCTGGGTCTGGCGGGGGCATCCCCTGATCTGGGAGGGCTGCCCAGTGGGCTCGGTACTGCTGGCCCAGCCGGCGGAGCAGCCGCCCCGATCCCCCCTGGAGCCCCTGCTGATCGCGCCTTGGCTGGCCCGCCACCGTGCCCGCCGGCCCGCGGAATCCCTCGTGGAATCCGGGCTCCTCTGGACGGACGGCACCGAGCCCATGGCCTCGGTCCTGCGCGAGCTGGATCGCGTGGCGGGCTCGGACCTGCCCGTGCTGATCCTGGGCCCCACTGGCACCGGCAAGGAGCTGGCGGCCACCGAGGTCCATCGGCGCTCGGGCCGGACCGGTTCCCTGGTGGCCGTGAACTGCTCGGCCTTCGCGGAGGGACTGCTGGAATCCGAGCTCTTCGGACACATGAAGGGAGCCTTCACCGGGGCGGACCGGGAACGCCGAGGCGCCATCGAGATGGCCCGGGGGGGCACCCTGTTCCTCGACGAGGTGGCGGACCTGTCCCCGCGCCTCCAGTCCCTGCTGCTCCGGGTGCTCCAGGAGCGGGAGATCCGCCGGGTCGGCTCCGACCACGCCGTGAAGGTGGACGTCCGCTTCATCGCCGCCACCCACCGCCCCCTGGAGGAGCTGGCCACGGCCGGCGCCTTCCGGCGCGACCTGCTCTTCCGCCTGCAGGGAGCCGTGCTCCACCTGCCCCCGCTGGCCGACCGCCGCCACGAGTTTCCCTACCTGCTGCCGCGCCTCGCCATCCGCGCGGCCCAGGCCGTACGGCGACCCATTCCCGCCCTGGCCCCCGGCCTGCCCCAGGCCCTGGCCCGGCGCCCCTGGCCCGGCAACGTCCGGGAGCTGCTCCATGCCCTGGAGCGCGCCATCCTGCGCTGCGAGGACGGCCTCCTGAAGCCCGGCCACTTCCCGGAACTCGACGGGCCGACCTTGCAGGCACGCACCTGGGAGGAGGCGACCCGGGCCTTCCAGCGGCGCCTGCTCCTCGAGACCCTCCAGTCATGCGGCTTCCGCGTGGCGGAGGCCGCCGAAGCCCTGGGCCTGGCCCGTCCCGCGCTCTATGCCACTGCCAAGCGACTGGGCGTGGACCTGGTGGCGGAGCGGCTCTCTCCGTCGTCCTGAGCACCGGTCACACCCGTCGCCCGAAGCTCCGTTCCAGGTCATCCAGCGTGAGCTTCTTGATGATCGGGCGGCCGTGGGGACACGTGTTGGGCACCTCGCAGGCCAGCAGGTCCTGGACGAGGCCCAGGGCCAGCTCCGGGGGCAGGGCGTGGTGCTTCTTGATGGCGGCGCGGCAGGCCAGCTCAGCGTTGAGGTCGCGACGGAAGGCGTCGAGGTCCACACGGCCTTCCCGCTCGAGTCGTTCCAGCAGATCCTCCAGCAGGGCCTGGGGGTCGCGGTCCACCAGGAAATCGGGCAGCCCGCGCACCACCAGGGCGTCGGCGCCGAAAGGTTCTGCCTCCACGCCCGCGGCTTCCAGTTCCGCCAGGAAGGGCGTGAGCCGAGCCAGGGCCTCGGGGCCCAGCTGCACCACCCGGGACGGCAGCAGGGGCTGGATGGCGGGCGCATGGCGGCGCAGGAAGAGCCGCTCGAAGAGCACCCGCTCGTGAGCCACGTGCTGGTCCACGATCCAGAGCTCGGGGCCGCGCTCGCCGTCCACCTCCACCATGAGGTAGGTCTGCTGGAAGGAACCCAGGTAGCGGAGGCCGCCGGTGCCCAGGCCCTCGGCCACACTAGAAGGCGTGGGCTCGTAGGCGTAGACCGTCTCCAGGGGGCGGGTCGCGAAGGGGCTGGCCAGAGCCTGGTAGGCCCCCAGGGCGCCGCCGGAGTGCTCGGAGGACCAGAGCCGGGGGTGCTGCGGCGCCGCGCGGCGGGAGGGATCGAGGTCGAACTCCGCCTCCAGGGGCTTGGGTGGCAGCTCCAGCACCGAGGCGAGGCCGCCCCGCAGCTTGGCCCAGGCCTCCTCGGCGCCACCGCGCACCCAGGCGAAGATGCGCTGGGGCTCCCGGAAGCGCACCTCGGCCTTGGTGGGGTGCACGTTCACATCCACCGCCTCGGGGGGCAGCTCCAGGAAGAGCACCGCGGCAGGGTACGAGCCCTTGGCGAAGGTTCCGGACCAGGCCTCCGCCAGGGCGGCCAGCAGCAGGCGGTCCCGCACCGCCCGGCCGTTCACGAAGAGGTAGAGGTGGTTGCGGTCGCGGAAGCTGAGATCCGGCGGCGACACGAAACCCCGCAGCTGCCACGGGGATTCACCGTTCACGAAGGGCACCAGGCGGGCCAGCTTCTCACCCAGCAGGGGCGCCAGGCGCAGACCTGGGTCCTCCACGGGCGGCAGCACCAGCGGCGTGCCGCGATCGGGCCGGATGGTCCAGTGGACGCCCGGCGCGCTGAGGGCCAGCCGCGCGACCACGCCCCAAAGCTGGGCGTGTTCCGTGTCCGTGGATTTCAGGAAGCGGCGGCGGGCCGGCAGCTGGGCGAAGAGATCCCGCACCGACACGGTGGTTCCCCGGCTACGGGCCGTGGGGGTCACGCCCTTGATCACGCCGAACTCGGAGCGCAGTCGGTGCCCGGCGCCCTCCGCCTCGGCGCTGGTGAGCTCGAAGCGGCTCACGCTGGCGATGCTGGGCAGGGCCTCGCCGCGGAATCCGAAGGTGCCCAGGTGGCCGAGGTCTTCCGCCGTGCGCACCTTGCTGGTGGCGTGGCGCTCCAGGGCCAGGTAGAGGTCGTCCCGGGCCATGCCCGACCCGTCGTCCGCCACCTCCAGCAGGCGCTTGCCGCCCTCCTCCCAGGCCACCTCGATGCTCGTGGCACCGGCATCCAGGGCGTTCTCCACCAGCTCCTTGAGGACCGAGGCGGGCCGCTCGACGACCTCGCCCGCCGCGATCTGATTCGCAACCTGGTCGGGGAGGATTCGGATCTTGGCCATGGGATCAGTCTAGATCGTGGATCGGCGGTCGGGTCGTCATCTGGCTGCCCGCGATCGCAGCCTCCCCTGGAGCCTGCTCCTGCTCACACCGCGCCTCCGGCTTGCGTTCGCAGAGCGGGGCCCCCCCTCACCCGCCGCGATCTGATTCGCAACCTGGTCGGGGAGGATTCGGATCTTGGCCATGGGATCAGTCTAGATCGTGGATCGGCGGTCGGGTCGTCATCTGGCTGCCCGCGATCGCAGCCTCCCGCAGAGCGGGGCACCCTTCGCCCCCGACGATCTGGTTGGCCACCTGGTCGGGCAGGATCCTGGTGCGGGACATGGCCATGAAACGATCAGGCCTCGGAAAGGGGTGCTCGGTCCGGCAGACTAGGGTCATGAACCGCCACCGCCTCCTGCCCTGTTTCGCGCTCCTGCCCGCCCTGCTCCAGGCTGCGCCCCGCACCCAGGCCCCCGATGCCGCCTGGATCACCTTCACCACGGCACACTACCGGATCCACTGCCCCAGAGCCTTCGAGGCCTTTGGCCAGGAAGTGGCTGGACGCGCAGAGGGGATCCACGCGCAGTATCTGGGGCTGATCGGTTTCGCCTACGAGCAGCCCATGGATATCGTGATCCTGGATCCCGTCATGGAAGCCAACGGCATGGCCTTCCCGATCCTCCAGCGGCCCCACGTGGTGCTCTGGAAGACCGAGCCCGAGCCGGATTCCGCCATCGGCCACCACCACGGCTGGGCGGAGCTGCTGGTCACCCATGAGCTGGCGCACATGCACCACCTGCTGCGCCCCGCCCGCAAGCCCAGCCTGTGGCGGCGCTGGACCGCGGCCCTGGGCCCACTCACGGAGAAATCACCCCGCTGGGTCATCGAGGGCTACGCCACCCTCATCGAAGGGAAGCTGACGGGCAGCGGCCGGCCCCACAGCGCCATCCGCGCCTCGGTGCTGCGCCAGTGGGCCCTGGAGGGCAAGCTGCCCACCTACGAGGCCCTCAGCGGCATGGACGGCTTCCTGGGCGGCAGCATGGCCTACCTGGGCGGCAGCGCCTACCTCGAGTGGCTGGAGGCGAAGGCCGGGGATCCGAAGGCGCTCCAAACCCTCTGGGTGCGCCTGGCGGGCAAGCGCGACTTCGAGGCCTCGTTCCGGGCCACCTTCGGCTTCGGGCCCAGGGACGGCTACCAGCGCTTCTGCGCCGAGCTCACCCACACCGCCCTGGAGCTCGAGCGCCGGTCGAAGGCCGAAGGGCTGAGACAGGGCGAGGTGGTCGCCCAGCTGGGCGGCTGGGCCACGGACCTGGCCCTCAGCCCCGATGGGACGAAACTCCTTGCCCGGGTGCTGGACCCCAAGAAGCCCGGACTCTACGTCTGGGATCTGACGACCCCCAAGGCGCCCAAGGCCGCCAAGAAGGATCCCGACGAACCGGAAGACCACGCCCCGCTGGTGCCCGTGCTCCCCCCCAACCGCCGCCTGGGGCGCGTCCATGGCGCGCTGCCCTGGAAGCCGGTCTGGACCTCGTCCCAGACCATCGCCTACCAGCTGCGCCTGCCGGATTCCGAAGGCGTACTACGACCGCAGGGCCGCCAGTGGAGCCTGGGAGGGCAGCCCACCCCCGTCCCCCCGGACACCGCCAGGTCCCGCCCGACCTGGAAGGAAGTGGACGGCATCTGGAACCTGGTGGATGCGGCCGGCCGGCCGCTCACCCGCACCCTGGCCGCGGCCTGGAATCCCACCGCCACGCCCGACGGCAAGTGGATCTACTACACCCAGCTCAGCGCCTCGGGCCTGCAGATCCGCCGGCTCGACGCCACGCAGCCGCCCCTGGAGGCGAGGCCCCTGCCCGCCGATCCCGCACCCCTCGTGAAGGACCTGGTGCTACCGAGGGCCGACGAGCCCAGCCCACTCCCCGCGCCGGTCCCCGTGGAACCCCAGCCCTACCGGGTGGGGCCGAGCCACGACACCTTCTCGCTGGTGGGCTACAGCAGCACACCCTCGGGCAACAGCTACCAGCTCGGGGCCGGGGGCAACGACATCCTCGGCCGCCTGAACTGGCAGGTTCTGGCGGGCTTCGGCAACGCCGCGGGGCCCCGCGGGGGCATGCTGGGCGCGGCCTGGCGCGGCTGGAGCTGGGCGCCCTCCCTGCAGATCTTCTCCACACTCGAACGCCCCTTCTACCAGGACCACCTGGCCATCCGGGGCTTCGACCGCGAGCGCCGGGGCGCCGAACTGGCCCTGGAGCACGTCGACCAGGGCCGTCCCGGGTTCACCCTGCGTCCCGTGGCGGCCTTCGAGCGCGTCCTGCCCGTCGACGCGGAGGGCTTCCCCCGCGCCCTGGGCGGGGTGGAGGCCACGCTCGGCAGCTTCTGGAGTTGGGATCGCCAGGGGCTCCGCGCCTCCGCAGCGCTCCGCGAGTTCGGGGGCCGGACCGGCGGCCAGTCTTGGACCCTCACGCGCCTCTCCCTCCGCGCCGGCTGGATCAACCCCTGGGCGCCCATCACCCTCGAGGCCGAGTCGGGCCGCATCGGCGGTGATCCCTCCGCCCATGACCGCTTCCACCTCGGCGGCGTCCCCACCTCCCTGCTCCCCACCTCCCTGGACGCCAACCGGGTGGTGCAGGCGGCCCTGCCCGCCTACACCACCACGGGCAACCGCCTCCAGCGCCTGCGCGGCGAGCTGGGGCACGGCGCCTTCCACGCCTATGTGGAGCACGCCACCCTCTGGCAGGACTCGGCGGCCCGCCCCTCCGCCCAGCGCGTGGTGGGCCTCGAGCTGGACAGCCGCGCCCTCGGCCTGCCCATGGACGTGCTCCGGCGGCTGGCCGGCAATCTCTCCTTCACGCTGGGCCTCCACCGCCCCCTGGATGGCCTCATGAAGGACCGCACCGTGGGGACCTTGAGTGTGATCGTGCGACCTTAGGAGTGTGTCCAGGTAATCGATAGGGGCTGCATTGATGGCAAAGGGTTTCCGGCCGGGGGGGAGGGGGGGTTGGGGGGGGGCCCTTTGCCATCAACCTCGGGCTGGGGCGGGCCGGGGCGGCGTCAGGCTCCTCGGCCTGAACCGCCAAGGCCTTCGTCGCCTTCCTTGCCTCCCTCGGCTGGCGCCCCAGTGCAGCCCCCACCCATGACCTGGATACACTCCTAACCCTCGCCAGGGCCCCCATGTCCTTCCTCATCGCGCTTGTCATCATCCTCCTGGTCCAGTGGCTCCATTTGCGGCTGCTGCGGCTGGAAGTGCCGAAGCGCGCCGTTCCCTGGCTGCCCTGGATTCTCGTGGGGCTGCACCTGCCCTTGATCGTCTTCGCCGTGCTCCGCGCCATGGGCATCAGCGGACCGGGCAGCCTGCCCCTGCTGCGCTCCCTGGCCCGGGCCGGGTTCTACTTCCAGGCCTTCACGGTCCTGCACCTGCTCATCGCCATGCTGGCCGAATGGGGCTGGCGGCTCTGGCGCCTCCGGAACCAGGATGGCGAGGGGGACACCCCGCCAGACGCCGGACGCCGGGCCTTCCTGCGGACGGCGGCCCTGGCCAGCACCGGGGCCGCCCTCGCCGTGGGCGTGGTGGGCGCCCGGCAGGCCTACGGTGATCCGGAGATCACCCGGACGACCGTCGCCTTTCCCGACCTGCCTCCCGGCCTGGATGGGCTGCGGATCGCCCACCTGAGCGACCTCCACGCGGGGCCCCTGGTGGGCGCGGCAACGCTGCGCCGCTGGCGGGAGCTCACCGAGCGGGAGCGGCCGGAACTGCTGCTGCTCACGGGAGATCTCGTGGACAGCAGGCCGGAGGAGCTGGCGCCCCTGCTCGAGGCCTTCGAGGGCTTCCTGCCGCCCCTGGGCCGCTTCGCCGTGCTGGGCAACCACGACTTCTTCGATGATCCCCGGCCCATCTGGCGGGACCTGGAGGCCGCTGGCATCCGCTGCCTGGAGAACGCGGCGGCCCTGGTCCAGCGGGGCGGCTCGACCCTGGCCGTGCTGGGTCTGCAGGATCCCATGGCGCGGAACGGCCGCTTCCGCCGCCTGGTCTTCGGCCCGGGCCCCCGGCCGGCCGAAGCGGCCCGGGACCTGCCCGCGGAAGCCTTCCGCATCTGCATGAACCACCGGCCCAGCGAGTGGGAGCAGGCCCTGGCCGCCGGGGCGCGGCTCACCCTCTCCGGGCACACCCACGGTGGCCAGATCAACCCCATCCCGGGCTGGAGCAGCGCGAACCTCATCGGGCCCCGCACGGCCGGCCTCTACCGCGAGGGCGAAGACCTGCTCTACGTCAGCCGCGGCCTGGGCGTCGTGGGCCTGCCCATCCGCATCGCCGCCGTCCCCGAGATCGCCATCCTCACGCTGAGGCGGGGCTAGGACTTACGCAGCGCCGCCTGGACCCGGGCCAGAGCCTCGTTGGCCGCCTCCGGCGCCTCCGGGGGCGGCGCCAGCGAAGTCTTGGCCAGGCCGGGCAGGGCCTCCAGACCCCGCTGGAAAGCCGCGCAGACCCGGCACAGCAGCAGGTGGAGCCAGATTCCAAGCCGGCGCGACAGCGGCAACGTCCCTTCGGCGTACTCGGTGAGGTCGGTCTGGACGTCATGGCATGAGGGCAGGAGCTTCATGCGCGGCCTCCCAGGACATGGGCGCGGAGCCGCGCCTGCAGCAGCACCCGCGCCCGGTGGAGGCGCTGGCGGACCGTGCCGTGGGTCAGCTGGAGGTGCCGGGCGATGTCGTCCGTCTCCCAGTCCTCCAGGTCCTTCAACACGAACACGATCCGGTGCGAATCCGGGAGCTCGTCCAGGGCCCGGTTCAGGCACGCCCGCAGCTCCTGGCGTTCGACCAGATCGTGGGCCTGGGCCTCCACCTGCCACTCCGGCAGGCGCTCGGCCTCGGCGTGGTGGCCCCGCCCGTCGAAGGGTCCCAGGGCCAGCGGCTCCGGGCGCTCCATGTCGTGGATGCGCACCCGGCTGCGGCGGACCATCAGGGCCGCGTTCAGGCAGACCTTGTAGCCCCAGCTGCTGAACCGGCTGCGTCCTTCGAACTTCGGCAGGTCGCGGTGGATGCTCATGAGGGCGTCCTGGAGCGCATCCTGGGTGTCGGCGGTGTTGCCCAGGATGCGGTGGATCCCGTTGTGGAAGAGGGAGAGGTGCGGAGTGACGAGCGCGCCGAAGGCATCCGAGTCGCCGGCGGCGGCTCGCTCGATCAGTTCCGATTCCGTGGGGGGAGCTTCCGACATGCCGCTGCCAGTGTCGGCGGCGGCGGCGGGGCGGGCAAGCGCTACTTCCTGCTGCCGGCGCCGGACCTCTTCACCACGGGCGCCTTGGCCGGCGCCGCCTCGAAGAAGCCCACCAACAACAGGTCCAGCTCCACCTGGCGTTTCAGGCTGATCTTGGCGGCCACGCTGTCGGCACCCACCCCATAGTCCAGCCGGTCCAGGGGCAGGGTGGCCCGGTAGGACCAGGTGCGGACGTCGGCCCCATTCATGCCCTCCGCAGCCATGAAGGGGAGTTCCAGGTCCCGGGTCACGCCATGCATGGCGAGGCTGCCGCGCACGATCACACGGTCGCCATCGCGGCGCACCTCCTTCGAGGTGAAGGTGATCTTCGGGTACTTGGCTGCGTCGAAGAAGTCGTCGCTGCGCAGGTGTTCGTCGCGCTTGCCGTTGGCGGTGTTGATGGAGCGCGCGTCGATGTCGATCCTGACGCGGGCGCCCTCCAGTGTGGCGGGGTCGCCCTGGATGTCGGCCTTGAAGCGCGTGAAGCGCCCCGGCACGTCGAAAAGCAGGGTCGAGGCCTTGAATCCGATCACGGTGTGGTTGTCGTCCACGCGGAAGACTCGGCTCTGGGCCAAGAGTGGAGCCACCAGCAGCAGGGCCGGCAGGAGGAAGCGGAAGCGCATGGGGGCCTCGGGATTTGGTTAGGGATTCTCAAGGGACTGAAAGCCCGCGATGGCACCATCGCGGTGGAGGTCCCGGGCAGGGCCAGGACCGGTTCGAGTTCGGGAATACCCAGGGCGGCGGCGGCCTCGGCCAGGGAGCGGGTCCGCGCCTGCACCAGCAGGGCGGCGGTGGCGGAGGTAAGCTCCATGAGCCGGGCCTCGCCCTCAGCATCCCGGAAGGCGATAAGGTGCGTCGGGGTCGCCTCGGGTATGGGCTTCGCCGCAGTGGTGCGGTGGACCGCATGGCCATAGGACACGAGCTGGGTGGCCGGATCCAGGACGATCACATCATTAGGCTTGGGCGTGGCATGGAGCCCGGTCGGCGGATCCGCATCGGGGTAGCGGGCCACCAGCACTTCAAGAAGCTCGGCGTGGGCCAGTTCCAGCAGGAAGGGCCAGCGCTCTTGGCCCCAGCCCGAGGCGGCCAGCCAGCCCAGGAAGGCCGGAGCGATGTCGCGGTAGTGGCCGCTCCGCACGGTCCGGGCATCCAGGAAGGCCTGCACGCATCCGTCCCAGAGCTCTGTCGATTCGAGCAGGGCCCTCAGCACCGGAAACATCTCCTCCAGGGGCTCCACGAGACTCATGCGAACCAGCTCGCGGTAGGTCCGCAGCGCCTCGCCCTGCTCGCGGAAGGCGCGCTGGTCGTCGCCCGATAGACCGTGGCGCCGGGCGGCGCGGCCAGGATCCTCCTCGAGGGCGGCCTCGTCGGCGTCGAGGACGAAGGAGGCCATGGCCTGCTGGAGTCGCAGGGTGCGGGACTCAGGCATGGCGGGCCTCCATGGTCACCAGCGCCGCGTCGTACGCCCGCTGGAGCCGCGCGCGCTCTGCCAGCAGGACTTCGACGTCGGGGATGTGGTTGTCCCGCTCCAGCAGCACCGGCACGGGCCGCCCGAGTCGCGCCAGCGTCCACTGCATGAGCTCGATGACCGGGTCGATGACCTCCGCCCCGTGCGTATCCACCGTGAGCTCGCCGAACCTCTTGTGCCCGGCGATGTGGATCTGGGCCACGCGGTCCAGGGGCAGGCGCGCCAGCCAGTCCTTCGGATCGAAACCGAAGTTGATGGCATTGACATAGACGTTGTTGACGTCCAGAAGCCAGCCCGTGTCTGCGCCCTCAAGCACGGCGGTGATGAAGTCCGCCTCGTCCATCTCCGCGGCGCCCAGCTCGGCGTAGTACGTGATGTTCTCCAGCAGCAGGGGCACGGGCAGGCGGGCCTGCAGGTCCCGTGCCCGGGCCACCGTGTGCCGCACCGACTCCCGCGTGAATGGCAGGGGCAGCAACTCGTGGAGGCAGGTGGCATCCACCCGGGTGAAGCAGAGGTGCTCTGAGTGCCAAGGCGTGCCTGTGCGGACGAGGAAATCGCCCAGGTCGCGCAGATAGTCCTGGTCCCAGGCGTCGAAGCCGCCCACCGACATGGTGAGGCCGTGGGTGAGCACCGGATCGCGGTCGAGGATGGCGCAGGCCAGCCGGTGGTGCCGGCCCCCGTCCCCCACCACGTTCTCAGGACAGGTCTCCCAGAAGGGCACCCCATGGGCCTCCATCTGCGCCACCGCCTCGAGGTGGGGGCGACGGAGCCCGAGCCCCACGCCGGTGAACCTGTCATGAGTCATGCCGGCCTCCCGTCCGCTACTTCTTGTCCTTGCCGCAGGCGCCTTCCTTGTGCTCCTTCTTGTCCTTGCCGCAGGTGCCGTCCTTCTTGGCCTTCTTGTCCTTGCTGCCACAGGATCCCTTGCCGCAGGAGCCGTCCTTGGCCTTGCCGCTCTTCGCCTTGTCCGGGGCCTTGCCCGCCTCCTTGGCGTCCTTGGTGCCGCACTCACCCGCCTGGGTGAGGGCGGCCTCGGCCCCGAAGGCCTCCACGGGCGTGGCACCCACGGTCGCGGAACCACTGGCCATGAGCGACCCGGCGGTGAAGAGGGTGGCGGCACCGATCAACTTCGTGAACATGAATCCTCCGTGCGGACAGGGCCGCGGCGGGGGCCGCACGGCGGCCCCGTTGTCGAACAGGACTGGGTCATTCCGGACACACCCGATCAGGACCGCAGTGCTGTTGTTACCCATTTCGGTGCGAGCCTGCGCGTCATTGTGACATTTTTTTATTTCTATGCCTCGAAGCGCGGGTCCGAGGCGGGCTGCCGCCAGGCGCACGCGGCGCCCCTCCGTCGCCGCCGGGCCACCCAGTCGTAGGCCCCATCTCTCAGGCCCTCGGGAAACCAGGCCAGCACCCTCCCCGCCAGGCGCCAGCCCGGACTCATCCGGCCCAGGAGGTGGATCAGCGCTCCTGACCGGGCCAGGAGCGTCCCATCCGACCTGCGGACCAGGAGGCTGTCCGGAAGGGCATTGCGCGTCGCTTCGGGGATCAGGCGCTGGAAGGCCTCTCCGCCCAGAGGCGCGAAGTGGACCTGCCCGGACCGCTCCCGCCCCGCCACGAAGCGCACCGACCGCTGGCAGAGGCCGCAGCCGCCGTCGTAGAAGAGGTGCGTCAGCCCTTGATCAGGACCCACAGGCCCACCGCGATGAAGGCAGTACCCGCCGCCCACTTGATGGCCTCTTCGGGAATGTACTTGAACAGGACGCCGCCCAGGGCCACGCCGATGGCCGTGGCGCACACCAGGGCCGCGCTGGCGGCCAGGAACACGGTCCAGATCTGGCCGCTGCGGACGGTGGCCGTCATCGCGGCGAGCTGGGTCTTGTCCCCCACTTCGGCGAGGAAGACGGTGGCGAAGGTGGTCCAGAAGAGCGATCGGTTCATCACATTCCCTTGCATCGACAGAGACTCTCAAGGGTACCGGAGGAACTTCTGCGGCACACTGATTGAATGGCGCTGGATCACTTCGACCTCCCCACGACCTACGTGGACACACCGGAAAAGCTGCAGGCGGCCCTGCCCCTCTGGCACGCGGCCGGTGTGTTGTCCGTGGACATCGAGTGCAGCCTCACGGGCATGCACCACTGCGTGCTGGCCCTCCTGCAGGTGGCCACCCACGACCAGGCCTGGCTGGTGGATCCGATCCCTCTGGAGGGCCTCATGCGGCCGGCCCTGCAGGCCATGGCCCAGGTGCCCTGGATCGTCCACGACTTCTCCGGCGACGGCATCGTCTTCAAGCGGCTCTATGACGTGGTGCCCGAAAGCATCTTCGACACCATGCTGCTCTCCCGCGCCCTGGGCTACCCCCAGCCCGGCCTCAAGACCATGGCCAAGCTGAAGCTGGGCCTCGACATCCCCAAGGAGGAGCAGGACTCCAACTGGATGCTCCGCCCCCTGCGCGAATCACAGATCAGCTACGCCAGCCGCGACGCGGCGCTGCTGCTGCCCCTGCTCCGCATCCTGGCCGACGAGTGCGATGCCCACCGGGACCACCCGGAGATCGGCCCCCGCCTGGCCAGCCTGCCCAAGGAGATGCGCCACCTCCTCAAGCGCATCCGCGCCTACACGCCCCCCAAGCACGATCCCGTCGTCGAGAAGGTGAAGCACCTGGGCGAGCTCGCCGTGGACCGGGCGAAGAAGCTCACGGCCCTGCGCTGGGCCTGGGGCAACGAGGGCGACGTGGGGGCCGTCATGGAACTGGGCAACCGCTGGCTCATGGCCCGCCTGGCCCACCCGCCCGCCACCAAGGAGGCCCTGGAGCGCACCATCCCGAATCCTCGCTTCCGGCGCAAGCGGCTGGAGGCCCTCTGGGAGGTCTTCGCCGAAGGCGCCCATGAAACTCAGGAAGAGGCAGATTCCGCCGATGGACTGATCTGGACCACCCCTGGACAACCATGACCCCCGAACCTGCCAACACTCCCCATGTGACGCCCGAGAATGCCGATGGCATCCCGGTGACCTTCCCGAAGGGGCTGCTGGGCTTCGAGCGGCTTACGGCCTTCACGCTCTTCGAACCCAAGGACGGCTACCCCCTGAAGTTCCTCCAGTCCAACGAGAACGCGGAGGTCTCCTTCATCTGCATCGACCCGGTCACCGTCAAGCGGGACTACCAGGTCCCCCTGACCCCGGAGGAGGCCGAGGCCCTCGCCCTTGAGGCGCCCGAGGATGCCCTGATCCTCACCCTGGTGGTGGTCCCGGAGGATCCGCGGCACATGACCACGAACCTCGCGGGCCCCCTCATCATCAACATCCGCACCCGGGTGGGCCGCCAGATCATCCTCAGCTCGGAGACCTATCCCCTGCGCTGCCCCATCCTCCTCCAAGACTGACCAGGTCCCATAGGCTCCGCACATGCTCGTCATCACGAGAAAGCCTGACCAGTCCATCGTCATCGGCGGCGAGGTCGAGGTCATCGTCCTCGGCATCACCAAGGATGGCGTGCGCCTGGGCATCAAGGCGCCGCGCACCGTCCAGGTCCACCGGCGCGAGGTCTTCGAGGCCATCGCCGCCGAGAACCGCGCCGCCACGGCCTCCAAGGTCCCCGTCCAGGATGTGGCCGCCCTCCTCCGGGCCGCTCAAGTCCGCAAGCCCCACATCCGATAAGATCTTTTCGAGGTCCTCGTGGAGATCAGCCCAGCCGGTGCAGCCGCCCAGGCGCAGCAATTGCTGCAGCAGCAGGTCGCGGTGGGCGTCCTGAGGAAGAGCCTGGACATTGAGGCCCAGCAGGGCGCCGCCCTGGTAAAGATGCTGAACCAGTCCACGGGCCTGGGGCAGGGCATCGACCAGTACGCCTGAGCCGCAGCAGGAGCGGAGGCCCAGCGCCGCGCGAAGCGCGAGGGCCCGCAGGTCTTGCGCTGAGGGCAAGCGTTTGCCTCATGATTTGAGGTAAGCTGGGCTCGTTCCCTGGATTGCCATGCGACCCCGTCTCCTGCTCGCCCTGCTCCTGGCCCTGCCCCTCCTCGGGGTGGGTGCCCCGGCCAGACCCCGGCTGAAGCCCCTCAAGACCAGCACCCCGCCGGTCCTGGACGGCCGCCTGGACGATGCCGTCTGGGCCCAGGGCGCCTCCGTCACGGACTTCGAGACCTTCATCCCGGAGTTCGGCAAGAAGCAGGCGGAAAAAACCACGGCCCACATGGCCTACGACGAGCAGAACCTCTACTTCGCCTTTCGCTGCCTCGACCGCCCGGACCAGATCAAGGCCGCCCTGTCGCGCCGCGACGACATCGGCTCCAGCGACTTCGTCTGCATCAACCTCGACACCTTCAACGACCAGCAGTCCCTCTACGCTTTCTATGTCACGCCGCTGGGCGTCCAGGGCGACAGCCGCTTCGCCAGCAACAAGGAGGACTTCAGCGTCGACATGGTCTGGGACAGCGCGGCGCGGATCGATGCCGAAGGCTGGTCCGTGGAGCTCCGCATCCCCCTCAAGAGCATCCGCTACCTGCACCGGCCCCGGGTGGAGATGGCGGTGTTCTTCGAGCGCACCATCCACCGGCGCCAGGAGCACGGCTCCTTCCCGGCCCTGGATCCCGGGCGCGGCTACGCCTTCCTGCCCCAGATGGCGGTCCTCGAGTACGAGGGCCTGGCCCGGCCCGGGATCCTGGAGCTGCTCCCAGCCTTCACCCTCTCCCGGCAGGCCACGCGGGAGGAGGGTGTCATGGTCCGCCACCCCGATGACCGCCAGTGGAGTCTCACGGGGAAGTACGGCCTGACCCCCAGCCTTATCCTCGATGCCACCGTGAACCCCGACTTCTCCCAGGTGGAGGCCGATGCCGGGCAGGTGGATGCCAACCTCCGCTCGAACCTCTTCTTCGCCGAGAAGCGCCCCTTCTTCCTAGAGGGCAGCGAGGCCTTCAACATCGCCGCCTCCCAGACCGGCTCCATGCTGGCCGTCTTCCACTCGCGCACCATCGTGGACCCCCAGTGGGGCGCCAAGCTCTCGGGCAAGCTGGGTCGGGACGACACCATCGCCGCCCTGGCCGCCACGGACACCGCCGATCCCCGGTCCCCCGATCCAGCGAATCCGCGCTTCGGCGTGCTGCGCTACCGCCGCACCACCCAGGAGGACGGCTACCTCGGCGCCTTCTACGCGGATCGCGGGGCCGGCCCCCGCACCAACCGCGTCCTCGGCCCCGACGGCCAAGTTCGCCTCACGCCCGGCTCCCTCCTGGGCTTCCACGCCTTCGGTTCCACCACCGGGGACGCGAGCACCGCCGGAACCCGGCGGGGTCGGGCCCTGGGCCTGGAGTATCTCTACGACACCAGCCGCCTGGGGGTGACTGCCGCCGTCCATGATGTCACCAGCGGCTTCATCGCCGATGCCGGTTTCCTCACCCGCACGGGCCTCACGTCCACGAGCCTGAAGGTGACGCCCAAGATCTACCCCGCCTCCAGCTGGGTGCGACGCCTCGACCCCTTCGCCGGCTACGCCACCCTCCGCGACCACCCCAGCAACCTCCACGAGGCGGACGCGACCCTGGGCCTCACCGCCATCTTCCAGGGCAACAGCGCCGCCACGCTCCAGTGGGACGACGCCACCGAGGTGTTCCTGGGCCAGCGCTTCCAGGCCGACGGCCTGCGCCTCTCGGGCCGTAGCCAGGTCCATCGGGTCCTCGCCCTCTCGGGCAGCTACTGGCGGGGCAAGGGCATCCGCTACACCGCCGAGCCCTTCCAGGGCCAAGGCTCCCAGACCTCGCTCTCCGCCGTGTACCAGCCCGGCGAATCCCTCAACCTGACGATCAACTGGACCCACGCGGACTTCTACCGGGACACCGCGGAGGAGAAGATCTACTCGTACCCCATCAGCCGGGCCAAGCTCACCTACCAGTTCAGCCACGCCTTCTTCCTGCGGGCAATCGCCGAGTACCACGGCTACCGCCGCCAGCTGGTCACGGACTTCCTGGCCTCGTACACCTACATCCCCGGCACCGTCCTCTACCTGGGCTACGGCGCCCTGGCCAAGCGCCAGGAGTGGGAGAACGGCATGTACCGGCCCTCCGACCACTTCCTCGACATGCAGCGGGGCCTCTTCTTCAAGGCCTCGTACCTGTGGCGGTTGTAGCCCGCTACTTCAGGTACGGCGCCAGGTACTTCCCCGTCACGCTGGTCTTCCGCTTCGCCACGTCCTCCGGCGTACCCACGGCAATGATCCGCCCGCCTTCGCCGCCACCCTCAGGGCCCAGGTCGAGGATCCAGTCGGCGGTTTTTATGACATCGAGGTTGTGCTCGATGACGATGAGCGTGTTGCCCGTCTCCACCAGGCGGTTCACCACCTCCAGCAGCTTCTGGATGTCCTTCAGGTGCAGGCCCGTGGTGGGCTCGTCCAGGATGTAGACGGTGCGGCCCGTGGCCCGCTTGCTCAGCTCCTTGGCCAGCTTCACGCGCTGCGCCTCGCCGCCGGACAGCGTGGTGGCGCTCTGACCCAGGCGGATGTAGCCCAGGCCCACGTCCATGAGGGTCTGCAGCTTGTTGGCCAGCACGGGGATGGGCCCGAAGACCGCCAGCGCCTCCTCCACGGTCATGTTCAGCACATCGGAGATGCTCTTGCCTTTGTAGTGGATCTCCATGGTCTCGCGGTTGTAGCGCTTGCCCTTGCACTGTTCGCAGGTGACATAGACATCGGGAAGGAAGTGCATCTCGATCTTGAGGACGCCATCGCCCTCGCACTTCTCGCAGCGCCCACCCTTCACGTTGAAGCTGTAGCGGCCCGGCGCGTAGCCACGGGCCTTGCTCTCGGGCAGCTGGGCGAAGAGCTCGCGCAGGGGCGTGAAGAGGCCCGTGTAGGTGGCGGGGTTGCTGCGGGGCGTGCGGCCGATGGGGGCCTGGTCGATGTCGATGACCTTGTCGATGGCCTCGAGACCCTTGATGGCCTTGTGCTTGCCCACGATGTGGACGCCCTGGTGCAGCTGGTTGGCCAGGGCCTTGTAGAGGATCTCGTTCACCAGGGTGCTCTTGCCCGAGCCCGAGACGCCGGTGACGCAGGTGAAGATGCCGATGGGGAACTCCGCATCCACCTTCTTCAGGTTGTTCTCCTCGGCCCCGATGATGGACAGGTACCCGCGCTCGGCCTTGCGGCGCTTGCGGGGCACGGGGATGGCATCGCGGCCCGACAGGAAGTCGCCGGTTATGGAGCCCTGCGTGCGGCTGATCTCGTCGGGCGTACCCTGGGCCACCACCATGCCGCCGTGCTCGCCGGCGCCGGGCCCCATGTCCACCACGTGATCGGCGGCGAGGATGGTCTCCAGATCGTGCTCCACCACCAGCACCGTGTTGCCCAGGTCGCGCATCTCCTGCAGCGTCTTGATGAGCTGCAGGTTGTCCCGCTGGTGCAGGCCGATGCTGGGCTCGTCCAGCACGTAGAGCACGCCCTGGAGCTTGCTGCCGATCTGCGTGGCCAGGCGGATGCGCTGGCCCTCGCCACCCGATAGCGTGGCCGCGCTGCGGTCCAGGGTGAGGTACCCCAGGCCCACGTCATCCAGGAAGCCCAGGCGCTCGCGGATCTCCTTCAGCACCTTCTCGGCGATGACGGCGTCCTTGCCCTCCAGGGCCAGCTCGGCGAACCAGCGGCGGGCCTCCCGCACGCTCTGGGCCACCACGTCGGCGATGTGCAGCCCCCCCACGAAGACCGCCAGGATCTCGGGCTTGAGGCGCCTGCCCCCGCAGTCCTCGCAAGGGATCACGCGCATGGACTGCTCCATCTCCGCCTGGATCTCCTCGCTGGTGGTCTCGCGGTAGCGGCGCTCCAGGTTGCCGATGATGCCTTCGAAGTGGTGGACGAAGTCGTAGCGGTTGCGCTTGCTCTCGTAGGTGAAGCGCATCTCCTTCTCGGTGCCGTGCAGCAGCAGGCGGCGGATGTCCGCGGGCAGCTTCTTCCAGGGCACGTCCAGGCTGAACTTCATCTTCTTGGAGAGCTGCTCCATGAGCTGGGAACGCCACCCGTCCTCGCTGACGCTCTTCCAGCCGCTGGCCTGGATGGCGCCCTCGTTGATGGAGAGCGCGGGGTTCGGGATGATCAGCTCTTCGGCGAACTGCCGCTTGAAGCCCAGGCCGTCGCAGGTGGGGCAGGCGCCATAGGGGCTGTTGAATGAGAACGACCGCGGCTCCAGCTCCGGCAGGCCCTGGCCGAACTTGGCGCACTTGGTGTTGCTGCAGGCCAGCTTGCTGGAGAAGAACTGCTCCGTTCCATCCATGTCCAACAGCGCGCTGCCCTCTGCGAGATTGCACGCAATTTCAAGGCTGTCCGCCAGCCTGGACTGGATGGCGGGGTCCACCTTCAGGCGGTCGATGACTACCTCCAGCGTGTGCTTCTTCTGCTTGTCCAGGTCGGGGATGCCTTCGGTGAGATCGAGCATCGTGCCGTTGACCCGGGCCCGGATGTAGCCGCGCTTCATGAGGTCCTGCAGGAGCTTCTTGTACTCGCCCTTGCGGCCCCGCACCACGGGCGCCAGGATCTGGAGCCTGGTGCCGGCGGGCTTGGCCAGGATCTGATCCGCCATCTCCTGGATGGTCTGGCTGGCGATGGCCTTGCCGCAGGCCACGCAGGTGGGCTTGCCCGTGCGGGCGTAGAGCAGGCGCAGGTAGTCGTAGATCTCCGTGACGGTGGCCACGGTGGAGCGGGGGTTCTTGCTGGTGGTCTTCTGCTCGATGGAGATGGCCGGGGACAGGCCCTCGATGCTGTCCACATCGGGCTTTTCCATCTGGTCCAGGAACTGCCGGGCGTAGGCCGAGAGGCTCTCCACGTAGCGGCGCTGACCCTCGGCGTAGAGCGTGTCGAAGGCCAGGCTGGACTTGCCCGATCCCGACAGCCCCGTGATCACCACCAGCTGGTTGCGCGGCAGCGAGAGGTCGAGGTTCTTCAGGTTGTGTTCGCGCGCGCCCTTGATATGAATGTGTTCCATCGGTCGGTTCTCTCCGTCTCTCCGCGCGACATCAAGTCGCGGACACCCACTTACTCGCTCCGGTCGTTCGCGGAGACGGAGCCTCGGTTGTGCTTGCGCAGCCCGTCCTGGGCTGCGCCCTCCGGGCGGGCCTTCGGCCCCGCAGGACTCCGCCTCCTGCTTCGTCCTCGCGCGCGCCTTTGATATGAATGTGTTCCATAGGTGCTCCAGCTTACGCCAATTTTTCGCTTTTTCGAAATACGCTTAGAATCATCTGATGCACCCAGCCGAACTGGCGATCCTGCTTCATCGCGCCCTCGAGGTCCGGCTGGCGCGCCTTCAGGAGCTGCTGGACGCTCCGGACTGGGCCGAGGACGAGGAGCAGCTGCACCAGGTCCGCGTCTCGGCCCGCCGGCTCGGGGCCGTGCTGGACCTGGTGGACGCCGAGGTCTATCCGGGCCACAAGGGCCAGCGTCGGGCCCTCAAGGGGCTGGTGGACACCCTGGGCCTGCCCCGCGAGCTCGACGTCCATGCCGGGCACCTGCGGGAGCACCACCTCCAGGCCGCCACGCCCACCCAGGCCGCCGTGATCGAGCACCTGCTGGAGCAGGTGGACCGGGGCCGAGCCAAGGCCCGCCGGGCCATGCAGAAGGAACTCGACCGCCTGCGCCTGCCGGACCTGCACCGCCTGCTGGAAGTGCCCGCCCTGCCGAACCCCTTCCAGTCCACCTCCCTGCAAGAGGCCGCCTGGACCTGCCTGGAGGCCCGCGCCGAGGCGGCCCTGGGCGGGCTGACAGGCCTCTGCGAGCACGAGGATCCGACCGCCCTCCACAAGACGCGCGTGCGCATCAAGAAGCTCCGCTACGCCGTCGAGGCCCTGGAGGCGGCCTTCGCCGAGCCACCCCAGGCCGTGCTCAAGGATCTGCGCTCGCTGCAGACTGTGTTGGGCGATCACCATGACCTGGCCGCCCTGGAGGCCCTGCTCTGGGACGCCGAAGGCCAGCTGCGCCTCCGTGGCCGGAGGGCCCTGGGCGCCGGGGTGCTCGACTTGTTGGGTGGGGTGGCCGAAGCCCGGCGCGCCACCTTCGACCGCTTCGTCGAGCTGGCCCGGGCCCTGGGGCCCGCGGCCTTCGCCCGCGCGGTGCGGCCGGCCCTGGGCCTGCCCCCGATGGGGCTTCTCCCATGAGCTTCTGGCGGATGCGGATGCGCCCCCTGGCCTGGCTGCGCAGCCTGCACGCCAAGCTATTCGTCCTGCTGGGCCTGGTCACCAGCCTGCTCACCGTGGCCGTGGCCTACTCCATCACGCGCAACAGCCGCCGGGAGCTGGAGACCTACTCGCGCAACCTCGTCATCGAGGCGGCCGGCACCATCGAGACCGACATCATCGAGCGGGATCCCACCTTCAGGGATCCCGACAAGCTGGACCAGGTGCTGGCCAGCATCGCCGGCGACGATCGAAGCATCTTCCAGATCGACGTCTTCAAGCGGGTGGGCCGGGGCAACGAGGTGGAGCTGGTGCGCTCCTCCGGCAAGGAGGAGGACATCGAGTGGGGCCCGGAGATCGGCTCGTACCTGAGCCTGCCCAAGGCGCAGGCCGAGCTGGTCTACCTCAACACCGGCCGCCAGGCCTGGAAGGTCTACCTGCCCATCCGCAACCGCAAGCCCGGCCAGCCGCCCCTAGGGCTCATCCGCGCCTACTGCGACCTGGAGCGCTGGGAGGTGGTCTGGAACAACAACCTCCACCGCACCCTGCGCACCCTCCCTGGCGTGCTGCTCGGCGAGTTCATCCTGCTCTGGCTCATCCTGCGCATGCTCATCAGCGATCCCATCGAGGGCCTGGTGCTCACCATGCAGCGGCTGGAGCAGGGCGAGTCCGGCGCCCGGGCCCCGGTGCGCCGCAGCGACGAGCTGGGCCTCATCGCCGCGCGGTTCAACGACATGGCCACCCAGATCCAGCGGGCCGGGGAGGATCGCGAAGCCCTCATCCGTGAGATCCGCGGCCTCAACGCCACCCTGCAGGACCGCATCGATGCGGCCCTCTCCGAGCTTCAGGCCAAGAACGACGAGCTGGCGGCCCTGGTGGAGCGCAACGCGCTGCTGCGGGAAGAGCTTGGCGTCCAGGAGCGGCTGGCCGTGGCTGGCCAGCTGACCGCCACCTTCGCCCACGAGGTGGGCACGCCCCTCAACCTGGTGACGGGCCACCTCCAGCTGCTGGAGGCCCAGAAGGACCTGCCCGAAAGGACCCGCGAGCGCCTGGGGGTCATCGGCAGCCAGATCCAGCGCGTGGGCGACATCGTGCGCCGCCTCCTCGACCTCACCCGCCGTCCCCAGCTGCACCGGAAGCCCCTCCGCTTCGATAGCCTCCTCGAGGACCTGCAGCAGCTCTGGTCGCCCACCCTGGCGGCCCACGGCGTCACCGTGACCGCCGAGGCTCAGCCGGATTGCTGCCTGGACGTGGACCGCAAGCAGATGGAGCAGCTCTTCATCAACCTCATGAACAACGCCGTGGACGCCATGCCCGAGGGCGGCCAGGTGGCGCTCACGGCGAAGCCCGCCGAGGAGAGCACGCCGGGCGGCCTCTGGTGGGAGCTGCACTTCCACGACTCCGGCCAGGGCATCCCCGCCGAGCTGCTGGGCCAGGTCTTCCGCCCCATGTTCACCACCAAGCCCGAAGGCAAGGGCACCGGCCTGGGCCTCAGCATCTGCCGCGAGATCGTGCGCAACCACGGCGGCGAGATCCGCATCGAGAGCGCCGCAGGCAAGGGCACCTGCGTGGTGTTCAGCCTGCCGGGGCCGGGGGGCCGGGGGCGGGGGGGGGCGGGGGGGCCGGGGGGGGGGGGGCGGGGGGGGGGGGGGGGGGGGGGGGGGGGGGGGGGCGGGGCGCCCCGGCGGCGGGCCGGGCGCCCCGGCGGGGGGGGCCGGGGGCGCGCGGGGGGGGGGGGGGGCCCCCGGCCCGGGCGCCCGGGGGCCCGGGGGGGGGGGGGGGCGGGGGGGGGGGGGGGGGGGGGGGGGGGGGGGGGGGGGGGGGCGCTGGTCTAGATCTCCACCACTTCCACATCCCCCAGGGCTTCCTCCAGGAACCGGCTGCCCACTTCCTTCAGGCGGCTGCTGGCGTCGGTGAGCTGGACGCGCAGGGTGCCGCGGGCGCTGGTGGTGCGGTAGCCGAGGCTGCCCTGCAGGAGGCGGTCCACGGCCTTGGCGGTGACGCGGCCGCTGTCGATCCAGCGGGTGCCCGGGCGGCAGCGCTCCAGGCTGGGCAGCAGGGTGGGGTAGTGGGTGCAGCCCAGCACCACGGTCTTCACCTCGAAGGGCAGCTGGTTCAGGTAGCGGCGGCAGATGCTGTCGGTGACGGGGTCGTCGAACCAGCCCTCCTCAGCCAGGGGCACCAGCAGGGGGCAGGCCACGCTGTGGATGACCTTGGCGGGATCGCGGCGGCGGATGGCCGTGTCGTAGGCGGCGCTGCCGATGGTGGCCAGGGTGCCGATGATGCCCACGGGGCCTGGGTGCTCGGCGGCGGCCTCGGCGCCGGGCTCGATGACGCCGATGACCGGGCAGGGGCTCACGGCCTGCAGGGCCGGCAGCCCGTGGGCGCTGGCGGTGTTGCAGGCGATGACGATGAGCTTGGGCTCGGCGCGCTGCAGGAGCTCGCCCATCTGCAGGGTGTAGCGCTCGATGGTGCGGTGGCTCTTGCTGCCGTAGGGCAGGCGCGCCGTGTCGCCCAGGTAGAGCAGGTCCTCCTGGGGCAGCAGCTGGCGCAGCGCGTGCAGCACCGTGAGCCCGCCGATGCCCGAGTCGAAGATGCCGATGGGACGATCCGCTCGGCTCATGCGGGAACCCGCTTGGCCAAGATGGCGATCCACTCGCCCTCCTGCCGTACCTGCTCGGGCTTGAAGCCGTGGGCCACGAGGCTCAGCAGGGCCTCGTCGGTGCGCTCGGCCAGGATGCCGCTGGCGATGAGCCAGCCGCCGGGTGCGGCCACCTGGGCCATGCGGGGCAGCAGCTCCTGGATGGTGATCAGCAGGATGTTGGCCAGCAGGCCCGCGAAGGGGCCGTCGGCCTGGGGGTGGTCCAGGGTGCCCACGAAGCTCTCGTAGGGCTTGGCCCCCTGCAGCAGGTGGGCGTTGAGCTCGATGAGCTCCGCCATGGCCGGCCCGCAGTCGGGGTCGATGTCGAAGGCCGTGAGATGCCGCCCACCCAGCAGGTGGGCCGCCAGGGAGAGGATGCCCGTGCCCGCGCCGATGTCGAGGATGGGGCCCCGCAGGCGGTCCGCCCGGGCCAGCTCCTCCAGCAGTTCCATGCAGAGCCGGGTGGTCTCATGGCCGCCGGTGCCGAAGGCCAGGCCGGGATTCACCACCAGGTCCAGGCGGCCGGCGGGGCCCGGGGTCTCGTCCCAGAGCGGCCGCACGTGGAAGCGGGTGCCCACCTCGAAGGCGCCGAAGCCCTCGCGGCTCTTGGCCAGCCAGTCCTCGTCGCCGAAGGTCTCGGCCTCCACCAGGCGCACCCCGGGGAAGGCCCTCAGGCCCGCCTCGGCCGGGGGGGTCTGGTCCGGGGGGAAGTAGGCGTAGCAGGCCCGGGGGGGATCGGCCTCCCGGTAGAAGGCCGAGGAGCCCTCCCCCTCCAGCCAGGCGCAGAGCGCCTCCTCCTGGGGATCCGGAACCTCCAGCTTCCACCGCAGATGCGTCATGTTTGCCATGCCTAAAAGATAGCACCCGGCCCCGGGGAACCATTGGTTCCCGAACTGCACTCAAAGGGTGCGGCCGGTCAGTGGGCCGTGGTGAGTGAGTGAGTCGGTTGTGGGGGGAAACGGCAAGGGGGGACACGCGTCCCCCCTTGTTCGTCTCATGCCCAGGAGGGCCTACTCGGTGGTCCCCACGGGGTCCGGGTCTTCCAGGTCGAGCCTTTTCATCTTTTCCAGGAAGGTGGTCCGCTTCAGGCCCAGGAGGTCGGCGGCCCGCTTCTTGTTGCCCCGGGTGATGGCCAGGCTCTGGAGCATGAGGGTCTTCTCCATGTCGGAGACCACCTGGTTCAGGTCCAGCCCCTCGGCGGGCAGGTCCATGCCGAAAGCCGGGGCGGCCTGGGGGGCGAAGGCGTCGGCGGGCAGGGGCGTGAAGCCGGGCTTGGGGGCATCCGCCTCGGCCGGACTGCCCTCCCCCATGCGCTCTGCGAGGAAGGCGAAGTCCTCCCGGGTCAGTACGGGGCGGGTGCCCGACAGCACGATGGCCCGCTCGATGGCGTTCTCCAGCTGGCGCACATTGCCGGGCCAGGGCAGGGACATGAGCAGGGGGTCCACGCTGGGATGCAGAGCCTTGGGGTAGAGGCCGTGCTCCCGCGCCTTGCGGTTGAGGAAGTGCTGGGCCAGGAAGGGGACTTCCTCCCGCCGGGCGCGCAGCGGCGGCATGGTGATGGGCACCACCTCGAGCCGGTAGAACAGGTCTTCGCGGAAGCTGCCGTCCTGCACCTTCTTCCACAGATCCACGTTGGAGGCCGTGATCACCCGGACATCCACCTTCACCGGCGCGCCGCCGCCCAGGGGCTGCACCTCGCGCTCCTGCAGCACCCGCAGCAGGCGCACCTGGGCACCCAGGGGCATGGTGCCCACTTCATCCAGGAAGATGGTGCCGCCGTGGGCCTCGCGGAACTTGCCTGGCGTGTCCTTGCGGGCATCCGTGAAGGCGCCCTTGTTGTAGCCGAACAGCTCGGACTCCAGCAGGTTCTCGGGGATGGCCCCGCAGTGGACGGCCACGAAGGCTTCCAGATTGTCGGCGCTCATGCGGTGGACGGCCCGGGCGATGACCTCCTTGCCCGTGCCGCTCTCGCCCAGCAGCAGCACCGTGGCGCGGGTGGCGGCGGCGGCGCGGGCGCGGGCCAGCACATCCTGCATGGCGATGCTGGTGCCCACCAGCCCGAAGGCCAGGGCCTGGGAGGCGCTCAGCTGGGTGGTGGTGCCCGAGCGGGGCCGCAGGCCCGGCATGGGTGGCTCGGGTCCCAAGACGCCCCAGCGCACGGACCCCAGGGAGCCCCACTCGGAGAGGGCCTTGGGATCCATGGGTTCCGCATCGGCCTTCAGGCCCAGCAGGATCGGCAGGGCGGCCACTTCGGCCATCATGCGGTTCAGCTCCGGCGGGGGCCAGGCGCCCTTGGCGCTGATCACCCAGAGGTCCACATCCTTCGGTGCCAGGGCGGGCGCGGTGCCGCGGTCCACCGTCACATCCCAGAGGGCAGCCCACCGATGCTCCAGCCCCCCGGTATCGTCTCCGAGGGTGGACCAGTGGAGGCGGGGCAGCTGGGTCATGGGCTCCTTGATTGCAACCAGCCTAGGGGCAGGGAACTAGGGGTCAAGTCAAAAAAATGACTGAGAAAAAGATCGTCTGGAAAAGCTGGAACACAGAGGGCCAGGGAAGACACAGACAACTGGCCCAGGCAGATCCCAAAGCGAGGCCTGCCGGATGGTTCGCAGGCGGGGTCTTCTCTGTGACCTCCGTGGGATTCCCGTGTCCTCTGTTCTCCGCTTTCCTTCTCCCGGGAAGCCCGCCTGGATCGGCCCCACCAGGCTTGCCCTGCGGCGTACGATGAGAGAAGCACTCCGGAGGTCGCCATGACACTCATGGAATCCACCATGGTACCCCTGGGCACGGCCTGTCCCGACTTCACCCTGCCCGGCGTGGACGGCCGCCTCTGGTCGCTGCGCGATTTCCACTGCCCGGCCCTGCTGGTGGTGGTCATGTGCAACCACTGCCCCTATGTGCAGGCCATCGACGACCGCCTCGACGCCCTGGCCCGGGCCTATGCCGGGCGCTGCGCCGTGGTGGGCATCAACGCCAACGATGCGGTGACCCATCCCGATGACAGCTTCGCGGCCATGCAGGCCCGGGCGCAGGCCAAGGGCTACGCCTTCCCCTACCTCTGGGACGAGGAGCAGACCGTGGCGCGCGCTCTCAACGCCGCCTGCACGCCGGACTTCTTCCTCTACGACTCCCACCGCCGCCTGCAGTACCGGGGCCGCCTGGACGACAACTGGAAGGACGCCAGCCGCGTCACCCGCCAGGAGCTGCAGGAGGCCATCGAGGGCGTCCTGGCCGGCCGGGAACCGCTCGAGGTCCAGCAGCCCAGCATGGGCTGCAGCATCAAGTGGAGGTCCCGATGAGTCGCCTCGCCGCGTCGTTCTTCCTCGCCACCGCCCTGGTGGCCCAGGCCCCGAGTCTGAAGCCGGGCCTGAAGCTGGGCGACGCCTGCCCGCCCTTCAGCCTGCCGGGCACCGATGGGAAGGCCCACGGGCCCGCCTCGCCCCTGCCGCTCATGGTGGTGTTCCTCAGCACCGAGTGCCCCTACGTGCTGGCCACCCAGGCCCGCATCAACGCCTACGCGAAGCAGTACGCGGGCAAGGTCACCGTGCTCGCCATCAACGCCAACGACGTGGACACCCACGCGAAGGAATCCCTGGCGGACATGCAGGCCCAGGCCAAGGCGCAGGGCTTCGTCTTCCCCTACCTGAAGGACGCGCCCCAGGTCACCACGCGCGCCTTCGGCGCCGTCTGCACGCCGGACTTCTTCCTCTTCGACCGCGGGCGGAAGCTCGTCTACCGCGGCCGCCTGGACGACAGCTGGCGCGACGCCGCCCAGGTGAAGGTGCGCGACCTCGACGCGGCCACCGAGGCCCTGCTGGCCGGGCGGCCGGTCGCCGCGGAGCAGCCGCCCAGCCGCGGCTGCAGCATCAAGTGGAAATGAGGCCACGCCCGCACGGACCGTCCACAGGCTGAGGGTATGATCGGAGGTTCTGCCGGAGCCCCGATGCGCCTTGCCCTCCTTCCCGTCTGCCTCGCGGCGCTGCCCCTCAGCGCCCAGTGGGACCTGCGTCTGGAGCTGCCCCGTCCCAGCGGCCAGAGCCTGCCGCAGACCCTCCTCAGCGGCTCGGGCCAGCTGGTCTCCGGCGACCTGGACTCGGGCCGCGGCTTCATCGCCTCGGCGAACCGGCGCCTCTTTCAGCTGGGCCCCCTGCTCAAGCTGGAGGGCGGCGTGGAGGTCTCCCAGTTCACGGCCGATGGCAGCCTCAGCCAGGGCGCCACCACCCAGGCCACGAAGCTCAAGCAGCAGGGCCTCGGAGTGAGCCTCAATGCCCAGCTCTGGGTGCCCTTCGTGGGGATCGCCGGCGAATTCGGCCTCATCCAGCGCCTGCAGCACTACCGCTACGACACGGCCGGCGCCTCGTCCACCAAGGACCTCAGCCGCACCTGGCTGCGGGTGGGCGCCCGCTGGCGCATCCCCTCCGTGGTGGTGCACCCCTACCTGGCGGCCAGCTACCAGCAGCCCGTCACCAAGGACCGCCCCGTGAAGCTCAGCAGTTCCTCGGACCTGGCGGCCTACTTCTCGGCCCAGGGCAGCGGGCAGGAGTTCGAACGCCTGTGGACCTTCGGCGTGGGGTGACCTTCTGATGCTCCGCACCGCGCTGGTCGCCCTCGCCCTCCTGCCCATCCTGGTCGCCGCGCCTCCCGCCAAGAAGCGCCCCAGGCTGGTGGTCGTCATCTCCGTGGACCAGCTCTCGGCGGAGCTGATGCAGACCTTCGGCCCCGAGCTCCGGGGCGGCCTCGCCCGCCTGCGCCGGGAGGGCGTCTTCTTCACGGAGGCCTACCACGACCACGGCTTCACCGAGACCGGCCCCGGCCACTCCGTGCTGCTCTCGGGCCGCTTCCCCGCCCACACCGGCATCATCGAGAACCGCTGGCTCGACCGCGCCACGGGCAAGCTCGCTTACTGCGTGGACGATCCCGCCGCCAAGGCGCTGCACGCGCCGAACCAGCCCAGCTCCTCCAACGCGCGCTTCCTCGGCGACGCCCTGGGTGACTGGCTGCAGGCCCAGGTGCCGGGCAGCCGCGTCTTCGCCGTCAGCGGCAAGGACCGCGCCGCCATCCTCATGGCCGGGCGCAGGCCCACCGCCGTCTACTGGTTCACGGGCGCCGCCGGGTTCACCAGCTCCACCGCGTACGGGGAGCGCCTGCCGGACTGGCTGCTGCGCTACGACCGCGACCTGGCCGAGCGCCTCGCCACGGACAGTTGGCTGTGGACCAAGGATCCCGGCACTCCGGAGGGCCGGGTGGGCTCCTGGACCTTCGGCACGCAGATCCTCCGCAACGGCGCCCTGCCCCGCCTCATCCAGGGCGCGGGCATGCCCCTGGACAAGGGCTTCGAGGGCCGCTTCCGCAGGTCCCCCTTCCTGGATGCCGTCACCCTGGAGGCCGCCGAGGCGCTGCTGGACAGCGAGCGGGTGGGCCGGGGCCCGGCCACGGACCTGCTGGCCCTCAGCTTCTCCGCCACGGACTACATCGGCCACAGCTACGGCCTGCTCGGCACCGAGATGCGCGACCAGATCCACCGCCTCGACCGCGTGCTGGGCCGCCTCCTCGACCGCCTGCAGCGCCGGCACCCCGGCGCCTGGGTGGTCCTCTCCTCCGACCACGGCGGCCTGGACCTGCCGGAGGTCCTGGGCGAGCAGGGCTTCCCCTTCCGGCGCATCCTCCCCGAACCCTTCATGGCCGCCCTGCAGGCCGAGCTGAGGGCCGCCTTCAAGGTGGAGCGCGACCTGCTCACCCCCGCGCCGGAGCCCAACACCATCTACCTGAACGACGCGACCATCAAGGCCCTGGGACTCGACCGCCGCGAGGTCCTGAAGCGCGCCCAGGCCTGGCTGAAGGCCCGCCCCGAAGTGGCCGACGCCTTCACTGCCGAAGAGCTTCTGGCCACGGATCCCGCCGCCACGGGCAGCCCCCGGGACAGCAGCCTCCGCGTGCTGCTGCGGCGCAGCTTCCACCCCGAGCGCAGCGGCGACATCCTGGTGGCCGTGAAGCCCTTCGTGGCCTTCGGGACGCCGCCCACGGACTACCCCACGGGCCACGGCACGCCCAACGCCTATGACCGCCGGGTGCCCCTCATCTTCTGGGGTCCCTGGAAGGGCGGAGTGCGCAAAACACCCGTGCGCACCGTGGACCTGGCCCCCACCCTGGCCCGGGAGCTGGGCCTGAAGCCCGGCACCGTGGACGGGAAGGTGCTGGACCTGGGCTCCCGGAACTAAGGCCATGGCCCTCCCCCGCGACGCCGCCATCGTCATCCTCACCGGCGCGGGCATCTCGGCCGAAAGTGGCCTGCGCACCTTCCGGGATGCGGATGGCCTCTGGGAGAACCACCGCGTCGAGGAGGTGGCCACGCCCGAGGCCTTCCACCGCGATCCGGCCCTGGTGCACCGCTTCTACAACGAGCGGCGGCAAAGCCTCGCCACGGTGCAGCCCAACGCCGCGCACCTCGCCCTGGCGCGGCTGGAGCGCGCCTGGGCCGGGCCCTTCCTCCTGGTCACCCAGAATGTGGATGACCTGCACGACCGCGCCGGCTCCAGGCAGCTCCTGCACATGCACGGCGAGCTGGTGAGAGGCCGCTGCCTCGGCTGCGGCGCCATCCACCCGTGGCCTGGGGACATGGATCAGGCCAGCCGCTGCCCCACCTGCCAGACAGGCCGGATGCGCCCCCACATCGTCTGGTTCGGCGAGCTGCCCCTGGACCTGGATCGCATCTACGACGCCGTGGAGCGCTGTGATCTCTTCGTGGCCATCGGCACCAGCGGCCACGTGTATCCCGCCGCGGGCCTCGTGCAGGCCGCGGCTCCCGGGGCCCGCACCGTCGAGCTCAACCTCCAGCCCAGCCGCGTGGCCAGCGCCTTCCAGGAGGCCCGCACCGGCCGCGCCACGGACCTGGTGCCCGCCTTCGTGGAGGAGCTGCTGGGCGGGTAGGGCCTGCGCTCGTACAGTCGAGCCATGCGCCTCCGGTTCCTGCCCCGTCTCCTGTCCCTCGGCCTTACCCTCGGCGGCCTCCTGCTGCCGGCCCAGGAAGGTTCCCACGTCCTGCGCACGGCCAAGGCCCAGGCCCGCCTCACCCTGGCCGAGGGCGCCCTGCTGCGGATCACGGCCACGGCGGAAGGGGCCAGCCCGGCCCTGCCCCCCGTCACGCTCGACCTTCCAGCCGGGGCCCCCTTCAGGCCGGTGTCCGGCACCGCACTCCTGGAGGCCGGGGGCACCCGCCTGACTCCCACGGGCCCCGCCTCCGTGACCGTGACGCCCAGGGACGGCCGCCCCTTCCACCTCACCCTCGAAGGCGACGCCGCCCGCCTCACCCTGCGCATCGTGGCCGAGGGGGCCACCGCCTTCCACGGCTTTGGCCAGGCCGTGAAGGCCCTGGGCGTGACGGACGAAAGCCTGGAGCTGTACCACGAGCCCCACTTCGGCGATCAGACCTACCTGCACCTGCCCTTCTTCTTTTCGGATTCGGGCCTGGCCGTGGTCTTCAATGCCGCGGGTCGGGACCAGGTGGATGTGGCCAAGGGCCGCGAGGTCACCCTCACCACCACCACGGGACGCCTCGACCTCTACGCCTGGAGCGACCCCGACCCCGCCGCCCTGGTGGCCCGCTGGTACCGCCTGAGCGGATCGCAGAGCCTGCTGCCCCGCTGGGCCTTCGGCTACATCCAGTCGCGCTACGGCTACCGCACCGACGCCGAGGTGCGCCAGACCGTTGAGCTCTTCCGCCGCTTCAAGCTGCCGCTGTCGGCCATCGTCCTGGACCTCTACTGGTTCAAGCGCATGGGCGACCTGGCCTGGAACCGCGAGGCCTTCCCCGATCCCGAGGGCCTGGCCGCCTGGCTGCACAGCAAGGGCGTGAAGCTGGTGACCATCTCCGAGCCCTTCTTCACCCGGGACTCCCAGGCCTTCGCGGAGCTCGATGCCGCGGGCGCCCTGGCGAAGGACGACCAGGGCCAGACGGTGCTCTGGAAGGACTGGTGGGACTTCGGCAAGGAGATCGGCGGGGGCGTCATCAACCCCCTGGCGCCGAAGGCCGCCGAGCTGCTGGGCGGCCGCTATCGAAAGCTGGCCGCGGGTGGCGTGGACGGCTTCTGGATCGACCTGGGCGAACCCGAGCGGGTGCCCGGCGAGGCCCGCTTCGGCACCAAGGGCGAGTACGACGAGCGGGCCTTCCACAATGCCTTCAACCTCGAATGGGCCAAGCTCGTGCGCGGCGCCTTCCTGGCGGCGCACCCCGATCGCCGGCCCTTCATCCTCAGCCGCTCGGGCTACCTCGGCATCGCGGGGCTGGGCGTGTCCACCTGGTCGGGGGACGTGCCCGCCAGCTGGAAGGGCCTGAAGGACCAGCTCCCCCTGGGGCTGTCGGCCTCCCTTTCGGGCCTGCCCTTCTGGGGCTCCGATGTGGGCGGCTTCATCACCCGGGGTGGCGAGGCCATGCCGCCGGATCCCGAGCTCTACCTGCGCTGGCAGCAGTTCGGCGCCTTCACGCCCGTGTATCGCGCCCACGGCACGGGCCCCCGCGAGCCTTGGATCTACGGCGAGGCCTGGATGCAGCGGGTGAAAGCCGTACTCGACCGGCGCCAGCAGCTGCTGCCCTACATCTACAGCACCGCCTACCAGGTGTGGTCCGAGGGCCGGCCCATGCTGCGGCCCCTGTTCTTCCTGGATCCAGCCGATGCCGCCCTGCGCACGGACACGTCGGCCTTCCTCCTCGGCGATGCCATCCTCCTGGCCCCGGTCACCCAGCCTCTGGAGAAGGAAGCCGTGAAGCAGGTGCGGCTACCCAAAGGCACCTGGTACGACGCCTTCACGCTGGAGCGCCATGCGGGCGGCCGGGAGGTGGAGATCCCCCTCACCCTCGATCGCTTCCCGCTGTTCTACCGAGAGGGCGCCATCCTCCCCGTGGACGCCGGGGCCGGCGCCGAGGGCCTGATCCTGCTGCCGGGTCTCACGCCCAGCACCTTCAGCGTGTTCAGCGACGACGGCGAGACCGAGGCCTACCGCCGCGGCGCCGGGGAGAAGCTGCGGGTGGAGCTGGATGCCAGGGGCGTGAGTTTCTCCGGTGCCACGCGGGAACGGGAGCTTGTCCTGCTGCTGCCCCGCAGCCTGAAGCTGGCCCAGCCCCTGGCCGAGGGCGGCGCGGATCCCCTGTTCCAGCGGCTTCGCGTGGCCCTGAAGCCCGGCCGCCAGCGGGTGCCCTTCCCCCTGTTCGCCAGCAGCCATGACGGAGCGGCCAGGGATGCAGGCCGGTGATCGGCGATCAGGCCGCCGGAGACTGCGCCCGCATGGGCCCAGGGGCACGGGATTACTGCCGGGGATGAAGCTGGAAATTTCCTTTTGGCCGGAGATGAACGGAGATGGGCTGAGAGAAGGCAGGGCGAGGCTGTTCCCGCATGGGCCCGCTGAAGGCGGTTTCCGGCCCTACCAGAAATCACCCGCCTCACGCCTCACGGCCCCATCTCCGCCCATCTCCGTTCATCTCCGGCTAAATGCAGTTCTGCTTGAGCCCCTCAGGCCAAAGCCCCGCGCCGCTGCAGCTCCCGCAGCACCGCCAGCGCCCGCGCGGCCTCGTCCACCGGCACGAAGAGGTGGTCGTGGTGCACCCCGGCGAACATGTTGCAGCTGATGCCCGCCGCGGCGAGGGCCTGGGACACGGCCGCCGTGAGGCCCACGGCCTGCAGGTCGGAGTGGACCCGCAGGGTGATCCACGCGGCGCGGAAGAGGACCGGCACCGGTTGGGCCAGGGCCGTCTCCTCCTTCAGCACCACCGTGAGGCCCTCGTCCTCCTGGAAGGTGGCCAGCGGGGCCAGGCCCGCCAGCCCGGTGCCCGGGGGCAGGCAGGCGAAGGCGTACACGCCCTCGTGCAGCAGTGGGTCCAGGGTGCGGAGCAGGAGGTTGAGGTCGGAGCTGGGGGTGCTCAAGTGCTTCTCGGCGTCGGCCCGGTCAGGCGGAAAAGGGCTTGGAGATGTGCTGGTGCACCACCTGCCAGGCGCCGTCCAGGCGGCGGAGGCAGAAGGTGGCCCGCACCAGATCCTCGAAGGTCTTGCCACTGGGCAGCAGGCCGCCGCAGTGGATGAAGCCGTGGGCGAAGGCGAGGTCCCCCTCGGCGACCACGGCCAGATCCTGCCATTCGAAGCGCTCCCCGCCGGTGGTCTCGGGCTGCCAGTCCCCCCAGCTGCGCCGGTAGGCCTCGGCCCCTTCATGCTTCATGGGCGGCAGCACATCGTAGATGAGGGCCGCGGGGGCGTGGTCCTGCAGCACCTCCTCCAACCGGCTGGTGCGCGTGGCTTCCGCCCAGCGCTCCAGCAGCTGGCGGACCTGGGCGGCCTCGGGGGTGCTGGTGGGGGGCTGTTCCATGGCGCGGCTCCTAGGACGACGCTACTTCACCACCGGCAGCTCCACGCAGCTGGCCAAGCCGGGAGCGTGGAAGATGCGCTGGGTGGCGGGCCGGTAGTCCTCCGGCTTGGCGAAGAAGATGTTGGGCACGAAGGTCTGGGGGTTGCGGTCGTAGAGGGGGAACCAGCTGGACTGCACCTGCACCATGACGCGGTGGCCCGGCAGGAAGACATGGTTGGCCGATGGCAGGGCGAAGCGGTACACCAGGGGCGCGTCGGGCTTGAGCGCCTTCGGCGCCGCCAGGCTTTCGCGGTAGCGGCCCCGGAAGATGTCCGCCGACACCATGAGCTGGAAGCCGCCCATGTGGGGCTGGCTGGCCACCTCGTCGGGGTACACGTCGATCACCTTCACCACCCAGTCGCTGTCGGTGCCGCTGGTGGCGGCCACCAGGTTCGCCACGGGCTCCCCCGCGAGGCGCAGGGGCTCCTTCAGGGGCGCCGAGACATAGGCCAGCACATCCGTGCGGCCCGAGGCCTCGCGCTGATCGTCCGTGAGCCACTGGGGCCAGGTGAGTCCCTTGTCATAGCCCACGGGCTGGATGGGCCGCGCCCGGAAGGGCACGGGCTTGGCGGGGTCGGACACATAGGCGTCGAAGGGCCCCTCGTCCGCCTTGGGCGGCGTGGTGGAAACAACCAGCCCCGCGCGGAGGTAGAAGGGCGTGGCCTGCACGGCCGAACCCTCGCCCGCCATGGGCCAGGCCAGGAGCTTCCGCCAGGTGTTGGTGCCCGTTTCGAAGGCGCTCACGGGCGGCAGGTCCGCCTTGGGCCCACCCTTCAGGTGCTGGTCGAGGAAGGGCTTCAGAACGCTCTGGCGGAACTGCAGGCCCGTGTCCTGGTTGAACTTCAGAGGCCCCAGGCTGCTGCCGTCGCCGATCTGCCCGCCGTGGTTCCAGGGGCCCATGGCCAGATAGAGCAGGTCCGTGCTGTCCTTGGGCTTCAGGGCCTTCCACACGGCGATGGCGCCGTAGAGGTCCTCGGCGTCGTAGAGGCTGTGCACCAGCAGCGTGGGCACGGTGAGGGGCCCCTTCCCGGTCCGCTCCGCCAGCACGCGATCCATGGCCTGCTGCTGCCAGAAGCTGTCGTAGGAGGGATGCTCGGCGATCTTGCGCCAGAAGCCCAGCTGGTCCATGCCGCGCCGCTTCGCCAGGGCGCCGGTGGAGCCGGCCTGCAGGAACATGTCGTAGTCGTCGAAGTGGCTGGTCCACCACTTCACGTCGCCGCCGCGGGTGGCCTGCTGGTCGTAGATGTAGCTGAGGTTCTGGGCGCGGAAGGCGCCGTGGTGGAACCAGTCGTCGCCGCGCCAGCCATCGACCATGGGGTTCATGGGCACGGCGGCCTTCAGGGCCGGGTGCGGATCCACCAGGGCCATGAGGGGCAGGAAGCCGTCGTAGGAGATGCCCAGGATGCCCACGCGGCCGTTGCTCTCGGGCAGGTGCTTCACCAGCCAGTCGATGGTGTCGTAGGTGTCGGTGCTGTGGTCCACGGCGGTGCCGTTGAGGGGCCCGCGCAGGGGCCGGTTCATGACGTAGTCGCCCTCAGAGCCGTACTTGCCACGCACGTCCTGCACCACGCGGATGTAGCCGCCCTCCACGATGAGATCCGTGACGTTGTCATAGCCCTGGAGCACGGGGCCCAGGTGGGCGCTGTGGGCGTGGCTGGTGAGCTCCACGGCGTTGTAGGGCGTGCGGGTGAGCAGGATCGGCGCGCCCTTGGCGCCCTTGGGAACCAGGATGATGGTGTGCAGCTTCACCCCGTCGCGCATGGGGATCATCTCCACCCGGCGGGTGTAGTCCCAGTCCCCGGTAGCTTCCTGGAAGGCGGCGGGCATCTCGCTGGGCAGGGCGGCCTTCGGCGCCTGGGCCAGCAGGGCCGGGCCCAGCAGCAGGGCCAGCAGGGAGGACGAGACCGGGCGTCGGGCCATGGACATGGATCCTCCGGAGGCGGGACAGGGCTGGGCGGGATGGGGAATCCGCCAGTCTAGCCTGGGCCGGCTCCGCTCAGGAATCGCGGGGAACGGTGGATCGAGGGGCAGGGAAGACCCGGACCCCGCAGGGGCCGCTCGGACACTGGTTCTGCCGCGGATGAACCTGGAAACTGCTTTATTGCCGGGTGATGAACGGAGATGAACGGAGATAAAGAAGGGCGAGACCGGACCCGCATGGGCCCGCCGCAGGCGGCTTCCGGCCCTGCCGGAAGTCATCCAGGGGGCACCGTGGCCGTGCTCCCAAAGGCCCGGCGGTGGTGCCCCCTGGGTAGAGCCCATGCTTGATGACGAACGGCCCCATCCTTATCGGTGTTCATCAGCTTTTATCGGTGTTCATCGGTGTTCCAGTTTTTGATCCTTCAACGAGGTGTCGTCAGCCACATCTGGCGTGTTCAGGCCTCAGAAAAGGACCTTTTAACCACCGATGAACACCGATAAAGCAACGGCATCTGCCCGAGGGGTGCGCCTTCGGGGAACGCAGCCCGGCGCCCCGCTGGAGCTCACGCACGAGTTACGAGCGGTCCTATCACCGTCCATCTCCGTTCATCTCCGGCTGAACAGCTTTTTGGAATGGCCTACAGCGGCATCCGCACGCGTGACTGCCGGAGCGAGTCGGCCAGGAATCATCAGGGACGGCGGCCGAATCGACACAGGAGCACCGGACTTCGGCCGTGGATGAACCTGGAAACTGCTTATTGGCCGGAGATGGACGGAGATAAACGGAGATAAAGCAGAGCGAGGCTGTACCCGCATGGGCCCGCCGGAGGCGGCTTCCGGCCTGGCCGGAAGTCACCCTGGGGGCACCGTGGCTGTGCTCCCAAAGGCCCGGCGGTGGTGCCCCCTGGGTAGAGCCCATGCTTGATGACGAGAGGCCCCATCTTTATAGGTGTTCATCAGCTTTTATCGGTGTTCATCGGTGTTCCAGTTTTTGATCCTTCAACGAGGTGTCGTCAGCCACATCTGGCGTGTTCAGGCCTCAGAAAAGGACCTTTTAACCACCGATGAACACCGATAAAGCAACGGCATCTGCCCGAGGGGCGCGCCTTCGGGGAACGCAGCCCGGCGCCCCGCTGGAGCTCACGCACGAGTTACGAGCGGTCCTATCACCGTCCATCTCCGTTCATCTCCGGCCGATGGCCGTTCACTCCTGGACGAGGCGGCAGCGGAAGCCGAAGACCGGCAGGCCCTGCTGGGAGAAGTCCAGGTCCTCGGAGCGCTGGAAGCCCAGGCGCTCGTAGAGGCCCCAGGCGATGCGCATGGCCTCGGTGGTGTGCAGGATGACCTGGGCGTGGCCCTGCTCCCGGGCGAGGTCCATGCAGGCCAGGGTCAGGGCCCGGCCCACGCCCCGGCCCCGGAAGGCAGGGTCGACGCCCAGCAGGCGGATGCCCGAGGCGTTCCGCTCCGCCGTGGCCGTGCCGCCGGAGCCGTACTGGGCCATGTCGCCGAAGTACACCACCCCACCGGCCAGCGCCCCCCCCTCCGTGAGGGCCACCAGCACCCGGGCCCCGGGCCGTTCCGCGAAGCTCCCGATGTCCGCCAGCAGCGCGTAGTACTGGGGCTGCTCCGCCGGCGTGGGGAAGCCCTCCAGCTGCGAGTACACCCCCACCATGAGCTGCCCCAGGGCGGCGGCCTCCTCGGGGCGCAGGTCACGGATGGTGAGGGGGGCGGTCATGGTGGTTCCTCGGGAAGCGGGTCGTGAGAGACGGGCCGCCCCTCATCACTGGATGGCGATGGAGCCCTTCTGCGCCGCGACCACCTTGCCGCCCTGGCTGTAGGTCACGGTGTAGGTGCCCGAGGTGCCGGCCTCGTTGATGGCGACCTCGAAGGTGGTGCTGCCGCGGGTATCCCCGATGGTCGCCCGGCCCGTGGAGCCCTTGCGGAACACCACCTTGGGCGCCGCGAGCACGCGGTCCGTGGCCAGGTCCTTGATCTCGGCCTCGCAGATGCAGTCCGTGGGGAAGGCCTTCACCGACGAGAAGGCCACCGAGACCGAGAGGCCTGCGGCGTCTGAGGCGAGGGCGGGAATCGCTGAAACGCAGGCCGCCAATAGGAAGGAATGGGCGAAGCGCATGGGGCTCCTCATGCATCAGGCACTCGATCGTGCGGACGAAAGCTTAACGGAGGATCAGGTCTGAAGCCTACTGCGTCTGGCTTGGCGGTAGAGGAACCAGCTGCCAATCAACCCCGCAAGGATGAGGAGGCCGACGACGGGGTGGGTCAGAACGAAGACCTGGATGGGCGTGAAGCCCTTTCCGAAGGCGTACAGGGCCACCACCGCGATCACGATCTGCTTCCAGTTGAGACTCTGGTGGATATCCATGGACTCGCGACCTACTGCGCCAGGGAGTACCGCAGTACGGCGCCCGCCTGGGGTTCCTGCAGGGCGAAGAGGCCATCGTAATAGGCGAGGAGCGTGCGGAGGGTTTCGGCGTGATCCAGATCCTGGCGGTCCAGTTTGGAGAAGATGCTGATGTCGCAGCGATCTCTGATCCCGGTGAGCACGTCGATCATGATGGGCTGGACTTCGGTTTCCGTGGGGATGGTGCGTTGCTTCCCAAACGAGCTGACCAGCACCCCATTGAGGGCTCCCAGCTGCCGTTCCAGCCGCTCCTTGGGGAGGTCGGCCAGGAAGGGAAGCTTGTACTGGACCCGGTCCGGGAAAAGGTAGGCGAAGGCCTGATCGTGGCTGCGCGAATCCAGGTAGCGCGTGATGTCCATCGTCGAGCGCATGTACTCGATGATCGCCCGGTCGTCGGCATGGGGGATGCGGCTCAACACCAGCTTGGTGCAGTACTTCGCCGTGATGGGCGTGAGGCTCGCCGTGCGATCCTTGCGGAGCGCTTCGATGGCGCGCTGGAGGATCTCCTGGAAGAGCTTCGGCTCCTGCTCCTTGATCGTCCTGAACACGGCTACTTCGAGTAGCGCCGATTCCGTCTGGGTGGGCAGCTGGAAGGCCTCCCAGGCGGTCGTGACCATGGGCTCGAACACCCGTCCGGCCGCGATCACCACCAGGATTCCGACCCAGTGGGGGACCTTCCCGATGTTCCGCTTGATGGCCGGGATGTTAATGATCCCGAAGTAGATCAGGCCAATCAGGGCGCTAACCGCGCCTGCGATCAGGATCCTTGTGAACATGGGGACCTTTTATGGGTGTAGGGAAGCGACCACATTTGCATCGAAGTGCTATGAAACATGACTCTGAGCTTCCAACTCGTACCACCGCGCTAAGGAATCGAGATCTTCCAGATGTCCCCTGGAACAAGATCAGTGGCCCACAGGCATCCACCGGGTCCCCAGGTCAAGGAACTGAACTGAGTGAAGGGACCATCCATGCTTGGGAACGTCGCAGAAAGCTCGAAGGAATACTGAGTGGTGACACCTTCTCGAGAGATGCGGAACAGGAGAGGCTGGTGCCCGGGAGCATGATAGCCCATGACCCACACCGTACCATCCCCCCCGAGGCACAGGCACTCTGGCGCAGCTCCAGGGCTGAGGGCGATACTGTCGGTTTGTCCACTTGGCGATACTCGGTAGATTCTGGCTTGGCTCGTATCCAGCACCCAGATCCTTCCCTCGGGTCCCAGAACCACTGCAGACACCGTGTCTGTGGGTGGAATGGGCATGCTCATGGGGACCTCCACACACGCCCCGGCATCGGATATTGCAAACAGGCGATTGGATGGACCGATCAGGTACACACGGCCGTCTGCTCCCATGGCCATGCAAGACGGTCGTCCACCGCTTTGGATCGACATAAAGGAGAATGACTGGAGGGTTTGTGTTGCCGAAAGCTTCACAAAGTTATTCAATGAGACCCCAGAAAAACCTTCGGGATAGTAGAGCCAGGTGCTGCCCCCCAAACCGTGAAAGGATGCTCTGAGCAATCCACCGTTGAGCAGTGCTGTTGGAGGACTGGTGAACTCTCCCGAAATCGTCATCGCTGCGACACTACCCCTTGGGGAAGTGTTACTTGCGTAGGCTCCGAACACCCAGGCATGGTCCATGTAGAGGAAAGCCCGGGGAGTGTCCCACGGTTCTGAAAGGGAATACTCCACAGTGCGCCCATCGGGAGAGCGCTTGCCGATTTTCCCGTACCCAGGTTCTGTGAACCAAACCCAGCCATCTGGTCCAATCCGGATGTTTTCCTTTGGTGAATAGATTGAGTCACTGCCCGCGAGAGAGTACCTACCGCCAACGAGTGCCCCGGATATCGATCGGCGGTTGATTCGTACAGCATCTGCATACTTGGTGGAACTGAAAGAGACGCCTCCATCATGGTTGGCACAAAGTGGACCAGGGGCGAGCCACTCACCAGTGGGAAAGGTCGGAGTCAAATCGGTGACCCCATGTTCGGGAGTCCAGGTCACAAGGCGCCCGTTGTAGGAGCGTAACCAGAGGTTACCTGCGCGATCCACAGCCGCCCCCGTGAACCCCTGGAGAGGCCACGAGCCGCTCAATTGTGTGACCGTGCCCTCGGGGGCAACTTGGTAGACCGCAGGGGCTGCGCCACTGAAAGTGCTGGTCGGAAGCCAGAACGTGCCGTCGTTGCCCTGGGCCAGGTAGAGGGGGTCGTAGGAACTGAAGTAGGGCAGGGTCGTGGAACTGAACACGCCATCGACTGTGGCGCGAACAAGTCTCGGGGTCTCGTAGTCCTGCAGCGGGAACCACAACGCTCCGTCCAGGCCGCGAATGAGGTAGCCCGGTCGGCCGGTGAATGGAATCTGCCATTCGGCCAGAAGTTCTCCTCGGGTGTTCATGCAGCCCAAACAACTGTTTCCGCGTTCGGTGAACCAGAGATTCCCATCGATGCCGACGGTGATGCCAAAGGGCCTGGCTTCTGCGTCCGGGAGGGCAAAACTCTGTTGGACGCCTTCGGCGTCTATACAACCGATTCGCCCAGTCTCCCATTCAGTGAACCAGATGCGCCCATCAGGGCCCTCCACCAGGTCGTGCGGCATCCCTTCTTCAAAGGGGAGAAGGAATTCTGTCGTTCCACGCCCCTCCATGTAGAAGCCGATCTTGCCCTGGCTCAGTCCAAGAACATCCCCATAAATGTGGGGACCTAACGACTCGGTAAACCATACCCGTCCATCGGAGGATTCGGTCATGCGGGATGGTGGCAGGGACCCGATCACGTAGTCACTCAGAGCGGAAACCCCTGCGGGGTGTGTGCGCGTGATCCCGACAGAAATGACCGCCACCCCCCTCGGGTCGGCCAGGCTTCTGGCCACAAGGTGGTATATCCCTTCGGCCGTAGTCGCAGTGAGAGACGCGGACAGACCATTGGCAGAGCACTGGACCCCGACACTGGCCTCGGGTTCCAACCAGCGCCACTCGATCCTCTGGTCCTGGGTGTTAGCCACCGAAACCGATACTGTTCTAGTAGTGGTGCCATCCATGGCGACAAATGTGTCACTAGGCGTGACCACGACCGCCACTCCAGGGGGAGGAGGAGGCGGTGGAGGGGATGATGAATCCTGTGAGCCACCACCCCCGCAGGCCAATGCCGAAAGAAGCAGGCCCCCAACTAACAGTGCACTCGACAAATGCATTAAATAACCTCGGACTCGTCTACATCGAAGAATTCAGGAATTGTGCCCATTTACTCAGGCCCTTACAAGCAGTCAGTGCTGCCCGGCGGCGTCGGATTCAGGATCGCGCCCCTACCCCTTCAGCAACCGCTCCTCAGCCAGCCTCAGCATGTGCTCGCTGGCGAGGACGCCGTCCTGGTGGTTCAGGCGCTGGAAGTGGCCGCGCAGGTGGCGCAGGGTGCGGGGCACGGCGGGGGCGAAGTGGGCTTTCTTGCGGTGCACGAGCTGGTGGCCGAAGGTGCCCAGGGCCTTGAGGCTGCGCTGCAGGGCGCTGAGGTTCAGCTCTTCCAGCAGGGCCTCGTGGCTCCAGCCCAGCTCGGCCTGCAGGGGGGCGATGAGGGCGCGGCCCGCCTCCTTGGACCAGTCCCAGTAGGCGTCGAAGCGCAGGCTGGCCAGGTCGTAGGTGGCGGCGCCCCGGCGGGCATCCTGGAAGTCGATGGCCACCAGCCGGTCGCCGTGCACCATGAGGTTGCGCACGTGGAAGTCGCGGTGGACAAAGAAGTGGGCCCGAGTCTCCAGGCTGGCGTGCACTTCGTCCATCATGCGATCGAGCCAGCGGGGGGGGTCCTTCTGCAGGAAGTCCTGGAAGAAGTTCTGGCGGCAGTAGTCCCACTCGAACTGGAACTTGGGTTGGTCGAAGCTGCGGCTCATGAAGAAGGTGTGGCCCGGGGCGCCCAGGGTGAGGGGCCCGGCCAGGGTGGTGAGCAGCCAGCCCGCCTTCTCGGCCCAGGCCAACTCCTCCTCGGGATGCTCCACCAGGCGCCGCTCCAGGGTGGTGTCACCCAGATCCTCCACCAGCAGGCAGCGGTCGGCGTCGTCGCTGGCCACGATGGTGGGCACGCGCAGCAGGGGATCGAGGTAGGCCTGCAGGGCCCGGAACTCGAAGTAGCTGTCGTCGGTCTTCTCCGGCGTGTCCAGCGGGTGCAGCACCACCAGGGCCGTGCCCAGCTGCGGGTGCAGCACCCGGAAGTACTGCCGCGCCCCCGCATCCCCGGCCAGGGGTTGGGGATCGGCCAGAGCCCAGCGGTCCAGCGCGCGTTGCAAACGGGGATCCATCCGACCAGGGTACTCCCGGTTGGGATTTCAGCCACGGACGAACCTGGGAACCGCCTTTTTGGCCGGAGATGGACGGTGATGAACAGCGATAAAGCAGGGTGAGGCAGTACCCGCATGGGCCCGCCGGAGGCGGCTTCCGGCCGGGCCGGAAGTCACCCAGGGGGCACCGCCGCCGCGCTCCCCAAGGCGCAGCAAGGGTGCCCCCTGGGTAGAGCCCATGCATGAGCCCGAACGGCCCCATCACCGTCCATCACCGCATCTCCGTGCATCTCCGTGCATCTCCGGCTGAATGTCCTTTGGAGACGCGCTGCACCCCACGCACGGGCAGGAGCGGCCCCCTCTTGATCGGTGTTCATCAGCTTTTATCGGTGTTCATCGGTGTTCCAGCTTTTGATCCTGCAACGAAGGATCGTCAGCCACAGCTGAGGTGGCTTCAGGTCTCAGGGAAACGACTTTTTTAACCACCGATGAACACCGATAAACACCGATAAACACCGATAAACACCGATAAAGCGATGGCATCTGGCCATCGGTGTTCCACCCATGGCTCCATAGCCCTACAGCCCCAGCCGCACCTGGTTTCCGTGCTCTTCGAACCAGAGGGCGTCGCTGTCGGTGATGGAGGCCATGGGCGCGGCGCGGGGGCCCAGGACGCAGCGGGTGAGGCTGCCCACGGGCCGCGCGGTGGGGTGGACATAGCAGCCGGGCAGGCGGCCCTCCTGCTCGGGGGCCAGCTCGGCGGCGACTGCGATGAGGGCGTCCGCCGTGCCCACCTCCCGCCAGGCGAAGGGCTCCACCACCACGCCCAGGTGGAACGGCAGCCGGGGCCGCAGGTCGTTCACCTCGCTGGGCCCCTCGGGCAGCAGGGCCAGGGCCTCGGGGGACCAGGCGGCGGCGCCGGTGAAGTGGAAGGGACCCTTGGGGCCGACGACATCCTTGGGCAGCACGCGGTCCTGCTCATCCATCCACACGGGATTCCAGGGGCCCCCGGGATGCGGGATGAGCAGCCAGCTGAGGGTGGCGCGGGCCTCGCGGTGGGCGGCCCGCAGGCGGCCGAAGGGCACGGCCTCGGCCCACACATCGGCGTTCCAGCTGAGCAGCTCGGCCTCCACCCGGCCCCGGGCGTGGAGCAGGCTCCCGGCGCTGCCCAGCAGCTGGGGCTCCGCGCAGACCTCGATGCCATCGGCCACGGCGCGGAGCCGTTCGGGCCAGAGGTGCGCGTTGCAGGCCAGGCGAGCGACGCCCTCGCGGCGCAGGAGCTCGGCGCCCCATTGCAGCAGGGGCCGGCCCCGCAGGGTCCAGGCGGGCTTGGGCAGGCACTGGCTGAGGGTCCCCATGCGCAGGCCCAGGCCCGCCGCCAGCAGGAAGCCCTCCAGGGGTTCAGGCATGGGGTTCGGGCGCGGGGTCAGACATGGCGCTCAGGCCTCGGGGGCGGCCGGTTCCGGCGGCAGGGGCTTCAGCAGGAACTGGCCCGGGGCGCGCCCGCGCATGGACAGCACGCGGATGCGCCAGCCCTGCAGGCGCAGCTCGTCGCCGGGGCGCAGCACGCGGCCCAGGCGCTCCTGGAAGAAGCCCCCCAGGCTCACGGAGCCGGCCTCGGCCTCCAGGCAGAGCTGCAGGTGGTCCTCCAGCTGCTCGAGCATGACGTTGCCCTGGGCCAGCCAGGCGCCGCCGCGGGTCTTGCGCAGCTGGATGGCCTCGCGGTCGAACTCGTCCTGGATCTCGCCCACCAGCTCCTCGAGGACATCCTCCAGGGTGACCAGGCCGTCCACGCCGCCGTGCTCGTCCACCACGAGGGCGAGGTGCTGCTTGCGCTGCTGGAACTCCAGCAGCAGGCCCTGGATGGGCTTCATCTCGGGCACGAAGAAGGGGGGGCGGGCCAGCTCGCGCAGGTCCACGGCGCCGTCCGTGTCCTGCATGGCCCAGAGCAGCTCCTTGAGGTGGATGACGCCCACCACGCGGTCGAGGTCGCCCTCCACCAGGGGGATGCGGGTGTGGGGCGTGGTGCGGGCCAGGGCCAGGTTGTCGGCGAGGCTGCGGGTGAGGTCGAAGCAGACCACCCGGGCCCGGGGCACGGCGATCTCCTTCACCATGCGGCGGCTGAAGTCGAAGAGGTTCTCGATGAGCTCCTTGCGGTCCAGCTCCAGGTGACCCTGGGCCTGGCTGCGCTCGAGCATGCGGCGGAACTCGGCCTCGGAGGGCAGCAGGTCCTCGGCATCGGCCTCGGGGTGCACCCCGAAGATGGCCAGCACCAGGTGGCTGAGCTTGGTGAGACCCCAGGTGAGGGGCCGCACCAGGCGCGACCAGGCCAGCAGGGGCGTGGCGGTGCGCAGGGCCCAGGGCAGCGCGGAGCGGATGGCCAGGCTGCGGGGCACCAGCTCGGCCAGCACCACGTGGAGCGTGGTCATCACCAGCAGGGCCAGGGCCGTGCTGAGGGGCACCACCAGCTTGGGCCAGGGCAGGTGGCCGAAGAGGGTGTGGAAGGCGTGGCTGAACATCTCCTCGCCCACGGCGCCCAGGGCCAGGGCGCAGAGCACGATGCCCGCCTGGATGGCGGACAGGTGGTGGGAGAGCCCCCGATGGATTTCGAGCGCCCGGAGGGCCCGGGGGTCCTCCTCGGCCAGGGCCTCCAGCTGTGTCTCCCGGATCCGCACGGCCGCGAACTCGGCCAGGACGAAGAAGGCGCTGAGGAGGATGAGGGCGGCGCAGATGAGGGCCGCGGCGAGGGTCACGTTAGGAGCCTATCGGTCATGGCGGGATCAGCCCCGGGCCAGGTCAGATCCGCGACGCAGCTTGTCCTGGATCTCCTGGAGCAGGCCGTCGAGGTTCCGCAGGCGGTCGCGGTGCTCGGAGAGCTGGCCGTGGACGGCCTGCTTCTCCCGCTCCAGGGCCGCATGGGAGTCCTGGAGCTCGCCGATCACCTGGTTCAGGCGCATGAGCTCGGCCTCCTTCTGGTCCAGGCCGTTCATGAGCTCCAGGCGCTGGCCGTCGTGGAGGATCTGGGCCTCGTCCAGGTCCTGGCGGACCGCGGCCAGCTGGCCGCCGAGGTGGGTGATCTCCTCCTGGTGCTGCTGGAGGATCTCCTGCTTCGCAAGCAGCTGCTGGTCCCGCTCGAGGACGAGGGCCTGGCTGGCCTCCAGCTCCGCCTCCACCTGGCGCAGGCGGGCGCCCAGCTCGGCCAGGTCGCGGCCCTGTCCGCGCATGGTGGCTTCGAGGCCCGCGACCTCCAGCTGGTAGCCATGGGCCTTCTCCTTGTAGCCCACCACCTCCAGCAGGGTCGCCTGGTGGACGCCTTCCAGGCTCGTGTGCTGCGCCACCAGCTCTTCGATGGTGGTGTGGAGCTGGGTCTGGGCCACCTGGGCGGCCTCCAGCTCCTGCTGCTTGGCGGTGAGGGCCTCGTCCTTCCCGGCCAGGGCCGCGGCGTGGTCCTGCTGCTGCGCGCCGAAGGCCTCGTCCTTCCCGGCCAGAGCCGCGGCGTGGTCCTGCTGCTGCGCCGCGAGGGCGGCCTCCTTCTCGGCCAGGGCGGCCTCCAGCTCCCGGGCCTTGCCCTTGAAGGGCTCCAGGTCCATGGTCTCGTGCAGCAGCCGGTCGCGCTCCTTCAGCAGCTCGATGGCCCGCTGGGCCTTCTCGCCCACCTGCTGGTTGAGGGTCTCCACCTGCTGGATGAGGTCGGTGCGCTCGGTGAGGGCCTCCTTCAGCTGGGCCTTGAGCGTCTCGGCGCTCTCGCCTTCGCGGCCCCGGGTCTCCTCCAGGGCGCGCAGGGCCGCCTCGGTCTCGGCCAGCCGGGCCTTCAGCGTCTCGGCCTCGCGGTTGCTGCGCTCCAGCTCGTCCAGGTTCAGGGTCACGGAGTTCAGCTGGCGCTGCACCTGCTGGGCCTCGGCCTCGGCGGCGCGCAGGCGCTCTTCGGCGGCCGCCAGGCGCTGGTCCTTGGCCCGCATCTCCTCATGGAGGTTGGCGACCTGGTCCTCCAGGAGCCGCACGTGGCGGCTGTCGGGGGGCACGTCGGTGGACAGGGCGGGACCGCGGTCCAGGTTGGTGGTCTGAACGGGCGAGGGGGGCCGGACGCCGAAGACCGGCGCGGCGGACAGCTCGGCGGCCGGGCCGTCGAGGGCGCCCTTGAGGTTGTCCAGCCAGTCGTCGCCCAGCTCGGTGTCCACCAGCTCGCCCAGCGGGTTGTCGGGATCCAGGGTGCGGCCCGGCACCAGGGGGGCCAGCGCGGCGACCAGGGCGCTGGGCGCCATGGGCTTGTGCAGGTAGAGGTCGGCCCGGCCCTTCAGGCTCTGGTGGCGCCGGTACTCCTCTTCCGTGGCCTTGGCGCTGATGAGCACGATCTTCACCCCATCCAGCCTGGGGTTCTTGCGGATGGAGGAGCAGAGGGCGTAGCCCTTGTTGTCGGCCACCTCGACGCAGATGAACACGGCGGCGAAGGCGCCGGTCTCCAGCTTGGCCAGCACGCCCTCCGGCGCGCCCGCCAGCTCGAGGTCGAAGGCCGCCTCAAGGCTGACCTGGTGCTCCTTGAGGAAGCTCCGGTCGCTGTCCACAAGGAGAAGGCGCTGGCCCATGGTCGATTCCTCAGGCTGGGGTGAACCCACAAGTCTAGCGGAATGAAGGAAGCCCTGGGACACCCAGGGCTTTCTTCATCGGTATCTTCACGCTGGTCAGCGAGGGGGGATGGCCAGGGTGAGCTTCTGGTTGCCGTTGGGGGACTGGATGAAGAGGAGCAGGGTGCGGCCGGCCGCCTTCTTCACGGCGGCATTGAATTCACCCAAGGTGTTCACGGGCTGCCGGCCCACTTCGGTGATGATCATGCCCGGAGCCAGGCTGCGGTCCGCGGCGGGGGAGCGGGGATCCACCGAGGTCACCACCACGCCCTTGAGCCGGTTCTTGGGATCCGCGGCCTCCACGGTGAAGCCGTAGGTCTTCTCAAGGTTGAGGCTCTTCAGGTCGCCCTGGGGCTTGGGGCCGGTGTCGCCCTCGACCTCCTCGCCGGCGTCGCGGCGGCGCTGGTCCTCGATGGCCTTGCGGTCGCCCAGGGTGGCGGTGAGGGTCAGGGTCTTGCCGTCCCGCCAGATGGTGAGCTTGAGGGTCTCGCCCGCCCGGCGGCTGGACACGGCGGTCACCAGCTCGTCGGGGCTGCGCACGGGCTGGCCCTCCACGGCGGTGATCACGTCCAAGCGCTGCACCTTGGCCTTGTCCGCGGCCTGGTCCTTCTCCACGGTGCTGACCACCACGCCCTCCTTGACGCCCAGGGCGTCCTGGTAGGCCTGGTCCAGCTCGGCGGGGCCGATGCCCAGGTAGCCCCGGCTCACGGGCTTGCCGCTGCGCAGGTCCTTGAGGATGCGGCTCACCTGGCTGATGGGCACGGCGAAGCCGATGTTCTGCCCGGCGGGGTTGATGGCGGTGTTGATGCCCACCACCTCGCCCCGCAGGTTCAGCAGGGGGCCGCCGGAGTTGCCGCGGTTGATGGCGGCGTCGGTCTGCAGGAAGGAGCTGACGCCGGTGTCGAGCTTGCGGCCCTTGGCGCTGATGATGCCCTGGGTGACGGTGTGCTCCAGGCCGAAGGGGTTGCCGATGGCCACCACCCACTCGCCGATGCGCAGGGAATCCGACTCGCCGAGCTTGGCGAAGGGCAGGTGCGCGGCGTCGATCTTGATCAACGCGATGTCCAGCTCCTTGTCCTTGCCCAGCACGGTCGCCTTGTAGGTCTTTCCATCATTGGTTTTGACTTCCAGGGCGTTGTCGCCGCCGCCCATGCTCGCGATCACGTGGTAGTTGGTGAGGATCTCGCCCTGGGGGCTGATGATGACGCCGGACCCCCCCGACACGGCCCGCTGCTCATCCTCGCCGCCCCGGGGATTGCGCCGCTGCTGGGGCCCGCCGGGGCCGAAGAAGAAGTCGAAGAAGTCCTGGCCCCCCACCTGGGGGTGTTCGAAGCCGCGCCGGTTCTTCACGAAGCTGGTGTTGGTGATGGCCACCACCGTGGGGTTCAGCTTCTCCGCCACATCCGCGATGGGCGGCAGCCGGTCGAGGCCCCTGGCCTCCACCACCACGGGCTTCTCCTCCTGGGCCGACACCACCCAGCCGTGGCTGAGTCCCATCCCCAGGGCCATGCACCCGGCCGCGAAGGCCGACAACCCGAGAATCTGCTTCACCTGACGCTTCATGGATCTCCTCACTCGCCGGATCCCCGGCATGCCATTCGATGACCGCAGTCCCCCGAAGGTTCCCGCTGGCCTTCCCGAGCCGCCCAGGATAATCTGGATGATCCAACGGCGGCTGTAGCTCAGTTGGTTAGAGTACTGGATTGTGATTCCAGGTGTCGGGGGTTCGAGTCCCCTCAGCCGCCCCAGATTGGAAGCCCCGTAGATCCTCACTCTACGGGGCTTTTTCACGTCCAGCACCACGGGGGCTACTGGGTGCAGTTCGGTGCTCCTGAGTGCTCGTAAGTCCCCTGTTTAGCCACCGAGCCCCCGTCGTTGTGGTGTATTTGTGGGGGTAACAAGAACGAGCACACCACCCCCAGTGGTGCTGTGCGGCGGGGCGGACGTGGGCACCCAAAGCTACTGTCGCCCTTCCCCTACCCCATGGACGACCACCTCGGCCTCCCCGAGGTTGCCATCGAACACCTCGCGGCCCGTGTCGGTCATCACGTGGACGGCGCCCAGGGCCCCGCAGTTGAAGGCCCACTTGTCCTGCTCCATGACGCCTTCAACGGGGAAGCCCTGCCCCTGGAGGGTCACCGGCCTACCCGTCTGGATCTGGGCGAAGGTGGCCTCTGCGATGCTAATCGTGTGCACGTTATAGCCGAAGTCCACGGTCACGCGGATCATCCACTACTCCCGCACGAAGAGCATCAGGTGGCGCTTGCCACTGGGGCTGTAGTCAAGCCAGAAGAACCTATCGTAGGCGTGCACGTCTGGATCGGTAAGGGCCCGGAGAAGCACGGTGTCGCAGCCTTCGGGGTGGTCTAGGATGGCAGCGACGTTGACCAAGGAGACCCCCAGAGCCATCGGGTTGGGGGTCTTCTCCAGCCAGTCCCGGACGTTCGCGGTGATCAGGATCGGCGTGCGGTTGGATTGGCCCGAGGGGCACGGGGGGATCGTGCCCCGCTGGTGCAAGGGGACCAGCCTTACCTCGAAGCCCGCTTGGACCAGGGGCTCCCGCAGGTCTTGGACGCGCATGTCGAGGAGGATCGTCTCCCGGAGGAGGGGGGGTGGAGGCGGCGGGCCCGCAGGCAGACTCCTCTCGCCCTGATGGTCGTCGCTCTCGATCAGTTTGATTTTCATGACTAGCTCCAAAGCAGGGAGGGCAATGTGTTCAGCCCGATGTGCACCCAGAACGCCGTCTCCCACACCAAGGAGGCTCGAAGATCAAGACGGTGAAGCCGGTGTTCTTCCACTGCGCGGAACTCGGCCCAGAGGGTGGCCGTCGCGAACAAGCGGAACGCTCCGGCGACCACAAGGGCAAGGACATCGCGCCCACCGAGACCCCGGAGAACGAGAACGACTACGCCGGGCTCCCGGACCCCCTGAACGATCAGCAGGCCCAAGGTGACCCTGGGCAGCCACCGGGCCCCCAGAGCCCGCAGCACCCAGTCAGCAGTCCCCAGTGGGGTCCCTGTCACCAGCAGGCGGCCATGCAGACGGAGCCGGAGGCCCAGGCAGGCAAGAGCCCAGAGAACGACGACCGAGACTGCGATGGCCGTCAACGCCCCCGCCGGATCAGATCGTCAAGGGGCAGCACACGAACGCTCGGCCAATGAACGCACTTGTGGGCGAGCCCCCCGAGTAAGCTCACGTATAGAGTCTCCCCGTTGAGAGTGATGGTGTCCTTCCCCGGGACGATGCCTGGAAGTGGCGGCAGTTTGCACACCCGACATAGGGTGAGGTTAAGGCACTGGCAGGGGGTTTTCGGGCCACGTGTGGGACTGCCACAACTTTCACATGCCCATGGGGCAAGCTCGGGGTTCAGGGTCTCCAACGGAGTCAGCGGCGGAGTGTTCGGCGCCAGCCTCCAGGTCCTCCCGTCCGCCAAGGCCAGCCAGCCGCTGCCCAGCGGCGCGTAGTGGCGGATCAGGGCGACCAGTTCATGGGAGGTCAACACCTCCGGCAGTTCCCAGCACGTCCACTCCGGCATCTGGTCGAAATCGTTCAGGAGGACGTAGGGACGCCGCACGGGCAGGACCTGCGTCGGGCGTTTCCAGACCGGGAACAAGAACGAGATGTCTCCGGCCTCGATGATCTTCTTGGCGTTGCCGAAGTTGAACGCGAGGCTCTCCCCCGTCCTCAGACAGTTGAACTTCGGCACCGAGGCGGGGCCGAGTGTTGCCTGCATGAAGGGCACGACGGCACGGATCGCTGCCTCGGTCTCGATGGTGAACTCGAAGGTCACTTCGGCGGGGCCGTGGCCACGGGAACGGATCAAGCCGTTATCCATGGCAAGCATGAGGATCTGGCGGCGTCCGGGGCCGTTGAAGTCCCAACGCACCGCCTGGATGGCCTCAACGACTTCCTCCGGGAGCCCGAGCGCCCGGGCGTTCTCGGGTCGCTGGATCCACATGGCGTGGTCGTCCACGAGATGGTAGGCGCCGGTTGCGGCGACGAGCCAATAGCCTTCCCTCAAGAAACCCCCACCCCTAGTAGGGCTTGGTGATCGTGGGGATATACCCAGAACTGGGCAGACGGGTAATGTATTCCCATGTCCCCCTTGGCTATAGATGCTTTTCTCGCGACGTGGCGTCCCTCCGCCGGGAACGAGCGGACCAACGTCCAGTCCCCGAGCCCAAGAACCCGACATCCACGTATTGCTTCGAGAAGGACATGAAGCTCTCGCACCTGGGCACTTCTACGCAGGCAACCCCTATTTTTCTTTGGAGCCTTAGATGAGATCCATGATCACAACACTCGCCATCGGGGTCTCCGCCGTGGCCATAGTCGGCTGCTTCCGCGATAAGCCCGAAGTGGACCTCACGAGAGTCTCCGTGGGGATGTCCAGGGACGAAGTCATCCGGCTGCTTGGGAAGCCCACCCGGGTGGCCGTGCACAGTGGCGTTGAGTATCTAGAATATGAGTCCTTCGAGAACAGCGGCTGGGACTGGAAGGGGAAGCGGAACTTCCAGTGGATGTTCGTCCGGATCATCAACGGCAAAGCAGAGTCCTTCGGTCGCAAGGGCGACTTCGACACGACGAAGAACCCCACGATGGACATCAACGTCAAGCAGCAGATCGACACCAGGGTGACACCCGCTCCTCCGACTCCCCAGCCCACCCCCCAGTTCGACCTCAAGTCCGAGTTGGAGAAGCTCCAGAAGATGAAGGAGGGCGGGCTGATCTCCGAGGCCGAATACCAGCAACTACGCCAGCGGGCACTCGATAAGGCGAAGGTTCAGTAGTTCTAAGGACCTTTGCCTCCTCATGGTTAGGATTTCAACCCCCTTTGAGCACCTCGTTAACCATGTCGGTCTTGAGTGCCACGGGGTCTATCGCCACGCTCAGAATGGTCGAGCAGAACGGGCAGACCAACGAGACGCCATGCCACTTGGGACTGAATCCCTCGTTGATGTCTACGTGTTCGACCTTCACGTTCGTCAGTAGCTTTTCGCACTTCGGGCACTTCCCAGTGTTTAGCACTTGATAGTTCTCCTTGTTCGAGCGGCAGCCACGATACACCACTGGCTAGTATTTTACCGTTCGACAGTAGACGAGCAGTAAGTGCCCCAGCCTCAGGCCAGGAGCCTCGACTGGGCCCCGCCAAGGCATCGCCACCGGCGTCCACCTCGGCAGTTCCACGACCAACCCCGACCATCTGCCTGATCCACATCGACCCACTCCGGTGTCTCGTGGACGGCGGGGACTCGATGCCGATGTAGGGGTAAAACAAGGGCCCCCGAAGGGGCCCCCGTCTACAAGTGCTACTTCTTCTTCGGAGGAGGCTTGATCGTCTCCTTCACGGTGTGCTTCGGGTCGGTGACGGCCTTCGAGGGCTTCACGAACTGACCGGAGATAGAGCTACGAACACGGGTCGCCATTGGGCGGCTCCTTTCTTCAAAAGGTTGTTTGAGAAGAAGGGGCGCCCTACACTTAAAAACCCTAGACCATGCAGGGCGCCCCAAGTTGCTTTGCAAGGTGATCGACGACCAGGAGCGTCAACTCCTGGTCGTTTCACTTGATGGCGGCCCCCTTGCGGGCCTCACTAGGTGTCTTGGTCATCGTTCACCCCGGGGCAACCTGTGGAAGGTCGCGTCAAAGTCATATTTTACTGCCATTCCTGGACACGGGACAGGCTGTGGAAAACCCCAGGTTGGTCATGCTCTGGTCGGGGATGCTCGGGTGGATTGCCACGTCCACGGCGCCATCGCAGCCCATCTGGACCTCCTCACCGGCCTCGGCATGATCAGCCGCATGGACACTGCTGAAAGCCCCCGTTGGCACCGGCCACAGGCGATGGGGGCCTAGGATTCGGTCGTCGACGCCCAGGAGGAAGTTATCCGGCATGGGCGCAGTTGGGGCACACACAGACGTGGCCGGGGTTCCGAAGCGCGAACACTTCGTGATGAAGGACGAACTCGTCAACGAAAAAGAGATCGCCACATCCGTCCTCCTCCGCTGGGGGGAGGCGCACGAAGCGGATCTGGGCATGAAGGATGTCATGCCGGGTGAGCCCTTGGGCACGGAGGTTTTCGAGCACCTCACGGGGCAGGTTGGCCTTGCTTGCCCCGCGCAGCAGGGAAGGGACACAGAGTGGAAGATTCCCCTCAGCCTCCCGGGCCTCCAGGTAGTCCCACAGCGCACTGGCGGTTACAGGATCAGGATCAGAACTGACATCGGGCGGCGTCCAGGTTCGGCAGTATTCGTCAAGGTAAGCCCTCAGCGGAGTCCCGGTGGGGATGTCGATCCAGGCTTCGGACATGGGGTCGGGGCCATCGGGCCCGTGTTTCAGGAGGTGGTCCCGGAGGCGGATAGCGAATGCCCACACGTCGGCGGCCTCGATTTCCATCTCAGCCAGCGACGGCTTCTTCAGGCGATGGTTGGATTTGCGGTGTTTTGAGTGGGCCATATGAGGCTCCTAGTGACAGCGAAGTGGACAGAGGTATCCCCGGCACCTCCGAGATTGGAGATGGGGTGTTCGTCGTTGGACTGCGCGGGGGTTTCGGTCCCTGGTCCGGATCACAGCTTCGTTGAGCTGCCTCCTGGGTCAAGTCCGCCGGGGCCTAGCCCCCGCCGTTGCCATGACACGCATTACTTCGTAATCGTTCTGCTCGTCTTGATGTCGGTCTGGATGCAGGGGATGTCGCGCTCGCCTGGAGGCACGTCTATCTGCCTGTTGTGGAGGCCCGCGCTGTCAGCCCCGCCCGGGAGGGCATCGGCCGCGTCCACCTGTCCGACCCGGGGGGCCTGAGGGGAGTTGATGCCGACGGTGTTGAAGTAGTCCATGTGGCCCTTCAGCTTTGCCCTCAGTTCGCCCAGGGGGATCTCCCCGGTCTGGGTGTTCACGTCGGAGATCCAGGTCGAGAGGTTGTCCATGAACCGCTTCATGCTCTTCTCGGAGGTGCGTATGCGGAGGTCCCACCCAGTTTCCGGGCAGGGGGTCCAGTAGTAGGTGAACCCGAGGAAGGAGAACTCGGACATGGGGGCCTGCGGAACCCTGGAGGGACCGGGGCACGTCATGCATGTGATCTTGGTCTTCAACTGGTTCACGGTGAGCCCGAAGGCTTCTAGCCGGGTCGTGATGTCCACCAGGGCCTTCCGGCACTCGTCCTCATGGGTGAACGCGACGATGAAGTCGTCGGCGTAGCGCACGTGGAGCGCCTTCCCCTTCAGGGTGGGGAAGTAGGTCCGGGTGAGCCACTGATCGAGGACCTTGTCCAGGTAGACGTTCGCCATCAGTGGACTGATGACGCCTCCCTGGGGGGTTCCCCGGTCGCTGTGGATCACGTCCCCGTTCACCACCACCCCCGCCTTCAGCCAGAGTTTCAGGAGCTTCATGACGACGGGGTCGCCGATCTTCTCCGAGAGGACCTGGATGAGCATGTCGTGGGGGATGGTGTCGAAGAACTTGCTCAGGTCGATCTCCAGGATCCATGTGTTCTTCCGATCGGCGAGCCAAGTGCGGAGCACCTTGACGGCCTTCCTGGCGGAGCGGCGGGGCCTGAAGCCGTAGGAATGCTTGTAGAAGTTGGGTTCGCAGATCGCCTCCAGCAGGATCATCACGGCGCGTTGCAGGTGCTTTTCGCGCGTGGTGGGGAGTCCCAGGTGACGCTCGGAGCCATCGTCCTTCTTGATGGAGACTCGGCGGTTGGGGCTCGGCTGATAGGTCTTGTGGAGCACCTCCTTGTGGAGCTTGGTGATGTTGAGGGAAAGGTCCCGGCGGTATGTCCGTGCAGTCACGTTGTCTACACCCGGGGCTGCCGAGGCCCGGAGCTTTTCGCCTGCTACCCGGAGCAGGTGCTGGTCGATCAGGTAGGCGAGGTTGAACACCCGGTCGTGCTTCACCGCCAGCGCACCGAGGGTCAGCCGACGCTCCCGAACGATCTCCCGGCTCTGAATGAGATTCGGAACCACGGTGGGGCCTGGAACCTCGGTGAGATCCGGGACCGCCTGGCGATCCAGAACAGCCTGGAGCAAAGACAGCGTGCGCCAGTGGTAGCTGGCGGGCTCCTGGTTCTGCTGGTTGTGTTGGCCGAGTTGGTTCATAAGTTGCTTTCTTTCATATTATTGGTGAACTTACCTTGCCCGCGAAAACGGTGGATTCATGCTCGGGCACCGGGATGATACCCGTGAGGACCTCTGGACCATCGGGGGTCGCGCTCGACCCGATCGGACAACGGCGGAGTCCCCTAGCCTGAGATGTCACCCATGCCTCCACAGACACCACCCTGTATCGAATCGCCCGGCCCCCGAGGCGGCACCACTCCGGGCCGGTCCCAGTCTTCCGCCACCGCTTCATCGTCGAGTAGGAGACATGAAGGCGTCGGGCGGTTTCCGTGGCCGTGATGAGATCGTTCAGGGTCATGCGGGGGCTCCGGGGACCACACGGGTCTATAACCTTGGCTCTCGTAGTCGAAGTTCTCGATCATCGACACTCCTAGTGCTCCTCTGGGGAAGGCGCGTTCGTTGAGGTGAGGCATGACTTCTCCCTGGCAGGCCGATGGCCGTGCAACGAAGGGGGGGGAGGGGGGCTCTCGGCCTTATCTGGCGAGAGCGTTTTTTGCGATTTTTCTGACCGCAACAGGATGATAGCCGTGAGGGGGGAAACTTTCGGGTGCCCACCGTCGTGGTGGCCGCGTAGTCCGCCCCCTAGTCTTCTACTTCTGGCAGATGGGGGGTGGCCCGTCGTAGTTCGCCCAAGCCCAGGTGGTTCAGGTAGACCTGGGTGGTGGCGACGTTGGCGTGGCCTAGCATCTTCGAGACTGCGAGGATGTTTCCGCTGAAGCGCAAGGCCCTGATCGCGAAGGTGTGACGGAGGCTGTGGGGGCTGATGGGCTTCGCGATCTCGGCCCGATCATGCAGTAGATAGATGAGGTCCCGGACTGCCCGCGCTCCGACCCTGGTCTGGGCGCGGAGATGGCGCCCGCGATCCTGGGCCAGGAACAGGGGCCCCGGGTCGTTGGTCGTGCGGCCTGAGCACGACAGGTAAGCGTGGATGGCCCTGGTGACCTCTTCGTGGATCGGGATCATTCGGTCCTTGGCACCTTTGCCTGCACGGATGTGAAGGATGTCCCCGCCATCGGCGTCCTGGTGAAGATCCCGGACATCAAGACCGGTCAGTTCGGAGACTCGTGGTCCGGCGCCGAGGAGGGTCATCACAATGGCGCGGTCCCGCCGGTCCGCCGCCACTGCGATCATCCTGGCCGTCTCCGACTCGGTGAGCACCAAGTAGGGCTTGATCACCGTGACGCGGGGGGCCCAGAGTGTCGCCCGTAGAACCTCGCTGTCGAACTGCCGGATGTGGAAGGTCCCGCCTACCCACCGAAGGAACGCTCTGACTGCCGCGAGGGCCTGGGCGTGAGTGGCAGCCCCACGTCCATCAGCCAGAAGCTGGGCTCGGTAACCCGCGAGCCGCTCCCCGGTCAGGTCACGGACATCATCTACATCCAGAAGGGCAAAGGCATCGTGGAGGTGGCGGCGGTAGGCACGCCGGGTGTCGGTGCTGTCGATGCCCCCGCTGAGGAAGGAAGCGATCACCCTCAGGACCGGGATCGCCTCGGGGATGATCTGGGCCCCTGCCGTGGGGGTGGTGGTGCTGATAACTCTTGTTATCGGAACCATGTCGGGGTCCCTGTGGATGACTGCGCTCGGGGTGACGAGCTGGGGGATCTGGCGGGGTTTCCGGGGAGCCTCTGGAAATGGCTCGACGACCTTGAAGTCGTCCGGGGGGAGCCTCCCATGGCTCATCACGCCACCCGCCGGGGATTGGCGTAGACGTTCCGCTCGACCTTGTGGGACATGACCCAGGCGACGACCTCGTCGAGGACGAACCCCAGCTTCTTGCGGGCCCCGGGCACCGGGACGTGGGGGCAGCCCATGTCGAGCCACGAATAGATCGTCCGCTTGGAGATCCCGCCGGGCATCAGCTCCCGGAGTCGGAGCACCAGCTCGTCGGTGCCGAGCAGGCGCTTGAACGTCATGGTCGTGGTGTCGGCCTCGGTGGACAGCGCCGTGGGGGTGGTCTTCGAGCTGGTGGTGGTCATCGGGTAGGTTCTCCGGTCCCGTCGTTGGTCGGGTCAATCTGGTTCGCGTCCACGGTGTTCGGCTTCCCGATGATCGGGACGACCTCGGTGAACATCTCGGTGATCCCGTCGAACGTGGTCCTGACCACGACCTGGAGGTTGCACGGGACCTTGTTCACATACTTCTGACTGGTGGCGATCCGCTCGTGGCGCAGTAGGTCGCGGATCTGGAAGGCGTTGACTCCCATGGCCGCGTGGATGGTCGCGCAGGAGGCTCGGAGGCGATGGGGCGTCAGCCCGGGCTTGCCGATCTCGACCCCGGCTTCCTCCACGACCTTGCGGGTATAGCCCTTCAGGTGCAGGGACCTGGCCCTCCCGGGAAGCACCCACTCCGACTCCTGGGGCAACGCTCGGACCGCTCTGAGCACCTCGGCGGGCACCGGGACGGGCTGGGCCTTTCCGTTCTTGGCGCGGGCCGGAGCGTAGAACGCCCAGTCGCCCGTGAAGCCATCCCAGCGGAGCCGCAGGGCCTCGGACTCGCGCAGGCCCATGAGGAGCATGGCGCGGATAGCCACCTGATGGTGGGCGTTGCCCAGGGCGTCCACCTTCATCAAGAACGGGATCACATCATCACGGACAAGGAAGGGCCGGTTGTCTTCCGGCACGGGCTCGTAGGGCATCTGCTTCAAGGGGTTCTCGGCGATCTTCTTGTTCTTCACGGCCCAGTTGATGGCCACCGCCAAGTAGCGCAGCACGATGTTTACGGTCGTCGGCGCGAGCGGACGCCTGTCTGGGTCGTCTGGTTCGAGGAGAGTGCGCTTGAAGGCGATGATCTCCGCCTGGGTAAGGCGGCGGACCTGCACCTGTCCCAGCACCGGGCGGGCACGGTCGAAGGCGTAGATGGCGCGGTTCAGGTGCTTGGCGTTGGAATAGCGGCTCTCCAGCCAGTAGTCCATGGCCTCGCCCACGGTGAGCTTGATCTCCAGGCCCTCCTGCTGCCGGAGCAGGTCATCACGAAGCTGGTCCAGCAGCTTACGGGCCGTCTCCAGCCGGGTGGTCGCGAAGGTCCCCGTCTTGGTCTTCCGGCCCACCCGGATGTTGTAGGACCAGAAGCCCTTGGGGGTCTTCTTCAGGCCGTTCTTGTAGCCGGACTGCGCCATGAACCCCTCGGTGATGGCGGGGACGACCCCCTCCTCTACCTAGTAGGGCGATTCGATACCTGGAATGCACACCTAAGTGGATCCAGGTGGCGAAGCCCTGGTGGGGATTGAGGTCATACCATCGAAATATCTCGGAAGTATCTACAACCTGACGTAGATAAGCGTGCGGATCGAGGTCATGGGGGCACCCTTGTCCTTCTTCAGGATGTGAAACAGGGTGAAGCCTTGTTTTAGTTATTTGCACTTTTATAAAACAAGGATCATCCTTGTTTTACTTTCCGGGGGCGCCATGAAGCGGGACATCACAGGCCGCTACGTCGTGCAGACGACCCAGGGTGAAACCGTCCGGGCCTTCGTCCCACACCCCCTGCCGCCTGATCCCCCCATCCAGTGGACCCCGGGGCTGCTGGCCGCCCAGCAGCGGGCCGCTCTGGCCCTGGGTCGCCTGGACGGGGTTACGGCCCTGCTGCCGGACCCTGCCCTGTTCCTCTACAGCTACGTCCGCAAGGAGGCCGTGCTCTCCAGCCAGATCGAGGGGACGCAGTCCTCTCTCTCCGACCTGCTGGCCTACGAGAACCAGCACGCGCCCGGGGTCCCCCTCGACGATGTCGTCGAGGTGTCCAACTACGTCGCCGCCCTGAACCACGGGCTGAAGCGGCTCAAGGAGGGCTTCCCGCTCTGCCTGCGCCTCATCCGTGAGATCCACAAGGTGCTGCTCACCTCTGGCCGAGGCGGTGGAAAGCAGCCCGGAGAGTTCCGGACGAGCCAGAACTGGATCGGCGGAAGCCGCCCCGGCAACGCCAAGTTCGTCCCGCCGCCCCATGAGGAACTCCCCGAGTGCCTGAGGACCTGGGAGACCTTCCTGCACGGCGACGCCACCATAGCCGACCCCCTGACCCGGGCGGCCCTGGCCCACGTGCAGTTCGAGACCCTGCACCCCTTCCTGGACGGCAACGGGCGCGTCGGCCGCCTGCTCATCACCCTGCTCCTCAGCGTGGAAGGCGTGCTTCGCGAGCCCCTCCTATACCTCAGCCTCTTCCTGAAGCAGCACCGGGAGACCTACTACGAGCTGCTGCAGAAGGTCCGCATCGAGGGCGACTGGGAGGCGTGGCTCGACTTCTTCTTCCAGGGCATCACCGAGACCTCCGACAGCGCGGTCTCGACCGCCCAGCGGCTCCTCCAGCTCTTCGCCGACGACCGGAAGCGCATCCAGGCGAACGGCAAGATCGCGGGCTCGGTCTTACAGGTCCACCACTACCTCCAAGGGCGCCCCATCGCCTCTGCTTCCGCCATCGGCGACGCAGAGAACCTCTCCCCCGCCACGGTCAACAAGGCCCTGAAGGCCCTGACCGAGCTGGGCATCGTCCGGGAGATCACCGGCGGCCAGAGGAACCGGTTGTTCGCCTACGGCCAGGTCTTGCAGGTGCTATCCGAGGGCACAGAGCAGTAAAGGGTCTAGCAGCTTGATGTGATTGGGCCTTGGTCAGGGGTTCACCTACGTCACCCGCATCTGCAAGAAGACGAAGTAGGTGTGATCCTTTGCACATATTTGATATTTCGATATTTTCCGATATGACATGGAGTATGGTCAGTCTGTGGCCTCTTCCGGACCTGGACCCGGGGCCACGCAATGAGGGGTGATCGGCATGTCGGACGATTTGCGGACGTTGGTGGAGCAGTTGAAGGCGGTGTCCCACCCCCTGCGACTGCGGGTGCTGGCCCTGCTGGAACCCGGGGAGCTGTGCGTCTGCCAGATCGCCGAGACCCTCCAGGTCCCCCAGTCTTCTGTGTCCGAGGCCCTGCGGGAGCTGCGCCGGGCGGGTTTCGTGGTGGAGCGGAAGGAGGGCCGCTGGGTCTTCGTGTCCGTCGTGCCCAGGAAGCAGGCATCGCCCCTGCTCAAGGGCATCCTGGCCGATGTCGGAAGCCTGCCCGAAGTGCTGGAGGACCGCGCCCGCGCCCTGGAGGTGAAGGCCCTGGCCATCCCGGTCGTGTGCTCCAAGGTCCAGAAGTCCTCACCTGCGGATCGGGCGGTTTCTCGTGTCTGACGTGACCACCCAACCAAGCTGGCTCAGGCGCGGCGGATGGCTCCTGCTGGCCCTACCGCTCTGGGTGTTCTTCTACGCCGTGAACCACGGGGTGTCGGAATGGCTCGCCTTCCGCCTCCTGGGGCTCACCCCCAAGTCCCACCTGGGCGAAGCCGTGGCCTTCCTCTTCTACGACACACCGAAGGTCCTGCTGCTGCTCTCGTTGGTGGTCTTCATCGTCACGTTCATCCAGACTTTCGTGAGCCCCACCAGGGTGCGGGATGCTCTCTCCAAGCGACGCCCCGGCCTCGGCAACGCGCTGGCCTCCCTGTTCGGGATCATCACGCCCTTCTGCTCCTGCTCGGCGGTGCCCCTGTTCATCGGCTTCCTCCGGGCAGGCGTGCCCCTCGGCGTGACCTTCAGCTTCCTGGTGGCCGCGCCCATGGTCAACGAGGTCGCCCTGGGGATGCTCTTCGCCATGTTCGGCTGGAAGATCGCCCTGCTGTATGCCGGGACCGGTGTGGCCATCGCCTTCGCCTCCGGACTCGTCCTCGGGCAACTCCGCATGGAGAGACACCTGGAGGGCTGGGTGCAGGAGGCACTGAACGCGCCCTCTCTCGGCGAACTGGAGGCTGAGCAGATCAAGCTGCCCGAACGAATCAATCTGGCGGTCCAGGGCGTGAAAGAGATCGTGGGCAAGGTGTGGCCCTACATCCTGGCGGGCATCGCCGTGGGCGCATTCATCCACGGCTATGTGCCCGCCACCTTCATGGCCAGCCTGCTCGGCAAGAGCCACTGGTATAGCGTGCCGTTGGCGGTGCTGATCGGCGTGCCCCTCTACTCCAACGCGGCGGGCGTCATGCCCATCGTGGAAGCACTGCTGGGCAAGGGCGCAGCCCTCGGTTCCACCCTGGCTTTCATGATGGCCGTGATCGGCCTGTCCCTGCCCGAGACCATCATCCTCCGCAAGGTCATGCGCCCCCAGCTCATCGCCGCTTTCATCGGAGTCGTGGCCCTCGGCATCGTGCTGGTGGGCTACCTGTTCAACGCCGTTCTCTAGGAGATCCCATGCTCATCGAAGTCTTCGGTCCCGGTTGCGCCAAGTGCCAGACCCTGGAGAAGCACGCCAAGGAAGCGGCCGAGAAGTCCGGGGGGAACCACCAGGTGGTCAAGGTCTCCGATTATGCGGCCATGGTCGCCCGGGGCATCCTCAGCACCCCCGCCCTCGCGCTGGATGGACAGCTCAAGTTCCAGGGCAAGGTGGCCAGCTCCGACGAGATCCTGGCCCTGATCAAGGCTTGAGGCATACCGCTCCGTCAACCCGGACCTGTCCTTCCTGGAGTTCCCATGTCCTTCCTACGCCTTGGTGCCCTCGCCGCCGTCCTCTGCATGTCCCTCTCCGCTGAGGGCGGCGTGCCTGCCCTGGACCCCTCGGGACTCACCCAGATCCTGGCTTCCCGCAAGTGGACCGTCATCGAGTTCGGCGGCCCCACCTGCGTGCCCTGCGTGAAGATGCAGCCGGTTCTGGCCGACATACAGCAGCAGTTCGGGAGTCGGGCCCAGATCCGGAACTTCTACGTCACTCAGCATCCGAAGGAGGCTCAGGCCCACAAGATCATGGTGATGCCCACGCAGGTGGTCTTCGACCCCACCGGCAAGGAAGTGACGCGCCACATCGGCTACTGGCCCAAGGATGAGTTCCTGGCAGCCCTGGCCAAGGTCGGGTTGAAGTGATGGACGGCTGGATCGGGCACCTGGCGGATCTGGTGGCCCAGGCCCCGGCCTACCAGCAGCTCGGCCTCGTGTTCCTGGGCGGCCTGCTCACCTCCGCCAACCCCTGTGTCCTTGTGGCGGCCCCGCTGGTCGTGGGGTTCACGGGCGGCACGAAGGAAGGCCGCCATCACCCCATGCTGCTCTCGGCGGTCTTCGTGCTGGGACTCGCGACAGCCTTCACCGTCCTCGGGCTCATCGCCGCCGTGACCGGCAGCCTCATGGGCGATGTCGGCTGGGGCTGGAAGGCCGCGCTGGGGCTCATCCTGCTGGGGGTCGGCCTGCACCTGTTGGGGCTGTTCTCCCTCCCGACCCCCTCGCACACCCACATGGCGCGGTTCCACGGCGCGGGACTCCTGGGCGCCTTCGCCCTGGGTGGCCTCACCGGCACCCTCTCCGCCCCCTGTGCCACCCCGGCCCTGGCGGCGGTGCTGACCATCGTGGCCCTTCAGAAGAAGGTGCTCTGGGGCGGCGTCCTCCTGTTCACCTATGCCCTGGGCCACGTCCTGTTGTTGTTCCTGGCGGGCGCGTCCTCGGGCTGGGCCAGCAAGTATGCCGAGAGCCACTTCTCCCGCTTCTTGGGCCGCTGGCTCCCCAAGGGCATGGGCCTGCTGCTGACCGGCAGCGCCCTCTGGGTGCTGACCCTGGCCTGGAGGAGCCGCTTCCAAGGTTGAGGAGTCGCTGATCACCGTGTCCAACGACCCCCTTGAATCCCTCAGAGTAAAAGCACCGGGAGGCCCTTCGTGAAGACCGCACTCTCCCTCGTCACCGTCCTCACCCTGGGAGGGCCTATGCAGGCCCAGGACACGCCGTTGTTCACCCTGGAGCAGTATCTGCTCGACTTCGACTACGCCGAACGGCGCGACATGAAGATCGGCAGCAAGGATCTCGTGAAGCTGTTGATCGAGAAGAAGGTCGTCCTGGTGGACATCCGCTTCAAGGAGGAGCACGCGGCGTGGCACATGGGCTTCGGACTGCATATCCCCCTGAACGAGCTGCCCAAGCGCCTGAAGGAGCTGGATCGCACCAAGCTCATCGTGACCGCCTGCCCCCACAAGGACCGCTCGGCACTGGCCATGGTCTACCTCAAGACCCAGGGCTTCGACGTGAAGTATCTGGAGGACGGCCTGCTGGGGCTCGCCGAACTTCTGCGGGGAGACAGGGCCAAGGAACTTGGCCTATAACCCTGGATTGATGTTCATGGGTTCCTAGAACCGCTCGGCCTTCAACAACTCCAGGCGCCGCCGGATTTCATCCCGACCAGCCCGGAAGCGGGTCCGCAGGTCATCTGGCGTAAGGCTTGGATCGTCGCTGGCGGGGTCCGGGATGGGCCAGTGCAGGCGCTCGGCCTTGCCCAGGAAGAGGGGGCAGACCTCTTCGGCGCAGAGCGTGATGACCAGATCCACGGTGGCCGGGTCGATGTCCTGGACGCTCTTGGAGGTGTGGGTGGTGGCGTCGATGCCCTGCTCGGCAAGCACCTCGATGGCATAGGGGTTCACGTGGCTGGGGCGACTCCCGGCGCTCTGGATCCGCAGGTTGGGGAAGAGCTGCCGGGCGATGCCCTCGCCCATCTGGGACCGGGCACTGTTGGCGACGCAAAGGAACAAGATGGAGCGGGTCATGGGGCGCCTCTTCTTTCTGGAAATCATCACGCAGGCGCACTCCCCATGGAGGATGGCCTCGGGATCGGTATCAAGGGGAAGGCCCTCCTGGTCCCAGGCGAGCATCCCGCCGTTCAGGCAGGCCACGTCGGTGAAGCCGTGATCCAGGAGGAGGTGGGCCGCATCCTTGGTGAACACGCCGGACGTGTCTGCCAGGAGCAGGGGGCGGTCGGACGGTAGCTCCGAGAGCAGCCCTGGTAGCTCGCGGTGGGGGATGTGGATGGCCTCTGGGACGTGGAACGCCTTCATCTCCACGAGGTCATCGGTGCGAAGGTCTACCAGGAGCGCCCCGCCCTGCAAAGAGTTCAGGGCCTCCTTCGGAGCGAGGAACCGGAGACCCTGGATCACCATGCCCTTGCCGTCGAAGGCGCCCATGTCTCACCTCTTATTCGGCTCGACTGCCGGGCAGCAGGTGACATCAGAGACTTCTTCGACGCTGCCCGGATACCACTTCCCCTTCAGCCACAGGGACACGCTCACGAGGCCGATCAGCACCGGCACCTCCACCAGGGGCCCGATGACGGCGGCGAAGGCGGCCCCGTGGGCGATGCCGAAGGTGGCCACGGCCACCGCGATGGCCAGCTCGAAGTTGTTGGAGGCGGCGGTGAAGCTCAGGGTCGCACTCTGGGGATAGGAGGCCCCGGCCTTCTTGGACAGCCAGAAGCTGACCATGAACATCACGACGAAGTAGATCAACAGTGGCAACGCGATGCGGAGGACATCGAAGGGCAGCTTGACGATGGTGTCGCCCTTGAGGCTGAACATCACGACGATGGTGAAGAGCAGCGCGATAAGCGTCAGGGGGCTGATCCTCGGCACGAAGACCCGGTGATACCAGTCCAGACCCTTGAGCTTGCCGAGGACGAAGCGAGTGAGGAAGCCCGCGATGAAGGGGATCCCCAAGTAGATGAAGACGCTCTGGGCGATCTGGCCGATGGTGATGTTCACCACGGCACCCTGGAGGCCCAGCTTGGCGGGCAGGATGGTGGCGAAGAACCACGCGTAGACGCTGAAGAACAGCACCTGGAAGATCGAGTTGAAGGCCACAAGCCCGGCGCAGTATTCGGTGTCGCCCTTGGCGAGGTCGTTCCACACGATGACCATGGCGATGCAGCGGGCCAAACCGATGAGGATCAGGCCCAGCATGTATTCGGGCTTGTCCCGGAGGAAGAGCACCGCCAGCCCGAACATGAGCAGGGGGCCGATGACCCAGTTCTGGAGCAGCGACAGTCCCAGCACCTTCTTGTTCTGGAAGACGAGGTGGAGTTCCTCATATTTCACCTTGGCCAGGGGGGGATACATCATGACGATGAGCCCCACGGCCAGGGGCACGCTGGTCATGCCGACGTTCCAGGCGTTGATGGCGCGATTGAAGCCGGGGACACCAAACCCCAGCACCACCCCGAGACCCATGGCGAGGAAGATCCACAGGGTGAGGTAGCGGTCCAGGAAGGAGAGGCGCTTCTGGTCACTCATGCAGTCCCCCCTTTCACGCCGACTTGCGGGCTGAGATGATCATGCTGGTGATGTAGTCGGAAGGCTTGGTGCCCGCCGGAAGGAGCCCAAGCAGGTGATCCGTCATAGGGTCGTCCACGGGGAGCATGGCTTCCACGGCCTCCCCCTTATCGGTAAAGGCGCGGTCCGTGAGGCCAGACGCCTCCACCATGCTCTGAAGGTTAGCCAGGAGGGGAGCACCCGAGACACAGCCCACCAGGGCCTCGACACTTTCCCGAACAGCTTCAGGCAGGGGCCTCAGCAGCACCATGTCGGAGATGGACACCCGCCCCCCGGGCTTGAGCACACGGGCGATCTCCTGCCAGACCTTGGGCTGGTCCGGGCTGAGGTTCAGCACACAGTTGGAGAGCACCACGTCCACCGAGGCGTCCGGCATGGGGAGGGCTTCAATCTGCCCCTGGTGGAAGGTCACATTGTTCAGGCCGGTGCGTCGCCGGAACTCGGCGGCGTTGTGCCGCGCCTTGGCCAGCATCTCCTTGGTCATGTCTACACCGTGGACATGACCCTCGGCTCCAACGCGCTGGGCGGCCAGGAAGACATCCAGGCCCGCGCCGCTACCGAGGTCGAGGACCACCTCCCCGGCCTTCAGGTCGGCCAAGGCCGTCGGGTTCCCGCAGGACAGGCCGAGGTTGGCCCCTTCGGGGAGCGTTGCCAACTCGGCGTCCGAGTAACCCACGCCTTGGGCGACCTCTCCAGCGCGACCGCCCCCGCAGCAGCCTGACTGGGGGCCACAGCAGCCGCCACCGATGCTGGCGATCTTGCCGTAGGCGTCCTGGATTTTCAGGTGGGTGGGGTGGGTGGTCGGTTCCATGGTGGCTCCCTAGATCAAAGGCAGTTGGTGTCTTTGCAGCCGCCGCCGCAGCAGTCCTGCCAGAGGTATTCGGTCAGGGCCTTGAGCTGGTCGAAGCGGGCGGCATAGCGGATGGTCGTTCCCTGGCGGGCCGCCGTCAGCAGCCCCGCCTCAGTGAGGTCGGCCAAGTGATGGCTGAGGGTCGAGGCGGCCATGCCCAGTTGGGTTTGGATCTGGCCCGCTGGAGTTCCTTCCATGGGCCCCTGCACCACGGCCCGGACCACCGAGAGGCGGCCTGGATGGGCCAGGGCCTTCAACTGCTTGGTGACGTTCTGGAGGGTGGGGTCTGAGTGGCTCATACCTCATTATTCTTTATTTTCTAAAATATGAAATCAATAACAAAATCAAGGATCCCTGTAACTTCTCTGAACCAGAGTCATCCCCAAAAGGAGTTCAGCCCCCAGGGCGACTAGGGGCTGAGGTGAATGGTTATCAGAGCCGGGCTGGTCAGGCTTGGGGCTTGTGGGTTACGTCCCGCACCCAGGTGAAGGCGGCGACCGTGGCGGGCATACCCAGGGTGCCTGCGGCCAGGGCCACGACCTGCTCCATCTCCTCCACGGTGATGCCCATGTCCAGGGCCTTGCGGGCGCTGGCGTGGACGGCACCCTCCCGGAGGGCTCCGATGGACACGGCCAGCTTTACTAGACGCTGGGTCTTGGCATCCAGAGGGCCAGCGGCACCTGCCTCGTGGATGGAGTCCCAGGCTTCGGCCAGCTTGGGGTAGCGGGCGGTGAAGTCTTTGTATTTCTTGGGCGGGTCTGTCTTCATGCGGGTCATTACGCCTCCGTTGAATATCACCCTACCCGTTCGAGCCCCTCAGGGTAGCTGGGATCAGATCAGGGCAGCTCTTCCGTGATGGCCTTGGATGCCTTCTTGAACTCCTGGATCCCCTTCCCCAGAGACTTCCCCAGTTCGGGCAGCTTGGAGGGACCGAAGAAGAGCAGCAGGGCCACGCCGATCAGGAGGATTTCTGTCATGCCGAGGTTGCCCATGGGGCACCTCCTTATGGAGAAAGGGGGCACGGATTGAAGCACCCGTGCCCCCTACGTATCAGGACTAGGCTTTCACCTTCACGAGCTTCACGCGGGTGTCGTAGAAGCTGACGCTGCCGCCGACCTTGTCGATCATGCAGGTGTTCTTCAGGTAGGGATCCACCCACATGGCGGCGTTGGCGTGGATGCCGCCGCCGCGCTTGGGATCGGCCTTGATCACGGTGCCGTCCACGGTCATGTCAGCGGCGCCGGTGGCCCAGTGGCCGTGGCCGAGAGTGAAGGTGACGATGCCAGGACGGATGGTCTCGGTGGGCATCACCTTGCCGATCATGGCTTTGGTCTTCCCATTCTTCAGGTCGTATTCGCCCTTGGGGTTCGTGGCCGAGACCACCTTCACCTTCTGGCCCTTGCGCAGCCCCAGACGTTTGGCATCGCTGGTGTGCAGGATGATGGCGTTCTCGGGCATGTGGGAGGTCAGGTAGCTGTTGGCGATGGTGCGGGACTTGGTCATGCGCACATCACGCTGGGTTACGAGATGAAGGTCATGGCCCTTGATGAAGGAAGTGGGGGCTTCATCCATGACATTCACGATGGGGACGAAGCGGGCCATGCCGTAGAAGTGCTTGCCCGTGAAGGCGTCCTTCACCTTCCAGGTCTTCTCCTGATACATGTTCACCTGCTTGCCCCACTTGTTGGCCACCATGTCGCCCTTGAAGCTGGCTTCCTGGGTGTCGAAGCGGCCACCCCGGTTGAGCACGTAGACGACCTTCTTCCAGCTTGCGCCCGCGATGGCCTGCCAGCGGTCGGCGTCGAACACGGTCTTGGGCAGGTGCTTTCGGCCCTTGAGGAAGATGTCCACTTCCTTGTCGGAAGCATCCGGCACCGACTCCTTCCCGTCGTGGGCCAGATTGGAGACCATGCGGAGGTAGAAGTCGTCGGGGCGGCGCAGATCCTGCCCTGCACCAAAAGCATCCTTGCCGAAGCCGGGCAGGCCAAGCCGCTCGGCCAGGGCCAACCACATGGTCTCGTAGGAGATGGGCTGCATCTCCCCGAAGACCTTGACCTCTTCGTTGGGGGAGGCGATCACGGGCTGACGGACGGGCTGCACCTTCACGGGCATGTTCGGGTGCGACCCCTGGAACTCCCAGCGTTCCATGTAGTGCAGATCGGGAATGATGTAGTCCGCATACATGGAGGTGGTGCCGATGGTGATGTCGCTGGCGAAGTAGAGCGGGATCCGCTCCAGGTTCATCAGGGCCTCGATCTGGGTCTGCCCCGCAGGCAGGGCGTAGGTTGGAGAGCCCATGTAGCTGAACAGTGCCTTGATGCCGTAAGGGTAGGCATCCGCGCAACTGGGGATGATCTCCTCGTAGACATCGGAGGCCAGGGGCCACCAGTTCCGCTTGGCGGGGTAGTTCGCAAAGATGGTGGAGTCCTCGTATTTCGCATCGTGGCGGATGATCGACAACCCGAACGCCTTCCCGGACTTGGGGGTGAGCTTGGCCAGCGGGAACGGCTGGCGGTCGGTCTTGCTGCCGGTGCCGTCGAAGGTGGAAGCCACGGTCAGGCCGCCCTTCCAGTCGAAGTTGCCGATCAGCATGTTCAGGTGCATCAGGGTGGAGATGTTGTAGAACCCGTTGGTGTGCTGGGCCGGACCCCGGTGCATGTCCACGCCCGCCTTCTTGCCGTGGGAGGTGAACTCCTTGGCCACCTCCTGAATGACCTTGGCCGTGCTGCCGCAGAGTTCGGCCCACTGGGCGATGCTCTTCTCCTTGGCGGCTTCCAGCATGAGCTGGAGGGAGGTCTTCACCTTGACGGGTTCCTTGCCGCCCTCAAGGGTCATGCCGTCCACGAACAGGTCCCCCGTGACGGGGTTCTTGTCGTCATTGGGGTCGAAGGCGACGGGCTTGCCGTCCTTCAGGGCGACCAGATACTCGAAGGCATACTCCTTGCCGTCCTTGTCCTTCCGCATCTCCTTGGGCTTGAGGCCGATGTCAGAGGCCCGCAGGAAGGCCCCCGGCGTGCCATCCTTCTCCAGCTTCACCAGCCAAGCGGCGTTGGACCAGGTGGTCTCCTTGACGGCAGCGGCTCCGCCCTTATTGCAGGCGGCCAGATACTTGGCGTCGTAGCGCTTGTTCTCGAGGATCCAGCGGATCATGCCCTGGGCGAAGGCCGCATCGGTGCCGGGCTTCACGGGGATCCAGCGGCTGCCCTTCGCCGCCAGCTTGGTGAAGCGGGGGTCCATGACGGCGATCTTCAGCTGGCCGTCCACCATGCGCTGGGTCATGCGGGGGGTGCGGTTGGAGGGGCCGTAGTTGCCATCGAAGAGATTGGCTCCCACGAACAGCACGAACTCGGCGTGCTCCAGGTCCACCTGCCAGTAGAACTTCTGGCCGTCTTTGAAGGTGTCGCCCACGTATTGCTCGCTGATGGCCTTCGAGGCGAAGTAGAGCGATCCCTGGCAGACAGTGGTATGGCCATGGGTGTTGGCCGTGCCGAAGGCCCCGTTGAAGCGGGCGGCGAAATCCGAGCGCCCGCCCTTCTTGCGGCCCCACATGTAGACGAACTGGTTGTTCTTGGGCCCGAAGTCCGGGTGCTCGGGGTCGATGAGGTGGTGCAGGTTGGCGGCGTGCTTGGTCTTGAACTGCGCAACGGTCAGCTTCTTCTTGCGGATCAGTTCCACGTCGGAAGCCATGTCCGCGAAGACCTTGGGATCGCGCAGGCTCCAGATCTCCTTCATGCCGGTCACCACACGGTTTTCTTCGCCGGGAACATGGGCGAAGAGCTTGCCGCCGTTGGCGATCTCATCCATGGCCTGATCGAAGGGAATGGACTTCCACTTGCCCTCGCCCCGCTTGCCATCCCGCTTCAGGACCTTGCGGATGCGCCAGGGGTCGTAGGCACCCGTGTGACCGGCCTGCCCCTTGGGGCAGATGCCGCCGTCCACCCGGGCCGCCCGATCCAGGCCCTCGGTCATGGGCAAGTGGGGGTTTAGGGTGAATGGGTTATACGGGCTGCCGTCGATCTTCACGGCCACACCATTGATCACTTTCACCTTGATGCCGCAGCCAGTGTTGCAGTTGAGGCACACGCTGTAGAGGGTGTTCTCGGCCTTGGCCAGTTCGTAGAGTTCCTTCTCGCCGAGTTGCCCGGCTTCGGCCTTTGCCACCAGATCCTGCGCGAAGGACATCTTGGAGGCGGCGAAGGCGCTGCATCCGGCGATGGCGCTGAGGTTCATGAAACCACGGCGGGACATCCCCTCCTGGGCTTCGAGGGCTGGGGTCAGCTTCTTAGCCATGGAGCACCTCCAGATTCTTGTCCGAGATGTAGTAGACGCGGGGCTTTGTCCCCTTCTTCGCCTTGAGGAACTGGGTCTTGTTGGCCTTGATGAGCTGGGCAACCAAGCTGGTCGAATCGTTGGCGTCGCCGTAGTAGGTGGCCCGCCCGATGCAGGTGGTCACGCACTCGGGCAGCATGCCGCTGCTCAGCCGATGCATGCAGAAGTGGCACTTGCGGGCCTTGCCGATGGGCGCCTCGTCGGCCTTGCGGTTGCGCTTCACGCCGTATTCATAGGAGGCGGCGGTCTCGTAGCCCTGGGGTGTCGCTTCGTAGAACTTGCCCGCATCCATGGTCCGGGACGTATAGGGGCACGCCGGGATGCATGATTCGCAGCCAATGCAGGTGTCGTAGTTGATCTTCACCAGCCCGGCGCCGAGGCCCTCGGTCTCCTTCCAGGTGGCGCGTTCCTTCGGTGTCTGCGGCACCGGGCAGGCGGCGACGCAGGGCGGGTTGTCGCAGTGCATGCAGGGTTTGGGCAGGTAAGTCCGGCTGGGGGTCGGATACTTCCCCGACTCGAACTCGCCCACGGGGCGGTAGTAGAGCTGGGGTGGAAGCTTGTTCTCCACTTGGCAGGCGATGGTGCAGCCGTGGCAGCCCACGCACTTGCGAAGGTCGATGACCATGACCCAGCGACGGGCCTTGTCGGGCCGCCGGAGCGAACGCTCCAGGTCCTGTTGCAGGGTGACAAGAACGTCCTGTGCCATAGAAACCCTCCTGGAGATGCTGGGGCGACTGGGAGACAATGAATACAGGATGGGGTAGGCGTTTATAGGGTCAAACCCGATGTGATGGTCATCACCCGACCCAGACAACCCCTTACGCATACGGTTTTATTGAAGTTCACGGCCCTGTGACCCAAATCTCAATGGGGCCTGTCTTAGTGGTGTTTCAGCACAACGACACGACCATGGCCCTGACATGAACCCCCTCCTGCCCCTCTCCCAGTCCACCGGTTATGCCATCCAGGCGCTGTCCTGCCTGGAGGAGCCGGGCGGCCAGCCCTACCTTGTCCAGGTGGTGGCTGAGTGCACGGGGATCTCCCCGTCCTACCTGTCCAAGGTCATGCAGCGTCTGGCCCAGAAGGGCCTCATCGTCGCCAAGCGGGGGAAGAACGGCGGTGTGGTTCTCGCCCGCCCTGCCCGCGAGATCACCCTCTACGATCTGGCTGAGGCCGTCGATGGTGCCACCTGGAAAGACCACTGCGTCATGGGCCTCAAGGACTGCTCGGACGAGCGCCCCTGCGAACTGCATGAGTTGTGGAAGGCCACCCGGGACCCCCTGCTCGCCCGGATGCGCACGCTGACCCTGGCCGAGCTTGCAGCCAACCACGCGTTCAGCGCCAAGACCTGCCGGTCCCTCCATCAGGGGAACAAGGCTGGGACGACCACCTCCACCTGTGGGTGCGGCTCCAAGGACTGATAACCGATGAGGGACGAAGGGGGCGGGACGAACCGGGCTAGTGGATCTCCACCGTGAGGTGCACGATCTCCTCGTGGATCGAGAGGCACTGCCGCACGGACTGGACCGTCAGGCCGGGGTTGGGGCTGGCCAGTGCAAGGATGCAGGCGTAGCTGCCCTTCCCGACGCGCCAGACATGGAGGTCGATGATCTGGGTCTCCTTGCCCCACTCTGGCTGGGTGGCGATGGCCTCGCGGATCTCGTCAACGAGCGGGTGGTTCATCTCCGCATCAAGAAGGACGCGGGATGAGTCCCGGAGCAGCCCCTTGGCCCAGACGGCCACCAGGATGGCTCCGGCGAACCCCATGACGGGATCCATCCACGCCCACCCGAACACCATGCCACCCGCCAGGGCGGCGATGGCGAGGACGGAGGTGGCCGCGTCGGCGATGACGTGCAGATAGGCGGACCGAAGGTTTAGGTCGTGGTGGTGGCCACCCTCTCCGTGCCCATGGTGATGCTCGTGCCCGTGGTCATGAGCCCGCCCGAGGATGAGGGCGCAGGCCACGTTCACGGCGAGGCCCAGAATGGCCACGATGATGGCCTCGCGGTAGTGGATGGGCTTGGGGTCGAGGATCCGCTCTACGGACCCGATGACCATCCAGGCAGCCACGCCCAGCAGGAACAGGGCACTGGCAAAGCCCCCGAGGATCTCGATCTTCCAGGTGCCGAAGGCGAAACGGTGATCCCGGGCGTGCCGCCTTGCCATGGCGTAGGCGAAAGCGCTCAGGCCGATGGCCACGGCGTGGGAACTCATGTGCCAGCCGTCGGCCAACAAGGCCATGGAGTTGAACCACCATCCGGCCACGATCTCCACCACCATCATCAGGGCGGTGATGACCATGACGAGCCGGGTGCCGCGCTCTCCGGCCTGGTTGCCGGAGTCGAAGACGTGGTGATGGATCTGGGGAGTCGAGCTGGATGGGTTCAAGGGCCTCACCGACAAGCTGGGGTGGAGATGTGGTTAAAACCGATGACCGGTCGGTTTTCAGATTACACTCCATTTGACGCGCAGGTTCCCCGTGACTCAGCCAGCCTCATCCCTAACCCTTGGCGACCTCGAAATGGAGGTCCTCGAACAGCTCTGGCGGTTGGGTTCTGGCGATGTGCGGGCCGTGCACATGGCCTTGAGCAAGGGCCGGGACAACCACCCGAATACCGTCCAGTCGGCCCTGGAGCGCCTGTTCAGGAAGGGCCTGCTCGACCGGGAAAAGCAGAGCCACGCCTACATCTACACACCCCGGCTGACCCGCGAGGAACTTGCCGCCCGACTGATTGACGAGACCCTTCAGCGGGTGAAGGGTTCCGAGCCCTTGCCCATGCTGGCCGCCTTCGTGGATTTGGCCATGGGCCAGGACCCGGCGGTGCTCGACGAACTGGAGCAGCTCTTGAAGGCACGCCGCGCAGAACAGAGGGTGCCCTGATGCACGCACCCGGCCTGCTCGTCGTCACCACCCTCCTGGCGGGGGGACTGGTGACTGTGGGGAGTCAGGCCCTCGGCTTCACCTATCCTCGCCTACGCGTGGCCATCGGACGGCTGGCCCCCGAGGGCCGCGCCCACCTGTTGAGCCTCATCGCTGGCCTTCCCTGGCTGCTTGCCTTCGGGGCCCTGCTCCTCACCTTCTTGCCGTCGTTCATCACCATCCCGGGGCTGATCCAGGATCACTGCCTTCCCCACGACCATCACCCCCACCTCTGCCTCCGGCATGGGCTCTGGGCTCCATCGGGGCAGGCATGGTTGATCCTAGGTGTCTTCGGACTGGCGGGCGGCGCCTTCTGGTTCCGCTTCCTCCGACGCCTCGTGGATGGTCAGCGGCGTGTCCAAACCCTGCTCCGCTTGGCCAAGGAGATTGGTGGCTTCCACCTCCTGCCCAGCAGCAAGGCCCTGGCCTTTTCGGCGGGCCTGTTGCGACCGCGCACCCTGCTCTCCTCGATGGTGATGACCTCCCTGGATGAGGAAGATCTCAAGGTCCTACTGGCCCACGAGACGGCTCATGCCATGCGGCGGGATGCGCTGCGCATGGTGGTGGCTGAGGCCATGTTGATGGCCGTGCCCCGGCGGGTTCGTCGTGTGCTTCTGGAGGACCTGTCCCTGGCCTGCGAGGAAGCCTGTGACCGGGCGGCGTTGCCTCAGGCCGGATGTCCGGAACGTATGGCCGAAGTGCTGCTCCGCGTGCAACGGCTTGGCATGGTGACCCCAGCCGGACAGCCCGGTGCCACCGGCTCCCAGCTTCCCCTCCGGGTCCGCGCCCTGCTCGGAGCCCCGTATCCCCCAACACCTTCGTGGGCCCGACTCCTCTGGTTCAGCCCTCTGCTGATCCTGCTGGCAGATCCCGTTCACCACGCCGCCGAGACTCTGCTAGGACTCCTCAACCCCTGACGCTTCCCCAATCCCGTTGATCTGACCCGGTGGTGCCCATGGTTTTCCAGTCTCGAAGTTTGCTCAAAAGTCCGACCTTGAGTCGGTTTTTGGCGCTGCCCGTCTTGCTCTGTCCCCTGGGCGCCCAGGAAGCGACTCCAGTCCTGACGGAAGCCCAAGCCATCACCCGCGCCCTGGCCCGCCCCGAATGGCAGGCGCTGACCCAACTCCCCGCCAAGCAGACGGAGGGGGCGGCGCTGGAGGCGCGGAGCTGGCTCTCGCCAGGCGTCGAGTGGACCCGCGAGCAGTTCAACGGCATCCAGCCCGGTAAGCGGGAGGACACGTTCCTGCTCAGCCAGAGCTTCGACATCTCGGGTCGCCGGTTGGCCCGGCGGGATGCGGCCCTCAAGCGGGAAGAGGGAGGCAAGGCGGAGAGCGAACAGCGGGTGGCGGGTGTCGTCGCCCAGGTGCGCGAAGCGCTCTACGAAGTGTTGGTGGCCCGGGAACGCCTCGCTCGCCTGGAGGGATCCATCTCCCGGGTGGGCCGCTTTCAGGAACGGGTGGACCGCCTGCATCAGGCCGGTGAGATGTCCGGCCTCGACCGGGGCCGGGTCCGACGCGAGGTCGAACTTCTGCGGGGGCGCGAAGTGGTCGAACGCTCCCGGCTGCTCCAGGCCGAGGCCCGGCTGCAGTCCCTGCTCGGAGGAACCCCCGGCACCGTTCAGGGCGATCTCCTCCCCGAGCCGCCTGCGACCCTGGACGCCTACGTGGCCGAACAGCCCGGCGCCCCCGCCACCCGTATGGCCTTGGCCCAGGAAGCGGCGGCCCTATCCGACGCCAAGGCCGCTGGACGGTGGGCGCCGGAACTCCAGCTCGGCCTGGGCGTGAAGCGGTGGCAGGAGGCTGGGCTCACCGGCAACGGCAACGTGTTCTCTCTGGGGATGACCTTCCCGACGCCGGGGCGCGTCAACGCAGCCCGGGTCCGGGGCGAGGCTGAGGCCCGTGCGGCCTCCGCCCAGGCGAGGCTCCAGCGCGAACAGGACGGGGCCGAACTCCGCGCCCTCTGGCAGGCATCCGTGGACCTGCGGGCCTCCGCCGGGCGCATGGCCAAGGAGGCCCTCGCTGATTCAGGACGGGTGGACGCCGCGCTGGATGCCGCCTTTGCCGCTGGTGAGTTGGATCTCCTGGGACGCCTGGATGGCGCCCGAAGCCTCCTCGAAGCCGAACTGGCCGCCCTAGACCAGGCCCACGCCGCCCGCAGGACCCGCATCGCCCTTGATCGAATGCTCGGAAAGGTGAACCCATGATCTCCGCCACGTCCAGCCGTCCCATCGCCTGGGGCCTTGCCCTGGGGCTTACCCTCACCGGCACCCTGGCCTGCAACCGCAAGGAAGTAGCCGACGAACACGCCCACGGAGCCGCAGCCCACGGTCACGAAGCCCCCGAGCGGCCCTCCCTGGCCCCAACCATCTACGCCGACGGCATGGAGCTGTTCGTTGAATACGCCGTGCTGGTAGCCGGGGAGACCTCCAACTTCGGGGCCCACCTTACCCACCTGGAGGGCTTCCAGGCGGTGAAGGACGGTCGCGCCGAGGTGATCCTCACCGGCGCGGGTGGCGAACAGCGGTTCGGTGGAGAGGTTTCGGCCACGCCCGGGATCTTCCGCATGGCCCCCAAGCCCAAGACTGCGGGCGAAGTCCAGGTCCGCATCGTGTGGAAGAGCCCCAAGGGCCAGGCCACCTTCGACCTGGGGAAGCATATGGTCTACTCCGATCTGGCCACCGCCATGAAGGCCCAGGTGCCCGAGGCCGAGGGCGGAATCTCCTTCCTGAAAGAGCAGCAGTGGAACGTGCACTTCGGGACGACCGAGGCGAAACCGCGTCCCCTCTATCAGGGCTTTGAAGCCTACGGGGCCATCCAGGCCGTTCCCGGCGGTGAGGGCCGCGTGCTGGCCCCAGTGGCGGGCCGCCTCGATGGCCCCACCTTCCCCAACGTGGGGCAGACGGTCAAACAGGGGCAGCGCCTCGCGGGGCTGGTGCCCAAGGCTGGCTTGGATCTCTCCCAGGGCACCGTGCAACTCGACTTCGAGCGGGCTCGGCTGCGCCATGAACAGACCACGGCCAACCTCGCCCGCATGAAGAGCCTGCTGGAGCAGGACGCAGTCCCCAAGCGGCGGGTGGAGGAAGCCACCCGCGAAGCGGCCATGGCGGATGCCGAGTTCAAGGTGGCCCAGGCCCGCAAGGACGAGGCCACCCTGGGCAAGGGCGGCTTGGCCATCGCCCTGACGGCCCCGGTGTCCGGTGTGGTCAGCACCGCGAACGGCGGTCCCGGCATCCAGGTGGCCGAAGGCCAGGAACTCTTCCACATCGTGGACATCCGCCGCCTCCGCCTGGAGGTGCAGGTGCCCGAGGCCCAGGCGGGCCGGTTGGCCAAGGTCGCCAGTGTGTGGTTCCAGGCCCCGGGCGTGCCCGCCATGCTGCTCGACCCCAGCCAGGGGGCCCGGATGCTCGGCCAGGGCGGTGCCATCCACCCCGAGCGCCGGACGGTGCCCTTCCTGGTGGAGTTCGCCAATCCCACCGGGGCCCTGAAGGTGGGCCACACCGGCAAGGTGTTCGTGCGCGTGGGTAGCCCCAGCCAGGGCCTTGCCATCCCGGCTTCGGCCCTTCAGGACGAGGACGGCCTCTCCGTGGTGTATGTTCAGGCCGGGGGCGAACGCTTCCTCCGCCGCATCGTGCAGATCGGCGCGAGGGATGGGGACTGGGTGCAGGTCCTCGGCGGGGTCCAGCCCGGTGAGCGGGTCGTGACCCTGGGCGCCCACCTGGTGCGTCTGGCTGCCAGCTCGGGCAAGGTCCCCGAACATGGCCATGCGCACTAGGGGGTTGTGATGCTTGATCGGATCATCCGAACCTCTCTGAACCAACGCTACGTCGTGCTGCTGGTGGCCGTCCTGATGCTCGCCTGGGGCGGGTGGACGGCGAGCCGAATGCCCGTGGATGTGCTGCCGGATCTCACCGCCCCCACGGTCACCGTCGGCACCGAGGCCCACGGCATGGCCCCCCAGGAAGTGGAGCGCCTCATCACCCAGCCGGTGGAGAGCGCCATGCAGGGCGCGGCAGGTGTCCGCCGCGTCCGGTCCACCAGCCACGTGGGCCTGTCCCTCGTGCACGTCGAGTTCGACTGGGATGTGCCCATCCTCCAAGCCCGGCAGGTCGTCTCCGAACGCCTCCAGGCGGCGGTGGGAGGGCTTCCCCCAGGCACCCCGACGCCCGTGCTGCTGCCCATCAGCTCTGTCATGGGCGAGATCATGTTCGTGGCCCTGGAGAGCGACCAGCACTCCCCCATGGACATCCGCGCCCAGGCCGACTGGGAAGTCCGGCGGCGGCTGCTCGCCGTTCCCGGCGTAAGCCAGGTCATCCCCATCGGCGGTGAGGTTCGCCAGTATCAGGTGCTGCTTAAGCAGGACCGCCTGCTGGCCTACCGGCTCACCGCCGAGGAGGTGGCCGAGGCCGTCAAGAAGTCCGGGGAGAGTTCCTCGGCTGGCTTCCTGGTGCACCAGGGTCAGGAGTATCTGATCCATGGCATCGGGCGTCTCCAGGCGGTCTCGGACCTGGAGTCTGCCCTGATCGTCCGCAGGGACGGCCAGCCCGTGAAGGTGAAGGACCTCGCCGAGGTGAAGATCGGCCCCGCCCTCAAGCGCGGGGAAGGCAGCCACAACGGCAAGCCTGCGGTCATCCTCGCCATTCAGAAGCAACCCGCCGCGAACACCCTGGAACTGACCAAGCGTCTGGACCAGGTGATGGACGAGATCCAGACCACCCTCCCCAAGGGCATGAAGCTGGAGAAGCACATCTTCCGGCAGGCGAACTTCATCCAGGTGGCCATCCGCAACGTGGTGGATGCCCTCCGGGACGGCACCCTCCTGGTGATCCTGGTGGTGGGGCTCTTTTTGATGCACACCCGCGCCACCCTCATCACCGCCGTGGCCGTGCCCCTCAGCCTCGTGGCGGCGATCCTGGTGCTGAAGGCTTTCGGGGCCACGTTGAATACCATGACGTTGGGTGGCATGGCCTTGGCCATCGGCGACCTCGTGGACGACGCCATCGTGGACGTGGAGAACGTGCTCCGGCGGCTGCGGGAGAATGCAGCCAAGGCCGTTGAACACCGCAAGCCGTTCCTCCAGGTGGTCTACAAGGCCAGCATGGAGATCCGCTCCTCCATCGCCTACGCCACAGCCATCATCATCGTGGTCTTCACGCCCATCTTCTTCCTGGGCGGCGTGGAGGGTCGGCTGCTCCAGCCCCTGGGCATCGCCTTCACCGTGGCCCTGGGCGCATCGCTGCTCGTGGCTCTCACGGTAACTCCCGCCCTCTGTGCCTGGCTCCTGCCCCATGACCTGGAGGGCAAGCACTCCCACGAGGCCCGCTTCGTCACCTGGATCAAGGTTCACTACACCCCGATCCTCGCCTGGGCCATGCCCCGCTGGAAGCTGCTCATCTCCCTCGGAACCGTGGGGCTCCTGGCGGCCACCCTCAGCCTGTTCTTCGCCGGGCGAAGCTTCATGCCCGAGTTCAACGAAGGCAGCTTGAATGTCACCTTCGTCTGCCTCCCCGGCACCCCCCTGGAGGTCTCTGACCGCCTGGGCCGTCAGGCCGAGGAGATCATGCTCAAGCACCCCGAGGTGGTGGCCACCGCCCGCCGGACAGGCCGTGCGGAGCTGGACGAGCACGGTCAAGATGTCTTCGGGGCCGAGATCGAGGTGGGCCTGAAGATGAAGGACCGCAGCAAGGAAGAGCTGCTCACCGCCCTTCGCAAGTCGCTGTCGCAGATCCCTGGCGTCTTCATCAGCCTGGGACAGCCCATCAGCCACCGCGTGGACCACATCCTCAGCGGCAGCCGGGCGGCCATCGCCGTGAAGGTCTTCGGTCCAGACCGCCTGGAACTCCGACGCATCGCCCAGGAAGTGAAGGGCGAGATGGCCCAGGTCCAGGGCGTGGTCGATCTGGCCATGGAGGCCGAGGCCGCCCAGCCCCAGCTCGCCATCAAGCCGGACCGCTCGGCCTTGGCCAGCGCCGGGCTCACCACCCAGGACTTCGCCCACGCCTTGGAACTCTCCTTCGCGGGCGAGGCCGTCGCCCAGGTCCGCGAGGGCAACCGAGCCTTTGATGTGCTGGTCAAGCTGGAACCCACGGCCAACCTGGATGCCGAACGAATCGGGTCGGTGCTCGTATCGACCCCCACAGGCCCCGTGCCCATCAGCCAGCTTGCCCAAGTGGACTACGAACGCGCCCCGGCCTACATCCCCCGGGAGGACAACCAGCGCAAGCTGGCCGTCACCTGCAACGTGGGCGGGCGGGACCTCTTCGGCGTGGTGTCCGACATCCAGGCCCGCATCAAGGACAAGGTCAAGCTGCCCCAGGGCTACCAGGTCACCTACGGCGGCCAGTTCGAGAGCGGTGAAGGGGCCGCCCGGACCCTCACCCTGCTGGGCTTCGGGGCCGTGATCATCGTCTTCGGTCTACTCTTCCTGGCCCTTCGCAGCTTCCGTGACGCCACCCTGGTCATGGTGAACCTGCCCCTGGCCTGGATGGGCGGCGTGCTCGGCCTCTGGGCCAGCGGCGGTGTGTTGAGCGTCGCCACCCTCATTGGCTTCATCACCCTGTTCGGCATCGCCACCCGCAACGGGATCATGCTGGTGACCCACATCCACCACCTGCATGACGAAGGACTTCACGGCGTCGAGGCCATCCGGCAGGCGGCGCTGGAGCGCCTCAGCCCCATCCTCATGACCGCCCTGACGGCGGGCCTGGCCCTGGTGCCCATCATCCTCCGCCGCCACGCCCCCGGCAGCGAGATCCAGGCCCCCATGGCCTTCGTGATCCTCTTCGGCCTGCTGTCCAGCAGCGCCCTGAACATGCTCGTGGTGCCCAGCCTCTACCTGCGATTCGGATCAAAGGCTGGACACCGTCGTGAGGAAGGCATTCAGTTGTCAAACGGCCATGAACTCTAATAACTCCTTCATTTTCTTTGTTTTCGATTCGAGAGCAATGTCACTGTCGTTATTACATCAATCCATGTAGCATAGGCTCGATGGTGAAACGCACGGTCGGTCTCCCAACTTGTTCCCCCAAGGCGCCCCTCGCGGAGCGCCCTCTGCTGGACATGCGGTTGGCCTCCGAACTGGCGGGCCTCTTTGAGGTGTTGGCATCGGAGACTCGGCTTCGCCTCCTGCATGCCCTCGTGCTCTTGGGTGATCCCTGCATGAGCGATTTGGCCGAGGCCGTGGGCATGAAGCCCCAGGCCGTATCCAACCAGCTACGCCGTCTGGTGGATCTGGGCATCCTCGACACGAGACGACACGGCATTCACATCCACTATCGCATCGTGGATCATTGCGTGATCAGGCTCATGCACCACGGCCTTTGCCTGAACGAAGAGACCCAGGACCACGTCCGGGTGCATGCGTCATGAGGCGTTGGGTCGCAATCCTCCTCCTCTTCCTGGCTTCGGTTTATCTGGGAGCCACCAGCCTGGATCAGTGTGCTGAAGGCGTGGCTGATGACTGCGCCCCCGTCTGCCATGTCTTCTGTGCGGATGGCTGCGGCACCGTGCCAGTGCCGGAAGCGCCAGTGCCTCCTTCGCCGGACCCCCTACCGAAGACTCGTTTTGAATCCGAGCGGGTTGAGCCACCCGTCAGCCTAGACACCGAACCGGAGAAGGACCCACCCCGGGTATGAAGGCTTGAGCGCCTGATTACGCGGCAGGGCTTCGCCCTGCCGCGATGCCCATCCTTCCCCATCGAGGTCCCCATGCGAACCTTTCTTCTGGGGGCGCTGCCCTGCTTGCTCATGGCCCAGGCACCGCCCCTCTCCTATGACGACGTTCTTAAACGGGTCCGCACGAGTCCTGAGCAGTACCGAGCAGATTCCCTCTTGGCCGAACGGCAGCTTCAGCTTCAGGAAAGCCGGGGCTTCCTTCGGGATGGCCCAACCGTGGCCCTGTTGACAGGACCCCGCCGAACCCCGGGCACACCTACCACCACTGACAGGTCTTTCGACCTGGACCTGCCCCTCTTCCTGTCCTCCAAGACTCGGTCGGAGCTTGAGCGCAGCCTGGGAGAGGCCCATCCGCTCATCAATGAGGCTGTCCAGCGTGAGGGCACCCTGCGCCTTCGAACCGCCTACCTGAACGCCTGGTTGGCTGGTCGCCTGCTGACCCTCCGCCAGAACGACCTGGCCACCGTGGAACGCTGGCTCAAGGCGGCCCAGGCCCGCTTCGAGGCTGGGGCCGACCCGGCTTACCAGGTGTCGCTGGTCGAAGGGGAGCTGTTGAAGCTCCAGCAGGATCTGGACGAGGCCTGGGCCCAGGAGGCCCGGACTTGGGGAACGCTGGTTGCCCTGGCCGATGTCCCGACGGCCCCCCTTCCATTGGCAGATCCAGGGCCAGTTCCGGTCATCCCGACCGTGGATCTTGAGCGTCGGTTGCAGGAAGGACCGCTGCGGAAGACGCTGTTTTCTCTGGCAGATATGGAGGAGCGTAGCCTTCGCCTGAAGGAAGCCCAGGCTCTTAACCGCTGGAGCCTCCGGGGCAGTTATGCCCAGGAAGGGGATGACAAGGTCACCCGCTTCGGGTTGGCCGTGCGCCTGCCGCGACCCGGCGAAGGCGCCTCCCTCCGCGCCCACACCGAGGCCCAGATCCGGGCCAGCCAGGGGACGGCTCGGCAGGCCCTCGCAGAACTCGATGCTCGCGCACTTGCGGCGATTTCCCGCATCAAGGTATCTCCCGCCAACCAGCCCATTCCCGACTTCGGTAAAGCCATCGAAGCCATCAGCCTCCGCCTTCAGGAAGGTCGTGAGCGCCCTTCCGACGCCTTGCCCATCCGACGACAGCTTCTGGAGTCGCAGATGGCCGCCTTGCGCCGCCACCATAACCAGCACCTGCTAGCCGCCGAGTTGCAGGCCCTGCTCCCCAAGGTGAACCTATGAATCGCATGGTGATGAGTCTCCCCCTTGCCCTGGTGCTTCTGGCCAGTATCGGCTGCTCGAAGAAGGCCACTCCCAAGAACGAAGCAGATAAACATGACCATGGCCAGGAGGCAGGAGAAGCCAGGGGTAGTCATGTCCCCCTGGAAGGAATCCGGGGATTGCGCCTCATGAAGGTGGCTGAACCTCGACTCGAAGGCCGCTGGGTTCCCGGCGAAGCCATTGGGGACGAGGCTGCCCAGGCCCTGCTCAGCAGCCCCGTCAAAGGCATTGTCAGCCAGATCCTGACGGCTCCGGGGCTGACCCGCGGGGAGGGCGCGACCCTGGCCCTCATTCAAAGTCCGGAACTGGCTCGCCTCAAGGCCCAGTGGATCGCCGCCAGGGCGAAACTGAGTCGCACCCAGGCGGATCTGGCCCGCGAAGAACGCTTGTTTCAGGCCGGCGCCGGAGCCCGGCGCGATCTGGAATCCGTGCGAAGCGAAGCCGACACCGCCAAGGCCGAGGAAGAAGCCGCCCGTCTGGGCCTAGAGGCCGTGGGTCTCAAACCCGGCGACGCCGGGGCGACCTTTACCTTGAAGGCCCCGGCCAGCGGATCCGTGGTGGCCTGGAAGGTCCAGCGCGGGCAGGGTGTGGAAGCAGGCCAGGAGATGGGCACTTTCCAGGCCGCTCAGGCCGCCGTGGTCCGTCTCGAGCTGTCCCAGCCCGGGCCCATCGGTTGGACCTCCGGCACTGTAAGCGAGGTTCGCCAGGCCAACGGAAGGACCTGGAAGGCACGGCTGGAGGGAACTCCCGCCACGCTTACCACGGATACCCGGCGGCTCAGCTACCGGCTGCGCTTTGTCGGGGGGCAGCTGCCCATCCCGGGGACCTCGGTGGAAGTGAAGGTGCCCATGGAGAAAGGCGTTTTCCTGCCGCAGGCGGCGCTCCAGCAGGTGGAGGGCCGCTGGGGTGTCTTCGTGGTCGAGAAGGAGCAAGCCGAGTTCCGGCCCGTGAAGCGCGGGACAGAGATCAAGGACGAGGTGCTCGTCCTGGAAGGGCTGAAACCCGGTGAGACCGTCGTGGCCGAGGGTGCCTACCTCCTCAAGGCTTACCAGCAGAAGCGCACCCAGCCGGAAGGCGAGGAGGGTGGCCATGGCCATTGACCCAAAGCTCCCAAACGGACCTGACATTCCCATCGACCCGACCATGAGCCATGACCCCTATGCGGTCTACACGCCCCAGCACCGCACCCCTATCCGCCGTTGGTTCGATTGGCTCCTGCCCCGCAAAGGCTGGGTGTTTGCCCTCAGCATCGCCTGGGGTCTGGCGGGTGTGTTCACCTTCCTCAACCTCAAGCGGGACCTCTTCCCAGACATGAGCCTTCCGATTCTCTCCGTGCTCATCCAGAGCCCTGGACGGGCCACTCCCGAACTGGAACTCTCCGTCGCCCAGCCCACCGAGCAGGCCCTGGGTGGCATGCCCGGCGTCAAACGCGTCAACACCCTCGTGCTGCCCGAGCTGGTGCAGGTGGTCGTGACTTTCGAGGGGGATACCGACCCCTGGCGGGCCCGACAGCTCGTGGCAGAGAGGCTTTCCGGGGTAATCGGAAGCTATCCCTCCGGCACCCGCCCGCCCCTCATGAGCAGCGCTTCTGGGCGCCTCCATGAGCTCATGGAGATCGTCCTGGAAGGTGAAAAGGTCGACCCCATGCGCCTGCGGGATCACACCGATCAAGTGCTGGCCCCGCGCCTCCAGGCCGTGCCAGGCGTGGCCCGTGTCGAAAGGCTGGGTGGCCAGGAACGCTCACTCCAGATCACGCTGATTCCAGAGAAGGTGCGCAGCCTCGGCGTCAGCCTTGATCGGGTGATGGCCGCCCTGGAACAGAGTCATCAGGATCTGGCGGCGGGCGTGTTGGAGATCCAGGACAAGGGTTGGTATATGTCCGTTGGCAACCTGGCTGCGACCCCGGATGAAGTTCGCCAGCTTCCCGTGCAAGCTGCCAAGGGGATCGTGACCCTGGGAGATATCGCAGAAATCCGGGAGGCCCCGGCTTTCCGCCGCGGATTGGCCCGACACGACGGCCACGAGGATGTGAGCCTTCGGATCGTCAAACAGCCCACTGCGGCGACCCTGGATGTGGCTGAGGGCGTTCGGGAGGCTGTAGCCGAACTCAAGAAGGGCCTTCCCGAGGGCATGCGCCTGGATGTGATCTACGACCAGGGCCGACTGGTCACCCATGCTCTGAATGGTGTGACCCTGGCCCTGCTGGTCGGTGGGATCTTCGTGGCCGTGGTGCTCATCGTGCTCCTCGGCAATCTCCGGGGCGCCCTCCTGGTTCTGGCCGTGCTGCCTCTGGCCACCTTCGGGGCCGCGATTCCCCTCCATTTTGCGGGACTCGGCATCAACGCCATGACCCTGGGCGGACTCGCCATCGCCGTGGGCCTGCTGGTAGATGCCGCCGTGATCATGGTGGAGAACCTCGCCCATCGACTCCACGAGCACCAGGACCATGTCGAACCCCGCCGTGTGGCCCTCACCCGGGCCGCCGCCGAGGTGGCCACACCCATCCTGATCGCCGTCCTGGTCATCCTGGCGGTCTTCATTCCCCTGCTGTCCATGGGGGGTATCGCGGGCAAGCTCTACGCTCCTTTAGCCATGGCCGTGGCCTCGGCCATGACCATCAGTCTTGTGCTTACGTTCACCCTCGTGCCCGCGTTGGTGGAGCGCTTCCTCCCTCCTGGCTCCTCTCTGGAGGAACCCCGCCTCGTCACCGCCATCAAGCGTTTCTACAAACCTGGGCTGGACTGGGCCATGCACAATGGCCCCCTGGTCCGCGTGCTCGCCTTGGGGCTCACGATTCCCAGCATCTGGCTCGCGATGCGGCTGGGGACCAACTTCCTGCCAACCTTGGATGAACGGGCCTTCATGCTCCTCTCCAAGGTGCCTGCGGAAAGCAGCCTGGAGGCTGTGGATCAGGCGAACATCCATCTGGATTCTCGCCTGAAGGCCATTCCCGGCGTGCAATCCGTCTACCGACGTAGCGGACGCGCCGAAGTGACGGAAGATCCCTGTCCCATCACAGACAGCGAGATCATGGTGATTCTCAATCCCGACGCGGATGAACGCGCCGTGGGGAGGGAAGTATTGGAAGCCGCCGAGGTCATGCCCTTCCCGGTGGAGGTGAACACCCCCATGCAGGAACGCATCGCTGAAGGCATCGGCGGCACCCCCGCCGACATCCAGGTCAAACTCTTCAACCGGAACCTTGAGGCTGTCCGAGGCGTGCTGCCGGAACTTCGGGAGCACCTGTCGAAACTAGAAGGCGTTCGCAGTGTTACCTCGGACACGCCCGACCCCATGCCCCGCTGGCGGGCGGTCCTGGATGAAGAGGCCCTGCGCCGTCTTGGTGTTCCACGCACCCTCGTGGCCAAGACCCTTCAATCGGCCTTGCAGGGCCTGGAGTCTGAAATCCGCTTCGATGGCCCCCAGCGCATCGAGCGCATCGTCCGCTTCCCCAACGATGGCCGTGTCAGTCCCGCGACCCTCAAGGACACCCCCCTGATCCTGGAGGACGGTCGAGCCCTCTCGCTAGGTCAGGTGGTCCAGTTCGAGGAGACCTCCACGCCCACCCTCGTGCGCCGGGAGTCCGCCCAGCGTCGTATCGGGCTCAACATTCGCACCATGGGCGACCTCGGCGGCACCGCCAAGCGTATCGAGAGGGCCCTGGAAGGCGTGAAGCTCCCCGAGGGGACCTTTGTAAAGCTGGGGGGCAAGATCGAAGAAGCCCGCGAAACCCAACGCCGCTTGGGCATCGCCATCGCGGTGGCCCTGACGCTGGTGGTGGGGCTACTCTACCTGGCACTCAAAAAGTGGCGGGAGGTGCTGGTCGTGATCGCCACCCTGCCTGATGCCTTCGCGGGCGCGCTCTTCGCACTGTGGCTGGCTGGAGAGACCTGGAACATCAGCTCCATCGTCGGCATGATCGGACTCTTCGGCGTGGCGGTGCAAAACAGTCTGGTGCTCATCACCCAGGCGAAGGGACTGATGGAGGCCGGAATGCCCTTCGAGGAGGCTCTCCGGGAAGCCAGTCTGGGCCGTGTGCGTCCCAAGCTCATGACCGCCGGAGCCGCCATCCTCGGCCTGATGCCGATGCTGTTCGGTTTCGGTGGCTCTGAACTGGAGCGTCCCCTGGCCATCGCCATGGTGGGCGGCCTCATCACCAGCACCCTGTTCACCTTGTTGGCCCTCCCGAGTTTCTATGCCTGGGTGGGGAAACCGAAGGAGACGGATCATGAGCACGCCTAAGCGATCCTTCAAGATCCACGGCATGGACTGCGCCGAGGAGATTGCTGTGCTCAAGCGCGAGGTGGGCCCGCTGGTAGGGGGTGAGGCAAACCTCGCCTTCGACCTGCTGAACGGGAAGATGATCCTCTCGGAGGGGGCCTCGGCCTCCTCCGAGGCGGTCCTCCAGGCCGTCGGCGCCACCGGCATGCAGGCTGAGGAATGGACTGAACAGCAGCCTGGGGATGGTCAGGGGCGCCCGCTCGCCCTGCGGGCCCGCACCGCCGCGACCATTCTCAGCGCCATCTTGATACTGTCGGCCCTGGTTGTTCACGCGGCGGCAGGAGGAGGCTGGCTGACCGCGCTTGGCTGGCGGGAGGTTGAAGGGGCCCATCACGTGCCAATGGCCTCTCGAATCCTCTATGCCATCGCGACCCTGGTGGCCACCTGGTTCATCCTGCCCAAGGCGTGGTTGTCTGCCCGCCGCCTGAGGCCGGACATGAACTTGCTCATGACCGTGGCGGTGCTCGGCGCCATCGGCATCGGGGAGTGGCTGGAGGCCGCGTCGGTCGCTTTCCTGTTCGCGGTCTCCCTGGCCCTGGAAGCCTGGAGCTTGGGCCGCGCTCGCCGGGCCGTCCAGTCCCTGCTCAAGTTGACCTCCGAGACCGTCCACCTGCTCTCTGATTGCGGATGCGGTGAACTTAAGGACGTTCCACCCGATCAGGTCAAGGTCGGCTCACGGTTCCAGATCCGCCCCGGAGAGCGGATCCCGCTTGATGGTCATGTGGTCGAAGGGGAAGGCGAGGTCAACGAAGCGTCCATCACGGGCGAGAGCCTGCCCAGCCCCAAAGCACCAGGCTCATCGCTTTTCGCGGGCAGCATCAACGGCAACACCACGCTGGTAGGGGAGTCCACCCATCCTGCCTCTGACTCCGTGCTGGCTCGCATCATCCGAATGGTTGGTGAAGCACAGCACCGCCGTGCCCCTATGGAGCAGTGGGTAGACGGCTTCGCCCGGGTCTACACCCCGGTGGTCATGGGGTTGGCGATCCTGGTGTTGGTCCTCCCACCGCTGTTGAACCTCGGCACTTGGTCAGCATGGCTTTACCGGGCCCTGGTGCTGTTGGTGATCGCTTGCCCTTGTGCCCTGGTGATCTCCACCCCCGTGAGCATCGTGTCCGGGCTGGCATCGGCGGCTCGCCATGGGGTGCTCATCAAGGGCGGCGCTTTCCTGGAAGCGCCCGCCCACCTCAAGGCCATTGCCTTCGACAAGACCGGCACCCTCACCCGGGGCGTCCTTCAGGTGGAGCGCGTGGTTCCCCTTCATGGAGGCTCGGAACCAGCGGTGCTCCAGATGGCAGTGAGCCTGGAGGCCCAGACGGACCACCCTGTTGCCCGAGCCATCCTCGCCCACGCGAAGGATCAAGGGCTCCAACCCCTCCCTGTGACCGAGTTCGAGATCGTGCCCGGAAAAGGGGCGCGGGGCCGTGAGGGGGCGCAACGTATCTGGGCCGGTTCACCTCGTTGGGCAGAGGAACTGGGCCACGGTAGTCCCGCCCTCCAGGATGCCCTCCGGCAAGTGTCCGAGACCGGGGCCACAGTCATCCTGGTGGGTAACGAGGCTGGAACACAGGGCCTGATAGCCCTGGCCGACGGCGTCCGCGCCGAGAGCGCCGAGGTCCTCCGTCGCTTGAAAGAGGCCGGAGTCCAGCATCTAGTCATGCTCACCGGAGATCACCGGGCTGCTGCTGACCGAGTGGCCCGCGAGGTGGGTCTCTCGGAAGTGATGTCAGAACTCTTGCCCGAGCAGAAGGTCCAAGTGGTCGAAGGGCTGGTCGAGACCTACGGCAGCGTCGCCATGATCGGGGACGGAGTCAACGACGCGCCCGCCATGGCCCGCGCCACCATCGGCATCGCCATGGGGGCCGCCGGAAGCGATACCGCCATCGAGACCGCCGACATCGCACTCATGTCCGATGACCTCACCCGGCTTCCCTGGCTCATCGCCCACGCCCGGCGGACCTTGCGGATCATCCACCAGAACATCACCTTCGCCCTTGGGGTGAAGGCCGTGTTCGTCGTCCTCACCCTGGTGGGTCACGCATCCCTCTGGTCTGCCATCGCCGCCGACATGGGGGCCTCTTTGCTGGTGGTGTTCAACGCCCTGAGGCTGACACGGGAGGGGTGACGAAGTCACTCCGCCACACAACCAGAAGGCTGATGCCGAAAACCTTGTGGTGTATGTGTGGGGTGACCCCAGGGACACCTCCGCGAACCCGCACCACGACTAGCTCCACTAGCTTCAATACCTTTCTTGTGATTCCAGGTGTCGCCGGTTCGAGTCCGGTCAGCCGCCCCAGATTGAAAAGCCCCCGCCCGCGGGGGTTTTTCAATCTGGAACGAGCCGGGAGTCGAACCGGCGACAGTGAGCTTGTGGAGACAGCGCGGGGGAGGCTCCGCCTCCCTGAGCCATGGGCGAAGGGGAGCACCGTGCGGGGCACGGTGCATCAGGCGGAGTGTCGGAGCAAGATCGGCAGACCGCAAAGCGGGCTGCGGCCGGTTCCACTCCCGGTGGCGTGGGTCGAAGTCCCCAGCAGGCCCATACCCGGCGACAGTGGGCTCGCGGAGACAGCCGGGGGGCTGTCGGAGCCGGACGCGGGCCGGTTCGAGTCCCGGTGGCATGGGTCGAAGTCCCCAGCAGGCCCGCACCGGCCCCTCCATGCATCACCAGCCGCTCAGGCCCCCTGCTGTCGACCTCAGCCCGCCGCCCTCTGCCCCTGCAGCCACGCCCGCGGCGACTGCCCCGTGACCTCCCGGAAGGCCCGGGACAGGGCGGTGGAGCTGCCGTAGCCCACATCGAAGGCCACGACCTTCAGCGGGATTCCCCTGGCCAGTCGCTCCTGGGCGGTAGCGATGCGGAACAGAGCTAAGTGATCTCCGGGTGTCAGCCCCACGGTCTGCTTGAACTGGAGCGCGAACCCGCTGCGGGAGAGGCCAGCCTTGGCCGCCATGTCGTCGAGGGTCCAGGGGCGGGCCGGATCGGCATGCACAGCCACGAGGGCGTTCCGGAGCTGCGGGTGCACCAACCCAGCCAGCAGCCCGGTCTGGGTCATGCCCGCCCCGACCGCGTCGCGCACGAAGTGGACCAGGACGACTTCACACAGCCGGTCCACCACCGCCTGCCTGCCTTCCGCCGACGCGAAGGCCTCCTGGAAGATCAGCTCCGCCAGCGGCCCCACCTGATCCACCCCCAAGTGCATGACCTCGGGCAGGGCCAGGGCCAGGGGGCAGCCCACGCCGATGCCGAAGGTGATGGTGGCGCAGACCAGGTCGAGGCCCTCGGGTCCCTCCGGCACGAGGTGATGGGGCAGGTTTCGCGGGTAGAACAGCAGGCCCGGCCCGTTGATCTTCAGTGCCTTCCGACCACCCAGATAGCGGATCTCACCCCGGCCCGACCTGACGAGGTGGAGATGCCCATGATCCTTGGGCTGATCGAAGCTGGCCACCGCGCACAGATTCCCCGTGAAGAACGTCTGGGCGTGCAGACGGAAGCGTTCAAAGAGGGGCTGGAGGGCGTCGGAGGTCATCGGGGACTCCAGGTCTGCTTTCTCGGACCCTCAGTCACCTTCGGGTGAGACCAGGGTGCCACTTTTGGGATGTGCACCGTGCACCCCATGGCCAAGGAGCCTCCATGACCACCATCTCCCCGCTCGATCCCACCCAGGCCACCCCCGAGGTTGCCGCCATCCTCCAGGCCGTGAAGGCCAAACTGGGCCGGGTCCCCAACCTGTTCCTCACCCTCGCCAAGGCCCCGGCGGCGCTGAAGACCTACCTCGGTGCCTCCGAAGCCCTCGGCGCGGGCCTCCTGGACGCCCAGCAGCGCGAGGTCATCGCCCTGGCCGTGGCCGAGGCCAACGGCTGTGACTACTGTCTGGCCGCTCACAGCGCCATCGGCAAGATGGTGGGCTTGGACGCCGACACCTTGTTGCAGTCCCGCTCGGGGGTGCCCGCGAGCCGTCGTCACGCCGCCCTCGCTGCATTCGCCAGGGCCGTGGTGCGGGAGCGCGGTCAGGTCTCGCCCCTGGACCTGCAGGCAGCCCGCGAGGCGGGACTCGACGATCAGGACTTACTGGAGGTGGTGGCCAACGTGGCGGTCAACATCCTCACCAACTACACCAACCTCGTGGCGGGCACCGTGGTGGACTTCCCCAAGGTCGAGCGCCTCGCGCACGTGTGACGCATGATGGCCGGGTCGCCCTCTCCTGGGCGGCCCGGCCAATCCCAGGAGACAACCATGCCTTCCCGCTTCTTGGAACTCATGCTGACCCCGGAAGTCCAGGCCGCTCAGACCCGCTACTACAGCCGGAGCCAAGCCCGCCCAGGCACCACCTCGCCAGACACCCTCGGGGAGGATGAAAGGGCCTTCATCGCGGAGATGGACAGCTTCTACATGGGCTCCGTGAGCCAGGATGGCTGGCCCTACGTGCAGCACCGGGGCGGGGCCAAGGGCTTCCTGAAGGTCCTGGGGCCCTCGGTCCTGGGCTTCGCGGATCTCAAAGGAAACCGGCAGCTCCTGACCACGGGGAACCTGACTCATGACGGCCGCGTCTGCCTGTTCCTCATGAGCTACCCCCTCCAGGCCCGCCTGAAGATCCTCGGCCGGGCCGAAATCCTGGGCGCCAAGGAGCACCCCGAACTGGCCGGGGCCCTCATTCCTCAGGGCATGGAGAGGACCACCGAGCGTCTCTTCCGCATCCAGGTGGAGGCCTTCGACTGGAACTGTCCCCAGTACATCACTCGCCGCTTCACCGAAGCCCAGGTCAGCGAAGCCATCCGTCCCCTCCAGCAGCGCATCGAGGACCTGGAGGCCCAACTGGCAGGGCGGGGTCGACGGTCCTGACCACCCCCGAGCCATCCGAGGGGACGGGGCCTGGAAGGACCTGTCCTGCCTACTGGATCTCCACCGTGAGGTGCGCGATCTCCTCGTGGATCGCGAGGCACTGCCGCACAGACTGGACCGTCAGGCCGGGGTTGGGGCTGGCCAGGGCGAGGACGCAGGCGTAGCTCCCCTTCCCGACGCGCCAGACGTGCAGGTCCGTGATCCGGGTCTCGCTACCCCACTCGGGCTGGGTGGCGATGGCCTCGCGGATCTCCGCGACGACCGGGTGGTCCATCTCCGCATCCAGGAGGACGCGAGAGGAGTCCCGCAGCAGGCCCTTGGCCCAGACTGCCACCAGGATGGCCCCGGCGGAGCCCATGACGGGATCCAGCCACGCCCACCCGAACGCCAGGCCACCCGCCAGGGCGGCGATGGCGAGGACGGAGGTGGCCGCATCGGCGAGGACATGGACATAGGCGGACCGGAGGTTGAGGTCCTGGTGGTGTCCCCCAGCCTGGCCGTGGGAATGATCGTGCCCGTGGTCGTGGGCCCGCCCAAGGATGAGGGCGCAGACCAGATTCACCGCCAGCCCGAGGACGGCCACGACGATGGCCTCGCGGTAGTGGATGGGCTTGGGATCAAGGATCCGCTCCACGGACCCGACCACCATCCAGGCCGCCACCCCCAGCAGGAACAGGGCACTGGCGAAGCCGCCGAGGATCTCGATCTTCCAGGTGCCGAAGGCGAAGCGGTGGTCGCGGGCGTGGCGTCTCGCCAGGGCATAGGCGAAGGCGCTCAGGCCGATGGCCACCGCGTGGGAGCCCATGTGCCAGCCGTCCGCCAGCAGGGCCATGGAGTTGAACCACCACCCGGCGACGATCTCCACCCCCATCATCAGGATCGTGATGACCATGACGAGGCGGGTGCCGCGCTCCCCGGCCTGGTTGCCGGAGTCGAAGACGTGGACGTGGTGGGCGGCGGGTTCGGAGGGCTTCATTCGGGCGGCTGTCCAGGCTGGCGATCAGGCTTCGATCACGATGGTCGATGGGCTTCCAGGTCGGGTGCACGGGGGCGGGAAGGCCCCGGCCACGATCATTACACCGTTTCGTGTAAGATGGCCCCCATGGCCAAGTCGCCGGTCGAGTTCCCCGCCTGCCCGCCCAAGGCGCCCCTCACGGAGCGCCCGCTCCTGGGCGTGGGCCTGGCCGCTGAGCTGGCGCAGGTCTTCGAGGTGCTGGCCTCGGACACGCGGCTGCGGCTGCTCCATGCCCTGGTCCTCCTGGGCGACCCCTGCATGAGCGAGCTGGCGGAGGCCGTGGGCATGAAGCCCCAGGCCGTCTCCAACCAGCTCCGGCGGCTGGTGGACCTGGGCATCCTCAGCACGCGCCGGCACGGGGCCCATGTCCACTACCGCATCGTGGACCCCTGCGTGACGAAGCTGATGTACCACGGCCTCTGCGTGAACGAAGAGGCCCAGCATCAGGCCCGGGTGAACGCGTCATGAGGCGCTGGGTCGCCATCCTGCTCCTCTGCCTGGCCTCGGTCTACCTGGGCGCCACCAGCCTCGACCAGTGCGCGGAGGGCCTCGACGACGACTGCGCCCCCATCTGCCATGTCTTCTGCGCCGATGGCTGCGGCACGGTGCCCGTGCCGGAAGCGCCGGCGCCCCACACGCCCGCGCCCCTGCCCAGCCCCCGCTTCGAAGCCGAGCGGATCGTGGATCTCGTCAGTCTGGACATCGAGCCGGAGAAGGACCCTCCCCGGGCCTGAGGGTCACAGCGATTGATCCCGCGGCTGGGCCTCGCCCTGCCGCGCTGTCCAACCTTCTCCACCGAGGTCCCGATGCGAACCTTCCTCCTGGGGGCGCTGCCCTGCCTGCTTCTGGCCCAGGTCCCGCCCCTCACCTATGACGACATCCTCCCGCGGGCCCGCACGAGCCCCGAACAGTACCGGACCGAAGCCCTGCTGGCCGAGCGCCACCGGGCTTTGAGTGGTACCCGGGGGTTCCTCCGGGAGGGTCCCGCCCTGGGCGTCGCCGCCGGCCCCCGGACCCACCCCCTGGGGCCCGCCACGACCGACCAGTCCGTGGAGCTCGACCTGCCCCTGTTCCTCTCCCCGGGCACGCGGCGGCGGTTGGAGGCCTCGCTTGGCCAGGCGGACCTGGCGCTGCGGGAGGCGGCCCGGACCGAGGCCCGGTTCCACCTCCGCCGCGCCTATCTGGAGGCCTGGCTGGGCGAACGCCTCCTGCAGCTCCGCGAGGCGGATGTCGCCACGGTGAGCTCCTGGCTCCAGGCCGCCCGGGCGCGCCTCGAAGCCGGGGCGGATCCGGGATTCCAGGTGAGCCTGGTGGAAGGCGAGGCACTCCGTGCCGAGGCGGATCTCGACGAGGCCCGCCGGCAGCGGCTGAACGCCTGGGCGGGCCTCCGAGCCGTGGCCGAGGTCCCCGGAACGCCCGTGCCCCTCGCCGACCCCGGGGCCCCCCTCCTCCCTCATGTCGAGGGCCTCGCGGCCAAGTTCGAGGCCAGCACCCTGCGGAAGGCCCTCCAGAGCCGCCTGGACCTGGAAGAGCAGGCCCTGCGCCACCAGGAGGCCGTGGCCACGAGCCGCTGGAGCCTGCGGGGCAGCTACGCCCGGGAGGGCGAAGAGCGCGTCGGCAAAGTGGGCCTGGCCTACCGCTTCTCCCGCCCCGGGGAAGGCCAGGCCCTGCGTCGGGAGACCGAGGCCAACCTCCAGGCCACCACGCGGGAGCTGGAGGTGGCCCTGCTGGAGCTGGATGCCCGGTTCCAGTCCGCCCTGATCAGGCTGCAGACAGCCACGCCCCCCCTGCCCTTCAAGGGCTTCGACCTGTCTCTCAACGCCGTCAGCCTGCGCCTCAGCGAAGGGAAGGAGCGGCCCTCCGAGGCGCTCCCCATCCGCCGCCAGCTCCTGGAGGCCCAGGCCGCCTCCCATCGCCACCTGCAGGCCGCCCACCTGCTTGCCGCCGAACTCCAGGCCCTCACGGCCGAGGTGAACCCATGACGCACGCCATCCCCTTGTCCCTGTTGACTCTGGCCCTGGTCGCCACCCTGGCCTGCGATCGCCGGCCCCACCCGCCCTCCGAAGCCAAGGCCACGCACGAGGAGGCGGGTGCCCACGCCGGGGAGGGCGCGCACCTCCCGCTGAAGGACATCCGGGGTCTCAGCTTCCTGGTGGTTCCCGAGCCGAAGGCCGGGGCGGCCTGGCATCCCGCGGAAGCCGTGGGCGATGAGTCCGCCCAGGCGCTGCTCAGCAGCCCGGTCCGAGGCATCGTCTCGGCCATCCTCATCCCGCCGGGACAGCCCGTGCGGGCCGGGGTTGGCCTGATCACCCTCCAGAGTCCCGAGCTGGCCCGGCTCAAGGCCGACTGGCTCTCCGGCAAGGCGAAGCGCGAACGCGCCGAGGCCGAGTTGGCCCGCGAGCAGCGGCTCTTCGAGGCCCAGGCGGGCTCCAGGCGCGAGCTGGAAGCCGCCAAGAGCGAGGCCGCCACGGCCAGGGCCGATGAAGAGGCCGCCCGGCTCGCCCTGGAGGCCCGGGGCCAGAATCCCGAGACGGCCGGTGCGGTCCTGACCGTGAAGGCCCCGAAGGGAGGCTCGGTCACGGCCTACAAGATCCAGCTCGGCCAGGGGGTCGAGGCCGGGCAGGAGCTGGGCGGCTTCCAGGCCGCCTCCGCCGCCATCGCCCGCCTGGAGCTGCCCCTTCCCGGGCCCGGGAACTGGAAGGCGGGCGCCCTCACCGAGGTCCGCCAGAGCGACGGCCGGCAGTGGCGGGCCCAGCTGGAGGGCACGCCCACCACGCTCACCACCGACACCCGGCGCCTCAGCTATCGCCTGCGTCTGCTGGGGGGCCCGCTGCCCATCCCCGGCACCTCCCTGGAGGTGAAGGTACCCCACGAGCGCGCCATCTACCTGCCCCAGGCCGCGCTCCAGCAGGTGGACGGCCACTGGGGGGTCTTCGTGGCGGGCCAGGGTGAGGCGGTGTTCCGGCCCGTCCGCCGTGGGTTGGACATGAAGGACGAGGTGCTGGTGCTGGAGGGGCTGAAGCCCGGCGAGACCGTGGTGGCCGAGGGCGCCTACCTCCTCAAGGCGTTCCGGCAGAAGCGGGCCCAGCCCGAGGAGGGAGGTGGTCATGGCCACTGAACCCAACCTTCCGAAGGGCTCCGACCTCCCCCTTCACCCGGCAATGCCCCAGCAGCCCCGCACGGCCTATACCCCTGAGCATCGGACGCTGATCCGCCGCTGGTTCGACTTCCTCCTCCCGCACAAGGGCTGGGTGTTCGCCCTCAGCCTCGCCTGGGGGCTGGCGGGCGTGCTCACCTTCGCCCAGCTCAAGCGCGACCTCTTCCCGGACATGAATCTGCCCATCCTCAGCGTGCTCATCCAGAGCCCCGGCCGGGCCACGCCCGAGCTGGAGCTGTCCGTGGCCCAGCCCACCGAGCAGGCCCTGGGCGGCATGCCCGGGGTCAAGCGCGTGGCGACGACGGTGCTGCCCGAGCTGGTCCAGGTGGTGGTGACCTTCGAGGGCGACACGGATCCCTGGCGGGCGCGACAGCTCGTGGCTGAGCGGCTGACCGGGGTGGTCGGGAGCTTCCCCACCGGCACCCGTCCGCCCCTGATGTCCAGTGCCTCGGGCCGCCTCCAGGAGTTGATGGAAGTCGTCCTGGAGAGCGACCAGGTGGATCCCATGAAGCTGCGGGACTACGCCGAGCAGGTGCTGGGGCCCCGGCTCCAGGCCCTCCCCGGCGTGGCCCGGGTGGAGCGGCTGGGGGGCCAGGAGCGCTCCCTCCAGATCACGCTGATCCCCGAGCAGGTCCGCAGCCTCGGAGTCAGCCTCGATCGCGTGATGGCGGCCCTGGAGCAGAGCCATCAGGACGTGGCGACGGGGGTGCTGGAGATCCAGGACAAGGGCTGGTTCATGACGGTGGGCAGCCTCGCCGCGACCCCCGAGGAGGTGCGCCGGCTCCCCGTGCAGGGCGCCAAGGGGATCGTGACCCTGGGCGAAGTCGCCGAGATCCGGGAAGCACCGGCCTTCCGCCGGGGCCTGGCACGGCATGACGGCCACGAGGACGTGAGCCTGCGGGTGGTGAAGCAGCCCACCGCCGCCACCCTGGAGGTGGCAGAGGGCGTCCGCGCCGCGGTGCTTGAGCTGAAGCAGGGCCTCCCGGAGGGCATGCGCCTGGCGGTGATCTACGACCAGGGCCGCCTCGTCACCCGCGCCCTGGACGGGGTGACCCTGGCGCTGCTGGTGGGCGGGATCTTCGTGGCCATCGTCCTCGTGGTCCTCCTCGGGAACCTGCGCGGGGCCCTGCTGGTGCTGGCCGTGCTGCCCCTGGCCACCTTCGGCGCCGCCATCCCCCTGCACTTCGCCGGGCTGGGCCTCAACGCCATGACCCTCGGTGGCCTCGCCATCGCCGTGGGCCTCCTGGTGGATGCCGCCGTGATCATGGTGGAGAACCTCGCCCACCGGCTGCACCTGCATCAGGAACAGGGGGAACCCCGCCGCGTGGCCCTCACCCGGGCCGCCGCCGAGGTGGCTACACCGATCCTCATCGCCGTCCTGGTGATCCTGGCCGTCTTCATCCCCCTGCTGTCCATGGGTGGCATCGCGGGCAAGCTCTACGCGCCCCTGGCCGTGGCGGTGGCCTCGGCCATGACCATCAGCCTGGTGCTGACCTTCACCCTGGTGCCCGCCCTGGTGGAGCGGTTCCTGCCCCCGGGCACCGCCCTCGACGAGCCCCGCTTCGTCACGGTCATCAAGCGGGTCTACGCGCCGGCCCTCGACTGGGCCCTGCGCCACGGACCCCTGGTGCGCGGGCTGGCCCTGGGGCTCACGCTGCCCAGCCTCTGGCTGGCGTTCCAGCTCGGCACCAACTTCCTGCCCACGCTGGACGAGCGGGCCTTCATGCTCCTCTCCAAGGTCCCGGCGGAAAGCAGCCTGGAGGCCGTCGACCAGGCCAACGCCCACCTGGATGCCCGCCTCAAGGCCATCCCCGGGGTGGAATCCGTCTACCGGCGGAGCGGGCGGGCCGAGGTCACCGAGGATCCCTGCCCCATCACCGACAGCGAGATCATGGTGATCCTGCAACCGGAGGCCGATGAGCGCACCGTCGGCCTGGAGGTAATGGAGGCCGCCGAGGCCATGCCCTTCCCCGTGGAGGTGAACACCCCCATGCAGGAGCGCATCGCCGAAGGCATCGGCGGCACGCCGGCGGACATCCAGGTGAAGGTCTTCGGCCGCCACCTGGAGGCCATCCGGGGAGCGCTCCCGGACCTCCGGGAGCGGCTCCTGAAGGTCGAGGGCGTCCGCAGCGTGACCCCGGACACGCCGGACCCCATGCCCCGCTGGCGGCTCGTGCTGGATGAGGAAGCCCTGCGGCGCCTGGGCGTCCCCCGCCCCCTGGTGACCCGGACGCTCCAGGCGGCCCTCCAGGGGCTCCCCACCGAGACCCGCTTCGAAGGCCCCCAGCGCATCGAGCGCATGGTCCGCTTTCCCAACGACGGCCGGATGAGCCCCGAGACCCTGAAGGCCACGCCCCTGATCCTGGACGATGGCCGGGCCCTGACGCTGGGCCAGGTGGCCCGCTTCGAGGAGGCCGCCACGCCCACCCTGGTCCGGCGGGAGTCGGGGCAGCGGCGCATCGGCCTCAACATCCGGACCACCGGCGACCTCGGAGGCACCGCGGGGCGCATCGAGCAGGCCCTGGAAGGCGTGAAGCTCCCCGAGGGCGCCTTCCTCAAGCTGGGCGGGAAGATCGAGGAAGCCCGGGAAACCCAGCGCCGGCTTGGCTTCGCCATCGCGGTCGCCCTGACGCTGGTGGTGGGTCTGCTCTATGTGGCGCTGAAGACCTGGCGCGAGGTGCTGGTGGTGCTCGCCACCCTGCCCGACGCCTTTGCGGGTGCGCTGGTCGCGTTGTGGCTGGCCGGGGAGACCTGGAACATCAGCTCCATCGTGGGGATGATCGGGCTGTTCGGCGTCGCCGTGCAGAACAGCCTCGTGCTCATCACCCAGGCCAAGAGCCTGATGGCGCAGGGCCTCCCCTTCGAGGAAGCCCTGCGGGAAGCCAGCCTGGGCCGCGTGCGCCCCAAGCTCATGACCGCCGGGGCCGCCATCCTCGGCCTGATGCCCATGCTGTTCGGCTTCGGCGGCTCCGAGCTGGAGCGCCCCCTGGCCATCGCCATGGTGGGCGGCCTCGTCACCAGCACCCTCTTCACGCTGCTGGCCCTGCCCAGCTTCTACGCCTGGGTGGGGAAACCGACAGCCGTGGAGGCGATCGAGGGCCGATAGGTTGTGGAATGCGGGGTGGCCGCCATGGCCACCCCGCATCTCGCCATCTGCTCGCGCCTGAAGGCTTCCGCTCTCAGCGCAGGAACGCCCACCAGAGCCAGTAGAGCAGCGGCACGGCACACCCGATGGCCGTCAGCCAGGCGCCCCGGCCGGTGATGCCGTTCGGCCCGCGCAGGATGAAGAGGCCGGTGATCCCCAGGCTCAGCAGGCCCAGGGCGTAGAGATCCGCGAGGTAGGTCCAGGCCTGCTTGGGCGCGTTGATGTGGAGCCGGTTGAAGGCATAGAGCACGGGCCGCGGCTGCACGGCCTCGTACAGCACCCGGCCCGTGGGAAGGTCCGCGGAATACTTGCCCTGCTTCATGAACACATCGAGCGTGTCCTGGTCGGGCTGGAACGAGGCGCGGGGCTGCTCGGTGACCTTCAGCCGCTCCAGCAGCAGGCGGGTCAGGTCCTCCTCGGACAGCTCATTGGGCAGGGGGCCGACCTCACGCCAGACCTGAACCACCCGGTAGTTGGGATTCCAGTCGGCCATGTGGTTGATGGCCAGGCCGGAGACGGCGTAGAGCACCGTCAACCCGGCGGCCAGGTAGCCGATGTCCCGGTGCAGGGCGCGATTCCATCGGCGCCAGGGAATGCGGGTGGGGGGCTGCAACGGTCGCGGGGTCTAGTTGAGGAGGTCGGCGCCCAGGCCCTCCAGGCGCACGATCTTCAGGGGGCCCTTGATCTTGGCGGGATCGAACTTCCGGTTCAGGGCCTTGGCCTCGATGGGGCACATGTCTTTCTGCTCCTGCTCGGAGAGCACCTTGAGCGAGATGACGCCTTCGGCCACCGCCACCTTGCCCAGGGCATCGGCCGGGAAGACGATCACGCCATCGTCCACCTTGAACTGCAGCTCCTGGAATTTCTTGTCGCCCTTCAGGTTCAGGAAACAGCCGCGCTCGGCGCAGACATTGGTCACCGCGCCGCGCACCTTCACCTTCTTCCCGGCGAACTTTTCGGGGTTGGCGAGGATGTCACTGATCCTGGTCTCTTCCTTGACCGTGAAGGGCTTGCCGTAGTGCACGGGGCCCGCGGCCATGAGCAGGGCGGGAACCAGGAGGAGCGGGAGCGCTTGGAACAGCTTCATGGGGAACTCCGGTGTGGGCTGCAAACCTCGCAGCCAAGTTTACCCAACTATCCTCTTCGACCACCGCCTTCGACCCTTCCGGGGCGGGACCAGATAGGCCCTTGGCACACCGGCCAGCCCCTCGACGGGGCGGGCCGGTGCGGGTCGAGGGCGGAACCGTTCAATTCCAGACGAAGCTGCCGGTCGTGTGGGTCTTCCCGTGGCAGCTGAGGGCGCAGCCGCCGCGGCCGATGGTGGCGTTCACGGTGTAGGTGAGGGCCCCGGTGGCCGGCTGCGAGCCACCACCGAACTTGATGGTGTCGCTGGAGAGCTGGTCCGGGCTGACGCGGACCGCCGAGGTGTCCAGGTACTTGAAGTGATTGATGGCGCCCTGCTTGGCCTGGGTCATGTCGTGGCAGTAGTTGCAGGTCTGGTTGTGGTCGTTGGGATTGTTGTGGCGACCGGTGGCGTCGTTGTACTGGGTCGCGGTGCCCGAGGTGATCTTGTGGCAGGCGATGCAGTAGGTGGTGGCGTTCACGGTCATGGTGCCGCTCTGCCAGCCGGGCGTGACCTGGCCACCGTGGCAGCTGATGTTGGAGCAGGTGAAGGCCGTGGCGCTGGCCACCGTCCCCGCCGTGCCGGACTTGGCATTGAACGTGGGGTCGATGGACACGGAGGCGGGGCCCGCCACCGGGTGGCCCACGAGGCGCTTGTTGGCGTTGCTGTAGTGGGTGTTGGCCGGATCACCAGGCACCGAGCCCACGTGGCAGGCCGAGCAGACCGAAGCCGTCATGGAGGGGGGCAGGGCCGGCGTCGCGCGGGTGAAGGTCAGGAGGGAGAGGTGGGTCGGGTGCGCGCCCTGCAGGTTCGGCCAGGCGTTGCCCGTGGGGCCCATGGTCTTGAAGTTGGCGCCGACGTGGCAGGAGAGGCAGGTGCCGGCCCCGGTGGCCACGGCGGTGGGATCGGCCAGGGTGTGGCAGACATTGCAGGTCGGCCCTGACTTGGTGGACACGCCGCCCAGGTCGTGGCAGGCGGCGCACTCGCTGTTGAAGACGGCGAAGGTGACGGCCTGATGCTGGTGGCCACCCGTGCTGAGGTCCGTGTAGAGATAGGGCACGGGATGGGCGATGCCGGAGCCCTTGGGCATGGCCCAGTGGTTGTTGGCGTCGGTGTGGGTCAGGCTGTGGCAGGTGAGGGCGCAGCCGCCATCCCCTTCGGGGTAGGTGGCGTTGATGGTGTAGGTGGCAGCCCCGGTGATGGGGTAGGTGGCGTTGCCCAGGTTGAACTTCAGGGTGGTGCTGGGCAGCTTGTTGGTGCTGCTGACGGCGGTGGTGTTCAGCTCGGCGAAGTGGTTCTGGGCCCCGGGGGTCGCCAGGGTCATGTCATGGCAGATCCGGCAATCCAGAATGCCCGCCGTGGCATGGGTGCCCCAGGCGTGGCGGCCGATGGCGTCGTTGTACTGCGACGGGGTGGTGCCGTAGTTGATGGCATGGCAGGCCGTGCACTGCGCGGTGGAGGCGATGCTGCCTGTGCGCCAGTTGGGCGTGACCAGACCGCCGTGGCAGCTGGTGCTGGAGCAGGTGAGCGCGGCGACATTGAAGCCGGCCACTGCCCCGCTCTGGGCGTTGTAGGTGGCGTCGATGCTCACGGTCGCCGGGCCCGTGGGGGGCGCGACGCGGGCGTTGGCGGCGTCGTAGTGGAGGGTGGTGCCCGTGCCCGCGTTGGCGTGGCAGGTGTTGCAGGTGAGGACGGTGGGCAGGGCCATGTGCTTGTCGTGGGCACCCACGATGTTGGGATAGATGCTCCCCGTGGGGCCCGCGGGCAGGCCGGGGGCGCCCACGTGGCAGGAGAGGCAGGTCCCGGCCCCGGTGGCCACCTGGGTGGGATCCGCCAGGGCGTGGCAGACCGTGCAGGCCGGTGCCGTGGCCAGAGGCGAGGTGCCGGAGGTGGCATGGCAGGTGGCGCAGGTGGCCGTGAAGACCGCTGCCGTGACGGTCAGGTGGGCGTTGCCCTGGTTGTCCGTCTGGCCCGCGTAGAACGGAACGGGGTGAGAGGCCCCGGAGGCGGTCCAGGTGTTGACTGCGGCGGCGTGGATGTGGGTGTGGCAGGTGAGGGCACAGCCGCCGTTGCCCTGGGTGGCGCTGGTGACGGTGTAGGTGCCCGGGCCCGTCACGATGGCGGGGTTGAACACGATGGTTCCGCTGGGCAGCTGGTCCGCCGGGCTGCCGGTGGCCACGCCGTCCACGGCGGTGGTGTTCAGGTACTTGAAGTGGGCCAGGGCCCCCGGCGAGCCGTTGGCCATGTTGTGGCAGGTGGTGCAGGCGATGGCATTGGCCGCGTTGGTGGCATCGTGCGAGCCCAGGCTGTGGCGGCCGAAGGCGTCGTTGTACTGCGCGGTGGTGGCGGCGGAGCCGGCCACGCCGTGGCAGGCGGTGCACTGGGTGGCGCTGTTGAGGGTGCCGACCTGCCAGCCGGGCGTGGTCTGCCCGCCATGGCAGCTCACATTCGAACAGGTGAGCGTGGCCGGGGTGAAGGCGGGGTTCCCGTTCTTGGCCTTGAACTGGAAGTCCACGGAGACCGAGGCCGGCGGTGCGGGTGTGCCGATCCGGGTATTGGCATTCGCATAGTGCGTGGCGGTGCCCGTGCCGCTGCCCGCATGGCAGGCGTCGCAGGTCAGGGTCGTGGCCAGGTTCATGTGCTTGGCGTGGGCCCCGGCGATGCTGGGGAAGCCCGTGCCCGTGGGGCCCTTGGGCAGGCCCGAGGCCCCGGCGTGGCAGGACAGGCAGGTCCCCGCCCCGTGGCCACCACCGTGGGATTGGCCAGCGTGTGGCACTTGGAGCACAGCGGGGCCGAGGCCACCGGCGAGGTGCCGGTGTGGGCGTGGCAGTTGGCGCAGTCCGCCGTGAACTGGGCGGCCGTGAGGTTCAGGTGCCCGTTGCCCTGGTTGTCGGTCTGGCCGGTCAGGAAGGGGATGGGATGCGGCACCCCGGCGGAAGTCCAGTCGTTCGCCGCCGCAGTGTGGATGTGGGTGTGGCAGGTGAGGGCGCAGCCGCCGTTGCCCTGGGTGGCGCTGGTGACGGTGTAGGTGCCCGGGCCCGTCACGATGGCGGGGTTGAAGACGATGGTCCCGCTGGGCATCTGGTCCGCCGGGCTGCCGGTGGCCACACCGTCCACGGCGGTGGTGTTCAGGTACTTGAAGTGGGCCAGGGCCCCCGGCGAGCCGTTGGCCATGTTGTGGCAGGTGGTGCAGGCGATGGCGTTGGCCGCGTTGGTGGCATCGTGGCTGCCGAGACTGTGGCGGCCGAAGGCGTCGTTGAACTGAGTGGCTGCCGCCGCCGTGCTCGCCACCCGGTGGCAGGCGGTGCACTGGCTGAGGCTGTTGATCGTGCCGGTGGTCCAGCTGGGCGTCGCCTGGCCGCCGTGGCAGCTCACGTTCGAGCAGGTGAGTGAGGCCGGGGTGAAGGTGGAGGTTCCGGTCTTGGCGTTGAAGGTGGTGTCGATCGATACCGCTCCCGGCGCCACGGGGGTGCCGTGCCGGGCGTCGGCGTTGGTGTAGTGGGCCGCCGTGCCCGTGCCGCTGCCGGCGTGGCAGGTATTGCAGGTAGTCGCGGTGGCCAGGGACAGGTGCTTGGCGTGGGCCCCGGCGATGCTCGGGAAGGCGGTGCCTCCGGGGCCCAGGGGAAGGCCGGCCGTACCCGCGTGGCAGGAGAGGCAGGTCCCGGCCCCGGTGGCCAGGACCGTGGGGTTGGCGAGCTTGTGGCAGACATTGCACAGGGGGGCCGTCGCCATGGGAGCGGTGCCGCTGTGGGCGTGGCAGGCCGAGCAATCGGCGCTGAATGTGGCCGCCGTGGCGTTCAGGTGCCCGTTGCCCTGGGTGTCGGTCTGGCCGAGCAGGAAGGGAATGGGGTGGGGCGATCCATTGGCGGCCCAGGTGTCATAGGTGGGGAGGTGGATGTGGGTGTGGCAGGTGAGGGCGCAGCCGCCGTTGCCCTGGGTGGCGCTGGTGACGGTGTAGGTGCCCGGGCCCGTCACGATGGCGGGGTTGAAGACGATGGTCCCGCTGGGCATCTGATCCGCCGGCAGACCGGTGGCCACGCCGTCCACGGCGGTGGTGTTCAGGTACTTGAAGTGGGCCAGGGCCCCCGGCGAGCCGTTGGCCATGTTGTGGCAGGTGGTGCAGGCGATGGCGTTGGCCGCGTTGGTCGCGTTGTGCGTGCCCAGGCTGTGGCGGCCGAAGGCATCGTTGTACTGCGTGGCGGCGGCCGCGGAAGTGGCCACGCCGTGGCAGGCCGTGCACTGGGTGCTGCTGTTCAGGGTCCCCATCCAGCTGGGCGTGACCTGGCCGCCGTGGCAGCTCACGTTCGAGCAGGTGAGCGTGGCCGGGGTGAAGGCGGGGTTGGCCCCGGTCTTCCCCTTGAAGAGGATGTTCATCGAGACCGAAGCTGGTGCCACGGGGGTGCCCGTGCGGGTGTTGGCGTTGACATAGTGCGTGGCGGTGCCCGTGCCGCTGCCCGCATGGCAGGCGTCGCAGGTCAGGGTCGTGGCCAGGTTCATGTGCTTGGCGTGGGCCCCGGCGATGCTGGGGAAGCCCGTGCCCGTGGGGCCCTTGGGCAGGCCCGAGGCCCCGGCGTGGCAGGACAGGCAGGTCCCCGCCCCCGTGGCCACCACCGTGGGATTGGCCAGCGTGTGGCACTTGGAGCACAGCGGGGCCGAGGCCACCGGCGAGGTGCCGGTGTGGGCGTGGCAGTTGGCGCAGTCCGCCGTGAACTGGGCGGCCGTGAGGTTCAGGTGCCCGTTGCCCTGGTTGTCGGTCTGGCCGGTCAGGAAGGGGATGGGATGCGGCACGCCACTGGATGTCCAGTCGTTCGCCGCCGCCGTGTGGATGTGGGTGTGGCAGGTGAGGGCGCAGCCGCCGTTGCCCTGGGTGGCGCTGGTGACGGTGTAGGTGCCCGGGCCCGTCACGATGGCGGGGTTGAAGACGATGGTCCCGCTGGGCATCTGATCCGCCGGGCTGCCGGTGGCCACACCGTCCACGGCGGTGGTGTTCAGGTACTTGAAGTGGGCCAGGGCCCCCGGCGAGCCGTTGGCCATGTTGTGGCAGGTGGTGCAGGCGATGGCGTTGGCCGCGTTGGTGGCATCGTGCGAGCCCAGGCTGTGGCGGCCGAAGGCGTCGTTGTGCTGCGTGGTGGTGGCGGCGGAGCCGGCCACGCCGTGACAGGCGGTGCATTGGGTGCTGCTGTTGAGGGTGCCCACGGTCCAGTCGGGCGTCGTCTTGCCGCCGTGGCAGCTCACGTTGGAACAGGTCAGGGAGGTGCCATTGAAGGCGGGCGCCCCGCCCGTCTTGGCCCCGAAGGTGGGATCCATGGCCACGCTGGCCGGCCCCGCGAGCTCCCAGAGCAGGGCATTGGCATTGTCATAGTGCTCGAAGGTGCCGCTGCCGCTGCCCGAGTGGCAGGTGTTGCAGCTCAGCCCCGTGGGGAGGTTCATGTGCTTCAGGTGGGCCCCCGCGATGCTGGGATAGCCCGTGCCTCCGGGGCCCTTCGGCAGTCCGCTGGTGCCGGTGTGGCAGGAGCGGCAGGTGCCCGCATTCGTGCCCGGCAGGGTGGGGTCCGCCAGCTGGTGGCACTCCTGGCAGAGCGGGGCCGTGGTGGTGGGCGAGGTCCCCGAGTAGGCATGGCAGGAGGCGCAGTCGGCGGCGAAGGCCGAGGCGGTCACGGTCATGTGCCCGTTGCCGCGGCTGTCGGTCATGCCGCTCAGGAAGGGGATGGGGTGGGGCGCCACGTTGTTGTCGTGGCAGAGGGTGGCGTTGTAGCAGCCCGGCTGGGTGCCGGCCGGCGCGGGAATGGCGGGGTGGCCGGCCGGATTCACCGCAGAACCCGGGAAGTGGCATTGGGCGCAGACGGCGGCATTGGAGGGGTCGGTGGTCACATGCGTGAAGGTGGACCCCGAGCCCAGCCGCCAGGGCTTCGGCGGATGGGGGGCGCTCACCCCGTGACAGCTGGCGCAGGCGTTGGCGGCGGGGCCACCGGAGAAGTCCTTGTTGTGGCAGATCTGGCAGGAGGTCAGGCCCGTGCCGGCGGCCCCGGTGATCGCCCCCTTGGCGCGCAGTCCGTGGCTGCCTGGATCGGCGAAGCCGGGAGTGGACTGGTGATGGCACCCGGTGGTCAGACAGGTGGGCACGCCGCTGCCGACCCGGAGGATGGAGAGCTCGTGGCACTGGGTGCAGGCACTGACGCCGGCCACGGCCTTGCCGCCATGCACGTCCATCCAGCCGGCTGGGTGGTAGTTCCCGTAGTACTGGGGGGTGTTGGCCGGGCTCTTGGTGCCGCCGCACCCCAGGAGGCTCAGGAGACAGAGCACTGCCGCCACCGCGATGGGATGCCATTGGGTTCGCTGATCCTTCATGGCCCACATCCTTAGGAGACAATTGCACGGGTGCTTGGATTCAGAGGAGTTGGGTGGCTGCCGGTAGCCCACTTGTGAGCTCAGAAGCTGAGCAGCGGAAGGAATGAAACACTCCCCCCGGCCCATCTCGCTTTCAATCGGTTGTGGTGTGCAGGTATCACTGATCATAGGCAAATCCCCGAAATCCGCCATCACAACTCCAAATGATTTTTTGATTTGCGTTCCATTCGCACCTAGTTCGAAGGGTCTATTCCCGAAGCCTCCCCGTCCAGCCCCATCCCTGAACACTCCGGGGCTATGCCCGAAAGGAGCGGTCCGCCACCGCCCGCCCGGACGGTTGTGACCTCCAACCTGTCCCTCCTCTGGAAAAATCGTGGGACGCTCCCGCCCTGCCTGGATCGGTCTCCCATCGGCGGTTCCGGATCCGTGGTCTCACCCCCCTTCAGGACGCTGTCTCCACGAGGTCCCCATGCTGCGCCGCACCATCGACGTCGACGAACGCCTGCCCCTGGCGCAGACCCTGCCCCTCAGCCTCCAGCACCTGTTCGCCATGTTCGGCGCCACGGTGCTGGTGCCCTTCCTCTTCAAGGTGAACCCGGCCACCTGCCTGCTCATGAACGGCGTGGGGACGCTGATCTACCTCGTCGTGGCCAAGGGCCGCATCCCCGCCTACCTGGGCTCCAGCTTCGCGTTCCTGTCCCCGGTCTTCGCCGTGCTCGCGGCTGGCCTGAGCTACTCCGCGGCCCAGGGCGGCTTCATCGTCTTCGGCCTCGTCTTCATCCTGGTCTCCCAGGTGGTGCGCGTCGCGGGCACGCGGTGGATCGACATCATCTTCCCCCCCGCCGCCATGGGCGCCATCGTGGCCATCATCGGCCTGGAGCTGGCCCCGGTGGCCACCAACATGGCGGGGCTCACGCCCGGCCCCTCGGTGCTGGGCATGCCCACTTCCACGGCCCTGGTGGTCTCCCTCTCCACCCTGGCCGTGACCATCCTGGCCTCCGTGCTGCTGCGGGGCTTCCTGGCCGTCATCCCCGTGCTGCTGGGCGTCATCGCCGGCTACCTGCTCTCCCTGGGCCTGGGCGTGGTGGACTTCCAGGCGGTGCGCCTGGCGCCCTGGTTCCAGGTGCCCACCCTCTACGCGCCCACCTTCAACCTCCAGGCCATCCTCATCATCCTGCCCGCCTCCCTGGTGGTGCTGGCCGAGCACGTGGGCCACCTGGTGGTGACCGGCAACATCGTGGGCAAGGACCTGATGAAGGAGCCCGGCCTGCACCGCTCCCTGCTGGGCGACGGGCTCTCCAATGTGCTGTCGGGCCTGGTGGGGGCCACGCCCAACACCACCTACGGCGAGAACATCGGCGTGATGGCCATCACCAAGGTCTATAGCGTGTGGGTCATCGGCGGCACGGCCTGCATCGCCATCCTGGTCTCCTTCTCCGGCAAGCTGGCGGCCATCATCCGCAGCATCCCCGTGCCGGTCATGGGCGGTGTCTGCATCCTGCTCTTCGGCGTCATCGCCGCGGCGGGCATCCGCATGCTCATCGAGAAGAAGGTGGACTACACCCAGTCCCGCAACCTCATCCTCACCTCCGTGGTGCTCATCAGCGGCATCAGCGGCGCCGCCGTGAAGCTGGGCACCGTCGAGCTGAAGGGCATGGCCCTGGGCACCGTGGTGGCCATCGGCCTGAGCCTGCTGTTCTGGGGCTTCGACCGCCTGGGCCTCAGCAACGATTCCGAAGTTCAGGGCTAACCCATTTCACCCATTCCGGAGGACAGCATGGAACGGTTTTTCGGCCTGAAAGCCAGGGGCACCACGGTGGCCACGGAGGTGCTGGCCGGCACCACCACTTTCATCTCCATGGCCTACGTGATCTCGCTGATCCCCAACGCCTTCCTGAAGGTGGCCGGCATCGAGCCCGGCGTCGGCTTCACAGCCTTCGTCGTCTGCGCCATCATCTCGACCCTGATCGGCGCCTTCTACGCGAACCTGCCCATCGCCTTCGCCTCGGGCATCGGCCTGTCGGCCTTCTTCGCGTTTACCGTTTGCGCCCCCGCCAACCAGGGCGGCATGGGCTACACCATCCAGGTGGCCCTCACGGCCCTGCTGCTGGAGGGCATCGTCTTCATCTTCCTCAGCGCCATGAAGGTGCGCGAAGCCTTCATGGATGCCATCCCCTTCTCCCTGAAGAAGGGCATCTCCGTGGGCATCGGCCTCTTCATCGCCATCATCGGCTTCGTGGATTCCGGCGTCACCCAGGTGGGCCTGAAGTTCGAACCCGACACCATCTTCCCCATCCTGAAGAACGATCCCTCGGCCCTCTTCGGCCTGCATGACGTGAACAACCTCTTCATCGCGAAGTTCTGGGACCACGGCCACCTGACGCCCGCCTTCTGGAGCGTGGTGGGCCTCTTCCTCATCGCCGTGCTGGTGGCCAAGCGGGTGAGGGGCGCCATCCTCATCGGAATCCTCGTCATCACCCTGGTGGGCCTGCTGCCCGTGAGCTTCGGCGGCGGCTTCACCCACCTGCCCAAGGGCGCCCTCTTCCAGATCCCCGCCTGGCCCAAGATGTTCCAGTACGACTGGAGCTGGACCCAGTCCCTGGGCGGGATGGTCAACATCTTCATCATCCTGTTCACCCTGCTCTTCGTGGACATGTTCGACACCATCGGCACGCTCATGGGCATCGGCGCCCAGGGCAAGCTGCTGGACAAGGAGGGCAAGTTCCCCGGCGCCTCCAAGGCCTTCATGGCCGATGCCGTGGGCACCACCTTCGCGTCCATGTTCGGCACCACGGCCGTCACCGCCTACATCGAAAGCGCCTCCGGCGTGGCCGAGGGGGGCCGCACGGGCCTCACGGCCCTGGTCGTCGCAGGCTGGCTGGCCATCGCGCTCTTCCTCTCGCCCCTCTTCCTCATGGTGCCGCTGCAGGCCACCTCGCCGGCGCTCATGATGATCGGCTTCTTCATGCTGTCCGAGATCAAGGAGATCCGCTTCGACGATGTCACGGACGCCATCCCCGCCTACCTGGCCGTCATCGTGATGCCCTTCACCTTCTCCATCGTCAACGGCATCGCGCTGGGCATGATCGCCTACACCGTCCTGAAGCTGGCCACCGGCCGCTTCAAGGAGGTCAACCCGATCATCCTCGTACTCTCGGTCGTCTTCCTGCTCAAGCTCCTCTTCCTGTCCGCCTAGGACCTGTCCCTTTCCTGGAGATTCCATGACCAAGCTCGCCCTCGCCCTCCTCGCCGCCGCGGCCCTGCCCCTGGGCGCCGCCGACTGGAGCGACACCCTCATCGGTTACCGCACCGGCAGCCAGTTCCGGGAGCCCGGCATCGACGGCACCCTGCACAAGGACATCCTCCAGCTCAGCCACGTCAGCGGCTGGGCCTACGGCACCAACTTCTTCAATGTGGACATGCTCATGTCCGACAAGGGCGATCCGGCGGCCAACGGCAAGAGCGGCGCCAACGAGGTCTACGTGGTGTACCGCACGGCCCTGAGCCTGGGCAAGCTCAGCGGCAAGGACCTGGGCTTCGGCCCCGTGCGGGATGTCTCCTTCACCGCCGGCTTCGACTTCAACTCCAAGGACAATGCCTTCGCCTCCAAGAAGCGCTTCCTGGTCTTCGGGCCCACCCTGAACTTCAAGGCGGGCAGCGGCTTCTTCGATCTGGGCCTCTGGGGCTGCCATGAGCAGAACTACAACGGCATCGTGGGCAAGTCCGTGGACTACAAGACCACCTACACCGTGACCGCCGCCTGGGGCATCCCCTTCCAGGTGGGCAAGGTGGGCGCCGAGTTCAAGGGCTTCGCCAACTACATCGGGGCCAAGGGCAAGGACGGCTTCGGCGTGGAGACCAAGCCCGAGACCCTGGCCAACCTCTTCCTGCTCGCGGACCTGAGCCCCCTCTTCGGCACCAAGAAGAAGGTCTATGCGGGGCCGGGCTTCGAATACTGGAACAACAAGTTCGGCGGCCAGAACAGCAGCGCCCCCGCCCCCGCCACCAACCGCCGCGTCACGGCGCCCATGCTGCAGGTGCAGGTCCACTTCTAGGCCACGGCCTCCACAATCCCACTCGCTGGTCCGAGTCCAGAACGGACGCTGGTCCACGACTGGTGCGCCCAGCTGGACTCGAACGTGCCCGGCTCCGCCGTTCCCCGGTCTTGCTACGGCGCGACTGAGGCTCCACCTCCGCGAGCGCAGCGAGTGGGAGCACTCTCCTGTGGAGGGTGCGTCAGGTGGAGGTCGCGCCTCCACAATCCCACTCGCTGGTCCGAGTCCAGAACGGACACTGGTCCACGACTGGTGCGCCCAGCTGGACTCGAACGTGCCCGGCTCCGCCGTTCCCCGGTCTTGCTACGGCGCGACTTTGTGTCGCGCCTCCACAATCCCACTCGCTGGTCCGAGTCCAGAACGGACACTGGTCCACGACTGGTGCGCCCAGCTGGACTCGAACCAGCGACCTGCAGCTTAGAAGGCTGCTGCTCTATCCACCTGAGCTATGGGCGCGCAGGGGATAGTCTATCGCTACCTGGCGGCAGGCCCTTTTGTTTGCCTTGTGGGCAGAGGACCCCCATACCCCGCCCGCCCCCATCCCGCTAGAATTTTCCTCCCATGCCCTCCCCCACCCCCCACCAGCTCGATCCGGACCACCTCCGCTTCATGACGGGCGGCGTGTCCATCAACACCGCATCCAGCGGCGCGAGCGGCCTTCCCAGCCAGTGCCGGGCCTTCGGCTGTCGGGTGGACGACGGGGGCCGGCGCATCAGGGTGTTCCTGTCGGGGGCCCAGGCGGCGGACCTCCTGCGGGACGTCGGGCAGTCGCGCGCCCTTGCCGTGGTCTTCAGCGACCCTCCCACGCACCGGACCATCCAGATCAAGGGGCGGGACGCACGGGTGGAGCGGTTGGCGCCGGGCGACCCGGCAGTGGTGGCGGCCTACCGGACAGCCTTCGTCGCCTGCCTGCGACCCCTGGGCTTCACGGAGCCCATGGTGCGGGCCCTGCTGGACTGCCCGGACGCGGACCTGGTGGCCGTGGCCTTCACGCCGGAGGCCGCCTTCAACCAGACGCCGGGGGCCCAGGCCGGCACGCCACTGCAGGCGGGTGCGAAATGATCCCCACCCGCGCCCTCCGCGACTGCCTCGACGGCGCCATTCCCGGCGTGGTCTCCACCTGCGCGCCGGACGGCACGCCCAACATCGCCTACATGTCCCAGGGCCAATACGTCGACGGGGAGCACCTGGCCCTGTCCTACCAGTTCTTCAACCGCACCCGCCAGAACATCCTGGCCAACCCCCACGCCACCCTGGGCCTCATCCACCCCCAGACGGCCCAGCAGTACCGGGTCCATCTCACCTATCAGCGCACCGAGACCGCGGGCCCCATCTTCGAATCCATGAAGGCCAAGCTGGCGGGCATCGCCTCCCACACGGGCATGAGCGGCGTGTTCCATCTGCAGGGCTCGGACCTCTACCGCATCGACCGGGTGGAGGTCGTGCCCGGCAGCACCCTGCCCCTGCCGGTGCCGGCCGTGGACCACCTCCCCGCCCTCCGCGCCTGCATGGAGCGCCTGCCCGCCACCCCGGACGCCGAGTCCCTGCTGGATGCCCTGCTGGACGGACTGGAGCGGCACTTCGGCATCGAGCAGGCCCTGGTGCTGATGCTCGATCCCGTGCGGGACCGCCTCTACACCGTGGCCAGCCGGGGGTACGCGACCTCCGGCGTGGGCTCCGAGATCCAGGTGGGCGACGGCGTCATCGGCGTGGCCGCCCGCGAGCGCGTACCCATCCGCATCTCGCACATGACCTCCGAGTACGCTTACGGCCTGGCCATGCGCGAGGGCGCCGCGCCGCGCGGGTCCGACCTCCCGCAGGATTCCGAGATCCCCTTCCCGGGCCTGGCCGCGCCGGGCAGCCAGCTGGCCGTGCCCATCCCGGGCGCCCGCGAGCCCCTGGGCGTGCTCTTCGTGGAAAGCCCCCAGGAGATGCGCTTCTCCCACGCCGACGAGGATGCCCTGGTGGCCCTGGTGGCCCAGGTGGCAGCCCTGTTCCGCCTCTTCCTCGCGGAGCTGGATCTGGCCGACGAGTTCCAGCCCGCCCCGGAGAAGGTGTCCCAGCCCAGCGGAGCGCCGCTGCGGGTGCGGCACTACGCCGTCAACGACAGCGTCTTCCTGGGGGACGACTACCTCATCAAGGGCGTGGCGGGGAACATCCTCTGGACCCTGCTGCAGGACCACCAGGCCTCGGGGCGCACCCAGTTCAGCAACCGAGAGCTGCGCGCCGACCCGCGCGTGCGCCTGCCGGACCAGAGCGACAACCTGGAGGCCCGCCTGGTGCTGCTCCACCGCCGCCTGGCGGAGCGGCAGGCCTGCGTGCAGATGGAGAAGACGGGGCGGGGCCGCTTCCGCCTGAACATCTGCCGCCCCCTGGAGCTGGAGGACATGGACCCGGGGGCGGGCTGAGCCGCCTTCAGACTTCACTTTTCTTAAAAGCTTCTTAAAGGCTTGCTAATTCTTTCTTAAGGGTGGAAAAAACCATTAAACCGATCTCGCCTGGTGCGATAACCCCTCATCGGGACCCGAACCCCCCCGACCCCTGATGAGGTGCACCATGACCCTGACCCGCCCCTTCCTCCTGGCCCTCCTCGGCGCATCCCTGGCCCAGGCCGGCGCCCCAGCCCCGTCCGTCATCCAGCGCGGGGCCTACCTGGTCCAGGTGGGCGGCTGCAACGACTGCCACACCCCCCTCAAGATGGGCCCCAAGGGCCCCGAGCCGGACATGAGCCGCATGCTGTCGGGCCACCCGGAGGCCCTGAAGATGCCCCCGGCCCCCCAGCTGCCCGAGGGTCCCTGGATGGTGACCATGGCCGCCACGGCCACGGCCTTCGCCGGTCCCTGGGGCGTGAGCCACGCCGCGAACCTGACCCCGGACAAGGAGACCGGCCTGGGCAGCTGGACCGAGGCCCAGTTCCTCCAGATGATCCGCTCGGGCCGCCACCTGGGCCAGGGCCGCCCCATCCTTCCGCCCATGCCCGTGCAGGGCCTGCGCGCCGCCACCGAGGCCGACCAGAAGGCCATCTTCGCCTACCTGAAGTCCATCCCCGCCATCTCCAACCGCGTGCCCGCCGCGGTCGAGCCGGTCGCCTCCCACTGATCCGGATCCCCCATGCGCGCCCTCCTCATCGCCCTCGTGGTGGCCCTCGGCCTGACGCCGGCGGCCGCCCGGACCGCTCCCCAGCCGCCCCGCCTGCTCTCCCAGACGGGCCTCTACTCGGCGCCCGGCGTGGTGGACGCCCGGCACCTGGCCTATGCGCCCCAGTACCCCCTGTGGACGGATGGCGCGGCCAAGGCCCGGTGGCTCCACCTCCCGGCCGGGGCGGCCATCGATGGGCGGGATGAGGACGGCTGGGTCTTCCCGGTGGGCACCAAGGCCTGGAAGGAGTTCGCCTTCCAGGGCCGCAAGGTCGAGACCCGGCTCCTCTGGAAGACCGGCCCCAAGACCTGGGCCTTCGCCAGCTATGCCTGGAACGCGGACCAGAGCGACGCCGTGCTCGTGCCCGAGGCGGGCCTGCCGGATGCCGCCGAGGTGGCGCCCGGGGTGCGGCACAGCATCCCGTCCCGCTCCGACTGCCGGAGCTGCCACGGCCAGGAGCAGGTCGAGGTCCTCGGCTTCACCGCCCTCCAGCTCTCCCCGGACCGGGATCCTGGCGCCATCCACGGCGAGCCGCTCCAACCCGGCATGGTCACCCTCCGCGACCTGGTGGCCCGCCGCCTGCTGCGGGGCACCCGCCCCGATCTGCTGAGCCGCCCGCCCCGCATCCAGGCGGCCACCCCCGCCACCCGCGCCGCCCTGGGCTATCTCGCGGCCAACTGCGGCGCCTGCCACCGGGCGGACCGGCCCCTCCCGGGCCTGGACCTGGACTTCCGCCACACCTCCCGCATCGCGCGGGAGGCCGAGGAGCCCGGCCTCCGCACCACCCTCCGCCGCCCCAGCCTCTACCAGGCCTCCGGCACCGACGCGAACCCGCGCCTCCAGCCCGGCGACCCCGGCCGCAGCACCCTGCTCCACAGGATGGCCTCCCGGCGGCCCACCTCCCAGATGCCCCCCCTGGGCTCGGCCCTGGTGGACCAGGAGGCCGTGACCCGCCTAAGCCACTGGATCGCTGACCTGCCGCTCTCGCCGTCGCACTGATCCGATCGTTCCCTCCTTTCCTCACCCCGATTCCGAGGTCCGCCATGCCCGCACCCCAACCCTCCCGCCAGGATCTGCTCGCCGCCATGCTCCGCATCCGGGCCTACGAAGAAAAGATCGTGGCCTTCCACGAGCAGGGGCCCTTCCCCCACGTCTGCACCTCCGTGGGCCAGGAGGCCGCCGCCGTGGGCGTGGTCTCGGCCCTTGAGCGCGAGGACCAGATCCTCACCAACCACCGCAGCGCCGGCCACCTGCTGGCCCGCGGGGCCGATCCCGGCCGCCTCCTCGCCGAGGTCATGGGTCGCGCCACGGGCTACTGCAAGGGCCGCAGCGGCACCCTGCACATCTCCGCCAAGGAGCTGGGCGTCATCCTCACCTCCACCATCGTGGGGGGCGAGCTGTCCCTGGCGCCGGGCGTGGCGCTCTCGCGCACCCTGCTCGGCGGTGAGGGCATCGTGGTCTGCTTTTTCGGGGACGGCGCCGCCTGCGAGGGCATCTTCCACGAGTCGCTGAACCTGGCCTCGGTCTGGAACCTGCCCGTGCTCTACGTCTGCGAGAACAACCAGTGGCAGGCCTTCGTGCACCGCAGGGAGACCATGGTGGGCGATCACATCGCCCCCTGGGCCGCGTCCTACGGCATGGACAGCCTGGTGGTGGATGGCAATGACGTGGAGGCCGTGCTGGAGGCGGCCACCCGCGCCGCGGCCCAGGTGCGCGCCACCCGGCGCCCCTTCCTCCTGGAGGCCTGGACCTACCGCCAGCGGGGCCACATGGAGCCCCACGACCAGTCCTACGTGGACCCCGCCGAGCTCGAGGCCTGGCTGCCCAAGGATCCCATCGCCCGGCTGGAGGCCCGCCTCCTGGCCGACGGAGAGCTCACCCCGGCGGGCCTCGAGACCCTCCGCGCCCAGGCCCGCGCGGCCATGGACAGTGCCGCGGCCTTCGCCCTCGACTCGCCCTATCCCGATCCCTCCGAACTCACCGCCGACGTCTACGCCTAGGAGCCTCCCATGTCCCTCATCACTGCCCATGAAGCCCTCGACCAGGCCCTGGCCGAAGAGATGCACCGCGACAGCCGCGTGCTGATGTTCGGCGAAGGCGTCGCCACCAAGCGCAAGCACCTGCTGGACGCCTTCGGCCCCCAGCGCGTGCGCAACACCCCCCTCGCCGAGGGCATCATCGCCGGCACCGCCGCCGGCGCCGCCGCCACGGGCCTGCGCCCGGTGGTGGACCTGCTCTTCGCGCCCTTCCTCTGCTTCGCCATGGACGAGATCGTGAACAGCGCGGGCAAGCTGCGCTACATGTCCGGCGGCCAGTTCGCGTTTCCCATGGTGGTGCTCGCCCTGACCGGCGGCGGCTGGACCGTGGGCGCCCAGCACAACCACAACGTCGAGGCCTGGTTCGTCCACAGCCCCGGCCTCAAGGTCGTGATGCCCTCCACCCCCGAGGACTTCAAGGGCCTCATGAAGGCCGCCATCCGGGACGACAACCCCGTGCTCTTCTTCATGGACATGGCCCTGGCCTTCGTGCCGGGCGAGGTGCCCGAGGGCGAGGTGCTCATCCCCCTGGGCGAGGCGGCCGTCCGCCGCGAGGGCTCGGACCTGACCCTCATCTCGTACGCCAAGACGGTGCCCGCCTGCCTGGCCGCCGCCGAGACCCTGGCGGAGCAGGGCGTCTCCGCCGAGGTGATCGACCTGCGCACCCTCAAGCCCCTGGACGAGGCCACCATCCTGGCCTCGGTGCGGAAGACCGGGCGCGTCATCGTCGTGCACGAGGCGGGCCGGCTCTGCGGCGTGGGCGCCGAGGTGGCCGCCCTGATCTCAGAGCAGGCCTTCGAGGCCCTGAAGGCCCCGGTGCTGCGGATCACGGGTCCCGACGCCCCGGCGCCCTCCAGCTATGTGCTGGAGCAGGCCTTCATCCCCCAGGCCGGGGCCATCGTGGCCGCGGGGCTGCGCCTGGCCGAGCGGCCCGCGGCCGTCGCGGGCTGAGCGGGGAACTCAGCGGGCCTCACGGGGCATCACCTGCAGCGTCCCGGGCCCCCGCGCTTTCCCCAGTGAATTGGCGACGCCGACCCGCCGCAGGCCGGGCCTTGTGGTGGGGGAAAGGTAGACCCGCACCACGGCCTGCCCAGGGGAGAGGACCTGCGGCGGGGCCAGCACGGCGATGTCCTTTCCGAAGGAGAGCCGCATGTCGGCGGTGAGGTTCCGTCCCGTGAGCCGCAGCTCGGCCTCCGCCCCCGCGCGGAGCTGGGCCGGCGCCACCGTCTCGACCCGCGGGGGCTCGCCGCGGTCCAGGCGCACAAAGTAGCGGATCACCGGCACCTGGAAGGTGACCGGAGGCGACAGGATGCGCAGGCTCACCTGGTGCTCGCCCAGCTCCGTGGTGGGCAGCGAGGGCAGGTCGCGGGAATCCACGGTGACGGCCGCGGCGAAGGACACCTGGCGCGTGACCGTGCCCACGGGCACGCCATCGACGGTCCACTGGGCCAGGAAGGTGCCCGTGCCTTCGCCCTTGAGGTCGAGGTAGGCCACCAGGGGGCCGGCGCCCTGGGGCACGGCGGCCTCGGTGCCGCCATCCTCCCAGCGCAGGCGCAGCATCGAAAGGCTGAAGGGCGCCACGGGATGGTCCGCCACCCGCACCCGGGCCTGGGCCACCTGGGGCGGGGAGAGGGCCCCGCCGTTGAGCGACCGGTACATGGCCCGCACCGTGTAGGAGCCGGGGGTCGCATAGGTGGTGGTGGCGATGGCACCACCATCCACCGAGCGGCCATCCCCGAAGGACCAGAGCACCTGCCCGGCGGGAGCGGGGTTCGCCGTGAGGATGAAGGTGACCGGCCGGCCCGGCAAGGGCAGCCCCGGATTGGCGGTGATGGTGCCTTGCGCCCGCAGCACCAGGGCGAGGGAGAGGGCGAGGCAGGTGTGGAACCAGCGCATGGTCCGCCCTTCAGTAGGACAGGTTGAGGAGGAGGAAGAGGCGGTTGTCTTCGACGATGCCCAGGAAGTCCGGGTTGCGGGTGTAGCGGGCCTTCAGCCCGAGGCTGCCCCGCGCCAGGTTCCGGAGGTAGGGATCCAGCGTGAGGCCCAGGGTGCCTTCGGCCGTGGCGGCGTTCAGTGTCGTGCCCGTGCTGAGCACGGTGCGGGAGGCGCCCCCGTTCAGGAGCAGCTGCAGCGTGCCGGGGATGAGGCTGAACTGGGCGTTCAGGAAGGCATTGGCGATGGTGGTCTGCTGATCTCCAGGCTGGCTGAGGATCCGCGACCAGCTCAGGTTCGGGGAGAGGCGGCCCCAGGTCCCCAGGCCCAGGTTCCCCCCCAGGGACAGCGCCTTGCTGCTGCCGGTGCTGCGGGTGTAGCCGGTGGATTGGAGCTGGTCGAACTGGGCGTTGAAGGTGAGCACCACCTGGGGCGGCAGCACCAGGTCGAAGCCCGTGACCACGCCGGTGCGCTCGCTGTTGCTGAAGGGGATGAACGGATTGGCCACCACCTCGGCCGCCTGCCGCCCCGCCCGCAGGCCCACCCGCCAGGTGGCCGTGGGGTTGAGCACCACCCGGGCATCCAGGCTCTGGGACTGGTTCCAGGCCTGGCTCAAGTTCACGCGGCCGGTGGGGTTGGTGCGCTCGTCCGTGGCCGTGGCGCTGAGGCCCCAGGTGGGCCGGTTCAGGGCCACGCTGCTGTCGAAGACGCGCCGGTCCCCCGTGAAGAAGGCCACGCCCACGGTGCCGAAGGCCTGGCCCACGGCGCGATAGCCCGCCTGGGCGCTGAAGCCCCCGTCGGTCCACTGGGTGGCCAGGCGCCAGGCCTGGTCGGATTCCATGGGCGTGCCCACCAGGGCGTCTGGGGTGAAGAGGCTCCGGGCGTACTCCCCGGAGACCGCCAGGCGGCTTTCCAGGAAGCGGCCATCCACCACCAGCGCCCCGGTGGAGCCCTCCCGCACGGGCAGGGCGAAGGCCGTCACCAGGTTCGCCGCCGTGGCCAGGTCATCCCGCCCGCTGAGGAAGACCAGCCTGGTCCGCAGGGTGTTGCCGAACCAGAGGCGGCTGAGGGAGCCGCCATAGGCCTCGCTGCCCTCCACGGGCCAGAGCAGGCCCGTCAGCCCGGCCTGCCGCTGCGTGTTGAGCGCGAAGAGGTGGGCCGCCGTGGGTTGGCCTGAGTAGATGTAGTCGAGGCCCCGCCGCCCCCCGGGGCCCAGGGTGAACTCGGATTCCTGGGTCATCAGGTCGCCCGCCTGCAGCCGGTGCGCCCCGGCCGCATAGGTCGCCTGGATGTCCCCGATGGTCCACCGGGCCTGGTTCGGCAGCGGCTGGTTCGAATAGACCAGGCGGGCGCCGAAGGCCAGGTGGCGGTCCTCCTCGTCCTTCTGCAGGACGAGACGGACCTGGCCCGCCGCCAGGAGGGTGGGCTCATCGGGGACGGCCACCTTCCGGTGGATCAGGTCCGTGGCGCTGCCATCTACATAGATCGGACCGTGGGGCTTCGGCGGCGGCGGGGGCGGGGCAGCGGCCGCTGCCGCGGGTTCCGGCTCGGCAGAGGCAGGCAGGTTCAGGTTGAAGAAGGCGGTGGGGGCCTCCGCCGGCAGCGTGCTGACGCCCCCCGCCCCCTTGGAGGCCACGTAACACTGGATGGGGACGCCCGTGGGCAGCACCGCTTCGGCCCGCGCCGTGAAGAGCCCGTCCTCGCCCCGGGCCAGGGTGAGTGTCTCGAACTCGGTCTCGCCCGCCCTCCGGTGGAAGAGCACCACCCACTCCGTCCCCGGGGGGGCCTTGGCCTGGACGACCAGGGGCCCGCCGGGCGCGGGTGGCGTGAGGAACTCCACCTCCACGGGCGGAGGCGCCTGGGCAACGAGGGCCGGCGCGGCGCCCAGGGCGCACGCCAGCCCTCGCAGGGCTCGTGGCTCAGGCACGGGTCGGGACCACGCGGTCGCTCCGGGTTACTTCAGGAGGGTCACGTGGCCGGTCTTGGTGTGCTTGCCGGCCTGGGAGGCGCCCCAGGACCAGCTGAGCACCTCGATGGTGCCGGGCTGCTCGTCGGCCACCACCTTGACGACGCAGCGCCCGCCCGGGGTGTCGGGCAGCTGCTGACCCTCGGCCTGGGCGGCCCGCTCGGACGTGAAGCCGCCCTTGCCCTTGGCCAGATCCCAGTCCACCAGGCAGACCATGGGCTTGTGCATGCGCCTGCCGGTGGGCAGGCCGCTGGCGTGATCCCGGGGCGAGACGACCCCGCCCGACACCCCGGAACCGCCGGGCGCCTTTTCACCAAAAGTCGAGCCCTGGGTCTGCTTGGTGATGCTCAGATCCTGCACGTTCACCTTGCCGGCCCCACCACCTGATCCGGGCGAGGCCGGTGCGGCCCCCGACGCAGTGCTACGGGTGATGCTCAGGTCCTGCACGCTGACCTTGCCGGCCCCGCCCCCCGTGCTCAGCGAGCTGCCGCCAGCTCCCCGGCCCTCGATGATGATGTCGGAGCGGCCATCTCCGTCCAGGTCCGCCAGGGAGACGGAACGGCCATCGGCGCTGGTGATCACGACCTGGTACTCGCCGGGGGGCACGTTCGTGAAGCGCACGCAGCCATTGGAATCCGCCTGGGCGGAGGCCACCGTGGCCCCTGCCCGGGTCTGGAGGGTGGCCCGGGAGATGTGCTTGCCCTCGGCCGCCTGGAGGGAGAGACCCAGCATCAGTGCACTTGCAACCACGTAGGACCGCTTCATGGACACCTCCTTAGGGTGATGGGGGAGATAGGCCAAACAGTCTACAGGGCTTGATCGTGATTTGAAAAAATAGTCCAAAACACTAATTTTAGATTTAATGAAACCGACCATGGCCGGTCCTGTCCCCGGCAGGCCGTGGGCCGGAATTCCGGCGGGCCCGACGGTGGCGGAGATGCTCAGCCCAGCAGTTTCTCGCCGTAGGCCTTCTCCAGCAGCTTGCGGGCGTCCACGCAGATGGGGCAGTGGCAGATGGACCGCGAGGCGGACTTGGCGTGTTCCATCAGGAAGCGCCGCACCAGGGCGATGAGCTTCGCGTTCGAGATGGGATCAGGGGACACGGAGGCTCCACGGCTCGGGCCACCCGCCCGAGGACAGTCCTGCTGACGATACCCGCCCAGGAGGCAGGGGGTGCCGATGGCGGTCACAATTCGCAGGAAGAATGCCAGAACCCAGAGGCGCTTCCGGGTTCGGGCACGGGGCCCCGGGGGCCTGCGCGTACACTGATCGCTTCCCGGGTGCGCCATGGACCGATCGCCTCAACTGCTCCTTGGGTGCTGCCTCCTGGCCCTGCCGCTGGCTGGGCACCCAGGGCCCCTGGCCGCCTGCGGCGATCATGGCCTGGGGACCGACCTGGGGGTGCTGCGCGCCAAGGCCCAGGCCGGAGACGCCGCCGCCCAGTTCGAGCTGGGAGACCGCTGTTACTTCGGCCGGAGCGTTCCCCGGAACCACGCGGAATCGGCGCGGTGGTACCAGCTGGCCGCGGAGCAGGGCCATGCTGGCGCCCAGGTGAACCTGGGGAATGCCTACCTTCGGGGGGAGGGTCTGACCCGCAATCCGGCCGAGGGCTACGTGTGGTCTGCGCTGGCTGCCGAGCAGGGACAGGCTGGAGCGGCGACGAACCGCGACCTGGCGGCGAAGAGACTAACGCCCCTGGAGCTCCGGGAGGCCCAGGGCCGCGTGCGGAGGCTGGCGGGAGAGCTCCGGAGGCGGAAGGGGCTGCCGGGCTGAGGCCCCTTCAAAGGTTGGCCGCTCTCGGTACCCGGCATCCAGGCGAAGGCTTGATCGGCCGCAGCAAAGCCTGCGGCCTCGATCTCCTAACCTCGGCGCTGAACCTCAGGTCAAGGTTTATCATGGGGGCCTTCCTGCAACAGGCCCCAGCCCCCCGGAGGTTCCCCGATGGATGCCACCGTCTCGTTCGTCCTCAACGGCAAGGCCGTCACCGTCAACAGCCCTCGAGACCGCATGCTGGTCTGGGTCCTGCGGGATGAACTGGGCCTCACCGGCACCAAGGTCGGCTGCGAGGCCGGGCTCTGCGGGGCCTGCACCGTGCTCGTGGACCACGAGGCCGTGCCCTCCTGCTCCACGACGCTGGGCGATGTGGCCGGGAAGGCAGTGCTCACCATCGAGGGCCTGGCCCCGAATGGGCAGCTGAACGCCGTCCAGAAGGCCTTCCAGGAACACCACGCCTTCCAGTGCGGGTTCTGCACCTCCGGGATGATCATGGCCGCCTGGGCCTTCCTTAAGAAAAAGCCCAAGGCCACCAGATCCGAGGTCGTCGAGGCCATGGAGGGGAACCTCTGCCGCTGCGGGGCCCATGTGAGGATCCTGGACGCGGTCGAATCGGCGGGCAAGGCCATGGGAGGTGTGCGATGAGGCGCCGGGACTTCCTCCAGGGCGTCGCTGCGGGTGCGCTCACCTTCTTCTTCACGACCCCCGTCGGCTCGGCGCCCATCGAGCCGACCCGGCCCGGTGCCTACCCCCAGGATTTCAACGCCTACCTGAAGATCTCAGCCGATGGCCGCGTGGGCTGCTTCGTGGGGAAGACCGAACTGGGGCAGGGGGCCATGACGGTGTTGGCCATGCTCGTCGCCGAAGAGCTGGAGCTGGATCCGGCCCAGGTGGACATGCTCCTGGGCGACACGGACCTCTGCCCCTGGGACATGCCCACCGGCGGTTCCCTCACCATGTGGCACACGGCCCCCGTTCTGCGGGGCGCCGCCGCGGAGGCGCGGGCGGTGCTCCTGGGCATGGCGTCCAAGGCCCTGGGCGCCCCGGCCGCCGACCTGGCCCTGAAGGACGGCGCCATCTGGGTGAAGGCGGCCCCCAAGCGCCGCACCACCTTCGGCGAGTTGGTGAAGGGCCGGAAGATGGAGCGCCACCTGGGCAAGGTCAAGCCCAAGCCCCTCTCCGAATGCACCGTGATCGGGGGCCGCGTCCCCCGCAAGGACGCCCTCGCCAAGATCACCGGCGCGGCCTTGTACGCCGGCGACCTGCGCCTTCCCGGAACCCTTCACGCCTGCCTCCTGCGGCCCCCGGCCCACGGCCTGAACCTGGCCACCGCGGACACGGCGGCCGCGGAGCGCATTCCTGGCGTCCGCATCGTGCGGGACGGCACCCTCCTGGCCGTGCTGCACCCCCAGCCCGACACCGCCCGCAAGGCCCTCGCCCTCGTGAAGGGCACCTTCGAGGGGACCGAACCCGACGTGGACGATGTCCGCATCTACCAGTACCTCGTGGACAAGGCGGCGCCCGGGCAGCGCGTGGTGATCTCCCGCGGCGACCTGGCCGCCGGCGAGAAGCGGGCTGCCACGGTGGTGGAGGGGGAATACCGCAACGCCTACGAAAGCCACGCCACCCTCGAGCCCCACACCTCCGTCGCCAAATGGGAGGAGGGCCGCATGACCGTCTGGGCCTCCACCCAGGCGCCCTTCCTCTTCCGCGATGCCGTGGCCGAGGCCCTCAAGCTGGGCCCGGACAAGGTCCGCATCATCGCCCAGTTCGTGGGGGGCGGTTTTGGCGGCAAGCTCGCAGCCACCGGGGCGGTCGAGGCCGCCCGCATCGCCCGTCAGGTCCCCGGCGTGCCCATCCAGGTGGCCTGGAACCGGGAGGAGGATCTCTTCCTGGACGGCTACCGGCCGGCCGCCGTGGTGAAGCTCCGCTCCGGCCTGGACGCCGGGCGCGGGGCCATCACCTTCTGGGACAGCACCGTGGCGGGTGTCTCCCAGGGCGAGGCCGAGCTCCCCTACGACATGCAGACGAACCGGTATCAGGCCCCGGCCGTCCCCAACCTCCATCCCCTCAAAGTCGGCGCCTGGCGCGCCCCCAACGCCCACACCAACGCCTTCGCCCGGGAAAGCCAGCTGGATGCCCTGGCGGCCAAGGCCGGCCTGGATCCCGTGACCCTGCGCCGTCGCCTCATCACCGATGCCCGGCTCCTGCGCCTCCTGGACCTGGCCGTGGAGACCTTCGGCTGGGAGCCCGCCCCCGGACCCACGGGCCGGGGCATCGGCCTGGCCTGCGGCGCCTGGCGTCAGGGCCTCGTGGTGGCCGTGGCCCAGGTGACCGTGGACAAGGCCACCGGGAAGGTCCGGACGGAGCGCTTCCTCGAGGCCGTGGATGTGGGTCTCGTGGTGAATCCCGACGGGGCCCGCCAGCAGGTGGAGGGCGCCATCACCATGTGCATCGGACAGGCCCTCAGCGAGGAGATCCACTTCAAGGGCGGCCGCATCCTCGACAAGAACTTCGACACCTACCTCCTGCCCCGCTTCTCCGCGATCCCCCGCATCCAGGTCGTCTTCGCGGACAACGCCACCGCCGTCACCCAGGGCATCGGTGAGCCCCCCGTGGTGCCGGTGGCCGCGGCCCTGGCCAACGCCGTCTTCGATGCCACCGGCGCACGGGTCACCCACGTGCCCTTCACTCCCGAACGGGTCCTCGAGGCCCTGAAGTCGTTGCCTGCGAAGTAGCCTGGTCCGACAGGATGGCAACAATCATCGGTCTCGCCAGCACCCACCCCGGCAACTCCAGCACCAGGTCAGCACCCCCCCAGCGCCAGATCGAGCCGGTGGCCTGGAGGCATCGCTTGTGCAGCTCGAGCCCCGTGCTCGGCGCCTACCCACCTGGGCGCGGACTCGAACGCACCCGGCTTCCGCCGCCCCCCGGCCCGGGGGCGGCCGCCCCCGGGCGCCCCCCGGGGGGGGGGGGCCCTCGGGCGGCCCCCGGCTTCGCCGGCGGCCTTGCTCCGACAGCGCCCGGTCCTCCGGAAGGTCCGCCGTTCCCCGTACTCGGCGCCTACCCACCTGGGCGCGGACTCGAACGCACCCGGCTTCGCCGTTTGCCGGCCTTGCTCCGACAGCGCCCCGCGCTGTCTCCACAAGTCCACTCGAAGGTTCGAATCTCTTGCTTGGTTCCGACCAAAAACGGGGGCCCACAGGCCCCCATTTTTGGTCGGGGCGAGAGGATTCGAACCTCCGACCCTCTGCTCCCAAAGCAGATGCGCTACCAGGCTGCGCCACGCCCCGATGGAACCAGTCTAACCGCTACTTGCCGCTGATGGAGACGGCACGGAGGTTCAGTCCGGCGCGCTGGAGGTCGAAGATCTTGGTGGCGAGGTTCAGGAGGAGCTGGGTCTCCATGTCCTCGCGGCCGCGCTTGGTGGCGCCGGCGGGGGGAATGGCGGCGATGTCGGCGGCGGTGCGGCCCTTGGACCAGGCCAGATCCATGGCGAAGGACACCTTCTTGTCCTGGCTGGCCAGCTCGCCGGCCACGTTGGACATGCGGCCATCGCCGCCGTAGCCCACCCGCAGCCAGCCCGGGCCTTCAAAGCCGCGGCTGCTGTTGTTGATGTTCACCGAATTGAGCCGGTTGTTGGCACCGTAGGTGAAGTCCATGCGGGTCTGCACGCCCTGCTCGTCGTTGCGGAAGTCCAGGCGCACGGGCAGCTTGGTGGTCTTGTCCACGGCCACCTCGAGCTTGCCGCGCTTCCAGAAGCCCAGGCTCTGGGCCAGGCTCTGCTCGCGCTTCTTCGCGTCCCAGCCCTTGGTGGGGGCGTTGAAGGTCAGGCGCTGGACCGTGTGGCCGTTCAGGCTCTCCTCGCCGGCCAGGCCAGCCTGGAAGGTGGGTGCGTCCACGTAGACGGCCTTGATGTCGTTCAGGGTCTGGCGGAACCAGGCCATGTAGGTGAGCGGCGCGTCGGAGGGGGGCAGGTCCACGCGGGTGGTGTAGGCGTTCTGCTCCTTGCTGTAGATGAAGCCGCGGTTGCCGCGCCGCGTGTAGAGGATCGTCCCGAAGTCGCCGGCCAGGTCGGTCTTGAAGTCGCCGTTGGCGAAGTAGGTGCCCTTGACGCGGAGGTTGGCCTGGCCGCCCTGGCTGTTGCCCTTCACCCGCGCCCTGGCTGGCCGTGTCCACCTTCTGGTTGACCAGGGCGCCGCTGAGGGCGATGCCCAGGGTGCCCTGCATGTCCACGGAGGTCATGCCCTGGTAGGGCTGGCCGAACCAGCCGGCATCCACGGCATCCAGGGTCTGCAGCAGGGCCTTGCGGGCGGCCTCGGCTTCCGGGGTGGGCTTCGCGGGCGTCGCCTTGGGCGCGGGCTTGGCCGCCTTGGGCGCGGCCTTGGAGGGCGCCTGGGCGGGCAGGAGGCTGGCGGCGAGCAGGAGGGGGAGGAGGGCAGGGCGCATGAAGACCTCGATGGGACTATCGATGAGGATGTCTGGGGGCGGACTTATGTTCCGGGCGCTCCTTGGCGAAGCAGGCCCGGCAGAGGGCCTTGGCCGGGTCCTCGGGGATGAAGGGCAGGTACTCCTGGGCGCCGCAGGCGGCGCAGGTGATGTGGGTGAGGATGCGGGCGGCATCCTTGCCGCCCTTGCGCTTGTAGACGAAGGAGCGCCGGTAGCAGTCGGGGCAGAGGTAGAACTTCTGGCCCGACTCGACCCGGAAGTGCATCCCGCACTCGGCGCAGATCTTCTCCCGGGGGGCCTTGGGATCCGGCGGCGCCACCGGGACCCGCTTGGTCAGCAGGACGGGCGTGGGTTTCGAGGCCGGCTCCGGCTGCGCAGCCCCGGAGTCAGGGTCCTTCGAGGGTTTGGGCCCTTTGATCATCAGTATGGGTTTCCAAGTGCGGCCGGGGCCGAAGGATCAGGGTACCCCATCCGGCGCCGGGCGGCGAGTTCCAGTCCCGCCTGGGAGGTGCCATCCTGGGCGCATGCCCCTCCCGCCCGACCTCCTGGAACCCCTGCGCCGCGGGGAGCACCGGGCCCTGGGCCGGGCCATCTCCTGGATGGAAAACGGCCACCCCGGCGCCCGGGAGCTCATGGCCCGGATCTGGCCCCACTTGGGCCGGGCGGCCGTGATCGGCATCACCGGTTCCCCCGGCGCCGGGAAGAGCACCCTCACGGACCAGCTGGCGCGAGCGTTGCGGGCCCAGGGCCAGAAGGTGGGCATCCTGGCCGTGGACCCCACCTCGCCCTTCAGCGGCGGCGCCATCCTGGGTGACCGCATCCGCATGCAGCGCATCGCGGCCGATCCCGGCATCTTCATCCGCAGCATGGCCACGCGGGGCGCCCTGGGCGGCCTGGCCCGGGCCACCCAGGACGCCATCGACCTGCTGGATGCGGCGGGCTTCGACACCGTGCTCGTGGAGACCGTGGGCGTGGGCCAGGACGAGGTGGATGTGGTGGCCTGCGTCCAGACCTGCTGCGTGGTGCTGGTGCCCGGCATGGGCGACGAGATCCAGGCCATCAAGGCCGGGATCATGGAAGTGGCCGATCTCTTCGTCATCAACAAGGCCGACCGCGAGGGCGCCGACCAGGTGGAGCGGGAAATCGAAGCCATGAAGTCCCTGGCCATGAGCCAGGGCTGGGATCCGCCGGTGCTCCGCACCGTGGCCCAACAGGGGGAGGGTGTGTCCGAGCTCCTGGCCCAGGTGGGAGAGCACGGCCACTGGCTGCGGGCGCACGGGGGCCTGGCCCGGAAGGCCCGGGAGCGGGCCCGGCTGCGCTTCGAGTCGCTGCTGGCCGAGGAGGCGGTGCGCCGCGCCAAGGCCCAGGCCGGGCCGGATCGGGTGGAAGCCGCCCTCCGGGGCATCGCCGACCACACGCTCGATCCCTACACCGCCGTCCGGGGCATCCTGGGCGAAGCTTGAGTCTGGCGGCCAGGGCCCGATAGGGCGGCATGGCAGCCCGCAACCTCAACAAGGACCAGCCCGAGGCCGTCCGCATGGTCTTCCAGCGGCTGTGCGAGGGCGAGGACGTGGTCCAGGTGCAGTTCGGGGAACTGCAAGGGGAGTTCAAGGTGCTGGCCGAGACGCCGGACCGGATCATCCTGGGCATCTCGGATCTGGAGCGGGGCCAGTGGCGCCTGAAGCCGGGGCCCGCCTCACCCTGAAAGTGCTGGACCGGGGCCTCCTCTTCGAGGCCGTGGTGGATTTCCAGGGCCACGGCCGGCTCCACGGCGTCGAAGCCTGCCACGTGACCCTGCCCCGGCTCCTGCGGGCCGTGGATGCCCACCGCCTGGCGGACTTCGTGCCCGACCGGCCCATCCCCTGCTCCTTCTCGGACCAGCGCAACGACATCCAGGATGGGAAGGCCACGGCCTTCGGCGAGGACGGCCTGGAGCTGGCCCCGCCCCCGGGCACCAAAGTCCTGGGCGACATGCTGCGGCTCAACGCCGCCTCCACGGTGGAGGTGAAGCCCCCGGCGGGGGAGGGCATCGTTCTGGCCGTGAAGGTGGCCTACTTCGGCGAGAAGACCTGGGGGCTCCGCCTCGCGGATTCGGCCGACCGGATGGCCGTGAGCCGCTACCGCCAGTGGATGCTGGAGGCCCGCCACGCCCAGGCCAACCGCGACCGCTCCCGCTTCAACCCCGGCGGCCTGGAATCCAGCCGGCTGACCGTCCGCAAGGAAGCCCCCAAGCCGACCGCGGCGCAGCTCCGGCTCCTGGTGGACCGCGACCCCCTGGTGCTGGTGCTGGGCGAGGGCGAAGCCTTCCCGGCGCGCCTGGGCGAGGCCATCGGCCGCAAGTTCGGGGTGGCCGCCTTCGACCCGGGGCCGGGGCCCCTGCGTCCCGCCCTCCGGGACCTGGGCGTGGACGAACAGGGCTGGGGGCGAGTCCGCCTGGTGCTGATCCACCAAAAGCTGCGGGCGGGCACGGCCATGGAGCGCTGCCGCCGCCTGGTCCAGGACGAGGCCTGCCCCCTGCCCGTGCTGCTCGCCGGCACCGATGAGGACGCCGACCTGAAGCGCAACCGCGCCGTGGCGGCCGGAGCCGTGGACTACCTGGTGATGGAGCCCTTCCAGATCCTCACCGTCCTCAGAACCCTGGACCAGACCCTCAAGATGTTCCTTTGAGGGCCTAGGCACTCGAACTCAGGACGGGATCCTCCGATTCCGATGCAGGGGGTTGTCCCCATCGTGTCCGCCCCAAGGGAGTCCCGAATGTCGCTGTCCAGCCGCCTGAGCGTGAGGGGAAAGCTCGTCCTCCTCCTGGCCCTGCCCCTGGCGGGCTATGCCTACTTCAACCTCCACGACACCTGGAACGACTACCAGCTGCTCTCCGCCAAGGGCCTGATCCAGAAGGGCTTCAATCTCTCCGAGCCCCTCTGGCGCTCCTTTGTCTTCAATTTCGTCATCTCTTTCATCGTGTGGATGGTCACCTTCTTCCTGGTGTACCGCATCAGCCTCTGGATCACCCGGCCCCTGAAGTCCATGGCCGAGGGCCTGGGCAAGAGCGACCTCACCCTCGAGCTGGCCGTCGAAAGCGAGGACGAGATCGCGCAGGTGGCCATCGCCTTCAACGCCTACAACGCCCGGCTCCGGGGCATCTTCCAGAACATGACGGGCTCGTCGGGCTCCGTGGCCAGCGGCGCCACCCAGCTCTCCGCCTCCAGCGAGCAGATGGCCGCCACCAGCGCCAGCCTCGCCCAGAACTCCGAGGCCCAGCGGGCCGCCTTCGAGCGCGTGGCCGCCGCCGTCACCGAGCTGTCCGCCTCCATCGAGCAGGTCTCCGGCAACATCCGGCGCTCCCAGAAGGAATCCGAGGCGGCCGTGGCCGCCGTGGCCCAGGGCTCCCAGGCCGGCGGCGAGAGTGCCCAGGCCATGGAGGACATCCGCGCGGCCACCACGCGCATGGTGGCCGCGGTGCGGCTCATCCAGGACATCGCCCGGCAGACCAACCTGCTTTCGCTCAACGCTGCCATCGAGGCCGCCAAGGCCGGGGCCATGGGGAAGGGCTTCGCCGTGGTGGCCGAGGAAGTCCGCAAGCTGGCCGAACGAAGTGGTGCCGCCGCCCGGGAGATCGGCCAGCTTATCGAGCAGAGCAACGCCTCCGTGGATCGCGGCGCCGACATGGTGAACGCCACCGTGGCCGCCCTGGGCACCATCGAGACGAACATCCAGGGCCTGGCGGCCATGATCCTCGAGGTGGGCGCGGCCGCGGACGAGCAGGCCCGCACCAGCACCGAGGTGGCCCAGCAGGTGGACGAGAACCTCAGCCGCGTGGCCCACAACGCCACGGCCACCGAGCAGATGGCCCGGACGGTTTCCGAAGTGGCCCGCACCGCCGCCGAGCTGGCCCGGGTGGCCGAGGACCAGAACCACCTGGTGGGACAGTTCCGGGTCTAACCCTCCTCAGCCCCGAGGGTTTCCGCCACGGCCTCGAGCCGGGCTAGGCCCTGGACGAGGGTGGCCCGGTCCGGCGCGGCGCCGATGGAGATGCGCAGGCCCGGTTCCTGCACCGCCCGCGTGGCGGCGAAGACCTCGGAGGGCACCACCACCACGCCCGCCTCCAGGGCCCGCCGCGTGAAGCGCTCCGGTCCGCCGGGCGGCGCGGGCAGCCACACGTGGGGGCAGTGGGGCTCGCCGCGCCACTGGAGCCGGCGCAGACCCTGGGCGCAGAGCCGGTGCCGGGCCGCCAGCTCCTTGCGCTGGGCCCCCAGGCGGCGCCAAGCGGTGCCGTCCTCCAGCCAGGCCGTGCCCAGGGCCATGGTCAGGGCCGTGACATACCAGGTGGTGTGGTGCTCGGCCTCCCGGGCCCGGGCCTGCAGCATGGGCGGCAGCAGCAGGTAGCCCAGCCGCAAGCCCGGGGCCACGGTCTTGGAGAGGCCGGTGACGTAGAGCACCCGCTCCGGCGCCAGGGCCACCAGGGGCGGTGGGGCCTCCTCGGGCAGCAGGCCGTACACATCCTCCTCCACCAGGAGGAGGTCGTGCTTTCGCGCGATGGCCACGATCGTCTCCCGACGCCTCAGGCCCAGGGTGGCGGTGGTGGGGTTGTTCAGGGTGGGCGAGAGCACTGCCACGCGGAGCCCCGCCCGGCAGGCCGCCTCCAGCGCCGCGGGCAGGACGCCCTCCTGGTCCATGGCCATGGGGTGGAGGCGGCGCTGGCTGTGGCGGGCCACGGCCTTCAGGCCCGGATAGACCAGGGCCTCGCAGGCCAGATCCCCGTGTTCGCCCAGGAGGCCCAGGGCGGTCTCCACCGCATGCTGGGCCCCGGCACAGACCAGCACGCGGTCGGGTTCGGCCCGCAGCCCCCGGCGGTCCATCCAGGCGGCCGCCGCCTCCCGGTGCAGGCGGGTGTCCCCGGGGCTCGGGTAGTTGAGGAAGCGCCCACCCTGGCCGAGGGCGGCGAGCCCTTCGCTCAGATCCCCCTCGGACAGACCTACGGGGGGCCGGTTCGTGGAGAGGTCGATGACACCCCCCTCGGGCCGGTTCTGGAAGGCGAACAGGGCCGCCTCCGAGGCCAGACCCAGCACGTAGGTGCCGCGGCCCACCTCGCCGCCCACCAGCAGTCGCCGGGCCGCCTCCCGGTAGGACCGCGTGATCGTGCTCACATTCACCCCCAGCAGGTCGGCCAGGGCGCGGTGGGTCGGGAGCTGGTCCCCGGGCCGCAGCTGACCCAGGCGCACCGCGGCTCCGATGGCATCGGCCACGGCCAGGTAGGTGGGCCGGGAATCCGCGGAGAGGTCGGGCACCCAGATTGTCATGCATACAATTCTCAATTTAATCCACACAAAATCCACCCCTGATATCGGACGCCGGTCGCCCGGCCTCGGAGGATCCATGAGTGGCTTGGTTTTCAACGGACAGGTGGTGGCCCTGAACGAGGAGGGCTTCCTCGAGGATCCCTCCCTCTGGAACGAGGACCTGGCCCGGGCCCTGGCCCAGTCAGAGGAAGGGCTCGACGCCCTGGGCGAGGAGCACTGGGCGGTCATCCGGTTCATCCGCGCCCACTTCGAGGAGAAGCAAGGGGCCCCCATGGTCCGGGCCGTCTGCAAGGGCACGGGCCTGCGCCTGCAGCAGATCTACGACCTCTTCCCCAGCGGCCCCGCCAAGGGCGCCTGCAAGCTGGCGGGCCTGCCCAAGCCGGACGGCTGCGTCTAGGAGCCACCATGCATCCTCTCCTGGTCATCGGGGTGCTCGCGTCGGCCGCCTGGGCCGCGGCGGGCCTGGCCCTGCTCCACGCCGAGGCCCGCGCCTACGGCCAGCGCGCCCTCCATGCGGCCCCCGCGGGAGATCCAGCCGCTGGCGTGCGCTACGCCTTCACTGGGGCCATGAGTCCCATGGCCAAGGAAAGCGTCCGCGAACACCTGCCCTCCTACGCGGCCGGCCTGGCCTACCACGCGGGGATCTTCACGGCCCTGGGCCTCCTCGCCATCACCCTGGCCGAGGTCTCGCTGCCGGGCCCGTTGCGGCTGCTGGTCCAGGCGCTGCTGGGGCTGGGGACGCTGGGTGGCCTGAGCCTATTGCTGAAGCGTGCGCTGAAGCCGGAACTGCGCGGGTTGTCCACGCCGGACGACGTCCTCTCGAACCTGCTGGCCACGGCCTTCGTGGCGCTCGCGATCTTCGGGCCCAGCACCCCCTGGCTGCTGAGCGCCATGCTCCTCCTGCTCTACGTGCCCCTGGGCAAGCTCCGCCACAGCCTCTTCTTCTTCGTGGCGCGGCGGCACCTCGGGGCCTTCTTCGGCCGCCGGGGCGTCTTCCCGCCGGGAGGTGCCCATGGCCGTTGAGCTCGAAGCCCAGCTCGGGGCGCTCACGGAAGAGACCCTCGCCAAGGGGCTGGAGGTCTTCCGCCACCACCTCAAGGAGGCCGAGGCGGGCTTCCTGAACGCCTGCGTCCGTTGCGGCCTCTGCGCGGACAGCTGCCACTACCACCGCACGGAGCCCGCCCTGGAAAACGTGCCGGGGCGCAAGCTCGATCACATCGCCGCCGTCTTCAAGGCCCACTTCACCCCCATGGGCCGCCTGGCGCCAGGGCTGGTGGGGGCGAAACGCCTCGACCGCGACATGGCCCGCGCCTGGGTGGACGCCGTCTTCGGCCGCTGCTCGCTCTGCGGCCGCTGCTCCCTCAACTGCACCATCGGCATCCCCATGCCCACCTTGTTCCGCGCGGCCCGCCGGGCCCTGGGCGCCATGGGCCTGGTGCCCGAGGACCTCCAGGCCACCGTGGACAACAGCCTGCGACACGGCAACAACATGGCCATCGAGCGCGAGGAGTGGGTCGAGACCGTGGAGTGGATCGAGGAGGAACTCCAGGCGGAGACCGGCGATCCGGAGGCCCGCATCCCGCTGGACAAGCAGGGCGCCCGCTGCCTCTTCACCGTGAACCCTCGCGAGGCCAAGTTCTTCCCACTTTCCCTGCAGGCCAGCGCCAAGGTCTTCTGGGCCGCGGGCGAGGACTGGACCCTGGCCAGCGACGCGGGCTGGGACCTCACCAACTACGCGCTGTTCACCTGCGAGGATGACCAGGCCGCGGCCATCGTGAAGAACCTCACGGAGGCCATGACCCGCCTGGGCTGCGAGGTGCTGGTCATCGGCGAGTGCGGCCACGGCTACCAGAGCGCCCGCTGGATGGGCCCGGAGTGGCTGAAGCGGGTCTTCCCCTTCCCCGTGGTGAGCATCCTGGAGCTCATGGATGGGTACCTGGAATCGGGCCGGATCCAGGTGGACCCCACGAAGAATCCGCACCCCGTGACCCTCCACGATCCCTGCAACCTGGTGCGCCATGGCGGCATCTCGGAGCCCCAGCGTCGCGTGCTACGGAGGGCGGTCTCGAATCTGGTGGAGATGGCCCCCCACGGCGTGGAGAACTACTGCTGCGGCGGGGGCGGCGGCCAACTGGCCATGTCCCGGTATCGGGGCCGGCGGCTGAAGGCGGGCCGCATGAAGGCGGATCAGATCAAGGCCACCGGCGCCAAGGTGGTGGCCGCGCCCTGCCACAACTGCATCGATCAGCTCAGCGAGCTGAACAAGGAATACCAGCTGAAGGTCCACATCAAGACCGTGGCGGAGCTCGTCGCCGCGGCCCTCGTCCCGCCCACGCTTGCGGAGGCCCAGCCATGACCCTGCTCAACCTGCCCATTCCCCCCGAAGTGAAGATGATCTACCTCGACAACGGGGCCACCTCTTTCCCCAAGCCTCAGGTGGTCTACGAGCGCATGGACACCTTCTACCGCTCGGCGGGCGTGAACCCGGGGCGCAGCGGCTTCGACCTCTGCCTGGAGGCGGGCGCCCTGGTGGACGACACCCGGCACCTGCTCTGCGACTTCTTCGGCGGCACGGATCCCAATCGCCTGGTGTTCAGCTACAACTCCACCGACGCGCTGAACCTGGCCATCTGGGGCAGCCTCCAGCCCGGCGACCACATCGTCACCACCCACGTGGAGCACAACGCCACGCTGCGGCCCCTCTGGAAGTTGGAGCAAGAGGGCAGCCCCGTGGACTGGGTTGACTTCGACGAGACCGGCTACGTGGATCCCGCTGAGATCATCCGCCGCTTCCGCCCGGATACCAAGGCCTGCGTCATGAACCACGCTTCGAACGTCATCGGCACCGTGCAGGACGCGGCCGCCATCGGGGCCGCCTGCCGGGAGCGGGGCATCCGCTTCATCCTGGATGTGAGCCAGAGCGCGGGCATGGTGCCCGTGAAGATGGATGAGCTGAACGCCGACATCGTCTGCTTCACCGGCCACAAGAGCCTCATGGGCCCCATGGGCATCGGCGGCATGTATGTCCGCGAGGGCGTGGAGCTCCGCCGCACCCGCGCCGGCGGCACCGGCGTGAAGAGCGTCCAGCGCCAGCACCTGGACGAGTACCCCTACCGCATGGAGTACGGCACGCCCAACCTGCCGGGCATCGCGGGCCTCAACGCCGGCGTGGCCTGGGTGAACCAGCTGGGCCTCGCCACCATCCACCAGCACGAGATGGCGCTGTGGCGGCTGCTGCGGGACGCCCTCCGGGAGATCGAGGGCGTGACGCTCTACTGCGCCGAGGACATCCCCGGCCGCGAGCGCATCAGCGTGCTGTCCTTCAACGTGGAAGGGCTGGAGGCCGCGGACGTGGGCACCATGCTGGACGTGGACCACAACATCGCCTGCCGCACGGGTCTGCACTGCACGCCCATGGTCCACGAGCACCTGGGCACGGCCCACCACGGCGCGGTGCGCTTCGGCATCGGCGCCTTCAACCATGAGGCCCACATCCAGGCCGCCATCGAGGGCGTGCGGGAGATCGCCGCCGCGGGCCGGCGCCGCGCCGGAAAGCTGGCCACCGGGGCGATGGCCTAGCCGCGCTTCAGTCCGTCTTCGCGATCAGTCCGTACAGATCCGGCCGCCGGTCGCGGAAGAAGCCGAAGGAGGCCCGGTTGCGGCGGATCTCCTCCAGGTCGAAGTCCGCGGTGATGACGCCGCTGGCGGCGCGGCCCAGCTCGGCGACCTTCTCGCCGCGGTGGTCGGCGATGAAGGAGTGGCCGTAGAAGGTCTGGTCGCCCTCCAGGCCGATGCGGTTGGAGGCCACCACGGGCACCACGTTGGACACGGCATGGCCGATCATGGCCCGCTGCCAGAGGTCCTTGGTATCCAGGCCGGGGTTCTCGGGTTCGGTGCCGATGGCCGTGGGATAGAGCAGGAGCTCCGCCCCCATCAGCATCATGGCCCGGGCGCACTCGGGGTACCACTGGTCCCAGCAGATGCCCACGCCGAGCTTCCCGAAGCGCGTGTCCCACACCTTGAAGCCGGTGTTGCCGGGCCGGAAGTAGAACTTCTCCTCGTAGCCGGGCCCGTCGGGGATGTGGCTCTTGCGGTAGACGCCCAGCAGGGCGCCATCGGCATCCACCATGGCCAGGCTGTTGTAGTGGGCGTGGCCGTCGCGCTCGAAGAAGGAGACGGGGATCACGACGCCCAGCTCCTTGGCCAGCGCCTGGAAGCGGGCAATCGTCGGATGGCCTGCCACGGGCTTCGCCCAATCGAAGAATTCATCCTTTTCCTCGCGGCAGAAGTACAGGCCCTCGAACAGCTCCGAGGGCAGGATCACCTGGGCCCCCCGGGCCGCGGCCTCGCGCACGAGGCCCTCCACCCGGGCCACGTTCTCGTCGAGGCTGGCTCCGAAGGCGCACTGGGTGGCGGCGACGCGGATGCTGTTCACAGGACCTCCGGCTGCTGCTGGGTGATGCAGTGGAAGGCTCCCCCCCCGCTGAGGATGGCCCGGGCGGAGCGGCCCACGGTGCGCCGGCCGGGGAAGAGGCGGGCGATGGCCGCCACCGCCTCGGCGTCGAAGGCCGTGCCGTAGGTGGGCACGACCACCGTCTCGTTGCCGATGTAGAAGTTCACGAAGCTGGCGGGCATGGGCTCGCCGTCCTCGTTCTCCAGCAGGCCCGGCGAGGGAATGCGCACCACCTGCAGGCGGCGGCCCCGGGCATCGGTCATCACCGCGAGATCCGCCGCCAGGCGGTCGAGGATGGCCGCGTTCGGATCGGCCGGATCCCGGGCCTCCATGCACACCACCACGCCCGGCGCTGTGAAACGGGCCAGGGTGTCGATGTGCCCGTCGGTGTGATCGTTGAGCAGGCCCTCGTCCAGCCAGAGCACCTTCTCGGCGCCCAGGCTCGTGCGCAGGGCGGCTTCGATCTCGGTCTGGGACAGGCCGGGATTGCGGTTGGGGTTGAGCAGACACTGGCGGGTGGTGAGCACCGTGCCCTCGCCATCCACCTCCACGGAGCCGCCCTCCAGGACAAAGTCATGCCAGGTCATGGACTGACCACTCGCCGCGCCCACCCGTGTCGCCACTCGATCATCCTCAGGCAGCACATACTTCTCGCCCCAGCCGTTGAAGCGGAAGCAGGCCGCAAAAAGGGCCCCGGTGCCCTCCTTCACGAAGATCGGCGCCGTGTCCCGCAACCAGATGTCGCCCACGGGAATCCGGTGGAAGCGGACTTTGGCGAGCACGGGCGCCAAGGCGGCCAGGGCCTCCGCTTCTGCGGCGTCGTCCTGCACCAGCAGGTCCAGGGGCTCGCCGCCATCTTCGGCGATGGCCACGCAGAGGGCGGCGAACTCCGACTGGGCCGGGGCCAGGTTCTCCTGCCAGAGGTGGCCGTGGCTGGGCCAGGCCAGCCAGCAGGCGCTGTGGCGGTCCCACTCGGCGGGCTGATGAAACGGGGGACGGGTCATGGGATCGGAGTTCCTTGCCTGGGCCCCGGCGGGGGGCGATCCATCAGTTCAGCAAAAGCGGGCCTTCCAGTCGAGGGTTAAGGGAAGGGAGAGAGGCCTCGCCCTCCACCGCCGGACCTACCCCGTATGATGAGGGCTACACCCCTGGAGTATCCATGTTCCTGCGTCGCGCCCTGCGGGTTTCCGTCCTGCTCTTCACCCTGCTGGGGTGGGGGGCGCCGCCGCTGCCCGCCCAGGGAGCCGGGGCGGAAGCCCAGGCCGAAGGCGTGCGCGCGCACTACGCCAAGCGCGAGGTGTTGATCCCCATGCGGGATGGCAGGAAGCTCTTCACGGCCATCTACACCCCGAAAGACACCCGCCGCGCCTACCCCATCCTCATGCAGCGCACGCCCTACAGCGTGTGGCCCTACGGCGAGGAGGCCTTCCCCGAGCACCTGGGGCCCTCGCCCCGCTTCCAGGCCGAGGGCTTCATCTTCGTGTACCAGGATGTGCGGGGCCGGATGATGTCCGAGGGTGACTTCGTGAACATGCGGCCCCAGCGCGCCGTGAGTGGCGGCGCGGTGGACGAGAGCACGGACACCTTCGACACCATCGAGTGGCTGCTCAAGCATGTCGATGGGAACAACGGCCGCGTGGGCCAGTGGGGCATCAGCTACCCGGGCTTCTACTCGGCGGTGGGTGCCCTGTCCGGTCACCCGGCGCTCAAGGCCGTGTCGCCCCAGGCCCCCATCGTGGACTGGTTCCAGGGCGACGACTTCCACCGCAACGGCGCCCTCTGGCTGCCCCACGCCTTCAACTTCATGACCTCCTTCGGGAAGCCCCGGCCCGCGCCCACCAAGGCCTGGCCCACCCCGCTCGACCACGGCACCTCGGACGGCTACGAGTGGTTCCTGCGCCTGGGCCCCACGGGGACCACGCGGCAGTACACCAAGGACGTCGCCTTCTGGAACGAGATGCTGGACCACCCCACCTACGACGCCTTCTGGCAGGCCCGCAACCTGCGGCCCCAGCTGAAGGGCGTGCAGCCCGCCGTGCTCACCGTGGGCGGCTGGTTCGACGCGGAGAACCTCTTCGGCGCCCTGCAGGTGTTCCAGACCCTCGGGCACCAGAGTCCCGCCACGGACAACCGGCTGGTCATGGGCCCCTGGTTTCACGGGGGCTGGGAGCGCAGCGCGGGCGATCACCTGGGCCCCGTGCAGTTCGGGGCTCGCACCTCCGAGTGGTTCCAGGCCGAGGTGCTCCTCCCCTTCTTCCGGCACCACCTGAAGGGCGCCAAGGACCCCGCGCTGGCCAAGGCCACGGTCTTCGAGACCGGCGCCAACCGCTGGCACCAGCTCGAGGCCTGGCCGCCGAAAGCGGTGAAAGACGCGAAGTTCTACCTTCAGCCCCGCGGCGGCCTTGCCCTCACGCCGCCGTCACCGGACGGCGGTGCCGACACCTTCATCTCCGACCCCGCCAAGCCCGTGCCCTTCATCGAGCAGGTGGCCATCGGCATGCCCAAGGAGTACATGACCGCCGACCAGCGCTTCGCGGGTCGGCGCACCGATGTGCTGGTGTACCAGACCGAGCCTCTGAAGGAGGATCTGACCCTCGCCGGCCCCCTGCGCCCCGAGCTCTACGTGGCCACCACGGGCTCCGATGCGGACTGGGTGGTGAAGCTCATCGATGTCTATCCCGACGCCTTCAAGAACCCCGACTTCAAGCCCAGCGGCTCCCCCTGGGACCGCACGCCGAATCCCATGGGCGGCTACCAGCAGCTGGTCCGCGGCGAGGTCATGCGCGGCAAGTTCCGCGACAGCCTCGAACACCCCGCGCCCTTCACCCCCGGCCAGCCCACCCGCGTGGCCTGGTCCATGAACGACATCTTCCACACCTTCAAGAAGGGCCACCGCGTCATGGTGCAGCTCCAGAGCACCTGGTTCCCCCTCATGGACCGCAATCCCCAGGTGTTCATGGACATCAACAAGGCCGTCGCCACCGATTACCAGAAGGCCACCCACACCGTGTTCCACGATGCGGCGCGGCCGAGTGGGATTGAGGTGGCGGTGTGGTCGGAAAAGCAAAAATGAACCACCGATAAACACCGATCAAAACTGATGAATACCGATTAAATTGGAAGGGTTCATCCGAACGATTCTGCCTCCGGCTGCATTTGAGACTCTCGGGGTTGATCGCCAACCGACATGTTGAGGTTTACTCAAAGCACCGCACTGCCAAAAGATTATAATAATTTGAATTTTATTATTTAGTTAAATTTTTTCGAGACGGATCCTTTAAATATTCGATCCAGTTGTTTAAATTGTCTGTTTGGAGCCTTAGAAATGTAAACCGTTTAATCAAAGGATCTAATTCTGCTTTGGCCCAATCGATATCCAAATCATGCTTAATATCAGTTTTATCTAACCAATTTCTTTCAGAGAATGTCATGCCCACACATGTTTCTAGAAATTCAATTAAAAACCAAAATTTATGATATTGTGACAATTTAACATTTTCTTCTGACCAAACACGCTGGCATTCTTTAATGTAGTCCGTGGTTGTTTTATTTGTTTCTGTTGGAGAAAATCCGTTGATCCACGGCAAGGATCTAGTCCAAAATAACGCTCGAGAATCAGAAGGGTTTAATTCAAGTTCTTTTTTCAATGCTCTGTAGGGCTGTAGGGGCTTTCCCAGAACAAAAGAACCTCCCCGGCAAAAAGGAGCGTGCGGAATTTCTCCAGGGTAATTCTCTGTCTTCATTGGGGATCAGGCCTTGTTCTTTGTGGCCAAATAAACCAGCCCGGGACGCCCCGCCTAACCACATTTCACGCACGAAAGACAAATTCCCTGCCCACGCAAGATTCCCTGCCTTCAAATTCGTTTCAATTAAAGAATCACATTGTTTTAGCAAGTCCTTTTGGGAACCTTTGTTTACTCGCCAGTAATAGGCGGCCTTAAAAAGAAAGTTCCCTAGATCTTTCCATTGTCCAGATCCAAGGTCCCCATAGATCACCAAAACATTGATTTGGTCCCGCTTCATTTTTTCTACCTCTGTCCGGGCCAAAACATGAACATAACCATTTGGAAAAACATGGTAAAAATATTCTTCGACAGGCCCAGAATATCCAGCGGACCGGAAACGCTTCAACGCGGATTCGGTGAATGAATCCCACCAGTTTAAATCCAATTCTTTAATGAAATAAGGAGTTGTGTCATTTTTACTTGGCCCAATACCTCCACCGATTTCTTCGTGGGGAAGCAGTTCATCCCATGCATTCTGAATGTAGTTCCGGAATTCAGCACGATCCTGGTCGCCCGCTAAGTACACTCGATGACTCGCATAGTAAGGGATTGCCTGTCCTTTGGAATCAACAAAGCAGATTCTTACAACATTGTTTGTCTCCGGGGCTACCGCCTCGAGACGCAATCCCCCCCAAGTAGCAAATAATCCGATCGCAATTATGAATCGCAGCATTTTCAGTGTTTTTCGTGCAATCAATTGGTTTATGGTCTCGGAGATCTTTTCGTTTAACATGACTACTTCTCCACTCACTCCAAATCGCAGGATTCCCTGGTCCTGCTGCCCATTTTACGGAATGGCCTGGGTGTTCATCAGCTTTTATCGGTGTTCCTCGGTGTTCATCGGTGGTTAAAAAATTCTTTCCTTCCACCCCTCCAGCACCCTGAACCGGCTGCCCATCATGCCGGGCAGGGTGAGCTGGAGCAGGTTCTCGGTGCGGGCTTTGCGGTCGGCTTCGGGGAGGGCCATCCATTGGGCGCCCCACTGGTCCAGGGGCGCGTGGGTGCGGATCCACTTGCTCAGCTCCACGTGGCCCAGGCCCGTGAAGCGGTGGCCTTCGAGCAGGTGGGCCAGGCGGGTGAAGTCCACGTCGGCGGTGAGGTCGGCCTCGCCCAGGTCCTCGTGCCAGCGGCCATCCACGCCGTGGGCCTTGAAGCGGCGCAGGTCGGCGCCCTTGGCCAGCAGGCGGTCGGCGGACTCGCCGTAGTCCACGGCCAGGAAGAGCCCCGCCTCCAACGGCGCGGCGAGGTCCTCGACCAGCCTGGGCAGGGCCTCGCACCACACGCTGCCATCGCGGGGTTCCAGACCATCGGTGTGGGCGGCGAACCAGGCCCCGGCCTCGCCAGGATCCGCCGCCTGCCACTCGGGCCCGCTGGCCGTCAGCACCTCCCGCGTCCAGCGCTCGCCATCCCAGCGCCAGGGCTGGGCGGGCAGGGCATCGAAGAGCTCGTTGCTGAAGACCGCGCCCACAAAGGGCTCCAGCGCTTCGGCCTCGGGGACGAACCGCGCTCGGTTCGCCGGAAGGAAGGGAGCAAGGGCTTCCTCGGCCGCATGTTTCGCCGCGGGGTTGTCGTCACGGTGGACATAGACCAGGGCCTCGGCAAAGGGCCCAGATACCGCGTTCAGCACATCGCGGCCCAGCCAGCCGCGCCCGGCGCCGGGTTCCAGGGCCGTGAAGCGCGCGGGCCGGTCCAGCCGCTCCCAGGCGGCCTCCAGCCGCAGGGCCAGGGTCTGCCCCAGCAGCGGGCCCAGATCCAGGGCCGTGTAGTAGTCCTTGCCCGCGAAGCCCCAGGGGCCTTCCGCGCGGCGGTAGTAGCCGTGCTCCGGATGGTAGAGGCCCAGGGTCATGACCTCCGCGGCAGGGACGGGGCCCGAGGCAAGACGCGCATCAATCAAGGATTGAAGTGGATTCATGCCGGAGGTTCCTTCGCGGTGGGGCGGGGCCAGGATGGGCTTGGATGGAGGCGGCGGATCTCCAACCTGGGCCCACCGAAATTCAACAATAGACAGGCGGGGAGGCAGGATGCCCGCAGGTAGTTGAGGGCCTGCGCCAGGTGGAAATCCTCCAGCGCCTTCACGGCTTTGAGTTCAAGGAGGACTTGCTCTTCCACCAGGAGATCCACCGCGAACTGGCCGACCTGAATGCCGTCGTACCAGACCGAGAGAGGCTGCTGCCGGACCACGCGCAGGCCAGCCCGCTCAAGCTCGATGACCATGGCGTTCTCGTAGAGCTTTTCCAAAAAACCCGGACCGAGCCCCGTGCTCACTTTGAAAGCGCAGCCGAGAATTCGCTCCGTGATGGCATCCAGGTCAGCCAAGGATTACTCCAAAAAAGAGAAAGACCGGAGATTTGCGGAGATGAACGGGGATAAAGCTGGGCTTTTCATCTCCGTTCATCTCTGTCCATCTCCGGTTCTCATTTCTTCTCTCCGGCCTTCAGCGGCCAGCGCTCCAGCAGCACCGGCAGCAGCCACTGGGTGAGCAGCAGGGCCAGGGCCACGCCGCCCAGGCAGGCGAGGCCCAGGCCCCGCAGGCCGCGGTAGCCGCTGAAGACCATGCCGCCGAAACCCGCCAGGGTGGTGCCGGCGCAGACGGCGTTGACCCGGGCCACGCGGCGCGGCGCGTCGGCTTCGCCACGAGCCCGGTGCAGCAGGTTGAAGGCGGTGTCCACGCTCACGCCCAGGGCGATGGGGATGGCCATGAGGGACAGGAAGGTGAGGGGCTCCCCGCCCCACCCCAGGGCGCCGAAGACCCCGGCCTGGCTGGCCAGCAGGGGCACCAGGGCGTAGACGGCGAAGCGCAGGTTGCGGCCGAAGTACGCGATGACCGCGAAGATGCCCGCCAGGGCCAGCAGCACGGCCTGCTGCACCGCCTCCTTGGCGATGCCCTTCACCACCCGGAAGAGGGGCTGGGTGCCCACGAAGCGCCCCCCGGCGGCCTCGACCTGGGGCGTGAGGCGCGTGAGCGAGGCCTCGTCCAGGCGCAGGGGCACGGTCAGGGCCGGTGGCAGAGGAACCGGCTTCCGGTTCCGGTGGAAGCCGTCCCACAGGTTCCAGGGGCGGTGGTCCTCCGGCTGGGTGGCCCGGGGCAGCAGGGCCTGCAGGGCGCCCACGGGCTGCACCGGATCGGACGCGGCGGCGGCCAGGGCCCGCAGCGGCCCTTCGAGCCCGGCGGGATCCAGACCCGCCCTGGCGGCGGCCTCCAGAACCTGCCGGCGCCAGGTCTCGGAACCCAACGTGTGGCGCAGCTCCGGATCAAGGCTCTTCCAGTCGGGCACGGGCAGTCCGGCCTCCCGGAGGATGGGGCTCAGCCTGTTCCAGCGGGCGGGCAGGCGGTCCGGGTCCTCCAGGGGGATCTGGATGGCCAGGGGCTGGAGGCTGGCGCCGAGGCTGCGGGTGAGCCGCTCCTGCAGGTTGAGGGCCGGGTTGCCCTGGGCGCGGAAGCGGCGCAGGTCCTCCTCCCAGCGCGTGCGGGGAGCGCCCATGAGGGCCAGGACCAGCACGGCCAGCGCCACCCAGGGGCCCCAGGCGCGGCGGCGGGCCGTGGGCAGCTCGGGGCCCGGGGCGAAGGTGCCCGTACCCCGGTCCAGCCAGAGCAGGAGCGGCGGCAGCACCAGGAAGGTGGCCACCAGGCAGGCCAGCAGGCCCAGGCCCGTGGTGAGGCCCAGGTCGCGGATGCCGGGGAAGGGGGCGAAGGCCAGGGCCAGGAAGGCCAGGGCCGTGGCGAGGGCGCCGGCCACCACGCCCGGCCCCGTGCTGAGCAGGGCGGCGCGCAGGGCCCGGGGCTTGGTCTGGCCCGAGCGGCGCTCATCCCGGTAGCGGCTGAAGAGCAGGATGCCCACATCATCGCCCACGCCCAGCAGCACCGCGCCGAAGCCCGCGGCCATGAGGTTCACGCGGCCCAGCACCCAGCCCGTGAGGCCCAGGGCCCAGACCATGCCCACCAGGAGCGGCACCATGACGAAGCCGTAGCCCGCGAGCGTGCGGAAGCCCAGCCAGTAGACGAGGCCGATGAGGACGAAGCTGAGGCCCAGGCTCAGCAGCACCTCCACCGTGAGGCGATGGGATTCCCAGGCCGTGATGGCGTGGGCCCCGGTGACCTGCAGGGGGAAGGCGCGGTCCGTGGCGGAGCCCAGGGCCGCTTCCATCTGGCGGAGGCTGGCGGAGGGCGGCAGGGGCCCGACGGCGCCGCGGCCCAGCCAGGTCAGGGCGCGTGTGGTGGCCTTGGCGTCCGTGGCGGGGAAGCCGGCCACCAGGGGCAGCAGCACCAGGCGGCCGTCCTTGGTCTCGAAGTAGCCGGTCCGCACCCGCAGGGTGAAGGCCCGGCCCAGGGCCGTGGCCTTGGCCATGCCCTCGCCATCCTGGGGGGCCAGGTCCCGCAAGCCCAGGGGGTCGAGCCGGGCCAGGGCCGCGGGCAGGGGCTCCGGCGAGGCCAGGGCCTTGGCCGTGGCCTGCAGGCGCCCCTGCAGGGCGACGGGATCCTGCAGAGGCGCCAGGCGGTCCCCCAGCCAGGCGGGCGCCAGAGCATAGAGGGTCTCCGTGGTGAGCCGGCTCACGGCAGCATCGCCTTCCGCGATGGCACCCACGGCCAGCAGCGCGGGCCAGGGACTCACGCCCCCGGGCCTCGGCACGGGGATGGGATCCGACAGCCGCCCCTCAGCGGCCAGGCCGTTCAGGGGCAGGTTCCCCATGGTGAGGAGGCGGTCCACCAGGCCCTCGGCCCAGGCCCGGCGGGCCTCCAGGTCGGCCTCGGTGCCCTCGGCCACCAGCCACAGCAGCTCCTGCTGGCCCACCCCCGCCTCGAGGTTGGCGCGCACGGCGGGATGCTCCGAGGGCAGGAGGCTCATGAGGTCGAGGGCCCGCTCCACCCGCAGCGTGCCCCAGCCCAGGGCGAGGGTCAGGCCGGCGATGAGGACCCAAAGCCCCCGCGACCGGGTGAGGTGCAGACGGAGCAGGCCGCGGAGCAGGGCTCTCATCAGCTAGGAACGCTCGATGCGATCGATCCAGGGCCGGAGGGCCGGCACCATCTCCACGCGCTCGGCACCCCGCAGGCGCTCGAAGAGGCTGCCGTCCTCCAGGCGCACCAGGGGGTGGTTCTCGCGGCGGTCCATGGCTTCGGGGGGATAGGCGGCGGTGAGCAGCGTGGGCAGCTCCTCGCTGTAGCGGTGATCCAGCAGTTGGGCCAGGGCGGCGGCGATGCGGATGTCGGAGTCCATGCGGTCCCAGTCATCGAGCACCAGGAGGGGCTGGTCCTGCAGGGGCTCAATGAGGTCGCGCACGCTCTGGAAGGCCTGGTTCTGGAAGCTGCGCACGTCGTAGTAGGCGTCCTTGATGGCCTGGCTCAGGGTGCGCACGGAGACGAAGGCGCCGCCCCGGCCGGTGCGCTCGGTCCAGGCCCGCAGGGCCGCGGCGGCCAGGGTGCTGCGGCCGCTCTGGGCGGGGCCGTGGATCCACCACAGCTCCCAGCCGTGGCGGAACTTGTGCTTGCCCGTGGTGGCCCACTGGTGGAGCCCCTCGGCCCCCGCGGGTCGGATGCCGTGCTCGGGGCGCTTGCGCAGGGCCGCCAGCAGCTTCACGAGCTCCTCGCGGCCCTCCAGTTCGCCGACTTCATCGACGGGGCGGGCCAGCAGGTCCTCCAGGTCCGGGACGCGGTCGAGCAGGGCCCGCACCCCGCTGGCCTGGGCGTTGTTCCACCACTTCCAGAAGCGCGGGAACTCCGCTTCGCGGTACCGGGCGGGCAGGCCCAGGGTCTCGGCGTCGGGCGCCAACTCTGCGGTGCAGCCGCAGACCAGCACCGGCTTCTGCGGATCCGGATCGAAGACCAGGCCCTTGCCCTGGCAGCGGGGACAGTCGGGACGGCCCTTCATGGCCCGTCCCCCCCGCGGAGGAAGCCGCCCAGCACCTCGCGGCGACGCTCGCGGATGCGCGCGAAGGCCCGTTCCTCCAGCTGCCGCACCCGCTCGCGTGAGATGGGCGGGTCGAACTTTTTCCCGATCTGTTCGAGGGTCAGGGGGTCCTCTCCGCCGATTCCGAAGTGCAGGGTGATGATCCGCCGCTCCTTTTCGCTGAGGGAAGCCAGGCTGGCCTCGATCTGCTCCAGGAAGGCCTCCTGATCCAGCGTGTGCATGGCGGAGGGCTCCACCTCCTGCTCCAGGCTGTCGCCCACGGTGAGGTCAGAGTCCCCGAGGCCCTGCTCGGTCGATACGGTGGAGGTGGTCTGCTGGAGCACCTGCAGCCGCTCCACCTCCTCGATGCTGAGGTTCGCCGCCTGGGCGATCTCCTGCAGCATGGGCGGGCGGCCCAGGGACTGGCTGAGCTTCTGGGTCACGCGGTTGAGCTGCACCAGGTGCCCCGCCACCTTCTGGGGCAGGCGGATCTTGTTGCCGTGCTCGGCGAGGGCGTGGAAGATCGCCT